>NZ_BOOJ01000074.1 GCF_016863175.1 Paraplanobispora siamensis
CGGTACGGCGCGCGGGCCGGGACCGGGTTCGGGGTCCGGTACGGCGCGCGGGCCGGGACCGGGTTCGGGGTCCGGTACGGCGCGCGGGCCGGGACTCCGTACGGCGCCCCCGGTCAGGGCTCGGCGGTGACGCGGGTGCCGAAGGCGGCCTCGAAGACGTCCAGCAGCCGCATGGCCGCCGCCTCCACCTGGGCGGGGTCGCCGCTGCTCAGGCCCAGGACCGGATCGAGCCCCGGATAGGACGGCGCCAGCGCCAGGTGCGGCAGGACCATCAGCAGCAGCGCGAGGCAGGCGTCCAGGTCGGCGTCCGGGCGCAGGTCGCCGGCCTCGCGCGCCCGCTCCAGCAGGGGCCGCAGGTCCCGCAGATAGAAGCGGTTGACCACCTCGCGCACGGCCAGGCGCGCCGAGGGCTCCGGTTCGAGGTTCACCGCCGCCGTCAGCGCCAGCTCCACCGGATGGGTGCGGAAGTACTCCATCCACACCAGCACCAGCTGCCGGTAGGCGGCGAAGAACCCCCGTTCCCACGGCATCCGGGCGATGTGCCGGCCCATGTGCGCCGAGATGCGCGCGCAGGCCAGCTCCGACAGGTGGGTGTACAGGTCGATCTTGTCGGTGAAGTACTGGAACAGGCTGCCCTTGGCCACCCCGGCGTTGCGGGCGATGACGTTGAGGCTCCCGCCGGAGAACCCGTGCGCCGCGAACTCCTCCTCCGCCGCCCGCAGCACCGCCGCGCGCCGCGCTTCGGGAAGCCGTTCCCACGTGGCCGTCGGCACGGCCCACCTCCTCGGGTCCCGGATGACCGCCGATCATCATCATGACCCATGCGCGGCGCGGCCGTCGGCCGGCTTGCGCAGGTGCGGTCTCAGCGGCCGTCGGCCGGCTTGCGCAGGTGCGGTCTCAGCGGCCGTCGGCCAGCTTGCGCAGGTAGCGCAGTTCCTCCTCGCGCTGGAAACCGCCCCCGCCCTCGTGGCCGTTCCACGGCCACACGGTGATCTCCTTGGGCCCCTTCCAGTGGTTGTGGGCTGCGAAGACCGTCGAGGGCGGGCAGACCTCGTCCATCAGCGCCGCCGAGTAGAGCGCGGGGACCTGCCCGCGTGCGGCGAAGTTGAGCCCGTCGAAGTAGGACAGCGTGCGGAAGGCCCGCTCGGCGCCGTCGCGGTGGGTGGCCAGGAAGCGCACGATCTCCTGGTACGGGTCCCTGCCGGTGATCTCCACGGCCCTGCGGAAGTGGGTCAGGAACGGCACGTCGATCAGCGCCGCCCGCACGTCGGGCCGGAGCGCGGCGACCGCCTGGGCGATGCCCCCGCCCTGGCTGCCTCCCCCGACCGCGATCCAGCCCGCGTCCACCGCCGGATGCGTCGCCGCGACGTCCACCCCGCGCACCGCGTCGGTGAACACGCGCCGGTAGTAGTACTCCTCGGGGTCGAGGATGCCGCGCGTCATCACGCCGTGCGCCTCGGCGAAGCTCCCGCCGTGCGGGTCGCCCGTGACACCCGGCCGCTGGTCGTTCTGACCGCCCTGCCCGCGGGTCTCCACCACGAGTACGGCGAAGCCCGCCGCCGGCCACATGAGGTGGTCGTGCGGGAAGCCCCGGCCGCCGCTGTAGCCGATGTAGTGCACCAGGCACGGCACGGGAGCCTCCGCCTTCGGCGTCACCAGCCAGCCGCCGATCCGGTGACCGCCCCAGCCCGCGAAGGAGACGTCGTAGACCTCGACGGCCGTCAGAGCCGTGTCGTACGGCGTGAACACGGGGTCGAGGCCGAACGCGTCCGCCTCGGCGAGCGTCCCGGCCCAGAAGTCGTCGAAGTCGGCGGGCTCGTCACGCTGCGGGAGGTAGTCGCGGAGGCTCTCCAGGGACAGGTCGAACAGGGGCACGGTGTCTCCTCGTGGGTGGGGGCCACTCGCCGCGATGCGCTGCGATCAAGTTCGATACCTTACTTCCGTGGTCCCCAGTGATCACTTCCCGCTCCCGGTCCCACGGGCCCGCACCGGTTCCGGGCGGCGGGACCCGCCGTTCCCGATCCTGTGACCGGAAGGACCACTCGTGAGCACCGTCGACTTCCCCGTCCCCGCGACCAGCGGCTACAGCACCGTCGCGAGCGTCGCCCCCGGCAGCCGGCTCGTCTGGACCTCGGGCCAGGTCCCGATCGCCCCGGACGGCACGGTGGCGCCCGCGGGCGACTGGGAGGCCCAGACCCGCCAGGTCATGGAGAACGTCGGGGCCGCGCTCGAAGCCGCCGGCGCCACCTGGGACGACGTGTTCAAGCTGACCATCTTCGTCGTCGACACCTCGGCGCTGCCCGTGGTACGGGCCGTACGCGACGAGTTCGTCAACACCGGACGGCCCCCGACCAGCTCGCTCGTGCAGGTCGCCGGCCTCTTCCGGCCGGACATCCTGATCGAGGTGGAGGCGGTCGCCGCCGTCTCCCCCGCCTGACCGGCGCCACCAGGCCATCGCTCCCCCTCTCATCAGCCCATCCTCAACGCGAGCGCCGGGCACATCTCCACCGACCGGCGGGCCAGACGCAGCAGCTGCGGCGGTACGGCCTCGCGCGAGAAGACCGGGAACCCGTGCTCGTCGAGCCGGACGAGGTCGGGGGCGAGCTTGGCGCACAGGCCGTGCCCCTGGCAGCGGGTCCAGTCGATGGTCAGCCGGATCTCGGGTTCCTTCTCCTTCTCCGGGAGCGGGAGCACCCCGGTGATCGGGCGCCCGCAGGTCCCGCGCAGCAGGTGCTCCTGAACGTCGTCGGGGAAGGCGGTCAGGGCCGACAGCACGAACTTGGACGTGCCGTCGGGGTGGAAGCACGCGCCCCTGCCCCGGACGGCGGCCGCCCTGCGGCGCAGTTCCTCCAGTGCGGCGGCCGACCCGTCGACGAGGTCGCCCATGGTGCGGGCGAGGTCCGGCAGGCCGAGCCGGCAGGGCCCGCACTGCCCGGACGACTCCGCGGCCAGATAGCGCGCCACCCGGAGCGTCTCGCCCAGCGGGCAGGTCTCGTTCCCGAGCGGCACCATGATCCCCGCGCCGAGGCTCCCGCCCGCGTCGGCGATGCCCTGCCGGGACACCGTGGCCAGGGCCGCGGCGTCCGGATGGATCCACGCGCCGTGGTACCCGCCGATCAGCACGCCGTCGCCCGACGTCGCCCGGCAGGCGTCCATCACGGCGTACAGCGGAGTCCCCGTGGCCACCTCCATCACCGCAGGGTCGCCCGCCGCCCCGCCCACGGTGAGCAGGACCGTGCCGGGCTCGCGTGCGGTCCCGACGTCGGCGTAGCTCTCAGGTCCCAGGGTGGCGAGCACCGCGAGCTGGGCGAAGGTCTCGGCGTTGGACAGCAGGGTGGGGCGGCCGTCCACACCGCTGTCGCTGGTCCTGGTCTTGCGGCCCGAGGGCCCGCCGCCCTGCCCGTTCACCGCCCTGACCAGGGTGCTGCTCTCGCCGGAGATGAACCTCTCCTTGATCCCGACCACGCGGACCTGGTCGCCCGCGCCCCGCTCCTCGATCGCGGCGGCCACCGACGCCTCGCCGAGCCCGCCGGCGGCGGTGGCGACCACGACCTTGCGCGCGCCGAGCGCGCCGGCGGCGATCAGGGCGCCCTCGATGACCAGGTGCGGGGTCCGGGTGAGCAGCATCGCGTCCTTGCTGCTGGCCGGCTCGCCCTCGGCCCCGTTGACCAGGACGACCGGCTCCGTGCGGTTGGCGCTCACCGCGCGGACCTTGCGGGCGAAGGGGAAGGCCGCCCCGCCCCTGCCCCGCAGGTCCACCGAGTCGGCCAGCTCGGCGAGCTCCTGGGCGTCCATCCGCGGTCCCGTGCCGTGCATGGCCCGGTGGGCGGACAGGTTCATCCTCCTGGTCTCGTCCAGTCCCGCGGTGAGCCTGGCCGGTCCCAGCCGCTTGATCGGGGGAACTCTGTAGGGAATCATCCGATCCCTCCTATCCGGCGGACGTCCGCCAGGCTCTCTGTTCCGTTCTCTGTTACGTCGTCGGGCACGACCCGGATTTGCGGGATCTGCGCCGCGTCGTCGGGCACGACCCGGATCTGTGGCGCGTCGTCCGGCACGACCTGGATCTGCGCCTCGTCGTTGGGCACGATCCGGATGCCGCGCTCTCTGCGCGGGACGCGGCCGACGATGCTCGTGGGCATGTTCGCGGATCCGCCCGCGGCCGGGGCCAGGTCGTCGGTCCCGGTCCGCGCCGCCACGGCCTCGACGGGCCGCCTGAGGTCCTCGGGCCGCTCGGCCGCGACGATCCGCTCGGCCGCGGTCTCGGCGAAGGCCGGTGCCTGCCTGGGCCGCAGGGCGCTGGCCACCCTGATCAGCAGCGCCACGCCGACCGCGACCAGGCAGAGCACATAGCTCCAGGTCACCCACGAGGCGGGTGACCGGCCCGCGCCCAGGCCGTGCATGATCGCCGGAGGCCACGCCAGGTAGGCGGACCCGTGCAGGACCCGCCATACCCACGGCCTGCTGGTCTCGGCGAAGCCGGCGCGGGCGATCCCCGTGGCGAAGATCAGGATCATGACGTCGGAGGCGAAGGTGCCGAGCCCCAGAACCACGGTGGTTCCGGGCATCGGCACCACGGCGGCCATGGCCGGGGCACGCCCCTCCGAGATCTTCATCAGTATGTGGGTCGCCAGGAACGCCATGCCGACCATCGCCGTCGCCCGGTGCAGGAGCTGGGTCCTGACCCTGCCCATGGCGGGCAGCACGACCCGGTCCGCGGACAGCAGCCCGAGCGCGACGGTGGCCGTCAGCGAGACGAGCGCGAAAACGCCGGCGAAGAAGGAGAGGAATCCCCACAGTCTCCCGGTCATCTGCGCGCCCGCCTCGGTCCGGGTCAACATCAGCAGCCCGACCGTGACCACGGTGATCCCCGCTCCGACCGCGATCCGGGTGAGCCGCCGGTCGAGGTAGGACACGGGCTCCTGACGGGAGTGCCGCGCCTGGCTGCGTCCGGGTCTCTCCGTATCGCGCGGGGTGTTTTCCATGGTGTTGCGCACAATGCCTCCTCATCGTCCAAGCGGAGAGGGTGCCGCTCAGGGGATGGAGAAGACGCCGTCAGCAGCGACGGCCTCGGTTGATGCAGTCCACCGCGAACCGCATGAGCCTGTCGGGCATCACGTTCGCGAAGTCGGCGTGGTCGGTCACCGGGTTGTGGAGCTGCTCGGGGAAGGCGTCGAGTGCGAAGGACGGCGTGCGCGGCGTGGAGTAGGCCAGGGTCATCCGCAGCTGCGGGATGGGCCGCGTGCCGGCCGGGCAGGCCCCGTTGCCGTCGGGGAACAGCACGTGGGTGCGGTGGTTGGCGCTGTCGGTGTTCTGACCGTCCCAGCAGCTCGGGAAGTCCAGGATCCGCATGACCAGACTGCCCCGGGGGCAGAGCGGATACTTGTCGGTCAGCACCCGGTTGGTGAACCCGCTGCAGGTCCACTGGGCGCGGGCGTTGGCGCCGCCGTTGGTCGCGGCCTTGGCGTCGCCGGTGATCATCCGCAGGAACCGCGGCATCGCGGTCACCCTGGCCACCGGGTTGCCCCGGAACTGCATGGTCGCCACCCGGGGGGTCAGGATCCGCCCGACGTTGCCGTCCGCGTCATCGGTGTTGACGTCGACCGTACGGTCCCTCAGGACAGGCCAGAAGTAGGTCGAGCGGTCGCCGAAGGCGCACGTGGTCCCCGCCGCGGCCAGGCTGGCGTCGGTGGAGAAGGCGTCGGTGGACAGGTTGCCGACGTAGTCGTGCTGGTGGTGTGCGCCGTTTCGCACACCCGGCGCGACGATGAAGTTGTCGGGGTTGCGGTGGCCGTTCTCGTTCCTGCCGCACCGCGAGACGAAGGTGCCCCTGGAGCCGCCGCGCTGGAAGCGGGGCGCCTGGAGGTTCGGCTGCACCTGACGGATGTCGACGAAGTCCTGCGGGAACGGGCCGAGGTCGGCGCACGCCTCTTCCTCGCCCTGCTGGCCCTGGTCCTGGCCCTGACCCTGCTGGTCCGGGTTCTGGTTCTGGTCCTGCTCACCGGGATCCTGCGGCGCCGGGTCCTGCTGGTTCCGACCTTGCTGGTTCTGCTGGTTCTGATCCTGCTGGCCCTGGTTCTGCTCCTGGCCCTGCTGGTCCGGGTTCTGTCCCTGCTGGTCCTGGTCCTGCTGCCGGCCCTGTGCCTGCTGGTCCTGGTCCTGCTGCCGGCCCTGGTCCTGCTGGTTCTGACCCTGCTGATCCTGCTGGGCCTGCTGGTCAGAGTTCTGCTGACCCTGGTCCTGCTGCTGGTTCTGCTGACCTTGATCCTGCCCCTGCTGGTTCTGCCCCTGCTGGCCCTGTGCCTGCTGGTCCTGGTCCTGCTGCTGGCCTTGGTCCTGCTGCTGGCCTTGGTCTTGTTGCTGGCCCTGGCCCTGCTGATCCTGCTGGTTCTGGCCTTGCCGATTCTGCTGATCTTGTTGGTTCTGCTGGTTCTGGTTCTGCTGGTTCTGCTGCTGCCCCTGCTCGGCAGGGTCGCAGTGGTCGGCGGCAGCGGGACCCGCTCCGCTCAGGACTCCGGCGACCAAGGTGAAAGCGATCACCGGGGTGTACAGCCGTTTTATCCGTTTCATGGATCTGTCTCTCCTCACTGTGGCGCGGGTGGTTGGGGAAGGGCCGTGTAGTCGACGAGACCCGTGCTCTCCAGCAGGGTCATGTGCTTCATGACCACCTCCACCGCCCGCTGGGCGAAGGATCGGACGAGGTCGTTTCGCGTGCCGGCGCGTACGGCGGCGACCACGTTGAAGACCTTGCCGTGGGCCTGGCGGAGCCGGTCGGCGAAGGTCCGGTCGTAGTCGGCGCCGGACTTGGACGACAGTTCGGCCATCCAGCGCCGCTGGTCGGCGCTCGCCTGGTCGGGCAGCTTCACGTCCAGCTGGGCCGCGACCGAGCGGACCTGCACGTCGAGCTTCTGGTGGTCGGTCACCAGATGCATGCCGACCTCCTTGACCCGCTTGCTGCCGGCCCGCTGCTGGGCCTGCTGGCCGGTGGGGATCTCCCACAGGCCGGCCTGGCGGACCTTGACCAGGAAGTCCCGGTCGGCCGGGCTGAGCGGGCCGTACTGGGTCTGGGTCCAGCCCTGGGGGGTGGCCGCCTGCGAGGCGGGCAGCCCTCCGGACGGGGTGATCAACACGACCGCCAGACCGGCGACCGCCAGGAACGTCCCGAACAGCAGCAGCTCTCCGTTGCCGACACGGCCGGGCAGTGATCTGCGCATCACCCGTCCCGGCAGTGATCTGCGCATGGTCCGTCCCGGTTCAGTAACCGTCCGGAGCCTGCGGTTCCGCACCATCCGGCGCCTGCGCCTTTCTGCCGTCCGGGGCGCTCGCGAACCAGGTGCCTCCCGCACCGTGGCCCTTGGCGTCCCCGGGAATCTGATCTCCGGAGAATCGGTAGAGGGGCCAGCCACCCAGGGTGACCTGCATGGTGCCGTCCGGCCGTTCGGTCGTGCTGACGAGGCTCTCGTCGATGCCCTCGACCATGACCTGGTCGGGGGTGGTGACGGGCGGCCACTTGGCCGCGCACTTCCCGTCGCAGTTGGACACCGACGGCTTGTCCCTGTCGAAGCGGTAGAGCGTGCGGCCCTCGGCGTCGATGACGGTGCCGAGGTCCGAGGCCTGCAGGAAGGCGTGGCCCTCGTGCTCCTTCACCGCCTCGGAGGTGGCGTAGGCCTGGCCGGAGGAGTTCTGGGCGGAGGTGGCGTCCATGCCGCATCCGGTGAGGGTGACGAGGGCGAAAACGGTCCCGGCCAGCCAGGGGGCGTACCGTACTGCCATGATCGTTCCTTTTCCCAAGAGCCCGCAGGTGCGGGCGCACTTGGTGGGAGGTACGCGCCCATCTCAGAGGTGGTTCACTACAAGTTCGGAGATAGTTAGAAATAACTGGAGTTGCGAGAGTTGCACACGGGACCATAACGATGGTGTAAAGATGTGCTCGTGCCTCGTCATCTCGACAGCCGGTACGAGAGCGCGGAAACCGACGATGATGATGTCCTGATAGAGGTTCTCTACCAGGAGTTCGGTGCTCCTCTGCTCCGGCATGTACGCAAGGCCACCGGCAACGATCTGCAGTGGGCCGAGGACGTCGTCCAGGAGACGATCGTCCGGGCCTGGCGAAACGCGGGGAGATTGCACCGGGAACCAGGCCTTTTGTGGGCCTGGTTGCTCACAGTCGCCCGCCGCATCGTCATCGACGGCCGCCGCCGTAGGGGGGCTCGACCTCAGGAGGTCGAACCCGCCGACGCGGACGCCATATCCGTCCCCGACGGATCGGAACAGGCTCTGGAGGCGATGCTCGTCGCTGAGGCTCTTCGCGATCTGTCCCAAGAACATCGTGAAGTCATCGAGCACACTTACCTACGGGACCGTACGATTAGTGAAGCGGCGGAGATCCTCGGGATCCCGCCGGGCACGGTCAAGTCCCGGCTCTACTACGGGATCCGTGCTCTCCGGAGGATCCTGAAGGAGAGAGGTGTGGCGAGCTGATGTCCCCCTCCTCACGCGACGTGCATGAAGACGTGGCGGCATACGCCCTCGGCGTGCTCGACGAAGAGGACCACGAGGCGTTCGAACGCCATCTCATGTCGTGTGAGGCGTGCCAGGTCGAGCTCCGGGAACTGAGCGAGGTTCCCGGCCTGCTCGACGCGGTGCGGCGGGACCGATCCAACTCCCTCGACGACGACCGGACGTCGCGCTGACGTCCGGGTCCGCACCCGGCGCCACTGCGGAGCCGCCTGGACGGCGGCCCGCCGCGCCCCGGTCCCCGCTCAGCCCTCGCGCCACTCCCCCGAGTCGAGGGCGCCGGCCGCCTGCGGGCCCATGAGGACCAGCCCCCCGTCCACGAACAGGGAGGCCCCGGTGACATACGACGAGGTCGGGCCCACCAGGAACGCCACGGCGGCGGCGACCTCGCGGGCGTCGCCGGGCCGGGCGATCGGATAGCCGGGACGGCTGCCGGGCTTCGGCGGCTGGTCCTCCTGCCCCGTCATCGGGGTGGCGATCTCGCCCGGGGCGACGGTGTTCACCGTGATCCCGTGCGGGGCCAGCTCCAGCGCCAGCACCCGGCTGAGCATCCGCAGGCCCCCCTTGGCCGCGCAGTACGGCCCGGCGCCGACGCGCGGATACTGCTCGTGGACGCTCGTCACGTTGACGATGCGGCCTCCCCGGCCCGCGTCGACCATGCGCCGCGCGGCCCGCTGGGCGCACAGGAAGGCGCCGTCGAGGTCCACCGACACCACCGAGCGCCACTCCGCGAAGTCCATCTCCAGCAGCGGGCGGCTGCTGCCGGTCCCGGCGTTGTTGACCAGGACCCCGAGCCCGCCCAGTTCCTCGGCCAGCTCGTCCACCACCCGACTGGCCCGCTCGGGGTCGGTCAGGTCATGGCGGCGTACGGCCGCGGCCCGGCCGCGGCCGCGCACCAGCTTGGCGGTCTCCTCGGCGCCGGACTCGTCGGAGTGGAAGGTGATCCCCACGTCGAAGCCCTGCTCGGCCAGGGTCACCGCGGTCGCCTTGCCGATGCCGGAGTCCGCCCCGGTGATGATCGCGATCCGGTCGTATCCGGACTCGGAGATCGGTGCCTCGCTCATGCTCGTCCTCTCCCGAAGGATCCCTCGCCCGGCGGGGACTCCCCCGTGGCCTCGTCCTGCCCGGGCCCCTGCCCGTCCCGGCCCGCGACGAGCGGGTATTACCCGCGCCCGCGGCCGTCATGCGGTCTCCGGGGACGCGCCGCGGAGCGCCGGTCCCGTCCGGGGGCGGTCCCGCCCTCCCCGGAGCGCCCATCCGGCGAGGGCCGCGGCCCCGGCCAGGCAGGACCAGGCGAACCAGTCGCCCCAGCCGGTGTAGGGGGTGCCGGCTCCGCCGACCGGTACAGCCGCCGTGACGCTCACGACGGCGCGGCCCCCGGCCGCCCGCTCGGCCAGGACGCGCCCGTACGGGTCGCTGACCGTCAGGTTCCCGTCCGCCGCGCCGCGCACGACCGCGAAGCCGTTCTCCACGCCGCGCGTCACCGCGATCCGGGAGTGCTGCCAGGCGTCGAGCCCGAAGTCCCAGGAGGGCACGAGCATGACCGTGGCGCCGCTCTGCCGGTTCTCCCTGGCCAGGGCGGGGAAGTCCAGGTCCTTGCAGATCGCCACTCCCGTGTCGCCGAGGACGAGGGCCCGCTCGCCCGGCTCGTACGGCTCGACGCCGGGCACCATGTGCCGCTTGCGGTAGACCTGCGGCCCTCCCCCTCCGGCGGGGAAGAGCATGGCCGTGTTGTGTCCGGTGTCGGTGACGATCACTCCGGCGACGATGTCCGTCCGGCGCTCGCGGGCCAGCGCGCCCAGCGGCCCGGTGATCTTCGGCAGGTCCGCCGCCTCGGTGACGAAGACACCCTCCGCCAGCACGGCCACGTCCGTCTCCGGAGGCAGGGCGCGCAGGCGCGCCAGCATGTCCCGGAGCTTCCCGGCTCCCTTGGGCGTGTCCACCGGGGCCCAGTCCCCGTGCTGCCCGGCGGCCAGCAGCGCCACGTTCCGGTTCGGGCCCGCGGGGGCGGCGAGCCGTACGGTCCCGTATGCCACCACCGCGGCGAGCAGGACCAGCGTCGTGAGGCCCACGCCCAGGCGCGCGCGTCCGCCCGTCCCCGGCGCGAGGATCGCGGCGACGGCCGCCGGGACCGCCGTCAGTGTGAACGTGATGCCCCACACACCGGTGAGCGAGGCGAGCTGGAGCACCGGCAGCACGTCGGCCTGGGTGTAGGCCAGGCTCCACAGCGCCCCGTCCGGCCCGAGGACCGAGACCAGGTACTCCCCGCTCACCCACACCGCGGGCACCGACACCGCGGCCGCGACCGGCCTGCCCCGCCCCAGCAGAACCCGGAAGAGGAGCACGGCCGCGACCGCCAGCAGGGCCGGGAGCACCACGCTGAGCAGCGCCACCGGCAGCGGGACCGCCAGCCGGTCCCGCTGCAGGCTCCACAGGTTCAGCCCACCGGCGCCCCAGGCTCCGAACGCCGCGACGGCCGCGACGGGCGCGGAGACCCGGGGCGCGAGCAGCAGCACCGGCAGGGGCGCCAGCCAGGTGAGCCACGGCAGCGGGGTCAGGCCGGTGCCGTAGAACAACAGGACGGCGGTGGTGACGGCGGCGGCGAGAACGACCGGCAGCCGCATGCCGGCGGGAGGGGGCGGTACGGCGGGCGGCGCGGGAACGGGAGAGGGCGGGGAGGGCACGGAGCGAAGGGGGGACTCGGCGGGACCGGGCGGCGGGTGCATCGGAGCGCTCTCCTCACAGAGTGGCCTTCGGGCCCCTCGGAGGGGCCCCGGGCCGGGACGGGCTTCGAATGCTGCCCGTGAGTAGCGCTCAGGGGATCGCCGCGAGGAGTGAACCCGTCCTCATTCCCAGGAGTGAGCCCCCGCCACGACGAGTCCCGACTCGTAGGCGAAGACCACCGCCTGCGCCCGGTCGCGCAGCCCGAGCTTGGCCAGCAGGTTGCTGACGTGGGTCTTGACGGTGTGCTCGCTCACGTACAGCGCCGCCGCGATCTCGGCGTTGGACATCCCCCGCGCCACCCGCTCCAGCGTCTCCCGCTCCCGGGCGGTCAGCTCGCCGAGCCGGGCCTTCAGGCGCGGTACGGCGCCGCCCCGCCGTACCAGATCGGAGATCAGCCTCCGTGTCACCGTCGGGGCCAGGAGCGCCTCCCCCGCGGCGACCACGCGGACGGCGGCTACCAGCTCGTCCCGGTGGGCGTCCTTCAGCAGGAAGCCGCTGGCCCCGGCCCGCAGCACGGCGTAGACGTACTCGTCGAGATCGAACATGGTCAGCGCCAGAACCCTGGCGTCGGTGCTCTCACAGATCCGGGTCGTCGCCTCGATCCCGTCCATGCCCGGCATCCGGATGTCCATCAACACCACATCCGGCCGGAGCTCCACCGCCCTGCGAACGCCCTCGGCCCCGTCGGCGGCCTCCCCGACGACGGTGATGCCGGGCTGGGCGCCGAGGATCAGGGAGAACCCGCCACGGAACAGATCCTGGTCATCCACGACGAGTACGCGCACCATCAACGATCCCCTCCCCTCCACCCCGCGGCATCACGACGACCGCGGCCCGCTTCCCTTCGAACGGCCTCAACCGGCAGCTCATCCGGCGGAGACCCAACCATCGGCGTCCCATCCGGCACCATCCCGACCCGCGCGGATTCACCCGGCATCCTCCCGACCGGCACGGGCCCGATCGGCAGTGTCGCGGCGACGGTGAACCCGCCGCCCGTCTCCTCGCCCCGCCCGGAGTTGTCCCGCCCGGAGTCGCTCCGCCCGGAGTTGTCCCGCCCGGAGTCGCTCCGCCCGGAGTTGTCCCGCCCGGAGTTGTCCCGCCCGGAGTTGTCCCGCCCGGAGTTGTCCTGCCCGGAGTCGCTCCGCCCCGGACCCGTCCAGAGTGTGCCTCCGCATGCCGTCACCCGCTCCCGCATGCCGATCAGGCCGTGGCCCGCCGCACTCCCCTCCGGGGCCGGGCCGCGGCCGTCGTCGGTCACCTCGATCCGCAGGCTCTCCGGCGACCAGCGCAGCCGTACCCACGCCGTGGTGGCCCCCGCGTGCCGGAGCGTGTTCGTCAGCGACTCCTGGACGAGCCGGTAGGCCGCCATGTCGACGTCGGCGGGCACCGGCCCGGCCTCGCCCGAGGACTCGACGACCACCTTCAGCCCGGTGTCCCTGACCCGCTCGGCCAGGCGTCCCAGCTCACCGAGCCCCGGCGGCGGCGCGAGCCCACCGGGAGCACCGGCGCCGCCCCCGTCGCCGTCGCCGTCGCCGTCGCCCGACCGCAGCGCGCCCAGGACTCGGCGGAGCTGGCCGACCGCCTCACGGCCGGTCCGCCCGATCGCCTCGAAGGCGGCCTCGGCCCGGTCCGGGTCGGCCCGCACCATCAGGGAGCCCGCGTCCGCCTGGACGACCATGATGCCGACCGAGTGGGTCAGGACGTCGTGCATGTCGCGGGCGATGCGTGTGCGCTCGTGCGCGGCGGCGGCCGCCCGCTCCTCCTCCAGCCGGCGGGCGCGCTCCTCCAGCGTGGCGATCTCCGCTCTGCGCGCCCGCGCGCCGGTCCCCAGCGCCCAGGCTGCGGCGAAGGCCATGCCGACGTATCCGAAGGACTCCGGCGGCTCACCCGGCAGCACGAGGGACACCACCAGCAGCCCCGCGCCCGCGACCCCGCTCAGCAGGCGCACCCACCGCGTGCTGAGCGCCGCCACCGTGTACGCCCCCACCAGCGCGCCGTACGGCAGCGGCGGCAGCGCCTGGACCATCGCGAGCCCGGTCGTGGCGGCGCACACCGCCGAGGCGGTCAGGACGGGCGCCATCCTCCGCCACAGCAGCGGAACCGACGCCCCCAGGGCCAGCAGCACCACCCCCGGCCCCCCACCGGCCCAGCGCAGCCCGGACCAGAGCGTGGCGACGGCCACCGCACCGGTGATCACGACATCGACGACGACCGGCGAAACCCCCCGGAACCCGGCGATCCACCGTGCCCAGGCGTCACTCCGCCTGATCAGGCCACCTTCACCGAGTGGTCGCCGAAGTCGGCCACCACGTCCAACGTCCCGCCCAGGGCGACGACATAGGAGCGCAGTGTCTCCAGACCGCCGATCTGGCCGTGTTCGATCTGGGACACACGTGCCTGGGAGACGCCCATGCGTTCGGCCAGCAGCTTCTGGGAGACGCCCAGACGCTTACGCATCTCGGCGAGCTGGGTGCCGCGCAGTTCCGCTCGCAGCTGTTCGCGGCTGGCCTCCCGAGCCGCGACGCGCTCCGGGGAGTCCCATTCGGAGTCGATCTCGCGGATCTCGGCCTTGGTATCGGACCACTTCACGAACTGACTCATCGGCGTTCCTCCTTGTCCTTCTCTGCGAGATATGCGGCATAGCGCTCCTCCGCCAAGGAGATCGCCGTGCGGTACCACCGGTTCCATTCTCCCGCTTCGTCACCGGCGACCAGCACGATCGCCTCTCGCGCGGGGTCGGACACGAAAAGCAGAGGGCGAGCTCGTCCAGCGCTTCTTCGATCTTCTCTGCTGCGGCCGGGTCGTTCTCGCAGATGTCGAGAAACCAGGCATTCACATCACTGTGCGGCGTGATTTCCCAAGCCGTGCCGCCAATATAACAAATCCTTATATAAAGGCGAAGCCCACACGATCGGCCGTACCGCCGAGTCCTGCCTCAGTGTTCCCCCACTGAGCCGGGACCGGCCGGGGAGGTGCCGTTCGGCAGGGGGGTCGTCGTGCGTCGTTCGGCGCGGAGTCCCCGGATCGTCCCGCCCGCGTAGCGGAGCAGGCCGTACCGGTCGGCGCCGGGCCGCAGCAGGGCGCGTACGGTCCAGTGGAAGGTCTCCAGGCACTCGCGGTCACGGCGGCGCTGCCACGCGGGGTCGACCGCGATCACCTTCCGGCCCGCGCCGGCCAGGGCGGCGGCCGCGGCCGACCCCGCGCACCTCGCGCACCTCGCGCACCTCGCGCACCTCGCGCACCTCGCGCACCTCGCGCCCACGATCACCGCGTCGGCGCGCTCCCCGTTCACGGCCACCGGGTGTCGAGGACGTCGAACTCGTTGGGCAGCCCGAGCCGGGGTGCTGGATGAACAGCGGCTCGTCGTTGGTCACGTCCGCGGTCCCGGAGGCGACGATGGCCGGGGCGAGGAACCGGCAGTGCAGCATGTCGTCGGTGAGGACGGTCCTGCCGCCGTCGCTGAGGTGGGCCTTGATCTGCGCCCACGTCTCGGCGGCCACCTCCTGGGGCGTGCAGTCCCTGGCCTTCTTGCCGTTGAAGTTCCCGGCCGTGGACCAGTCCGAGGTGATCGTGGACAGGCAGTCGCGGACCGTGCCGTCGCCGTACGCGGTGAAGTCTGAAGTCCCGATCCCAGAACTGCGCCTGGCCGATGGAGGTGACCGCCCGGCCCGAGTCCATGCAGTTCACGTGGCCGGGGGTGAGCGGCAGCCCCTTCTTGAGGAAGGACATCAGGCCGTTCATCCAGTCCTGGCGGAGCTTGGCGATGTCCGCCGGCTTCGGGTCGGCCGCCACGACGGCGGGGCTCGTCAGCTTCGCCGCCTGTTCCGACGGCATGGAGACGATGAACCAGTCGGCCTCGATCGCCCGGCTCGCGCCGCCCGGACCGCGCGCCGTGGCGCCGGTGATCCGCCCGCCGGAGACGTTCAGCGCGTCGACCGTCCAGCGCTCAGCACCGCGACCCGCCTGCCCTCCGTCACGCGAACCGAGCAATCGCTTGTGCATAGAGGGTGTCCGAACTAATGTCTGGACATGTGTCCGGAAAGTTGGTTGCAGAGCCCACCCGCCGCCGGCTGACCGAGCGTCAGGCGGACACCGTGCGGCGGCTGACCGAGGCGGCCGTCGAGGAGGTCCGGGAGACCGGCTTCGACGGGCTGACCGTGCGCAACGTCGCCCGCCGGGCCGGGGTCGCGCCGGCGACGGCGTACACCTACTTCGCCTCCAAGAACCACCTCGTCACCGAGGTGTTCTGGCGGCGGCTGAGCGCCCTGCCCCCGGTGGACGCGGCCGACGCGACGGGTACGGCCGACGCCGTGGACGCGGCCGACGCGGCCGACGCGGCCGACACCGTGGCCGGCGCGCGCGAGCGCGTGGTCGCCGTGCTCCGCGAGATCACCCTGCTGGTCTCGGACGAGCCCCGGCTCGCCGCGGCCTGCACGACCGCGATGCTCGGCACCGACCCCGACGTCCAGGAGCTGCGTGCCCGCATCGGCCTGGCCATCCGCCGCCGCCTGCGGGCCGCGCTCGGTTCGCGGGCCGAGCACCGGACGCTGAACGCGCTGGAGTTCGCCTACGCGGGCGCGCTCCTCCATGCCGGGATGGGCTACACCTCCTACGGAGAGATGGCCGACCGCCTCGCCGACATCGCCGACCTCATCGTGAGGTGACCACCGTGGACTCCCCCCGAAGCACGCACGACTCCCCGCAGAGCACGCACGACTCCCCTCTGGGCACGCACGGGCAGGTCGCGTACAACCCCTACGACTACGCGATGCACGAGGACCCCTATCCGACGTACGCGCGCCTGCGGGAGGAGGCTCCGCTCTACCGCAACGACGAGCTCGGGTTCTGGGCGCTGTCCCGGCACGCCGACGTGGCGGGCGCCTTCAGGGACCACGAGCGCCTCTCCAACGCCAACGGCGTCTCGATCGACCCGAGCGCCTGGGGCCCGCACGCCCGTCGCACGATGTCCTTCCTCGGCATGGACCCGCCCGGGCACACCCGGATGCGGTCCCTGGTCTCCAAGGGCTTCACCCCCCGCAGGGTCCGCGAGATGGAGGACGAGATCCTGCGCCTGACCCGCCGCCATCTCGATCCCGCCCTGGAGAAGGGCGAGTTCGACTTCGTCGCCGACGTCGCGGGCAGGCTTCCGATGGACGTCGTCTGCGAGCTGATGGGCGTGCCCGAGGCCGACAGGGACGAGCTGCGGCGCCTGGCCGACCTGGTCGTCCACCGCGAGGAGGGCCTCAACGACGTCCCGCCCGCCGGGATGGAGGCCTCCCTGACCCTCGTCGGCTACTACCAGGACCTCGTCGCCGAGCGCCGCCGCAGGCCCGGCGCCGACCTCCCCTCCGCGCTGCTGACCGCCCGGGAGGGCCGTGACCGGCTGAGCGAGGAGGAGGTCATCGCCTTCCTCTTCCTCATGGTGGTGGCGGGCAACGAGACCACCACCAAGCTGCTGGCCAACGCGCTCCACTGGGCCCGGCGCAACCCCGACCAGCTCGCCGGGCCCATGCGGGACCCGGCCCGGGTCGGCGACTGGGTGGAGGAGACGCTCCGCTACGACGCCTCCAGCCAGATGATCGCCCGCACCGTCACCGAGGACATCGAGCTGTACGGCCGGCCGGTCCCCGCCGGCGACCGGCTGCTGCTGCTGATCGGCGCGGCCAACCGCGACCCCCGGGTCTTCCCCGATCCGGACGCCTACGACCTCGATCGCGACACCTCCCAGATGGTCAGCTTCGGCGGCGGGCGGCACTTCTGCCTGGGCGCCAACCTGGCCCGGCTGGAGGCGCGCGTGGCGCTGACCGAGTTCGTCCGGCGGGTCGGGGACTACGAGGTGGACGAGGACAACGCCGTGCGCGTGCACTCGGTCAACGTCCGCGGCTTCGCCTCCCTGCCCGTCTCCGTCACCCTCCGCACCCCGTCATGAGTCACCCCCGCCCCCTGTCATGAGTCACCCCCGGACCGCGCCGTGAATCACATCAGTGTCTGGAGAGCGCGCACATGCCCCGATTCGAACCCCATCCGCACCGCCGCCCCGCGCTGATCGCCGGGGCCTCCTCCGGGATCGGCGCCGCCACCGCCGCCCTGCTGGCCGCCGCGGGCCACCCGGTCGCCCTCGGCGCGCGGCGGGCGGACCGGTGCGAGGAGATCGCCGGGACCATCCGCAAGGACGGCGGCGAGGCCTTCGCCTACCCCCTGGACGTCTCCGACTCCGGCTCGGTCGCGCGCTTCGTCTCGGCCGCCGCCGCCGCGCTCGGCGACCCCGAGATCGTCGTCTCCGGAGCCGGGGACCTGGGCGCCGAGCGCGTCCACGACCTGGACTCCGAGGACTTCGCCGCCCAGCTCCAGGTCCATCTCGTGGGCGCGCACCGCCTGGTCTCCCACGTCGTGCCCGGCATGGTCGCGCGCGCCCGGGGCGACATCGTGCTCGTCTCCTCCGACGTCGTACGGGCCCCGCGCACCCGCATGGGGGCGTACGTCGCGGCCAAGAACGGCGTGGAGGGCATGGCCAGGGCTCTGCAGATGGAGCTGGAGGGCACCGGGGTCCGGGCCTCGGTCGTCCGTCCCGGCCCGACCATGACCGGCATGGGCATGGGCTGGGACGCCGAGACGACCGGGGAGGTCCTGGAGGAGTGGGTGCGGTGGGGGCTCGCCCGGCATCCGTACTTCCTGCGGCCCGAGGACGTCGCCGCCGTGATCGCCGCCGTCGTCGCCACGCCGCGCGGCACGCACCTGACGCTCGTCGAGGTGCAGCCGGAGGCGGCCGTCGTGAAGCCCGCGGCGGCTCCGGCTCCCACCGGGCCGGGAACGGCCGACGCCCCTGCCCCCGCCGGAGCCGGAGAGGAGCGGGCGTGACGAAGGCGATGAGACAGCCCGCCGTCGTCTCCGGAGGCCCCGACCACCTCGAGGAGCTCCGTACCGACCCCATCGCCCTGATGCGGCGGGTCCGCGAGGAGTGCGGCGACGTCGGGGAGTTCCGGCTGGCCGGCCGTCCCGTGGTGCTGCTGTCGGGGGCGGAGGCCAACGAGTTCTTCTTCCGCGCCCCCGACGAGGACCTCGACCAGGCCGAGGCCTACCCCTTCATGACGCCGATCTTCGGCGAGGGGGTCGTCTTCGACGCCACCCCCGAGCAGCGCCGCGAGGCCCTGCACAACCAGGCGCTCAAGGGCTCCTTCCTCAAAGGCCACGCCGCCACGATCGCCGCCGAGGTGGGTCGGATGGTCGCCGGATGGGGGGACGAGGGCGAGATCGACCTGCTCGACTGGTTCGCCGAGCTGACCATCTACACCTCCTCGGCGTGCCTGATCGGCAAGCGGTTCCGCGAGCGGCTCGACCGCCGTTTCGCCGAGCTGTACCACGACCTGGAGCGGGGCACCGACGCGCTGGCCTACGTCGATCCGTACGCCGACATCGAGAGCTTCCGCCGCCGCGACGCCGCGCGCGTGCAGCTCGTCGCGCTGGTGCAGGAGATCATGGACGAGCGGGCCGCCGCGCCGCGCCCGCCGCGGGAGGAGCGCGACCTCCTCGACGTCCTGATGTCGATCCGCGAGGAGGACGGCTCGGAGCGGTTCCCGGCGGACCAGGTCACCGGGATGTTCATCTCGATGATGTTCGCCGGACATCACACCAGCTCCGGTACGGCGGCCTGGACCCTGATCGAGCTGCTGCGCCACCCAGGCGTGCTGCGCGGGGTCGTCGGGGAGCTCGACGAGCTCTACGCCGACGGCTCGGAGATCAGTTTCCAGGCCCTCCGCGAGATCCCCCGGCTCGAATCGGCGATCAAGGAGGCGCTGCGCCTGCACCCGCCGCTCATCCTGCTGCTGCGCGTGGCCAAGTCCGACCAGGAGGTGCTGGGGTACCGGATCCCGGCCGGGACGATGGTCGGCTGCAGCCTGGCGGTCTCCAACCGGATCGCCGGGGACTTCCCCGACCCGGACGCCTTCGACCCGGCGCGCTACGCCGTACCCCGCGAGGAGGACGTGCTCAACCGGTGGACCTGGGTGCCGTTCGGCGCCGGGCGGCACCGCTGCGTGGGCGCGAACTTCGCGATGATCCAGCTCAAGGCGATCTTCTCGGTGCTCCTGCGGGACTGGGAGTTCTCCCTCGCCCAGGACCCGGACTCCTACCGCAACGACCACTCGAAGATGGTCGTGCAGCTGGCCCGCCCGTGCGCGGTGCGCTATCGCAGGAGGCGGCCGTGACGGATCCCCGGAGGCTGCCGTGAGGGTGGAGGCCGATCTCGACCTGTGCCAGGGACACGCGATGTGCGAGCTGGAGGCGCCCGACGTCTTCGAGGTCCCCCGGAAGGGGAAGGTCCGGATCCTGGACCCCGGGCCTCCCGAGTCGCTGCGCCGCGAGGTCGAGGCGGCCGTCCGCTACTGCCCGACCCGGGCGCTGCGGCTGGTTCCGGACCCCTGATCCGAAGCGCCGACCCCTGAACCCCGCCCCCCGAACCCCCGCCCCCGAACCCTCGAACCCCCCAAGCCCTCGAACCCCCCAAGCCCTCGAACCCCCCGAGCCCGTGGAGAGGAGACCCCGTGCCCGCCTTCGACCGTGACGAGCTGGACGAGATGGTGAACCGGTGGCTGGAGGCCAACCGGCGCTGCGAGGAGGCGGGCGACTGGCGCCCGCTGGCCGATCTCTACACCGAGGACGCCACCTACGGCTGGAACGTCGGCCCCGGCCAGGACTTCATGGCGGTGGGCCGGGAGCAGATCCGCGACCTGGCGCTCGGCTCGGAGATGGGCGGCCTGGACGGCTGGTCCTACCCGTACCAGAGCATCCTCGTCGACGACCGCAACGGCGAGGTGGTCGGCTTCTGGAAGCAGGTCGCCGACGCCAGGCGCCCGGACGGCGGCGCCTACGAGGTGGCGGGCATCGGGGGCAGCTGGTTCCGGTACGGCGGCGGCTTCCGGTGGTCCTGGCAGCGCGACTGGTTCGACATGGGGAACGTCACCTCGCTGTTCGTGGAGATGATGAAGGCCGGTGTCCTGTCGGAGGGCATGAAGCGCCGCCTCGACCGGGCGGCCTCGGGGGAGCCGGTCCCCGGTTACTACCGGCGCGGCGAGACCCCGGTCCCGCTCTGGTGATCCTCGCCGGCGGTCCCCTCCGGCGGGATCGCCGCACCGGCCGCCAGCAGCCTCTCCGCCAGTACGCGGCAGCGGCCGCCGAGCTCCGGAGGGTCGAGCACCTCGAAGTCGTGCCCCAGCAGGACCACGTGCATGAGCACGAAGTCGAGGCTGCCGGCGCCGCTTAGCACCTCGCAGCGCCCGCTCCCGCGTTCCCGTACGACGGCCGCCGACGCCGGGACCTGCGCGCGCACCGTGTCGGCCGGCGCGTGCACCAGGAAGCGCGCCCGGTGCGGGTAGACCCGGCTCGCCACGCTCTCCTGTACGTACGCCGCCGCGTCGGGCGTCGCACGCGGGCGGAAGCGCCAGGTCCGCGCGGAGACGCCGGTCATCCGGTCGACGCGGAAGTTGCGCCAGTCGTCGCGGTCGAGGTCGTAGGCGAGCAGGTACCAGCGCCGGTCGGAGGCGACCAGGCGGTGGGGCTCGGCCCGCCGCTGCCGTACCTCGTCCCCGGACGGATAGCCGAAGCCGATCTCGACCTCGTCACGGCAGGCTCTGGCCAGCGTCATGAGCGCCTCGGGGTCGACCGGCGTACGGCCTCCGCCGAAGGACTCCACCGAGCCGGAGAGCGCGCGCACCTCGTGCCGCAGCCGGGTGGGCAGCACCCGGTCGAGCTTGGTCAGCGCCCGCAGCGCGGCGTCACCGGCTCCGGCGACCGCGCCGCCCGCGCCGGCGAGCAGCGAGACCGCGGTGGCGATCGCCTCCTCGTCGTCGAGGAGCAGCGGCGGCAGGTCCTTGCCCGGGCCGAGCCGGTAGCCGCCGCCGACGCCCTGGCCGGCGTGCACCGGATAGCCGAGCGCGCGCAGCCGCTCGACGTCACGCCGTACCGTGCGAGGCGTGATCCCGAGCCGGTCGGCGAGTTCGGGGCCGGTCCAGACCCGGCGCTGCTGCAACAGCCCGAGCAGGGTGAGCACCCGCTCCGTCGTACCCAGCTCGTCACCGCTCGCCGCGTCCACATCACCAACTCTGCCAGAAATAGCGGACCGTTCCTGTCCGCCTGGAGTGTCAGGGTGGTTCCGCGGGCACGGAGGGGCTCCACTGGAACCAGGCGCCCGGAAGCGGACGCTTGGAACCGGGCGCCGCGCGCCCCCTGCCCGCACACGGAACCCGATACGAACGGAGCAACCCGATGAGCCGTCACATCCAGGTCACCTTCGACGCCCACGACCCGCGGGCGCTGTCGGCCTTCTGGCGCGACGTACTGGGCTACGTCCACCCCGGCCCGCCCGGAGTCGACCTGCCCGAGGGGGCCGACCCGCTGGCCGCGTGGGACGACTTCCTCGCGCGGGCCGGCGTACCGGAGGATCAGCGCAACGCGGCGTCGGCCATCGAGGACCCGGAGGGGCGGGGCCCGCGGCTGTTCTTCCAGCGGGTCCCGAAGGGCAAGGTCGCCAAGAACCGCGTCCACCTCGACGTCCGCGCGGCTCCCGGGCTGCAGGGAGAGGAGAGAATGGCTGCGCTGGAGGCCGAGTGCGACCGGCTCGTCGGGCTGGGGGCCAAGCGGGTGCGCCGCCACGAGCCCGAGCCCCCGATGAGCGCCGGCTTCATCGTGATGACCGACCCCGAGGACAACGAGTTCTGCCTGGACTGACACGGCCCGGCCGAGGCGACTGACGCGACCCGGCCGAGCTGGTCGTACGGCGGGCGCGGTCAGGCGGGGACGTGCGGGGTGCCGTCGCGCATCGGCGGGAAGCGGAAGAGTGCCGCCGTGGTGCCCCGGGTCATCCGGGTGATCTCGGCCTCCCCGACCGGCTCGGTCTCCTCGTCGATGACGACCTCCCAGCGGCAGTGCGGGACCCGCCCGGCCGGGTCCCGGGGCGGGCGGTGCACCGGGCGGATGCGGGCGCGCGGGTTGACCGCCTGGGCGGTCCAGTCGAAGGTGCCGTCCTCGATGTGGTGGCACATCCCGCGGATGGCGCGCTCCCCGAACGGCTCGACGTCCAGCAGCGCCCCGCACGTGCGGAGCTGGAAGAAGCCGTGGGTCTCGGAGACGAGCTCGTACTCCACGTCCATGTAGTGCTGGGCGAAGCCGGGGTCGAGCTGGAGGCACTTGAAGATCGCCGAGACCCCGTTCCCCTCGATCTTCATGATCTCGCGGATCCGGTCCGTGTAGATCGGGCTGGCGCCGCGCCACTCCTCGATGGCGATCTCCTCGACCGCCTTCTGCCCGTACCGCAGGCCCACCGCGGTCAGGGCCGCCCGGTCGAGCAGGTGGACGATCAGCCCGTACTCCCGGACGAGACGGACCAGGGCCTCCTTCGACAGATCCTCGAAGCGGAAGCCTGGATCGAATTCTCCGGAATAGTCCTTGCGTTCCGTCATGGACCGAACTGTAGTCTGGACATGTGTCCAGAACAACCGATCGCTTGCTTGGCAATCCCTCGCCGCTGCTGATCGACGGGGAGCTCCTCCCCGCCTCCCGGCGCTTCGCGACGGTCGATCCGGCGACCGAGGAGGTCCTGGGCGAGGCCGCCGACGCCGCCCCCGCCGACATGGACCGGGCGATCGGCGCCGCCCGCCGCGCCTTCGA
This sequence comes from Paraplanobispora siamensis, assembly GCF_016863175.1. Taxonomy (GTDB): domain Bacteria; phylum Actinomycetota; class Actinomycetes; order Streptosporangiales; family Streptosporangiaceae; genus Planobispora; species Planobispora siamensis. Next base: position 22,900 of record NZ_BOOJ01000074.1, read on the forward strand.
CGACTCCGGCTGGACCACCGACCCCGGCCTGCGGGTGCGCTGCCTGCGCCAGCTCGGCGAGGCGCTCACCCGCCACTCCGACGAGCTGCGCGAACTCACCGTCTCCGAGGCGGGCGCCCCGCGGTTCCTGACGTACGGCGCGCAGCTCGACGCCCCCGTGGCCGACCTGGCCTGGTTCGCCGATCTGGCCGAGCGCTACGAGTGGGAGCACGACCTCGGGCGGGCCGCGCCCATGGGCATGACCAGCGACCGCCGCGTCGTGCGCGAGCCGGTGGGCGTGGTCGGGGCGATCACCCCCTGGAACTTCCCGCACCAGATCAACCTGGCCAAGCTCGGCCCGGCGCTCGCCGCGGGCAACACGGTCGTGCTCAAGCCCGCTCCCGACACGCCCTGGTGCGCGGCGGTGCTCGGCGTCCTCATCGCCGAGGAGACCGACATCCCGCCCGGCGTCGTCAACGTCGTCACCGGCGCCGACCACACCCTCGGCGCGATGCTGTCCGCCGACCCCCGGGTGGACCTGGTCTCCTTCACCGGCTCCACCGCGACCGGGCGGGCCGTCATGCGCGACGCCGCCGAGACGGTCAAGAAGGTCTTCCTGGAGCTGGGCGGCAAGTCGGCCTTCATCGTGCTCGACGACGCCGACCTGCGCGCCGCGTGTTCGTACGCCGCGTTCGCCGGGATCACCCACGCCGGGCAGGGCTGCGCGATCACCACCCGGCTGCTGGTCCCCCGCGCCCGGTACGGCGAGGCCGTGGAGATGACCGCCGCCACGATGGCCAAGCTCGGCGCCGGGGACCCGCGCGACGACCGCACGGTCTGCGGGCCGGTCATCTCCGCCCGGCAGCGGGAGCGGATCGAGGGCTACCTGGAGCTCGCGCGCGCCGAGGGCGGCGCGTTCGCGACCGGGGGCGGGCGGCCGGCGGACCGGGACAAGGGCTTCTGGATCGAGCCGACCCTGATCACCGGGCTGGACAACACCGCCCGCACCGCCAGGGAGGAGATCTTCGGCCCGGTGCTGGTGATCATGCCGCACGACGGCGACGACGACGCCGTGCGCATCGCGAACGACTCGCCGTACGGGCTCTCGGGCGCGGTGCACGGCGGCGACCCGGAGCGGGCGCGGGCGGTGGCCCGGCGGCTGCGGGCCGGGACCGTCAGCGTCAACGGCGGGGTCTGGTACGGCGCGGACGTGCCGTTCGGCGGCTACCGGCAGTCGGGGATCGGCCGGGAGATGGGCGTGGCCGGGTTCGAGGAGTACCTGGAGACCAAGGCGATCGCGGAGGGTGCATGAGCCGGGAAGGGGAAGCCGGATGAGCCGGTTCGAGGGCCGCTTCGAGAACAAGGTCGCGATCGTCACCGGCGCCGCGCAGGGCATCGGCGAGGCGTACGCGCGGGCGCTGGCGGCCGAGGGCGCGAGCGTCGTGGTCGCCGACGTCAGCGAGAAGGGCGCGGCGGTCGCCGAGGAGACCAAGGGGCTGTACGTCCGCACCGACGTGTCCGACCCCGAGTCGGTCCGGGCCATGGCCGCCGCGGCGGCGGAGCGCTTCGGCGGCGTCGACTGCCTCGTCAACAACGCGGCGATCTTCGGCACCATGCGGCTGGACTTCCTGTTCACCGTGGACTGGGACTACTACAAGCGGTTCATGGCGGTGAACATGGACGGCGCGCTGCTGTGCGCCCGCGCCGTCCTGCCGTACATGCAGGAGCGCGGCGGCGGGGTGATCGTCAACCAGTCCTCCACCGCGGCCTGGCAGTACTCCGGCTTCTACGGCCTGGCCAAGGCCGGGGTCAACGGGATCACCCAGCAGCTCGCCCACGAGCTGGGCGGGATGAACATCCGGGTCAACGCCATCGCGCCCGGCCCGATCGACACCGAGGCCAACCGCGCGGTCGTGCCGGAGGGCATGGTGCGCAAGATCGTGCGCGACAAACTGGCGCTCAAGCGGATGGGCACCCCGCAGGACCTGGTCGGCATGTGCCTGTTCCTGCTCTCGGAGGAGGCGTCCTGGATCACCGGGCAGATCTTCAACGTCGACGGCGGCGAGGTGTTCCGCTCATGACCGCCGCACCCGCGCCGCACGGGGCGGCGGAACCTCACCAGCCGCCGGAGCCCCGCGAGCCGTCGGGACCGTACGGCTTCATCGGGCTGGGCCAGATGGGCGCCCCCATGGCGGCGCACCTGGCCGGGCGCGGCCTCGTCGTGTACGACACCCGCCCGCAGGCCGTGGCCCCGCTGGCGGACAAGGGCGCCCGGGCCGCGGCGGGCCCCGCCGAGGTGGCCGCCGCCTGCCCGATCATCTCGATCATGGTCCGGGACGACGCCCAGGTGGAGGAGGTGGCGGCCGAGATCCTCCCCGCGGCGGCTCCCGGCACGATCGTCGCGATCCACTCCACCATCCACGCCGGCACCGCGGTACGGCTCGCCGAGCGGGCGCTGCCGTACCGGATCGACGTCGTGGACGCGCCGGTCAGCGGCGGCTTCATGGGAGCCGAGGCGGGCACCCTCGCGGTGATGGTCGGGGGCGCCGAGGAGGCCTTCGCCCGCTGCCGGGAGCCCTTCGGGGCCTGGGCCGACCTCGTCCTGCACATGGGGCCGGTCGGCGCGGGCACCCGGGCCAAACTCGCCCGCAACCTGCTGCACTTCACCGCGTTCGCCGCCGCGGCCGAGGCGCAGCGGCTGGCGGAGGCGGCCGGGGTCCCGCTGCGCCGGCTCGCCCGGGTGGTCAGGCACTCCGACGCCGTCACCGGCGGCCCCGGCTCGATCATGCTCCGCTCCACCACAGCGCCCCTCGATCCCGGTGACCCGCTCCACGCGGTCATGGAGAATGTGCTCGCACTCGGCGAGAAGGACCTGTCCCTCGCCCTCGACCTGGCCGCCGAGCAGGGCGTCGACACGCCCCTGGCCCGGCTCGCGCTCGACCGCCTGGCCGAGGGCCTCGGACTTCCCCCAAGGAGGCACGGTGAGTGACGAGCGGCGGCGGCGCGGGCTGGAGATGATGCGCCAGGTGTACGGCTGGGAGATCGGCGACGCCCCCGGCGACTTCTTCGGCATCACCGTGGACCACCTGTTCGCCGAGATCTGGACCCGTCCGGGCCTGTCCATGCGCGACAGGCGGCTGCTGCTCATCGGGGTGCTCGCCGGTCAGGGGCTCAACGACGTCCTCGACATCCAGATCCCGGCGGCCCTGGCCAACGGCGAGCTCTCCCCCGCCGAACTCCGGGAGATCGCCGTCTTCCTCACCCACTACGTCGGCTGGCCCCTGGGCGCGCGGCTGAGCGTGCAGATCGACACCCTCATCGCCAAGTACGAGAAGCAGCGCTCGCTCGACCCGGACGACTGAGGCCCGGACGACTGAGGCCCGGACGACTGAGGCCCGGACGACTGAGGCCCGGACGAGATCGGCGCCGGGGGTACCGGGTCAGCGCCCGCCCGCCAGGACGTCCCTGGCCAGGGCGTCCCGGGCGGCGCTCTCCCGCTCGGCCGCCTCCTGCTCGGCAAGCGCGCGGGCGTCGTAGGCCGCCCGGGCCGCCGCGATCTCGTTCTGGTGCTCCTCGGTCCAGGTGACCAGGGTGCGGATGGTGTCGTGCAGGGTCGCCCCCAGGGGCGTGAGCTCGTAGTCCACGCGCGGCGGCACGGTCGGGTGCACCGTACGGCTGACGAGGCCGTCGCGCTCCAGATGCCGCAGCGTGCGGGTGAGCATCCGCTGGCTGACCCCGTCGATCTGGCGGCGCAACTCGGTGAAGCGCAGGCTGCGCCGGTCGAGCAGGGCGATCACCAGCAGCGACCACTTGTCGGCGATGCGGTCGAGGATCTGCCTGACCTCGCAGTCCTCGCGGGTGTCCCACTGCAGGACGTCGTAGTCGTCGCCGGTATCCCCGCAGTGACCGAGGAACTTTGAAGTGCCGTCTTCCACGCTCACCGATGGTGCCTGACGATGCTGCTGGTTACAAGAGGGAACCGGCGCACATTTGAGAACCGAGCCGGTCCCGCGTTCTCCCGAGAGGAGTCGGCTCATGTCCACATCGAGCGTCCGCATGGACGGGCGCGCACGGGGCGTGCTGGCGGTGCTGTGCGGGGCGATCTTCCTGGAGGGGATCGACGTGGCGATGCTGAACGTGGCGCTGCCGTCGATCCGGGCCGATATGGGCCTGTCCACCGGGATGCTCAGCGGCGTGGTCAGCGCCTACGTGCTCGGCTACGGCGGGTTCATGCTGCTGGGCGGGCGCGCCGCCGACCTGCTGGGCCGCCGCCGGATGTTCCTGTTCTGGCTGGGCGTCTTCCTGGTCTTCTCCGGTCTGGGGGGCTTCGCCACCGAGGGGTGGATGCTGCTGGCCGCCCGGTTCGTCACCGGGGTGGCGGCCGCGTTCATGGCCCCGGCCGGGCTGGCGCTGGTCACCGCCAACTTCCCCGAGGGCCCGCAGCGCGTCAGGGCGCTCGGGTTCTACGCCGGGACGGCGGCGGGCGGCTTCTCACTCGGCCTGGTCGCCGGCGGCCTGCTGGCCTCGTTCGGCTGGCGGTGGGTGTTCTTCGCCCCGGTCATCCTGTCGGCGGTGATCCTGGTGGCGGCCGTCGCCCTGGTCCGGGACGACCGCCCGCAGCGTCGTCCGGCGGGCGGCTTCGACCTGCCCGGCGCGTTCACCGTCACCGGGGCGATGCTGCTGCTGGCCTACGGAGTGGTCCGCCTGGAGCACCCCGGCGACGGCCGGGGCGGCACGGTCGCGGCGTTCGCCGGCGGGCTGGCGCTGCTGGCCGCCTTCGTCGCGATCGAGCGGCGCTCGGCCGCCCCGCTGGTGCGGCTCGGCATCCTGCGCACGGGAGCCCTGGCGCGCACCAGCCTGGCCGCGCTTCTGTTCATCGGCGCCTTCGCCGGGTTCCAGTTCCTGGTCACGCTGTACCTGCAGGAACTGCGCGGCTGGAGCACCCTGGAGACCGGCCTGGCCATGCTGATCGTCGGCGTCGACACCGTCCTGGCCCCCACTCTGACGCCGCGGCTGGTCGGCCGCTTCGGCAACGGCAGGGTGCTGTTCGGCGGGCTGGCGCTGGCGGCCGTGGCCTACGCGCTGTTCCTGCCGATGGCCCCGGACTGGACCTACGCCGCCATGCTCCCGACCATGGCCCTGCTGGGACTGGCCTTCTCGCTGGCCTACGGCCCGCTGACCATGGCGGCCACCGACGGCGTCGCCGAGCACGAGCACGGCCTGGCCGGCGGCGTGCTGTACACCGCCATCCAGTTCGGCACCGCCCTCGGTCTGTCGGCGGTGACCGCCGTCAGCGTGGCGGCGCTCGGCGGCGACGGCTCACCGGAGGCCCGGCTCGACGCGCTCCGCGCGGCCCTGGCCGTACCGGTGACCGCGGCGGTCCTCAGCGCGATCGTGGCCGCGTACGGCCTGCGCGCCCGCGGCAGGAGCGCCGCGCCCACCGGAACCGAGGAGCCCACCGGAACCGAGGAGCCCACCGAAGCCGGAGCGACCGCCGGAACCCCGGGGGCCGCCGGACCGGAGTCCGTCCCCACCTCCCGCTGACCCGCAGGCGGGCGGGTCAGCAGACCCCGCGCAGGCTGCAGACCTTGGCCGCCATCTTCCTGGCGTCCTTCGTCTGGACGCGGAAGTCGGAGCTGCGCACCTTGCCGTACTCGCCGGCGCGCACGTAGATCGCCAGGGCGCGGCCCTTGCGCACCACGACGGTCCGCTCGCCGCCGATGGCCGGAGCGCCGTCCGGGCCGTAGGCCTGGACGGTCACCCGGGCGGCCTCGTCGCCCGCGTCGACGGCCTGCGCCCTGACCTTGAAGATCGGCGGGCCGTCGACGCGGTCGCACCTGGCGACCTGCGCGAGGAGCCCGGCGAAGGCCTTGTGCGCGGCGCCCGCGGAACGGAAGACGACCAGTTGCTCGGACTTGTAGAACTCCGGGGCGGAGTAGGTGAGCGTCCGCGCGCTCACCCGGCCCGATCCCACGGAACTGCGCAGCCCACAGGGGTTGAGCACGAAGTTCTCCGTCCGCCGGTCACTGATCGTCCACTTTTCCTCCTCCGGGTACTTCACCGGCTTGCGAGCCTGCGCCTCGTACAGCAGGAAGCCGCGCGGCAGCTTCCCCGCGGCGCCGCTCGCGCCCTGCTCCGCCTGTCCCGCCCGGTCCGCCTGTCCCGCCCGGTCCGCCTGTCCCGCCTGGCCCGTCCCGGCGTGCGCGGTGCCGCCCGCGAACGTCCCGGCCACCAGCGCCCCCGCCACGGCCATCCCCGCCAGGCGCACCGCCCGCCCGGTCCCCGTCGTACCGCCGCCGCTCAGCTTCTTCAGTGACATCCCCATGCATCATGAGACACACGCCGGGGGCGGAAGGTTCGCCTCCGGCGGGATTTCCGGCGGGTCGCCCGCTCCCCCGCTGGCAGACTCTCCCCATGGAGATCAAGCTGATCCAGGGCGACATCACCGAGCAGGAGATCGACGTCATCGTCAACGCCGCCAACTCCTCCCTCATGGGGGGCGGCGGGGTCGACGGGGCGATCCACCGGCGCGGCGGCCCGGCGATCCTCGAGGACTGCCGCAGGCTGCGCGCCTCGCACTACGGCCGGGGCCTGCCCACCGGCCAGGCCGTGGCCACCACGGCCGGCGATCTCCCGGCCCGCTGGGTCGTCCACACCGTCGGCCCGGTCTTCTCCCCCGCCGAGGACCGCTCGGAGCTGTTGGCCTCCTGCTACCGGGAGTCGCTGCGGGTGGCCGACGAGCTGGGCGCGAGCGGCGCGGCCTTCCCCGCGGTCTCCACCGGGATCTACGGATGGCCGATGGACGACGCCGCACGCATCGCCGTCGGCGCCGTGCGCGCCACCGCGACGCGGGTGGCCGAGGTCAGGTTCGTGCTCTTCTCGGCGCACGCGTACGCCGCCTTCGAACGCGCGCTCGGCGAAGCGGGATCCCCATGATCGGGGCGACCCGGAGATCTCCTCAAGCGATCTCCTCAAACGCGACAGAGGTCACTAAGGTGGCGGCGAGGCACTCGCTTCCCCGTCGTCGCCGGAACGCCGGACCCCGTCCGCGCCGGAGCCCGCTTCTCCCGGCGTGACCCGCGAGCCCGCGGCGACGCGACCACCCCTCAGGAGGCATGATCGTGCGAACCCGGGTGATCCCCGCCCTCGTCCTGTCCCTGCTCACCGCCGGCTCCCTCGCCCTGCCCGCAGAGGCGCAGGTCCAGCCGGCCCCGCCGTCCTCCGCGGCGGCCGAGGACACCCTGCTGGCCAAGCTCAAGGCGATACCCGGCCTGAGCGTGGTCTCCGAGACCCAGCCGACCGGCTACCGCTTCTTCGTCCTCACCTTCACCCAGCCCGTCGACCACCGCGACCCCGGCAAGGGCACCTACCAGCAGCGGCTCACCCTGCTGCACCGGTCGGAGACCGCTCCGACGGTGCTCTTCACCGGCGGGTACGGCCTGGCCGTGAACCCGGCCCCCTCCCGGACCGAGCCGACGCGCCTGCTCGACGGCAACCAGGTCTCCGTCGAGCACCGGTTCTTCCGCTCGTCCCGGCCGGACCCGGCGGACTGGCGCGACCTGACCATCTGGCAGGAGGCCAGTGACGAGCACCGCATCGTGCGGGCGCTCAAGACGATCTACTCCGGCAAGTGGATCCAGACGGGCGCCAGCAAGGGCGGCATGACCTCCGTCTACCACCGGCGTTTCTACCCCGGCGACGTGGACGGCGTGGTGGCCTACGTCGCGCCCAACGACCGGATCAACCCCCTCGACGGCGCCTACGACGCGTTCTTCGCCCGCGTCGGCGACGCCGCCTGCCGTACCGCGCTGGACGACGTGCAGCAGGAGGCGCTCAAGCGCCGCGACCGCCTGGTGCCCAAGCTGGAGGCGTACGCCGCGCAGAACGGCTACACCTTCACCCGGACGCTGGGCACCGCCGACCGGTCGTTCGAGATGACGGTGCTGGACACGGTGTGGGCCTTCTGGCAGTACTCCACCGCGGCCGACTGCGCGAACGTGCCGCCGGCCACCGCCACCGACGACGAGCTGTACGCCTGGATCGACTCGGTCGCGGGCTGGTCGTTCTACACCGACCAGGGCATCGAGTACTACACACCGTACTACTACCAGGCCGCCAACCAGCTCGGCTGGCCCGAGCTGCGCTTCAGGCACCTGCGCGGCCTGACCCGTTACCCCGGCCTCTACCAGCCCAACTCGGTCCTGCCGGCCGAGCTGCGCTCCCGGCACGACGCGCTGCCGATGCTGGACGTGGACCACTGGGTGCGCTGGCGTTCCAGCCGGATGATGTTCGTCTACGGCGAGAACGACCCCTGGGGCGCCGAGCGGTTCACCCCCAGCAGGAACGACTCCCACCTGTACGTCGCGCCGGGCGCCAACCACGGGGCGAACATCGCCGCGCTGACCGAGGCCGACCGCCAGGCGGCGACGGCGACCCTGCGCCGCTGGGCCGGGGTGACAGACGCGCCGCCGGCCATGCGCAGCGCGCCTTCGATCCCCGACGACGACATGCTCCCCGACCGCCGGACGTTCTGAGTCCCGGTACGGACGCCTCCCGGCCCGCCGGACCTTCCCGGCCCGGTCAGGCGACCTGCTGCCACGGCGTGACCGCCAGCAGGCCGTCGACCTGCCGGGCGGCGACCGGCGGCGAGAACAGGTAGCCCTGCGCCTGCGGACAGCCCATCTGCTGGAGCAGGGCCGCCTGCTCGGGGGTCTCCACGCCCTCGACGATGACGTTCAGGCCGAGGCTGGCCGACAGCTCCACGATGGCCTTGGTGAAGGCGCGCATCTGGTGGTGGTCGGCGTGCCCGGAGGGCGGGAGGAACGACTTGTCGATCTTGAGGATGTCCACCGGAAGCGTGCGCAGGTACGACAGCGACGAGTAGCCGGTGCCGAAGTCGTCCAGGGCGACCCGCACCCCGTGCTCGCGCAACGTGGTCAGGGCGGCGATGATGCGGACGGTCTCGGCCGGCGTGGTGGCCAGCAGCATGCTCTCGGTGATCTCCAGCACCAGCGCGTGCTCCGGCAGCCGGTGACGGGCCAGGATGTCCAGCACCGTCTCGGCGAAGTCGGGCTCGCGCAGCTGGCGGCCGGAGATGTTGACGGTCACGGAGACACCGTGCTGCTCGTACCAGCGACCGGCGTCGGCGCAGGCCTGCTCCAGCACCCAGGTGCCGATCGGCACGATCAGCCCGCTCTCCTCGGCGATCGGGATGAACACATCCGGCGGCACCGGCCGTGAGCCCGGCGGGCTCCAGCGCAGCAGCGCCTCGACCTTGCGGATGTCCCCGCTGGCCAGGTCGACGACCGGCTGGTAGTTCAGGACGAGCTCCCCGGCGGCCAGCGCCCGGCGCAGGCCGATGGTCAGCCGGGTGCGCTCCAGGCGGTCCTCGCGCAGGTCGGAGGTGAACAGCGCGTACTGGTTCTTGCCGGCGTTCTTGGCCGCGTACAACGCCAGGTCGGCATCGCGCAGCGCCTCCGACGGGGTGGCCACCGCCAACCCGGCCAGCACGCCGATGCTGGTGGTCAGGTGCAGCTCGTGACCGTCGAGGAGGTACGGCGCCCGCAGCGCGGTCAGGATGCGCTCGGCCACGGCGACCGCGTCCTCGACGGCGGCGTCGGGCAGCACCAGCGCGAACTCGTCGCCGCCCAGGCGGGCCAGCGTGTGGCCGGCGCCGCCGGCGACGTCCTGCAGACGCGCGGCCACGTGGGTGAGCAGTTCGTCGCCGACCGGGTGGCCGAAGCTGTCGTTGACGTCCTTGAAGCCGTCCAGGTCCAGCAGCAGCAGCGCCGGGGGCCGCAGGCCGGGCAGGGCCATGCTGGGGATGATGGCGTGCTGCAGGGACTGGCCCAGCAGCGTGCGGTTGGCCAGCCCGGTCAGCGGGTCGTGCAGGGCGTTGTGCGACAGGCTGCGCTGCAGGACCTCCTGGCGGCGCAGGGCGGTGCCCAGCTCCTCGGCGCGCTCCTCGGCCAGGCGGGCCACGATGCTCAACCTGGCCACCAGCAGGACGGCCAGCACCACGGTCAGCCCGATGATCCCGAACGCGTCGCGGGGCCGGAAGGTCATATCGAAGAAGAACCACTGGCCGAGGATCGAGGTCAGCGGGCTGAGCAGCGCGAGCCCCAGGAAGACGGTCACCCTGGCCCTGCTGGAGACGGCGCCGGCCCGCAGCCGTCGCGCGTGGGCCATGGACGGGTGCATGACCGCGACGGCCACCAGGACCGACCAGCCCAGCCAGCCGATCATGGAGACGGCGCCGTAGTCGCGGCCCTCCGCCTGGTCGAGCAGATAGAGGCTGTCGGCCATGAACACGCTGAGGTAGGCGAGGTTCAGCAGGGCCAGCCAGGGCGCGCGGCCGTTGTCGAGGGTCAGCCTCATCATCAGCCCGATGATGAACAGGTCGATGACGGGCAGGATCAGCGCGAAGGGCAGGTCGACGCCGGTGTACACGCTGCGGTCCAGGGCCGGCTCGATGATCAGGCTCCAGATCGGCATGGCCACGCCGACGGTGATGATGCCGGCGTCCAGCAGCGCCGTACCGCGCGCCCCCTCACCCCGCAGGCTCAGGGCGACCAGCGCGGCCAGCGACACGAGATAGGAGATCAGCGTGCCGACGTTGTAGAGGGTCAGCAGCAGGGGGACCTTCAGCCATACCCAGCCGACGCCCCAGCCCACGGCGGTCGACACCCACGCGAGCATGAGGGCCAGGCGGATCAGCCGCCAGGGCCGCAGATCGGCCAGGCCGTACCGGCTGACGGCGTTCAGGACGGCCAGCGCGCAGACGCCCTGGAGCGTGATCCACGACAGGATCTCCAGCACCGGCGACAGGCCGGCCAGCACCGGCGTCAGGACGGCCAGCAGGCCCCCGAGCAGCAGATAGACCAGCCAGCCGCGGGGATGCCCGGCGAACCGGGGGCAGGCGGAGACGACGGCCGTCATCGGCCGGGCTCGGCTCATCTTCCCCCCGTTTCACTCATGCTGCGCCGATGAGTGGTACGCGCGTCCTATCGACGCGCGACGGGAGGTCATGAGCCTTTTCCGGATTCCCTTTTCCGCGCCCCGGCCCGTCAGTAGCGCCAGCGGCTGCGCTCGACGATGTCGCCGGGCTCCGCGCCGTCGAACAGCGCGATCTCGCCCCGGCGCACCGTCACCACGGTGTCCGCCATCTCCGGCCCGAGCGCCTCGCCGAGGACCCGGTCGTTCTCGAAGGCGGCGACGGCCTCGGCCAGCGTGGCCGGCAGGGCGGCGATCCCCCGCTTGCGCCGGGTCTCCTCGTCCATGGCGGCCGGGTCCGTCTCGACCGGGTCGGGCAGGCGCGATCCGGCCGCGACGCCGGTACGGCCGGCGGCCAGCAGGGCGGCGACCAGGAGGTACGGGTTGGCCGCCAGGTCGACGCACTTGACCTCGATGTTGGCCGCCCGGTCGCGCTCGCCCTCCGAGCCGGTGACCAGGCGCAGCGCCGCCTCCCGGTTCTCCCGGCCCCAGCAGGCGAAGGCGCCGGCCCAGTGCGAGGGCACCAGCCGCAGGTAGCTCGCGACCGCCGGGGCGCCGACGGCGAGCAGGGCGGGCAGCCGCTCCAGGATCCCCGCCGCGAAGCCCTCGCCGTCGCCGGTCAGGCCGTACGGGCCCGGACCGCCGGACATCAGGCTCACCCCGTCGCGCCACAGGCTGAGGTGGACGTGACCGCCGTTGCCGACCCCGCCGGCCAGCACCTTCGGCGCGAACGTGGCCCGCATCCCGTGCCGTGCGGTGACCGCGCGGACGGTCTCGCGCACCAGCACCGCGAGGTCCGCCGCGCCGACCGGGTCGGCCGCGGCGACGGAGACCTCGTACTGGCCGGCGGCGTACTCGGGATGCAGCTGGTCGACGGCGACCCCCTGGGCGGCCAGGGCCGTGAGCACCTCGCGCAGGTAGCCCGCCAGCTCGGTGAGCCGGGTCATGCCGTAGGCCGGACCCCGGGACGCGGGCACGAAGTCGTCGCCGGTGCCCAGGGAGACGCACCACTCGATCTCGAACGCCGCGCGCACCGCGTAGCCGTCCCCGGCCAGCCGGTCGGCCTCGCGCCGGGCCAGGCCGCGCGCGTCCAGCGGGTGCGGCCGGCCCTCCTGGTCGTAGCGGTCGGCCGGGGCCCAGGCCCAGCCGGGGGAGGCGGCCAGGCGGATGAGCCGGCCCAGGTCCGGGTACAACCGCAGATCCCCGACCGGCCCGCCGGCGTACCGGCCGGACACGATCGAGTCGTCGAGCAGGAAGGCGTCGAACACCGGCGAGGCCCCGACGCCCCAGGCGGCGGCCTGCTCCAGCCGGGCGGTCGGCACCGCCTTGACCCGGGTGACGCCGCCGGTGTCCACCCAGGTCACCGCGACGCCGTCGATGCCGTCGGCGGACAGGCCGGCGGCGGCCGTACGGGCGTGCTCCGCCCGGCGGGCCCGCTCGGGGGCGGTCAGCGGCTCTGGCATCGGCACGGCCTCCTCGGTTCAAGATTAGACGCCACCGCTCTCGCCGGCCCGGTGCTCCGGACCGGCCGTGATAAGTCTTGTCGGGTGGCCGGTGCCCGACGAGCCCGTGACCGGCCCGCCGATCGGAGCAACCATGCCGATGCCCGAACTCCTGCCCGCGGTCGCCGGGCTCCGCCTGGTCGATCACCACTGCCACGGGGTCGTGCCCGAGGACCTGTCGCGTCCCGCGTTCGAGGCGCTGCTGACCGAGGCCGAGGGCGCCTCGCCGCTGGGCGGGAGCCTGTTCGACACGCAGGCGGGGTTCGCGGTGCGCCGCTGGTGCGCTCCCCTGCTGGACCTGCCCCGGCACGCCGAGCCCGAGGAGTACCTGGCCCGCCGGGCGGAACTCGGCCACGCGGAGGTGACCCGGCGGCTGCTGGGCGCGGCGGGGCTGGGCGGGTTGTGCGTGGACACCGGCTACACCCCCCGGCCGCTGCTGTCCCCGGCCGGACTGGCCCGGGCCGCCGGGGCGCCCGCGTACGAGATCGTCCGCCTGGAGCGGCTGGCCGAGGAGGTGGCCGGGTCTGGAGTCTCGGCCGGGGACTTCGCCGGCCGCGTCCGCGAGCGCCTGGCCGAGCTGGCGTACGCCGGGAGCGCCCATGAGCGGCGCGCCGGGGCGCAGCACGCCCAGAGCGGGCACCCCGCGGGACTGGCGCGCGGCGGGGACGGCCGGGTGGTCGGGGCCAAGTCCGTGGCCGCCTACCGGGCGGGACTGGCGCTGGCCCCGGAGCGGCCGGGGCACCGGGACCTCACCGCCGCGGTGGACCGGTGGTTCACCGGCATGCGGCCGGGTGTCCCGCCCCGGCTGGCGCAGGAGGCGCTGCACCGGTTCCTGGTGTACGCGGCCCTCGACCTCGGCCTGCCGGTGCAGTTCCACGTCGGGTACGGCGACGCGGACGTGCACCTGTCCCGGGCGAACCCGGTGCTGCTGACCGACCTGCTGCGGGCGACCGCGCCGGCCGGGGTGCCGATCATCCTGCTGCACAACTATCCGTACCACCGGGAGGCCGGCTACCTCGCCCAGGTGTTCCCGCACGTGTTCGCCGACGTCAGCCTGGCCACGCACAACCTGGGCCGGCGGGCCGGTGCGCTGCTGGCCGAGGTGCTCGAACTGGCTCCGTTCGGCAAGCTGCTCTACGCCTCCGACGCGTTCGGGCTGCCCGAGCTGTACCACCTCGGCGCGGTGCTGTTCCGCCACGCGCTGTCCGACCTGCTGCGCGCCGGTCTGGACGAGGAGTCCTGGACGGAGCGGGACGCCGTCCGGATCGCCGGGATGGTCGGCTCCGGCAACGCCCGGCGGGTCTACCGCCTGCCCGGGTGAGCGTGGTGTCGCGCCGCGGGAGGCTGATCGGCGCAGTGAAATGAGGTTAGATGGGTTCGACGGGCCGGCGTTTTCCCGGACCGAAGCACCTGCGCAAAGGTCAGGTAGATGCCTCTGTCGCTTGAGCTCACGCCGGTGACCGACACCGCCATGGTGATCACCATGGCGGGTGAGCTGGACGCCGTAACCGCTCCGACGCTGGCCGCCATGCTGCGGCCGCTGCACGCCTCGCCCGTCACCCGGGTGGTGGCCCAGATCACGGCGTTGCGTTTCTGCGACGTGGCCGGGGTGCGGCAGCTCAGCGTCACCAATCGGGCCCTGCACGACAAGGGCGGCGCGCTGGCCGTCGCAGGAGCCGGTCCCGCGCTGCAACGCCTGATCACCTTGATGAACGGGTGCTCGACGCCGCGGCTGCGGACGTACGCCGACCTGCCCCGGGCCCTGACCGCGCTCGGCCTCGACCTCCGCGACACACCGCCGCGGCAGGCCGTCGGGCGACGGCACCTGCCGACCCTGCGGCGCCTGGCCTCACCCGGCGGCTCGAACGCCGCCCCCGGCCGGCGTCCCGTACGGCCGTCGCCGGAGCGGCAGTCCACCGTCCCGCTCCGGACCGCTCCCGGCAAGGTCACCACCCCGTCCCCGGCCGCTTTCGACCTCACCTTCCTGGCGGCGGCCATGGTCCGCTCCCGTCAGCTGCGCAACCAGGCGGTGCACCAGGTGCTGACGCTGCAGCGGCGGCGCGGCGAGAACGGCGAGGCGCGCATCGTGATGCACCACAACCGCGAGCAGTGCCTCAGCAGCCTGGCCGTCATGCAGAGCCACCGCGCCAGCCCGGTCACGGTCCGGGACTGATCCGCCGGGGCGTGCGGCGTGACCTCCCGCGCGTACGGCGGCGCGCGGCGGGGTCGGCTCAGCTGCGCATGGCGGCCTGCGCCAGCAGGGCCTGGGTGCGCGTCGACAGCTCGTGGAGGCTGAACGGCTTGGTCATGTAGTCGCTCACTCCGGCGCCGAACCCCCGTCGCATGTCGGCGGCCTCCCCCCTGACTGTCAGCATCAGCACCGGCACCTGCTCCATGCCGGGCAGTGTGCGCAGATAGCGGCACAGCTCCACCCCGGAGATGTGCGGCAGTATCCAGTCGAGCACCACCAGATCGGGCCGCAGGCTCTGCAGCAGCGTCATGGCGACGGCTCCGTCGTCGGCGGCGTGGATGGTGTGCCCGTCCTGCCGCAGTCGAAAGGCGATCACCTCTCGGATGTCAGCGTCGTCCTCGACGACCAGCACTTCGGCCATAGCTCCCCCGAACTCCCCGCTCATAGATGCAAATACCCGGGTCAAGGAAGTTCATCCAGATATTTCGGCAATGCGCGCCGGATCGGGAGACCGGCGGGCCGCCGGGGCCGGACGCCCGACCGGGGAGCCGGAACGGCGCGAAAGTTTCATCCGATCAAGGGTCCGCCGTACCGATAGATCCAGCTCAGAGCGGCCCCGGAGGGAAGGCTCGGAGATCCGTCTTGCCCGTTGAAAGTTTCGCTGATATTCCGAATGTTTCAAGAGCCGGTTTTCGGGAGCCGGTTCTCAAGAGGCAGTGCGGAGCCGCGTCGCCGGACGCGGCCGGGACGGAGAAGCGGGCAGCGGATGGGAATCAGAAGCACAGTCATGGCGGCCGCGGCCGCCGCCGTGGGGCTGGTGGCGGCGCTGGTCACGGCACTGGCCGCGGCCTCCCCGGCCTCGTCGGCGGCCCTCACCGAGGTCACCGGCTTCGGGACCAACCCCACCAATCTGCGGATGCACCTGTACGTCCCCGACCGCGTCGCGGCCAGGCCGGCGGTCCTGGTGGCCGTGCACTACTGCACCGGGTCCGGCCCCGCCTTCCACTCCGGGACGGAGTTCGCCTCCCTGGCGGACCGGTACGGGTTCATCGTCATCTACCCGTCCGCGACGCGCAGCGGTGCCTGCTTCGACGTCTCCTCACCCCAGGCGCTCAGGCGCGACGGCGGCAGCGACCCGGTGGGGATCATGTCCATGGTCAGGTACGTCCAGCAGCGCTACGACCCCGATCCCGGCCGGATCTACGTCACCGGCGCCTCCTCCGGCGCCATGATGACCAACGTCCTGCTGGGCGACTATCCCGACGTCTTCGCGGCGGGGGCGGCGTTCATGGGCGTGCCGTTCGGCTGCTTCGCCACCACCGACGGCTCCTCCTGGAACAGCGCCTGCGCCAACGGTCAGGTCGTCAGGACCCCGCGGCAGTGGGGCGACCTGGTGCGGGGAGCCTATCCCGGCTACAGCGGCCCGCGCCCCCGCATGCAGGTGTGGCACGGCACCGAGGACACCATCCTGCGCTATCCGAACCTCCAGGAGGAGATCAAGCAGTGGACCGACGTCCACGGGCTGGGGCAGACGCCCTCGTTCACCGACCGGCCGCGCTCGAACTGGACCCGGACCCGCTACGGAAGCACCGGTGAGACCGCTCCGGTGGAGGCGATCAGCATCCAGGGAGGCGGGCACGACCTGCCCATGGGCGGGATGGCCGAGGCGGCGCTCCGCTTCTTCGGCCTGATCGGCGGAGCCACGCCCACGGTGACCCCCACCGCCACACCCACGGTGACCCCCACGGTGACCCCCACCGCCACGCCCACCGTGACGCCCAGTTCCACCCCCACGGTGACCCCGACCGGGAGCGGGGCCTGCCGGGTCTCCTACACCATGAACGCCTGGAACACCGGCTTCACCGCGGCGGTCAAGGTCACCAACACCGGGACCACCGCGCTCAACGGCTGGTCCCTGGCCTTCACCCTCCCCTCCGGCCAGACGGTCACCTCCGCCTGGAACGCCACCGTCTCACCGTCCGGCGGCCAGGTGACCGCCAGGAACGTCTCCTACAACGGCGCCCTCGCCCCGGGCGCGTCGGCCGACTTCGGGTTCCAGGCCACCCACACCGGCAACACCGCCAAGCCCTCCGCCTTCACCCTCAACGGCGCCGCCTGCGCCGCCGGTTGACCCGGGCAGGCCGGGGTGGGCGTCCCGGCCCGTCCGCCGTGATCCCGCCGTGGTCCCGTGGGGAGACCGTGGCGGGATCACGGGCATCGTCGCCCGCGCGATTCTGTCGCCCGTCGCTGTTATAGATGTCGCCATCGCTTTCCCGGTGAGCATTCCAGTGGACAGGGGTTTTCCGATGGCGTCGGTGATATTCCGCGATGAGACCATGACCGGCCGGGCGGTGGAGGAGTTCGAGCTGCCCGGCCTGCCCGAGCGGATCTCCGCCCGGGAGCTGGTACGGCTGCGCGTCCGCGAGGAGGTGGCCCGGCACAACGCCGCCCCCTCCCACCGCTTCCGCGGCCTGGTCAGGCCGACGGACGCCGAGGCCGAGCTGAACGGCTACCGGATGCGCACCGCCCGCAGACTCGACTGGGAGAGGCAGGCCGACGCCGCCGAGGCGGCCTTCGCCCGCAACGGCTTCCTGCTGCTGGCCGGCGACCGGCAGATCGAGGACCTGGACACCGAGATCGACCTCACGGTCGACCCGGTCGTGTCGTTCGTCAAGCTGATCCCCCTGGTCGGAGGCTGAGATGAGCGTCCTCGACGAGCTCCCCGCCGAGCTCCGGGAGTGCCTGGACCGTGTGGACCAGACGGCCTTCGGCGTGTTCGCGCAGCTGGACGAGGTTCACCGGCGCCGCCACGTGAACGGGCGGTCGACCTCGATCAGCGCACTCGTGAACGAGCTGGCCGCGGAGTGGGGCGACGCGCAGTGGCGGGCCGCCGGGCTGTGGGCGCAGCTGCGGATGCGCACCCTGTGGAACCGGAACTGGCCGGACCTGCTGTGGGTCGCGGCGGCCGTCCCGACCGCGGTCGCCGGCCGCAAGCTGCGCTGGACCCCCGCGGAGATGGACCTGCTCTGGCGCACGGCCGCCACCCCGCCGGACGGCCCTCCGGGAGAGGACCTGCTGAGGATCCCGGTCTCCGCCCTCAAGCGGCTGCCCCTCACCGAGCGCAAGCCGTACCTCGACTGGGTGCGGCAGGCGCGGGCGGGCCTGGAAGAGGACCCGTGGAGTGCGCACTCCCGGGAGAAGCGCGTGCTCGACGACCTGCTGGCGGAGAGCACGGTGGACGATCCGGAGGCCGCGGCGCGCAGTCTCCTGCCCGGCTATGACCGCTTCGCGGTTCTCCTGTGCGAGGAGTACGCCCCCCGGCTGGGCGCCCCCGCCGTGCTCCCCCTGCTGCGGCACTGCGCCGCCGCCGCCTCCGCCAATCCGAGCGACACCTGGCTCAGGCGGGCCGCCGCCCTGCTGACGCCGGAGGCCGTCGCGCTGGCCGGAGAGGTGCTCGGCCGCCTCCCCGCCCACCGTGAGTACACCATCCGGCACCGGCGCGACGGTCACGAGTGGACCCAGATCGTCTATCTGCACGAGCGCACCGCCCAGCTGCTGCGCGGCATGGTCTGGGCCTGCGAGCTGATCGGCGAGCCCCGGGTGACCGGGCTGCTGGGCGAGGTCGCCGTGGCCACCGGCACCGGGCTCGGCGGATCGGGCGCCAACTCCCGCAGCGAGATGCTGGCCAACGCCGCGATCGGCGTGCTGGCCCGGCGCGGCGGGCCGGAGGTCATCCCCCAGCTGGCCCGGGTGCAGGCCAAGGTGCGCAAGAAGAGCATCCTGTCCAAGGTCGCCCGCACCCTGGAGGCGGTGGCCGTGCAGACCGGGCTCTCCCCCGAGCGGCTGATGGACCGCACCGTCCCGGCCTTCGGCCTGGACCCCGACGGCACCCGCACCGAGCACGGCCTGCGGCTGGGCTCCGACGGCTCCGTGACCTTCGTCGACCCCGCGGGCAAGGTCCGAAGGACGATCCCCAAGGCCGTCCGCGAGGAGCACGCAGGGCTGCTGGCCGAGCTCAAGGCCACCGCCAAGGAGCTGCGCAAGACCCTGCCCGCCGAGAGGTTCCGGGTCGAGCGGGCGCTGGCCGCCGAGCGGATCTGGCGCTGGAGCGAGGTGTGCGAGTACTACCTCGACCACCCCGTCACCGGTTCCTTCGGCCGCTCCCTGATCTGGGAGATCCTCCAGGGCCCGGCCGGGCTGCCGGTGCGCGTGGAGGGCCGGTGGGAGCTGACCGACCCGGCCGGACGCCGGATCCAGCCCTGCCCGGACACCCCCGTCCTGCTGTGGCACCCCATCTCCCACACCGCCGACGAGGTCCGCGCCTGGCGCGACCACCTGGTCGGGACCGGTCTGCGCCAGCCGTTCAAGCAGGCCTTCCGCGAGGTCTACCTGCTCACCCCCGCCGAGGAGCGGACCCGCGACCACTCCCGCCGCTTCGCCGGCCACCTGCTCCGCTACGGCCAGGCCAAGGCCCTGCTGACCGAGCGCGGCTGGACCGGCATGTCGCTGGGCCACTGGGGCCGGGAGTACGGCTCCGGCCAGGCCGAGGCCGTCAAGGAGCTGCCCGGCGGGCTCACCGCCTCCTGGGACTTCCATCTGGACGAGGGCTCCTACGAGCGGGACGGCTACGGCGCCACCGCCTCCGTCTGCGTCAGCGGGTCTATCCGCTTCACCGACGAGCACGGCGACATCGTCCCGCTGGCAGAGGTCGACCCGCTGATCCTGTCGGAGGCGCTGCGCGACGCCGACCTGGCCGTCGGCGTCACCTCCACCGGCCTGGACCCGCACGGGCAGGGCGACTACTGGACCTCCTACGGCTTCGGCGATCTGAGCGAGAGCGCCCAGGTGCGCCGCGACGCCCTGACCCGGCTGCTGCCCCGCCTGGCCATCGCCGAGCGCTGCACCCTCACCGACCGCTTCCTGCACGTCCGCGGCGACCTGCGCACCTACAAGATCCACCTGGGCTCGGGCAACATCCTGATGGAACCCAACGACGCCTACCTGTGCATCGTCCCCGGCCTCGGCGCCTCCGACAGACTCTTCCTGCCCTTCGAAGAAGACGGCGGCCTGCTGTCGGTCGTCATCTCCAAGGCCTTCCTCCTGGCCGCCGACACCGAGATCACCGACCCCTCCATCACCCACCAGATCCGGGGGTGAACGGAAAACGGCGAGCCGGGGTTAAGTGTTCTCCAGGAATCCATCTCCCCGTACGGAGACCCGCGGCCGGGTGGGTAAGCGATCCTGCATGCGCTATCACGTTCTGGCCTGTGACTATGACGGCACGCTCTCGACCGAGGGCAAGGTCGACGACGACACCGTGGCCGCTCTGGAGCGCCTCGTGCGGTCCGGGCGGCGGCTGGTCATGGTCACCGGACGGGAGCTGGACGACCTCGCCTCCGTCTTCGATCGCTTCGACCTGTTCGAGCGGATCGTCGCCGAGAACGGGGCTCTGCTGCACGACCCGGCCAGGCAGGAGACCACCGCGCTGGCCGAGCCGCCGCCCCCGGAGTTCGCCGAGCGCCTGCGGGAGGCCGGCGTGCAGCCGCTCAGCGTCGGCTCGGTGATCGTGGCCACCTGGGAGCCGCACGGCGAGACCGTCCTGCGGACGATCCGCGAGCTCGGCCTCGAGCTTCAGGTGATCTTCAACAAGGGGGCGGTGATGGTCCTGCCGTCCGGCGTGAACAAGGCCACCGGCCTGACCGCCGCCCTCGGCGCGCTCGGCCTGTCGCCGCACAACACCGTCGGCGTCGGCGACGCCGAGAACGACCACGCCTTCCTGTCCGCGTGCGAGTGCTCGGTGGCCGTGGCCAACGCCCTGCCCGCGGTCAAGGAGCGCTGCGACGTGGTGACCGGCCAGCCGCGCGGGGCCGGCGTCACCGAGCTCGTCGACCGGATCCTCGACGACGACCTCGCCGGCGTCGACCCCGGACGCCACCACCTGCCGCTCGGCACCGCCGAGGACGAGGAGCAGGTACGGCTGCCGCCGTACGGCACGCGCGCGATGATCGCCGGCCCCTCCGGCAGCGGCAAGTCCACGACCACCGCAGCCCTGCTCGAACGCGTCTCCCAGGCCGGTTACCAGTTCTGCCTGATCGATCCCGAGGGGGACTACACCGACGGCATCGAGGACGCCGTCGTGCTGGGCGACGCCCGTCGCGCCCCCACCGAGGAGGAGATCGTCCAGGTACTCGACGACCCGGAGCGGAACGTCGTGGTCAACCTGCTGGGGGTGCCGCTGGACGACCGGCCGGGCTTCTTCGAGACGCTCCTGCCGCGCCTGGCGGCGATCCAGGCCAAGTGCGGGCGTCCCTCCTGGCTCATCGTCGACGAGGCCCACCACATGATGCCCGAGGGGTTCAGGGCGGAGTCGGTGGAGCTGCTGCGTCAGTTCGGGGGCCTGCTGCTGATCACCGTCCACCCCTCCCTGGTCGGCGAACCGGTGCTGGGGGCGCTGAACACCGTCGTCGCGGTGGGGGAACGGCCCGGCGAGGTCCTGACCACCTTCGCCTCCGCGGCCGGGCAGGCCGACGAGCAGGGCGACGGGCAGACCGACGAACAGACCGGCACCCCGCTCGACGGGCTGCCCGACGACCTGCCCACGGGAGAGTTCCTTCTGCTGCGGCTGTCCGGTGAACCGGTCCGGGCACGCCTGATACCGCCGGAGGGCGAGCGGCAGCGGCACCGCCGCAAGTACGCGGCCGGCGACCTGGGAGAGGAGAACAGCTTCTACTTCCGCGGCCCGCAGGAGGCGCTGAATCTGCGGGCGGGCAACCTGACGGCGTTCTGCCAGCTGGCGGAGGGCGTCGACGACGGCACCTGGGAGTACCACCTGGGCCGGGGCGACTACTCCCGCTGGATGGCCGGAAGCGTCAAGGACGAGGAGCTGGCGGCCGAGGTGGCCGAGGTCGAGAAGGCGGGCGGATCCGCCGACGAGACCAGGCGCCGGGTGGGCGAGCTCATCGAGAACCGCTACACCGCCCCCGCCGAGCCGGGCGGCGGTTTGTGAGCCCTGGTGGGACATCTGGGCCATTTTCCGTAATGATCACAAAAAGGACGATCCTAACTCTCCGATAGGTGGTGCCCAACTCAGCGTTGGTGTAAAGATGTGCCCTGCCGCATCCCCGAGAGCCGGCTGGAGAGCGTGAAAACCAACAATGATCAGATCCTGGCCGAGGAGCTGTACCAGGAGTTCGGAGCCCCCCTCCTCCGGCACGCGCTGAGGAGCACCGGCGGCGACCTGCAGTGGGCCGAGGACGTCGTTCAGGAGACGCTCCTGCGGGCCTGGCGCAACGCCGGCAATCTGCGCCGCGAGCGCGGCCTGCTGTGGGCCTGGCTCCTGACCGTCGCCCGCCGCGTCATCATCGACGACCGCCGCAGGCGCGGCGTCCGGCCGCAGGAGACCGAGCCGCCCGACGCCGACGCCGTCCCCTCCCCCGACGGAGCCGATCGGGCACTGGAGGCGATGATCGTTTCCGAGGCGCTCCGGCAGCTGTCCCCGGAACACCGGGAGGCGATAGAGCAGACTTACCTACGGGACCGTACGATTGGTGAAGCGGCGGAGATCCTCGGGGTCCCGCCCGGCACGGTCAAGTCCCGGCTCTACTACGGGATCCGGGCTCTGCGCGGGATCCTGAAAGAGAAAGGTGTCGCGAGCTGATGTCCGCCCCCTCGCACGACGTGCATGAAGACGTGGCGGCATACGCCCTCGGCGTCCTCGACGAAGCCGACCACCGGGCCTTCGAGCGCCACCTGATGTCGTGTGAGGGCTGCCAGGCCGAACTGCGGGAGATGAGCGAGATCCCCGGCCTGCTCGACGCACTGCGGGACGACCGCTCCGACACCCTCAGCGGTGACCACACCCCGCGCTGATCCCCGGGCGGACAGACGGCGCCCTCCGCGGGACACACCGGCCGCGATCCTCTGCGGCTGAGGCGCCCGGGAAAGACAAGACTGCTCTTTTCGCGCGTGCCCTCCTAGATTCCCGGCAGGGTCTCGAGGAGGGCACTATGACACGGTTGTGGGCACTGGGCGCGCAGGATCTGGCGGAGATGATCCGGAGCGGGGAGATCTCCTGCCGGGAGGTCGTCGAAGCGCATCTCCGGCGGATCGACGAGGTCAACCCGCTGGTGAACGCCGTCACGGTCACGCTGGGGGAGGACTCCCTCGCGGCGGCGGACGCGGCCGACCGGGCGCGGGCGCGCGGCGGGGCGACCGGCCCGCTGTGCGGTGTGCCGATGACGGTCAAGGAGAACGTCGACGTCGCGGGATCGGCCACGACCCTGGGGATCGCCGCCCTGCGGGAGGCGACCGCGTCCGCCGACGCGCCCTTCGTCGCAGAACTGCGCGCGGCGGGGGCGATCCCGATCGGTCGGACGAACATGCCCGAGTTCGGCATGCGCTGGCACACCGACAACGCGCTGTACGGCGCGACGGTCAACCCCTGGTCCGCCGACCATACGCCGGGCGCCTCCAGTGGCGGGGAGGCGGCCGCGGTGGCGACGGGGATGTCCCCGCTGGGGATCGGGAACGACGGCGCGGGTTCACTGCGCTGGCCCGCCCAGTGCTGCGGTGTCAGCGCGTTGAAGCCCTCGCTGGGCAGGGTCGCCCAGACAGGGGAACGGGCGGGGCCGACTCCCTTCGCCTTCCAGTTGCTCGCCGTCCACGGCCCCCTCGCCCGGCGCGTGCGGGACCTGCGCCTGGCCTTCCACCACATGTGCGACCGGTCCGGCGGCGATCCGTGGCACGCCCCGGTGCCCCTGTACGGCCCGCCGGTGCCGGCCCCGGTGCGGGTGCGCGTCGTGACCGACGTCGGCGGCGCCCGCCTGGCCCCGGAGGTGGCGGACGCCCTGAAGCGCGCGGCGGCGGCCCTGGCCGACGCGGGCTATCTCGTGGAGGAGGGCGAGGCCCCGGCCCTCACCCGCGCGAGCGAGGTCTACACGCAGATCATGTCGGAGTACGGCCGCGTGCACCGCGACCAGCCGCCCGTCGAGACGATCGCCTCGCCCGGGTTCGTGCGTTTCTGGCAGCTCTACGAGCCGATCTGGGCGCGAGCCGCCGGAGAGCGGGCGTTCGACCCGATGATGGAGCGGGCGTCCATCGCCCGGCTGTGGAGCACGTGGATGAGCCACGCCCCGCTGGTACTCGCGCCGATCCGCACCCGCCCGGCCTTCCGCGTCGGGTCGGACCTCGACCCCGGCTGGCTGGCCGACTGGCCGGAGACCATGCGCATGGTCGTGGCGGTCAATCTTCTCGGCCTGCCCGCGGTCGCCGTACCCGTCGGACAGGCCGGCGGTCTGCCGCAGGCCGTACAGCTCATCGCCCCGAGATTCCGCGAGGACCTGTGCCTGGACGCCGCCGAGGCACTGGAGTCGGCCCTCGGCCCCCTCACCCCGATCGACCCGCCCCGGCAGCCGGACGCCGGGGCGCGTGGGTGAGGTCAGGCGGTGGGGAACGGGCCCTGGTACTCGGTGTAGTCGGAGACGCCGTCGCCGTTGAGGTCGACGCGGACCTCGTCGACGTAGCCGTCGCCGTTGTGGTCGAGGTAGACCACGTCGGTCACACCGTCGTGGTTGACGTCGTAGCGCTCCTCGTTGGCGACGTAGTCACCGTCGGTGTCGATCAGCTGGGCGTCGGTGCCGCCGTCGCCGTCGTAGTCGACGTAGTCGGTGGTGGTGACGTTGAACTCGCCGCTCGCGAAGTCGCCGCTCATTTTCAGGGTCTCCGTTCTGTTTGTGTGGGTTCGTCAGATAAGAGGAGGGATCCGCAGGGTTTGTTACAGCGACTTCCAAGATTTTTCCGGGGCGCCCCGATGGGCGGGTCGGCCCCTTCCCCCTGGCATCCGTGATCTTTTCTGTCACTATGAGGGCGTGCCTGTCCTTCGCCTGATGCGCGCCGCGGTGTTCGCGGTCGTGTGCGTGACGGCGTCGCTGGGCATGCACCTGCTGGCCGGTGGGGCCGCCGTCGACCCGGTGGCGCCGGCCGCGGCCGTACCGCCGGTCATGGGCGGGGCGTTCGTCCTGGCCCGCCGCCGGCGCGGGCTGGGCACCCTGCTGGGCGCCAGTTTCGTCACCCAGTACGGCCTGCACCACCTGCTGTCGGCGTCCGCGGTGGAGCGGTCGCTCATCACCGACCACCAGCACGGCGGCCTTGCGGCCATGGTCGCGGCCCACGCGGCCACGGCGTTGCTGTCGGCCTACTGGCTGGAGCGCGGCGAGAGCGCTCTGGCGATGCTGGTGCACCTGCTGCTCGCCTCGGTCCTGATCCTGCTGGCCTGGTGCCCGCCCGTCCTGCGACCCGTCCCCCGGCAGGTCTCCCGGGACGGCGTGCCGTCACTCGTCACCCGGCTGCTGGCCGCGGTCGTCTCCCGGCGCGGGCCGCCGGTGGGGTTCTCCGTCATCTGATTCCCGGTTCCCGGCCTCCGGATCCGTGGCCGGCCGTACCGCGCGTGAGCGTACGGCCCGCCGCCGCGTACCCGTCTGAGCGCACGGCCCGCCGCCTACCGCGGCCCTTTCACCGACCCTGTGAACCCCGCGCCGGGGCGGTGCGTACCTGAGCGTGCGCGCGCCCCCCGCGAACGGAGAACCTGTCATGACCTCTGACGTGCAAGAGCTCCAGTCCGCTCCCGAGAGAACCCCCCGCCCCGCCACCTGGCCGGCGCTGCGCGCACTGGTGCTGCGCCTGCACTTCTACGCCGGCGTCCTCGTCGCCCCCTTCCTGCTGGTGGCCGCCACCACGGGCCTGCTGTACGCCGCCTCCTTCCAGATCGAGAAGATCGTCTACACGCACGAGCTGAACGCTCCGGCCGGGCGGGACATGCTCCCGCTGAGCCGGCAGATCGCCGCCGCCCGGGCCGTCCATCCGCAGGGCACCATCGGCGCGGTACGGCCCGCGGCCGAGCCGGGCACGACCACCCGGGTCCTGCTGGACGCGCCGGACCTGCCCGAGTCCACCCGGCTGGCGGTCTTCGTCGATCCGCACACCGGCCAGGTGCGCGGGGCGCTGGAGAGCTACGGCAGCTCGGGTGCGCTGCCCGTGCGGGCCTGGATCTCCACCTTCCACCGGCACCTGCACCTGGGCGAGCCCGGCCGCCTGTACAGCGAGCTGGCCGCCAGCTGGCTGTGGGTGGTCGCGCTCGGCGGGGCGGTGCTGTGGCTGAGCCACCGCCGCCGCGCGCTGCGGCCCGACCGCAGGGCGCGGGGCCTGCGCCGGACCCTGTCCTGGCACGGCTCGGTCGGCCTGTGGATCACCGTGGGCCTGCTGTTCCTGTCGGCGACCGGACTGACCTGGTCGAACTACGCCGGGGCGAACGTCGACAAGATCCAGACCGCGCTCGGCTGGACCACCCCGTCCCTGTCGTCCGGGGGCGGGGACCACTCCGGCCACACCGGGCACGGCGGCGGCACCGCGACCACGGCCGACGCCGACCGGATCGTGCGGGCGGCGCAGGGCGCCGGGCTGTCCGGCCCGCTGGAGATCGTCTGGCCTGCCGAGCCCGGCGCCGCCTTCACGGTCAAGGAGATGGACCGCGAGTGGCCCCAGCGCAACGACCAGGTCGCCGTCGACGAGGCCACCGGGGAAGTGGTCGGGGAGCTGCGCTTCGCGGACTTCCCGCTGGCGGCCAAGCTGATCCGCTGGGGCATCGACGGGCACATGGGCGTGCTGTTCGGCGTGGTGAACCAGATCCTGCTGATGGCGCTCGCGGTCGGCCTGATCTCGCTGATCGTGTGGGGCTACCGGATGTGGTGGCTGCGCCGCCCGACCCGGGGGTTCGCCGCTCCCCCCGCCCGCGGCGGCGGGCGGGCGGTGCCGCTGACCGTGCTGGCGCCCGTGGGCGCGGTCGCGATCGCGGTGGGGGTGTTCATCCCGCTGCTGGGGATCTCCCTGCTGGCGTTCCTGGCCGTCGACATGGTGCTGGGCCGGGTCAGGGCCGGGCGCTGACCGCCCGGCTTTCTATCCCCGGCTCGCCGCGGCACGCCGTACGGCCCCGCCGCGCTCCTCGTCCAGGACGCCCTGATAGACGGCGAGCGTCTCCTCGGCGGTGCGGGCCCAGCTCAGCCGCTCGCGGACGAACCGTCCCCCCTCGGCCGCGAGCGACTCCCGCGCCGCCGGGTCCGCCATGATCTCGATCACGGCCCTGGCGATGTCGCCCGGATCGTCCCCGCGCACGAAACGCGCCGCGGGGCGGTCCGGGTCGCCGAGGAAGACCCGGGAGAACCCGTGGCCGAGGATCACCGGCTTCCCCATGGCCATGGCCTCGGTCGCCACCAGGCCGAACGGCTCGAACAGCGACGGGAAGACGCACAGGTCGGCCATCTCGTAGTACTCCGGCAGGTCCTCGCCGCCGACCCACCCGCCCGAGGTGCGCACGTGCCCGGTCAGCCCCGCCTCGGTGACGATCCGCCGCACGCCCTCCTCGTCGCCCTCGCCGACGATCACCAGGCGCAGGCCGGGCACCGCGGCGGTGATCCTCGGCATGGCCTCCAGCAGCTGGTAGATCCCCTTCTGCCGCTCGATCCTGCCGACGAACAGCAGGACCGGGTCGCCGGGGCCGAGGCCGAGCCGGACGCGCAGGTCGCGGGCGCGCGCCGACAGGTCGTGCCCGCCCGGCGGGCCTTCGGCGAGCAGCCGTTCGAAGGTCCCGCCCAGGCAGACGACCTCCAGCGACGAGCGGTCCCAGCCGGCGGCGGCCAGCCGGTCGCGCACCTCCGGGGTGGGGACCACGATCCTGCGGGCGACCCGGGCCAGCCACCGCTCCACGGCGGCGAACAGCCCCCGCGTCCCCGGGGCTCCCGGCCGGCGGTCGACGCCGTACTCGGTGGTGTGCACGTGGAAGACGACCGGCAGCCGCAGCAGATAGTGGCACAGGAGACCGGACAGGAAGTTGGTGGAGTCGTGCACCGCCACCACGTCGGGCCGCCCGTCCCGCCCGGCCGCGCGCAGGCGCAGGAAGTAGCGCCAGTTGCCGGCCACGACGTTCAGCGTGAGCAGGGCGAAGTCGAGCCTGCGGGTGCGGTTGAGCCGCCGGCGGCGGCTGATCGCGCCGTGGACCCGGCCCATGGGGCGGTGCACGGTCATGCCCGCGACGTGCTCGAAGACCGGCAGGCGGCCGTCGTTGAGCGTGAAGACGCTTATCCGGTGGCCGTCGGCCATGCGGGGGGCGACCTCCGCGATGTAGCGGCCGAGCCCCGCGGTGATGTTCGGCGGGAACTGGGTGATGATGTGCGCGATCTTCATCGTGGGACCTCCGGATGGCGGACGCTCGGCGCCGCCGCCCGCGACCGGTACACACGGGCGGAGACGATGACCACGGCCGCGGTGAGAACGAGATTGGACAGGATGAACGCCACCAGGCCGCCGGCCAGGCCCTGCCAGGCGATGAGCGCGGCCTGACCGGCGAGCACGATCGGGGCCGCCGCGCACTGGGCGGCGATGAGGGCCCTGGCGCCCCGCACCCCGTCCATCGACAGGGCCGCCGAGTAGAGGTTGAAGACCGTGTGGGTGCCGATGCCCAGGGCCGACAGGGCCATCAGGCCGAAGGAGTACGGATACTCGCCGCGGAGCAGGAGGAAGAACACCGCGCTCGCCGCGAACGACAGCAGGGCCGCCGCAGCGAAGACGGCCGGGGACAGCCGCCCGATGCGGCCCAGCGCCCTGGAGGTGTCCGTGACGGCCAGCGCGGGCAGCAGCACCAGGCCGATGCCGTCGGCGAAGACCACGCCCAGGAGCCGCTTGGGGAAGTTGTTGTAGATCGAGTACACCCCGACCTCGGACGCCTCCGCCCAGTGGTTGAGGAAGATCACGTCCACTCCGAAGAGCACGGCGCTGAGACCGCCGAGGGCGGTGAGGTAGGCGCCGTGCCGGTACAGCGAGCGGGCGAGCGCGCGCGACCAGGAGCGCGGGTCGATCCGGAAGCCGACCGCCGACACCAGGGCGAAGAGCAGGTTCGTGCCGATCAGCGCCAGCAGGTACCAGTCGACGTCCCTGACGTCGAGCACGAACAGGAACCAGGCCGAGACGCCCAGGTAGACGAAGGCGACGATGATCTTCAGCGCGGAGGTGAGGCCGTACTTCCGCAGACCCCGCAGGAAGCTCTCGGTGAGATAGTTCACCGCCATCGCCAGGGCGAGGGCCAGCGCGAAGCAGAGGGTGCGCAGGTCCACGCCCAGGACGGCGGTCAGGACGGGGGCGGCCAGCACCCCGGCCAGGGCCAGGGCCGTGCCCAGCACGAGGGTGGACAGCAGCGCCGTGCTGATCAGGGCCCGGTGTTCCTCGGGCCGGGACCTCGGCAGCTCCTGGTACATGACGAAGTGCAGGCTCATCACCATGCCGACCGTGACGATCAGCGCGATCGACAGGACCAGGGTGAAGCGCCCGAACTCGGCGGCGCTGACCCCCCAGGCCACCAGCAGCGTGGTCGAGGCCGAGACGCCGCTGGCGACCGCGTTGACGAGCATGGGGGTCGCGACGGCCCGGCGACGCTCACCGGACCGCCGACCGGTCCCGAACCATCCGGTGATCCCGGACCGTCCGCCGGGGCGAAGACTCACCGCGCCACCGCGGCGTAGGCGGCCAGGGTCTGCTCGGCCGTACGGGACCAGCTGTAGTTCTCCCGTACGTAGGCGGCGCCGCGGGCGCCGAGCCGCGCGGCCTCCTGCGGGTCGTCCAGGCAGCGCGACAGCTCGGCGGCCAGCTCCTCGGGGCAGTCGCGCGCGGACCGCAGCGCCCCGTCCCCCACGACCTCGGGAGAGTAGCCGGGCCCGACGATCACCGGCCTGGCCAGCGCCATGGCCTCCACCGCGACCAGCCCGAACGGCTCGTACACCGACGGGAAGACGCACACGTCGGCGGCGAGGAAGTGCGCGAACAGCTCGGCCGAGTCGAGGAACCGGTAGTCGGCCACCACGTGCTCACCGGCGCCGGTCTCCTCGATCAGCCGCGCGACGACCGCGTTGTCGTCGGTCTGCGGCAGCTGCGCACCGATGATCACGACCCGCAGGTCGTCTCCGTACTGCTTCGCCAGCAGCGGCACCGCCCGGATCAGGGTGTGCACGCCCTTGTGCGCCGACAGGCGCCCGGCGAAGACCACCAGCCGGCCCCGGCCCCGCGGCAGATAGCGCTCGCGCACCCGCGAGGCGATGCGCTCACGCTCGCCGGCGGGCAATGCGGCCAGCCGCAGCAGTTCCGCGTCCTCGAAGCCGTGCGGCAGCACGCGCAGCCGCTCCCGCGGCCAGCCGCGGGCCGCGAGGTCGTCGCGGACGCTCACGCTCGGCACGATGATCAGGTCCGCCAGGCGGGCCTGCGCCGTCTCCACCGCGTCCAGGCAGGCCGCGTGCAGGGACCGGCCGCCGGCCGGGTCGGCGTTGAGCTCGCGGGTGTGCACGTGGAAGACCACCGGCAACCGGCCGAGCAGGCGGCACACGATGCCGGCCGGGCTCCCCATCCAGTCGTGCACGGCGACGACCGTCCCGCGCCGGTCCGCCCGGGACCGCCCCGCCTCGGCGCGCAGGATGCGCCCGGCGACGCGCACGTTGAAGGCGAGCAGCCCGGCGATCTTGGCCACCCGCCTGAGTATCTGCGGCGTGCGCGAGTCCCTGGCGTGGTCGCTGCTCGCCGTCGCCAGCCGGTGCAGCGTGACGTCCCCCTGCCGTTCGGTCCGGGGTGAGCGGCCCCGGCGGGCGGTGCCGTACACCGTGACGGGGGTCCCGCCCCGGCGCAGGGCGCCCATCATGCGCTCGGCGTAGCGGCCGAGCCCGCCCACGACGTCAGGGGGGATCTCCGAGCAGACGACGTGAACGCGGCGGAGCGGGACGGAGCCGGGGGTCAGCTCGTGCATCGCAGGTAGGTCCTTCGGGTGAACTCGAGATCGGCGGGGGTGTTGATGCCACGGGCCTCGGCGGGGTCGGCGACCGGCACCACCGTGGTCCGCCGCCCATGCTCTCGCGACAGGTACGGCAGGAAGGGCAGAAAGTTGATCTCTCCGGTGACCGTTCCCGGGCGGGCCCCGGCCAGATAGCCCGCCCAGGCCCGCGCCAGCCCGTCCACGCCGAGGCAGAAGAGGCCGACGTCGCCGAGTCCGCCGGGCCTGCACTCCTCCCCCTCCCGGGACATCCGCACCCCCAGCAGGGTCGAGGAGGCCGCGTCGTAGTCGTACTCGACGTAGGGATCGGGCAGCGCGACCAGGGGAAGGGTGAGTCCGGGCCCTCCCCCGGCGGTGTTCTCGCGGTGGGCCCGCACCACCTCGCCGACCGTGCGCGAGGACAGGTTCGCCTGGTCGCCCCAGACGACCAGGATCGCGTCATGGTCCGCCCAGTACGGCGCGGCGGCCCCGAAGACGGCCTCACCCATGCCCGTGGGCGCCTCCTGGACGCTGACGGAGACCTCGCCCCGCTCGATCGCCCCGGCGGCCAGCCGCCGGAAGGGACCCTCCCCCCGCGGGGAGAGCACCACGTGGATGTGCTCCACCCACGGCGACAGGCGGCGGTGCAGCAGGTCCCACACGGTGACGCCGCCGGCGATCTCGACCATGATCTTCGGGATGTCCGCGCCGAGCCGGGAGCCCTGTCCCGCCGCGGGGACCACCGCGCAGAAGCGTTCCTCACCCAACGGGATCCACTCCCGTGCCGGGAGTCTCCGACTCCAGAAGGGACACGATCTCCTCCAGGTCCCGTACCGGCACCGCCCCGTCCGCCGGCGCTCCCCCGTGCACCTGGAGCGTGAGCAGGCCCGCGCCGACGGCGGAGGCCACCCCGTGGGCGGAGTCCTCCAGCACGACGGCGGAGGCGGGGTCGACGGCCCAGGCCTGGCACGCCCGCCGGTAGAAGCGCGGGTCGGGTTTGCCGTACGGCACGTCGTCGGCGGTCAGCACGCCGCGGAAGTATCCGCTCAGCGCGCAGGCCCGCAGGACGCCGGCGGCCGATTCCCGGCTGGCGGAGGTGACGAGGTAGGCCGCGTGCCCCCGGCCGGTCAGGAGCGTCAGCAGCCGGCGCGCCCCCGGCAGCACGGCGACGGCGCCGTCACGGACGTAGGCCCGGTAGAGCCGTTGCTTGCGGCCGACCACCCGCTCGGCCAGCGCCGGGTCCACGCCCAGCTCCCGCACCACCTGCCGGGTGCTCGCCCCCGCGTGCGCGCCGTACTCGAAGGAGCCGAGCAGCCCCGGGGAGATCTCGGCGAGCGCGGTGCGGAAGGCGGCCTCGTGGGCGGGGGCGGAGTCCACGAGCGTGCCGTCCAGGTCGCACAGCCAGACGCGCCGCCCGGCGAGCGCCGCGGCCGTGCGGTGCGTGGGCGCGCTCATCCGGCCCCCAGCAGGGAGGTCTCGCCGACGATGCGGGCCAGCGCCGCCACCGTGCGGGTCCCGGAGTGCACGCCGGGCCGCCGCGGGTCCTCCAGGTCGGCCGTGACCCATCGGGCGCCCGCCGCGGCGCCCCCGCCGGGCTCCTCCGTCACGGCGGATCCCGCGCGGTGGCACAGGACGTGGGTGATCGTGCGCCGCTCGTTGCGGGGGTCGCCGAGATAGCGCAGGGTACGGCCGACCAGGGCGTGGGCGTCCAGTCCCCGGACGTCGTGGTCGTCCCTGAGGTTGACGACGAACACCTTGGCGGCGGCGCGGCCCGCGGCGATCGCGTCGGCGATCCCGGGGGTCAGATAGCTCGGCAGCAGCGAAGAGTGCGGCGTGCCGGGGCCGTACACGATGAGGTCGGCGTGGGTGACGGCGTCCCCGGCCTCCGGGTTGAGGGAGATCCGGGCGCCGCCGCCGGCCAGGGCGCGCCGCCGGTGCTCGTCGGGCAGCGCCTCCAGTACGGCCCGCCGCGACGGGGTGAGGGGGCTGCCCAGGAGGAACAGGTCGGAGATGGCGACCGGGTCCTGCGGGGCGACGATGTCGGCCTCGTCGGCCAGGATCCGGCCGTCCTGCTTGAGCGCCACCAGATAGGCGTCCTCGCCCCCCGTCACGTTGACCAGCCGCACCGGCGAGCCGAACGTCTCGGCGCAGGATCGGACCGCGGCGTTGAAGTCCCGGCCCAGTCGCAGGTACGCGCCCGCGAACACCAGGTTGCCCAGCGCGCAGTCCCGCAGGTCGAGCCCGGGATCGCCGTCGAGCCGGTCCGTCAGGACGGACAGGTCGCGCACCACCGCGGCCCGCGTGCGCGGCGGCAGCATCCCGTGCACCCGGCCGCGGGCCAGCCCGTCCACGAGCTCGTCGAGGTCCCCGCGACCGGCCGAGGCGGGCAGCCGGTGGTCGAGCACGCCGATCATCGCGGCCTGGCGCGGGTCGTTCCGGTCGAGATGGAGCAGCAGGTTCTTGCGGAAGTCGGAGGGGCCGAGCATCCCCGGCAGATAGCGGCGCAGCGCCCCGGTGGACTGCCCGTTGTCGTACCCGTTGACCAGCACGGCCAGGTCGGTGTCCGGCGCCCGCAGGAGGCCGCGGGCGATGCCGGCCCCGCCCCGCCCCCCGCTGAACAGGACGACGGACGCCCCGCCGAGATGCGGCGTGTCCGCCGCCGGGTCTTCACGACCCATCAGGCCTCCGCGGCTCATCGGGCCTCCACCGTTCACCGGGCCTCCGCGGCTCATCGGGCCTCCACGGGCAGAGCGGCGCGCTCGGCGACGGAGTGCGCCGCCGGGGAGCGCAGCACGCCCCGGCGCTGCAGCCACCGGCGGTAGCCGAGGTAGCCCACGAACAGCGCCCGGTCGCGCGCCCCGCGCCAGAAGCGCCATCCCCGGCTGCCGCCGCCGCGCTCCCGATGCTCGATCGGCACCTCGATCCAGTCATGGCCGAGCTCGACGACCCGGGCGGTGATCTCGGTGGAGCAGTTCATCCCGCCCGACTCCAGCCGCAGGGAGCGGAACAGCGGGCCGTACACCACCTTGAAGATCGAGTTGAAGTCGCGGTAACGGGTGCGGTGCAGGGCGTTGCTGACCGCGCCGCTGGCCGCCGAGCCCCACCGGTACGGCAGGCCGTCGGCCTTCCTGATCCTCGCCCCGGAGAAGGCGGCCCCCTCACCCTCGCCGATGCGGTCGAGGAACCCGTCCAGGTTGGCGATGGGGAACTGGCCGTCGGAGTCCAGCAGCACGACCCAGTCCATCCGGGTATGGGCGATGGCCGCGGCGATCGCGGCGCCCGCCCCGCGGTTGCGGCCGAAGCCGACCACGACGAGCCCGGGGCACCGCTCGCGCAGTTCCTCCAGGATCGCGCGGGTGGCGTCGGTGCTGCCGTCGTCGCACACGACGATCTCCCACGCGCCGACCGCGGGGTGCCCCTCCAGATACCGCCGCCATTCCGTCACCGCCGCGGCGATGTTCGCCGCCTCGTTGTAGGCGGGCGCCGCGACCGAGATCGCGATGGGCTGCCGCGGCACGCGCCCGCCTCCCGTGCTCACTTCTGACCGCCGGCGGGTGCGACGCCGAGCAGGCGGCCGATCCAGCGGTCCAGCGGGAGCAGGCCGATCCCGATGACGACGGGGAGGTGCGCCAGGGTGAACAGGATCGTCGCGCCGAAGGAGATCGGCCCCCCGGTGAACACCGTGATGTGCGGGGCGTCGATGGTCTCGGGGATGTCGATCGGGTTGACCAGCTGCCACATGACGTCGAGGAAGCCGGAGAACACGATGACGACGCCGTTCACCGCGATCTTCAGGCAGTTGCCCGGGGTCCCGCCGCCCAGCCGGTGGGCGGCCGCGACGGTGAGCACGATCCCGGGATAGAGCAGCAGGTAGAGATGGGTGTAGAAGCTGTCACCCTGGGCGCGCGCGGCGTCCATGTAGTAGAAGTAGCTGATCCGCGGGATCACGTAGCCGGTGAAGAAGACGAACGGCACGTACATCAGCCAGTGCAGACGCGGCGACGACCAGGGGAAGAAGGCGATCGCCGCGCACAGGCAGGCGAACGCGGCCAGCTTGACGCCGAGTTCCCACACCGCCTCTATCTCCCGGCCGTGCGGCGTGGCCAGCCACACGAACGCGGCCCCGGCGCCGCCGGCGACCAGGGCGATCCACCACAGGTGCGGCGCCCATGCCCGCTCCGAGCTCAGGACGACGCCGGAGTGGCGCGGGCGTCCGGTGACCGGCGCGCCGCCTCTGAGGAGCCCGAGGGAGGGTGGGTTTCCCCTCTCTACTGTCATGACTTCAGCACCTTTCTTCCGTTGCCGCGCCCGGACCGTGCGGGGGTCCGGCGCGCGGACGGCTCTGCCTGAGTCGATGGCGGGAAGTCACGGAGCGGTCGCATCCCACTCGCCCCCGCGAGAAACTTGCTGAAAGGGATCATAAAGCTTGCAGTAATTTTCAGAAAGACCCATCAGCATTTAACTCACATCCGCATTCCCGGGAGCGACCCGGATCCCGCCCCGGCCGGGGCCTGACCTGCCGGGCGGAGGTGAG
>NZ_BOOJ01000075.1 GCF_016863175.1 Paraplanobispora siamensis
GGGGGTGGGGCACCGGCATGTCCGGGCGCGCTCACTCCGGAGAGCCGGGTTCACCCGTCGCCGGTCAGGCGGGCGGCCCGGGAGTGCAGATAGCGCCGCTGCGGAAAGGCGGTGGCCCGCCCTGCCGCCTCCAGATAGGCCTCGCGCGCCTGCGGCAGGTCGCCGGCCATCTCCAGCAGGTGCGCCCGCACCGCGTGGAAGCGGTGGTCGCCGGCGATGCGCCCGTCAGCCTGCAACGCGCCGAGCGCCTCGAGCCCTGCCCGCGGGCCGCGGGCCATGGCGACCGCGACGACGTGGTTCAGCCGCACCACCGGGTTGTCGGAGATGCGCAGCAGCACCTCGTACAGCGCCGCGATCTGCGGCCAGTCGGTCTCCCCGACGCTCGGCGCCTCGTCGTGGATCGCGGCGATCGCGGCCTGGAGCTGGTACGGCCCGGCCGGCCCCCGGGAGAGCGCGGCGGTGACGAGCGCCACCCCCTCGGCGATGTGATCGGCGTTCCACAGGCTCCGGTCCTGCTCGGCCATCGGGATCAGCGCGCCGTCGGGCCCGGTGCGGGCCGGCCGGCGGGCGTCGGTGAGCAGCATGAGCGCCAGCAGCCCCGCCACCTCGCCGTCGCCGGGCAGCAGCCGGTGGAGCGTGCGGGTCAGCCGGATCGCCTCCCCCGACAGCTCGGTGCGCTGCAGGCTCGGTCCCGAGGTGCTGGCGTAGCCCTCGTTGAAGATCAGATAGAGCACGTGCAGGACCGCGCCGAGCCGTTCGGCGCGCTGCGGGCCGTACGGCATGGCGAAGGGGAGGCCGCTGTCCCTGATGCTCTGCTTGGCCCGGCTGATGCGCCGGGTCATGGTCGCCTCCGGGACCAGGAACGCCCGGGCGATCTCCGCGGTGGTCAGGCCCCCGACCGCCCGCAGGGTCAGGGCGATCTGGGAGGCCGGGGACAGCGCGGGGTGGCAGCACATGAACAGCAGGATGAGCGTGTCGTCGGCGTCGCGCTCCGGCCGGTCGGCGGGGGGCGCGAGCCACTCCTCGGGCAGCCGCCACCGGGCGACGGCGTCCTCGCGGCGTCGCCGCGCCTGCAGGCTGCGCAGCAGGTCGGTCAGCCTGCGCGAGGCGACGGTGATCAGCCAGCCCCGGGGGTCGCCGGGAACGCCCTCCTCCGGCCACTGCGCGGC
This sequence comes from Paraplanobispora siamensis, assembly GCF_016863175.1. Taxonomy (GTDB): domain Bacteria; phylum Actinomycetota; class Actinomycetes; order Streptosporangiales; family Streptosporangiaceae; genus Planobispora; species Planobispora siamensis. The sequence continues at coordinate 1,170 of NZ_BOOJ01000075.1, forward strand.
GGCCGCGACGAGCGCCTCCTGCACCGCGTCCTCGGCGGTGTCGAAGTGCCCGTAGCGGCGCACCACCGCGCCGAGGACCTGCGGCACCAGCGGGCGCAGCAGGTCCCCGATCTTCTCGCCGGTCACGGAGGATCAGATCCCCAGGTCGCCCGCGGAGTCGACGATCGGCCGCACGTCCACCACGGACCGGTCGGCGACGTGCTCGGGCACCGGGCACCGCGCCAGCCGGGCGGCGATCTGGGTGGCCCGGTCGAAGCTCTCGCACTCGACGACGGTGTAGCCGGCCAGGACCTCCTGGGTCTCCGGGTAGGGCCCGTCGGTCACCACGGGGACCCCACCGCGCAGCTGGATCCTCCTGGCGTGCACGGGAGCGGCCAGCCCCCTGGCGTCGACGAACTCCCCGGACTCGACCAGCTCCTTGTTCCAGGCCTCCATGAACGCGTGCATCGCCGCCACGTCCTCACCCGACCAGGCCGGCGTGTCGGCGGCCTTGCCGGCCATGACGTCGTAGTCCCGCTGGGAGGCGTACAGCATGATCATGTACTTCACGGGTCTCTCCTCTCCTTCGGCGCCCCCGTGGTGCCCTCGACGGAGACGTCGGAGCCGCCGGGCCGTTCCGGACATCGGACCGCCGCGAGTTCTCGGAATTCTTCCGGGCGGGACCGGCTCAGGTCCGGCTCAGGTCCGGGAAAACCGTACGGGATCGGTCCGGGAGGCGCGGTGCGGCGACGCCGCCCCGCGCCGGGCCAGGTGACGGGCCAGACGGCGGGCCAGGTGGGCCGCGTCGCGGCCGACGCCGCGCAGGGTGTTGGAGGAGGGGGTGCGCTGCCACTCCAGGCCGAGGAATCCGAGCCCGGCGTGCGTGGTGGACAGGCCGCCGCGCTGGCGGGGCCGGCCGGCGGCGTCCAGGGCGCCGAGTCCGTCCAGGTACGGCAGGGCGGGCCGGTAGCCGGTGGCGAAGACGACCGCGTCGACGCGCTCGCGGCGGCCGTCGGCCCAGACGACCCGGTCGCCGTCGAAGCCGGTGAACATCTCCCTGCGCTCGATCCGGCCCGAGGCCAGGGCGCGGCGGTAGCGGCCGTCGTCGAGCACGGGTCCCCTGGGCGGCGCTCCGGCCCGGCGGGCGGGCAGGCGGTCGAAGCCGGTGACGGCGAACCAGAAGTGCAGGTCGCGGCCGAGGGGACGCTGGTTGACGAAGCGGACGGGCGCCCGGGTGGCCAGGGTCACCGAGGCGACGTCCGCGAGGTCGTGGGCGATCTGGACGGCGGAGTTGCCCGCGCCGACCACCACGACGCGCCCGCCCGCGTACGGCGAGGGCTCGCGGTAGGCGGCGGCGTGCAGGATCTCTCCGGTGAAACCGGCCTGTCCCGGCAGGACGGGCAGGTACGGATTGCCGAACGCCCCGCTGGCGGCGATCACACCGGGCGCGGTCAGGGCCGTTCCGTCGGCGAGGCGGACGGTGAAGCCGTCCTCACCGGCCCGCACGCCGGTGACCAGGGCACCGGTGCGGATCTCGGCGTCCAGGCGGGCGGCGTAGCGCTCCAGATAGGCGACGACCTCGTCGCGATGCGGATGGCGATCGGGATCCCCGCCGAAGGGCAGGCCGGGCAGGGCGCTGTAGCGGGCGGGGGAGAACAGGGTGAGGCTGTCGTAGTAGGCGGGCCACGACCCCGCGGTGCGCTGTCCGGCCTCCAGCACGAGGGGGGTCAGGCCCGCCTCGGTCAGGGCGCGGGCGGCCGCCAGACCGGACTGGCCGGCGCCGATGACGATGGTGTCCATGTCCCGGATCGTATCGTCATATCTAGAAATGACAATATGAAAGGAAGGGGAGATGCTATGACCATGACGAACGGGATCGAGTTGACCGACGCGGCCCGCGGGCTGCTCAAGGCCCTGGCCAGCGAGACCCGCCAGCAGATCCTGATGCTGTTCACCGGCGGGGCCGAGCTGACGGTGGGCCAGGTGGCCGAGCGCATGGCGCTGGCCCAGTCGGCCGCCTCCACCCATCTGGCCGCCCTGCGCGAGGGGGGAGTGCTGGCATCCCGCCGCGAGTGGAAGACCGTTTACTACCGGGCCGACCCCGAAGGCATCGGCCGTGCTCTGAGCGATCTGCAGCTGTGCCTGCACGCCTGCTGCCCGCCGGCGGGCAGCTCGCCCGGCGTGGACGGCTGATTCGATATACGGCTAATTTGACACCCTTCTAATCAGAATGACATGCTGCGGTCTACTTAGACATCTTTCGAAGTAGGAGGACCGCCGGTGCGCCGCCTGCCGCTCGCCGACCGCTCCGGTGAGAGTACGGGCCGGTACGGCCGGCGGCTGGTGGCGGCGCTGGCCGTCACCCAGACCGCCGGGTACGGCGTGCTGTACTACGCCTTCTCCGTCCTGCTGGTCCCCATGGGCCGCGACCTGGACGCCGGCACCGCCGAGCTCGCCGGGGCGCTGACGGTCTCGGTGCTGGTCTCCGCGCTGGCCGCGCCGCCGGTGGGCCGCCTGCTGGACGCCCGCGGCGGACGGGTCCCGATGACGGCCGGGGCCGTGCTCGGCGCCGGGGCGGTGCTGGCCTGGTCGCAGGTCACCGACCTGGTGCAGCTGTACGCGGTGCTGGCCGTCATCGGGGTGGCCTCGGCCATGGTGCTGTACGAGGCGGCCTTCACCGTGGTCGTCGCCGTCTCCACCCCGGACCGCCGGGCCGGGGCGCTGCTGGCGATCACCATCGTGGCGGGGTTCGCCTCCAGCGTGTTCCTGCCGCTGACCGGCCTCCTGGTGCAGGAGCTGGGCTGGCGCGCCGCCCTGGTCATCCTCGGGATCGGGTACGGCCTGCTGGCCGTACCCCTGCACGCGCTGGTCCTGCCCGCCCGCGAACCCGGCGGCGGTGAGCGCGACGGCGACCGGGAGCGTGGCGGCGCGACGCCGTCCGGGCCGGGCCGGGCCGGGGCCGTGCGGGCCGCGCTGCGCGGGCGGGCCTTCTGGCTGCTGGCCGCCGCCTTCTTCGCGCAGACCGCCGCGGTCTCGGTGATCGGCGTGCTGCTGGTGGCCTACCTGATCACCCTCGGCCACTCCCCGATGTTCGCCGCCGGCACGGCCGGGCTGCTGGGCGTGCTGTCGGTCACCGGACGCCTGGTCAGCACCGCTCTGACCGCCCGCCGGCCGGTCGCCCCGGTGACCGCCGTCATCTTCGCCGTCCAGGGCGTGGGCGCCCTGGCGCTGCCGTTGCTGGGGCGCAGCCCCGCCGGGGCGATCGGCGCGGTGACGTTGTTCGGCTTCGGCTTCGGGGTGGCGACCATCGCCAGGCCCGCGCTGCTGGCCGACCGCTACGGCACCGGCGCCTTCGGCAGCATCAGCGGCGCCCTGGCCTCGCCGGTGCGGGTGGCCAAGGCCGCGGCTCCGCTGCTGGCCGCCGCGCTGGTCCCGGTCGCCGGATACACCGCGGTGATGGCCGGGGTGGCGGCCTGCTGCGTCGCGGCCGCGGTCGCGCTCGGCCTCTACCACCGCCTATAATTTAGACCGATATCGAAGTAAGGAGTGCCGCCATGACCGCCACCGACGGGCCCTGCTGCGCGCCGATCGCCCGCGAGCCCCTGGCCGAGGCCGAGGCGGCCGAGCTGGCGGTGCTGCTCAAGGCGGTCGCCGACCCGGTCAGGCTGCGCCTGCTGTCGATGATCGGCTCCCACGCCGGGGGCGAGGCGTGCGTGTGCGATCTGACCGAGGCCTTCGACCTGACCGCCCCCACGATCTCCCACCACCTCAAGGTGCTGCGCACCGCCGGGCTGATCGACAGCGAGCGCCGCGGCACCTGGGTCTACTACTGGGTCGTCCCCGCCGCCGTGGCCCGTCTCGGCGCGCTGTTCACCCCGCTGGCCGAGCCCGTCGCCGTCTGACACGCTCACCGCCGGCCGGTGAGTCCTCCGGTCGCCGCAGTTTGCCCGGGGCGCGGACGAAGTCGATCCGGCGGATCAGCCCGTCGGCGACGGTGAAGGAGATGACGGTGTCTACCTCGCCGCCGTCGTAGACGGCCACGCCGAGGACGCCGTTGACGGTGACCCGGGTGAGGACCTGCCCCGGTTCGGCCCTGCCCAGGAGGCCGAGCAGGAAGCGGGCGACCCGTCCGGCGCCGTGGACGGGCCTGCGGGCGGCGTTGACCTCGCCGCCGCCGTCGCTGGTGAGCACGGCGTCGGAGTGGAGGGTCGCGACGAGGGCGCCCAGCCGCCCGCCCGCCGCGGCGGCCAGGAACCGCTCGACGACCTGACGGTGATGGTCGCGGTCGACGTCGACGCGCGCCGCACCCGCGCCGACGTGCTTGCGGGCGCGGGCGGCGAGCTGGCGGACCGCCGCCGGGGTGCGCCCGACGGCGGCGGCGACGTCCTCGAAGGTCATGCCGAAGAGGTCGTGGAGCACCCACGCGGTGCGTTCGGCCGGGGTGAGCGACTCCAGCACCACGAGCAGCGCGAAGCTGACGGACTCGTCGAACGCGACCCGGTCCGCGGGGTCCGGCAGGGGAGCCAGGAGGGGTTCGGGGAGCCACGGGCCGGTGTAGGTCTCCCGGCGTAGCCGCGCCGACCGCAGCACGTCCGTCGCCGCCCGCGCGACCGCCACGGTCGCCCAGGCCCCGACGTCGTGGACGCGGCGCCGCCGGTCGGCGCGGACGAGCTTGAACCAGCATTCGGAGACCACGTCCTCGGCCTCGGACACCGTCCCCAGGATCGCGTAGGCCACCCGGACCAGACGGGGGCGCGCCGCGGCGTAACCGACCGAGAGCTCCGCCTCCCGCTCGCCCCCCGGCCCGGTCACCGGGCGCCCGGCCGCGCGTCCACGGCGATCCCCATGTGCTCCCCCTCCCGGAGGTCGCGTGACGGGGACGGGACTCGGCTGTCCCCGTACGACATCAGGATGCCGCCGTCCCCGTGGTCGTGAGAATGGCCTGCGAGACCGGCTCTGGAGCGTCGCTCATCGGCACGTGACCGGCGCCGGGCAGGACGAGCCGCCGGGTGTGCGGCGGGAGCTGGTCGGTGAAGCGGGACTGCCGGGCGAGGAGTACGCGGTCCGAGGACCCGAAGGCGAGCGTCACCGGCACGGCCACCTGCCGCGCCGCGCGATAGCGGATGGGCCCGGTGGCCCGCAGCGTCGCCAGGAAGCCCGCACCGCGCCCCATGACGGCGACGTCGCGGATCACGTCCTCCCGGCTGACGGCCGCGGGACGGGCGAAGAGCTGCCAGAACAGCAGCCTGCGTCCCCACGCCCGGCGGGCCAGCGCGGTGACCGGCCGCGCGCCGAACCGGCACGCGGCCCAGGTCAGGAACAGGCTCACGGTGCAGTACACCGGCTGGCGCCTCCTCCACAGACCGGCCGGCGACAGCAGGGTCAGCGAGGAGACCGGCCTGAGGCCGGCCAGCTCCAGCGCCACCCACCCGCCGAGCGAGTGCCCGGCGACGTGCGGCGCCTCGAGACCCCATTCGTCCAGGGCCGCGGCCACGGCCTCGGCGAGCCGTCGCGGCGTGGGCGCGGAGCCGTCGTCCAGCATCTCGGAGTCGCCGAAGCCCGGCAGGTCCACCGCGTACACCGTGTGCGAGTCCGTGAGGCGGTCGAGCACCGGTCCCCAGGCCGAGCGTGATGATCCCAGGCCGTGCAGGAGCACCAGCGGCGGCCCGGTGCCGGCCTTGGTGAGGGCGAGCCCGCGACGGGCCCGCCCGGCCGGAGGGGGAGGGGCGGGGTCGTGGACGGAGCGATCGGTCGCCGTGTGGTTGTGGCTCATGCTCCAAAGACGGGATCGAGGCCCCGGAGTGTGACACGGCGCCCGCCGCGGACCGGGCGCCGGGAAACGATGTTGTCCTTCCGCGATCACGGCACTAGGGTGGGACACGTGACTGCCGGGTCGGCCATGGGCCAAGAGCGAGTGGGGCACCCGGCCGCCGCGTGAGCGCCGGGCGGGCCAGGGGCCCGCCTTCCCGTCCGCGTGTGCCGTGCTCCCGCCTCGCGTCGCCGTTTCCTTCTTCTGCGTGCCTCTGCGTGTCCGCGCCGCCTATCGCGCGTCCACGCCGGACTTCCGCGCGCCCTTCCCATGCGTCAGTGAGAGCATCCGCACGTCCGCGCGAGCGTTCCATCATCCGGCGGTGCCGTCCATCGCCGGTCTCTCCGGCCGTCCGGCCCATCGGGCCGTGCCGGAATCCCTTCCCGTCCCCCACGCCGCGGTCCAGGCCGTCCCGCGGTGAGTTCGCCATGCCCGCGTACGGCCCGCGGACCACCGTTCTTCCCGAACCCGAAGAGAAAGCAGACAATTGCCCAACGATTTCAACCAGCAGGTCATCGAAGAGTTCCGCGCCAACGGCGGGCGCGTCGGCGGCTACTTCGAGGGGAGCCGCCTGCTGCTGCTGACCACCACCGGAGCGCGCTCCGGTGCCCCGCACACCGTCCCGCTCGGGTATCTGCCCGACGGCGGCGAACGGGTCCTGGTCATCGCCTCGGCCGGAGGCGCGCCGAAGGACCCGGCCTGGTTCCACAACCTGGTGGCCGATCCCGAGGTCACGGTCGAGGACGGCGTCTTCACCTACCAGGCGCGGGCCGTCGTCCTGCGGGGCGAGGAGCGCGACCGCGTCTTCGCCCGCGCGGTCGAGGCCGACCCCGCCTGGGGCGACTACGAGACCAGGGCGGGGCGCGCCCTGCCCGTGGTCGCCCTGCACCAGACCGCGGGCGGCCCGCCGAGCGCGACGTCGTGGGGAGCGGCGCTCAAGCTGGTCCACGACGCCTTCCGCCGGGAGCTGGCCCTGATCCGCAAGGAGGTCGCCGAGGCGGGCCCCGGCCTCGGCGCCCAGCTCAGGGTGAACTGCCTGACCCTCTGCCAGGGGCTGCACAACCACCACACCGGCGAGGACACCATGATGTTCCCCTCGCTCGGCGAGCGCCGTCCCGACCTCGCTCCGACCCTGGAGCGGCTGGGCCGGGAGCACGAGCAGATCGCGGCCCGCCTCGAGGAGCTGCAGAAGGTCCTGTCCGCCGGGGACGCGGACTCCTCGACGCTGCTCCCCGAGGTCGAGCGGCTCATCGACGAGCTGGAGCGTCACCTGGACTACGAGGAGGAACAGCTGATCCCGGTCCTCGACGGGCACGCCTGACATCGGGCGCGCGGCGCTGTGGCCGTACGGCCCGCACGGTGCGGGCCGTACGGCCACAGCGACCGGGACCGCCGGAGCGGGGATGCCGGAGCCGGGACCTCGGAGCACCGGAGCGAGGGCGTCAGAGTGAGGGCGTCAGAGTGAGGGCGTCAGAGTGGGGGCGTCAGAGCGCCGGGGCGGCCGGGAGCCCGCGGTCGCCGGGGGCGTCCGGGTCCTCGGCGTGGGCCGCCGCCCACGCGCATATCGCGGCCAGCGGCTCCCGCAGGGTCATGCCCAGGCCGGTCAGCGCGTACTCGACGTGCTGGGGCGCGCTGTCCTTGAGCACCCGCCGCTCGACCAGCCCGTCGGCCTCCACGCCGCGCAGCGTCTCGGTCAGGACCTTCTGGGTGATGCCCGGCAGCCTGCGGCGCAGTCCGGCATGGCGCTGGGGGCCGGCCAGCAGCGCGTAGATCACCAGCACCCGCCACTTGGCGGCCAGCCGCTCCAGCGCCCGGCGGGTCGCGCAGCTCTCCTGGAGCACGTCCGGGATCACCGGGGTCATCGCGCCTCTCCGTCGTCGTCGCTCCGTCGTCGTCTCGGGGCCGCGCCGGGCATGGGCACCGGAAAGTGCCTTCTGCCCGGCGGCCGCGCTCCAGCCTAACGTCGGGGTCCCCGATGACGCGCGAAAGGATCTCCCCGTCGTGACCGATCTCAGAATCCACACCCACACCGCCGCCGAGGCGGGCATCTTCGCCAACAGCTACCTGCTGGAGAGCGGGGAGGGGGTGGTGCTGGTGGACGCCAACCTGCTGGTGTCGGACGCGAAGGCGCTGGCGGCCCGGCTGGCCGCGTTGCGCAAGCCGTTGCTGGCGGCGTTCGTGACGCACGCTCATCCCGACCACTTCAACGGCCTGCCGTACGTGGCCGGTGAGCAGGTGCCGGTCTACGCCGCCAAGGCCGTCGCCGAGACGATCGCCGAGATCGCGGTCCCGAAGCGGGAGCAGTGGCGGCCGATGTACGGCGACGAGTGGCCGGACGCCTACCGGGTGCCCGAGCATCCCCTGGCGCCGGGGGAGACCGTCGAGGTCGCCGGGCTGCGGATCGAGGTGCACGCCCTGGGGGCGGCCGAGAGCCACGCCGACTCCTATCTCCTCGTCCACGCCGGTGCGCGGCGGGCGGCCTTCATCGGCGACGTCGCCTTCGACGGGACGCACTCCTACACCGCCGACGGGCACACCGGCGCGTGGCTGGAGGTGCTGGACCGGCTGGCCGGCGAGCTGGACGGCGTGCGCCTGTACCCCGGTCACGGGGCGCCCCACGACACCGGGCTCCTGGCCGGGCAGCGGCGTTACCTGCTGATGTACCGGGAGGCGGTGCGCAGGATCTCCGGGGGCGCCGACCACCTCACCGAGGCGCAGAAACAGGAGCTGACCGGGGTGATGACCCGCTTCCTGCCGGGCGCTCCGCTGGAGTGGCTGGTCGGCCTGGGGGCCGACGCCGTCGCCGCGGAACTGGCCGCGCGGCCCGGCGACGGCTGAGCCGCGGGGAGGGCGGAGCGGCGGCGTGGCCGGGCGCGGTCATGAGGAGAGAACGCGGGCGGGCGCCGGCGCCGGTCAGGCGCTCTGCCGGGTGCGCCACCGGGCGAGGATCTCCCGGTCGGAGGCGCGCTCGGCGGGCTCCTGGCGCAGCTGCTCCTCCTCGCTGCGGGCCAGGGGCAGCCACGAGGCGTATTCGGGGTCGCCGGGGGCGATGTCACGGGTGCCGTCGAGCGTAACGCCGTCGGCCAGCGTGGTCGTGGTGGGGACGCGGAGAGCGCCGCCCGGCAGTTTGGTCACCCGCATGGCCCTGTCCTTTCCGCAGTCGATCCCACCGGTCCCGGCTCAGCATAGTCGCCGGGTCGCGGGGGAGGCCAAAAAGGCGCTGCCCGTCGATGTCCCTTCAGTCCTGTCCTGCCCCGTCAGCCGATGCCGTACCGGCCGGCCATCCAGTGATAGATCTCCTCGGCCGCCGCCTCGTCCTCGACCAGGCCGATCAGCCGGGTCACCCGCCGGGTGAGGACGCAGGCGAAGGACTCGGCGAACAGCTCGCCGGCGTCCTGGCGGTAGGGCGGGTGCAGGTACGGGCCCCTGCGGGAGTGCAGCCTGCTCCACCACTCCGAGCCGGAGGGCCTGTCCTCCATGTGGTCCACGGCGTGCCCCAGCTCGTGCCCGCAGACCGACACGGACGGCGAGGGCGCGCTGCCCACGCCGATCCGGCGCCTCCGGGGGTCGTACACCCCGGACGAGCGCTCCCACGCCCCCGCCTGCACGGGCAGCGGCACGCCCCGGAGCCAGTCGAAGCCGGGGAGGTCCGGGACGGCTCCGGGGCCGATGACGACGCCGCCGCTCAGGTGGCCGGCCAGCCGTACGGCCAGGGCGCGGGGCAGGGCCGACAGGGTCAGGACCGCCAGGAGCGTCTCCGCAGGGGGGAAGGTGCCGGGGTCCCAGTGGCGCCTCAGACGGGGCTCCAGGGGGCCGACGTGCAGCCAGCCCGGACGTCCTGTGCTGTGGTCGGCCACTGCGGCGGCGTCCTCCTGCGCTGTCACATCGGATCGGCCCGGGAAACGGCCGTACGGTTCGCCGTGAACGGCGACAGGTTGTTAATCTACACTGTAAAGGCATTCTTCCAGAAGAAATCCAGAAATCAATCATCCTGCTGTCCTCCGGCCTCGAGGACAAGCTCCTCGCCCCACAGGCGGCGCATTTCCGGGCAGTCGCGCAGCAGCTCGCCCAGACGGCCCCGGCCGACGACCCGGCCGCGGTCGAGCACGATGATCTGGTCGGCCCGTTCGAGCGCGGCCCGCCGGTGCGAGACCACCAGGAGCGTGCCGGGGCCGCTGCCGTCGCGGGCGGCGCCGGCGATACGGTCCCACAGCAGCCGCTCGGTCCCGGCGTCCAGCGCGGAGGACAGGTCGTCGACCACGAGCAGGTCCGGCGCCCGCACCAGCGCCCGCGCGGCGGTGGCGCGCTGGATCTGCCCGCCGGACAGCCGCACTCCGCGGGGCCCGACGACCGTGTCCAGCCCCTGCGCCATCCCGGCCAGGTCCCCGTCCAGCACCGCCAGCTCCAGCGCGGCGTCCAGGCGCTCCCCGGACCGGCCGAGCAGCAGGTTCTCCCGCAGCGACGCCGACAGCAGCCGGGGGACCTGCCCGGCGTAGGCGGCCCGGCCCGGGACCAGGAACGTCCCGGGATCGGCGACGCGGCGGCCGTTCCAGGTGATCGTCCCTGAGTCGAGGGGCACCAGGCCGAGCAGGGCGCGCACCAGGGTCGTCTTGCCCGACCCGACGGCGCCGGTGACCACGGTGAACGACCCCCGTTCGATCCGCAGGTCGACCCCGCGCAGGCCGCGGCCGTTCCCGCCGAACCGCACGGTCAGCCCGCGACCCTCGACGGCGTCGAGGGGGTCGTCGTGTTCCGGCGGGGGTACGGCGGGCGGCGGCTCGCCGCGGAACCAGACGGCGGTGTCCCGGGTCAGGTCGCGGGAGTCCTCGTGCGGGGCCATCAGCCGGCTGAGCCGCCCGGTGGCGACCACGGCCCGCGGCAGGCGGTGGAGCACCACGCCGATGGTGCGCGGCAGCGCCGTCAGCCAGCTGACGTAGGTGGTGAACAGCGCCAGGTCGCCCACCGTGAAGTCGCCGCTGCGCATCGCCGGGGCGGCGAGCAACAGGACCAGGCCGATGCCGATCTCGACGGTCGCGCCGGTCGTGCTCTCCATCAGGCCGGTGGCCAGCCGGTCCTTGACGGCGGCCGCGCGCCGCCTGCGGTTGTGCTCGCGCAGGCGTTCCAGCGCGGCCTCCTCGGCCCCGGCGGTCTTGATCGCCAGGATGCCGCCGAAGATCTCGCCGATGGAGGCGGTGACGGCCGCGCCGAGCGTCCTGGCGTGAAGGTGCAGCCGCCGTACCGCCTCGTTCGCCAGCCGGCTGACGACGCCGACCGCGATCATCGGCACGACGAGCACCACAGTGATGACGGGGTCGATCGACCCCATGATCGCCAGAGCCGCGACGCCGAACAGCGTCGCACCGGCCAGGGAGACGCTCTCGTCGGCGAAGTCGACCAGGTCGCCCACGTCGTCGCGGAAACGCGAGACGGACTCTCCCGTGGAGTGCGGCAACCGGGCCGCGGCGGGGCCGCGCGCGGTGAGGAGCGAGCGCAGCACGTTGGCACGCAGGACGGTCGCCGCGGCGTTCCACCAGTAGTCCCCGTACGACCAGGCGACGACGATCGTCAGGCCGCGGACCGCCTCCGCGCCCACGAACGCCGCGCACAACCACAGCGACTGTTCCAGATCGGCGGCGCGGTGCCCGCCGATCTGGTCGAAGAGCCGCTGCAGCAGCAGTCCGCCGCCGATCGGGATGACGGCGGCCGGCATCCACAGCAGGGCGCCGACCAGATAGCGGCGCAGGTCGAAACCGGCCAGCCGGGCCGCGACCCGCAGAGCGCGCCGCACCTGGCCGCCCTCGCCCGGCCGGGCCTCCGCGGGTCTCGCCTGATCATCCTCTCCGCGTCCCGTCTCACCGCCCTCACCGGGACGGATCTCGCCGGAGTTCATCGGGCCACCCCGGCAAGGCGCAGCATGCGGGCGAAGCGGCTGTCCGGGTCGGCGGCGAGGTCCTCGCGGCCGTACTCGAGGATCCGGCCCTCGCCGACGACGGCGACCTCGTCCACCCGGGACAGGGAGGACAGCCGGTGCGCGATGAGCACCGCGGTCCGGCCGGTGAGCAGCCGCTCGACGCTCTGCTCGATCCGGTGCTCGGTGGCCGGGTCGAGCCGGCTGGAGGGCTCGTCCAGCACGACGAGCCCTGGGTCGGCGAGGAAGGCCCGCGCGAGCGCCAGCAGTTGTGCCTCACCGGCGGAGACGTCAGCGGGGCCGCCCAGCACGGTGTCGAGCCCCTGGGGCAGGCCGGCCAGCCAGAGGCCGAGGCCGACCTCGGCCAGGACCTCGCGAAGCCGGTCGTCGCCGGTCGAGGGCCGGAAGAGCGTCAGATTGTCGCGGACACTGGCGGCGAACAGCTGCACGTCCTGGGTGACGACGCAGATCCTCCGGCGGATCGAGGCGGGGTCGGCCTCCCGCAGGTCCAGCCCGCCGACCCGGACGACGCCCTCGACGGGGTCGTACAGGCGCAGCACCAGCCGGGCGATGGTCGTCTTGCCGCTGCCGGTACGGCTCACCAGGCCGAGCCTCTCGCCGGGCGCCAGGCGGAGGGTGACGTCCGACAGGACCTTCTCCCCGCCCTCCCCGCCCTCCCCGTCGTAGGCGAAGCCCACACCGTCGAGCCGCAGACCGAGCGGGCCGGTCGCGGGCAGCGGGCGGGGATCGGCGGGCGAGGGCAGCGTCCGGGGCTCGGCCAGCAGGGCGCCGATGCGCGCGATGCCGGCCAGCGCCGTCTGGTACCGCCTGAGCTGGTCGATCAGCCGCTCGAACGGGGCGCGCACCATCAGCGTGTACTGGAACAGCAGGACGGCGGTGCCGACCGTGACGATCCCGGACATCCGGCCCCAGGCGGCCAGCCCGAGCGCGATGGCGGTCCCGGCCGCGAAGGCCACGCCCGTGCCCGCCAGCAGGCTGCTGCCGACCCGGTCGCTGCGGAACTCCGCCCGGTGCAGGGCGGCGGCGGACTGGTGGAAGCGCCTGACGGAGTGCTCGCCCGCGCCGTTGGCGCGGATGTCCTCGACCGCGGTCAGCCGCTCCTCCAGGCCGCCGAACAGCGTCGCGTGCTCCTGGCGCGCGCGGGCGGCCGAGGGGACGGCGAGCCGCTGGGCGCGGGCCATGCCGTACCCGATCAGCGCGCAGTAGGCCGCCAGTGCGCCGCCCAGGCGCGGATCGACGGTGGACACGATGACGAGCACACCGGCCAGCAGCAGGACGCCGGCCACGACGTCCAGCAGGAACGCCACGGCGAACTCGGCGACGGCGACCACGTCGCCGTCCACCCGCTCGATCATCTCGCCGGGCGTGCGGCGGCCGTGGAAGGCCATGTCGAGGCCGAGAGCGTGCTCGGCGAGTCTCTCCCGCAGGCGGTCGGTGCCTTCCCAGGCCAGCCGGCCGGCCAGCCAGGCGGTGAGCGTCCGGGCGGCCTGCCCCGCTACGGCGACCACGAGGTAGCCCAGAGCGATCAGCGTCAGATGGCCGGTACCGGCCCCCGCGGCGGCGTCGTCGACGAAACGGCGGGTGAACTGGGGCGCCGCCAGCGGCAGCGCCGTCGCGGCCGCGATCGCCACGGCGAGGGCCGCCGCGGAGTGCCGTCCCGGAAGCAGGGCGCGCAGAACCTGTCGCCGGGCCCGTCCGGCCCGGATGGAGTGGGCCATCGGTCAGGCCCTCCCGCTCAGGTGCAGCAGGTACTCCTTGCGGTTGAGCGGGTTGCGGTCCGTCCGCGGCCGGGACGGGGCCGCCCCGGAGACCGGCTCGTAGCGGTCGAACGCGCATTCCAGCACGCCCTCGCCACGGGTCAGCCCCGGAAGCCGCTGCTGCAGCTCGTGCACCCGGGCCGCCGGGATCCCGCCCTCCAGCAGGCAGGCGGGGCCGTCGGCCACCGTCGTGCGCGGTACGGCGCGCAGCCGAGCCAGCACGGGCAGGACCGGCCCGAGCGCGTCGGCCGGGATCTCCAGGCGGAAGCGGTGGACCGGCTCGCACACGACGGTGCCGGCGCGCCTGAGCGCGCTCATCAGGACCAGCGGCGTCAGCAGGCGGAAGTCCCTGGCGGTGCTCGTCGGGGAGGTGTAGCCGGACTGCGTCACGGTGACCGTGCAGTCGACGACCCGCCATCCGCGCAGGCCCTGGTCCAGGGTCTCCAGCACGGTGTCCCGCATCGCCGCGCGGAAGTCCTCGGTCGTCTTGTAGATGTACAGCGGCACCGACTCGACCTTGACCTCCGTCCGGAACCGCACACCGGTGCCGGGCGGGGCCGGTTCGATCCGCAGCCCGACCGTGGCCGGGAACGGGTTGCCCGCCCGGCCGAGGAACTCGGCGGCCTCCCCGGTGCCGGCGAGGCGCTCGACGCAGATCGCCGTGGTCTCGCGGAAGCCGACGTCGAGGCCGAAGTCGGCGGCCAGGGTCTCCTGGATGACCTCCTTCTGCACCTCGCCGTAGAGCGAGACGGAGGTCTCCCGCCGGATGTCGTCGTGCCGCAGGTTGATCAGCGGGTCCTGCTCGGCGAGCCGGGCGAGCGCGGCGTGCAGCGCGGCCCCCCGCCCCGGGCGGCGGGGCACGACGACGGTCTCCAGGGTCGGCGGGGCGAAGTGGCGCCCCCGCCCGGCCGCCCGGGGAGCGCCGAGCGTGTCGCCGATCCGGGCGCCGGCCAGGCCCCAGATCTTCGCGATCCGTCCCGCGGTGAGCGCCGGGCGCGGCACGGCCGAGCCGCGCTCGAAGACGTGGATCGCGGTGACCTTGGCCTCGCCGTCTTCGCCGTCCTCGCCGTCCCGGCCGAACCGCAGCCGGTCGCGCACGTGGACGCTTCCGGAGAACAGGCGTACGTAGGCGATCTTCTCGCCGGCGGCCCCGCGGTCGATCTTGAACACGGTGCCGGAGGCGAGGGCGCTCTCGTCCGCGCCGGCGACGGGCAGCAGCCGGACGATCGCGCGGGTCAGCTCCCGCACGCCCGCACCGGTGATCGCCGAACCGAGGAACACCGGGTGCGCCAGGGCCCGCCCGGTCTGCGCGGTCAGTTCCCCGAGCAGCCGGCCGTACGGCAGCGGCGTGCCGTCGAGGCAGGCGGCCAGCACGGCCTGGTCGTGCTCGGCCAGGGTCTCGGCCAGCCGGGTGGCGAAGGCGTCGTCGGCCGGTTCGTACGGGGCGGGCGCGCCGTCGGTTCGGCCGTAGGAGGCGGGTGCCTCGTCGGCCGGGTCATACGGGGTGGGCGTGTCGTCGGCGGGGCCGTACGGGATGAAGGCGGCCGCGCGCGTTCCCGGGTCGTGCGCCGTGCCCATGGCGACGGCGGCCGGGGCCAGCTTGCGGTGGATGTCCCGCAGGACCCGGCCGGGGTCGGCCCCGGCGCGGTCGATCTTGTTGATGAAGACCAGTGTGGGGACGCGCAGCCTCTGCAGGGCGCGCATCAGCAGACGGGTCTGCGCCTGCACGCCCTCCACGGCGGAGACCACCAGGACGGCTCCGTCGAGCACGTCCAGCACCCGTTCCACCTCGGCGACGAAGTCGGGGTGGCCGGGGGTGTCGATCAGGTTGACCGTGACGTCGTCGACGACGAAGGACACCACCGCGGACTTGATGGTGATGCCGCGCCGGCGCTCCAGCGCCAGCGTGTCGGTCTGGGTGGTGCCGTCATCGACGCTGCCGACCTCGTCGATGGCCCCGGCGGTCTGCAGCAGCCGCTCGGTCAGGCTGGTCTTACCGGCGTCTACATGCGCCACGATCCCAAGGTTGAGCGTATGCACGAAGCGTCATGTCCTCTGGATGGATGAAGGCCTGTTCGCGGATGGACATGTACGCTCGCCGCATTTCGGCTCCCCCTGGCTCGATCATCGCCTTCACCGTGAGTACAACAATCCGGGGCCCGGCCGGACAACTGGTTTATCCGGGGCCGGTCCCGGCGCGAGGGTCCGGGCGACCGGCTCAGCCGACGATGACCTGCTCCTCGGGCATCTCGTAGCGGCGTACCCGGGTCCGCAGCGCCAGGGCGGAGAAAAGCGTGGCCGGGCCCACCCGGCCGGCGAACATCAGCAGGGCGACCAGGAGCTGCCCGGCCGGGGTGAGGGCGGCGGTGATGCCGGTGGACAGGCCCACCGTGGCGAAGGCCGAGATCGTCTCGAACAGCAGCTTGTCCAGGCTGTGCGGGGTGATGGCCAGCAGCACGTAGGTGGAGACGATCACCAGGGCCACCGACAGCAGGGCGATGGTCAGCGCCTGGCGCTGCACGGCGGCGGTCAGGCGGCGGTGGCCGGCGTTGACGCCGTTCTCGCCGCGCAGCTCGGCCCACAGCACGTAGGCCAGCACGGCGAAGGTGGTGACCTTGACGCCGCCGGCGGTGCCGGCGCTGCCGCCGCCGATGAACATCAGCACGTCGGTGGCCAGCCAGCTGGTGGGCTCCATCGCCGCGATGTCGATGCTGTTGAACCCGGCGGTGCGGGGCATCACCCCGGTGAAGAACCCCGCCAGCAGCTTGCCGGGCACGTCCATCGGCCCCAGCGTCCGGGGGTTGGCCCACTCGGTGATCGTGAACACCAGGAAACCGGCGAGCAGCAGCACCGCCGTGACGACCACGGTGATGCGGGTCAGCACCGACCAGCGGCGGGGGTGGCGCCAGGAGCGGAGAAGCTCGAACACCACCGGGAAGCCCAGGCCGCCGACGATGACGCCGGCGGCGATGGGCAGGCAGATCCACGCGTCGGTGGCGAAGCGCACCAGGTTGTCGGGCAGGAGGCCGAAGCCGGCGTTGTTGAAGGCCGACACGGCGTGGAACAGGCCCAGGTAGGCCGCCCGGCCGAGCGGCTCGCCGTACCCGGTGGCGAAGCGGATCGTGAGCACGGTGGCGATGACCGCCTCGGTGGCGAGGCTGAACAGCACCACGTTGCGGATCACCCGGCGCAGGTCCGCCATCTGCAGGGCCTTGGTCTCGGCCTGGGCCCACATGCGGGCCCGCAGTCCCAGCCGCCCGGAGACCATCACCGCGAACAGGGTGGCCAGCGTCATGATGCCCAGGCCGCCTGCCTGGATCAGCAACATGATGACGACCTCGCCGAAGGTCGACCAGTGGCCGCCGGTGTCGACCACCACCAGGCCGGTGACGCACACCGCCGAGATCGAGGTGAACAGCGCGTCGATCAGCCTGGTCGGCTCGCCGGACTCACCGGCCAGGGGGCTCGCCAGCAGGGCGGTGCCGACGGCCGCCGCGGAGGCGAAGGCGGTGACGATGATCTGGGCGGGGTGCTGGAAGCGGTCCAGCACGGACTGGGCGGTGGGGCGACGCATCACCCGCACCATCCTGCCCGTGTGTCGGCACCCCCGGCGCGGCGGCTCTCCGGCCGGGGGTGCGAGGATCGGTGATCGAGCACCGACCGCTCCCAGAACCACCACCGGCCGGCCCGGGTCTCCGCGCCGGCCGGGCACGGAAAGGCATGTGAGATGGCTCCGAAGATAGCGACCGTGCGCCGGGCCGAGCTGCCCGAGCTGCTGGAGTTCCTGCGCCCCCGGCACCACGGCCTGCTGTCGACCACGAGGGCCGACGGGCGGCCGCAGCTGTCGCCGGTCACCTGCGGGGTCGACGACAAGGGGCGGATCGTGGTCTCCACCTATCCGGAGCGTGCCAAGACCCGCAACGCCCGCCGCGACGGGCGGACCTCGATCTGCGTGCTGTCCGACGACTGGGACGGCCCCTGGGTGCAGGTGGACGGGCACGCCGAGGTGCTGGACATGCCCGAGGCCCTCGACGCGCTCGTGGACTACTACCGGTGCATCGCAGGCGAGCATCCCGACTGGGACGAGTACCGCGCCGCCATGCGGCGCCAGGGCAAGTCCCTGATCCGCATCCGCATCGACCGCTGGGGCCCCATCGCGACCGGCGGCTTCCCGGCCCGCCTGGTCCCCGGCGACTGAAGCCCCGGCCGCTCGGAACGGATGGAGCACGATGGACCTGCTGCCTTTCGACCCGGCGCACGCGGCCGTGGTCGCGGGCTGGGCGGCCTCCTCCCGGGAGGTCGCGATGTGGTGCGGGCACAGGGGCTTCCCCCTTCCCCCGGAGGTCGTCGCGGGCTGGGGGACGGCCGGGGACGTGCGGGCCCGCATGCTCGTCCAGGAGGGGACCCTGCTCGGCTACGGCGAGCTGTGGATCGACGAGGAGGCGGGCGAGATCGAGCTCGCCCGGATCATCGTGGCGCCGGACGCCCGGGACCGGGGGATCGGCCGACGGCTGGTGCGGGAACTGACCGCGCTGGCGCGGCTGACCGGGCCGGCAGGGGAGCCGGGCCACACCGCGATCTTCATGCGGGTGCACCCGGACAACGACAGGGCGCTGCGGTGCTACCGGCAGGCGGACTTCGTACCGGTCGGCGACGGGCAGGCCGCGCAGTGGAACGCCGGCCAGCCGGTCGAGTACGTCTGGCTGCGTTACGCCGGGCCCGGTGACGCCGGGCCCCGGGACGCCGAGGCCGAGGACGCCGGATCCGGGAGCGGCGGGTCCGGTGACGCCGGGTCCCGGGACGCCGGGCCCGAGGACATCGGGGCCGGGGACGCCCGGTCCGACGACACCGTGTGAAGGAGCCCGATGCGCCGTACCCCGACGTTGCTCATCGCCAACCGCGGGGAGGTTGCCGTACGCGTCGCGCGTGCGGCCGCCGACCTGGGCTGGCGTTCGGTCGCGGTCCACTCCGCCGACGACGCGCGGTCGCTGCACGTACTGCACGCCGACGAGGCGCGGCCCCTGCCGGGGCGGGGCGCGGCGGCCTACCTGGACATGGGACGGGTGCTGGAGGCGGCGGCCGGGGCCGGGGCCACGCACCTGCATCCGGGCTACGGCTTCCTCAGCGAGAACGCCGAGTTCGCCCGGCGCTGCGCTGAGGCGGGGATCGTCTTCGTCGGGCCCGCACCCGGGACGCTGGAGCTCTTCGGCGACAAGGCGGCGGCCCGCGCCCTGGCCGGGCGGGTGGGGGTGCCCGTCGCCCCGGGCACCGCGCAGGCCGCCACGCTGGAGGAGGCCGAGGCGTTCATGGCCTCGCTGGAGGGCGGCGCCGCGGTGGTCAAGGCGCTGGCGGGCGGCGGAGGCCGTGGCATGCGGGTCGTGCGGGACCGGGACGGCCTCGCGGCGGCCTACGCCGCGGCCGGTGCCGAGGCCCTGGCCGCCTTCGGGGAGGGCGGCCTGTACGTGGAGGCGCTCGTCGAGAACGCGCGGCACATCGAGGTGCAGATCGTCGGCGACGGCGACCGCGTGGCGCATCTGTGGGAGCGCGACTGCACCGTGCAACGCCGCCACCAGAAGCTGCTGGAGTTCGCGCCCGCCCCGGCGCTCGATCCCGGCCTGCGGGCGGAGCTGATCGAGGCGGCCCTGCGGCTGGCCGGCGCCGTCCGGTACGAGGGGCTGGGCACCGTCGAGTTCCTCGTCGGCTCCGACGGCCGGTTCTTCTTCATCGAGGCCAACCCCCGCCTGCAGGTCGAGCACACCGTCACCGAGGAGCTGACCGGGGTCGACCTCGTGATCTCCCAGCTGCGGCTCGCCGACGGCGCCACGCTGGGCGACCTGGGACTGGACGGCCGCCTCGACCCCTCTCTGCCGCCTCCGGACGGCGCGGCCGTACAACTGCGCGTCACCATGGACGACCCGTCACCCGGGGGGAGAGCGGGCGTCCCGGGTGTTCCGGGCGCTTCGGGTGACCCCGACGTCCCGAATGTTCCGGACGTTCTGGGCGGGACGCTGCGGGCCTTCGAGCCGCCCGGCGGTCCCGGCCTGCGGGTCGACACCTTCGCCTACACCGGGTTCACACCCGGCACGGGCTTCGACCCCCTGCTCGCCAAACTGGTCGTCTCCCGCCGCGGGAACGACCTCGAGGCGCTGGTACGGCGGGCGGCGCGGGCGCTGGCCGAGTTCCGCGTCGAGGGGGTGCCGACCAACATCGCCCTGTTGCGCGCCGTACTCGACCGGCCGGAGATCCGCCGGGCGGAGGTGACGACGGCCTGGCTGGAGGAGCACCTGCCCGAACTGGTCGCCGCCGGCCGGGACCTGCCGCCGGGGCGCTTCTTCGCCGGTCGTACAGCGGACGGCCATGCAGAGGACGGCCGTACCGGGGAGACACCGCCCGCGTCGGCGCCCGCCGCGGCTTCCGCGACCGGAGGCGGGATCGGGGAGGGCACCGGGCCGGAGTCCGCGTCCGGGACCGAGACCTCCGCACCGCCCGGGACCGTGGCGGTGGGCGCGCCCACCTCCGGTGTCGTGGCCGCCGTCGAGGCGCGGCCGGGTGCGGTCGTACGGGCCGGTCAGGTGCTGGCGGTCCTGGAGGCCATGAAGATGCACTTCACGGTCGAGGCGCCGGTGAGCGGGCGGGTCCGCGAGCTGGCCGCCGCGGTCGGCGACACCGTCGCCGGCGGACGCCCCGTGCTGTTCCTGGAGCCGCTCGGCGAGCACGGCGACGATCACGACCTGCCCGACGCGCCCGAGCGGGACCTGGACCATGTCCGCCCCGACCTGGGCGAGGTGCGCCGCCGCTGGGAGCTGACCCGGGACGAGGCCCGTCCCGAGGCGGTGGCCGCCCGGCACGAGCGCGGCCACCGTACCGCCCGGGAGAACGTGGCCGCCCTGCTGGACGACGGCAGTCTCAACGAGTACGGCGCCTTCGCCCTCGCGGCCCAGCGCCGCCGCCGCGGCGAGGAGGAGCTGCTGCGGCGCAGCCCGGCCGACGGTCTGATCACCGGTGTCGGCACGGTCAACGCCGACCTGTTCGGCGACCGGGCGACCTGCGCCGTGGCCGCCTACGACTACACCGTCCTGGCGGGCACGCAGGGCTACAACAACCACCGCAAGCTGGACCGCCTCATCGAGCTGGCCGGCCGGTGGAGGTGGCCGCTGGTGCTGCTGGCCGAGGGCGGGGGAGGGCGCCCCGGCGACACCGACGCCCCCTGGGTCTCGGCCCTCGACACCACCTCGTTCGTGCGCTTCGCGGCCCTGAGCGGCCGGGTGCCGCTGGTCGGCGTCGTCAACGGCCGCTGCTTCGCGGGCAACGCCGCGCTGCTGGGGTGCTGCGACGTCATCATCGCCACCCGCGGCGCCACGATCGGCATGGGCGGTCCCGCCATGATCGAGGGAGGCGGGCTGGGGACCTACCTGCCCGAGGAGATCGGCCCGGTGAGCGTGCAGGCCCCCAACGGCGTGTGCGACATCGTGGTCGACGACGAGGAGCAGGCGGTGGCGGCCGCGCGGCGGTACCTGTCGTACTTCCAGGGCGACCTCGCCGAGTGGTCGTGCGCCGATCAGCGGGAGCTGCGCTTCCTGCTGCCGGAGGACCGCAAGCGCGTCTACGACGTGCGCCGGGTGCTCGCCACGCTGGCCGACACCGGCTCGGTGCTGGAACTGCGGGAGTCCTTCGCCCCCGGGATGATCACCGCGCTGGCGCGTTTCGAGGGCCGCCCGTTCGGCGTGCTGGCCAACGACCCCGCCGTCGTCGGCGGGGCGATCACGGCGCAGGGCGCCGACAAGGCCGCCCGCTTCCTCAACCTGTGCGAGGCGCACCGGCTGCCGGTGCTCTCCCTGGTGGACACGCCCGGCTTCATGGTCGGGCCCGAGTCCGAGCGGGAGGCGGCCGTGCGGCACGTGTCCCGGATGTTCCTGCGGGCGGCGAAGCTGACGGTCCCGCTGTTCAGCGTGGTCCTGCGCAAGGGGTACGGGCTGGGCGCCCAGGCGATGACGGGCGGCGCCTTCCACTCCCCGGAGCTGAACGTCGCCTGGCCCACGGGAGAGTTCGGCGGCATGGGCCTGGAGGGCGCCGTGCGGTTGTCGATGCGACGCGAGCTGGCGGCCGTCGCCGACCCCGCCGAGCGGGAGAAGCTCTTCCAGGACATGGTCGCCCTCGCCTACGAGCAGGGCAGGGCCGTCAACGTCGCGGCGCACCTGGAGATCGACGCGGTGATCGACCCCGCCGAGACGCGGCAGTGGCTGGGCCGCGCCCTGCGCGCCTCGCCCGTGCCGCAGGACAGGGGAGAGGGGGTGTTCGTCGACGCCTGGTGACGGGGCCGGAGGCCGGGTGCGGCGGTTTGCCGTGCCGGGTACGGCGGTCCGCTGAGCCGGGTGCGGCGGTCCGCTGTGCATATCGCGATTTTTCCGGCATCCTTCTCACCGATATGGGAACCGCGACACGGGTACCGCAGACCCGGAGCATGGGCGGCGAGGAGCTCTCCGCCGATCACGCATGGGAGACGCTGCGCAAGTACGG
This sequence comes from Paraplanobispora siamensis, assembly GCF_016863175.1. GTDB lineage: Bacteria > Actinomycetota > Actinomycetes > Streptosporangiales > Streptosporangiaceae > Planobispora > Planobispora siamensis. The sequence goes on from NZ_BOOJ01000075.1 coordinate 23,161, forward strand.
CAGGTGGCATCTGGCCCGTGACTCTTATGTCCGGTTCCGGTACGGCGACGGCATGACGAACTCCCGCGCGCTGGCCTTCCAGGTCTGCCTGTCGATCATCCCCGGCGCCATCGCCCTCGTGGGGCTGAGCTCGGTGATCGACCAGGAGCGCCTGGGCCAGGTGCTGGAGCTGACGCTGAGCCACCTGGCGCCGGGACCGGGAGCCGAGGCGGTCCAGGACGTGCTGGGCGACAGCCACCGGAGGGTGAGCAGCACCGGTGGCGCCGTCGCCCTGTGGCTCGGCCTGATCACCGCGCTGGTCTCGCTGACCAGCGCCATGGCCCAGATCGAGCGCGGCGCCAACCGCATCTACGGGGTGGAGCGCGACCGGCCGTTCCACCGCAAGTACGGCAGGGCCCTGCTGATGGCCGTGACCGCGGGCGCCTTCATGACGGCGGGGTTCGTCATGATGGTGGGCGGCGGCGCGATCGGCCGCGCGCTGGCCGAGGTCTACGGCTGGGACGAGCCCGCCAGGAACGCCTTCGTGCTGATCCGCTGGCCGCTGGGCTTCCTGCTCGCACTGATGTCCACCTCCGTACTGTTCCGCGCCGCCCCGCGCCGCAGACAACCCGGCCACACCTGGCTGGCCTTCGGCGCCCTGGTGGCCCTGGTCCTGTGGACCGTCTTCACGCTGCTGCTGGCGCTGTACACCGAGAGCAGCGGCACCTTCGGCGCCACCTACGGCCCGCTCACCGCCGTGATGGCCCTGCTGCTGTGGGCCTTCCTCAGCTCGATGGCGCTGTTCCTGGGCCTGGCCTTCGCCGCCCAGCTGGAGGCCTGCCGCGCCGGAGACGCCACACCCAGCGGCCCCGACCCCGGCCCCACCGCGGAGGAAGAGCGCGAGCCCCTGGTGGGCGCCGTGGGCTCGGCGATCATCGCGGCCGTACGGACCACACTGCGGATCCTGCGCCGCAGGACCGGCCAGCCGGGTAAGCCCTGAAGCGGCGGCGGGTGGGGTAGGGCGGTGCGCGCCGGACATCGGGCTTGTCCGTGGAGCGCGTCCCAGGCGGGTCTGCCTGTGAGGCGTGTCCGTCCGGGCCGTGGACCCGCCCGTGGGACGTGTCCCGGGTGGGCCGGGTGTGTTGCCCACCCACGCTGCGCCGCACGACAGTCGAGTCTGCCTGGGACACCAGGGCGCCGGTCGCCTCGGAACTCGGCGGGCGCCGAGCCGTGGAGGCTGCCCCCGGCCACGTCCCACAGCCGATCACCGATGCTTGATGATCTCCACTGGGCCCTCGGCCTACTGATCATCACCGGCATGGGTCATGCATCGGTGACCCCGTCATCCGGTCACTGATCGTCTGCGACCATCGGCCGGACGTCGAAGGTGTTCGCCTGGCTGCCATGCGGCGCAGCCTGGGTGGCGACACCCGGTCCACCGGGGACACGCCCCACGGGCGGGCCCACGGCCCGGACGAACGTACCTCACAGGCGGACCCACCAGGGACGTGCCCCACAGGTAAGCCCACGGCCCGAACGGATGTCCTCCACGGATGGGCCCACGGCTCGGACGGACGCACCTCACGGACAGACCCACCGCTCGGCCGGGCGCACTTCACCGATAGGTCGATCACTCGGCCGGTCGGGTGTGCTTCACGGGTGGGCGACACCCGGCCTGCCAGGGACGCGCCCCACAGGTGGGTCCACCGCCCGCCGGAGGATATTCGGTTGAGGCCCGATCCCGGGCCGTCCTACGATCACCGACCATGACGTTCTTTTTCCGCCTCCGTTAACACCCGTCGGCGAAGCGAGGAAGACCCCGTCGCCGACGAGGCGGGGTGGCGACGTGCCGCTCCGGGTTGACGTGGGAGAAGAACGATCATCATGCGCGTTCGCGCGATTTTTCTCACCGCTCCGCGTCCCGGCCTCCTCGCCGTCCCGTGACGGCGGCGAGTCTGGTGGCACGGTGCGTTCACGGGCTGGAGCCGATACTCGCAGAGGAGATCCTCGAGCTCGGGCTGGGCACGATCACCCGCATGGGGCCCAGGGAGGTCCATTTCCGCACCCGGGGGCCGCAGCCGCGGGTCACCGGCCTGCGTACCGCGGACGACGTGTTCCTGCTGGCCGCGCGCTGTGAGGACGTCGGCGCGGCCAGGAGGGACGCGGCCGGGCTCGCCCGGCTGGCCGGCCTGGCCGACCCCGGCCGGCTGCTGCGGCTGCGCGGCGAGCACGGAGGACCGGGCGCCTTCACCGGGGTGGAGGTGTCGGCTTCGTTCGTGGGCGGGCGCAACTTCAACCGTTATGACGCCGAGGACGCGGTCGGCCGTGCCCTGGCCCGGCGGCTGGGGGTCGACTACCACTCACGGCGGGCGGGGACGGCGCCCCCGGCCGGCCACAGCGGGTGGCGGGTGACCCTCGACGGCGCGTACGCCACCCTGATGCTGCGTGTCGCCGGCCGGCCCCTGCACCGCCGCGACTACAAGCGGTGCTCGATTCCGGGGACCCTGCACCCTCCGCTGGCGGCGGCCATGGCGCGCATGGCCGGCATCCGCCCCGGCCACCGGGTCCTCGACCCCTGCTGCGGCGCCGGGACGCTGCTGATCGAGGCGGGCGGGCAGCAGCCGGAGGCTCGCCTGTACGGCTTCGACCTGGCATGGGAGGCGCTGCGCGCGGCGGGGGAGAACGCCGCGGGCACGCCCGTGACCGTGGGCCGGGCCGACGCCGGCCGCCTGCCGGTGCCGGACGGCGCCGTCGACCGGGTGCTGAGCAACCCGCCGTGGGGAGGGCAGGTCACGGCGGGCGGGCTGCTGGCCGCCGCGCCCTCGCGCTGGTGGGCGGAGCTGCGCCGGGTCCTGGCGCCCGGCGGGCAGGCCGTGGTCCTGCTCCCCGACGTCGGCGGCCTGGCCGCCGGGATCGCCCAGGGGCTGGTACCGACGCACCTTCAGCGCATCCGGGTCTCGGGGGCCGTCTCGTTCCTCGTCCGGCTGGCGTCGTCCGGCGGGCCGTCCGGGATGACCGGGTGGAGGCCGACGGCGTCCAGCCCTGCCGGCAGGAGGAGCCGGTGACTCCGTCGTCGCAGCCTTCGACGATGAACCGGTAGGGGCCGGTGGTGGCCTGCCGCACCCGGATGCGCCCGCTGGTGCCGCCACCGGACTCGCGCTGCTCCCCGCCCACACTCCGTTGAGGTAGACGTCACGCGAGGAGGTGACGGGGCAGCCGAGGGCGCTGTTCTGCCGCCCAGCCGGTTTCGGCGGGTACCGATGCGGCCGCCGACGGAGATCCCGCCGCCGCACGGGGCCGTCCGGGACACGGCCGCCGAGGCCGGGGTCGTGGACGCGGCCTCGGCGGGGGAGGCGAGCGCGAGGCCGGTCGCCACGGTGGCGGTGGCGGTGGCGGTCAGGCCGAGTACGGCGCGGTGGATGTGTCCCATGGTGTTCTTCCTTCCATCGTCGAGCGGTGTGCCGAGCTCGACGATGTCCTCTGCGGGCGGTCCGGCGGATCCTGGCTGTCCCGGCTCCGCCCGGGGGTTTTCCCTGGTCCTGCGCCCGGGTTCTCCCGTCTCGGCCTTCCGTTCCGGCCTTCCGTTCCGGCCTTCGGCCTCCCGACCCCCCTTCCCGTGCCCTCCCGACAGCAGGGTGGCGCATTTATGACAGCGCTGTTGTATTTTGGGGCGATGTCTTCTCCGTATCCTCCGATCGAGCCCTACGACCACGGCCACCTCGACACCGGCGACGGCAACCTCGTCTACTGGGAGGCCTGCGGCAACCCCGACGGCAAGCCCGCGCTCGTCGTCCACGGCGGTCCCGGGTCGGGCTGCAGCGAGGGCCAGCGCCGCGGCTTCGATCCCGAGCGCTACCGCATCATCCTGTTCGACCAGCGCAACTGCGGCCGGAGCCTGCCGCACGCCGCCGATCCGGCCACCGATCTGACCGCCAACACCACCCACCACCTGGTCGCCGACATGGAACGGCTGCGCGAGCACCTCGGCGTCGAGCGCTGGCTGCTGTACGGCGGATCGTGGGGTTCCACGCTGATGCTCGCCTACGCCGAGGCCCACCCCGAGCGGGTCTCGGAGATGGTCATCTGCGGCGTCACCATGACCCGGCGTTCCGAGATCGAATGGCTCTATCAGGGGGTCGGGCGGTTCTTCCCCGAGCAGTGGGAACGCTTCCGCGCGGGGGTGCCCGGATCCGCGCGCGACGGCGACATATTCGGCCTGCTGGCCGCCTACGCCCGGCTGGTCTCCGATCCCGATCCCGAGGTACGCGCCAAGGCCGCCCACGACTGGACGGCCTGGGAGGACGCGGTGATCTCCCTGGAGGTCAACGGCAGGCCGAACGCCTACAGCGACCGCCCGCCCGCCGCGTTGCAGGCCATGGTCCGCATCTGCAGCCACTACTTCTCCAACGCCGCCTGGCTGGAGGAGGGCGTTCTGCTGCGCGAGGCGCACCGGCTGGCGGGCATCCCCGGGGTGCTCATCCACGGCCGCTTCGACCTGGGCGGGCCGCTGGAGAACGCCTGGCAGCTGGCCCGCGCCTGGCCCGACGCTCGGCTGGTGGTCGTGGAGGACTCCGGGCACACCGGCAGTTCGACCATGAGCCATGAGGTCATGACCGCTCTGAACGGCTTCGCGGGCCGGACCTGAGCCGGAGCGGGGCGGGGGCGGGCGGGGCGGGAAAAATCGTTCGCGATCGGAGGCGGGGCGCTGTTAGCCTCCGTGACGTCCTGTCGGCGGATCCCGGGCTCCCACGCTCCGGGACGACCTTGGGCCTCGCGCCCTGGAAAGTAGCGGTCAATGCCCCGGTCCTGGTCAGCGCCCGGCGTGCCTCGTGGCACCGCGGTCGGATCCCGCCGCTGACGCATCACACGCACGCGTCACTTCGTACGCGTCGCTCCGTACCGGCCTGACCTCCGCCGTGACGGCCTGTCCCGCCCGCGCGCCGCGCGGGCGGCATCGGCCGTGACCACCGTCTCACGAGACACGCTCGGCGCTCCCTTGCTGCCCTGAATCACGAAATCCGGCAAGGAGCCACCCGAGATGACCAACACCGGTTCCCGCTCTGTACTGCGGACCGAGACCTTCGCCTGCGTGCGCTGCGGCCTCACCGTGACCGCGCTGGCCCCGGACGGCAGACGGCGCAACCACTGCCCGAGCTGCCTGCACTCCCGGCACATCCTCGACCATGTCGAGGGCGGGCCGTCCGAATGCCGTTCGCGGATGACCCCGATCTCCATCGCGGTGCCGCGCAGCGGCGACTGGATGCTCATCCACCGCTGCGTGCGCTGCGGCGAGCTGACCTCCAGCCCGCTCAGCGGCGACGACAACCAGCTCCTGCTCATGCGGCTGGCCGTACGGCCGCTCGCGCAGCCGCCGTTCCCGCTGGAAGGGTTCGGTGACCTGTGAGCGACGGACGAGGATGAGGGGGGACGCCGCCATGCCACGACGTAAACCGCATCAGCACAGACCGCAACGGCGCAAAGAGGTGCGGCCCCGGCCCGGCGGGCAGGGCGACGCCTTCCGCTGCGTCGGCTGCCGCCTGGAGGTGCCGCTGGCCGCCCCGGGCACCGCCCACCGCAACCACTGCCCGACCTGCCTGACCAGCCTGCACGTCGACCGCCGGGTGCCCGGCGACCGCCGGTCGACGTGCAGGGGCCGGATGACGGCGTTGGGCGTGGAGGTACGGGGGGACGGGGAGTGGGTGATCATCCACCACTGCCTGGCCTGCGGCGAGCTCAGCGCCAACCGCATCGCCGGGGACGACAACGCCTTGGCCCTGCTGCGGGTGGCCCTGCGCCCGTTGTCCGGCCCCCGCCTGCCCCTGCTGCAGCGCGGCGCTCTCTAGGGAGCCGGATCTTCCCGCCTGCCGCGGTCGCGAACGCCTTTCCCGTCGCGCGGTCGGATGAATGCCTCATATCCGAACGCGGCTCGCCGATGGAGTGGGGAATCACCGGACAGATGACGGAGGGGCTGGGGATGGCAGGGCGGCCGTTGCTGGCGTTGCTGTTCGTGGTCTCCGCGGTGGTGGCCGCCTGGGTGGCCGCCGTCGGGTGGCGGCGCCGCGGGTCGGCGTCGGCGGTCGGCGCGCTGGCGTTCGTGGCGGCCTCCATCGCCGGATGGTCGGCGATGGACGGGCTCGTCGTCATGGCGGTCGACGCCGGTACGGCGCGCATGCTCCAGGCGGCGAAGTTCCTCGCCGTGAGCCTGGTGCCGGCGGGGCTGCTGTGCCTGGCACTGGCCGTGGTCGACCGCCGGTGGCACCCCGCGCGCCGTACCGTGGCGCTGCTGGGCATCGAGCCGGTCCTGGTCCAGATCGCGATCCTCACCAGCCCGTGGCATCACGGCTTCTTCCGGGCCACGGACACGGCCGATCCGCTGGGCGTGGTCACACCCGAGGTCGGCCCGCTGTTCTGGGTCCACACCGTCTACAGCTACCTGCTGATGGCCGCGGCCATGGCGCGGCTGGTGCGGGCGTCGATCGTCGGCCCCCCCGCCCAGCGCAAGCTGTACGTCAGCGTCCTGGCCGGCGCCCTGGCGCCGATAGCGGCCAACGCCGCCAGCCTGACCAGACTGGTGCCCGTCACCGGCCTGACCTCGGTCGGTTTCTCGCTCACCACGGTCATCATCTACTGGGCGCTGGTGCGCCGTTCCCTGCCCGAACTGGTGCCGGTGGCGCGTGACCGGGTCTTCGACATGATCGGCGACGCGGTGGTCACCATCGACGCCACCGGCCGCATCCTGGACCTGAACGCCGCCGCCGAGCGCATGCTGCGCCGGCTGCGTCCCGGCCTGCCCGACCGGCTGGCCGGGCTGTCGATGGTGGACCTGCTCGGCGCGCTGCCGTCTCCCGAAGGCGGGCAGAGCGATGCGACCTTCACCGACGCCGCGGGCTGTGAGGTCGATCTGGACGTGCACTCCAGCGTCCTGTACGACCGCCGGGGAGGTCACGCGGGCTGGGCCGTGATCACCAGGGACGTCACCGCCCTGAACCGGCAGCGGCGCGATCTGCAGCAGGCCAACGCCCGGCTGCAGGAGAAGCAGGACGAGCTGGAACGGACCAATACCCGGCTGCGCGACAAGCAGGACGAGCTGGAGCAGGCCAACGCCCGGCTGCGCGACAAGCAGGACGAGCTGGAGCAGGCCAACGCCCGGCTGCACGACAAGCAGGACGAACTGGAACGCGGAAACGCCCAGCTGCGCGCGCAACTGCGCACCATCGAGCTGCTCCGCGCCGACCTGGCCGAGCAGGCGGCCCGGGACGCGCTGACCGGCCTGCACAACCGCCGTCACCTGATGCAGCACCTGACCTCGGCGATCATCGAGGCTGACGACGACCGGCCGCTGAGCCTGGCCCTGCTGGACATCGATCACTTCAAGCAGGTCAACGACCGCTACGGCCACCGCGCCGGTGACGAGGTCCTGGTCGCCTTCGCCGAGCTGCTCGGCCGGCAGGTGCGCCGCAGTGACATCGTGGCCCGCTACGGCGGGGAGGAGTTCGTGGTGGTGTTCGCCGGAGCGGACGCCGAACAGGCCCGGGCCCGTATGGACGCGCTGCGTGAACGGCTCGCCGAGCGGTCCGTGGAGGCCGACGGGCACCTGCTGACCGTCACCTTCAGCGCCGGGGTGGCCACCGCGACGCCGGGGATCAGCGCCGACGACCTGCTGCACGCCGCCGACCAGGCGCTGTACGCGGCCAAGCACGGCGGCCGCAACCAGGTCCGGGTGGCCGGGGCACCGGAGCCGGGGACGTCGCAGAGCGCCGCGTGAACCTGCCGCGGTGAGGAGCCGCCCGCGAGCGCGGGGTCAGGGGCACTCCGCACGGCGCAACCTCCTCGGGACGAGGTCAGAGGTGTTCCGGTGCGGCGCAGCCTCCTCGGGGCGGGGTCAGAGGTATCCCCAGGCGGTGCAGATCTCGCGCAGCGGTTCGGGGACCTCCTCGGGGGCGGGCAGCGGGCGGCCGTTCTGCACGCGTCCGCTGCGGATCTTGTCGCGCCAGTCGCCGATGCCCTTCTCGAACACGCCGTGGTCGTGCTCGCCGTAGCTCGGCATGCCGGGATCGAAGTCGACGCCGAGGAAGGCGCAGACCCGGCGCAGCTCGCGTTCGGGGTTCCCGACGAGCGCCTCGTAGGTCAGGTCGAGTCCCGGATGCCGTTGCCTGGCCTCCTGCAGGTAGATCATGTACTGCAGGGTGTGCCGGACCGCCTCCTCCATCGGGCGGCCTTCGGGGTCGGCCTCGTGCCAGGAGCGGGCGATCGAGGCGGGATGCCGCATCAGGTGGATGAAACGGGCGTCCGGCCAGCACGTGGAGATGCGCCGGTGGGCGAAGACGTTGCTGGGCGTCTTGTCGACGATGACGTCCTTGCCGCTCCTGACCAGCTCCCGGTGGAGCATGCGGTCCCACAGGATGTGCTCGATGTCGCTCACGGAGTGGCCGAGCATGCTCATGGCCTGCCGTACCGGATCGGTGGTGAGGGTGACGGCCAGCCGCCGGATGTGCAGCTCGTGCGGCGCGTGGACGCGCGGGTGGCTGTTGAGCATGACGCGCAGCAGGGTGGAGCCCGACCTGACGGGCGAGAGTACGAAGACCGGCTCGCGCAGCAGGCGGTCGTTGGCGGGGTCGGCCGGAGGCCGGGGCGTGTCCGCGGGGGGAGCGGGGGGAGCGGGCGGCGGGGCAGGAGGCGTCTGCGGCCGCGGCCGGGTGATCGTGTATCCGGTGACGCCCTCGATGGCGGCGTTCACCCTGCTCTTCCATGCCATGGGGCCGCACTCTAGGAAGGCCAGGTGTCGCGGGGGTGAACGCCGCCTGTGGGTCCGCCCGGTCCCGTCCCGGCCGCGATCCGCTCCCGGCCGCGATCCAGGCCGGGCCGTCATCCGGGCCGAGGCGTCATCCGCGCCGGGCCGTCTCCGCGCCGGGCCGTCTCCGCGCCGGGCCGTCTCCGCGCCGGGCCGTCTCCGCCCGAAATATAGTCACGAATCTTGACTATCAAGTTTTGTGACTATACCGTGGAATCAGCCGGGGGATCCGCCCGGCGGAAGGAGGAAGCCGACATGACCGCTCACACGCCCATCTCCTCCGCCGCGCTCCGCCTGCGCGGCGTCTTCACCGGCCCCGTCCACCTGCCGGGTGAGCCGGGCTACGACGAGCGGCGCCGGCCGCTGTACGCGCCGATCGACCCCCGTCCCGCCCTGATCGTCGAGGCCGCGGACGCCGGAGACGTACGCGCCGCCGTCACCGTCGCCCGCGAGCACGGGATGCCGCTGGCGGTGCAGGCCACCGGGCACGGCACCCACGACCCGGCCGACGGCGGCCTGCTGCTGCGGACCTCGCGGATGTCCAGGGTGATGGTCGACCCGGACCGGCGGCTGGCACGGGTGGGCCCCGGCGCCTGCTGGGGCGAGGTGCTCGCCGCGGCCGCCCCGTTCGGCCTGGCGCCCCTGTCGGGCTCGCACTCCTCGGTCGGCGTGACCGGCTACACCCTCGGCGGCGGGGTGGGCTGGCTGGCCCGCAGGTACGGCTTCGCCGCCGACAGCGTCCTGCGTGCCCAGGTGGTCACCGCCGACGGGCGGATGGTCACCGCCGACGCCGACGGCGAGCACGCCGACCTGTGGTGGGCGCTGCGCGGCGGAGGCGGATCCTTCGGCGTGGTGACCGCGCTGGAGTTCGCGCTGCACCCGGTCGAGCAGGTCTACGCCGGTACGGCGTACTTCCCGATCGAGGGGGCGGCCGACCTGCTGACCCGCTACCGCCAGTGGATCCACGACGTGCCGGACGAGCTGAGCACGGCCGTCCTGCTGACCACGGCGCCCGACGCCCCCGGCGTCCCGGGCCCGGTGCGCGGCAGGCGCGTCGCGGCGATCAAGGTCATGTCCACCGGGCTGCCCGGTGACGCGCGCCGGCTGCTGCGCCCGCTGTGGCTGGCCGCGGGCGGCCCGCTGGCCGAGGACCTGCGCCTGGTGGGCTACGCCCGCGCGGAGATGGGCGGCACCGGCCCCGCCCACGTCGACCTGTTCGACGACCTGCCCGACCCGGTCATCGACGCCCTGACGGGGGTCGGCGGACCGGCGACCGTGGAGGTCAGGCACTGGGGCGGCGCGATGGCCGAGGCCGGTCCCGACGCCGGTCCGGTCGGCAACCGCCGTACCCCGCTGTCGGTGGTGGTCGACGCCGACGTCCCCGGCCTGGCCGCGGCCCTGCGCCCGCACGCCACCGGCGGCTCGTTCCTCAACTTCCTGCACGACACCGGCAGGACCGCCACCGCCTACACCCCCGAGGACCACCGGCGCCTGAGCCGGATCAAGGCCGCCTACGACCCCGAGAACGTCTTCGCCGTCGGCCACGTGATTCCTCCGGCCCGTCTGGCGGTGCCCGCAGCCAGGTGAGCGGGGTAAATCCTGCGGAAAGGCCGGACGGCGCAGGTGCCCGCGCCACGTGAACGCCCCGTTCCTGGGTAAGAGGCCTGCGATCTTGCCGACGAGCCCGTGGGAGGGAACATGAGTGGCAGTGCTGGACAGGAAGGGCGTTCCCCGGTCGAGCGGGGGGACAGCGAGGAGGCCAGCGGCGCCCCGCTGACTCCGACCGAGGAGGAGACCTCCAGGCGCCCCGCGGGCACCCCGGCGGCCACCCCGCCCGCCAACGCCGAGGATTCCGACGACCCCAACACGGCCGGCGGCTCCCGCAGCCGGCCCGAGGAGCTGAACCCCGACGACTTCGAGTGAGAAGGCCGTACCGGCGCCCTCCGGCGCCGGTACACCTTCCTCATGCGGCGCGGGCCGGGGTTTCCCGGGATGACGCGGGCCACGGTTTCACCGGATGGCCGGCGGGCAGGCAACAACGCATGCTGGACCACACGCTTTTTCTGCTGCTGGAAGGTTATGCCTGGCTGCCCGAGCGCCGTCGCGAGGCCGACGGCCCGGTCGCGCACACCCGGGTGATGGGCCAGCGCGCCGCGGGCCTGTGCGGGCCGGACGCCGTGCGCTTCTTCTACGACGAGAACCACATCGAACGCCACACTGCACTGCCGGGCCTGGTCAAGAGCACCCTGTTCGGGCACGGCGCCGTGCACACCCTGGACGGCGCCGACCACCGCGTGCGCAAGGCCATGTTCGTGTCGGTGCTGAACGGCGACGGCATCGACGACCTCGTCGAGCACACCACCCGGGCCTGGGACGAGGCGGCCGCCTCCTGGGCCGGCGGACGGAGCGTGACGCTCTTCGACGAGGCCGCCCGGATCCTGGCCCGGGGCGTGTCCCGCTGGGCCGGCATCCCCCTGGACGACGCCGAGGTGCCCGGCCTGGCCGCCGACCTGGTGGCCATGGTCGACGGGTTCGCCACCGTCGGCCCCCGGCACTGGCGGGCGCGCGCCGCCCGCGGGCGCCGCGAGGAGTGGCTGGGCCGGTTGGTACGGCAGGTGCGCGAGGGCGCCGTCACCGCCCCGGAGGGCTCGGCGCTCGCCGCGGTCGCCCATCACCGGGACGCCGACGGCGAACTGCTCGATCCCCGCGTGGCCGCGGTGGAGCTGCTCAACGTCATCCGCCCGACCACGGCCGTGGCCTGGTTCGTGGCGTTCTCCGCCCACGCCCTGCACCGGTGGCCGCAGCACCGCGCCGCGCTGCGCGGGGGAGACGTCTCCTTCGCTGAGGCGTTCACGCACGAGGTCCGCCGCTTCTACCCGTTCGCGCCGTTCGTCGGCGGCCGGGCGGTCAAGGACCTGACCTGGAAGGGCGAGCACATCCCCGCCGGGTCCCTGGTGCTGCTCGACATCTACGGCCAGAACCACGACCCGCAGCTGTGGCCGGACCCCTACACCTTCGACCCGCGGCGGTTCGTCGGCCGCGAGATCGGCCCCTACGACCTGATCCCCCAGGGCGGCGGCGACACCGCCGGCGGCCACCGGTGCCCGGGCGAGGCCATCACCGTCGCGCTGCTGCGGGCTCTGGTGGTACGGCTGGCGCAGCTGGACTACGACGTCCCCGCGCAGGACATGGACATCTCCCTGCGGCGCGTCCCCGCGCGCCCGGCCAGCGGCTTCGTGATCTCCTCCGTCATGTCCGCCGTGACCGACCGGTCCGTCGTCACCCCCCTGCACCGCTGACTCCGCGACCGCGTCCCGCGCTCGGCCGGGAGAGATGGGACGAGGCGGCGGGCCGGCGGGTGCGGAGCCTGGAGGCCGGCGAGGACCGCTCCGGGGGACCGCTCGTCGTGATCCTCCCGGGGCTCGGCGCGCTGGGATATCTCCAGGACACCCTGGCGGGCTGCGGCGCCTGGGCGAGATCGTTCCTGCTGGACGTCCCCGGCGGCGACGGGCCGGGGGCGTGCCCGGTCGAGGTCCCCGCGCTGGCCGATACGGTCTCGGCGTGGCTGGACGCGCTGCCGGACGGGCCGGTCGTGCTGGCCGGGCACTCCACCGGGGCCCAGGTCGCCCTGCGGGTGGCCGCGGCGCGTCCCGACCGGGTGCGGGGGCTCGCGCTCCTGGGTCCCGTCTTCCCGCCGCACCTGCGGCGGCCGGCGGCGCTGCTCGCACCGGTCCTGCGCGACCTGCCCCGCGAGTCGCCCGCCCTGCTGAGGGTGGCGGTGCCGTACTACCTGTACGACGGCGTGCCGCGGCTGGCGCGCTACGTGCGTTCCGTGCAGCGCGAGGAGCCCGAGCGGCTGATCACCGGGATCGGCTGTCCCGTCGTCACGGCGCGCGGCAGGCACGACACGCTGGCCCCGCAGTGGTGGACCGACCGGCTGGCGGCACTGGCGCGGCGGGGACGATCACTGACCGTGCCGGGCGCGCACACCTTCCCCTACCGGCGCGGCGGCCTCACCGCCGGGCTCATCGCCCGGGCCGCCCGGGGGGCGGACATGCTGCCCGGCGGGCGTTAGCCCGGCCCGGCCCGGGGGAGTACTGGTCAATGTGGACCGGGAGCAGTTGGACGTCGCCGACTCACTGCTCTGCCACCCCGGTTCGGCGAGCATGCGAAGAGGTCGGGATCATGCATCTTTCTCTCCACCTCACCCCTCTGACGGACACCGCCATGATGATCACCATGGAGGGGGAACTGGACGCCGCCACCGCGCCTGTGCTGGAGGCCATGCTGCGACCGCTGATCGTCGCGGAGGTCACCCACGTGGTGGCCGCGGCCGGAAGGCTGCGGTTCTGCGACGTGACAGGGGTGCGGCAGCTCAGCGCGGTGAACAAGAGCCTGCACGGCAAGGGAGGCCGGCTGGTCGTCGCCGAGGCGGACTCCGCGCTGCACCGCCTGATCACCTTGGCGAACGGGTGGTCCGTGCCTCGGCTGCACGTGTACACGAGCCTGGCCGAGGCGCTGATCGCGGCGGGCCTCGACCCCGATGAGGTGCCGCTGCAGACGGTGATCGGCCCCCGGCATGCGCCGAGCCTGCGCCGGCTGACGTCCGTCCGGTCCCTGGTGCACTCCGCGCGCCGGCCGCGGCCGGCCCGGCGGACCACGCCGGTCCCGCCCCCGCCACCTGCCCCGCCGGTCCCATCGGCTCCGCCGTCCCAGGCGGCCGTCTCCGGCCGCGTCTCCCTGAAGGAGGTTCTGGTCCGCTCCCGTCACCTGCGAGGACAGGCCGCGTACCACATGCGGCTGATGGAGAAGCGGCTCCAGCAGATCTGGGAGGCGCAGAGCATCATGGACCAGGCCCGGGAGCAGTGCCGCAGTTCACTGGACGATCTGCGCAACGGCCGTACCGGCGGATAGCGGGCCTCAGGTCGTACTCGTCTGGTTGTCCACGAGGTTGTCCACGACCCGCAGGTGGCCCCGGCTCCTGAGGCTGAGGCGTTCGATCAGCGGCCCGGCCTGCGTCAGCAGGGCCTCGTAGTCGCGGCGGTTGTAGCGGCGTTTGGCCTGTTGCAGCGTGTTCTCCAGATCGGTGGCCATCGCCTCGGGATCCTGAGGGTGCAGCCGGCGTAACTGCCGTACGACCTCCTGGTCGAGGGCCTTGCGCCTGCGGTAGGCCTCCCTGTCGATCGTCATGCCGTACAGTGCCTCGACGCGCAGCAGGGCGAGCTCCTCCTGCCGGGAGATGGCGATGTCCTGGTCCGCCGGGGGAGCCGCCCAGACGAGCTTGGGCGGCGCGGGGCATGACGGTGCGGGGGCCGCCGGGGCAGGCCTCAGGATCGACAGCAGTCGCCGGATCATCACAACCGCCTTTCGCCCCGGGTGCGGGTTGGGTCAATGGGGGCTTTGCTCTTTATGACGCATATTGAGGCGTGTCGGTTGTCACCCCCGCGACCGGTGGGGCGGTCGCGGGGTCGCGGGCCGGATGCCGCCGCTCGAAAAAATCTCCGGAGCCTGTCGATGCGGCCGTTCCCCGTTCGTCGTCATCATGTACGGCAACCTCACCGCGCGAGGGAGCGGGCGAGGCGATGACGGGGACAGGAAGGAACGGGACCGTGAAGTACATGCTGCTGATCAACACCACCGCCGAGGCGGCCGAGGGGTGCAGCGTCGAGGACTGGATGGCCTACGGCAAGGCGATGAAGGAGGCGGGGGTCTGGGTCTCCGGATACCCGCTGGCCGACCTGACCACCGCCACGTCGGTCCGGGTCGGCCCTGACGGTGAGCGGACCGTCACTGACGGGCCGTTCGCCGAGTCCCGCGAGATCCTGGGCGGCTACGACGTCATCGACGTGCCGGATCTGGAGACCGCGCTCGACTGGGCCGCGCGCTGCCCCGGCGCCCGGGACGGCGGAACCGTCGTGGTGCGGCCGATCGCCGACTTCGGGCTCTGACGGAGAGGCCCGAGGGAGAGGTCTGAGGGAGAGGTCTGAGGGGGAGGTCTGACGGAGATGGACGATTGGGCCGCGACGGACGAGTGGGCCACCGGCGCCGGGAGCCTCGCCGAGGCGTCGGTGGAGTCGATGTTCCGCGAGGAGCGCGGCCGGCTGCTGGCCTCCCTCGTACGCCGTTTCGGCGACCTCGACCTGGCCGAGGAGGTCGCCTCGGAGGCGATCGAGGCGGCGCTGGTGCACTGGCCGGTCGACGGGGTCCCGGCCAAGCCCGGCGCCTGGCTGCTGACGACGGCGCGGCGCAAGGCCGTCGACCGGCTGCGGCGGGACCAGGCCTACGCCGCCCGGCTGGCCATCCTGCAGGTGGACGCGGACCGCGCCGACCCCGCCCCGCCCGCGGACGCCGACGGCGACCTGCCCGACGAGCGGCTGCAGCTGTTCTTCACCTGCGCCCACCCCGCCCTGCCGGCCGAGGACCGCGTGGCGCTGACCCTGCGCTGCCTGGCCGGGCTGACGACGCCCGAGGTCGCGCGGGCCTTCCTGGTCCCGCCCGCGACGATGGCCCAGCGGATCGTGCGGGCCAAGAAGAAGATCCGCCAGGCGCGCATCCCGTTCCGGGTGCCGGGCGCCGACGAGCTGCCCGAGCGGCTGCCGGGAGTGCTGCAGGTCCTGTACTCGATCTTCACGGAGGGCTACGCGGCCAGCTCGGGCCCGCAGCTGCAGCGGCTCGACCTCGCCGAGGAGGCCATCAGGCTGGCGCGGATCCTGCGCCGCCTGCTGCCCGCCGAGCGGGAGATCGCGGGGCTGCTCGCGCTGATGCTGCTGATCCACGCCCGGCGCGAGGCCCGCACGGGCCCGGACGGCGGGATCGTGCTGCTGGAGGACCAGGACCGCGGACGCTGGGACCGTACGATGATCGAGGAGGGCGGCGCCCTGGTGGTGGCCGCGCTGACCGGCGGCCCGCCCGGCCTGTACGGCGTGCAGGCCGCGATCGCCGCCCTGCACGACGAGGCCGCCGACGTCGCGACCACCGACTGGCCGCAGATCGTGGCGCTCTACGACATCATGCTCGCTCTCGCGCCGTCCCCGGTCGTCGCGCTGAACCGGGCCGTGGCGGTGGCGATGCGCGACGGCCCGCAGGCGGGCCTGGCGCTGCTGGACGGGCTGGCCGACGAGCCGCGGCTGCGCGGCTACGCCCCCTACCCGACGGCCCGGGCGGACCTGCTGCACCGGCTCGGCCGGCTCCCCGAGGCCGCGGCGGCCTACCGGGAGGCGCTGGAGCTGGCGGGCACCGAGCCCGAGCGCGCCCACCTGCGGCGCAGGCTCGAATCGGTCGAAACCCCCGGCGCGGACGGCGCGTGACGGTCTTTCCGCACGGCGGGTGACGGTCCTTCCGTACGGCGCCCGCAGTCATCCGTACGGCTTCACACCATCTATCTGATTTCGCATGAGCGCATGCACCCTGAGGAGACGATCATGGAATCCGGCACCGTCCTTGCCTGGGTGAAGTCCGAGCGACTCGGTCTCGCCGACTTCCTCGAAGGGCTCGACGACCACGAATGGCGGGAGGACTCCCTGTGCCCCGGCTGGACGGTGCACGACGTGGCCGCCCACGTGACGACGGCCACGCGCACCACGCTCCTCGGCACGATCAAGGGGGCGATCCGGGCCCGCGGCGACTTCAACCGGATGGTCGCCGCCGAGGCCACGGAGCGGGCGGCGCGGTTCGGGCGGGCCGAGCTCGTCGCGCAGATCCGCGAGATGGCGGGGGACGCCCGCCGCGCGCCCGGTGCAGGTCCGCTGGACCCGCTGGTCGACATCCTGGTGCACGGGCAGGACATCGCCCGGCCGCTCGGGCGCGTGCGCGAGATGCCCGCCGAGCCGGCGATCGCGGCGCTCGACCACGTCCGCACCAGCGTCTTCTACGGTGCCCGCAAGCGTTTCCGCGGCACGAGGCTGGTCGCCGCCGACGCGGAGTGGTCGGCCGGGGAGGGGCCGGACGTCATCGAGGGGCCGGCGGGCGACCTGCTCCTGCTGGCCACCGGACGGGCCGCGGGGCTCGCGGGGTTGTCCGGGCCGGGCGTCGCCCGGGTCGCGGCCACGCTGTAGGGCTCTGCGGTCCGTGGTGGCGCCGCGGGGCGCGGGGTTCGCGGAAGGACTCGCCGCTCAGTCGGTCCCGGCCGGGCGCGAGGGCTGCGGCCGGGATCCGGACAGCAGGGTGAAGCGCCGCAGCGCCCATTCGATCGGGCCCTGCCGGTGGTGACGCAGCCACCGGGCGCTCAGCGTCAGCAGGACCGCGTAGATCACCGCGGCCACGCCCATCACCGCGATCGGCTCCAGCCGGCCCGCCAGCGCCAGGCCGTACCCGGTGAAGACCAGGCAGGCCAGCACCGACTGGCCGATGTAGTTGGAGGCCGCGACCCGGCCGGCGGGGGCCAGCGCGCCGCCGACCGCCGGGACCCGCCTGACCAGCTGGAGCAGGGTGACCACGTAGGCGGCCGCCAGCAGCAGGGAGGTCACGTTGTTGATCCCCATCCCGAGCAGCTGCGCGGCGTCCCCGGCCTGGGACGACCAGGTGAAGAAGACCGCGGCGGGCAGGCCCACGCCGTACCCGGCCCACAGGATCCGGGGGACCAGGTGGGCCCAGCGCTCCGGCTCCTCCAGCAGCCGCGACTTGCCCGCCGCCAGGCCGAACAGGAACAGCGCCATCGCCATCGGGCCCTGGCCGATCCACACCAGCATCGCGAGCATCGGGTAGGTCTCGAACTGGAAGCTCAGGAAGCCCAGCGGCCCGTCGGTGACCATCGCCTCGGCCCTCGCGGCGGCCGCGGCGTCGGAGGCCGAGGCCGTCACGCTGCCCGGATCGAGCAGGACCAGCCCGGCCAGCAGGAGCCAGATCACCGACGTCACCCCGATGATCCAGCAGCCGGCCTTGACGGCGGTCCTGGGCCGGATGTCGCGCATGGCCAGCAGCAGGACGCCGAGGGTGGCGTACAGGGTGAGGATGTCGCCGATCCACAGCAGGAACCCGTGCAGCACGCCCAGGACGAACAGCGCGAGACAGCGCCGGAGCATGCGGGCTTTGACCTTCTCGCCCCACGAGCGCATCTGCAGGGTGAAGGAGTAGCCGAACAGGAACGAGAAGATGACGTAGAACTTCGTCAGCACCAGCGTGCTGACCACCAGGGCGACCGGGCCCTCGCTGATGGGCAGGGTCCCGTTGCCGACGGCGTATCCGGGATCGGCGAAGAAGCCGATGTTGGCGATCAGGATGCCGCCCAGGGCGAAGCCCCGCACGGCGTCGATCTCGTGGACGCGCCTGGACGCCGGTGACGAAGTCTGGACCATGGGTTCGATGCTAGGAACGCCGCCCGGGGCGCACATCGAACTTTGGGCGCTCTTCGCCCGGACGAAAGACGCAGGCCTGCCGACCGAAGACAGGGTGCGCCGGTGCTATGGGCCGTGGCGTCGCATCGGTGCGACAATCGCCGCATGCCACGCTTCGAGCGCCTCACGGTCGAGGAGGCGCGCACTCTGAGCCGCAACCAGCTGCTGCCCCGCATCGAGGCCGAGCAGAAGTACTGGTACGGCCTCCTGAACAGCGGGCAGATGCGCGTCGGCGACGACGAGGCGTTCAAGACCTTCAACCGGATCCTGCGCATCGCCGTCGACCCCGGCCACCCCGCCCCCGGCCACCCCGCCCCCGGCCCGGACGCCTTCCTCGGCGGCGAGGCCCACGACGCGCCCGCCCACGACCTGGACCTGGACCCGGACCACTGGACGAAACCGCTCGGCGAACTCGGTGACCTTTAGACGGGTGAGTCCTGAAGCTGAAAGCGGGTACGGCAGTGCGGGCCGAGCGGGTGAGCCCCCGCGGAGCGCGTCCGTGACCGGCCGCCGGGATCTCACCAGAACCGCGGCTGGGCGGGGATGGTCTCCAGATCGGTCAGCAGCAGCTCACGGTCCTCCTCCTGCGCGATGTCCTCGGCCGCGGCCAGCGCCTGCTCGGTCCACGCGCGGGCCTGCTCCCGGTCACCGGCCACCGCGCTGGCACGGGCCAGGGCCTCGTAGCCGAAGGCCAGATCCCAATCCCCGATGCCGTGGGCACGGCAGAGCTCCAGACTGCGGCGGGCGTGGTGCAACGCCGGCTCGGCGCGCCCCAGGACCGCGTACACCCGTGAGCACTGCCACTCGCCGCGGCTGCGGTTGACCGCGGTACCCACCTCACCCCAGTGGTGGCGCGAGGCGTGCGCCATGTGCAGCATCCGGTCGTCTTCGTCGGCCGTGCGGTCCTCCTTCTCCAGCAGCCGCCACACCCCGTTGAACAAGTCGATGGCCAGCTGCCGCTGTTCACCCGCCGCACCGGCGAAGCCGTGCGGGTCCGTCTGGTCTGTCATCAGCGTCTTGACTCCGTCCTCGAGAAGATGATCGATGCGGTGCAGGTCCCCGCGGGTCCGGTCCAGACGTGCCTGGAGGCGGCGGCGGTGCTCGGCCAGCACCCGCCGGATCGCGGCCTCGTCGTCAGGCGCCGCCAGACACGACCGCACCTGCTCCAGGGGCACATCGACCGAGCGCAGCAACCGGATCAACCGCGCGTGGGCGACCTGCTGGGGCCCGTAGTAGCGGTATCCGCTCCCGGGCTCGACCAGGGCGGGCACCAGGAGGCCGATGCGGTCGTAGTGGCGCAGCGCCTTCGCCGTCAGGCCGACACGACGTGCCAGCCGGCCGACCGTGATCAACTCGGGTTCGTCCGCCATGCGCCGAATCTAGAACCTTGCCGCGCGGCAACCTCAAGCCCGGCGCCGAATGCCTGCGCGCTCGGTGAACGGCCGTGACCTGATCCGCTGCCGGCTTTGCCGCCGGTCCTAGGGAATGAGCGCGACCTTGCCGACGACCCGGCGGTGGAGGAGGTCGTCGATGACGTCGGCGGCGGCGTCGAGGGGGGCGGTGCGCGGCGGGACGGGGTCCAGGCGGCCGGATGCGACGAGTCCGAGCAACTCCTCCAGGAGGGCGCGCTGCTTCAGGGGATCGGTGAGCGACCAGGCGCCCCAGTCGACGCCGACCACCGACCGGTTGCGCAGCAGGACCTGGTTGAGCGG
Organism: Paraplanobispora siamensis; assembly: GCF_016863175.1. Lineage (GTDB taxonomy): Bacteria > Actinomycetota > Actinomycetes > Streptosporangiales > Streptosporangiaceae > Planobispora > Planobispora siamensis. Next base: position 42,975 of record NZ_BOOJ01000075.1, read on the forward strand.
CAGGGCCGGGATCGTGCCGGAGGCGAAGCCGATGACCAGATAGCGGCCGTGGTTCCCGAGCGCGCGCAGCGCCTGTTCGGCGATCTCCCCGCCGACGGGGTCGTAGACGAGATCGACTCCGCCGTCCGACCACCGGCGGGCGGACTCCTTCAGGCCGGCGGGCGTGAGCTCGGAGGTGTCGGCGACCTCGTGCGCGCCTGCGGCGCGGGCGGCGGCCAGCTTCTCCGGCGAGGACGCCGCGGCGAGCACGCGGGCGCCCAGCGCCGTCGCGACCTGGACGGCGGCCAGGCCCACGCCGCCACCGGCGCCGAGGACCAGGACGGTCTCCTCCGCGGCGAGGGCGCCCCGGTTCCGCAGGGCGAACATGGCGGTGCTGTAGCTCTGGACGAAGGTCGCCGCCCGTGCCGCGTCGAGCCGGTCAGGGATCGGTACGGCCGCCGCCGCGGGCACCGCCACCCGGGAGGCGAAGCCGCCGAGGCCGCACATCGCGACCACCCGGGTGCCCACGGCCGGCTCGGTGACTCCGGCGCCTGCCGCGGCCACCGTACCGGCCACCTCGCCGCCGGGGACGAACGGCAGCGGCGGTTTGATCTGGTAGCGGCCTCGGACGAACAGCCCGTCCACGTAGTTGACCCCGGCCGCCTCGACGGCGATCACCACCTGACCCGGACCGGGCTCCACCGGTTCGGCCTCGGTCACCACGACGGAGCCCAGTTCCTCGCATACCACCGCGCGCATGTGGCCCACTATGGCCGAAACCGAACCGCATTCGCCACTGTGAACCAATGTGAGCCGACGCGAGGAGGCGCCGACGGGCCCTCCACGGTTACCGTGCATCTCATGGACGTGATCGGACGGCGGCCGCCGCAGAGACGGTGCTGGTGGATCATGTCCGCATCCTGGCCGAGGCCATGGGAGCCACCCCGGGCCAGCTCGCCCTGGCCGCGAGGCTGGGCGGGGCAGGCGACCGGTGCGGCGAGGCGCACATGAACCTCGTCGAACGCTGACCCGTCCCGGACCACACATGCGGCCCGGGCGGCGCAGGCGAGGATCGGCCGGACGGGCAGATCCTGAGGCGGCGGGCGAGTACGGCGCCGCACGGCCAGTGACGGACCCACCCGTGGGACACGTCCGTGGCAGGCCGCGTGTCGCCCACCCGGGCCGTGCCTCACGGCAGCCGGGCGGGCCCGTCATCCGGGCGGACGTGCCTCACGGGCCCACCGCCGGGCGCAGCCGTACCCGCTTTCAGCCTCAGGACTCATCCGTCCGGCGGCGGACTCGGAAGCGCAGGTGCAGGACTCTGTCGCCCTGGATCACCGTGTGCGGGTCCTCGAGCAGGTACTGGGCGTCGGCCGATCCGAAGTACCGCTTGCCCGAGCCGAAGACCACCGGGGCCACGTCCATCGCCACCTCGTCCACCAGGCCCAGAGCGAAGGCCTGTCCGCCGACGTCGCCCGCCGCCACGGCGACGATCCGCTCCCCGGCGAGTTCCCTGGCCTTCACGATCGCCTGCGCCACGTCGTCGACGAAGAGGTACGACGCCTCGGGGTGCCACCCCTCGGGTTTGGGCCGGTGCGACACCACGACCACGTGCTCGCCCGCCGGCGGCGAGCCCTCCCAGCCGTTGGTCAGGTCGAACAGGTGACGCCCGATCACCATCGACCCGATGCTCGCCCACATCGGGCGGACGTACTCGGCCGAGATCCGCGAGACCTTCATCCCGCCGTCGTCGGCGAGTGGGGTGTCGCCGTTGAAGTACCAGTCGAACAGCGGGCCGACCTGGTCGTTCGCGTCGGCGATGAAGCCGTCCACGGAGACGACGTTGTGCATCACCACGGTGCTCATCACATCTCCCGGGTGCCGTAGGGGTCAGCGGACTTCGGGGATTCCCCGTGCGCGTGGACCCGGCACACCACCGAACGGGAATCCCTGTGTGTGTGCATCCAGCACACCACCGAACCCCGTCGCCGTGCCACCGCCTCGCGGGCGACGGCCTCCGACGGCCGGGCGGACGGCTATCGGACGGGGACGTCGGGGCAGGCGGTGTCCCCGGCGGGCAGGGCGCCGTCGAGCAGATAGCGGTGGACGGCTCCGTCGACGCAGGCGTTGGGGGTGGCGGTGAACACCCGGGAGACCAGGTGACGGAAGGCGCCACGCACGGTGACCATGCGGGAGCCGCTCAGCGCCCGGCGCATCGCCCGCTGTCCCGGATAGGGGGTCTTGGGGTCGCCGGAGGCCCCGACGATCAGGGCCGGGACGTCGTTGCGGATCCGGGTCGGAGGTTCGGCGGGGGAGGCCGGCCAGAACGCGCAGGGCAGGTTCATGGCGCGGGTCAGCGGGCCGAACAGGGGTTCGTCGGCGCGGTGGGCCTTGATGTCGCGGTAGTAGTCGCCGGGATCACGGGAGGCCGGTCCGTCCGCGCAGGTGATCGCCATCCGCGCGCTGCCGGCCCCGTCCGTCTCCGGGGAGGACAGGAACGTGAGCCCTTCCTCCAGGGAGGGGGTCGGGGCGACCTCGGCCCCGCGGGCGGCGTCGTTGAGGACCTTGAGGTCGGAGGCCAGCCCGGCGTAGGCCTGCTCGCTGTCCCTGCCCAGGCTGAACAGCAGGATCGCCGGGAAGAGGTGGGTGTCGACCCGGTGGCGGCCGATCCGCAGCGGGTCGCGGGCGGCGGCCCGGTCGATCCGGTTCACGGTGGCCAGGACCCGGGCGGTGGTGGAGCCCAGGCGGTAGCGGTCGTGGTGACGGGCGGCCCAGCCCGCCCACTTCTCCAGGGCCGCGGCCAGGTACGGTCCCATCGGACGGGCGTAGCCGGGCCCGGCGGCCGCGGGATCCAGGGCGCTGTCGAGGACGAACCGGTCGGCATGGTGGGGGAACAGTTGCATGTAGACCGCGCCCAGGTAGGTGCCGTACGACCCGCCGAGGTAGGACAGCTTCGGCTCGCCCAGGGCGGCGCGGATCACGTCCATGTCGCGGGCGGTGGCGCGGGCCGAGGCGTGCGGCAGCATCTCCCGCAGCCCCGCGCAGCGGGACGCCAGGTCCCGGGCCCGCGCCGCGGTCCGGTCGAAGCCGCGCCGGTCGTGACCGGTCGAGAGCACGTAGTCGCCGATGGGCCAGTGGCAGTTCAGAGGAGTGCTGCGCCCGGTGAACCGGGAATCCATCCCGATCACGTCGTAGCGGGCCGCCAGCGCGGGCTCGGCCTCCTTGAGCAGCGGCGCGTAGACCCTTCCCGGGTCGCCGGGACCGCCGGGATTGATCAGCAGCGCTCCGCGCCGGCGCCCGGGGTCACCGGCCTGCAGCCGGGAGATCGCGACCTTGATGGCGGGGCCGTCCGGACGGGCGTGGTCCAGCGGGACGGTGACCTCGGCGCAGCGTGCCCCGGCGGCGTCCAGGTGCCCGCCGATCTCGTCGTCGGGGCCGGTCCGGCAGTCGTGCCAGATGATCTTCTGCTGCCCGAACCGGTGGAGTCCGTCGTCGGGGCCGGAGGGGCGGGAACCGGGGGCGGCGAGGGCGCTCGCGCATCCGGACGAGGCGAGCACGGTCAGGGCGGCGACGGCCGCCATGGAAATCTTTCGCATGGAGGTCAGCGTCGCGACCGCGCCGTACGGCCCGCATCGGCCATCAAGACGATCAAGAAGCTCCGTGTCTCGGCCGTTCGGCCAGAAGAGGCCCCCGTGCCTCCGGCCAGAAGAGGCCCCCGTGCCTCCGGCCAGAAGAGGCCCCCGTGCCGGAGTCCCTACGGCGCACCCGCCCACCCCGGAAGGCGACCTTAAGGATCTCGTAAGAGCGCCACGGGAGTCTGAGGACACAAGCGGAACGGCGGACCGGAAACGGCCCCGCCTCCCCGAATCGAACCCGAACCCGAGAAGGAAGCAGCTCATGCGCAAGTTCAAGCTCCAGGTCCAGGTCAGCGTCGACGGCTACATGGCCGGCCCGAACGGCGAGATGGACTGGATGACCTTCCCCTGGACCGACGACATCAGCGCCTACATCACGGAGATCACCAAGCCGGTCGACTGCATCGTGCTGGGCCGCAGGCTCGCCGAGGGCTTCATCCCGGCCTGGGAGTCCGGCCCCGAGGGCGAGGACCAGGAGTCCGTCGACTGGATGAACGACACGCCCAAGGTCGTGATCTCCAACAGCCTCACCGAGTCGCCGTGGAAGAACGCCGTCGTCGCCGGCGGCGACCTGACCGAGACCGTGAACCGCCTCAAGTCCCAGCCGGGCGGGGACCTGATCGCCTACGGAGGCGGCACGCTGGTGTCGAACCTGATCGCCGCGGGGCTGCTGGACGAGCTCCACCTGTTCGTCAACCCGGTCGCGCTCGGCGGCGGAATGCCGGTCTTCCCCGACAGCGGGGCCTACCACCGGCTGAGCCTGGTCACCGCCCGGCCGTTCGACTGCGGGATCACCGTGTTCCACTTCGAGCCGAAGCGCTCCTGACCTCGGTCGCCTCCCGCTCGAGCGGGCCGGACGGCGGACGGCCGACGCGGGGCTCGCCGAGGGCGGCGAGCTCCTCGCGCAGGGCGGCGGTCAGCACCGGCGCGTCGGGCAGGGTGGCCGGGTCGAAGATGGTGCTGACCACCACGGTTCCGGCGTAGGACAGCACCGCGAAGGTGACGGGCATGTTGCCGTTCTCCGAGACCGGCAGAGGGATGACCTGCCGGACGGCGGACCCGCCGAGCGTCATGGTCCGGCCGGGGCCCGGGACGTTGGAGACCAGGGTGTGCATGAACCGCTGACGGGTCATCCACCGGCGGTGGAGCCCGAACCGGGCCGCCAGGCGGAAGACCGGGCCCAGCAGGGCGATCGGCGACGGGTGCGAGAGGGAGGACTTCTCCTCCCCGACGACGGCGGAGATCCGCCGCAGCCGCCGACCGGGGTCGCCGGCGGCCGGCAGGCGGACGGTCACCGGGGTGATCTCGTTGCCCAGGTGCCCGATGTCCGCGGCGCGCCGCAGGGTCATCGGGATGGCGACCGAGATCTCCTCGACGGATTCCCCGCGCGCCGCGAGCAGGGTGTGCAGGGCACCGGTCACCGCGGTGAGCACGGCGTCGTTGAGCGTGCCGCCGTACCGGTGCGCGGCGGCTTTCAGCCCGGCCAGGTCGACCCGTACGACGTCCACGCCGCGTTCGGGCCCCGTCGGCCGCAGCAGCGAGCATCCACGGGCGGGCGCCGGACGGAGCCCGCCGGGCGCACGCGCCGCGGCCCGCAGATCCCGCAGGAATCCGGGCAGCCGCGCCACCGCCCGCAACCGCGCCCGGAAGGCATCGGCGGCCAGTTCGGGGATGGTGGGCGCGGGCGGGTCGGGAGCGTCGGCCGCTGACCCGGGTACGGCGGGCGCGGACCGGTCGGGGGTGCCGGCGGCCAGTTCGGGTACGGCGGGCGCGGACCGGTCGGGGGAGCCGGAGAGCGGTTCGGGTACGGCGGGCGGGGAGCCGCCGGCGGTGTCCCGGTCGTCGAGCAGGCCCGCGAGGATCGCCAGCCCGCCCAGGCCGTCGGCCAGTACGTGGTCCACGACGAGGATCAGCGCCACCGCGTCCCCGGCCAGGCCCGTGACGAAGACCGCCGCCCACGGCGGAGCGGACGGCGGCAGCGGCCGGGTCACCACCTCTACGGCGAGGTGGAGCAGCGCCCGCTCGTCGCCCGGCTTGGGGCAGGTCACGTGCGTGATGTGGCGGCGGGCGTCGAATCCGGGATCGTGGACCCAGATCGGGCGGCCGCATCCGAGCGGGACCGGCCGCAGCCGCTGGCGCAGGCGGGGGATGCCGGGGGCCCGTCCGGCCAGCAGGCGCCCGGCCGCCGCCGGGTCGAACCCGTGGCCGTCCAGGACCAGGACGGCTCCCATCTGCTGTGGGACACGCCCGCGGGCGCTGATGGAACGCGTCATCAGGTCGCTCGGCGAGGCCCGCTGGATGACCGGCCGCGGTCGGCCGGAGTGCGGGGCGGGCCCGGCCGCCACCGGCCCCGCCCGGCGGCGGGGCGGGCGGCGCCGTACGCCGTGTCCCGCGACCCACGTCCTCATGCCGTCAGTGTGCGCGCGGGGCGGCAGCCCTCCCAGGGCCGAAAGGCCCGCCTTCACGCCGGAAGAGTGCTCGGAGGGAGGCTGCCCGGAACCGGCGGATGTCGTACGCTGGCAGCGCCTCTCAAGATCTCGACTTCGGGAGTCGCCGTGATTACGCACATCGGCGTGGCCGTGCTCTACGTCAGCGATCAGCAGGAGTCCGTGGACTTCTATGTCGAAAAGCTCGGCTTCGACAAGACCGTCGACGCGGAGATGTTCGAGGGAACGCGCTGGATCGAGGTGACTCCGCCGAACGGCCAGACATCGATAGCCATCCACGACGCCGCGGCGTTCGGCAGGCAGCCCGGAGAGGGGGCCTACCTCACCTTCACGTGCGACGACATTCAGGCGACGGTCGACGAGCTCCGCAGGGCGGGGGTCACGGTCACGGACCCGACCGAAGAACCGTGGGGCACGTATGCGCACGTGGACGGTCCGGACGGCCACCGGATCCAGATCCACCAGAAATAGCCGGCCGCGGTAGACCCCGGCGCCCTCGAGCCGGCCCCGGGTCACCGGTCATCGACAGCGGGCCGGAGCCCTTTCTCGGAGCCCTTCCCGCGTCACTGCTCCGGCGCCAGGCGGGACAGGAGCTCCTCCAGCCGCACCGCGCGGGCTTCGGCCGAGGCCAGGGCGGCGCGCAGTTCCTCGGCGCGGGCGCGGGCGCCGTCCCGGGCGGTCTCGGCCTCGGCGGCGCGGATCTGCGCGGCGGTGAGGTCGTCACGGACCTGGGCGAGCTGCTCGTCGCGGCGCTGCAGGGAGGCCCGTACCCCGTCGGTCTCACGCCGGGCGGCCGCGGCGTCGGCGCGGGCGGCCTCCAGAGCGGCGCGAGCCTGGTCGCGGGCGGCCTCGACGTCGGTACGGGCCTGGTCACGGACGGCTTCGGCGTCGGCTCGGGCCTGGTCGCGGGCGGCTTCGGCCGCCCGCAGGCGTTCCCTTAAGGAGGTGAGCTGCTCGCGCAGAGCGGCGGCCTCGGCCTGGGACCGGTCCGCGCCGGTGCGGGCGGCGTCGAGTTGGTCGGCCTGCCGCTGGTGGGCGGCGCGCAGGTTCTGCAGGTCCTCGTGGGCGGTGTGCAGTTGCGCGGCCAGTGCGTCGTGGGCGGCCTGCGCGGCGGTGCGGGCGGCCTCGGCCTGGCCCCGGGCGCGCTCGTGCCGGGCCACCTCCTCCCAGGCCTGCCGCCGTACGGCCTCCGCCTCGGTCTGGGCCCGGGCGGCCTGGCGCTCGGCGCGGCCGCGGGCCTCGGCGTCGGCGCGTGCTGCGGCCAGGGCCTCCCGGCGGCGCTGCTCGGCGATCTCGGCGCGCTGGACGGCCTGGACCGCCTCGTTGCGGGCGGTCTCTGCCTCGGCCTCGGCGGCGTCGATGCGGGCCAGCGCGCCGTTCTCGGCCTCCCGCAGGCGGGTGCCCAGCTCGGCCAGCACCGCGCCGAGCCGGTCGGCGGCCGGAAGCACGGTCTCGGCCAGGGTGAGGGCGGCGGCCAGGGGTTCGGCCACCGCGGCGGCCTGCTGCTCGCGCCGGGCCCTGGCGGCGGCGTCCTTGTGGGCGGCGCTGCAGTACTTGGCCGGACGCCCTCCGGTGCGCCGGCCGTGCTCGTCGCGCCGCGGCGGCGGCAGCGGGTTGTCGCAGCCCTCCAGCAGGCAGGTGCCGGTGGGCTCGGGATCCTCGTAAGGACCGGCGGGCTCCTCGTACGGGGAGGCGTCCGGCGCGGCGCCGCCGGTCATGAGATCGTCGACCATGCGACCACTCTAGAGAGTCGGCGTTTCGAGTATCGGCTCAACGGTAAAGCGACACGCTAATCCTCGATCCGGTCTTAGTCTGCGGCTTCCCGGCGGCCCGCGTCCGGGGGCGCTCCGTTCCGTGACGGGCCGTCATCGGCGGCGGTGGTGGCGGCGACGGCGGCCACGATCGGCGGGACGAGTCGCAGGGCCGGCTGCCAGCCGGGCGTCAGAGCCGCCTCGGCGCCGGTGGTCACGGTGATCAGGCGCAGCGAGGGCACGACCACGATGTGCTGGCCCGCGTAGCCGCCGGCCACGAAAGCGTGGTGGCCCGCGACGGCGGTCGTCCACCACAGGTATCCGTAGGCGAGGTTCTCCGGCGGGCCACCGGCGTTGCGGGCGGTCGTGGCCCGCGCGGCGTAGGAGGGATCGAGGAGACCGGGCCGCCGGTCGAGCCAGAGCCCGCCCAGACGCAGCAGGTCCAGGGCGGAAAGCCGCAGGTGACCGAAGCCGTAGCACAGGCCCTCGGGGTCGCGCGGCCACTGCCAGCCGGTGATGCCCAGCGGGCCGAACAGGCGCTCGGCCGCGTAGTCCTCCAGATCCCGGCCGAGGGCCGCCTGCAGCGCCGCGGCGAGCACGTGGGCGGCGCCGTTGTCGTAGGCGAACCGCTCGCCCGGCGCGGACAGCTGCGGCGCCGACAGCAGGGTGTCGACCCAGCCGCGGGGCAGGAGCATGATCTCGTCGATGTCGAACCGCCCGTCGTGCCCGGCCCCGCCCGACATCGTCAGCAGGTGCCGTACGGTCACCGCGCGTCTGGCCGGCGGCACCCCGGCACCGAGCAGACGGCCGAGGGAGGCGTCCAGCTCGATCAGGCCGTCCCGCAGAGCGCAGCCGACCAAGGTGGACAGCACGCTCTTGGTGACGGAGAAGATGTCACCGGGCTCGTCCAGCCGGCGGTCGCGATAGGCGTGCGCGGCCAGCACCTCCCCGCGGTGCGTCGAGCAACTGCAGCGGGACGCCGAGGTGCGCTGGCAGCGCGTGCTGGCTCGGAAGTCGGAAATGGACGAGCGCCTGGAGCGCCTGCGGAGCGACGGCGACGGCATCAGCGCGCTGCGCCGGCTGTTCCTGCCCGCCTTCGCGCAGGCCGACCGCGGCAGCATCCCGGACACCGGGCTGCGGGCCACGCTCGACCTCACCGGCGCCGGCATGGGCAATGTGCAACTACTCGACGAGGCCGCGGGCGGGCTGACGATCGCCGCCCAGCACGGCTTCGACCGGTCCTTCCCGGACTTCTTCGCCGTCGTCGGCGATGACGGCACGGCGTGCGGCCGGGTCATGCGGACCAGGGCGCCGGTGCTGGTGCACGATGTCGAACGTGACCGGTTCCTGGCCCGGACCCCGGCGACGCGGGTGCTGCTGGAGGCCGGGGTGCGGGCGGTGTGCTCCCTGCCCCTGCTCGACGGCGACGGCGACGGCGACGGTGCGGCGCTGGGCGTGCTGTCGGTGCACTACCGCGCCGCACGTGAGCTGACCGACGCGAAGTATCGGCTGCCGGAGCCGCTGAGCCACCGCCTCGGCCGGTCGCTGCGAGACCGCGCTCCCGAAGTCCGTTGACCGGGATCGGAGACGGCCTCCGGCGCCTGCGCGCAGTTCCCGCCGCGGCGTCGGAGGCATCCGTCCCGTCTCGTCCGGGCGCAGACCGGTCAGGTGAGGCCCGCGTCGTGGACGAGGAGGGCGATCTGGGTGCGGTTGTCCAGGCCGAGCTTGGTCAGGATGCTGGAGACGTGGGCTTTCACGGTTGTGACGCCCATAGCGAGATCGGCGGAGATGTCGGCGTTCGTCCTGCCCTGGGCGATCGCCAGCGCCACCTCGCGTTCGCGCGGGGTGAGGGCGGCCAGCGCGGCGCGGGCGCGCTCGTAGGCGCCGGCCTGGGCGACCGTGCGCTCCATCAGCCGCCGGGTGATGCGCGGGGACAGGATCGGGTCTCCCGCGGCGACCCGGGTGATCGCTTCCACGATCTGCTGGGGCGAGGTGTCCTTGAGCAGGAACCCGGCCGCGCCCGCGCGGAGCGCGTGCAGGACGTTCTCGTCGGTGTCGAAGGTGGTCAGTACGATCACCTCGGGCGGCCGGGTCCGGGCGCGCAGCCGGCGGGTGGCGGTGATGCCGTCCACGCGGGGCATGCGCAGGTCCATCAGGACGATGTCGGGGGCGTGGGCGTCGGTGGCGGTGACGGCCTCCTGGCCGTCGGCCGCCTCGGCGACGACGGCGATGCCGGCGGCGCCGTCGATCATCATGGACAGTCCGGCACGGACCAGGGCGTCGTCATCGACCAGCAGCACGCGGATCACGCGGGCCATGGTAGCCGGGCCTGGAGCCGGAACTCCGCCTCGGTGCCGTGGTGGTCCAGCTGCCCGCCGGCCAGCCGTACCCGCTCGGTGAGCCCGACCAGGCCCAGCCCGCTGCCGGGCGCGATGGGGGTGGTCTCCGCCGGGGGCAGCGGGTTGCGGATGTCGATCAGCAGGGGCGTGCCGGGAGCGCCGCGCAACAGCACGTCGACCGGCTGGCCGGGGGCGTGTTTGCGGGCGTTGGTGAGCCCTTCCTGCACGACCCGGTAGGCGGTGCGGGACGCGGCCGGCGGCAGGGCGGCGATGTCGGCGATCTCCTCGCGCAGCCGTACCGGCTGGCCCGCCTGCTGCGCGTCGGCGATCAGGCCGGGCAGATCGGCCAGACCCGGCCGGGGCGCGAGTTCGTCCAGTTCGTCGTCCTGCTCGCGGAGCAGGACGATCACCTGGCGCAGCTCCTCCAGCGCCTGGTGGACACCGGCGCGGACCACCCCGGCGGCCGCGGCGATCCGGTCGGGCGAGGAGTCCGGGCGGTACTCCAGGGCGCCGGCGTGGGTGGCCACCAGAGACAGGCGGTGGGCCAGCACATCGTGCATCTCTCTGGCGAGCCGGCGGCGTTCGGCCATGCGGGCCTCGGCGACGCGTCTGCCCTGTTCGGCCTCGGCGCGGTGGGCTCGTTCGCGCAGGGAGCCGAGCAGGGCACGGCGGGAGCGGGCCAGCGCGCCCCAGCCGAGCAGCGCGCCGTAGGCGGCGCAGATCAGCAGCAACCACCACGACAGGGAGATGCCGGAGTTGGGCCGCCACAGCCCCTGGGCCAGATGGGCCGCCATGCCCGCGGCGGTCACCGCGGCCGCGACGGGAAAGCGCCTGCGCTGGGCCACCTGCAGCGCCCCCGTCGTCGCCGCCGGAGTGGCCACCGGGGAGAGCGCGGCGAGGAGGGTGGCGGCCAGCGCCCCGTGGACCGGCCACCACAGCTGGGCGACCGCGGCGACCAGGCTCACCGCCGCGATCGCCACGTCCAGCCCCCAGGTGGGCCGGCCGGCCTGGCCCCACAGCGACACGGCGGTCAGCACACCGATCCCGAGGACCATGCCGGCTATCGCGAAGGGGTGCGGGCGCGGGGGCCGGATCTTGCTCATCGGCCCAGGCTAATCGGCGGTACGGCGGATCCATCACCTACCAAAGTCGGACCCGTGCCCCACCCGGGGAGGGCACGGCCCGACCGCGCGCCCGATGTGGCGGGGAGGGCTTCCGGGCGAGGCTGAGCGACATGAACTCCTCCACCGCAAGCATGAACACCTCCGCCAGAAGACTGCTCACCGTGATCGGCGCGCCCGTGGCCGCCCTGGCCGTCTGGGCCCTGGCGACCGCGGTGGTCGGAACCGAGCCGACCGTGCGGATGGGCGACGGCACGCAACCGGTCGGGCCGGTACCGGTCGTGGTGACGAGCCTGCTGGCCGGGCTGGCCGGCTGGGCGCTGCTGGCCGTTCTCGAGCGGTTCGCCTCCAGGCCCGGCCGGATCTGGACGATCGTCGCCCTGGTCGTGCTCGTCCTGTCCCTGTCCGGTCCGCTCGGCGGCGCCGTCGGCGTCGCCGCCACGCTGGTGCTGGTCCTGCTCCACCTGGTAGTCGGCGCCGTACTCGTTCTGGGACTGCCGCGGCGATGAACGCCCCCTGCCGGACAACAGTGAAGACGACACAGGAGAGATGACATGACGATCCTCGCCCAGGCCATCGAGGTCACCCGCCGCTACGGAGACATGCTCGCGCTCGACCGCGTCTCGCTCGACATCCGGGCCGGTGAGCTGATCGGGCTGCTCGGCCCGAACGGCGCCGGCAAGTCCACCCTCATCAACCTCTTCGCGGGACTGCGCAGGCCGACGTCGGGCACGGTGAAGCTGTTCGGCGGCTCGCCGCTGGATCCGGCCATGCGGCGCGGCATCGGCGTGACCCCCCAGGAGACCGGGCTGCCCGAGTCCCTGCGCGTCGGCGAGATCGTCGACTTCGTCTCCGCGCACTTCCGCGAGTGCGTCGGCACGGCGGAGCTGCTGGCCAGGTTCGGCCTCGGCGACTTCGCCGGCCGGCAGGTCGGCGGACTGTCCGGCGGGCAGCGGCGGCGGCTGGCGGTGGCGCTGGCCTTCGCGGGCCGGCCGCGGCTGGTGTTCCTCGACGAGCCCACGACCGGGCTGGACGTCGAGGCCAGGCGGACGCTGTGGGACGGCATCAGGGCCTTCCACCAGGACGGCGGCACCGTGCTGCTCACCAGCCACTATCTGGAGGAGATCGAGGCCCTGGCCGAGCGCGTCGTGGTGGTCGGCGGCGGCCGTGTGCTGGCCGACGACAGCATGCGGGCCGTCCGCGACATGGTGGACGCACGGCGCGTCTCCTTCGCCGCCGGGGAACTGCCCGAGCTGCCGGGCGTGCTCGGCGCCGAACGCGCGAACGGCCGGATCGACCTGCTCGTCAGCGACCCCGACCGGCTGGTCGTGGAGCTGGTGCGCAGCGGGGTGCCGTTCTCCGGCCTGGAGATCAGGCCGGCCACGCTGGAGGAGGCCTTCCTCACCCTCACCTCCAAGGACGCCGCCGTGTCCGGCCTGATCCCGTCCACGCCCGGCCGGACCCTCGCCCACGCCTAGCCGGACCCTCGCCCACACCCCCCTCGCCTCGAAGGAGGCCGCCCATGTCCAGCCTGATTCTCGCCCACACCCGCTACCTCGTGATCGAGCAGATCAGAGTGCCGATCGGGATCCTGGCCAGCGCGTTCTTCCCGGCCGTCTCGATGCTGGCGTTCGTGGTGCCGTTCACCGGCCAGGACGCGACGGCCGCGACGACGGCGACGGGCTCGCTGATGTTCTTCGGCTCCATGTCGTCCGCACTGATCGGCCTCAGCAGCGCCGTCTCCCAGGACCGCGAGCTGCCGTGGAACCCGTACCTGCGCACACTGCCCGCGGGCCCGCTCCCGCGCTTCGCCGGCCGGGTCCTGTCGACGCTCATCGTCGTGCTGCTCTCGGCGATCCCCGTCCTGCTGGTGGGGGCGCTGCTCACGGAGGCGACGATCACGCCGGCCGGGCTGCTGCTGGGGTTCGGCGCGCTGATCGTGGGCGTCGTGCCGTTCATGCTGATGGGATTGTTCGTCGGCTTCATGCTGGTGTCGAAGGCCGCGATGGCGGTCTCGCAGCTGCTGTTCTTCCCGATGGCCATCCTCGGGGGACTGCTGCTGCCGCCGCAGGTCCTGCCGGAGTTCGTGCAGGCCCTCTCGCCGTATGTGCCCACCCGGGGTGCGGCCGAGCTGATCTGGTGGGCGACCACGGGCCTGCGCCCGAGCGCGGTGTCGCTGGTCATGCTGGCCGTCTGGACCGGTGTCATGGCGGCCGCCGCCATCTGGGCCTACCACCGCGACGAGGGCAGGCGCTTCTCCTGACCCCTGGCCCCCTGGCCCCCTGGCCCCCTGGCCCCCTGGCCCCCTGGCCCCGGACTCTCCGGCCTCTCAGACATCGGCCCCCGGACATCGGCGTCCGGGGGCCGTCACCTTTCGCCGAGCAGGCGGGCGCCGAAGGCGCGCACGGCGTCCCGGAAGGCCGGCGGCTCCTCGACGGTGAAGCCGGCGTCGAGGAACGCCAGGCTCAGCAGCAGCCACTGCCAGGTGTCGAGCGTCAGCACGGCCCGGGTCCGCCGCTCGTCCAGGGCCAGGAGCTCGACCTCCTGGTGCTTGAAGGCGTCGGCGACGGCGGGCAGGGGCGCCTGCAGGGTCAGGACGACGCGCTCGCGGTCCCTGGCGATCCCCTGGCGGAGATAGTCGAGCGCGCTGCCGGCGGGCAGCGGCCTCGGGGCGAACGTGCCGGTCGAGGTCCGCAGGCCGGTGACGCGGTCCAGGCGGAAGACCCGCCAGTCGTCCCTGCCCAGGTCCCAGGCCAGCAGATACCAGCGCAGGTTGTGGTGGACGTGGCGGTACGGCTCGGCGCGCCGGGACGTGGCCGAGCCGTCCCTGCCGGTGTAGTCGAAGGCGACGGCGTGACGGCGCTGGATGGCCTCGGCCAGCGAGGACAGGACGTCGGCGCTGACGCTCGGGGCGGGGGAGGCGCCGGTCTCCAGGCTCGCGCGAAGCTGGGCGGCGCGGTGCCGCAGCCGCTTGGGGAGATAGTGGTCGACCTTGCCGTAGGCCCGGGTGGCGGCCTCGTCCACGCTGCCCTCGGCGGCGCTGCCGGTGGCGGCGAGGGTGGCCAGCCCCAGCAGGGTCGCGACCGCCTCGTCGTCGTCGAGCACGAGCGGCGGCATCGCGGTTCCCGCGACGAGCCGGTAGTGGCCTCCGGGACCGGGCCGGGTCTCCACGGGATAGCCGTAGCCGCGCAGGCGGTCGACGTCGCGGCGCAGGGTCCTGGGGCTGACGCCGAGTCGTACGACGAGCTCCTCGCCGCTGAACGCCCGGCCGCTCTGCAGCGTGGCCAGCAGGGCGAGGATGCGCTCGGTGACGTCCGCCATGCCTCCAGTCTCCTCGAAATCGCGGCCAGGATATGGCCACATCTGATCGTAGCCTCGTCATATGCCCAAGCACACGATTCGCATCCGGGGTGCCCGGACCAACAACCTGAAGTGCCTGGACGTGACCATCCCGCGCGGCCGGCTGGTCGTGTTCGTCGGGGTGTCGGGGTCGGGCAAGTCCTCACTGGTGTTCGACACGATCGCGGCGGAGGCGGGACACCAGCTCAACGAGACGTTCCCGCCGTTCGCCCGCAACCGGCTGCCGAAGTGGACGCGCCCCGAGACCGAGGAGATCGAGGGGCTCTCGCCGGTCGTGGTGATCGACCAGCGCAGGCTCGGCGGGAACGCCCGCTCCACGGTGGGCACGATCACCGACGCCTGGACCTACCTGCGGCTGCTGTTCTCACGCGTCGGCTCACCCCACGTGGGCGAGTCGAACCACTTCTCGTTCAACGACCCCGCCGGCATGTGCCAGGAGTGCTCCGGGCTCGGCGAGGTTGTGGTCAGCGCCGTCGAGCGGTTCCTGGACCTGGACAGGTCGCTGGCCGAGGGCGCGATCCTGCTGCCCGGGTTCGGCAACGGCGGCTACTGGTACTCCCAGTACGCCGACATCGGCAGCTTCGACGCCGGCACTCCGCTGCGGGAGTGGACGCAGGGCGAGCGCGAGGCGCTGCTGTACGGCGGCGAGCACGCCGCGCGGCTGGGAACCAGGCCCCCCAAGGACTACGAGGGCGTGGTGGAGCGCTTCGAACGGATCTATCTGCACACCTCCGACAGCCTGTCCGACCGCAAGAGAGAGGTCATCGACCGCTTCACCCGCTCGGGGACCTGCCCCGCCTGTCACGGCGACCGTCTCAACGAGGCGAGCCGTACCGTCACCGTCCTGGGCCGCACCATCGGCGAGATGGCCCGCATGGAGATCACCGAGCTCGCCGACCTGGTGGAGGGGGTGGACGACCCGGCCGTCGCCCCGGTCGTGGCGGCTCTGACGGACAGGCTGCGGGCCATGGTCACCATCGGGCTGGGCTATCTGCACCTGGGCCGCGCCACCACCACCCTGTCCGGCGGGGAGTCGCAGCGGATCAAGACCGTCAAGCACCTCGGCAGCAGTCTCATCGAGATGCTCTACATCTTCGACGAGCCCACCGTCGGCCTGCACCCGCACGACATCGCCTCCATGACCACCCTGCTGCGGCGGCTGCGCGACAAGGGCAACACCGTCCTGGTCGTCGAGCACGACCCCGCCGTCATGGAGATCGCCGACCAGATCGTCGAGATCGGGCCGGACGCGGGCACCGGCGGGGGAGAGCTGGTGTTCCAGGGCACCTTCGAGGAGCTCCGTACGGCGCGCACGGCGACCGCCGCGGCCCTCGGCGACCGGACACGGGTCGCCGCCGAGCCGCGGACGGCCACCGGCGCGGTCACGGTGACCGGCGCCACCCGCAACAACCTCAAGAACCTGACCGTCGACATCCCCACCGGGATCCTCACCGTCCTGACGGGGGTCGCCGGGTCGGGCAAGTCCAGCCTCGCGGCGGAACTGGTCGCCCAGCACGACGCGATCGTGATCGACCAGCGGCCGGTCGGCGCCAACCGCCGCTCCACCCCCATCACCTACACCGGGATCGCCACCACCGTCCGCAGGCTCTTCGCCCGGCACAGCGGCCTGCCCGCCGGGCTGTTCAGCGCCAACTCCGAGGGCGCCTGCCCCGGCTGCGACGGGCTGGGCGTCATCTACACCGACCTGGCCTTCATGGACGGCCAGGAGACCGTGTGCGAGACCTGCCACGGGCGGCGTTTCACCGCCGAGGTGCTGCGCCACCGGGTCAACGGGCTGTCCATCGCCGACATCGACGATCTGACGATCACCGACGCCATCGGGCAGCTGCCGGACGAGCAGATCCACCGGGCGCTGGTGCATCTCGAACAGGTCGGGCTCGGCTATCTCCGTCTCGGCCAGCCGCTGACGACGCTGTCCGGCGGCGAGTGCCAGCGCGTCAAGATAGCCAGGGAACTGCGCGAGGCCGCCGAACCGGCCCTGTACGTCCTGGACGAACCCACCACGGGCCTGCACCTGCGCGACATCACCGCCCTGCTCGGCGTCCTGGACCAGCTCGTCGAGCGAGGGCACACCGTCGTGGTGATCGAGCACAACCTCGACGTCATCCGGCACGCGGACTGGGCCATCGACCTCGGCCCGGGCCCCGGCAGGCACGGTGGCCGGATCCTCTACCAGGGCCCGGTCTCCCGGATGACCGGCACCGTCACCGCCGCCGCCCTGCAGGGCGTCTAGCTACCTCGCGGAGACCCCCTCATCTGATCGTGGAGGAGGTCACCAGCGGCCGGCCGCCGGCGCCGAGGAAGAAGACGCCGGGGAAACCCCTGGTCTCGAACCCGGCGCTGCGGTTGCGGCGCAGGGTGGAGCGCTCGACGCGCAGGGTGCCGGTGCGGTCGTTGCTGACGAAGAAGACGGCCCCGCCGCCCTCGCGGGCGTGGTTGTCCGTGACGATCGACCCGGCGATCCGCACGGTGAACCTGTTGCCGTCGGCGTAGACGGCCCCGCCGCTGCCGCCGCCCGGGGTCCCGGCCTTCGCCGGGTTGGCGCCCCGCCCGACGGCCCTGTTGTGGGTGAAGACGCTGTTGAGCACCTCCCACGACACCCCGATGCTGCTCAGCGCACCGCCGTTGGAGCACACGCCGCCCTGGCCGGCGGCCCCGCCGAACGTGCTGGAGACGACGTGGACCGGCAGGTCGCGCCACTGGTCGAGCACCCGGATGGCGGCTCCTCCCACGTCCGGGCCGGTGGGATCGCAGCGGTTGCGGACGAACCGGGAGTTGATCACTGTGAGCCGGCCGCCGCGCACGAAGATCGCTCCGCCCCCGCCCCCGTCGAGCCGCTCCCCGGTGGCGTCGCCGTCCGCGAACGTCAGGTTCTGCACGGTGAGCCGGGGGGTCTTCTGGTCGTCGCAGTGCGAGGTGGTCCACACCTGGGCCTTGTCGCAGGTGTTCATGTAAAGGATCCGCCGCCTGCCCGCGCCGCTGAGCGTCACCTTCCCGCCGCCGTCGATGACGACGCGCGGGCTGGTGTTGCGGACCTTGGCGGTGGCGGTCAGCTTGATGGTCACCGGCCGGGGGCCGCAGGAGAAGGTGATGACGCCGCCCGCGGCGACCGCCCGCACCACGGCCCGGGAGGTGCAGCTTGCGGGCGTGCCGTCACCGACGACCCGCGTCGGCCGCGAGGTGTCGACCGGCCGGGCCTCGGCCGGTACGGCCGCGCGGCCACGGGGGTTTCCCGGTCCGGGCGCCTGCGCAGCTCCGGCCTGTGACGTCCCGGTCTGCGCCGCTCCGGCCTGCGATGCCCCGACCTCCGACGTCCCGATCTGTTCGGAACCGGTGTACGGCCGGGCCGCCGCGGCCGGTGGCCCGCCGATCCACGCAGTCGAAACGGTGATTACCGACACCAATGAGACAAGAAGTGCGTTACGCCGGAATCGCATGGGGCGAGGCTAACGGGGGATCGATGACCGTACCGCCGCTTTGGCGACATCCACCGCGCCCACCCGTGCCCGCCGCATCCGCCGCGGCCGGCCCGTCAGGCGTAGTGACGGTAGACGGCCTGGGCCACACAGGCGGGCTTGTCGCCGCCGTCGATCTCCACGGTGAAGGTCAGATGCATCTGCACGCCTCCGTTGACCTCCTCCACCGCGTCCACGACGCCGGCCAGGCGGATCTTCGCCCCGACCCGGACGGGGCTGGGGAAGCGGACCCTGTCCAGGCCGTAGTTGATGCTCATGGAGACGCCACTGATCTCCAGCAGCCGGTTGAACAGGGGGATGACCAGCGACAGGGTCAGGTAGCCGTGGGCGATCGGGGCGCCGAACGGGCCGTCCGCGGCCCGCTCGGGATCGGTGTGGATCCACTGGTGGTCGCCGGTGGCGTCGGCGAAGGCGTTCACCCGGTCCTGGGCGATCTCCATCCACTCCGTGCGCCCGAGGTCGGTTCCGGCCAGGGCCTTCACCTCGTCGAGCCCGTGGGCGGTGGTGGTCATGGCAGGGGTCCTTCCGGTGAGAGCGGCACTGCGAGGGGGACTTCAGACGCCGGCGGCCGGAGCCGCGTAGGAGACGCGGAGCGCAGGCTTGAGGATCTTTCCCGAGGGGGTGCGCGGGATCGTCTCGGCCCAGACGACGGACTTGGGGATCTTGTACTTGGCGAGCTGCCCGTGCAGGAAGCCCAGGATGTCCCCGGCGGAGGCGGTGGAGCCCGGCCTGAGCACGACGACGGCCCGGCCGACCTCGCCCCAGACCGCGTCCGGGACGCCGATGACGGCGCAGTCGGCGACCTCGGGGTGGAGCAGGATCGCCGACTCCACCTCGGCCGGATAGACGTTCTCCCCGCCGGAGACGAACATGTCCTTGACCCGGTCGACGATGTAGGCGTAGCCGTCCTCGTCCGTCCGGCCGACGTCCCCGGTGCGCAGCCACTCGCCGCGGGCGAGGGGCTGCGCGCCCCAGTAACCGGTCATGACGTTGGGCCCCTGGACGATGATCTCGCCGTTCTCGCCCGGCGCGGCGTCGCGGCCGTCGGAGCGCACCACGCGCACGTCGGTGAAGAAGTGCGGCACCCCGGCCGAGCCGGCCTTGGCCACGGCCTGCTCCGCGGGCAGATACAGGACACCGGGGGAGGCCTCGGTCATGCCGTACCCCTGGCTGAAGGCCAGGCCGCGCTCCAGGTAGGTCTCGATGGTGCGCATCGGGACCGGGGCGCCGCCGCAGTTGAGCGTGCGCAGGCTCGACAGGTCGGTCCCGGCCCAGCGGGGGTGGGCGGCCATGGCGTCGAACATGGTGGGCACGCCGAACATTTGCGTGATCCGCCCGGTCTCGATCAGCTCCAGCACCCGGCCGGGGTCGAAGGCGCCCAGCAGCACCACCTGGCCGCCCTTGAGCAGCGTGGGCAGGCACGTCATGTTCAGGCCCGCGGTGTGGAACAGCGGGGCGACCACGAGCGTCACCTCGCCGGCGGTCAGGTCGGTGTCGATCAGGACGTTGACGCTGTTCCAGGTGATGTTGGCGTGCGAGAGCACGGCCCCCTTGGGGCGTCCGGTCGTCCCCGAGGTGTACATGATCATGCAGGGGTCGCCGGGGGAGACCGGCTCGTCGATCGGCTCCCCGCCGGACCGGGCGATCAGCTCCTCGTAGTCGTCCAGCGAGACGCGGTGCGGGACCTCCAGCGCCGCCGCGGTCTCCGACGGGGCGTGCACGAGCACCGCGGCGCCGGAGTCGGACAGGTCGAAGGCCAGTTCCGGTACGGCCAGCCGGGTGTTGAGCGGGACGAACACCGCCCCCAGCGTCCCGGCCGCGAACAGCGTCTCCACGAACGAGGGGTGGTTGGGCCCCAGGTAGGCGACCCGGTCGCCGCGCCGTACCCCCAGGGCGCGCAGGGCGTGCGCTAGGCGCAGCACCCGCTCGTGCAGCTCCCGATAGGTCGTCTGGCGCCCCTCGTGCACGAGGGCGATCCGGTGGGGGGTCCTGCGGGCCCGGCGGGCGGGCCAGGACCCGATGCCCTGGTTACGCACGGTCGTCCCCCGTCACTTGGCGTCCAGCCCGAGCAGCCGGGCCGCGTTGTCCTTGAGGATCAGCGGCCGGACGTCCGGTTTGATGTCGAGCTGCTCGAAGTCGGCCAGCCAGCGGTCGGGCGAGATGACCGGGTAGTCGGAGCCGAACAGCACCTTGTCCTTCAGCAGCGTGTTGGCGTAGCGCACCAGCTGCGGCGGGAAGTACTTCGGCGACCAGCCCGACAGGTCGATGTGGACGTACGGCTTGTGCGTGGCGACCGCGAGCGCCTCGTCCTGCCAGGGGAAGGACGGGTGCGCCAGGATGATGCGCAGCTCGGGGAAGTCCACGGCCACGTCGTCGACCAGCATGGGATCGGAGTACTTCAGCCGGATGCCGCCGCCGCCCGGCACCCCCGCGCCGATGCCGGTCTGCCCGGTGTGGAACAGCGCGGGGACGCCCAGCTCCTCGATGACCTCGTACAGCGGGTAGGCGATCGGGTCGTTGGGGGCGAAGCCCTGGATGCTGGGGTGGAACTTGAAGCCGCGCACCCCGTGCTCCTCCACCAGCCGCCGGGCCCGCCTGGCGCCCGCCCGCCCGCGCCAGGGGTCGACGCTGGCGAAGGGGATCAGGATGTCGGCGTGCTCGGCGCAGGCGGCGGCGACCTCCTCGTTGGGGATCGGCGGGTGCCCGGTGGCGGTCTCGGCGTCGACGGTGAAGACCACCGCGGCGATGCGGCGCTCGCGGTAGTGGGCCGCCATCTCGGCGATGGTCGGCTCCCGGGTGCCGTGCACCTTGAAGTAGCGGGTGGAGGCGGCCGACAGCTCCGGGCTGAGCGAGTGGTGCCCGTCGGCGGAGATCTCCGCGTGGGTGTGCACGTCGATGGCGACGAGGTCGTCCAGGTTGATCGACGTCATCATCGGGTCCTTTCGCGGACGGTTCAGGCGCCGGGCGCCTGCGGGGCGGG
This sequence comes from Paraplanobispora siamensis, assembly GCF_016863175.1. Classification (GTDB taxonomy): domain Bacteria; phylum Actinomycetota; class Actinomycetes; order Streptosporangiales; family Streptosporangiaceae; genus Planobispora; species Planobispora siamensis. The sequence goes on from NZ_BOOJ01000075.1 coordinate 64,084, forward strand.
GATGCCGTAACTCTGCGGCTCACGGCCGACCGAGACGGGCCAGGCGGCGGCGATGGCGTCGGCGCTCCAGCCGCCGTCGGCGTAGGCGGTGACGATCTCCTGCGGGTGCGACCACAGGGCGAGCTTGTCGCCGCCGACGCCCACGCACTGGCCGGTGACCCCCGCGGCGGCATCGGAGGCGAGGAAGACGACCAGCCCGGCGACGTCCTCGGCGGTGCCGAAGCCCTCGGCCTTGCGCAGCCGGTCCGGCAGCGGCTCGCCGTTCTTCTCCAGCGCCTCGACGTAGGGGGCGAAGGCCGGGATCGTGCGGGTCATCCCGGTCGCCGCGACGGGGACGATCGCGTTGACCGTGACGCCCGAGCGGGCCAGCTCCAGCGCCCAGGTGCGGGTCATCGCCGCGATGCCGGCCTTGGCCGCGGCGTAGCTGGTCTGGCCGAAGTTGCCGCGCTGGCCCGCGGGGGAGCAGGCGGTGACGATGCGGCCGCCCCCGCCCTGCTCGCGCATGCGGATCGCGGCGGCGCGGGCGCAGGTGAACGTGCCGCGCAGGTGCACCCGGACCACCTCGTCGAAGTCCTCGTCCGACATCTTCCACAGCACCCGGTCGCGCAGGATGCCCGCGTTGGCGACCATGACGTCCAGCCGGCCGAAGGCCTCGACGGCGCGGTCCACCAGCGCCTGCGCGGTCTCGCCGGTGCCGACCGGCGCCACCTCGGCGACGGCCCGCCCGCCCGCGGCGGTGATCACCTTGACCGCCTGCTCGGCGGCCCCGGCGTCCACGTCGTTGACCACGACCGCCGCGCCCGCCGCGGCCAGCGCGGAGGCGTAGGCGAAGCCCAGGCCGCGTCCGCCGCCGGTGACGATCGCTGTCTTGCCCGTCAGATCCACTGCAGGACTCCTCATCTCACGCGACTGCGCACCCCGACGTTAGACAATGAAACGTTGGCAGTCAATAAATTGTCGAACTTCGTCGGGCGGCCCTACACTTGCCGCGTGACGACACCGGACGCTGTGATCGGCAACCCCGTGACCATGGACGGGACCGCGACGGATGAGCAGACGGGCTCGCCGCGGCCGCAGTCCCTGATGCTGAGCTTCCTGGGCCTGCACGTCCTGGGCCGGGAGATCGCGGTCTACTCCGGCAGCGTCATCGACGTGCTGGCCAGGGTGGGGGTCTCGGAGGAGGCGGTGCGCGCCACCCTGGCCCGGATGGTCCGGCGGGACCTGCTGACCCGGCACCGCCGGGGCCGCAAGATGTACTTCGGGCTCACCGAGCGCTCCAGCGCCGTCCTGCGCGACGGCCACGACCGCGTCTGGAGCGCCGGGGCGGTCAACCGTGAATGGGACGGCACGTGGACCCTGGTCGGCTTCTCCCTGCCCGAGGCCTGGCGCCGCCAGCGGCACGACCTGCGCACCCGGCTCATCTGGGCGGGCTTCGGCCCGCTGCAGAACGGCCTGTGGATCGCTCCAGGCCAGGTGGACGTCCCCCGCGTGGTCGCCGAGCTCGGCCTGGACGACCACCTCAATGTGATGAGGGCCCACGCCGCCGAGCCGACCGAGGCCGCCCAGCTCGTCCACCGCGCGTTCGACACCGCGGGCATCGCCGCCCGCTATCGCGCCTTCCTGGAACGCTGGGACCGCCCCGACCCCGTGCCGGCGGTCCCCGACGACTTCACCCGCCAGCTGCTGCTGCACACCGACTGGCTCCAGCTGGTGCGCTCCGACCCCCACCTGCCGGCCGAGCACCTGCCCGCCGACTGGCCGGCCATCCGCGCCGAGCACCTGTTCCGCACGCTGTCACACCGCTACGACGCCACCTCCCGCGAGCAGGCCGCGCTCACCCTGGACACCGTCGCGACCTCGGGCGGCTGACGCCCGGCCCGGCGCGCGGCGGCTTCGACGAGGCGGTGCGGTACGGCGCGCGGCGGCTTCGACGAGGCGGCGCCGTACGGCATGCGGCGGATCCGGCGTGGCGGCGCCGTACGGCGCGGCGGTGGGTTCAGCGGGGGTCGATCGGGGTGAGCCGGGGCGCCCGGTCCTCGATCGCCTGGGCGGCGTCGAGGATGACGTCCTCGGCGGGCCGCCCGCCGATGAGCTGGACGCCGATCGGGAGCCCGTCGGCCGGTCCCACCGGCACCGAGACCCCGGGGAACCCCAGGACCGGCACGGCGGTCATCGGCCACTGCGCCGCGATGACGGCGCGCCCGCGCACCGGGTCGTCGATGTCGGCGTCCTGCTCGAAGGGCGGCTCGGCGCTGACCGGGGTCAGCAGGATCCGGTCTCGGCCGAGCAGCTCCTGCAGCCGGGTGATGAGCGTCGCCCGGCGGGCCCAGCCCTGGATGCAGGCGGCCAGGCCGGGCCGCTCGCCCCCAGCTCGGCGGCGTACTCGTAGGCGTAGCCCATGTGCGTGCGCAGCGCCTCGTCCATCTGCAGCATGCCGGGCAGGCCGGGCCGCATGTCCTCGAACAGCAGCAGGGACCACAGCCGCGAGGCCTCGGCCGGCAGCGGCAGCTCCGGTTCCTCCACCTCGTAGCCCGCCTCGGCCAGCCACCGCGCCGCGCTGTCCAGCGCCTCGCTGACGGCCGGGTGCGGCTTGGCCAGGCCCACGTCGCGCACGATCCCGACCCGGACCGGTCCCGCCGCGGGCGCGGCCCCGGGCAACGCGGGCACGCCGAACGGGTCGCGCAGGTCGATGCCGGCCATCACCCGCAGGGCCAGGCGCGCGTCGGCCACGGTCCTGCCCATCGGGCCCTCCACCGCCCAGGACTGGAAGGTGGGCGGACCCTCGATCGAGGTGTCCTCGGGCGCCGTCCAGTCGGAGACCAGGCCGACCGTCGGGCGGATGCCGACCACGCCGCAGCACGCCCTGCTCTGAGAGGCCCTCGCCCGGCCCGGCGCCCGGCTCGTACGGCCTGCGCCCGTACTGCTTGCTTCGATCTTGTACGGCCTGCGCTGCGTTTGCACGGCTCGCTCCGAGCTTGTCCGGCCTGTGGGCATGCCGGCTCGACGCGATGAGGCCCCGTCCCTCGGTGGGACGGGGCCTCATCGGCACGGGGCCTCGGCCGGGTGGGGCCTCGGCCGGACAGGACC
>NZ_BOOJ01000076.1 GCF_016863175.1 Paraplanobispora siamensis
GCCGCGCGACCGGCCGCCGAACCGGCCGGGACCGGCGGGATCGGCGGGACCGCGGAACCGGCGGAGACCGCCGGGGCCGCGGCACGGCAAGGGGCCGGATCCGGGACGCGGCCGCAGAGCGGGCCCGCGGCGGAGACGCCGGTGGACGAGGAGGAGCTCGGCCGATACCCGCGGCGCGTACCGGTCCCCGTGCTCAGGCCCGCCGCCGAACGCTGCAAGGCGACCGGCGTGCGGCTGGGCCACGGGACGCGGGTCGTCGTCGGGATGGACGCCGGCGGCGTCGGCAAGGCGCTGGCCGGGCGGCTGGCGAAGCTCGGCTGCGAGGTGCTGGCCCTCGATCCATCCGGCAGCGCGCAGGAGGTGGACGCGCGCGCCGGCGCCTGGCTGGCCGAGGGCGCGGTGCACGGCGTCTACTGGCTGCCCGCCCTCGACGAGGAGGTGCCGCCGGAGGAGATGGACGCGGCGGGCTGGCGGGAGGCGCTGCGCCGCCGGGTGAAGAACCTGTACAGCCTCACCCGCCGCCTGTACGGCCAGGAGCCGTTCCTGGTCGCCGCGACCAGGCTCGGCGGATACCACGGCTACGACGAGACCGGGGCGCTGAACCGGCTGGGCGGCGCCGTGACGGGCTTCACCAAGGCCTACGCCCGCGAGCTGCCCGGCACCCTGGTGAAGGCGGTCGACTTCCCCGCAGGCCGTAAGACGGCGGTCGTCGCCGACGCCCTGATCGAGGAGACGCTGCGCGACCCCGGATGCGTCGAGGTCGGCCACACCGACGGCCTGCGCTGGACGGTCGGCCTGGCCGAGCGCCCGTTCGGCGCGGGAACGGAGGGCACCGGAACGGACGGCACGGGAACGGACGGCACGAGGGCGGGTGACACCAGAACAGGCGGCACGGAAACGGGCGGGCTCTCGCTCGGGTCCGGCACCGTCTTCCTGGTCACCGGGGCGGCAGGCGGCATCGTGTCGGCCATCGTCGCCGACCTGGCCGCGGCCTCCGGCGGGGTGTTCCACCTGCTCGACCTGATCCACGAGCCGGACCCGGCCGACCCCGAGCTGCGGCGCTACGTCACCGACCGCGAAGGGCTCAAGGCCGATCTGGTGGTGCAGATCAAGCAGTGCGGCGAGCGTCCCACCCCGGTGCTCATCGAACGCCAGCTGGCCCACTACGAGCGGCTGCACGCCGCGCTGGAGGCCGTCGAGGCCGTCCGGCGGGCGGGCGGCACGCCGTACTACCACCAGGTGGACCTCACCGACCCGGACGCGGTCGCCCGCGTCATGGACGAGGTGCGCAAGACCAGCGGGCACGTGGACGTGCTGCTGCACGCGGCGGGCCTGGAGATCAGCCACTCTCTGGCCGACAAGCGGCCCGAGGAGTTCGACCTGGTCTTCGACGTCAAGAGCGACGGCTGGTTCAACGTGCTGCACGCCGCCGGCGACATGCCGATCGGCGCGGCCGTGGTGTTCAGCTCGGTGGCCGGCCGGTTCGGCAACGCCGGGCAGACCGACTACAGCGCGGCCAACGACCTGCTGTGCAAGATGGCCGCCGGCATGCGCCGCACCCGGCCGGGCACCCGGGCCGTGGCGATCGACTGGACCGCCTGGGGCGGCATCGGCATGGCCACCCGCGGATCGATCCCCAAGGTCATGGAGATGGCCGGGATCGAGATGCTGACCCCACGGGTCGGCGTGCCCTGGATCCGGCGCGAGCTGACCGCCTCCGGCGAGAGCGGCGAGGTCGTCGTCGCCGGGGCGCTGGGCGTGCTCGGGGCGGAACGGGACGAGACCGGCGGTCTCGACCCGGCCCTCGGAGCGACGGGCGAATCCGGGCCGGAGACCCGGCCCGGGACCGGCGCCGGCTCCACGGCGGGTCCCGTGACAGGCTCTGCGGCGGGCCCCATGGTGAGCGCGGTCGAGTCCTACGGGGTGCACACGGGCCTGACCGTGCGCATCGCGCTCGACCCCGCGCGGCAGCCGTTCCTGAACGACCACCGCATCGACGGCGTCGCCGTACTGCCCGGCGTCATGGGCGTGGAGGCCTTCGCCGAGGCGGCCCGGCTGGCCGCCCCGGGGTGGCGGGTCGCGGCCGTGGAGGACGTCGACTTCCCGGCCCCGGTGAAGTTCTACCGCGACGAGCCGCGCACGCTGACCGTCCGGGCCGTGGTCGGCCGGGACGGGGACGACCTGCTGGCCCGGTGCGCGCTGGAGGCCGAACGGCTGCTGCCCGGCTCCGCCGAGCCGCAGCGCACCGTCCACTTCACCGGCGCGGTACGGCTGACGCGGTCCGCACCGCAGCGGCGGCGGCTCGCCGGGCCGCGGGAGCCCGCCGCCGTGATGCCCGCCGCCGAGGTGTACCGGCTGTTCTTCCACGGCCCGGCATATCGGGTGGTCGCCTCGGCCTGGGGCCACGACACCGGCGCGGCGGCCCGGATGGCTCCGGACCTGCCCCCCGCGCTGGAGCCGCCCGGCCTGACCACCATCACCCCGCCGCGACTGGTCGAGCTGTGCCTGCAGGCCGCGGCCCTGGCGGAGGCGGCCGACCGCGGGCACCTGGCCCTGCCGGCGCACGTGGACCGGATCACGCTGTATGGCGAGGAGGGCGAGGAGGGCGAGAACGCCGGCGACGGCAAGGACGACCGGACGGCGCAGGCGGTCCCCGCCGGCGGCGGACGGTACGACTGCGCGGTCCTCGACGCCGGCGGCCGCGTACTGGTCGAGGTCCAGGGCTACCGCGGCACCCCGCTCCCCGGCGGGCTGCCCGCGGACGTCCTGGAGTCGCTGGCCCCGCTGGGCACCCCCGGCGGCGGAACCCGCTGATCGTCCCCGCCGACCGTCCCTGAGGAAGGGGAAGGCAGACATGCCGGACATCAGAAGGCTCGCCGTGGTCAACCGCGGCGAGCCCGCGAACCGGGTGCTCGACGCCGTCGCGGAGCTCAACCGCGACGGCGTCACACCCCGCATGACCACCATCGTCCTGCACACCGACCTGGACGCCGGAGCCTGGTTCAGCCGGATGGCCGACGAGGCCGTCTCCATGGGCCCGGCCACCTACGTCGACCCGCGCGACGGCCGCCGCAAGTCCGCCTACCTCGACGAGGAGCGCGTCATGGCGGCCGTCCTGCGGGCCCGCGCCGACGCCGTCTGGGTCGGCTGGGGCTTCCTGTCCGAGCACGCCTCGTTCGCCAGGCGCTGCGAGGAGGCGGGCGTCACCTTCGTCGGCCCCGGCAGCGCGACGATCGGCCTGCTCGGCGACAAGATCGCGGCCAAGCAGCTGGCGGAGAAAGCCGCCGTGCCCGTGGTGCCGTGGAGCGGCGGTCCCGTCACCGACACGGCCGACGCGCTCAAGCACGCCGAGCAGCTCGGCTATCCGGTCGTCATCAAGGCGGCGGCCGGCGGCGGAGGGCGCGGCATCAGGATCGTGCGCCGCCCGAACGAGCTGGGCCCGGCGCTGGACTCGGCCCGCGCCGAGGCCGAGGCGGCCTTCGGCGACCCGGCCGTCTTCGCCGAACAGCTCGTCCCGCGCGCCCGGCACGTCGAGGTGCAGATCATCGCCGACGCCCACGGCACCGTCTGGGCGGTGGGCGTGCGCGACTGCAGCATCCAGCGCCGCAACCAGAAGGTGATCGAGGAGTCCGCCTCGACCGCGCTGACGCCGGACACCGAACGGGAGATCCGGGACGCGGCCGTCCGGCTGGCCCGCGCCGCCGGATACCGCAACGCCGGCACCGTGGAGTTCCTGGTGGACCCCGACACCGGCCGCTACCTGTTCATGGAGGTCAACACCCGGCTGCAGGTCGAGCATCCGGTCACCGAGGAGGCCGCGGGCATCGACCTGGTCAAGCTCCAGCTCCACGTCGCCAGGGGCGGCCGCCTGAGCGGGGAGCCCCCGTCCGTCCGGGGGCACGCCGTCGAGGCCAGACTGTGCGCCGAGGATCCCGAGCAGGGCTTCGCCCCCGCCCCCGGGCGGGTCGCGGTCTGGCGGCCCCCGGCGGGGCCCGGCGTCCGGGTGGACGCGGGCGTCTCCGAGGGCGACACCGTGGCGCCCGAGTTCGACTCCATGATCGCCAAGGTGGTGGCCTGGGGCAGGGATCGCGCCGAGGCCCTGGCCAGGCTCCGGCGCGCCCTGGCCGTCACCCGCGTGGTCATCGAGGGCGGCGCGACCAACCGCGCGTTCCTGCTGTCGCTGCTGGCCACCGAGGAGGTACGGCGCGGCACCGCGGACAACACCTGGCTGGACCGGCTGACGGCCCGGGCCGGGCACCTGCCCGAGCCCGACCCCGTGGCGCTGCTCCAGGCCGCCGCCGAGGCGTACGAGGCCGATCACGAGAGCGAGCGCGCCGCCTTCCACGCCGCCGCGGGCCGGGGCCGTCCCGAGGTGCCGGAGCGGATGGGACACCGGGCCAGGCTGCGCTATCGCGGCCTGCCGTACGAGCTGACGGTGTTCCGCACCGGGCCCCAGGAGTACCGGGTGGAGACCGGCGACGGGCCGGCGGAGATCCGCGTGGAGCGGCTGGGCCGTTACGAGAGGCGGCTGACCTGCGGTGGCGGGCGCTACCGGGTGCAGGTGGCCGTCCAGGGCCCGTCCTACCTGGTGGAGGTGGAACGGGACGGCGAGTGGGCCGCCCACCGGGTGCACCGGGACGACGGCGGCATCGTCCGCGCCGCCGCCCCCGCCTTCGTCGTGGCGGTGCGGGCCGCCCCCGGCGACCGGGTCGCCGAGGGGGACCCGCTGGTCGTGATGGAGAGCATGAAGATGGAGTCGACGCTGACCGCCCCGTTCGCCGGGGAGGTGGCCGGCGTGGACGTGGCGGTCAACACGCAGGTCGTGGAGGGCCAGCCGCTGCTGCGCATCCGCGAGACTGCGACGGCGGCCGGGCCGGTGACGCGGGCGCGCGTGTCGTTCACCGGCCTGCGCCGGGCCGAGGGCGGGACGCCGATGTGCGGGCCGGTCTACGCGGCGCTGCGCGGCTGCCTGCTGGGCTTCGACCTGGACCCGGGGGAGATCGACCAGCATGCCGTCGAGGCCGCCCTGGAGCCGGACGATGCGGAGCTGCTGGCCTGCGAGGAGGCGTTCCTGGAGCTGTTCGCCGAGGTCTGCGGCCTCTACCGGCCGCTGCCCGAGCCCGACGAGCCGGAGGCCGCCAGCGCTCAGGAGTACGTGCTGTCGTACCTGCAGTGGCTCGACCCCGAGCGGGCGGGCCTGCCGCCGGGCTTCCGCGCCCGGCTCCTGCGGGTCCTGGCCCACTACGGCATGCCGGACCTGGAGCGCACACCGCGGCTCGAAGAGGCCGTGGTGTGGATGTTCCGCGCCTTCCGGCGGGCGGGCGACCTGGTGCCCGCCGTCGCGGCCGTGCTGGAACGGCGGCTGCGCCACCGCCACCTGCTGGCCCCCGCGGCGGGGCCGGGGCTTCGCGGCCTGATGGACCGGCTCGCGACCGCCGCCCAGGCCCGCCATCCCGTCGTGGCCGACCTGGCCAGGGACGTGCGCTTCCACTACTTCGACGAGCCCCAGCACGACGAGGCGCTGGCCGCCGTCTACGCCGAGATGGAGGCCCACCTCGACGACCTGGCCGCCGATCCCGGCAGACCCGACCGCGACGACCTGATCGACCGGCTCGTGTGGTGCCCCCAGCCGATGCGCGGGCCGCTGCTGGCCCGCTGGCGGGGCGCCGGCCCGGCGTTCAGGAGCGTCGTCACCGAGATCTACATCCGCCGCTTCTACCGCACCCGCCCGCTGGAGCGGGTCGGCGCCGACGGTGATCTCGGCACGGCCGACTTCGGGCACGACGGCCTGGTCCATCACCTGGTGGTCGCCTACACCCCGCTGGGCGAGGTGCCCGCGGCGTGCGCGGTCATCGCCGGGCACCTGGCGGGCGTCGATCCGGCGCGGCGGGTGATCGTCGAGCTGATGACCTGGCGGCCGGGGGAGCGGCCCGCCGCCGACGAGACGCAGGAGCAGGTGGCGCGGCTGCTGACCGGACGCAGCCTCGGCCGGCCCGTGGAGCGGCTGTGCGTCACCGTCACCAGCGAGCACGGCGCGGGCGCCGAGCACCACCGCGCCCAGCACTTCGTCTACCGGCAGACGGAGGACGGCCAGATGGGGGAGGGCTTCACCGAGGAACCGCTCTACCGCAACCTGCACCCGATGATCGCCGAGCGCGCGGAGCTGTGGCGGCTGTCGAACTTCGAGCTGGAACGGCTGCGCTCGGCCGAGGACGTCTACCTGTTCCGCGGCACCGCCAGGGACAACCCCGCCGACGTGCGGCTGTTCGCCATGGCCGAGGTGCGCGACCTGACCCCGGTACACGACTCCGCGGGCCGCGTGGTGTCGCTGCCCCGGCTGGAGCGGATGGGCCTGCAGGCGCTGGCGGCGATGCGCGAGGCGCTGGCCGCCGTGCCGCCGGAGCGGCGGCCCCAGTCCAACCGCATCGTCCTGTACGTCCGACCGCCCTTCGACGTGCCCCGCGAGCGCTGGCCCGACCTGGTACGGCCCTTCGTCACGCTCGCGATCGGCGTCGGTCTGGAGAAGGTGCTGCTGCAGGTGCGGATCCCCGGCCCGGACGGCGGCACGCGTCCGGCGGTGCTCCACCTGGAGGGACTCGACGAGGACCGCATCACCGTGCGCGAGGAGCCGTACGGCCGGGCGCCGATCAGGCCGCTGACCGAGTACCGGCGCAGGGTCCTGCGGGCCCGGCGCTTCGGCGCCCCCTACCCGTACGAGATCGTCAGGATGCTCGCCCCGCCGCACGGGACGCCCGGCGACTTCCCGCCCGGTCGTTTCACCGAGTACGACCTGGACGGCGACGGCGCCCTCGTGCCGGTCGAGCGGCCGGAGGGGCGCAACACCGCCAACCTCGTCGTCGGCGTCATCTCCAACGACACCGCCAAGGTGCCCGAGGGCATGACCAGGGTCGCCATCCTGGGCGACCCCACCCGCAGCCTCGGTTCGCTGGCCGAGCCCGAGTGCCGCCGCGTCATCGCCGCGCTGGACCTGGCCGGGCGGATGCGGGTGCCGGTCGAGTGGTTCGCCCTGTCGTCGGGGGCGCGCATCGCGATGGACAGCGGGACCGAGAACATGGACTGGATCGCCGCCGTGCTGCGCCGCCTGGTCGAGTTCACCCAGGCGGGGGGCGAGGTCAACGTGGTGGTGACCGGCGTCAACGTGGGCGCGCAGCCGTACTGGAACGCCGAGGCCACGATGCTCATGCACACGCGCGGCATCCTGGTCATGGTCGCCGGCGCCGCGATGGTGCTCACCGGCAAGCAGGCGCTGGACTTCTCCGGCGGCGTGTCGGCCGAGGACAACACCGGCATCGGCGGCTTCGAGCGGATCATGGGGCCGAACGGCCAGGCCCAGTACGGCGCCGCCACGCTCGCCGAGGCGTGCCGGATCCTGCTGCGCCACTACGAGCACACCTACGTCGTGCCCGGCGAACGCTATCCCCGGCGGCGACCGGTCTCCGATCCCGCCGATCGGGACGTGCGCGCCGAGCCGCATCCCGGTCCGGAGTTCGCCGCCGTCGGCGAGGTCTTCTCGGCCGGGCACAACGCGGAGCGCAAGAAGCCCTTCGACATCCGGTCGGTGATGCGCGCGGTCTGCGACCGCGGCTGCGGGCCGCTGGAGCGCTGGGCCCGCTGGCGTGACGCCGAGATCGCCGTGGTGTGGGACGGCCACGTCGGCGGCATCCCCGTGTGCCTGATCGGCCTGGAGTCCGCGCCGCTGCCCCGGCACGGCTTCGTGCCCGCCGACGGGCCGCCGGCCTGGACCGCGGGAACCCTGTTCCCGCAGTCGTCGCGCAAGGTGGCCAGGGCGATCAACGCCGCCAGCGGCAACCGGCCGGTCGTCGTGCTGGCCAACCTGTCGGGCTTCGACGGGTCGCCGGAGTCGATGCGGCGCCGGCAACTGGAGTACGGGGCCGAGATCGGCCGGGCCGTGGTCAACTTCGACGGGCCGATCGTGTTCGTGGTGGTCTCCCGCTATCACGGGGGCGCGTTCGTGGTGTTCTCCAAACGGCTCAACCCGCGCCTGGAGATCGCCGCCGTCGAGGGCTCCCACGCCTCGGTCATCGGCGGGGCGCCCGCCGCGGCCGTGGTGTTCGTACGGGAGGTCAGGGCGCGCACCGAACAGGACCCGAGGGTGACGGCCGCCCGCGAGACGGGGCCGCGCTCGCGGCTGCACGAGATCACCGAGGAGGTGCGCGCGGAGAAGCTGCGCGAGGTGGCCGCGGAGTTCGACCGGGTGCACAGCATCCGGCGGGCGCTGGAGGTCGGTTCCGTGGACCGGATCATCCCGGCCGCCGAGCTGCGGCCGTACATCGTGCAGGCGCTGGAACGCGGGATGGCCGGGTGACGGGACTGCGATGGGGATGAGGTGAGCGGGGGGATGAGGTGGCTGGCGCGCGGCGAGGCGGACCTGCCGGCCGGCGACCGGTGGCTGTCGCGGGCGGAGGCCGGGCGGGCGGCCTCGATGCGCTTCGCCAAACGGCGCACCGAGTTCCTGGTGGCCCGGTGGACGGCCAAGGAGGCGATGCGGTTGCTCCTCGGCCCTACCGGCCCCGCGGAGCCGCATGAACTGGAGGTCCGTCACCACCCCTCCGGCGCGCCGGAGGCCTGCCGGGGCGGGCGGCCGCTGCCGGTCGGGATCTCACTGAGCGACCGGGCCGGGTGGGCGGTGTGCCTGCTCGGCCTGGAGCCCGGCGCCGTCGGCTGTGATCTGGAGCTGGTGGAGCCGCGCAGCGCCGCCTTCGTCGCCGACTACTTCACCCCGGCCGAACGGCGGGTCATCGGGTCCGACCCGCTCCTGGCCAACCTGCTGTGGTCGGCCAAGGAGAGCGCGCTGAAGGTGCTGCGGACCGGCCTGCGCCGGGACACCCGATCGGTCGAGGTGGTCCTGGCCGACGGTCGGGAGGGCGGGTGGAGCCCGCTGACGGTGCGCGTACTGGACGAGGACGCGGCGGCGGGCTCCTCCAGCGACAGCGGCGCAGGGACCGGGCGGGCGGCCGGGGATGGGCGGATGGCCGCGCGCGGGCAGGTGGCCGCGGATGGGGGAGCGGCCACGGGCGGGCGGGTGCTGCACGGGTGGTGGCGCAGGTTCGGCGGCTTCCTGCTGACGGTGGCGGCGGACCGGCCGGTGCCCGCGCCGCTGTCGCTGGAGGAGCCCGCGGCCCTGGCCTCGGCCGTCCCGTCGCACACCTGGCCGGCCCGCCCTCTCGGCTGAAGGACGGTGCCGGGGCCGTGTTCCGTCCCGCCTTCCGGACGGCTCCCCGATGATTTAGGGTGCGGCGATGAGCGTAGTCGACTGGTTGTTCGATTCCGATCCAGCCATCCGCTGGCAGGTGCTGCGCGATCTCACGGGCGCCCCGCCCGACGAGGTCGCCGCCGAGCGGGAGCGGGTGGAGCACGAGGGCTGGGGCGCTCGTCTGCTGGCGCTCCAGGGGCCCGACGGGCTGTGGGACGGCGGCGCCTGCTTCCCGGCGTCCTACACCGGCGGCGAGCCCGGGCAGCCCTGGACGGCGACGATGCACACCCTGCAGACCCTGCAGATCCTCGGGCTCGACCCGGCCTCCAAGGCGGCGCGGCGCGCGATCCCGCCGGTCGCCGAGCACGGGCGATGGGAGCACGCCGGCCAGCCGTACTTCGACGGCGAGGTCGAACCGTGCATCAACGGCAGGACGATCGAGACCGGCGCCTACTTCGGGGTGGACGTCTCGGCGATCGTCGATCGCGTCCTGGGCGAGCGGCTCGCCGACGGCGGGTGGAACTGCGAGGCCGAGAACGGATCCGTGCGCTCCTCGTTCGACACGACGATCAACGTGCTGGAGGGGCTGCTCGAGTTCGAGCACGCGACCGGCGGATCCGCCGCGGTGCGCGAGGCGCGCCGCGGCGGGGAGGAGTACCTGCTCGAACGCGGCCTGTTCCGTCGCAGGAGCACCGGCGAGGTCGCCGACGCGGCGTTCCTCGACTTCGCCTTCCCGTACTACTGGCACTACGACGTGCTGCGCGCGCTCGACTACTTCAGGCGGTCGGGGGCCGCCCCGGATCCCCGGATGACCGAGGCGGTGGAGGTCGTCGGCTCGAAGCGGCGGCCCGACGGACGCTGGCTGCTCGACCGCGTCCATCCGGGCCGCGTCCACTTCGCCTTCGAGGACGGCGTGGGCGAGCCGAGCCGCTGGAACACCCTGCGAGCCCTGCGCGTCCTCGACTGGTTCGGCGGCTGACCGCACGGGGTTCCTGCGGTCGATCCGGCCGGTGAGACGGCGGGCGCCCTACGCCAGGTCCCACAGCAGGCGGTAGTAGGCGATGCGCCCGTGATCGGGTTCGACGCCGTAGGCCTCGTAGACCACGCCGTCGTAGCCGGGGCCGTAGTTCCACTCCGTGCTCCACGCCGCGACCGCCAGGTCGGCCCACCGGTCGGCCACGCCGAGCGAGCCCAGGTCGACGTGCGCGGCGAAGCGGCCGTCGTCGTGCAGCAGGGTGTTGGGGGCGCAGGTGTCGCCGTGGCAGACGACCAGGCGGTCGATCGCGGGAGGCGCGCCCAGGCGCGCCCGGGCCTCGGCGAGATCCAGGTGCCGGTGCTCGGGGGACCAGCCGGCCGGGCCCTCGCCGGCGGCGATGCGCTCGTCGGCCCGGGCGAGCCGCCGCTCGACGCTCCAGTCGAAGGGGCACCGGTCGACCGGCAGAGCGTCGTGCAGCAGCCGCAGCCCGCGCCCGATCGCGGCCGACGCGGTGACCGGGTCGGCGCTCCACCGGGGGTCCACCGCCGAACGCCCGGGAACCGCCTCGGTGACCAGCCACGCCCCCTCGGCGTCCGCACCGTGCTCCAGGACCCGGGGCACGGGAACCCACCGCCGCGCCCATGCCAGCCGTACGGCCTCACCGGCCAGATCGATCTCAGGGGTGCCCGCGGCGACCCACTTGGCGTATCTGACGCCGCCCGTCCCGTCCAGCCGGAAGGTCAGCCCGCCCAGCTCGTTGCACCAGACCGGGGTGACGGCGTCGTCACCGGCGAGCGCGGCGATGACATCCGGCACGGCCACGGGGCCGTCGGGGAGCTCAGGAGCGAGAGGACGGCTCATAGGAGCGATCTTCCCGACGGCGGGCCGCCGCCGGCAACCGGTTCAGCTCCGGCTCCATGACATAAGCGGTGAAGAAGGATTCCAGAAAACCGATTCGGGAATCCCCCCTCGAAAGAACCGGCCGCCCTGTCCCGCCGGAGGGAAAATGCGCATATCCGTGATGACCTGCGGCGACGACTCATCCGGGATGCGGATCTTTCTACCCGGTATTTGAATTCTTCCCCTTGTCGTATATCCGGTTCAACGGGCCCGCATGGCATCGGCCGGCGGACCCCTACGCTGGCCGATAACGCTTTTCTGGTCGAGGCCGTCCTCCACCCGAATTGTCGCGCACCCGAGAATCGGAGGAATCAATGACCAGCATGGAGGTCTCCCTCAAGGAGATGATGACGATCGACGGCGCTCTCGGCGCGGCGGTCGTGGACTACAACAGCGGAATGGCGCTGGGCACGCTCGGCGGCTCCAAGGACCTGGACCTCCAGGTCGCGGCGGCCGGCAACACCGAGGTCGTCAAGGCCAAGCTCCGCACCATGGAGGCCCTTGGTCTCAAGGAGGCCATCGAGGACATCCTCATCACCCTAACCAGCCAATACCATGTGATCCGGCCGATCGCCGGCCGCGGCGGCAAGGGGCTGTTCCTGTATCTCGCGCTCGACCGCAACCGGGCCAACCTGGCGATGGCGCGGCACACTCTGCGCGGAATCGAGGAGAAACTCGAGGTCTGAGCCGCCGGTGCGGCTTGTGCCCGGCCCGGTGCAAGCCGCGCCGACATCGGGAATGCGGATTCCCATTCGGATGGGGGCCGGCCGGTGTCATTCCATCGGCACCGTTTTTCGAGAATCCTCTTACCGGAAAAATGTTTCCGGTAAGAGTTTTATGGTAGAGATGGTCAGTCGTCGCTACCCTCGGCCGGATCAGCTGGCCCGAAGAGAGGTCTTATGACCCCGCCCGGCTCCGGTGAGTCCGCCTCCACCTGGACGTTCCTGACCCACCATGCCAGGGTGCTGCTGGAGATCGCCCGTGATCCGTACGTGCGCCTGCGCGACATCGCCACCCGGATCGGCATCACCGAGCGCGCTGTGCAGGGCATCGTCTCCGACCTGCACCAGGAGGGCTATCTGAGCCGCGGCAAGATCGGCCGGCGCAACCACTACACCCTCAACCCCGAGCGCGGCTTCCGCTATCCGACCGAGGCCGACCTGCCCGTCCGGCTGCTCATCGACATCTTCACCCAGCGCGACCTGCCCGGCGACGACGCCCTCGCCGGATCCGTCACAATGCCTGAGTGATTGTGGACAAGGCGATCTACTGCAACGGCGTACGGGAGACCATCACCGGCGACATCGGCGACGCCTTCGGCGCGGCCCGCGCCAGAGGCGAGTGCTTCCTGTGGATCGGCCTGCACGATCCCACCCGGGAGGAGTTCGACCTGATCACCGAAGAGGTCAGGCTGCACCCGCTGGCGATTGAGGACGCCATCCACGCCCACCAGCGGCCCAAGCTCGAACGCTACGACGACACCCTGTTCGTGGTGCTCAAGCCGCTGCGGTACGTGGAGGAGAGCTCCGACATCGAGGTCGGCGAGATCAACCTGTTCCTCGGCGGCGACTTCGTCATCAGTGTCCGTCACGGCCAGGCCAACCCGCTGAACGGGGTGCGCCGGCGCGTCGAATCCGACCCCGACCTGCTGGCCGCCGGTCCCGCCGGGGTGCTGTACGCGATCTGCGATCAGGTCGTCGACACCTACTCCCGCATCTCCCACGAGGTCGAGGCCGACCTCATCGCGCTGGAGCGGCGTGTCTTCAGCGGCGAGGACGCCGATGTCATCGAGGACATCTACTCCCTCAAGCGTGAGGTGCTGGAGTTCCGCGCCGCCCAGGACCCGTTGGTGCCGGTCCTGGAGGCGATCGTCAAGGGCCGGGTGGAGCTGGGCGGCGTGACCCGGGAGCAGTTCCGCGACGTGCTGGACCACCTGCTGCGGGTGGACTCCGCGGTCGACGAGCACAACGAGCTGCTGACCAGTGCCCTGAGCGCGCACCTGGCGCTGGTCGGCCGTGAGCAGAGCGCCGCGGCCATGCAGCAGAACGCCGACATGCGCAAGATCTCCTCATGGGCCGCCCTCATCGCCGTCCCCACCATGATCGCCGGGATCTACGGCATGAACTTCGACTACATGCCGGAGCTGCACTGGCTGCTGGGCTATCCCCTCAGTCTGTGCGTCATGGTCGTCGCCGTCATCGTCGTCTACCGGATGCTGCGCAGGAGCGGGTGGCTGTGAAGACTCCGGAACCCCCGCCCCGCGGCTTCTCCTGGAGCAGGCTCCTGCTGGCCGCGGTCGTCGCCTGGATCGTCGTGCTGACCGTTCTCATCCTGCTCGACCCCCGGGCCGCCGGCCCCGCGCCGTGATCCGGCCGCGGCCGGGGGGCGTTCGCCCAGGTGGCCGCCTGAGCCGCCGCCGGGAGCGTGGTCAGGCCGGGGTCAGCTTGACGGTGTCCCCGGGCCGGTGGTGCAGCCTCAGCGCCACGGGCTGCTCCAGCACCCCGAGAATCTGCCGCGGGCTCTCCGCGTAGCGGAGCCGCGCGGGCCCGGGTCCGCTGCCCGTGATGCGGAACTTGAAGATCGCTGGGTCTGCGGAGTCCGGGCCGACGGCCCTGTGCACCACCTGGATCTTCACCGCCCTGTCGGGGTCGGGCGGAGCCCACACACCCAGCGTGGACAGCGCCGACCTGAGCCGGCGGCCCGAATGGCGCAGGTGGACGCGGTCCCCGTACACCAGGGCGCCGCCCCGGGCCTCGGCCAGCAGCGGATGCGCGCTCATCTCCACCGGGTCCATGGGGTCCCACGGGTCCCCGAAGGCGTAGTCGGCGTATCGCGCCCGCCTCACCCGCGTCTCGGACGCGCCGTACAGGGTGACCGTGAGGACGGGGACCCCCGAACGCCGGGTCCATCCGGCGGACGCGGCCTGCAGCCCGGCCTCCAGGAGGCGTATGCAGTCCTCCTGGACGGGTGCGGGAAGGGCATCGAACCTGGGCACGTCCCGCGCTCCCTCCTGCCTTGCGTCGGTACGCACATGGTGAGCGCTCCGGCCGGGCGGGGCAACGGGATTCCCGGGGGTGCCGCAGATCCGGTGAGGTCCTGCGGCGACTGCCCCGGCGTGCGATCCGGGTCCGCCTCCCGTCAGCCCGCGACCAGGTCCATACGGAGGAACTCGGTGAGGTGCAGCCACCTCGGTGGGCGTGCCACCCCGTCGGGAAGGGCCTGGAACGCCTCGCCCTTCCCGACGATGCGTGGAGCGGTGAGTTCCACCTCCCGCCCGTCGACCCGGAGCCGCGCGCTGCCGGCCGCCAGGATGTTCCGCACCCAGTCCGCGCCCGGTCCGTACACCGGGATGAACAGGTAGCCGCCGTCGACGGGATGCGCGTCGAGCGGCGTGCGGTACGTCGCGCCGGAGCTGCGACCGACGTGGATCAGCACCGGCGACTTCCCGATCGCGAGCGTGAGCGGGTTGAACACCCGCTTGTTCACGTGCCCCCACCACTTCGGCATCGGCATCGGGACCTCCTTCTCCCGCCCTCGGGGGCGTCATGGGTCGGATGTTCGTCGGGCTCCCGGCGGTCCCGCCCCGGGAGGACTTACACCTGTAAGGCTGGCTTACAGGTGTAAGGTTGTCAATATGCCCGGATCCTGGAGTACTCGTGCCCCCGCCACGACGACCGCTCAGTAGAGATCGCGTCCTGGAAGCCGCGATCCGGGTCGCGGATCGCGGCGGCGTGGAGGCGATCACGATGCGACGGGTGGCACAGGAGCTGGGCGTGGAGGCGATGTCGCTCTACCACCACGTGCCGAACAAGGACGCGATCCTCGACGGCGTGGTCGACGCGGTGTTCGCGGCGATCGCGCTCCCCGACGCCGGGTGCGACGACTGGCGCGACGCGATCCGTGCGCGCGCCCACTCCGCGCGTGCGGTCCTGTCGCGGCACAGCTGGGCCCTGGGCCTCATAGACTCCCGGCGCACCCCGGGGCCGGCGACGCTGCGCCACCACGACGCCGTCCTCGGCGTCCTGCGCAGGGCGGGGTTCACGCTGCCGATGGCCGCGCACGCCATCTCGCTCATCGACAGCTACGTCGACGGGTTCGTCATCCAGGAGGTGAATCTGCCGGTGATGACGCCGGACGACGTCAAGGAGGTGGCCGGCGGCCTCCTCGACAACCTGCCGGCGGACGAGCTGCCGTACCTCAGGGAGATGATCGTCGACCACGCCCTGCGACCGGGCTACGACCACACGAGCGAGTTCGGCTACGGCCTGGACCTGATCCTGGACGCGCTCGAAGCCCGCCGGGGATAGCACCGCGGTCCGGGCCGGGGCCACCTCTCCGAGGGGCCGTATCAACCGATCGGTTGATGGCCGAATCCACCGTGCGGGTCGCCGCTCGGGTGATCCGCGCGAGTCCGGACCGGAACATCCTCGTCTCATGACGACACATGAGGCGCCTGCGCTCCGGGTCACCGGCCTGCGCAAGGTTTTCGGCGACCGGGCGGCGGTCGAGCAGGTCCACCTGTCGGTCCCCGCCGGGTCGTTCTACGGGCTGGTCGGCCCGAACGGCGCGGGCAAGACCACGACCCTGGCGATGGCGGTTGGCCTGCTGCGGCCCGACGCGGGACGCGCCCAGATCTTCGGAGTGGACGTGTGGAAGGACACCGTCCGGGCGAAGTCGCTGATCGGGGTGCTGCCGGACGGCCACGGCATGCCCGAGCGTCTGACCGGGCGGGAGGTCCTCACCTACCTGGGACTCCTGCGCGGCATGGCCCCGCAGACCGTCGCGGAGCGGACGGAGGAGCTCCTGCAGGTCCTCGAACTCGACACCGCCGAGCGCACGCTCGTCATCGAGTACTCCACGGGTATGCGCAAGAAGATCGGGCTGGCGGTGGCCCTCCTGCACGCACCGCGCCTGCTGGTCCTCGACGAGCCGTTCGAGGCCATCGACCCGGTCTCCGCCGTGACGATCCGGACGATCCTGCGGCGCTTCGTCGAGGGAGGCGGGTCCGTGGTCATCTCCAGCCACGTGATGGCGCTGGTGGAAGGGATCTGCGACCACGTCGGAGTCATCTCCGGCGGCCGGGTGGTGGCCGAGGGCCGCCTCGACGAGGTGCGCAGGAGCAGGTCCCTCGAGGATGCCTTCGTCGAGCTGGTCGGCGCCAGGGCGGGCGGGGTGGAGGGGTTGTCGTGGCTGTCGTCCTGATCCGGATGAGACTGGCGCTCCTGCGCAATTCGCTGCGCGGCGACCGCGCGTCCTGGTTCGTCCTCGGTACGGGGGCCGGCCTGGTCCTGGCGGTGGGCACGATCGTCGTCGCCGTGCTCTGGCCGTCGCTGCTGCCGGCGGCGCTGGCCGTCTGGCTGATGGGCTGGGTCTTCGGCCCGATCTTCACCGGCGGCGGCGAGGTGCTGCGTCCCGAGTACTTCGCCATGATCCCGGCCACACCTCGCCGGATGGCCGCCGCGCTGCTGGCCGGCGCCTTCGCCAGTCCCGCGGTGCTGACCACACTGGTGGCGCTCATCTCGATGGTCGTGTACGGCTGGCGCTTCGGCCCCCTGGCCGTGCTCGTCGCCCTGGCGGCGGCGATGATCACGCTGGTCACGATGGTGCTGATCTCCCGCGTCACGGTGGCGGTCTTCGGTCTGCTCGTCCGCTCCCGGGCGGCGGCCGTGCTCGCCGCCTTCGTCACCGGGACGATCCTCGCGCTGAGCGGCAACGGCTGGGCTCTGGCCGTCGCCGCCGCCACGGCCGACCTTTCGCTGGCCGGGACGCTGGTACGGCTGCTGCCCTCGGGGTGGGGCATCGCCGCGATCGAGTCCTCCCCGCCGGTGGCGCTCGGCATCCTGGCCGCGTCCGCTCTCGCGGTCGTCCTGCTCGTGTCGGCGTGGGGGGCCCTGCTCTCGCGGCGCGTCACCTCGGCCGCCCGCGGCGGCGTCCCGGCACGCCGCCGCGGGCCGCGGCCGTTCCCCGTGGTCCGGGGCATGCATGTCGTCGCAGCCAAGGAACTGCGCACCTGGTCACGCGACCTGATCAGGGTTCACCTGCTCAGCTTCGCCTTTTTCTACGCCGTGGTGTTCACCCTGCTGCCGGTGTCCTTCGGCTGGTGGGGCATGGTGCCGTTCACCGGTCTCATCGCGGTCATGATGGGCGCGGGCGCGTCGGCCAACCTCTACGCCACCGACGGGACCGCGCTGTGGCTCACACTGATGACGCCCGGCGCGGAACGCCATGACGTCCGCGGCCGGCAACTGGCCTGGCTGCTGGCCGTCGGACCGGCCGCCGCCCTGCTCTCGGTCGCCGGAGCCGCCGCCAGCGGCGAGACCTGGGCCTGGCCGTGGGTGGCCGGCCTGTTTCCCGCCGTTCTCGGCGGGGCGGCCGGGCTGGTGGTCCTCATCGCCGTCACCTCGCCGGTCCCGGCGACCGACCCGCACAAGCGCGGCAGCAATCCGCTCAACAGCGGCGCCGACGAGGGCGGGGAGACCGGGCTGGCCTGGCTGATGCTGATCGCGGTTCCCGTGACGGCGCTTCCGGCGGCCGCCGCGATTCTGATCGAGCCCTGGGCGGGGGTGCCCGTGGGCGTGGTGACCGGGGCGCTGTGCGCCTGGGGGTTCGGCAGGATCGCCGTCCGGCGGCTCACGTCCGGCGGGACCGAGCTGCTCACCTTGATGAAACACGGCTCCGCCGCCGGGCCTGCGGCCCGCGAGGAGGAGACGTCCGCGCCGGACCTGCCCCTCGGCCACAGGACCGCGATCATCGTGTGCTACTGCCTCGCCTGGCTGCCGCTGTTCCCGCAGGGCCTCGTCCCGATGTTCTTCAAACTGTTCGGGGTGCAGGACCGCGTCTGGTTCCTGGCGCTCTACATGCCCGACGCCTGGCAGTGGCCGACGATCACGTTCATGGTCTCCGTCGGCCTGCTCATGTACGGCTACGCGATCCTGTTCCCCATGCGGTACAAGGCCGCCGAGACAGAACGGGCATAAGGTCGGCGCTATGGCTGATCCCTTCCCGTTGTCCCGCTGGGAGCGGCGTTTCGACAGAGCCGTCGAGATGGTCCCCTACTTCTGTCTGGGCATCTCGACGATCATCAGCCTCACGACCCCGGATCGGCCGGGGGGCACCTCACTGGTGACCCTGGGACTGGTGGCCGTGGCCCTGGCCTGGCTGGTCTCGCGAACGCTGTTGCCCGGACGGTGGCGGAACAGGCCCGGGGTCAACGCCGGCTACTTCGCCGGGGTGCTCGCCACCGCCGCGCTCCTCGCGCTCCACGATCCGGTCTTCACCGTCTACACGGTCTCCGGGTTCTTCCTGGCCTTCCTCTTCGCCCCGTCCAAATGGACCTTCGCCGCGGTCGCCGCGACCTCCCTCGTCCTGTACGGCACCGTCCTGGACTGGTCCCAGGCGACCGTCCAGCTGGTCCTCTTCCACGCCGCGATCGTCATCGTCCAGACCTTCTCCATCGGCGGCGGCCACATCATGGCAGTCAAGATCGACGAACGGCAGCGGAGATACCGCAAGGCCCTGGACGACCTGGAGGCGGCGATGAAGGCCAACGCCGACCTGCACGCCCAGCTGACAACCCAGGCCCACGAGGCGGGCGTGCTCGACGAGCGGCAGCGGATGGCCCGAGAGATCCACGACACCCTCGCCCAGGGCCTGACGGGGATCATCACGCAACTGCAGGCCGCCAAGCGGGCCGGGGACGTGAGCGACCACGTCGATCTGGCTCTCTCGCTGGCCCGCGACAGCCTGTCCGAGGCCAGGCGATCCGTGCAGGCCCTGCGGCCGCGCGAACTGGAGACGGCCCACCTGCCGGAGGCGCTGTCGGCGATGGCGCGGCGCTGGGCCGAGGGATCGGGGGTCGACCTGCGCTTCGAGGTGACCGGTGAGAGCGTGCCGCTCAGCCCGGCGATCGAGGTCACCCTGTTCCGCGTCGCCCAGGAGGCCCTGACCAACGTCGCCAAGCACGCCCGCGCCTCCCGGGCGGGGCTGACGCTCTCGTACGCGGGTGACGTCGTACTGCTGGACATCCGCGACGATGGAGGCGGTATCGGCAGCGGGAACGGCCGGGGGTTCGGATTGAACAGCATGCGGCAACGGGTGCGGGGAGTCGGCGGCATACTGGAGATAGAGAGCGTCCCCGGAGAGGGCACGGCGGTCAGCGCCAGCGTCCCGGCCCTGCAGGCGGCCCGGAAATGATCCGGTTGCTGATCGTCGACGACCATCCGATCGTGCGCGGCGGCCTGCGTGGCGCCTTCGCCGGAGAGCCCGACATCGAAGTGGCGGGCGAGGCGTCCAACGGGCGTGAGGGCCTCGAACGGGCGGCGGCCCTGGACGTCGACGTCGTGCTCATGGACCTGCGGATGCCGGTGATGGACGGCGTCGCCGCGATAGCGGCCCTGCGCGAGTCCCGTCCCGGGATCAGGGTGCTCGTGCTGACCACCTTCGACGGCGACGCCGACGTGCTGCCCGCGATCGAGGCGGGGGCCACCGGCTATCTGCTCAAGGACACTCCGCCCGAAGAGCTCCTGCGAGCCGTCCGCGCGACCGCCGCCGGCGAGGTCGTGCTGGCGCCGTGGGTGGTCGAGCGGCTCGTGGGCCAGGTCCGCAATCCCGTGCGGGCCGCGCTCACCGACCGGGAGCTGCAGGTGCTGCGGCTCGTCGCCGACGGCGCCTCCAACCGTCAGGCCGCCGCCAAACTGTTCATCAGTGAGGCGAGCATCAAGACCCATCTGCTGCACATCTACGACAAGCTCGGCGTACGCGACCGGGCCGCCGCCGTGGGTGAGGCGTACCGCCGCGACATCCTCACCTGACGAGCCGCACCCCGTCGCCGTGCGGACCGCCTCAGCGCAGGGGGTCGAAGTCGGCCAGGGCGGCCGGCTGCTCGCCGGTGGTGATCTGCTCGGCCAGCAGCCGGCCGGTGACCGGGCCGTGGGCCAGGCCCCACATGCCGTGACCGCCCGCCACGTAGACGGTGGGGGCCACCGTCGCGCCGATGAGCGGCCGGCCGTCCGGGGTGACGGGGCGGGGGCCCACCCAGGCGTCGGTGCGTTCCTCCCAGCGCACACCCCGCAGGAGAGGACGGGCGGAGGCGATGACGGCCTCCAGCCGGGCGGGCGCCTGCGGGGCGTCCGGGTCGCGGAACTCCATGGTGCCCGCCACCCGCAGCCCGCCCCGGTAGGGCGTGCACGCGACCCGCACCTCGGGCAGGTAGACCGGGCCGGGGACGGGACGATCGACCGGCACGGTGAAGGAGTAGCCGCGGCCCGCCCGCACGGGAACGCGAACGCCCCACTGCCGGGCCAGGCGGGGCAGCCACGCGCCGGTGGCCAGCACCACCGCGTCGGCGGACAGGACGGTGCCCTTGGCCGAGCGGACGACCGCCTTCCTGTCGTCGGTTCGTACCTCGTCGACCTCGACGGCGTACACCGTCGCACCGCGTCGCATGACGGCCTGGCCCAGGGCGTGCACGAAGGCGCCCGGATCGACGTAGCGCTGGCCGTCGATGCGCACCCCCGCCGTCAGCGCCTCGCCGGCGAGCGGGGCGTGCTCGGCGAGCCGGTCGCCGTCCAGCACGGTGTGCTCGACGTGCTGGCCGATCTCCGCGAGCCTGCGCAGCTCGCGCAGCAGGCTCTCGGCCCGGCGGGGCGTGCGGAACGCGGCGGTGATCGGCGCCGCGACGACCGGTGCGGACACGCCGTCGGCGGCGAGCACCTCGTAGGCTTCGACGCATTCGTCGTTGAGCGGCAGGTTGGCGCGCGCGGCGCGGGTCCAGGAGCGCCAGTGGCTGTTGGCGGCGAAGCGGGCCAGGAACCTCCACAGGCCCGGGTCGAGGCTCGCGGGCACGTGCAGCGGCGCGGCCGGGTTCAGCAGCGAGCGCAGACCGTAACGCAGGACGGCCGGCTCGTTGAGCGGGACGGCCAGGCCCGGCGCGATCCAGCCGGCGTTGCCCCAGGACGCACCGGCCGCCACGCCGCCGCGGTCGATCACGTCGACCTGCACGCCGCGCTCCTGCAGGAACCACGCGGTCGACAGGCCCACGACGCCCGCGCCCACCACGATCACCGATCGCGGCCAGTTGCCGACCATCTCCAACCTCCAGCGAGTGTGAATGCCGATGTCGCAGCCAGCATGTCCCGGGCGGCGACCGGTGACGTTGTGGGCGATCGACAATCGCGGGGCCGCCGTTGTGGATCCGGCACAACGCCGTCGCCGGGAACCGCCGGCAGGCCGCGCCGGGTCATCGGCGGAGTCCGTCCGCGGAGGCGGCCAGCATGATGGTCATGGCCAGGCGCCGGCGGGCGTCGGTCAGGTCCAGCGGGGTGAGCTCGCCCATCCTGCGCAGCCGGTTGCGCACGGTGTTGGGATGCACGCCGAGACGCTCGGCGGCCAGGGTGAGATCGCCCTGAGCCTCCAGCCAGGCCCGCAGCGTGTCGACGAAGCGGGTGCCGTGACGGGTGTCGTGCCGCAGCAGTGTGCTCACCGGCCCGCGGGCCGGGGCCCGGCCGGTGCCCGCGGCCGCGCGCAGCCGCCGCAGCAGGATGTCGTCCCAGGACTCGTCGTAGGCGGGCGGGACGGCTCCGGGCCCGGCGCTCTCGTGCAGCGCCAGGCACTCATCGGCCTCCTGACGGCCGGCGGGCAGCTCCGCGACCTCGGCGGGCGCGCCGATCCCGGCTGCGACGCGCATCCGGGCGGGCAGCTCGGAGCACAGGGCCGTGATCCACTGCCGGGCCGCATCCGCCCGTACGGCCGGCAGGATGGTGTAGAGCGTGTCGCCGAGCAGCGCGCTGCGTCCGGGCCTGGACCAGCCGAAGCCGGCGGTGGCCTGCTCGAAGGCCAGCAGCAGCGCGGCGTGGCGATCGTCGGGAGCGGACGCGCGGACCGCGATGACGCGCAGCGCCTGCGGCGCCAGGCCCAGCCGGCCGATCGCAGTCGCGGCGTCGGCGCCGCCCTCCAGCAGACGGATGACCAGGTCGGACTCCACCTGCCGCTCCAGGTCGGCGCTGGCCCGGGAGCGCAGCAGGTGCAGCGCCACCGTGCGCGCGCCGTCGGCCAGGGCGCGGCGGTGGGCGCCGGTCAGCGTCCTGTCGCAGCTGACCCACACCGAACCGAGCAGTTCGCGTCCGGCCCGCACCGCCACCGCCATCCGCCCGGTCAGGCCCTGTGCGGGGTCGGCCGGGACGAACACCGGTTCGTCCGTCGCCGCCAGATGGGCGAACACCCCCCGTCGCCGCAACAGCTCGCGCAGCCGATCCGGCACCCGCCGGGCGAGGATGGTCTCCAGCCGGGCCGGATCGCCCGCCTGCTGGGAGCGGGAGTAGGCCAGCACCCGCGAGTGGCGGTCCTCGATGGTCACCGCTCCGCCGATGACGTCGGCCAGGTTGTCGGCCAGGGCGAACAGGTCGGTCGGGCCGCGTCCGGAGGCGGTCTCGCGGCTCTCGAGCACCAGCCCGTACACCACGCCGGCCAGCTGGCTCCACGAGACGGCGGGATCGGCCAGCAGCACGGCCACCCCGTGCCGGTCGCCGATCGCGGCGGCCTCCTGTTCCGGGTCTGTCCGCTCCAGGTCCGCGCCGCCGCGGCTTTCCCCGGCGACGCCGGTCCCGGCGGGGCGCACCAGGACCGCGACGGCCCCGGCCGCGGCCGCCCACCGCGCCGCCTCGGAGAGTGAGCAGGCGCCGACGGCCAGGAGCACGTCACCGGCGACGTGCCGGTCGGCGGACTCCGGCATCGCCACGCTGCGCAACCACGCCGAGCGCGCCTCGGCGCGGCCGTACAGCCGCACCCCGTACCCGCCCAGCACGTTCACCAGGCGATCCAATGTGATCATGATCGGCTCCGGGTCGTCGAGAGGGAGGGCGGGAGGGTCCCGCCCTCCCTCTCACGGGGTCAGGCGGCTTCGCGCCGCCGCTGGCAGTCGATGCAGGTACGCGCCAGCGGCCGGACCTTGAGCCGCTCGAACGGGATGGCCGCCCGGCAGTGGGTGCAGCGGCCGTAGGTGCCGGCCGCCAGCCTGTCGAAGGCCTGGGACAGTTCGGCGACGGCGCGCTCGGCGGCGGTGAGCGAGACGACCAGCTCCTGCCAGGTGCCGTCGGCGCCGCTGCCGTCCTGCTCCTGTTCCCGCAGGTCGTGCAGCTGCCGCCGGCGCTGCTCCTGCTGCTCCTGAAGGTCCTGGCGCAGCGACTGCAGCTGCACGCTGCTGAGGTGGGTGGTCGTGGGGAGATCGGACATGGTCATGTGGTCCTTTCCGTGGAGGACAGGCGTCAGGAAGAGACAGGGGAGAGGGCCGCGAGGAGACCCGGTCGCGGCGTGGCGCGTCAGCGCGCGGACAGCGCGACGCGGTGGGCCGCTGCGGGCACGGCCGCATCCGGCCGCGGACGGGCATGGACCGGCCCGGCGACGGCCATGGCGGTGACCGGCTCCCAGCCGACGGCGGAAGGGAAGGGCGGCGGACGACGGCCCGGACCGGGGCGGCCTGAACGGAGGCGGTCCGGAGGAGGGCGGCTCGGCCGCTTCCCGCCGAGGAGACCGCAGGCGGACGCCTCCGGGCGCGACCGTGCGCACCGGCCGGCGCCGGGGAAAGTCCCGGAGACGGACGTCGGCGGGCGTTGTCAGCCTCCGCGGCGCGCGTGGCCGCGGAGCCCGGCCGGGAGGACGTCTGCTAGACGAGCGGGGGGCTGCGCGAACCCGCGGTGCGCTGCGCCAGCTGCTGCGGATCGCGGAGCACGTCCGCGTCCGAGCCCGGCGACGGCAGCAGCGCCAGATGCGCGAGCTCGCCGTGGCGTTCGCCGCGCATCGGCGGCCACAGCGACAGCACGTGGTGCTCGCGGGCGCCGCCCGCCTGCGGCGGCAGGCTGGACAGGTCGATGTCCCATCCGCCCAGGCTCCACACCGGGCCGGAGGCCGAACCCTGGGCGGCGGCCGATCCGCCGCCCACCATGACCGGAGCGCCGGCCAGCACCAGAGACAGCAGGACCAGGCCCATCACGCCGGCGGACGTGATGGACCGTCGTGGTGTTCTCCACGGTCCCGTCATAAGGCCGACCATAGCCGAGAGCACCGGAAAAGGCATGTCAGGCCCTCACCGGCGCGGGCGTGGGATGATGGCGCACGTGTCCGGTATGAGTGCGGAGGAACGACGGTTGCGCGACATCGCCGTCATCCGCCGCGTCCGGGACCGGATCGATCGTGAGTACGCCAAGCCGTTGAACGTCGAGGCGCTGGCCCGTGGGGCGCACATGTCGGTCGGGCACCTGAGCCGGGAGTTCCGCCGCATCTACGGCGAGTCGCCGTACTCGTATCTGATGACCCGGCGGATCGAACGGGCGATGACGCTGCTGCGCCGCGGCGACCTCAGCGTCACCGAGGTCTGCTTCGCGGTGGGCTCATCCTCGCTGGGGACCTTCAGCACGAGGTTCACCGAGCTGGTCGGCGTGCCGCCGAGCGTCTACCGTCGCGACCACTCGCAGGCGGCGGCGGGTATCCCGCCATGCCTGGCCAAACAGGTGACCAGACCGGTCAGGAATCAAGAAGCGCCCCCGGTGTAGCCGCGCCTAGCGTGAGCGGCATGGACATCACCATTCACTACGCCTTCCTCCCGCACACCGACCCCGAGGCCGCTCTGGCCTTCTACCGCGACATCCTCGGATTCGAGATCCGCAAAGACGTCGGCTACGAGGACATGCGCTGGATCACCGTCGGGCCGGTCGGGCAGCCCGGGACCTCCATCGTGCTGCACCCGCCGGCCGTCGACCCCGGCATCACCGAGGAGGAGCGCCGTACCATCCTGGAGCTGATCGCCAAGGGCACCTACGCCGGGATCACCCTGGCCACCGACGATCTCGACGGCCTCTTCAAGCGCCTGGAGGCCGCCGGCGCCGACGTGGTCCAGGAACCCATCGACCAGGACTACGGAGTGCGCGACTGCGCCTTCCGCGACCCGGCCGGCAACCTCATCCGCATCAACCAGCTCGCCTGAACGGGCCCGCGAAGACCCCGGGAAGAGTATTCAGGCTTGATCTCACGAGGAACCACCCATATGGCGCTTTCACTCGACACCATCGCCCTCGGCGTGCCGCAGGTGGAGGCCGCACACGCTTTCTACACCGCCGCGTTCTCACCCCCGATCACCGGTGACGAGCAGTCCGCCGGGATTGACCTGCACGGCACCGGACGCCTCCTCCTGCGCCGGATCGACGCACTCGCCGCCGAGACCGGAACGGACCCGGCCGCTTCCGGCTTCCGCGGCTGCGTCCTGTCCTGCGTCGTCAACCAGCCCGGCGAGGTCGAGGCCCTCCTCGACGCCGCCACCGCCAACGGCGCGACGGTCGTCAGGCCGGCGAGGAAACGGCTCTTCGGCGAGTTCACCGCCGTCTACCGGGCACCGGACGGGGCTGTGTGGAAGCTGGCCGCAGCCGGCGGGAAGGACACCGGGCCCCTGCGCACACCGGTGAAGCCGGTCGAGAGCGCGATCTACCTCGGCGTCGCGCGACCGAAGGCGTCCAAGGTCTTCTACGAGGCGCTGGGCATGAGCGCCGACCACGACTACGGAGACAAGTTCGTCGACTTCACCGTCGCCGGCGGCGTCCACCGTCTGGGCCTGCTGCCACGCAAGGCCCTGGCCAAGGACGCCGGCGTCGAGGAGGACGGCCACGGCTTCCCCGCCGTCGTGCTGACCCACATCGCCGCCTCCCGCGACGATGTCGACACCCTTCTCAAGACCGCCGACTCCGCCGGCGGACGGGTCACCGTCGCGGCGGCGCGAACCGATCAGGGCGACTACACCGGGCACTTCACCGACCCCGACGGCCACCGCTGGGCGATCACGGCACGCACGTGATCGGAGGTCTCCCGGGCCGGTGGGCGCCGGCCCGGGACGGCCGGTGTGAGGCGGCGGCTAATGGGGGTCGATCATGGCGATGTGGGTGAGCTGGGGCAGGCCGGCGCTGTCCGGCCGATCACCGTCCGGTCTCCGGGTTCGCCGCGTAGCGGCGCAGATCCTCCAGATAGTCCTCGGCGAACAGGGACCGGGGGGCCGTGACGGCCAGGAAAAGCGTCTTGAGCTGCGAGTCCTCCACGTCCTTGGGCACCAGGGAGTGGGTGGCGTCCGGATAGTGCCGCACCTGCAGCTGGCCGGGTCGGGCCAGCAGCCTGCGGTAGGCGGCCTCGGTCTCGGCGACGTCGACGTTGATGTCGTGCCCGCCCAGCATCAGCAGAACCGGGGTGCGCATCCGGGCCAGATCCTTCGAGGCGTCGGCGGTGTAGTTGGCCTGGACGAACCGCCAGCGGTCTGCCGTCATGCCCTCCACGTCGCCGACCGCGGCCCGGTACTGCTCGAAGGTGGAGCCCTGGCGCAGGTGGCGCAGTGTCGTGTCGCTGCGTGCCAGCGCGGCCTGGATCTGCTGTTGCGTGGCGCCCTGCTGCCGCAGCTCGGCCAGCAGGTTGTAGCGGCCCTGACGCAGCCAGTTGATCGCCGGGGAGACGGCGATGACGAACTTCAGCTCGGGCATGCGTGCGGCGACCGTGGGCAGCACCCAGCCGGCCTGGCTGGCGCCCCACAGCCCGATCCGCTCCGGGTCGATGTCCGGCCGGGTCTTGGCCCAGGCGATGGCGGCCATGGTCTCCGCCGCCCGGTCCTGCATGCTCTGGTGCAGCCAGTTGCCGGGGGCGCCGGCCAGCCCCGGCTTGTTCCACGACAGCGAGGCATAGCCCGCCCGGGCCAGCGCCTCCCAGGCCGGGCGGTAGAAGCTGTCATGGGTGGCATCGACCGGGCCGTCCCCGTGGACGAAGACCACCAGCCCGTACGGCCCCCGGCCGCCGGTCGGCCGGGCGAGCACCCCCTTCAACGGCTGCGCGCCGCCGGTGATGGTCACCGGCTCCTCCCGGATGGCATAGGTGTTCTGGTAGACCACCCAGCCCCCGCCGGCCAGCAGCAGCGTCACGACGGTCACCAGCGCCGGCAGCAACCGGCGCAGCCATCGGCGGCGTCCGGCTGCGCGTCGGGAAGGCGGAGACGGTTCAGGCGTCACTGGGCTCTCCATGGCTCACATAGAAAAAACTATCGTTTCGACGACGACCGTATCATATTAGATAGATCTGAGGTGGGGGCGATCCTCCGGCGCGCCACGAAGCCGCAGCAACGCACCGACTCCGTGGAGGATCGCGATGGCGGTCCCGTGGAGGTCCCCACCCGCACCCTGGTGGAGGGCATGATCCGCCAGGACGGGACGATCGACGCCGGCGCCCTGGACATGAGCGACCAGCAGGTACGGCTGTGCATCAAGCGGCTGGCCGCCGACGGCCGGCTCATCCGGGAGGGACGGGGCCGCAAGGCCGTTGTTGGACGCCCGGCGCCCGGTTGTCGTCGGTGAGGCCGCTCCGCCGGCATTCGGCGGGCGGGTACTCAGGTGCCTGGAGGAGCGTGGCGGGCCAGCTTGACCGCCGAGATCAGCAGGATGACGGCGAGGACGGGGATGAGGATCAGCTCGGCGATCACGCCGAGCAGCAGGCCGCCGGCCAGCGCACCGGTGACCGAGCCCGCAGTCATGATGGCGATAAAGCGCACGTTGGCACCCAGGACGGCGAAGCTGCCATCTCGGCTGTAGCGGGCAAAAGCCACCAGCATGGTGGGCAGGGACACCAGCAGCGACAGGCTGCCGGCGGTTTTGATGTCGAGGCCGTACAGCAGCACGATGGTGGGGATCAGCAGCTCGCCGCCGGCCACGCCCATGACGGCGGCCACCGCGCCGATGCCGAACCCGGCCACCACGCCCGCGACCGCCTGCACCGGGCCGGGCAGGGCCAGCTCGCCCAGGGCGGTGATGTGGGTGAGCACCAGCGCGGTGGCCATGAGCACCATCAGCGCCGCCAGCACCTTGTACAGGGTCGCGCTGCGCATCCGCACCGCCCAGGACGCCCCGGCCCAGGCGCCGAGCAGACTGCCGGCCAGCAGGTTGACCGCCACCCCCCGATGCGCGCCCAGCTCCGCCAGCGAGACGGCACCCAGACGGGCGGGCAGCGCGACCAGCACCACGATCAGGCTCATCGCCTTGTTGACGATGACGGCCGCCAGCGCGGCGAAGGCGAACACTCCGATCAGCAGCGGCAACCGGAATTCCGCGCCGCCCAGGCCGATCATCCCGCCGAGCACGCCCACCGCTGCCCCGGCGGCGAAGGTCAACGGCGCCGAGCGCACCGCGCCGGCGGGAATCGGTGACTGGCGGCCGGTCACCGGCTTTCCACCTGGCCGAACAACCACGGCAGCGCAGACAGTGCGTTGGCGGCATACTTCCGCTTGCCGGACTCGAGCGCATAGGCCAGCTCTTCCAGAACACTGCACCTGGCGTAGAAGACGGCGCGCTCGCGGACGTCCGAAGGCAGCTCGGCAAGGACGGCCGGCCCTAGGTCGCGGTGGAGGAGTCCGTGGTCGTAGGCGGGGTCGGTGAGTGCCGCGTCGGTCCAGTCGAGGATGCCGGTGACAGCCCAGGTGGCAGCGTCGACGAGGACGTGCTCGGCGCCGAGGTCGTTGTGCGTGAACACCCGGACGTGGCCGCGGGAGGGCGGATCGGCGGCCAGGAACGCCTCCACCCGCGGCCGGAACCGCGCCGGCAGGCGACCGGCGACGGCCGGATAGAACGCGGCCGCCTCGGCGAGCCACTCCGTCATCGGCTGGTCGTCCACGGCGGCCAGGCCGGCCATCGACTCCGGCGGGATCGCGTGCAGCACGGCCAGCAGCCCCGAGAGTTGCGCGGCGAGCGATTCGGCGTGCTCCAGACGCTGTGGCAGGTCCAGCAGCGGGATGCCCGGTAGTTTCGGATAGGCCAGACAACCGCGCTCGGCGAGCACGAACGCCGGCACAGGGACCGGCACGGGCACGACTGCGGCGACCGCGTTCAGCAGGCGTGCCTCGCGGTCAATCGCGGCCGGATCCGGCTCAAGGGCGAAACGCACGACCAGCGCGCCGTCCACATCGAACGCGCGGTTGTCCTCCCCCTCCTCCAGCAGCGTCACCGTATCGGCCTGATAGCCGGGCAGGCACTGGGTGAGAACACTTCGAACCTCGGCGGCGTTCATAGGTTCACCGTAAGCGCAGGGCGGTGCGGGGGTTCTCAAGGTACAAGCGGTGGATCTGACTCGCTTCCAACAGCCGGATCAGACCCACTACGCGAAGACCATCTCAGCCCACCGCCGAGAACGGCGGTCATTCGTGGGCCGGCTCCCGGCTCGTCATGCTCGGCATCGGAGGCCATCTCGGCGGCCTGATCCAGCGTCTCCGGAATCACCGCCCGGATGTCGCGTCCGCGCAGGCAAGCGCGGTCACCCCACCGCCGGATCGTGCTCCTCGCCTCGGTCCTGCCCCCGGCGAGGGCACCGCCGCCCGGTCGCTGACCCGCTGTCGCGATCAGCCTGCTTCTCCAGTCGGCCGCCGCCGGCGGCCGCTGCGGCGCGGAACGGGCCCGGCCCCGTCGAGTAATGCCAGTCGGCGCGCCTCGCCGTGCTCCTCGACCTGCAAGACGACCTGACGCAACCCGCCGGCCAAGGCCCGGCAGGCGTCGTCGTCGAGCCGCGAGGTGACGAACGTCTCCTCGGCGTTGAAGTCCGGAAACACCTGCCGCATGAATTGTTCGCCCTCGCCGGTGAGGCTGAGCAGCAGCAGCCTGCCATCAGCGGGATGCCGGGTGCGCTTGACCAGCCCGCGCGATTCCAGCGTGCGGATGACACCGGTCAGCGTGCCCTTGGAGATACCGGCCTCCTCCGCCACGTGACGGCTCTCCGATTCCCCCCAGATCCACATCACCCAGAGCACTACGAACCCGGTCCAGGTGAGGCCGCCGCCGCGCAGGACCGCATTCTCCAGATGCTGACGGACCGCCGTAGCCGCACGGTAGATGTTGGCCACCACCGCCATGCGCTCGTGATGGATCGGCACGCCGCCGAGCTTCGCCTCGACCAGCTTCTCCGCCTCGATGATGGACCTCTGCCCGGACACGTGGTCCTCTTCCCGCCATGGAAACCAAAAATCGTTTGAACCCAAACTATACTTCGAGTCGACGTCCGACCACCGAGCCCGGCCCGACCCCGCCACGCACGTGTCCACGCGACGCACCTTCTGAACCGGCGGAGCCGGCTGAGCACGCTCATCCGACCCGGGAAAGCCTGATCACCGTGACCGATATCCTCGACGACCTCGCCTGGCGGGGCCTGATCGCACAGTCCACCGACCTCGGCGCCCTGCGCGCGACCATGGCCGAGGGACCGATCACGGTGTACTCCGGCTTCGACCCGACCGGGCCGTCCCTGCACATCGGTCACTTCGTGCCGCTGCTGACGCTGCGCCGCTTCCAGCTCGCGGGGCACCTCCCGATCGGCCTGGTCGGCGGCGCCACCGGCCTGATCGGCGACCCGAGCGGGCGCAGCACCGAGCGCTCCCTCAATGCCGCCGACGTCGTCGCGCAGTGGGTGGAGCGCCTGCGGGGGCAGGTCGGCCGCTTCCTCGACTTCGACGCCCGGCCGAACCCGGCACGCCTGGTCAGCAACCTCGACTGGACCGGCGAGCTGAGGGCCATCGACTTCCTGCGCGACATCGGCAAGCATTTCCCGGTCAACCGCATGCTGGCCCGGGAGTCCGTCTCCACGCGCCTGGCCGGGGAAGGGCTGAGCTACACCGAGTTCAGCTACCAGATCCTGCAGGCCCACGACTACCTGGAACTGCACCGCCGCTACGGCTGCGCGTTGCAGATCGGCGGCAGCGACCAGTGGGGCAACATCACCGCGGGCGCCGACCTGGTCCGCCGGACCGAGGGCAGCAACGTCCACGCGCTCACCCTGCCGTTGATCACCAAGGCCGACGGCACCAAGTTCGGCAAGACGGCGGGCGGCGCACTCTGGCTCGACCCCGCGATGACCTCGCCGTACGCGTTCTACCAGTACTTCCTCAACGCCGACGACCGCGACGTGATCCACTACCTGAAGGTGTTCACCTTCCGCGGCCGCGAGGAGATCGAGGAACTGGAAAGGGCCGTCGCCGAGCGCCCGTTCGCCCGCGAGGCCCAGCGCGCTCTGGCCGAAGACATCACCGAACTGCTGCACGGCAGGCAGGAGCTCGACGCGGTGGTGGCGGCCTCCCAGGCGCTGTTCGGCCAGGGCGCCCTGCAGGAACTGCCGGCTGCCACGCTGGAGGCGGCGCTCGCCGAGGTACCCAAGGCGGTCGTTCCCGCGCTCGGCGCGTCGTTCGTGGACCTGCTGGCCGACAGCGGCCTGGTGGAGTCGAAGTCCGCCGCCCGCAGAGCGGTGAAAGAAGGCGGCGCGTACCTCAACAACGTCAAGATCTCCGACGAGTCGTTCGTGCCGGCCGCCGGCGACCTGCTGCATGGGCGCTTCATGGTGCTGCGGCGCGGCAGGAAGTCGGTCGGCGGGGTCGAGGTCGGCTGACCTGCTGTAGCGGCCCTTCCTGGGGTGGGAGGGCCGCTACAGCCTGTTCGGATTCAGACCTTCAGACGGGCCGCAGGCTGCGCGCCCACAAAACAGCACCACGCAGATGGAGTCCGGCCAGGTAGCGCCGCACCCGGCGACGCCCTGCTCCGGCCGCGTCATCATCCTGCCCGCCGCTCTGAGCGGTTTGCCCTTTTCGCGGAGCCCTTTTCCCTCCTCGATGGCCCTGGCCGGCTCCTCCAGCAACTCGGGATCGGCCACCATCCCGGCGGCCCGAACGCCGCCTTCCGACTCATGCCGACGGCAAGGGATTGCTCATAGTCGCGAAGACGGCAGGCAGAACTCCACCCGAAGTAATGTCCACCGTAGGCCCGACATGCGGGTCAAGATTTGGCCCTTGCCAACCTCGCAGGGCGTTTCATCCCGATAGGTCATAGTCTGCGGTGATTCCCCTGGTAGGCGGCGACCACCGAAGACAGTACGGCAGAGATCTCTCGCCCCTGAGTGAGGAACGAGGCAGCTGAGGCGCCGGATCGCGGCATACGTCTTGTCTCATTCGCAAACGCCCCGCTATGCCCCCCTTTGCTGGTGCGCAGCCGCTGCCTTCTGCCGGCCTGACTCCGACGCCGCTAGGCACCCCCGCCGTATCGCGATATCGCGATACGCCACCTCCACGACCGGCCCGCCCCACCCACCCCAGCGACCTGTCCGGCGCCGGCTGGGCCCTCATCGAACCCACCCTGGCCGCCTGGCGCGCCGAGCGCCGCCGCCACGGCCTGGGCATCGGCCGCCCCCCGGCAACACGACGGCGTCTTCATCCAGCTCGCCGGTCCGCTCCACCGCCTCCTGCGCCATCGGCGCGGACGCGACCCCCCAGCGCCTGCATCATCGACAGCCAAAGCATCAAAACCGCCACCACCGCCTGGTCCGCGACCACGAAGCACGCCTCCGACCACTCCGAAGCCGCGATCCACATCACCATGATCGACCTCATGAGCCGCCGCCTCACCGGCGAATCCACTCCCACAGAGCACGGCACTTGAATCCGGGATCAAGCAGGACGAAACGCTCACTCAGGACTTGCGCCCCATCCCGCCCGCGATGCAGATGCCGCCCAGGGTCAGCGGATAGGTGACCTCCTGGTCGGGCTTCCACTCGGGCAGGTGCACCACTCCCGGCTCGACCAGTTCCAGGCCGTCGAAGAACCCCACGATCTCGGGAAGGTCCCGGGCGCGGCCGGTGCCCAGCATCGCCAGCAGGACTCCCTCCAGGTCCCGTACCTCCGGGGCACAGGAGCAGAAGTGGGTCAGCTGGAGATAGCTGCCCGGGGCCAGCCTGGCCTTGTAGGTGTTCACCAGCCCCTCCGGGTCCTCCTCGTCGCCCAGGTGGTGGACCACGGCCACCATCAGCAGGCCGACGGGCCGGGAGAAGTCCAGGAAACCCTTGACGTCCGGGTGGCCGAAGATCGACTCGGGGTTGCGCATGTCGGCGGTGATGACCCGGGTGTTCTCGTTGGTCTTCAGGATCGCCCGGGCATGGGCCAGCACGATGGGATCGTTGTCGACGTAGACGACCTTCGCATCCGGATTGATCCGTTGAGCGACCGAATGCGTGTTGTCCATCGTGGGAAGACCCGAGCCGATGTCGAGGAACTGGTCGATTCCCTGCTCGGCCAGGAACTTCACACCGCGGAACAGCATCGCGCGATTCTGCCGTGCGCCCTCGCCGCCGTCGGGGAAATGTTTCATGCCCTCGATCGCGACGGCCCGGTCCACCGCGAAGTTGTCCTTGCCGCCCAGGAAGGCGTCGTACACCCGGGCGATGCTGGGTTTGCTGGTGTCGATCTCCGGAGGCAGGTAGTCCGGATCCTGGTGCGTCCACCTCAGTTCTTGCGCGTCGTCGCTCATGCCACCTTCCCGGGGGGCCGTAGATCGGCATCGATGAGCTGGAGCATAATCTGGAATGTCACGTAAGATCGATATATTCACGGTTTCCTGCGGTGCCGCCAACCGAAATGCCGTTTGAACTGTATGAATGCATTTCCGGCAGGCGCAGAGGCCATGGTCAGCCGAGCGGGACGCCGGCGACAAGAACCACCCCAGCGTCCTCATGTGGTGCATCGCCAACGAGCCCGCCTCCAACGAGGACGGCGCGCGAGTACTTCGAGCCTCTCGTCGAGCTCACCCGCGAACTCGGCCCCACCCGCCCGGTGTCCTGCGCCGCTGGGCCGGCAAGCACGGCAAGCCGATCATCATGAGCGAGTACGGCGCCGACTCGATGCCCGGGCGGCACTCGGTGTGGGACATCCCCTGGACGGAGGAGTGCCAGCTGGCCTACCCGGAGGCCAAGCACCGCGTCTTCACCCGCGACCGGGGCCCCGAGGCGGCCGCCCACGCCCTGCGCGCGAGGTGGAGGGGACTCGACGCCCGCAAGCCGTTCAAGCCGTTTTAAACAAGATGTTCAAAATATTATGTTGACAACGTAACGGTTGAAGCGTCACTGTGGGGTCATGGCTTCCACTCCGCAGTCTTCCGACGATCCCTTCACCGTGCCCGACCCCGGTCAGAGCCGGGTTCGGCGTGAGGTCGAGGCCCTGTTCCGGATCGCCGATCGGCACGCGGCCACCGCGCAGCAGCGCCACCGCCAGGCGCATCCGGACGTCCTCGGCCCGCACGAGGCGGTGCGGCTCGTCTCCTTCCTGCTCTCGGGCGCGGCCACCGTCCAGGAGGGCGAACCGCAGGTGGACCGGGCCGACCTGGTGGCCGCGCTCACCCTGTTCCCACGCGTCCGCGCCGAATTCGACGGACTGGAGGCCGGCCTGCTGGAAATGGCCCGGGGGCGCGGCATGACCTGGCAGGAGATCGCCTTCGGTCTCGGCCTGGGCAGCCCGCAGGCCGCCCGCCAGCGCTACGAACGGCTCACCGGCCGCACCGGCGCCGAGCGCGTGACCGGACCATAGGCGGTTCCGTACGATCGGCGGTTCCGTACGATCGGCGTGGAGGAGTCATGACATACGAGATCCATCCGATCGGGGTCGTCGAGTCACCCCTGACGGACCCCGCGAGCGCTCCGAAGCAGGGCGTGGAGGGGAGCCCCGAGGCCTGGCTGGTGTTCGATCCCGCGATGGCCGACGGCATCCGTGATCTCACGCCCGGCGATGAGGTGTTCGTCCTCACGTGGCTGCACCTGGCCGACCGGTCCGTGCTGGCCGTACATCCGCGTGACGATCTGCGGAACCCGCTGACCGGGGTGTTCAGCACCCGATCCTCCGACCGGCCCAACCCCGTCGGACTGCACCGCGTGCGGGTGCTCGCGGTCGACAAGCTCCGGGTGCGGGTGGCCGATCTCGAGGCCGTCGACGGCACGCCGATCGTCGATGTGAAACCGGTCCTGGACGCCACGCGCTGAACGAGCGGGTCCTGAAGCGGGGAGCGGTACGGCGGCGCATGCCGGGCGGGTGCCGCCCACCCGGGCTGCGCCGCCCGGCAGCCGAGCCGGCCCGTTATTTGTCGGCCGGGCCCGGCAGGATGACCGCCATGGTCTCTTATCAGTCGGTCATCGACTGTGCGGCACCCGAGCGGATGGCCCGGTTCTGGGCGGGCGCGCTGCGCTACACGGTGGAGCCGCCGCCGGGTGGATTCGACACCTGACGGGATTACTGGCGCAGTCTCGGAGTGCCGGAGGACGAGCTGGGCGAGGGGGACTGCAGCGACAGCATCATCGATCCCGAGGGGCACGGGCCGAGGATCTGGTTTCAGCAGGTGCCCGAGGGCAAGGTGGTCAAGAACCGGTTCCACCTGGATGTGAAGGTGGGCGGCAGGCGGGAGGAAGTGCCGCTGGAGACCCGCAAAGCGCGGGTGGACGCCGAGGTCGAGCGGCTTGTCCGGGCGGGGGCGTCGGTCGTGCGGGTGTTGTCGCAGCCCGGGGTCGATCACTACGCGGTGGCGATGGCGGATCCCGAGGGGAACGAGTTCGACGTGGTCTAGCAGTGCTTCGCCGGGTGGCTGGAGCGGCCGTTCGACGGCGGGCCGGGCGTCGGCCTGCCCGGGCCGCCTTCTGCTCCGGCGCAGCGGTCGGGCCCGTCTGCCGGGCGGCGCAGCCCGGGTGGGCGGCACCCGCCCGGCATGCGCCGCCGTACCGCTCCCCGCTTCAGGATTCACTCATTCAGCGGGGGTGTCGCGTGGCCGACTCCCAGACGAAGCCGTCCGGGTCGGTGAAGGCCCCGCCGTCGCCGCCGATGACGAGCCGGTGCGATCCGGTGCCGTCCGGGGCGATGCCGGCGACCTTGGCCAGGGAGCGGCGCTTGTAGAGCGACAGTTTGACGGGGCTCGACGCGGTGGCGAACTCGACGTACCTGCGGCCGTAGCTCTTCGCCACGGCGAGGCCGCGCTCGACGTAGAACTGTCTGCTCGCGGCCACGTCTTCGGCCCCCAGTTGGAGCACGACCTCGTCGATCTCCCGGGTGGCCGGGCCGGTGTCCTTCTTCGCCGAGGAGGCGACCGTCCAGATCGTCCCGTCCGGGGCCTGTACGACACCGCCGTAGCCCCACAGCGACTTCGCGGCCGGCTTCAGCGCCGTGGCGCCGGCGTCGAGCGCGGCACCGATGAGACCGTTGACGGTGGCGGGCTGGGAGACGATGAGCGACAGCGTGAACCCGCGGAAGCCGGTCGTCGGCGCCGCCGAGGCCTGCAGGCGTAACCACTTGGCCGAATCGAAGACGGCGGCGTAGAAGCCGTCGGCCGCCGCGAGGTCGGCGACCTCAAGAGTGACGAATTCGATGGAAGCCATAACTCTCACGCTAGATGCGGCCAGGCGCCCCGCGCTTATCGATTTCTGACCGATCTCCTCCGGTGCGGTACGCGCGGGCGCAGCGCGGAGTGTCCGGAACGGCGTTACCCATAAAATTCCGGACATGCACGCTGTCGCGCTGGCCGTCACCGACGGGATGCTCCACTTCGAGCTGTCCCTGGCCTACGAGGTCTTCGGGGTCCACCCGGCCGGCGTGGCCGATCCCTGGTACGACCTCCTGGTCTGCGGGCCGGGCGCCGTGCGGGCGGGTCGCTTCACGCTGGAGCCCGACCACGGCCTGGACCACCTCGCGCGCGCCCACACGGTGATCGTCCCGGGCTGGGCCGACGTCGAGGTGGATCCGCCCGCGGACCTGGTCGAGGCGGTGCGCGCGGCCCATGAGGCCGGTGCGCGGGTGGCCTCCCTGTGCACGGGCGCGTTCGTGCTGGCCGCCGCCGGTCTGCTGGACGGTGGGCGCGCCACCACGCACTGGGCGCACACCCGGGACATGGCCGCCCGCTATCCCCGGGTGGAGGTGGACCCGGACGTCCTGTACGTCGACAACGGCCGCGTGCTCACCTCCGCGGGCAAAGCCGCCGCCATGGACCTGTGCCTGCACCTGGTCCGCCTCGACCGCGGCTCCTCGGTGGCCAACGCGGTCGCCCGCCGCCTGGTCGTACCGCCGCACCGGGACGGCGGCCAGTCCCAGTTCGTCACCACCCCGGTGCCCGCCCCGGACAACCACCCGCTCGCCGAGCTGTTCCCCTGGGCGATGGAACGGCTGGACCGTCCGCTGAGCGTGGAGGACCTGGCCCGCCGGGCGCGGATGAGCTCGCGCAACCTGGGCCGCCACTTCAGGTCGGTGACCGGCACCACCCCGCTGCAGTGGCTGCTGACCCAGCGGATCCGCCGTGCCCAGGAGCTGCTGGAGACCACCGACGACAGCGTCGAGGCCATCGCGGAGGCCACCGGCATGGGCACCGCCACGACGCTGCGCCGGCACTTCAACCGCACGGTCGGCGTGCCCCCGGACACCTACCGCCGTACCTTCCGCTCGCGGAGCCGCCCCGGACCGGACGGCGGGCGGCGCCGTCACCACCCTGCGGGGTGACGGCGCCGCCCGCCTCCTCACGACCTCACGGCGTCACGGGCTCACGGCGCCCACGGTGGAGCGAGGTTCCAGGTGCTGTCGGCCGTCAGCGTCTGGGGGCGGTTCCAGGTGGCGCCGGTGCCGTTCGCCGACCACACCGCGGCGTCGTAGTGCCGCATGTACGAACCCGGATAGTTGATCGACTCGAACGTCACCCCGGTCCCCTGCAGTCCGGGCCGCGCGCACCACGTCGCGTCCTGGGCGAACAGCGTGCCGGCGTCGTAGGGGTCCATGCGCACGCGTGAGTCGGCGTGGCGCAGGTACCGTCCCGGATAGTTGACCGACTCGAAGGAGTAGCAGCCGGAGTCGGCCAGGCCGCGGCGGATGGTCCAGGTGGCGTCGTTCTTCAGCAGTGCGCCGCTGCCGGCGTCGACGACCTCGGTGGAGGCCAGGCTGTCGGCGTGGCGCAGGTACCGGCTGGTGAAGCCCCAGGTCTGCACCTGCAGCGACCGGCGCACGTCCACGGGGAGGACGACCCCGCTGCGCCACAACGCCGGGCCGCCGGCCTCCCAGGTGGCGTCGGCGTCGAAGGAGGCGCCGCCGTCGAAGGGGTTGGGGCCGCTCGGCCGGGCCAGGTAGACGTTCTCGGCGTGGTGCCGCAGGAAGGCGCCGGGGAAGTTCAGCGACTCAAGCGACACGCCCGTGCCGGAGCGGCCCGGGCGCGCGCACCAGGTGGCGTCCGCCGCGAACGAGCCCCCGGTGGAGGCGTCGGTGCGCACCACCGAGTTCGCGTGCCGCAGATAACGGCCCGGGAAGTTGACCGACTCGAACGAATAGCACCTCGCGTCCGCCAGGCCGGGCACCGTACGGAACGAGGCGTCCTGGCGGGCGAGGTCCGGGCTCGCCGTGGTGATCACGTCCGTGCGCGCCAGGGAGCCGGCGTGCCGCAGGTACCGGTCGGTGAAGCCGGGGGTCGTCACGCGGAGCGAGCGCACGTGGCCGACCGGCAGCCGCGGTGTCGCGTTCTGGTTGCGGGCGACGGCCAGGAGGTTCCGATGCGCGGCGCGCACCTGGTTCGTGTCGACCTTCTGCACCCGCCGGTCGTAGGTCATCAGGCCGTTGTACTCGCCCTCGAGGTCGGTGATCTCGGTGTAGACCGACCCGCTCAGGCCCTTCTTCACGACCAGTTCCTGCAGGTCGCGGACCATGCCGGTGTAGCGGTCGTTGAGCTGCGCGGCGCTCGTCTGCTGCTCGTAGGCGAAGAAGCCGCCGTGCGGGCTGTACTCGTGACCCGGCGTGCGCAGGCCGAGGCCGCCGAACTCACCCAGGATCGAGATACGCGTGGAGGAGGGAGCGGGCGCGTCCGGACCCGTGTACACGTGCCAGTCGATCATGTCGCCGTTGCCGGGGTCGCCCAGCGACGCGCAGCAGTTGAACCCGCTGTGCCCGTTGACCAGCCGGGTCGGGTCCTGGTTCTTGACGTTCTGGATGATGCGGCGGGTGTCGGCGAGGTTCCACTCGCCCCAGCCCTCGTTGAACGGCACGTACGCCACCACCGCGGGCGAGCTGCGGTGCTCGTCGACGATCTCCCTCGCCTCGGTCTCGAACTGCTGGGTGTGGGCCGAGGTGACGTCGCGGCTGAAGGCCTGCATCGACGGGACGTCCTGCCACACGAGCAGGCCGAGCCGGTCGGCGTGGTAGTACCACCGCTGGGGTTCGACCTTGATGTGCTTGCGCACCATGTTGAAGCCGAGTTCCTTGTGCTTTTGCAGGTCGAAGGCGAGCGCCGCGTCGGTCGGCGCCGTGTAGAGGCCGTCGGGCCAGTAACCCTGGTCGAGCGTGCCCAGGTGGTAGACGAACTCGCCGTTGAGCGTCGGGCGCAGCACCCCGTTGACCATGCGCGTGCCGACCTCGCGCATGCCGAAGTAGTGTGTGGTCCGGTCGACCGTCTGACCGGAGCCGTTGCGCAGCGAGATCCGCAGGTTGTACAGGAACGGGTCGTCCGGGGTCCAGCGCCGGGCGTTCGGGACGGGCACGCTGAAGTCGGTGAATCCGCCGGTGGCGCTGCCGACGACCGTCGTGCCGTTCACGGCCTCCGCCAGGACGGAGTGGCCGCTGACGTTGCCGCGGGTGAAGACGCGCACCCGCAGGGTGTTGTCGCCCAGGTCGGGATACGTGTCCACGCTGTAGATCGATGAGGCGGGGGTCGGCTCCAGCCACACCGTCTGCCAGATGCCGGACACGGGGGTGTAGAAGATGGCCGACGGATTGCGGGTCTGCTTGCCGATGAGCGGATGGCTGCCGGCGTGGCCGGAGTCGGTGGGGTCGTAGACCTTGACGACCAGCTCGTTGGCGCCGCCGTTGAGGGCGTCGGTGATGTCGAACTCGAAGCGGTCGTAGCCGCCGCGGTGCGTGCCCATCAACCGGCCGTTGACCCACACCGTCGCCTCCCAGTCGACGGCGCCGAAGTGCAGCTGCGTACGGCGCCCGGCCCACCCGGCGGGCACCGTGAACGTCCGGCGGTAGTACAGGTAGTAGCGGTTGTCGGCGATGGGTCGCATGACGCCCGACAGCGCCGACTCGACGGGGAAGGGGACGTTGACGCGCTCGGGCAGGGTGACGCCGAACTGCGGCGCGTCGTCGGTCGCCGACTGCCGAAGCTGCCATTCGCCGTTGAGGTTCATCCAGTCGGGGCGGGTCATCTGCGGCCGGGGATACTCCGCAAGGGGCGTTCCGCTCAGGGCCTGACCGGTCCAGGGCGTCGACAGGGGCGGTGTCTTCGCCGGGACCGCGTGTGCGGGCTGGGCGACGAACAACGCTGAGACGAGGAGGGATACGAGGGCGATCACTCCTGCTCGTATCGGGTTGCGTGTCTGCATGGATGTCTCCATCGGGGGGTGGAAGCACGCGTACGGGGCGGCGACGGCGGGTCGGTGAACCGTCCTCCGGCAGGCCGGCCGAGAACCGGAGTGATCAAAGATTGATCAGATTCTGTAACGAGATCGCAAATGAACTGTCACGTCCCGATCACATTCGTTATAAATCGATCAGAAAGAGTCAGATTGCTGATCGTCCGTGATCGAAGGAGTCCTGCTCGCGCCTGCGGGGCCGCGCCGGTTGAGCGCGGGCAGGGCCGGGATGGCGGTCAGCAGTACGACGGTCAGGGCGGCGATGCCCAGGAACGCCTCCTGCACTCCGGAGACGTCGGCGAGCAGACCGAAGTAGGCCGGGCCGGCCAGGAAGCCGAGATAGGCGACCGTGGAGATGACGGAGGTGGCCCGGCCCCGCGACTCGTCCGGAATCGGCCGCAGCCCGTGGGACAGCAGGGTGGGCAGGAGGACCGAGGTGCCCGCGGCGGCGGCGATGACGCCCGCCAGGGCGAGCGGGGGCGTGGGCGCGAGCGCCGTCAGGACGCCTGCGGCCGTGGCGAGCGCGCTTCCCGCGGCCAGCGTGACGAGCGGGCGGCGCAGCGCGGCCGCGCCGGT
Organism: Paraplanobispora siamensis; assembly: GCF_016863175.1. GTDB lineage: Bacteria > Actinomycetota > Actinomycetes > Streptosporangiales > Streptosporangiaceae > Planobispora > Planobispora siamensis. Next base: position 40,902 of record NZ_BOOJ01000076.1, read on the forward strand.
GGCCAGGCGGGTCAGGGCGGCCGTCGTGGCGAAGGCCGCCGGTGCGAGGGCGGCCAGGGCCGGTGAGGCGGTGAACTCCTCGGTCAGCAGGACCGCGCTCCAGGACTGGTAGGCGTTCTCCGACGCGGCGGCAAGCATGCCGATCGCGCCGACCACGAGCAGGGGGATCCACCACGACACGCGACCGGCGCGCCCCGGCGCCTTCGGGCTGTCGGGTGCGACGTCGTCGGGCGCGGGGACCGAGCGCGTCGCGGTGACGACGACCAGGCCGAGGGCTGCGGAGATGACGGCGCCCGCGGCGAAGTTCACCAGCAGGCTGCCCGCCGTCGCGGTGAGCGCACCGGCGCCCAGGCTCGAGACCGCGACCGTGGCGGAGAACGTCGCCTGCGAGCGGGCCAGGACGGGACGCCGGGTCTGTTTCTCGGCGGTCGCCGCCAGCGTGATGATCGCCACATCGGCCGCTCCCGAAGCGGCTCCCGTCACCAGGATGCCGGCGCACAACGCGGCGTAGTCCACCGACACGACCGAGAGCGCGACGCCCGCGACGCCCAGCAGCGCGAGCAGCACTCCGGCGACGCGCAGCCCGAGCGCGTCGACGAGCCGCCCGGTCAGCAGCATGGCGGGCAGGGCTCCGACGCCGACGAAGAGCAGTGCGACGCCGAACTCCGCGTCGCTCACCCCGGCCCGGGCACGCAGCAACGGCAGACTGGCACCCCAGATGCCCCAGAAGGCACCGAAGCCTGCGAAGCCGATGAACGGCGCCGCGCGGAACATGCCGGCGGGGGGAGTGATGACGGTCGACATATGTGTAACGTTACACAACTAGGATGGTCCCGTGCCGACCAATCGCAGACGTGTGACGCTGAAGGACGTGGCAGCGCGGGCGGAGGTGTCGCTCATGACCGCCTCCTACGCCTTCAACCGGCCCGGCCGGGTCGCGCCCGCCACCCGCGACCGCGTGTACCGCGCCGCCGGCGAACTGGGCTACCGTCCCGACGCCGTGGGCCGCGCGCTGAGATCCGGCAGGACGCAACAGCTCGGGGTGGTCTTCAGCGAGCACCTGGCCTACGCCTTCGACGATCCCCAGGCGGCGCAGTTCCTGGCCGGGGTCGCGGAGGTCTGCGTCGAGGAGGGCCTGTGCCTGACCTTCATCCCCACGCGGGGCGACGGGGCCGACGTCGATCGCGTGCTGTCGGCGGCGGTCGACGGCTTCGTACTGTGGACCACCGCCGACGACGACCCGGTGCTGTCGGCGGTGGCCGCCGACCCCCGCCCCGCCGTCATCCAGGGCGGCCCGCCCCGCGAGGGCATCGCGTGCGTCACCCAGGACGACTACGGGGCCGCCCGCGCGATCGCCGCCCGCGGGCTGCGTGAAGGCCGCACGCCCGCGGTGATCTCCTTCCCCCTGGACCGCGACCGCGAGCACCGGGTGACGACCGGCGCGAATCTGCCGCCCCGCGCGCCGTTCCCCGTCACCGAGGCCCGCCTGCGCGGCTACCGCGCCGCCGTCGAACAGGCCGGGCTCAGCTGGGAGAACACCCCGGTCGCCGTCGTGGCCCGCAACACCCGGGCGGACGGCGCCGCGGCGGCACGGGAACTCGCCCCCCGGCTCACCCCCGACGCGCTCATCATCGCCATGAGCGACGAACTCGCCCTGGGAGCCCACCAGGCCCTGCGGGAAAGCCACCCCGGGGCCGCCTACCTCGGCTGGGACGCCTCACCGGCCGGCCGGCGCCTCGGCATCACCTCCGTCACCAACCCGCTGCGCGACCAAGGCTGCCGCTGCGCGCGTCTGGCGCTCGACCCGGGACGGACCGATGAGGGGGAGGTCCCGTGGACCATCGCGTCCGGCCCGGGTTCCGGAGGTGATCAGGCGCAGGAATGATCACCATCAGTGGCCGGAGAAGGGCCCGACCGCTGTGATCAGAGGTCGGGCAGCCCGGTGATGACGTCGATCTCGTCGCTTGAGCGGTTGGTGAAGGTGTCGAGCACGCGCATACCGTCGCTGGCCCTGCGCCAGCGGAAGGTGGTGTGGTCCCCGGCGGAGCGGGATTTCACCATGGTCAGCAGGTCGAGGTTGCCGGCCCGGTCCCACAGCAGCCAGTGCCCGCTCTCGTCGGCGGGGATCTTCAGCGGAGCCCCGGCCGGGCGGCCGGTGACCAGGTTCAGGAACCGGATGCGGTGACCGCCCCGGCGGTCGATGTAGGCGATCGTCGTACCGTCCGTGTGGAGCGATCCCGCGGGCGTGCGGGCCCTGCGCACCACGCTCCAGTCGGCGGTCGAATACACCACGCTCCTGCCGTCGCCGTCGGAGGCGAGCAGATGGGCGTTGTCCGGGCTGAAGCTCCACGGGGTCCGCCCGGCGGGCAGCGGGTGCGTCCGGCCGGTGACGGTGTCCAGCACCCGGCGCGGCTGGAGATAGTCGCCCCGCAGGACGACGAAGCGGCCGCCCGGTGACAGGCTGATCTGCAAGGGGAGATCGACGGGCCATCTGATGCCCGGTACGACGCGGACCCTGCCGGTGGTGATGTCGCGCACGACCAGGGCGCCGTCCTTCAGACGGAAGTAGGCGGCCTTGCTGCCGTGCGGCGACAGGGCGAAGGGCGCCCGGATCTTCTTCCCCGGCCCGATGAACACCCGGGCCTCCTTCAGGCGGATGACTTTGCCGCCTCTCAGCGACAGCCGCCACGGCGCGCAGACGTAGTACTCGCCGTTCTTGCCCGGACAGCTGTCATCGGCGTAACGGACGAAGTCCTTCGCCGCCGTGGCGTGCACCGAGGATCCCGGGCCGGCCCACAGCGTCACCGCGAGAACGAGAGCCCCCCACCGCCGTCGCCGTGCACGCCGCATCGCCGCCCCTTGATCGTCGGAGGTGGCACGATTATCCACGGTGCGCGGCCCGAGCCGCCACCGTCCGGGCCGCGACTGGCCGGATCGCGGACGCCCGGCCCGGCGGCCTCCCCGCCGCCGGGCGGCACCCGGAGGCGGGGTCAGGCGGTGGGGAAGGGGCCCTGGTACTCGGTGTAGTCGGAGACGCCGTCGCCGTTGAGGTCGACGCGGATCTCGTCGGCCAGGCCGTCGCCGTTGTGGTCGAGGTAGACCACGTCGGTGACGCCGTCGCCGTCGGTGTCGTAGCGCTCCTCGTCGGCCACGTAGTCGCCGTCGGTGTCGATCAGCTGGGCGTCGGTGCCGCCGTCACCGTCGTAGTCGACGTAGTCGGTGGTGGTGAAGGCGAACTCGCTCATTGTCGTTTCCGTTCTGTTCTGTTCGGGTGCGTTCGTCAGATAAGAGGGGCTGCGGGCGGGGTTTGTTACAGCGGGCTCCACGATTTTTCCGGCACTTTTCCCGGACCTTTCCGGCCCGGCCGCGGACCCGGATTCGTGCCCGTCCGGTACCGCACTCGCGCGGAGATCGCGCAATCCGGGAGAAGAACCGCCCGCCGTACCACCGGATCCTGTGGGAGGCGCGGCGACCGCGGGCCGGCGAGCCCCCGCAGGCGGGACGGGTCGCTGCGATCCGGGTGCCGGCGCCGCATCGCGCGAGGTCCTGTCGTGCCGTCCTGTCGTGCTGTCCTGCCGTGCTCTGACAACCGTTGTGCTCTCACGAGGAGACGCCCATGGCGCAAGACCACATCGTCGCGGCCCCACCGGAGACGCTCGGCCGACCGGCGGCGCCGCCCGCCGCGGCGGCCACCTCCGTCTTCGTCAACGGCAGCTTCCCACGCAGGCGCGGGCTGATCATCCTGGTCGGCAGCCTGGTGGGCTTCCTGCTGACCGTGGTCTGGTCGGCGGAGTTCGTCGACCAGACCATCGGCGACAACGTCGCCAACACGCTGCTGGGGCACGACGCCAAGCAGACGCCGATCGCCGGCATCGCCGCGGGCATCGTTTTCGCGTTCGTCAGCGGGCTGGCCGGGTCGTTCACGGCCTGCAACGTCGCCGCGTTCGGCGCGGTGGCGCCGATGCTGGGCGGCGTCGGCGGCCGGTGGGGCCGCCTGGCGCACACGCTGAAGCCGCTGGGCTGGCTGGCGGTCGGCATGACGGCGGTCTCGGCGATCTACGGTGCGGTCGTCGGATTCGTCGGCACCGCCATGCCGCAGTTCTCCACCGCGCAGAACGTGCCCGGGTCCCTGTCGCCGCGCAGCATCCAGTCGATGGTGGTCTACGGGGTGATCGGCCTGATCATGATCTACATGGGGCTGGCCGCGCTCGGCCTCGTGCCCGACCCGTTCGCCCGCCTGTCGCGCCGCTTCCCCAACGCCCCGATGGTGTTCATGGGCGCGCTGATCGGCGCCTTCCTCATCGGGCGGCCGTTCCCGCTGTTCCGCCAGATGTTCCGGGACGCCGCCGAGAGCGGCAACCCGCTGTACGGCGCGGCGGCCTTCGTGCTGCAGTCGCTGGGCAACATCGTCATCATGGCGGTGCTGTTCGTCATCCTGTCCTACGCCGCAGGCAGCCGGCTGCAGCGGTGGCTGACGGCCAAGCCCTCCCGCATCGCCGCGCTGACCGCCGTGTCCCTGATCGTGGCCGGGGTGTTCACCTTCCTGTACTGGGACGTCCGGATGCTCGCCCGGCGGGAGATCATCCCGTGGTATCCGACGGCGCCGTGGTCGTGACGCGGCCCATGTGATGAGTACGGCCGGCGCGGGGAGCGCCGGCCGTACGCCGCTTCACCGGGATCGGCCGAGGGCGGCGTCCAGGGCGTCCAGATGGTCGCAGACCGGGCCCACGGTGAGCAGCCCGCTGCCCGCCCCGGCCAGTTCCGCGGCGGCGGGGGCGAGCGCGGTACGGGCACGCCGCATCGCCGGCCGGTCCCCGAGGGCGAGGGCCGCCCGCGCGGTCAGGCACCACAGGGCCTCCATCAGCAGCCCGGCGGGCGGTTCGGGAGTACGGCGCAGCGCCGCGGCGGCCCTGTCGCGGCGGCCGCCGGTCAGCAGCACCAGGGGACGGGCCCAGGGCTCGTAGGGTCCCCAGCCGCCGGATGACCGGTCACCGCTCTCGCCGATCTCGTCGTTCTCGCCGCGAAGCTCATCAGCGGGCCCATCGGTGAGCCCGTCGGTGAGCCCGTCGGTGGTCTCATCGGCGGGCTTGCCGATGGAGGGCGGTGACGCGGGCGGGATGCGCCGCTGCCGCAGGCACAGCAGCGTCAGCGGCAGCAGGCCCTGCTCCAGGCCGGGCATGCCGGCGCCCTCCAGCAGGGCCGCGGCCCGCCGGTAGGCGGCCTCGACCTCGATGAGCGGGGCGTCGCCGGTCGCATCCAGCCGCAGCGCCCGGTACCAGAGGGTGAACACCCCCGCCAGCGGCAGCTCGTGACGCTCGGCGAGACGGTCGGCGGCGGCGGCGTGCCGGTCGGCTCCGGCGAAGTCGGCAAGTGCGCTGCGTGCCTGCATCCGGATCAGGTGCCCCAGGACCTCGAAGGTGACCAGGCCGTGGCGGGCCGACAGCTCGACGAGCTCGGCGCCGATCTCGTCGCGGTGCGGGGCCAGGCCCGTACGGCCGAAGGCCTGCATGTAGGCGCCGTTGAGGGCGAAGGCCAGCAGGGTGGGGTCGTCCAGGCCGCGGGCGATCTCCTCTGCCTGCCGGGCGGCCCGGCGGGCGCGCGCATGGCCGGTGCCGCGCGACTCCAGGGCGATCGTGGCCAGCAGCCGGGCCCGCGCCGCCAGGTTCCCGCCGGGCGGCAGGGCCGCCAGGGCCCGCTCGGCCGCCGCCACGACGTGCGCCGCCTGCTTCGGGTCATCGGAGCGGGTCCAGATCGCCGGGACGTCGTAGGCGCCGATCACCCGGGCGGTCAGCTCCGCGTCGCCCAGCTCCTCGGCCGCGGCGATGGCGGCCACGCGGTGCAGCCGGGCGGCCTCGAGGCCGCCGCCCCCGGTCACCGCCAGGTTGCGCAGCAGGCCCACCGTCGACTCCAGCCGGGCCCGGGCGCCGGAGGCCACGGTGCGGTCGTAGGCGGCGGCCGCCTGCGCCCACACCCGCTCCGCCGCCGTCTCAGCCGCCGTCTCACCGGCCCGGCCGCCGGAGCGTTCGGCGGAACCGGGATGCCCGGCCGGATGGGGATGTTCACCCGGGTGAGGGCGGTCAGCGGGATGGAGGTGCCCGGCCGGGTGAGGACGCTCAGTGGGGCGCAGGTGCTCAGCGTGCTGGAGGATGTCGCTCTCCAGGCGGCGCAGTTCCGGTCCCGGGTCCACTCCCAGGTGCTCGACCAGGAGCGTGCGTGCCCGGCGCAGCACCGCCAGCGCGTCTGCCTGGCGGCCGGTGCGGTACAGCGCCAGCGCCAGCAGGCGCCAGGCCTCCTCGCGCCAGGGGTGCCCGGTCACGTGCGCGTCCAGGTCGGCGACCGCCTCGGCGGCACGGCCCAGCGCCAGGTGCGCCTGAGCGCGCAGTTCGACGGCGTGCAGCCGCAGCTCGGCCAGGCGTGAGCGTTCGGCGCGGGCCCAGTCCTCCTCGGTGAACTCGGCGTAGGCGGGCCCGCGCCACCATCCCAGCGCCTCCTCCAGCCGCGCCAGCGCCTGGGCGGGTGGCTGCGGGCAGGTGGTCACCGCCCGTTCGAAGCGCCAGGCGTCCACCGCGGCGGGCTCGGCGCGCAGTGCGTATCCGGGACCCTCGGTGATGAGCAGCCGGGCCGGGGTGCGGGGCGGGCGCCGTGGTTCCAGGGCGCGGCGCAGCGCGGCCACGAAGGTGCGCACCGCGCCGAGCGCCCCGGGGGGCGGGTCGGTCCACAGGTCGTCGACCAGGCGGGTGACCGGTACGACGCGGCCGCGGGCCACGATCAGCCGGGCCAGCACCGCGCGGTGGCGCGGCCCCTTCAACGCGACCGGTTCACCGTCGGCGTCCCAGGCCGTCACCGGCCCCAGCACCCCGAACAGGACCTGCACCCTCGACCCCTCCTGTGAATCTACATCGTAAAGGCGGCGGTCACGGACAACCCCTGCAGCCACCATCTTCGACCACGGCAGATTCGGCGTGCTGATCGGATGCTCATCGGCGCCGGGCAGGCTTGCACCGCCCGCTCGTCCACCGACGACCACCGATCCACGATCGCCTGCGATCATTCACGAGAAGAAGAGCGAGAATCATGGCGCCTGTCATCACCGGTTTCGACTACCGGCGCGTACCCGTCGCCGACGGCGTGTCCCTGAACGTGGCCGTCGGGGGTTCGGGCCCGGCGATCGTGCTGCTGCACGGTTTCCCGCAGACGCACCTGATGTGGCGGCACGTCGCCGCCGACCTGGCGGCCGACCACACGGTGATCTGCCCGGACCTGCGCGGCTACGGCGCCAGCGACAAACCCTCCGGCGCCGATCCGGCCGCCTACGCCAAGCGCACCATGGCCGCCGACGTCGTGGCGCTGGCCCGCGCGCTGGGGCACGAGCGCTTCGCGCTGGCCGGGCACGACCGCGGCGCCCTGGTCGCCTTCCGCGCCGGTCTCGACCACCCCGGTGCGATCACCCACCTGGCCTGCCTGGACGTGCTGCCCACGCTGGACATGTGGGAGGTGATGCACGGCCTGTCGGCCGCGGTCGGCTTCCACCTGTATCTGATGGCCCAGCCGCCCGGCCTGCCCGAGCAGCTGATCGGCCTGGGCGCGGACGTCTTCTTCGGCCACTTCCTGGACATCTGGACCCGGGATCCGCAGGCGATCCCGGCCGACGTGCGCGCCGAGTATCTGCGGGCCTGCCGGGAGGCGGTGTCCTCGATCGTGGCCGACTGTCGCGCGTCGGCGGGCATCGACGTCGAGCACGACCGGGCCGACCGCGAGGCCGGTCACCGGCTGGGGATGCCGGTGACCGTCCTGCAGCAGGACTGGGGTGCGGTGCTGGGTTTCGACGCCGCGGAGCTGTGGCGCGCCTGGGCGCCCGACCTGCGGCACACCGGTGTCACCTGCGGCCACTTCATGGCCGAGGAGGCCCCGGCCGACACCGCCGCGGCACTGCGCGAGCTGCTGGCCCGCTGAGCGGGTCCGGTGCTGCGGGCCTGGCGCCGAACGGCCCCGGGTGGTGAACGGTCCGGGTGCTGTACGGGGTCAGGCCGTGCCCAGGCCGAGCCGGATGGCCCGTTCGACGGGGGAGTAGGCGCCGTCGGGGCGCTGGAGCTCCAGCGCCCCGGCCGGCAGCAGGGGCGGCTGGGACATGAACCGGGGCCGGGTGCCGGTGTGCTCCTGGGCGGCGTGCACCAGGAACGGGTGGCACACGAACACGTCCCCGGCCCGGCCGGTGGCGCGCACCTCGGGGCGGTGCGCGCTGGCGGCCTCCACCAGCGGGCTCAGCTCGAAGAACTCCGCGCCCTGCTCGCCGTACGGCTGCAGCACCCCGGGCACGTCCAGGTGGGAGCCGACGCGGATGCGGGTGGGGGCGTCGTCCGGCCCGACGTCGGAGAACAGCAACAGCAGCAGCAGTGCCCGGCCCTGAGAGCGCAGGTTGATGCCGTAGCTGCCGTCGCCGCGGTCGAAGCTGCCGTCGATGTGCCAGCCGCGGTCGTCGTCGGGCGGGTTGACGGGGAAGCGGATGGGGAACATGCCGACCTCGTGGCGCGGTACCCAGCGGCCGGGCCCGACCAGGGTGTCGAAGGCCTCGTGCAGGGCGGGGGAGTTGATCGCCTGATCGAAGACCGGGCTGCCGCTGAGGTCCATGGCCCACACGACCGGCTTGGTCCAGCCCGCCGGGTCGTCGGGGCTCAGCCCGATCTGCCGCCACAGGATCTGACGGCCCTGCTCGGCCAGCTCCGCGGGGAAGGCGTTCTCAATCTTGACGAAGCCGTCGGTGAGGAACCGTTCGATCATCTGCATGCCCCGCACGCTAGGCAGGCGGCCAGGCCCCTGTCGAACCGTTTTTTCGCGCCGGGCGGGCGGCCGTTTTAAATCTACAGTGTAAAGGCGATCCGACGAGTACACACCATGCGAGGTAACAGGACAACCGGCAACAGGAAGGGAGGGCCGGGTCTCAGATGAGGAACAGCTGGCGGGCGGCGGCCTCGGCGGGCTGGGCCGGCGGGCGGCCGGTCTGCAGCCCGTAGCGGGCGGCCAGGGCCTGCACCTGGGCGGTGAGGCGGGTGACGTAGCCGGGGTCGGCGTCGGGGCCCTTGCCGTACAGCTCCTGGTAGCGCGCCACGAGGCCGGGGTGGCGTTCGGTGAGCCAGGACAGGTACCACTCGCGGGCGCCGGGCGGCAGGCGCAGCACCCGGGGGGACAGGCTCAGGGCTCCGGCGGCGGCGATGCGGCGCACGGTGGCGGTCAGCTGGTCGGGTGAATCGGTCAGCAGCGGCAGGATCGGGGCCATCGCCACCCCGCACGGCACGCCGCGCTCGCTCAGCTCCGCCACCAACTCCAGGCGCTTTTGCGCGCTGGGCGCGCCCGGCTCGACGGCGCGCCGGATCTGGTCGTCGACGAAGGCCACCGAGACCATCACGCCCGCTCCGGGCAGGCCGGCCAGCAGGTCGGCGTCGCGCAGGATGAGCGGGCTCTTGGTGTGCACGGTGAACTCGGCCCCGGCCTCGGCCAGCGCGCCGGTGAGGGAGGGCATGAGCTTGTAGATCTCTTCGGCGTGCTGGTAGCAGTCGCCTGAGAGGCCCACCGAGATGTGGCCGCCGTCCCATTTGCGGGTCAGTTCGGTGCGCAGCCGCCGGACGATGTCGGTGCGCACGACGATCCGTGAGTCGAAGTCGGTGCCGGTGTTCAGGCCCAGGTAGCGGTGGCCGCGCCGGGCCGAGCAGTAGCGGCAGGCGTGGGCGCATCCGCGGTAGGGGCTGACCGCCCAGCCGTCGGCGACCGCCTCAAGGGCGGTGCGCGCCTTGACTTCGTAGCAGGTCAGCGCGCCGTGGACCCGGGTCACCGCGGTGCGCTCGATGCGGGGCCGGGTGTCGGGCGCCGCGGCCAGCAACGCGGGGGAGTCCCATCCCATGCGGATCAGTGGAACACGCTTTCGACTCCGCTCGCAAGGGTTTCGGGATTAAGGGGGTGATCGCGTCGCGGGTGGGAGGGTGCCGGGGCAGGCAGGAGGGACAGGAGGCCCAAGAATCCGGACCGGCGCGCGGCGCGGGCTCGCGGCCTTGCGGCGGGCCCGGTCACGGTGGGGGCGACGAGAGGAGATTTCCGTGAGAACCGTCGCGTTCGTGCTCTATCCCGGGATCACCGCCCTGGACCTGGTCGGCCCGCTGCAGGTGATGTCGGTTTTCGCTGCCTTCGATCCCTCGTGGCGGATGGTGGTGGCCGCCGAGACCCGTGAGGCGGTGCCCACCGACACCCCGCTGGGTCTGGCGCCCAGTCACACCTTCGAGGAGCTGGAGGGGATGGAGGCGCCGTACGCGGTCATCGTGCCCGGCGGGACGGAGCCGACCTTCGCGGCGATGGCCGACGAGCGGCTGCTGGAGCGCATCCGGTTCGCCGCGCGGCGGGCGGAGGTGATCGGCTCGGTGTGCACCGGCTCGCTGCTGCTGGGGGCGGCGGGGCTGTTGCGGGGGCGCCGCGCCACCACGCACTGGGCGGCGCTGGAGTTGCTGGCGAGGCTGGAGGCGGTGCCGGTCGGTGAGCGTGTCGTGCAGGACGGCCCGATCGTCACCGCGGCCGGGGTCTCGGCCGGCATCGACATGGCGCTGGCGCTGGTGGCGCGGCTGGCGGGTGAGGAGATGGCGCGCGGTGTCCAGCTCATGATCGAGTACGATCCGCAGCCGCCGCACGGGCCCATCGACTGGCCGTCGGTCGACCGGCCCGCCCTGGCGCCGCTGGTGATGAGCACGCTGACGACGGCCCTGGCGGGCCACCCCCGGCTGCTGGAACGTCTCACCTCCTAGACTTGGATGCCCGTACGGGTTCGTTTGGGAGAGAAGTCCATATATGGCCTGGTTCATGCTGGCGGGCGCGATCGTCGCGGAGGTGCTGGCCACCTCCGCGCTCAAGTTCAGCGAGGGCTTCACCCACAAGGGCTGGTCGCTGGTGGTGCTGGCCGGCTACGGCACCGCCTTCTACCTGCTGTCGCAGGCGCTGAAGCTGCAGATGGAGGTCGGCGTCGCCTACGCGGTGTGGGCCGGGGCCGGAACCGCCGCCATCGCCGCGATCGGCGTGCTGTTCCTCGGCGAGGCCATCTCACTCGCCAAGATCGCGGGCATCGCCCTGATCATCGGCGGGGTGCTCGTACTCAACCTGGCCGGGGGCGCCCACTGACCGCATGCGGCGCCGCCGGGGGTGATCCCGGCGGCGCCGTACGGCCGCGGCCGGGGGACCGGGGCGGGGGCATCGGGGCGGGGGCATCGGGCTGGAGGTACCGGGCCGGATATGCGGGGACATCAGGGCGGAGATATTGCATCGCCCGCCGCCTTCGCCCTGCCCTAGGCTGGTCCGGTGCTGAAGCCTGAGTACCCGATCCGCACCGAACGCCTCCTGCTGCGCCCCTACACCCCCGACGACCTGGAGGCCATGTACGCCTTCCAGTCGCTGCCCGAGGTCACCCGCTATCTGTACTGGGGACCCCGTGACCGCGGTCAGGTCCGTCAGGCCCTGGAGACCAAGCTGTCGCAGACGCAGCTGCTGGAGGAGGGCCAGGCCCTGGCGCTGGCCGCGGAGGTCGCCGAGACCGGTCAGGTCGTCGGCGACGGGCTGCTGTTCTGGCACAGCCGCGTGCACCGCTCCGGTGAGATCGGCTACGTCTTCCACCCCGACCACCACGGCAAGGGGTACGCCACCGAGATGGGCCGGGCCCTGCTGCGGCTCGGCTTCGAAGGGCTGGACCTGCACCGGATCACCGGCCGTCTGGACGCCCGCAACACCGCCTCGGCCCGGGTCCTGGAGCGCCTGGGCATGCGCCGCGAGGCCCATCTGGTGGAGAACGAGTGGGTCAAGGACGAGTGGACCGACGAGCTGGTCTATGCGATCCTGCGGCGCGAGTGGCAGGCCCGCCAGTAGCGGGCTCGTGAGGTCCCCGGGGGACGCCGCCGGATCTCACGGCTGCGCGAGCCGTTCGGATGCGGGGAAGGCGAAGCGCGGCTGCCCTCCCGACCACCACACCCCGATCGCGAACGCCGCCGTGGCCTCGAGGTAGACCGCACGCGACAGTCCCCCGCACGGCATGGGCGTGCAGCCCATCGAGGCGATCAGCTCGCTCACCCGCTCCAGGCTCGCCGGGTCGTCGCCGCAGAACGGCACCGCCAGCGGGGCGTCCTCGAAGACCGGGCGCGGCAGCGTCCAGATGCTCTCGTGGCACAGGTTGAACGCCTTGACCACATGGGCCCGCGGTGCGGCCTGCGCCATCCGCAGGGCGATCGAGGTCGTGCCGCCGGTGGTCAGCATCAGGCCGTCGCCGGCCGGCGCGATGGGATTGGTGCAGTCGATGAGCGTGCGCCCGGCCAGGACGCCGCCGATCCCGCCGGCCACCCGGGGCGCCGCCGCGGCGGGCAGCGCCGCCAGGACGAGCTCGCCGTGGGCGGCGGCCTCGGCGAGACTTCCGTGCCCGGCGGCGCCGACGCGCTCCGCCGCCGCGGCGGCCGCGTCCCGGTCGCGCCCGCCGACGAGGACCCGGTGTCCGGCGCGGGCCCACGCCCCGCCCAGTGCCGTGGCCATCGCGCCCGTACCCAGGATGCCGATACGCATGAGGTCTCTCCCGTCTTGGGGATCGTCGCCGATCCGGTGTGCTCCGAGGTGGCCCGCCGGGTGCGAGGACCCGGCGGGTGGTGCCGGGCGATGACGTTAGGCGTTTCGATGCGCACCATGTGGTGTGCGTCGGAGCGGGCAGGATGGGGGCATGAGCGAGTTGCCCGGATCGCCGGAGTCCGGTTACACCTCCGACTGCCGGGCGCGGCTGGCCTTCGAGGTGCTGGCCAACCGCTGGGACGGCGTGGTGGTGTACACCCTCGGCGAGAGCGGCGCGATGCGGCCGCGTGAGCTGCTGGCCCGGATCGGCGGGATCGGCCCCAAGGTCCTCAACGAGGCGCTGCGCCGACTGGAGTACAACGGTCTGGTGGAACGCCGGGCCTACGCCGAGGCGCCGCCCCGGGTGGACTACGCGCTGACCCAGGCCGGGGCCGCGCTGCTGGGCCCGATGCGGGCGATGGGGCAGTGGGCCGCCTGTTACGGCGACGCCGTGCTGCAGGCGCAGGACCGCTTCGCCGAGCGGAGCCGGGCACACTGATCCGGTGACGATTTTGCACCTGGCGCTGAGCGCCGACTGGGACCGGGCCCGTGCCGCGGGGGAGTATCGCGTCTCCACGCTGGGCCGCACCCTGGAGCAGGAGGGTTTCATCCACGCCTGCGCCGACCACGTCCAGCTGGCCGGTGTGGTGAGGCGGTACTACCGCGGCGTCACCGAGCCCCTCACCCTGCTGACCGTCGACCCCGAAGGGCTGGACGTGCGCCTGGAGGTGCCCCTGGGCGCCGATGAGGCCTTCCCGCACATCTACGGGCCCATCCCCGTCTCCGCGGTCGTCTCCGCCACCCCCTTCGCCCTCCCTGCTCCCTAAGATTCCCTATAAATCCCTATTCTTCCTTTCATAGGGTACGTTTGGGAATATGAGGTCATCGGAAGGGCTCACGTGAGCGAGCGGCAGCCGTACTCGGTCGAGCAGGTGGCGAACCTGCTGGGCCTGCACGTCAAAACGGTGCGCAACTACGTGCGTGACGGGCGGCTGAAGGCCGTGCGCATCGGCAAGCAGTACCGCATCGCCGCCGAGGATCTGGACGCCTTCGCCGGGCGGCCGGTGGCGGCGCCCGCCCGCGAGACGACCCGCCGGAGGCGCCACGTCGAGGCCTCCAGCATCGTGCAGATCGACGCGATCAGCACCCAGGAGATGACCCGCCTGAGCAACACGCTCATCGCCGCCGTGGGCGGCCGCCACGACAGCGGCAGGCCGCCCCTGCGCGTGGAGACGGTCTACGACGAGGAACGGGCCAGCATGAAGATCATCATCCTGGGCGACCTCGACGGCGGCGCGGAGCTGTTCAAAATCATCAGCGCCCTGCTGGGAGACGGACCGTGAAAGACGACGCCATTCCACCGGACGCCATTCCACCCGACGGACCCCCGTCCGGTGGCACCTCATCCGGGAGCGCCCGGCCCGGTGCCGCCTCCATCTACACCTCCCCCCAGGGGGCGCGCGCCGTCGAGCAGGTCTACCGCCGGCTGCTGAAGGAGTGGCCGGTGCCCGGCGAGCAGCTGCTCGTGCCCACCCGCGAAGGCGAGACGTTCGTGCTGGCCTGCGGGCCGCAGCAGGCGCCGCCGGTGGTGCTGCTGCACGGCTCGGGGGCCAACACCGCCATGTGGGCGGCGCAGGCGCAGGCCTGGTCGCCGCATCTGCGCCTGTACGCCGTCGACATCATCGGGGAGCCGGGACTGAGCGCGCCCTCCCGCCCGGCGACCGGCTCAGAGGCCTACGCCCTGTGGCTGGACGACGTGCTGGCCGGGCTCGGCCTGGAGAAGACCTCGATCGTCGGGGTCTCTCTCGGCGGATGGATCGCCCTCGACTACGCCGTCCGGCGTCCCGGCCGCGTCGAGCGCCTGGCGCTGCTGTGCCCGGCCGGGATCGGCCGCCAGAAATGGGGGGTGGTACTGCTGGCGCTGCTGCTGATGCCGTTCGGCCGCCGGGGGCGGCGCCTGGTGATGAGGAAGGCCCTGGGCGTCTCCGGCTCCGATGCCGCGCAAAGCGCCCGGGAGCGGGCCTTCGGCGAGTACGTGATGCTGATCCACCGCAGTTTCCGGCCCCGCCGGGAGAAGCTGCCCGTCTTCGGAGACGCGGCCCTGCGGGGCATCACCGCCCCGATGCTGGTGATCGTCGGCGGGCGCGACGGCCTGCTGGACTCCCACCAGACCCGCCGGCGGCTGGAGCGGGCCGCGCCGCCGCGGGTGAGCGTACGGCTGCTGCCCGAGGCCGGGCACCTGCTGCGCGGGCAGGAGCCGGAGATCCTGGAGTTCCTGCGTGCCGAGCATCCGGCGGAGGGCGCGGACGGCCCCGGCGCGCAGGCCGCCGGGGCCGCACCGGGTTCCTGACGGCCGGGCCTCTGACGGCTGGTTCGGCGAGGGCCGGGTCCTCCAGGGGCGGGTCCCTGAGAGGCGGGGTCCTCGAGGACCCGAGCGGTCGGCGCGCCGGGCGCGCTCTCACACGCACAGGGTGCGCTGGATGCGCCGGGCCGCGAAGACCAGGCCCGCCGCGCCCATCGCCAGCAGGTAGGCCGCGTTGCCCAGCAGGCTCCAGCCCAGCTCGCCGATCGCCAGGCCCCGCACCAGCTCCACGGCGTGGAACAGCGGCGTGGCCGCCACCAGGACCTCCATGGCCGGCGGATAGTCCTGCACGGGGGAGAACGTCCCGGAGAACAGGAACAGCGCGAACTGCCCGGTGGTGAGCATGTCGAAGTCCTGCCAGCCGCGCATCAGCGTGCTGATGGCCATCCCGACCCCGCCGAAGGCCAGGCCCACCAGCAGCGTCGCCGGCAGGGCCGCCAGCGCCCACCCCGGCGAGGTCAGCCCCAGGGCGACCATCACCACCAGGAACGCCCCGGTGTAGACGGAGCTGCGCACCAGCGCCCACGACAGCTCGCCCAGCGCGATCTCGAACGGCTTGACCGGCGTGGCCAGGATCGCCTCGAAGGTCTTGGAGTACTTCATCTTGAAGAAGAAGTTGAACGTCGTCTCCGACAGCGCCCCCGACATCGCCGAGACCGCCAGCATCGCCGGGGCGACGAACTCGGCGTATTCGATCACCCGCCCGCCGGGCAGGGTGATCGGGCCGACCAGCGCGCCCACCCCGATGCCGATCGACAGCAGGTACAGCAGCGGCTCGAAGAAACCCGAGACCAGGACCAGCCAGTAGGACGGGCCGCTGCGCAACGCCCCCACGTTGCGGTTGATCACCGCGCCGACCCGGGAGGGGGAGAGGGAAACACGGGCGGCCAGCATAGTGGTAACCATGGCCTCAGTCCTGGAGTCGCTTGCGGAAGGCCGCCATCGCCCACGCCAGCCCGGCGACGGCGAACAGCGCCAGGCATCCGACGTGGACCGCGGCGGGCCACGGGGGAGCGACGCCCAGCGTCGCCGCCCGGCTCAGCTCCACCCCGTGCCACAGCGGTGACAGCCAGGCCAGCGGGAGGATCACCGGCGGCAGCTGGTCCACCGGGAAGAACACCCCGGCGAACAGCGTCGAGGGGATCATGAAGAACCGGAACAGCAGCGCGAAGTAGCTGTCGTTGTCGATGCTGGCGGCGAAGGCCGTCACCGGCGCCGCCGCCGCGACCGCCACCAGCGCGGCGATCAGCGGCGTGACCGCGGCCCACGGCGAGTGCAGCGCCCCGAACAGGCCGGTGACGCCCAGGAACACCACCGCGGCGATCTCCACGCGCAGCAGGATGTAGAGCATCCAGCCGGCCACCATGTCGTGGATCTCGACCGGGGTGGCGCGCATGGCGTGGTAGGCCCGCACCCACTTGAAGTCGCCCAGCACCGAGTAGGTCGACTCGCCGATGGCCATCTGGAACGCGGTGGAGGCCATCACCCCCGGCACGATCCACGCCAGGTAGTCGACGCCCTGGATCTGGCCGACGTAGCCGCCGACCCCGATGCCGATGCTGATCAGGAACAGCACCGGCAGGATGAAGGAGGAGAACACCGAGGCGCGCCACAGCCGCCGGTACAGATGGAGGTGCCGCTCCAGCACGGCCACCGTCGGATGGGCCATGGCTCAGTCCACCAGCGTCCGGCCGGTCAGCTGCAGGAACACATCCTCCAGGGAGGAGCGGCGCACCAGCACGCTGGAGGGGGTCAGCCCGCGGCGGTGCACCTCGTTGACCGCCGCGTCGCCGTCGTCGGTGTAGAGCAGGATGCGGTCGGGCAGCGGGTCGACGCGGCCGATGCCCTCCAGCTTGCCGGTGTAGTCGACCTCGTCGGTGAAGCGCAGCTCCACGACCTCGGGCGTGGAGTGGGTCTCGATCAGCGAGCGGGGTGAGCCCTCGGCGGCGATGCGGCCGCCGTCCATGACCACCAGCCGGTCGCACAGCTGCTCGGCCTCGTCCATGTAGTGGGTGGTCAGCACCAGCGTCGTGCCCTGCTGCTTGAGCCGGAACAACCGCTCCCACAGCAGGTGGCGCGCCTGCGGGTCCAGACCGGTGGTCGGCTCGTCCAGCAGCACCAGGTCGGGGTTGTTGATCAGCGACCGCGCGATCGTCAGGCGCCGCTTCATGCCGCCCGACAGCGGCTCGACCGTGCTGGTGGCCTTCTCCTGCAGCTGCACGAACTCCAGCAGGTTCTGCGCCCGGCTGCGCGCCTCGGACTTCGACAGCCCGAAGTAGCGGGCGTAGGTGGTGAGGTTCTCCCGGACGTTCAGATCCGGGTCGAGGTTGTCCAGCTGCGGGCACACCCCCAGCCGGGCGCGGATGCGCGGGCCCTCGCGTACCGGGTCCATGCCCAGGATGCGCAGTTCACCGGCCGTCGGCATCGACACGCAGCTGATCATCCGCATGGTCGAGGACTTCCCGGCCCCGTTGGGCCCCAGGAACCCGAACGCCTCACCCGGCGCCACATCCAGATCGATGCCGTCGACCGCGGTGAAGTCACCGAAGCGTTTGATCAGGCCACGGGCGTAGATCATGGATTGTTGAGACACGCCCGTGACCGTAACAGAGCCCTCCGACAGTTCCGCAAACGGTTTTCCGGGACGTTCCCAGGCGTTTGCGGGGCAGGGGAGGGGCTTTCAGCTCACCGGGAGCGGCTCAGGGGAGAGCGCATGGCCAGCCTGCGGCTCGCGCTCATCTGCCGGACCGCGGCTTCCTGCCGGGCCCGCCTCCTCCTGCGCCGCCCGATCAGCCATCCGGCGCCCAGCACCGCCATGCCGAAGGGAGTACGAGCCAGCCATCGGGTCGCCATGAGTTTGAAGAGCTTGTTCATGACATCCTCCCCTGCCCATCAGGGCCGATGCCATGCGCGCCATTTATGAATCTACATCGTAAAGGCGAGCCTTCTGTTAAAACCACCAAGATCAAAAATCGGAAAGACGACAGCGGTGGGACGAGGTCGCGCCCCAGCCGGTGCCCTGGTCAGGGTCCCGGTCACCGCCCCGGCCGGTCTCCCAGACGGCCGATCACCTCATAGGCCGGGTTGCCGCGGGCGGCCTGGCGTACCTCGCGTGCGGTGGAGGCCACATACGCCTGTCCCGTGACGATGGAGGAGTGGCCCAGCAGTTCCATCAGCTCGTGCGCCGAGGCGCCGCGCTCGGCCAGGCGGGTGGCGAACTCGTGGCGCAGCGCGTGCACCAGCGTGCCCTTCTGCACCCGGTCGTGGACGCCGGCGTGGCGATAGCACTGCCGTACCAGATACTGCAGGCCGCCCCGGCGCAGCGGCCGGTTGGCGGTGTCGACCAGCAGCGCGGCCGAGCGGGGCAGCGTCGTCAGGCCGAAGCGCTCCAGCCTGCTGTGCAGGTAGCGGTCGATCAGGTGCTCGATGGGCGCTTCGATCGGCAGGGAGCGGGACTTGCCGCCCTTGCCGACGACCTGGACGCGGCGCTCGCCCGGGGAGCCGCCGATCGAGCCCAGGGTCAGGCTCAGCAGCTCGGCCGAGCGCATGCCCGTCACCAGGGCCATGGCCAGGACGACCAGGTCGCGTTCGACCCAGGGGTCGCGGGCCTTGCGGGCCCCGGCGGCGATGCGTTCCAGCAGTGTCGCCGAGGCGCTGCCGTCGCCCAGCAGCGGTTTGGGGGCCTTGGCCGGCTGCCTGGGACGGGGTACGGCGGCCATGGGGTTGCCCGCGAGCATCCCTTCGGCGACGCAGAAGGTCAGGAACTGGTTCCAGGCGCTCCAAGCGCGGTTGACGCTGGCCGGTGAGCGCGGGCCCGCGAAGTCGGCGAAGGCGGTGCGGATGAGGCGTCCCGACAGCTTGCGCACCTCCAGGTCGGCGGGTGCGACCGCGGCGGCGGCCGCGGCGAGGTCGGTGACGGTGCGCAGGTCACGGCTGTATCCGGCGACGGTGTGGGCCGAGAGCTTCTTGGCGCGCAGGGAGGACAGGAACTCCTCGACGGCCTCGGGGACGCGCATGAGCACCAGCGGATCGTGGGTTTCGGTGACCGCTGCCGCGGCCGCCGGGACGTGCGGGGCCGTGGGGGCGGGCTCCTGGTGACGCATAAGTGAAATTATGTATACGCAACGGATCCCGAAGGCCGCGACACGCCCGGGAGTGCGCGACGACCGGCCCTGGTGAGTGCGGTGATCAGGGGATGGGTCAGGCGCGGGCCCCCATCCCGGGATGCTTCGCCGTGCTACAGACATCGGCCGATCGGCGGGGCTATCCTCATGCCATGGCGGACATGATCAGAATCGTCGTCCTGACGGCGGTCGTCGTGATTGCGGTCATCGGTTTGATCTGGCTCGCCGTCCGGCTGGCGCACCGGCCGCGTAACACCCTGCTGGGCGGGGCGCTGAGCCCGGAGCTGGTCAGCAGGGCCCGGGAGATCAAGGAGAGCGGCCAGTTCGACGAGGCGGTCTTCCTGATCCGCGGTGAGACGGGCATGAGCCAGCGTTCGGCCGCCCGTCTGGTGCGCCGCCTGTGAGGGTGCGCACCTGACGACCCGGCCCGGCGATCGTCCGCCGCGCCGGGTCTCGTCGGGTCTCGTCGGGTCGCGGCCGTCGCGGGTGCGGCCTGTGCTCGGCCTGTGCGGGGCCTACGCCAGGTGGCGCACGCGCACGATGCCGGGGACGGTGCGCACGATCAGGTCGGCGATCTGGTCGTGGTGCCCGCCCGCGTGCCCGCGCAGTTCCGCCACTCCCTGGCGTACGGTGACCTCCCAGCTGGGCCCGAACGGGTACTGCTCGGCCAGCGCCGCCAGCGCGTCGGCTCGCAGGTCCTCGTCGGGACGGGCGAGCACGGCCATCAGGTCGCTGCGGCTGACCATCCCCACCACCTTGTCGTCGGCCACCACCGGCAGGCTCTTGACGCGTTTGACGACCAGCAGGTCCACCAGTTGCGTGGCGTCGGTGGAGGGGGTGACGGTGATCACCTCGCGCGTCATCACCTCTGAGACGCGGTAGGGCGGCGGTGTGGCGTGCTCGGGTACGGCGCGCACCGTGGCGCGCGGATCGGGCTGGAACTCGCCCTGCAGCAGGTCCATCTCGCTGACGATTCCCACCAGCGCTCCGGACTCGTCCAGGACGGGGGCGGCGGTGATGCCCTCGGCGTACAGCACCCGTACCGCCCTGCGCACCGGGTCGGTGGACAGGACCGTGATGGCCGGGCTGGTCATGACCTCGCGTACCAGCATTACCGGCTCCTTCCGATCATGTCCGTGTCCCGGGCCCGGGCGGATGCGCCAGGCCGTCCCTCACCGGTCGCGCCGTGGCCGATCTCGCCGTACCGCACGCGCATCGCCTCCCTTGTCGTATCGTCGCATTCTTCACACCCCACCCCCACATACCGGCATATACCAGCACTGCTGGTCAACCGGCGACACGGCCCAGTCCTCCGCCCGCGGTCTTTCACCCGCGGTCCTTCACCCTCAGTCCTTCATCCGCAGTACGGCCGCGCCGGTGACGCGGTCGGCCGCCAGGTCGGCCAGGGCCCGGTCCGCCTCGTCGAGGGTGTAGGGGGTGGTGCTCACGCGCAGGGGGTGACGGGCGGCGAAAGACAGCAGCTCGCGCCCGTCGGCGCGGGTGTTGGCGGTGACGCTGCACAAGGTCCGCTCCTGGAACAGGTGCCGCTGGTAGTTCAGAGCCGGGATGTCGCTGAGGTGGATGCCCGCCACCGCCAGCGTGCCGCCGCGATCCAGCGCCTGCAGGGCCACCGGCACCAGGTCGCCGACGGGGGCGAACAGTATGGCCGCGTCCAGCGGCTCCGGGGGAGCGGCGTAGGCCTCACCGGCCGAGACCGCCCCCAGTTCCAGCGCCAGACGCCGGGCCTGCTCCGAGCGGGTCAGCACGTGGACCGTGGCCCCCTGGGCGAGCGCGACCTGCACGGTCAGATGCGCCGAGGCGCCGAACCCGTAGACGCCCAGCCGCCCGCCCTCGGGCAGCTGGGCCCGCACCAGCGCCCGGTAGCCGATGATCCCCGCGCACAGCAGCGGCGCCAGCTGCTCGGCCGGCGGCCCGTCGGGCAGGACGTAGACGAAGTCCTGCGGCGCCGTCAGGTACTCGGCGTAACCGCCGTCGGCGTCCCAGCCGGTGTAACGCGAGTCCGGGCACAGGTTCTCGGCCCCGCGGGCGCAGCAGAGGCACTTGCCGCAGGTGCCGCGCAGCCAGGCCACCCCCACCCGGGTGCCGACGGCCAGCCGGTCGGCCCCCGGGCCCCGGGCGATCACGCGTCCGACGACCTCGTGCCCGGGGACCGTCCGCGGGCGGCGGGGGAGCAGGTCTCCCTCGGCCAGGTGGAGGTCGGTACGGCAGACCGCGCACGCCTCGACCTCGATCAGCACTTGTGCGGGCGCGGGGCGGGGGACGGGCAGGCGCACCTGTTGCAGGGGAGCGGTGGCCATGGGGCCGGGCTCCCGTACCACCCATGCCGTCATCGTCTGCGCGGCCGCTGGCCGATCACCGGAGGTCGGGCTCACCCGATCAGGCTATCCGGCGATCGCCCAATTTATGAATCTACATCGTAAAGGCCATCTTTATTGATAAAAACCAAACACACCCTCAAAACAGCAGCAGCGGGGGAGAGGCGCCGACGCAGAACTCACACCCGCCCCGGCGCAGTGACCGGACTGACCCCGGTGAGGCGCTCCGACACCTGCCACAGGCGGGCCTGAGTGTGGCCGTCGTGCGAGGCGGGGCTTGAGGTGACACGGACGGGGGAGCCCTTGAACTGACCGGGCCCGGAAGGTCCGTACAACCCTCCGCCGGGGGCGTGCGGATCGGTGGCGGCGCGCAGGGTGGGCAGGGCCCCCGCATCCGGAGGCTGGGTGAACAGGGGGCCGATGACGGCGTTGACGGCGCGGAAGGCCGGTGAGGCGTCGCGGAACAGCTCGGTACGGGCGCCGCCCGGATGTGCGGCGAGCGCCGCGGTGGGAGCCCCGTCGGCGGCCAGGCGGCGCTGGAGTTCGTAGGTGAACAGCAGGTTGGCGAGCTTGGACTGGGCGTAGGCGGTGTTGCGCCGGTAGCGCCGTTCACTGTGCAGGTCGTCGAAGTCCACCACGCCGGAGCGGTGGCCGAGGCTGGTGACGGTGACGACCCGTGAGGCGGGGGTGGCCAGCAGCAGCTCCAGCAGCAGCCCGGTCAGTGCGAAGTGGGCGAGGTGGTTGACGCCGAACTGGAGCTCGAAGCCGTCCTCGGTGCGGGTGTACGGGGGCCACCAGACGCCGGCGTTGTTGATCAGGAGGTCCAGGCGGTCGTAGCGCTCCCGGATCCGCCGGGCGGCGTCGTGCACCGAGGCCAGTGAGGCCAGATCGAGGCCGACGACGGCGATCGGCGTCGCGGTGGTGATCGTCTGGGCCGCCCGGCGGGCCCTGTCGCCGTCACGGCAGGCCATGACGACGGTGGCGCCGCGTTCGGCCAGTGCCTTGGCGGTGTGGTAGCCGATGCCGGCGTTGGCGCCGGTGATGACCGCGACGCGGCCGCTCTGGTCGGAGATGTCGGCGGTGGTCCAGCGTGGAGACATTTTCGGCGTGCCCTTCGTCGGCCTATAATCGGAACGATCGCCCCGCTTAATATGCGGAACGCTCGCCCCGTTTGTCCAGAGGGAAAGCAGGACGTGACGAACAGACCGCTGCGCGCCGACGCCCGCCGCAACCGCGAACGCATCCTCGAAACCGCCTACACGGTCTTCGCCGCCGAAGGACTCACCGTGCCCATCGACGAGGTGGCCCGCCGCGCCGGCGTCGGCGCAGGCACCGTGTACCGGCACTTCCCCACCAAGGAGGCACTGCTCGAAGCGATCGTCCTGACACGCGTCGAACGGCTCATCGCCCACGCCGCACACCTGCTGGAGACCGCCGAAGCCGACCGCGCGTTCTTCGACTTCCTCACCCACATGATCGACGAGGGCGTCGCCAACCGCGCCCTCGCCGACGGGCTGGCCGGCATCGGCGTCGACGCCGAAACCGCCGCGGGCGGCGCGGAGCACACCCTCCAAGACGTCTTCGCGGCGCTTCTCCACCGGGCGCAGCGCGCCGGCGCGGTACGCCGGGACGTCGAGGCGGCCGACGTCAAGGCACTGGTCGTGGGATGCGTGGCCATGCGACGCCAGCGGCCCTCAAAGCACCTGACCGCGATCGTGCTCGACGGCCTGCGGCCCGGCGCCGCGGACACGCAACTGCCCCGCACCCCGGCATGAGAGCCCGGAAGGCGGGACAGCTGCGTGCTCGCAGCGCTACGGCCGGCCGACGCTGAGGTAGGTGAAACCGGCGGCACGCATCCGCGCCGGATCCAGCAGGTTACGCCCGTCGAAGAGCACCGGCCGCCGCATGGCGGTGGCGGCCCAGACCCAGTCCACCTCTTCGAGCTGCGGCCATTCGGTCACCACGATCGCCGCGTCCGCACCCTCCAGCGCCTCCTGCGGGCTCGCGTGACGGACCGCCGACGCCCACGGCTGCACCTGGCCGGGACGGGCCAGCGGATCCCAGCACCACACTTCGCTTCCCTCGGCCAGCAACCGCGAGGCCAGCACCGTGCTCGGCGCCTCCCGCATATCGTCCGTGCCCGGCTTGAAAGCCATCCCCAGCAGCGCCACCCGCGCACCCTCCAGCGTGCCGAGCTCGTCCTTGAGCCGCTGGATCGCCCGGCGCTTCTGCAGGTTGTTGACCTCGATCACGGCCGACAACAGCGGCGGGTGGTAGCCGGTGTTGCTGGCCAGCTGTCGCAGCGCCTCCGAATCCTTCGGAAAACAGGAGCCGCCCCAGCCGATGCCGGGACGCAGGAAGTGCGGGCCCAGACGGTGGTCCAGGCCGACCGCGCGGGCCACATGCCCGACGTCGGCCCCGGTCTTCTCACACACCGTGGCGATCTCGTTGATGAAGCTGATCTTTGTGGCGAGCAGGGCGTTCGAGGCGAGCTTGACCATCTCCGCCGACAGGACGTCCATCATCACGACCTGACCGTCCACACCCCGATGCAGGTGCTCGACCAGGCGGGCGGTCGCCTCCTCGGACGAGCCGATGACGATCCGGTCAGGGTGCAGGAAGTCCCGCACCGCCGTACCCTCCGCGGTGAACTCGGGATTGGCGGCGTACCCCACATGCCGCAACCCGGCCGCATCCAGCGCGGCCCGCACCCGGGTGCCGGTGCCCACCGGCACGGTGGACTTCATCACCACCGCCCGCAGGTGCGAGGCACCCTCCAGCGACTGCACCACCGACCAGACACGGGACAGATCCGCGTCACCGGAGGGGGAGGGAGGCGTGTCCACGCACACGTACGCGACCTCAGCGCCGTCCAGAGCCTCCCGCACATCCAGGGTGAACGTCAGACGCTCCTTGTTACGGGCGATCATGTCACCCAGTCCCGGCTCGTAGATCGGCACGTCACCGGATCGCAGGAGCTCGATCTTGTCCGGATTGACGTCCCGCACCACCACCTGGTGGCCGAGCTCCGCGAAGCAGGCCCCGGTGACCAGACCGATGTATCCCGCGCCGAACACCGCAACCCGCTGCCTTGGCCCGTCAGCCATACGCGACCACCCATTCTCAGCCGTCCGAACCCCAAGACCATAGCCGGGCCCGGGCCGCCCACGACGACCTGACTCCCCGGCGCGCCCGTACAAGCCCTTCGCACGAGAGATCGGGGCGCGGAAGGCCGGAGCGCAGAAGGTCAGGACTGATCGGGCGCCCGGGGGACCAGCAGCCTCCGGTTGAACGCCTCGGTGACGGCCGCGGCGCGGTCCTTCACCCCGAGCTTGGCGTAGATGTTCAGCAGATGACTCTTGACCGTCGCCTCGGTGATGAACAACCGGGCAGCCGTCTCACGGTTGGTGTTCCCCGCCGCCACCAGCTCCAGGATCTCCAGCTCCCGCTGACTGAGCAGCTGCGGCGCCGGCGTCCTGACCCGGTTCATCAGCCGCGCCGCCACCGAGGGCGACAGCACACTCTCACCCTTGGCGGCGGCACGCGCACCGCGCAGCAGCTCCTCCCTGGGGGAGTCCTTGAGCAGATAACCGGTCGCACCCGCCTCGATCGCCGGCAGGACATGGGTGTCGGTGTCGTAGGTGGTGAGCACCAGCACCCGCGCGGTGACGCCGAGCCTGTTCAGCTCGGTGATGGCGCTCAACCCGTCCATGCCCGGCATGCGCAGGTCCAGCAGGATCACATCAGGCTGGAGCTGCTGTGCCAGCCGTACGGCCGCCGCGCCGTCGGAGGCCTCACCCAGCACCTCGAACCCGGGCGCGGAGGCGAACATGCTGCTCAGCCCGTCCCGCACGATCGGATGGTCATCGGCGATCAGCAGCCGGATCGGGGCCTCGCCCGTGTGATCGCTCATGCGTGACTCCCAG
>NZ_BOOJ01000077.1 GCF_016863175.1 Paraplanobispora siamensis
ACCCGACGCGCTACCGCCCGCACCGGTCGCCGAAACCGCCCCGGACCCGGTCCCCTCGGATCGTCCCGACCCGATCGAGCCACCCGCCACCGCCCTGCCCGTCGAGTCCTGATCGCTGAGTCCCCGGTCTCTGGGTCCCTGGATCTCTGGATCTCCGGTCTCTGATCCCTGAGTCCTGATTTCGATGAGTGGGCGCCACCTCCGGCTGTCACCTCACGGCCACCTTCCGGCCATCTCCGGCCTGTTCGCTGTCGTCCATGTCATGGCCGCACATCGACGTCGTCGGAACGCACGTGAGCACCCCCGTCACCGTCTACGGGAAGGTCTCGCTGACCCCCGGCGGGGAGCTCGCCCACGAGGGGAACCGCGTTCCCGACATCGTCGCCCTGGACTCCCGGCGGCTGGTGGTGGGCTGGCGGGCCGGGGTGCGCGACGCCAGGGACCCGACCCCGACGGACCAGGGCGCGATCATGTACGGCCGGTCGGACGACGGCGGGGCGACCTGGACGGTGGGCACGCTGGCGGCGGCGACCGCCGCGCGCCGCTACCACTACGTGATGTTCCTCAACGACGGCGGCACGCTCTACGCGCTGCTCGGGCTGATCGACGTCGAGCGCGACCGGGACCGCGAGGGAGACGTGGACGGCTTCCCGGCCACGATGACGGCCAAGAGGAGCACCGACGCCGGCCGTACCTGGACCGACTTCCCGATCACCGTCGACGTGCCCGGCAACGGCAGGGGCGTCGTCGTGGCGGGCAGGCCCCTGAGGTACGGCGGGCACTGGCTGGTGCCGTACTGGAGGCAGGCCGGCGGGACCACCCGGGCAGGCGTGCTGCGCTCGGCGGACCTGCGGACGTGGACCTCCGGCGCGCTCGCGGTGAACCCGCCCGGCGTGACGGTCGAGGAGCCGCAGATCGCGCCCGCCTCCGGCGACCCCGGCACGCTGGTGATGGTGACGCGCACGCTGGACCTGCGCAGCGGAGTCTCGGCGGCCGGGCGCGACGCCCACTATCGGGTCAGCGCGACCCACTGCGCCACCGCGACCAGCACCGACGCCGGGCTGACCTGGTCGCCGATGACGCTGGACGAGGACCTGCCGAACTACTACGTCAAGACGTTCTTCACCGCCGACTCCGCGGGGCGGCACCTGGCGATCTACAACACGCTGGCCGGGCCGTTCACCGGGCCGGCGCAGAGCAAGCCCGACCAGTACCGGGAGGTCCTGCACTACAAGGTCAGGCGGCCCGGCGAGCCGTGGGGCCCGGGCCGGCTCTTCGCCGACGGCAGGAGACTGACCACGGGAGCGGCGCGCGGGTGGGACGTCTATCCGAGCGCCGACGAGTACGAGCCGGGGAAGTTCTTCGTCGTCTGGGAGCACAACCAGACCAACATCAGGGTGGCCAGGCTGGACATCTCCCGGGAGTTCCCCGGCGGGGACCTGCTGTCCGGGGAGTGGGAGCTGTACGGCGGCGCGCGGCGGACCCCCGGCGGAGGATTCGTCCTGCGCAGTTCCCCGGCCCGCGACTGCGGGGCGACCTGCGCGCTCGACGTACGGCGCGGCTGCGATTTCACCCTGGAGTTCCGGGGACGGGTGGACGACGACAGCGCGCTGAACCCCCGCACCGGCGACGGGGTCTGCCTCGGCGCGAAGGTGGCCAACGGTGCCCGGCGACTGATGCTGACCGTGCAGCGCAGCGGGGTCTGGACGATGCGCAAGGGCTCGTCCGTCTGGGAGAGGGTCCATTCGCTGGAGGGCGCCGGACGGCTCGCGACCTGGCGGGTGACCGTCGACAGCTCCGGCGTCGCCCGTCTGTACCGGGACGGCGCCGACACCGGGGCCGTCTGGGTGATCCAGGACAGCAGGGACAGGCCGCAGCTCACCCACTGGGTGAGCGGCACGCCGGGCGGCAACGCCGCCGCGGCCACCGTCGAGTGGACCCGCCTCACCCCGGCCTCCCCCGACGCCGTCCCCCTTCCCTGACGCCCCGCCCTTCCCGGAGATGTGGGCGGTGGAGTTGTCCACAGGCAGGGCTCCGGTCCGCGTGTCGTCCACAGGTCAGGAGGCGCCGCCATTCGGGGGCCCGCGTCACGCGGTAGCTTTGGGGCGTCCATCACAAAGGAAGAGGCCGTGACGACTTCTATTCATCAGCGGATCGCCGACGAGCTGGGTGTGCGCGAGGGGCAGGTGCGGGCGGCGGTCGAGCTGCTCGACGGCGGGGCCACGGTGCCCTTCATCGCGCGCTACCGCAAGGAGGCCACCGGGATGCTCGACGACGCGCAGCTGCGCACGCTCGAGGAGCGGCTGCGCTACCTGCGCGAGATGGAGGAGCGGCGCACCGCGATCCTGGAGTCGATCCGGAGCCAGGGCAAGCTCGACGACGCTCTCGAAGCCCAGATCATGGCGGCCGACTCCAAGGCCCGCCTTGAGGACATCTACCTGCCCTACAAGCCCAAGCGGCGCACCAAGGCGCAGATCGCCCGGGAGGCCGGCCTCGAGCCGCTGGCCGACGGCCTGCTCGGCGATCCGTCCGTCGACCCGCAGGCCGCCGCCGCGGCCTTCCTCGGCGAGGGGGTGCCCGACGCGGCCGCCGCGCTGGAGGGGGCGCGGGCGATCCTGGTCGAGCGCTTCAGCGAGGACGCCGACCTGGTCGGCGAGCTGCGCGAGCGCATGTGGAGCAAGGGCCGTCTGGTCTCGGCGGTGCGCGAGGGCAAGGAGGAGGCGGGCGCCAAGTTCTCCGACTACTTCGACTTCTCCGAGCCGTTCACCAAGCTTCCCTCCCACCGGATCCTGGCGATGTTCCGGGGCGAGAAGGAGGAGATCCTCACCCTGACCCTGGAGCCGGAGGAGGAGCCCAGCGGCACCTACGAGGGGGCCATCGCCCGCCGTTTCGACATCTCCGACCGGGGACGGCCCGCCGACAAGTGGCTGGCCGACACCGTGCGCTGGGCCTGGCGCACCCGCATCCTCGTCCACCTCGGCATCGACCTGCGGATGCGCCTGTGGCAGGCCGCCGAGGACGAGGCGGTGCGCGTGTTCGCCACCAACCTGCGCGACCTGCTGCTGGCCGCCCCCGCCGGGACGCGCCCGACCATGGGCCTGGACCCCGGCCTGCGCACCGGCGTGAAGGTCGCGGTGGTCGACGGCACCGGCAAGGTCGTGGCCACCGACACGATCTACCCGCACGAGCCGCGCCGTCAGTGGGACCAGTCGCTGGCGACCCTGGCCAAGCTGGCCAAGGACCACGGCGTGGAGCTGGTGGCGATCGGCAACGGCACGGCCTCACGGGAGACGGACAAGCTCGCGGGCGAGCTGGTCAAGCTGGTCCCCGGGCTGACCAAGATCGTGGTGTCGGAGGCCGGCGCGTCGGTCTACTCCGCCTCCGCCTACGCCTCGCAGGAACTGCCCGGCCTGGACGTCTCGCTGCGCGGCGCGGTGTCCATCGCCCGCCGCCTGCAGGACCCGCTGGCCGAGCTCGTCAAGATCGACCCCAAGTCCATCGGGGTCGGCCAGTACCAGCACGACCTGGCCGAGACCAAGCTCTCCCGCTCGCTCGACGCGGTGGTCGAAGACTGCGTGAACGCCGTCGGCGTCGACGTCAACACCGCCTCGGCTCCGCTGCTGACCCGGGTGTCGGGCATCGGCTCCGGACTCGCCGAGAACATCGTCGCCCACCGCGACGCCAACGGCCCGTTCCGCTCGCGTCGCGCCCTGAAGGACGTGCCCCGGCTCGGTCCCAAGGCCTTCGAGCAGTGCGCGGGCTTCCTGCGCATCCCCGGCGGCGACGACCCCCTCGACTCCTCCAGCGTGCACCCGGAGGCCTACCCGGTGGTCCGCCGCATCCTCGCGGCCACCGGGTGCGAGATCACCCAGCTGATCGGGAACAGCAAGACGCTGCGGTCCATCAAGCCTCAGGAGTTCGTCGACGACACCTTCGGCCTGCCGACGGTCACCGACATCCTGACCGAGTTGGAGAAGCCCGGCCGCGACCCCCGTCCGGCCTTCAAGACCGCGACCTTCAAGGAGGGCGTGGAGAAGATCTCCGACCTCAAGCCCGGCATGCTGCTGGAGGGCGTGGTCACCAACGTCGCCGCGTTCGGCGCGTTCATCGACGTCGGCGTGCACCAGGACGGCCTGGTCCACGTCTCGGCCATGTCCCGGAACTTCGTCAAGGACCCCCGCGAGGTGGTCAAGTCCGGCGACGTCGTCCGGGTGAAGGTGCTCGACGTCGACATCCCGCGCAAGCGCATCTCCCTCACCCTGCGCCTGGAGGACGAGGCCGACACCCGCCCCGACCAGCGCGACCGCTCCGGCGGCCGGCGTGACGGCGGTGGCCGGCGTGACGGCGGCGACCGCCGCGAAGGACAGCAGCGGGGCGGCGGCCAGCGCGGCGACCAGCAGCGCGGACGCGGTGACCGCCAGCGGGGCGGCCAGCAGCGCGGAGGCCAGGAGCGGAACGCACCGAGCGGAGCCATGGCCGAGGCCCTGCGCCGCGCCGGCCTCGGCGGCGACAACCGCAACCGCTGACCCCCGCCCTCCCGGCCGGCGCCACCATCCCGGCGCCGGCCGTACGGCCTACGCAGCGGCCACCGGCCCCGGTGCCGCCGCTGTGGCTGGAAAGGTTCTCACCACGGTCATGGCGGTCTGACGCTGTTCATCTCACCGCTGCCCGATCGTGCGTTCGCCTCACCGGCCGGCTCCTCGAAGCCGGACAGATACCGCTGCAGAAGGTCCTCCGACACCGTGACGCAGTTCGGTCCCTCCAGGGCGTTGCGTACGGCGAGCCGTCGGCGCAGCGTTTCCGGGTCCGCCTTGAGATAGACGAGTTCCCACGGATGTCCGCGGCTTTCGATCAAGGACTTGTAGCGGTCGCGCTTCGCGCGCTCCCAGAAGCTGTAGTCCAGGACCACCGGTCGGCCCGCCTGCGTCACCGGCGATGCCGCACATCAACGCGACGGACCGTCCGGGTTCGTCTCCCGGCCCGGCAGCGGCGTAGTCGGCTTCCGCACCGCTCACGACATCATCCACGAACGCGACACTGTCGCCGGATCCGGTAAGCCCTTTCCAGCACCGCAGCCCGAATGGATCGACCGCCGGACGTTTTCTGAGCCGCCCCTCAGCTCCTCTCAGCGTGATCACAGTGGTCTGCGCGCATGATGAGAGCCGCTCATCGAGGCACGAAGAGGCGCCGCGAACATCGGGGGAGCACTTGAGAAGGCCGCAGGACCCGTCGCCGTCCGAGGGCCGAGAGTTCCAGCAGATGTTCGACAGGGTCACCGGCCACTACGACCGGATGAATCGCCTCATGACGCTGGGACGGCACGCCGCCTGGTGTCGTGACGTCGCGGTGAGTGCGAGCGTCCCCGCCGGTGGAAACATGCTCGATGCCGCCACCGGAACCGGCGTCATCGCTCTCGCCGCGCTGGAGAAGTATCCGGACTCGACTGTCTACGCCGTCGATTTCTCACAGCGGATGCCGGCGGAGGCGGCGAGCAGACCGGGCGCCTCCGCCATCGTGTGGCAGTACGCGGACGCGAACGATCTGCCCTTCGGCGACGAGTCCTTCGACGCCGTCATCCATGGCTATCTCCTCCGCAATGTCGACGATGCCGAGCGCGTGCTCGAAAAGCAGTACCGGGTGCCCAAACCGGGAGGCCGGGTCGTCATCCTGGAGACCCGCCCGCCACGAGGACCGCTCCGATACCCGGTGGCCCTGGGTGTTCGAGTCCCGATCCGCCTTCTCGGCCAGATAGTCGCAGGTGACCGCAGGTCATACGGGTACCTGCAGAGATCCACACTCGGATTCACGACTCCGCAGGAGGTCGCCACGATCCTCCGTCGAGTCGGCTTCGCCTCCATAACGTGGAAGAAGAAGTTCCCCGGTACCCGCATGATCATCTCAGCCCGGAAACAGTGAGGCCTTCCCATCCTTCCCATCCCCGACGACCCGGTACGGCAGGCCCGCGAAGAGTTCGACCATCCCACCGCCCACCGACGGGCTGCCATCGGAAAACGACGGATCCCGCCCGGCGAAATCGCCGGACGGGATCCCGGAACCTGTTCTGATCCTATTTCCGCAGGTGGTTTCCGCCCTCTGCCGATCGGCTCAATTCAGCTTGAACCTCTGACTGGGCAGGTTGTTGAGGACCTGTGATTCCAGCAGGGCGCCCTTCTGCGGGGAGCTGGCCCTGATCCCCATGTACAGATCGTTGTCCGCGTTCTGGTAGCGGTGGACGAGGACGCCGTTGTGCAGGGTCTGGCGGTCCTGCCAGAACTGACGGGGGTCATCGAGCGAGGCCGAGGGAACGCATTTGGCCTGGCGCACGAGGTTGCCGGCCGAGCTGCCGCCCCTCAGGCACAGGCCGGTGTGGACGTTGACGAGCTGCAGGAGGCCGCCGCCGGGGGCGAAGCGCAGTTCCCACCTCTGCGCCTGCAGGCTGAGGTCCAGTTCCTGGGTCACCCTGAGGCCGGTGGCTCCCGGCGTCGGCGGGAGCGCCGCGGTGAGGGCCATCCTCAGCCCGTCGGCCTGCGAAACGTGCTGCGGGATCAGCGAGACCAGCACGGGTGCCGCGGTCGCCGTCCGTGCTGCCGGACCGGTCGTGGGCTGCGCCGCCGGGGACGTGGGCTGCGGAGACGGACCGGTTGTCGCCTGCGCCGACGGGCTGGGCGCGCCGAGCAGTGCCGCCGCCGCACCGGCCAGTATCGCGAGACTGAGGGTCTTCTTGTTCATCGACATTCCGAATTGCCTTTCTGTTCTCTTTGGGGTTCGGTCAACCCGAAGAGAACCCTGCACGGAAGCGGTGTAACCGTTCTGCGCAGAAGGGCATGCTGGAGCTTAATTCACCAAACTGCACACATTTATAAAATTAAGTGGCACAGGACTGCGATTTCGGCGATAATTCGCCGGTTGTTTTCCAGGGGGGCGGTGTCAGGGGAGCGCCGTTCGGCGCGGTGAGCGCGGATCAGCTTGGCCAGGCGGGCAAGGATGTGGTTGGACAGCGGAATAGCGGCACGGCAAGACAGCAGCGAGGCTCCCGGCTGGAACATCGGATCTTGGCCGACCGCTGTCTTGCCGGGGGCCTCAGCTCACCTCAACCCGGCCTTGTCCAGCCAGCCCGTCCCGTCGGCGGCTTCGCCGTGGACGCGCCGGGGTTCTCAGGCCGGAGCATGCTCTCGATTGTTTTCCCGATCCTGCGGACAGGCTCGCCTGCTGCGACGGGAACCCGGCGACCGGGGCTGAGAGACTCATCAGCGTCTCTCAGCTTGATCACAGGCGGCGCCGTGGATCCTACGATCATGACGCAAACGGCAGCTCCTCCGCCGCCCCGCTGGGCGCGCATCGCCGGAACGGTGGGCTGGATGGCTCCCATCCTCGGATTCGTGCCGTTGCACCTCCCCTGGATGCTCGGCATCCCGTTCCTGGCGAACGAAGCGAGCTTCGAGGCCTGGTACCACGGCCGCGCGCACGGCACGGAAAGCTTCCCGGAAGATGGGATCCTGGGAATCCCGGCGGGCGCCGTGTACCTCGGGACACTGATCCTGCTCGCCATCCTCGGCGGGATATTGTCACTCGGCCTGATCAGCGACTGGGGTCTGGTCTATCCCCGGTGGATCCCCGTGCTGGGCGGACGCCGGGTCCCACCGTGGTTCCCGCTCACCCCGACCGTCCTGGGCTCCGGCCTGCTGGTGGCCTACTCCCTCACCCTGCCCGTACAGATCCCCCGCTCCGTCGCCGAGGCGAGTACGGATGATCCGTTCACCCTGACCGGCGCCTTCATCGGCCTGCCCATCTTCCTCGCCTGGATGATCGCACTGCCGATTGCCGGCTGGTCGTACTACCGGCGCACCCGGCGGGTCACCCTGACCGCCGTCCCCGACTGACTTCCCGTGATGCCGCGTCCTTTCGATGCTCGCTGTCCTCCACGGCCCGATCCTCACCGCTCTTCGCGATCCGATCCTCATCGCCTTTCGCGGTTGTTGCCCCGACCTCGCGGACAGACTCGGCTGCCGCAGGGCGCAGCCTGGGGGCAACATCCGGCCCACTGCGGACGTGCCCCGCGGGTGGGCGAGAACACGCCCCACCGGGCACGCACCGCCGCACCCGGCGGGTCATAAAAAGCCCCGTCCTGCACAAATCGGGGAATCCAGGGGAAAGGCCCGTGATCTGTCGATCGTCTGCGGGGATCGGTGGGGGCCTGGCAGCCTGGACGGTCATGTCCGAGACGGATGCGGGACGCGAGGCGGCCGGGGAGGCGTTCCGGCGGGTCGCGGCGCTGGCCGGGGAGCATCGCGCCGATCTGGACGCGGTGGTGCGGTCGATGAACGCCCACGCGTGGGTCGGCGGCGGGGCTCCGCGCTTCGGCTCCGAGGCCGCCCGGCACCGTACGGCCGTGCAGTGCGCCCTTGAGGCCGCGCTGGCGTCGTTCGCCCGGCTGATCGTACGGCGGGGCGGCACGGCTCCGGCGGTTCCCGAGGTCCGTACCTCTCTGGCGATGGCGACCTCCGGCCACGGGACCTATCGGGCCGTCGATCCCCGTGCCATGACCATGCTGGTCTCCTGCCTGTCGGCCGCCTCGGAGCGGCTGGCCGCCGCGGGCGAGCGGCTCCACGCGGAGCTCACCGGGGCGGGGCTGGACGGGGAACCCGCACGGCCCCTGGCGCGGGCCGGAGAATGGGCCGGGCAGGGATCGGGCGATCTGCGGCGGCGGCTCGCGCTGGTCCTGGCCGCCGAGCGGGAGGCGTGGCTGCCCGCGAGTGTCACGGGGTTCGAGGTGTTCGGGGGGTCCGCCGGGGATCCGCTGGGGGTCTCGGGACTGCTGGACCGGGTCGCCGCCGGGGACGGCGCGGCTCTCGCGGCGCTGCTGGCGCTGCAGGACCAGGGGATCGACGGAGATCTCGCGGGCCGGGTCAACGCGTGGTGGCGGGGGCTGCCCGTGCCGGTACGCGACCGGCTCGTCCACATCGCCGTCCCCGGTCAGGCAGGAGGAACGGCACCGTACGGACGGACCCTGAACGCGGGGATCCCGGGCACAGAGATCCCGGGCACAGAGACCCCGGGCACAGAGATCCCGGGCGCGGGGATCGGGGCGCTCGACGGGGTGCCCGCCGTCGACCGCGACCGGGCCAACCGGCTGCTGCTGGCCGCGGAGAAGGCCCGGCTGACCGCGGAGCTCGATCGGCTGCCCCTGGAGGTCTCGCGTCTGGGCGAACCCTCACTGGTGCTGGCCAGAGAGGCTCCGCTGAAGGCCCTGGCGAAGATCGGCATGGTGGAACGGGCCCTCTCCCCCGGCGACACAGGCCGGCCGCACGCCTACCTGCTGGGGATGGATCTCACCGGACTCGGCCGGATCATCGTCTCCTGGGGCGATCCGGACACCGCTCGCACCACCGTGACCTACGTTCCCGGACTCGGCAGCCGCCTGTCCGGGTTCATCGGCGACATCGAACGGGCCCGCGCCCTGTGGCGGCAGGCGCAGGACCCGACCGGGAGCAAGGACACGGCGGAAAACGGCCCCATCGCCTCGATCGCCTGGCTCGACTACACCGCGCCCCAGATCGACGGCTCGTTCTTCCTTCCCGACCGGTCGGTCGCCACCGACCTGCCCGCCGTCCGCGGCGCCCGGGCGCTGGCCGCCTTCCACGACGGACTCCGCGCCGCGCACTCCCCCGCGGTCCCCGCGCGCTGCCTGGTCCTCGGCCACAGCTACGGGTCGCTGGTCACCGGCAAGGCCGCCCGGATGCGGCCCGGCCGGCTGGCCGACGAGCTCGTCCTGATCGGCAGCCCGGGGGTCGGCGTCGCCCACGCGGCCCAGCTCGGCCTGCCCGCCGACCGCGTCTGGGTCGGCGAGGCGGGAAACGACATCGTGGCCGACCTCGGGCGCTTCTCCCACGACCCGGGTCACCGCTCCTTCGGCGCCCGCCGTTTCCACGTCGAGCGCTCCGTCCTCAACGAGGCGCACTCCAGCTACTGGGACCCCGGCTCCGTCTCCCTGCGCAACCTCGCGGCCATCGTCAACGGCCGCCCCGGCGATCTCGTACGGCCCCGCCCCAACGAGCGGGCGTATCTGCTCATGCCGGAGATGGCCCCGAACCTGCCGGAGCACCCGGATCCCACCGGGCGGTGAGCGATGTCACGCCCCCGGACGGGAGAACTCCCCGGCGAGCAGTCCGAACAGCACCTCGTCGACGAAGGAGCCCGCCACCCAGGCGTGGGCGCGCAGGACGCCCTCCCGGCGGAAGCCGACCTTCTCCGCCGCGGCGATCATCGGGGCGTTGGTCGCGAGAGTCTCCAGTCCCAGCCGGTGCAGCCCGCGGATGCGGAACGCGTAGTCGCACAGCACCCGCAGCGCGTCGGGGGCGTATCCCTGACCGCGGGCCTCCGGCAGCAGGGACAGGCCCAGGTGGGCGTGGCGGTTGAAGGTGTCGATCCCCCAGACCATCGCGCTGCCGAGCACCTCCTCTCCTGAGGCGGACTGCACGGTGAAGGGCACGTTGTCCGGATCGGGCTCGCGCTCCTCGTAGCGGGTGATCGCCTGCTCCAGGGTCTCGGGCACCCACGGCGTCCCCTGCGCGAGGATCGCCGTGTCCACGTCCTGGTACAGGCGGTGCAGCTCGGTCAGATCGTCCTTGGTCACGGCCCTGAGCAGAACTCTGTCTCCGCGAAGCATGCCCACACCTTAGGACGTGTCCCCCGGTCCGGGGCAGGCGCAGACCGGTCAGCAGTGCCGGTAGAGGTCGCGGAGCAGGGCGATCTCCGCGCCGTGGTGGATGACCTCCCGGTTGATGTGCAGGACCAGGGCGGCCAGCGGGTGGTCGGCGTACGGGCCCTCGGCGGGACCGCAGCGGCGGTCGAGCCCTTCGGCCCCGAGTCCTCGTACGCCCTTGATCCACAGGCCGTACGCGTCGTCGAGCTGGCGCAGCGCCTCGTCGGGGGTGCCCGCGTAGGCGAAGCTCTCGTAGCCGATCGGCGGCCCGCCGAAGTGTGCCGCGTTCCTGGCGCCCAGCACGCCGACGATGACGTGCCCGAGCCGCCAGGCGATGGTCGTCACCGGTGGCGGGTCCGGCTCGGGCCACTCGTAGTCGATGGTGAAGTCCCCGGCTCCGACGGCGCGAGCCGGATCGGCCTGCTCCCGCAGGCGCACGTTCCAGCAGCCGGGAGCGGGTTCCCAGAGGTACTCCTCGGCGGTCATGCCATCGAGCCGCGGCCTCAGCTGGTCTCGCCAGAGCCGGTCGAGCTGCTCGGTCAGTTCGAGGTTCCAGTCGACGGTCATGGAAGCGATGCTATGACGCGATCGGTGGAACGACCAGGGAGCCGGCGCCGAGGCCAGGCCGGCGGGATAGCCTGCTTCCGTGGCGGCCCGGAAAGTGATCATCGACTGCGATCCCGGCATCGACGACGCGATGGCCCTCGCCCTGGCGGCCGGCAGTCCGGAGCTGGAGATCCTCGGGATCACCACGGTCGCGGGGAACGTCGGCCTGGACCGGACGACCGCCAACGCGCTGCGGTTACGGGAGTTCCTGGACATGGACGAGGTGCCGGTCGTCGCAGGGAGCCCCGGTCCGCTGTCGGGGGACCGCCCACCGCGTGAGGGCCGCCCCCACGGGGTCTCCGGTCTCGGCGCAGTCGTCCTGCCCGAGGCGACCCGGCCGCCGGCCGCCGGTCACGCGGCCGGCTTCCTGGTGGAGGCCGTGCGGTCCCGTCCGGGCGAGGTCACCCTGGTCGCGCTCGGCCCGCTGACCAACATCGCCCTGGCCCTGCGCGCGGAGCCGCGCCTGGCCGAGTGGGCGCGCGGCCTGGTCCTGCTGGGCGGCTCCTACACCGGGCGTCCCGCCGTCCCCGACTTCAACATGGCCGCCGACCCCGAGGCCGCCGCGGTCGTGTTCGGGGCGGGCTGGACGGTGACCGCGATCGGGGTCGACGCCGCGGGCCGCGCCCGCGCGGGGCACGCCGTGGTCGAGGCGATGCGGGCGACGGGCCGGCTCGGCGGCGAGCTGCTCGTCCCGTGCGTGGAGTTCCCCGGCCGGGCCCGGGGGGACGACGGCCCCGCGGTCTACGACGTCTGCGCGGTGGCGCACGTGATCGACCCCGCGGTGACCGTGACCGTACCCGCCGCGGTCACCGTGGAGACCTCCGGCGACGACTCCGGGCCCGGCGCCCGGCCCGCTCCCGGGACGACGCTCGCCGACCTGCGCCCGCGCGGGCCGGGCAACGCCCTGGTCGCGACCGGTCTCGACGTGGACCGCTTCTGGGAGCTGACCCTGGCCGCCTACCGCGGGCTGGGCCGCAGGCTGGGCTGACGGCGCGGCGCCGGTGCGGGCACGGGTGCGGTCCCGGCCGATTCCGTTGCTCAGCACCAGCCCGGACACGGTCAGCACCGCGACCTCGAAGACGACCACCAGGCGCTGGGTGACCCCGGCCGGGATGTCGTCGTTGCTCAGGTCGACGCCGAACATCCGCACCACGTACGGGAGCACCACCAGGACCAGCACGCCCAGCGAGGCCATGCTCAGCCCCTTCACCACCCGGGCGTACGGCCGGCCCTCATTGCGCCGCGCCAGGATCAGACCGGCGATCGGCATCGCCAGGAAGGCGATGAAGGCGGCGTAGCGGTGGATGCCACCCGACATCGACAGCGGCACTCCGGGCCGGTCGGTGGGGAAGGCGCCGATCAGCAGCATGCACAGGCCCCAGAGCCCGACCAGCAGCGCCGCCCCGCGGTCCTGCCCGCGGCGGGCCAGCAGGGTCGCGAAGACCGTCGCGGCCAGAGCGAACAGCGTGAGGGAGGTGGGCAGCAGCCAGCCGTCCGGCTCGAACGCGTACTCGCTGATCACGGTGTGCACCGGGTTCAGGCCCGCCGCCACGTGCAGCCCGAGCATGGAGACGGCACCGGCGCCGATCGCCGCGTACCCGCCGAGGACCATCCCGGATCTCGAAAACGCCTTGCTCCACATGGCTTAAACCCTCGCGTCCGGGCAGGTCGCGAAGTATCCGAAATACTCCCCAAGCGTCCCTGAGTGATCCCGTAGGGACCCCGGGGCGGGGTACGGCCTCCCTCAGGGGGACCTCCGTACCGCCGCGCCGGTGAAGTGCGCGAAGTCCCCCGGGGGTGGGGCTGTCCCCCTCAGGGTCGGCCCGCCGTAGGGGGTGGCCCGCTTGACTTGAAGTGCACTCGAAGGTGCAGGGTGAAGTCCATGGGGATCACCATCCAGGAGGCCTCGCGTGTGTCGGGGCTGAGCACGCACACGTTGCGTTACTACGAGCAGATCGGCCTCATCCACGAGGTCGGCCGCGACACCGGCGGCCGGCGCAGCTACACCCAGCCCGACCTCGAGTGGCTGGACTTCCTGACCAAGCTGCGCACCACCGGGATGTCGATCGCCGAGATGTGCCGTTACGCGGAGCTGCGTCGCCAGGGCCCGGCGACCGCGGCCGAGCGGCGGCGGATGCTCGAGGTCCACCGGGAACGCGTTCTGGAGCGGATCGCCCAGCTCGGCGAGGATCTCGCGGTCATCGACTACAAGATCGATCTCTACCACACCATGGAGAAGTCATGAAAATGCGACGCCTCGGCGCCGGCGGCCCGGAAGTCTCCGCCATCGGGCTCGGCTGCATGGGAATGTCGGAGTTCTACGGCTCGGCCGACGAGTCCGAGTCGATCGCGGTCATCCACCGGGCGCTGGATCTCGGGGTCAACTTCCTGGACACCGCCGACATGTACGGCAGAGGCCACAACGAGGAACTGGTCGGGCGGGCGATCGCCGGGCGCAGGGACGAGGTCGTGCTGGCCACCAAGTTCGGCATCGTCAGGAGCGACGACCCGGCCGCGCGCGCGATCGACGGCAGCCCCGAGTACGTCAGGAGTGCCTGCGACGCCTCCCTGCGCAGGCTCGGCGTCGACCACATCGACCTGTACTACATGCACCGCCGTGACACCCGGGTGCCGATCGAGGAGACCGTCGGCGCCATGGGCGAGCTGGTAGCCGCGGGCAAGGTCGGCCACCTGGGCCTGTCGGAGGTGAACGCCGACACCCTCCGCAAGGCGCAGGCCGCCCACCCGATCGCCGCGCTCCAGAGCGAGTACTCCCTGTTCACCCGGGGCATCGAGGAGGAGATCCTGCCGGCCGCCCGGGAGCTGGGCATCGCGCTGGTGGCCTACTCCCCGATCAGCCGCGGTCTGCTGGGCGGGACCCTCCCGCCCGCCGAGGAGCTGCCCGCCGACGACTTCCGCCGGTACCTGCCGCGGTTCACCGGGGAGAGCGGGGCGCACAACGAGGCGCTCGTCGCCGAGATCCGCAAGATCGCCGAGGAGGTGGGCTGCACCCCGGCCCAGCTCTCCCTGGCCTGGCTGCTCACCCGGGGCGAGGACGTCATCCCGATCCCGGGCACCAAGCGGCTGCGCTATCTGGAGGAGAACACGGCGGCGGCCGGCGTCGAGCTCACCGACGGGCAGCTCGCCGCGCTGGAGGCCGCCGTGCCCGCCGGCTCCGCGTCCGGCGACCGCTACCCGGACATGTCGTCCGTGGAGAAGTGACCGCGGGCCCGGCCCCGCTCACACCGTGGACAGCCGCCTGACCGGCCGCCACTCCTCGGCGGTCATCCGCACCATCGCCACGCCCACGACGCCGAAGACCGCCAGGAGGACCACCGGCCCGGCGTAGCCGAGCGGCGCGTTCCCGCCGCCCGCACCGGCCAGCCAGATCGCGATCCCGGCCAGCGTCCCGGCCGGGAACCACCATCCCGCGTGGCCGGCGCGGGCGTAGGCCACGGCCACCAGGACCAGCCCGACGAACGAGCCGGCCATGCCGGGGATCTGCCAGGCGGCGACCATCGCGGGCTGGGCCGCGTCCTGCAGGATCGCCGTGGCCTGCTCCGCCGG
Source organism: Paraplanobispora siamensis (assembly GCF_016863175.1). Lineage (GTDB taxonomy): Bacteria > Actinomycetota > Actinomycetes > Streptosporangiales > Streptosporangiaceae > Planobispora > Planobispora siamensis. The sequence continues at coordinate 14,876 of NZ_BOOJ01000077.1, forward strand.
GAGTCTCTGGTACAGCACGATGTCGAAGAAGTCCGCGATCATCAGCGAGGAGAAATTGACCAGGCCGATCACCGTCGCCGCGCCCGCCACGTTGGCCAGGACCACGCCCCGTTCCCGTACCAGGTGAACCAGGCCGATGACGCCGGGGATCCAGAGCACCCAGGCGTAGTGCAGCAACGTCGCGCTGATCCCGGTGGCGGCGGGGTTGCGGGCGTAGCCGAGCACGTCGTTCCCGCCCGCCTCCAGCGGGTCGACGATCATTCCGAGCAGGAGGCAGAGCGGGGCGAGCACGAGACTGACGCCCGCGGCCCAGCGGCGGAAGGCGTCGGGATCGGTGAAGCTGAACATGGCGGGAACGCTAGGCGCGGGCCCGGCCCCGCGTCGTCAAGGCGGGCCTCGACCGCGCGTCCGCCCCGCGGAGGATGACCTCCGGTCCGTTCTTATCCGCCGCGAGGTGGATCCCCGGCGGCGAACGTCCCCTCTACCCTCGCCTCATGACTCGCCGCCCGCCTCCCGTTCTCGTCGACTGGCTGATCTCCCTGGCCGTCGTGCTGTTCGGCGTCGCCGAAGAGCTCGGCGGGCACGAGGGCTCTCCGGGGCACGGCCTTCCCGGGTGGTGGATCGGGGCCGTGGTGGTCTCCGCGGTCCTCGTGCTCCTGCGGCGGCGGGCGCCGTTCGCCGTGCTGGTCTCCTACACCCTGGCGGGTACGGCGGCCATCGCGCACTTCGGCGCCCTGTCGTCGGCGTGGATGCTCTACGTCCAGCTCCTGCTGCTGTCCACGCTGCTCAGCGTGCTCCCGTTGCGTGACCGGCGGGTCATCGCGGGATTGTCGGTCACCGCGGTGTTCAACGTGGCCGTGGTGACGATGGCCTCGGTGAACCCGGGGGCCGGGGACGTGGCGGTCCTGCTGGTGATGGCCTCCATCGCGGGCGGTGCGGGCGTCGCCGTACGGCGCTACCGGGAGATGGCGGTCCAGGCGAGCGAGCGCGCCGAGCTGCTCGCCCGGGAGGCGGTCAACGAGGAGCGCTTCCGCATCGCCCGCGAGCTGCACGACGTCGTCGCGCACAGCGTCAGCGTGATGGTCATGCAGGCGGGCGCGGCGCGGCTGATGCTCCGCCCCGACCAGGCCACCGAGCGCGAGGCGCTGACCGTGGTGGAGGAGACCGGCCGCGAGGCGGTGGAGGAGCTGCGCCGCGTGGTCGGCCTGCTGCGCACCGACGCGGGCAACGACGGGCTGGCCCCGCAGCCCAGCCTGGCCCGGCTGGACGATCTGCTGGATCAGGTGCGCGCCGCCGGCCTCGACGTGCGCCTGACCGTCGAGGGCAGTCCGGTGCCGCTCCCGGCGGGCCTGAACCTGTCGGCCTACCGGATCGTCCAGGAGGCGCTCACCAACACACTCCGGCACGCGGGCCCCACCAGGTCCGAGGTGACGGTCGCCTACCGGTCCCGGATGCTCTGCCTGGACATCATCGACGAGGGCCCGCGCGACGGCCGCGCCCCCGGCAGGGAGGGCACCGGCCACGGACTGGTCGGCATGCGTGAGCGGGTCGCGCTGTTCCACGGCCGCCTGTCGGCCGGGCCGCTCCCGGAGGGCGGGTACGGCGTGCGGGTCTCCCTCCCCCTGTCCGGCCGGATCAGCGTGGTCACATGACCGTCTCCGTCCTGCTCGCCGACGACCAGGCGACGGTCCGCCGCGGGCTCCGCCTGATCATCGGCACTCAACCGGACCTGCGGGTGGTGGGCGAGGCCGCGGACGGCCGCGAGGCGGTGGAGGCCGTCCGGCGGCTTCGGCCCGACGTGGCGCTGCTCGACATCGCGATGCCCCGCATGACCGGGATCGCCGCGGCCGGGGAGATCCTGGCCGGGCCCGCACCGCCCAGGATCGTCATGCTCACCACCTACGACACCGAGGACAACCTGGAAGGCGCCCTCCGCGTGGGGGTGAGCGGCTTCCTGCTCAAGGTCTCGCCGCCCGAGCAGCTGTTCTCGGCGATCCGCGCGGCGGCCGGCGGCCTGGCGGTCCTCGACCCGGCGATCACCCGCCGGGTGATGGCGGGCTATGTCGGGACCCCGGCGGGACCGGACGGCATCACCCGCCGCGAGCGCGAGGTCCTCGTCCTGATCGGCCGCGGTCTGAGCAACGCCGAGATCTCCGCCTCCCTGGCCATCAGCGTCTCGACGGTCGGCACGCACATCAACCGCCTGCTCGCCAAACTGGCCCTGCGCGACCGCGCCGAGGCCGTGCGCTACGCCTACGAGCACGGCCTGGTCCGCCCCCGTGCCATGTGACGGCGCCGGGGCCGTCAGCGCCGGAACCGTCCGGCGAGGGTGTTGAGGCCGTGCGCCAGCTCCGCGAGCTCGGTGGCGGCCGTCTGGGTCCGGGTGGCGCCGTCATGGGTGGTACGGGTCGCCTCGGCGACGTTCTGGATCGAGCCGGTGATGTCGCCCGAGGACCGGGAGACCACCGCGATGCCGTCGCCGATGGAACGGGTGGCCTGGCTCTGCACCTCGATCGCCTCGACGATGGAGCGCTGGATCTCGTCGATGCGGTTGATCACCGAGCCGATCCGGCCGATCGCCTCGATCGCGTTCTCCGTGTCGCCGCGCATCGCCGACACCTTGTCCTCGATGTCCTCGGTGGCGGAGGCGGTCTCCTGGGACAGGTCCTTGACCTCGCCTGCGACGACGGCGAAGCCCCTGCCCTGCTCGCCGGCCCTGGCCGCCTCGATCGTCGCGTTGAGCGCGAGCAGGTTCGTCTGCTGCGCGATCGAAGTGATCATGTTGACCACGGCGCCGACCTCGCCGCTGGAGGTCCGCAGCCGCTCGATCGTGCGGTTGGTGGCCGTGGCCAGGCCGACCGCCTCGGCGGCGACCTGCACGGCCTCGGCGACGGCGCCGTTGATGTCGCGGATGGAGGTCTGCAGGACGTGCGCCGCCTCGTTGGCCGAGCCGACGCTCTCGGAGACCTGGTCGACGTTGGAGGAGGCGTTGCCGGCCTGCTCGGCCGCCGTCTGCGCGCCCGCCGCCAGGTCCCGGCTGGTGTCGGAGAGCCGCTCGGAGGCGGAGATCAGAGCCGTGGCGTTGTCGGCGATCTCCCCGATGGCGCCGCGGACCGTGGCGACGACCTCGTCGAGGCTCCTGCCCAGTTCGGCGAGCTCGTCGCCGCCCCCGACGTCCGCCCGCACGGTCAGGTCCTTGCCCGCCAGGGCCTTCATGGCCGACACGAAGGAGCCGATGCGGCGGGAGACGCGCCGGGCGAGCAGCACGGCCGCGCCGCCCAGCAGCACCGCGGCCAGTCCGGCGGTGATGAGCGTGAGGGTCCGGGCGCCGGCGGCCATGTCCGCCGCCGCCGCGGAGGTCCGCGCCGCGTCCTCGGCGATCGCCGCCTCCAGCTCGGGCAGCGCCTTGTCGAAGGTCTTGTAGTGGCTCTCGAAGCCGGGCCGCGCCTCAGCGGCGCCGATCTGCTCGGGGTCGCTGACCACCCGGCTGGCCAGGGTCACCACCCGCTGCCCGGCCGCGATCATCTCGTCGGCCGTGGCGCCGAGCTCCTCCACCTGATCCGCCAGTTCCGGCCGCAGCCGTACGATCTGCGCGAAACCGCCGCGCAGGTCGGCCACGTGGGAGCCGAGCAGGTCCAGCACGCCCTGGCGTTCGGCGCTGTCGCGCGTGGTGATCGCGTTCAGGACGTCACCGCGGAACGCCACCCGGGCGGTGTCGACCGCGCCGACGGCCCTCAGCACCGCCGCCGCGGCGCTCGCCTCCGCCTGGGCGTCCTCGATCTGCGAGATGCCCCGGTAGCCGATGAGGCCTGCGGTGCTGACCATGACGAAGCCCGCCGCCGCCAGGGCCAGGATCTGGTGTCGGATCGTGAGTCTCATTTCCGCCTCTTCCTTCGCTTGCCGGATGCATCGACCGCCGGATGACGAAGCTGAGGGCTCAAGTGGCGTGAATCACTGCCGATTCATGGGACAGACCGACAGGCCCACCGAGCACTCCGCGTGCACCCAGCACCCAAGGACGTCCCATGCGCATCACTCCCTGGCTCGCCGCCCTCGCCGCCGGCCTCCTGCTCACCGGCTGCTCCGGCGATCCCGCCCCGCAGGGCTCCGGCGCCACCGGCACCCCGGCGGCGCGGCAGTCCGCCGCCCGCGCCCACGTGCCCGAGGACATCCGGCGGGAGGGGATCCTCGTGATCGGGTCCGACCTGTCGTACGCGCCCATGGAGTTCATGAAGGACGGCGAGCAGACCGGTTTCGACGTCGACCTGGCCAACGCCATCGCCGCCAGGCTCGGGCTGAAGCTGGAGATGCGGCAGACCTCCTGGGGCGAGCTGCTGAACAAGGCGGAGTCCGGCGAGGTCGACGCCGCCATGTCCTCCATCACCGACACCGCCGAGCGGCAGAAGCGGGTCGACTTCGTCGACTACCTCAACGTCGGCTCCGTGGTGATCGCGCGCGGGAAGACGGACGGCGAGGGCGTCGAGGCCCTGTGCGGGCGGCGGGTGGCCGTCCCGGCCGACACCATCTACGTCGGCCTCGCCGAGGCGCAGAACGAGAACTGCCCCGCGGGCCGGAAGATGACCGTGGTCACGGTCGAGGCCCTGTCCGACTCCATGAAGGCGGTGCTCGCCGGCAAGGCCGAGCTCTACCTCGACGACTTCCCGCCGGGGGCGCTGGCCGTGCAGGAGAACCCCTCGCTGCGCCTGTCCGGGGAGCAGATCGAGGCGGCGCCGTACGGCATCGCGATCGGCAAGGGCAAGGGCACCCTGAAGAAGGCGGTGCAGCAGGCGCTGTACGAGCTGTTCGACGACGGCACCTACGACGGGCTGCTGAAGAAGTGGGAGATCACGGAAGGCTCGCTCAAGACCGGCGCGATCAACGGCGGCGCGTGAACCGGACATACTGCTCTGAGCAGTAAGAATGTCGTAATCGAGCAGCAACCTAACTTGGTTACCGTGCAGTCACATGCACAGTAAGAAGCTCGCCGTCGTCGGCGTGGTGACGGTGGCGGCCCTGGCCGTCCCCGCGACCGCCTCGGCGTCTCCCGATAAGTCCGTGACGGTCACCGTGATGGGCACCTCCGACCTGCACGGCAACACCCTGAACTGGGACTACTTCAAGAACGCCGAGTTCACCGACAGCAGGGGCAACGACGTCGGCCTGGCCAAGGTCTCGACGCTCGTCGACAAGATCCGCGCCGAGCGCGGCGCGGACCGCACGCTGCTGTTCGACTCCGGCGACACCATCCAGGGCACGCCGCTGGCGTACTACTACGCCAAGATCGAGCCGGTCAACGAGACCAAGCGGCTGCACCCGATGGCCCGCGCGATGAACGCCATCGGGTACGACGCCGTCACCCTGGGCAACCACGAGTTCAACTACGGCCTGCCGCTGCTGGCGACCTGGGTCAGGCAGATGAAGGCCCCCGTGCTCGGCGCCAACGCCGTGTTCGCCAAGACCGGCGTGCCCGCCTACCAGCCGTTCACCATCAAGACGATGAAGGTCAGGGGCGACAAGCCGATCAAGGTCGGCGTGCTCGGCCTGACCAACCCGGGCGTGGCGATCTGGGACAAGGCCAACGTCGAGGGCAAGCTCCGCTTCACCGACCTGGTGCAGAGCGCCAAGAAGTGGGTGCCGATCATCCGCGGCATGGGCGCCGACGTGGTCGTGGTCACCGCCCACGCGGGCGACAACGGGCTGTCCTCCTACGGCGGCGACCTGCCGGTCGAGAACGCCTCGGCCATGGTCGCCGAGCAGGTCCCGGGCGTGGACGCGGTGCTGTTCGGGCACGCGCACAACGAGGTGGCGCAGAAGTTCGTCACCAACAAGGTCACCGGCCAGCAGGTGCTGCTGACCGAGCCCGGCCGCTGGGGCCAGCGGCTGAGCGTGCTGGACTTCCAGCTCACCAAGAAGCGCGGCAAGTGGACCGTCACCGGCAAGTCCTCCACCCTGCTGAACAGCAACACGGTGGACGAGGACCCGAAGATCGTCGCGCTCATGAAGGAACAGCACGACACCACGGTCAAGTACGTCAACACGGTCGTCGCCCAGTCCAGGGAGGCCCTGGCGGCGGCGGAGTCTCCGTACAAGGACACCCCGATCCTGGACTACATCCAGAAGGTGCAGACCGAGACGGTCAAGAAGGCCGTGGCGGGTACGGCCGACGCCTCCCTGCCGGTGCTGTCGATCTCCGCGCCGTTCAGCCGCTCCGCCGTCTTCCCGGCCGGACCGGTCAGCGTGCGTGACATGGCGGGCCTGTACATCTACGACAACACCCTGATGGCGGTCAAGCTCACCGGCGCCCAGCTGAAGGACTATCTGGAGTACTCCGCCAGGTACTTCAACCAGCTCGCCGCCGACGCCCCGGTCGACCTGGCCGCGCTGACCAACGCCGGGGGCACCCCCGACTACAACTACGACCAGCTCTCCGGCGTCACCTACGACATCGACGTCGCCAAGCCCGCCGGCCAGCGGATCACCGGCCTGTCCCACCAGGGTCAGCCGGTCACCGCCGACCAGCAGTTCGTGGTCGCCATCAACAACTACCGCCAGTCCGGCGGCGGCGGCTTCCCGCACGTCACCACCGCCCCGGTGGTCTACAACGCCCAGGTGGAGATCCGCCAGGCGCTGATCGACTACGCCACCGCGACCGGTGTCATCGACGCGGCGACCTTCGCCGAGGCCAACTGGAAGCTCACCCGCGACGGCAAGCCTCTGTTCTAGGCTCGCCGCCCTTTTCCGGAAGACGACGAGGGGGTGACCGGGCGACCGGTCACCCCCTCCGCGTTCAGGCCAGGTCCTCGATCTCCTTCAGCAGCGCGGCGGTGGAGCCCGGCGCGGCCTCGGGGCCCCGTGCGGCAACGGCCGGACGCGGACGTCTGCGGTCGCGGAACAGCCAGCCGCCCAGCACGCCGGCGAGGAAACCGAACAGGTGGGCCTGCCAGCTGATGATCCCCGGCTGCGGCAACATCAAGCCGACGTACTGGTAGGCGAAGCACAGCGCCATGACCAGGCCCACCATGATGTCGATCAGGTGCCGGTCGAACGCTCCGCGCACCAGCACGTAGCCGAAGTAACCGAAGAGCACGCCGCTCGCCCCCGCGCCCTGCCGTACGGCCCCCGGCCTCCACGTGATCCCTCCCCGCTCACCCGCCCCGGCGCCCACGTCCTGAGCGCGAGAACAATATCCGGCCGCAAGGTCACGAATACAGGCTCAGGACACGGGAAACCGCGATAAAAGGCGACAAGAACAGAGAAAGCGCCCGGATACTCAGCCCAGGCGGGCGGTCAGGACCCCGGCGCGGGCGAGCTGGACCTCGCGGGCCTTGCGGGCCGCGTAGGTCAGCAGCGGCCGGGTCCAGGCGTGCACGACGAGGGTGTCCTCGACCTCGGTCCCGTCGTCCTTGCCCGTCAGGCGGAACCGGTAGTCCAGCCGGACCCCTCCGGGGCTGGCCACCTCGCCCTCCACGGTCTCGTCCGTGCTCCGCAGCGTCACCTTGATCAGATTGTCGTACTTGACGCCGAAGAACCTGAACCGCTCGACCGAGACGTAGCGGGTCTCGTTCTCCCCTCGTTCGACGTCGCGGACCGCGACGACCAGCGGCGAGAGCCCCACGTAGCTCTGCGGCTGGCTCAGGTGCGCCTGGAGCGCGGCCGGGGTGTTCCGTACATGGAAGGTATTTCGCAACGTAACCTTTGGCATGCCTTTGCCCCCATATGAAGATCTTTATGGGGAGACACTAACGGGTTCGGCCATGTACCACCGGGCATGTTCCTCACCTCGTCTGAGCGAACCGAGGCGGCGGGGCAGTTCCCTGCGGGAGAAGGAGTCGGCGGCGGCGTTGCGGATGTGGATGCCCACGGCGTACATGTCGCGGACCTCCATCAGCGTGGAGTATCCCGGCCACGACCGCAGATCCCGGCCGTAGGCGTCGGCGAAGGCGTCCACCTCGGCGGCCGTCAGGCCGAACCGGCGCTGCCCGTGGTAGGTGTGGACCAGGTCCCACTCGCGGGGGCCGACGGCCACGCCGTCCCAGTCGCACAGCACCACGTGGCCGTCGGCGCGGCGCAGCAGGTTGTCGATCCAGGCGTCGCCGTGCAGCAGCACCGGGGAGCCGTCCACCTCCAGCTCGGCCCAGCGGTCGGTCAGCTCGGCGATGCGCTCGCTCAGCCAGCCCCGCTGGAAGGGCGTGAGGATCGCCGAACGGTCCACCGCCCCGCGCACCTCGGCCAGCGGGTCGGCGAAGCGCTTGAGTGCCACCGGCGGCATCGGCAGCCGGTGCAGGCTGCGCAGGATCCCGCCCAGCTCGGTGGTGGTGGGCCGGCCGCTGGCCGGGACGTAGTGCCAGAAGGTGACGACCCGCCCGTCGTATGTCACCGGCTGCTCGGAGATCTCGTCGGCCGGGCGGACGGCGGGGAAGCCCTGCCCGGCCAGCCACCGGGCCACCGCCAGCACCACCGGCAGCCGGGCCGACGCGCTGGGGGAGGTGGCGATCCTGACCACGATCTCACTGCGCAGCTTGAAGACCGCGTTGCTGCGCACGCGCAGCAGCTCGGCGCCCCGGTGGTCGATCCCCAGCCCGTCGCACACCTCGCGCAGGACCGTGAACGCCTCCCGCGCGAGCGCGCCGCTCATGCGACGACCGGCAGGACGCCGGAGAGCAGGTCCGCCAGGCGGCGGACCGCCGCGGCCTTGCGCAGGCCCGGCGGCACCTCCGCCAGCAGCGCCCGGGCCCTGTCGACCACGATCGAGGTGCGGTGCTCGGCGGGCACCTGGAGCAGGGCCTTCTCCGCCAGCAGGCAGCCCTCCTCGCCCTTGCCGCCGCGTACCAGGTGGGCGGCCCGGTCGAGCAGGATGAGGATCGGGTCGATGGTGTAGGCGCCGGTGGGGGCGGGCGTCCAGTCGGCCTCCTCGCCCAGCTCGATCAGGGTGCCGACGCGGTAGAACTGCAGCCGCCGCTCGGAGAAGCGGAAGGCCAGGTGGTCGCGGCCCTCGGGGGGCATCCTGGCGAAGATCTGCTCGGCCTCGGCCAGGGCGATCCTGGCGGCCTTGTGCTCGCCCATCCTGGCCAGCGCCCGTGCCTCCGCGGCCGCCCCCAGCGCCGCCGGGGAGCTCGGCGCGTTCCCGGCCAGCATCCTGGCCTCGCGCGCCAGCCGTACGGTCTCGGCCAGGTCCCCGTAGTAGTAGGGCAGCATGGCCTGCTGCGCCCGGACCAGGGCGCGCAGCCGCAGGTCGCCCATGTCGTCGGCGGCGGTGCGCGCGGTGCCGTACCAGGCGTGCGCCTGACGGGTGTCGCCGAGCTTCATCAACGCGTCGGCCGACAGCAGCGCCAGCATCACGGTGGCGTTGAGCAGGCGGCGCTGGACCATGGCGGGCTGCCGGGCCGCGGTCATCGTCCGCACCTCCGACAGCTCAAGCATCAGCCGGTAGAGCATCGGCAGCGGCGCGCTGGTGATGTACTCGCGCCGGTAACGCAGCACCTGCTCGTCCAGCAGGTCGAGCTGCTCCTCGGTCACCCCCCCGGCGGCGAGCGTGCGGTCGAGGTCCTGGCGGACCCGCTCGACCTCGGCCATCAGCCGCCCGCTCATCGCGACGCGGGGCGCCAGCAGCGCGTGGTGGAACAGCGCGCGCCGCTCCACGTCGTCGTCCGGGTGCGGCTCGGCCCGGTACGGCGCCCGGTCCTCGCCTCCGGCGACCACCACGACCTGGGCGTCGTCGCCGTCCTCGCAGTAGTCGCCCGCCATGCCGAGCCGTACGGCGTTGGCCCGGTAGAGCCGCGCGAGCAGCTCGATGGTCTGGGGGCGGGGCCTGGCGCGGTGGTTCTCCCAGGCGTTGAGCAGGTCGATGCTGGCCCGGGCCTCACCGAGGCCCTCGCGCCCGCACAGCTCCTCCATCTCCTGCACCGCCTGCCTGGCCGACCAGCCCCGGGCCAGACGGTGCGCCTTGAGCAGGCTCACCCCGCAGCAGCCGTGGATGGCCTGGGCGGTCTGCCAGAAAGTCCACTGCCGGGACGCCGCCTGCTCGCGCCAGCGCCGGGCACAGGCGGGTGAGTGTTCGCCTCTGGCCACAGAGCCCCTCCTGCTCGGTGTTAACGCAAGGTTAACCACGGCGCGTCACGGAGCGAACGCGCTCGTGCTTGGCATTCCCTTTATCCGTGGTTTCCGCACGGAATACCAATGGGTTTCCTGGCGATTCCACGGTTTCCCAAGCCCTCGCGAAATGATGCCTGATTGCCCCTGCTTGATAGCGGATATCACGCTTTAAGAGACACCCTCAGCGCCCGTCAGGAGTGATCGGGATGACTGCTGATCCCGGCGACGCAGTCGGCCACCTACGGCGTCTCGCAGCCCAGCTGGAGGCGCATTCCTTCCTCGTCGACCTCAAGGCCCCGGAGGACCCCCTCCCCCGCCTCCACGTCGTCAACCCGATGGTCCCGGCCATGACGGAGGACGTCCTGGCCGCCCACGAGGAGGACGGCGAATGGTGGTTCTGGCTCTCCTGGGCCGGACGCCTGGGACACGCCGACGACATCGCGACCGTGGCGGAGCGGGTGGCGAGCGTGCTGCACGTGATCCGCCGATAGGTGTTTCTTGTACGCCACATGGGTAACACAGGTGATCATGAGGAGAAAGGAGCGGCATCGTGAAGCGAGTCCAGATCGTGCAACGCCCGCGTCCGCCACGTAAGCCGGTGTCGCTCGACCTGCGCACCCCCTCGGGCCGGGTGCTCCCCTTCTAGCCCCTTCCATCCCCCGACCCGCGCGGGCCCGCCGACCACCGGTGTGGCACCATGCCGATCATGCGTTACATCGTGGTGGGGGCCGGAGCCGTCGGCGGGACCATCGGCGGAAGACTGTTCCAGGCCGGCCACGAGGTCCTGCTGGTCGCCCGGGGCGCGCACCACGACGCGCTCAAGAACGACGGCCTGCGCCTCATCACCCCCGGCTCCGCCCAGACCCTCGACATCCCCGTGACCCGCGGGCCGGTACGGCTGCGCGACGACGACGTGCTGGTCCTGGCCGTCAAGTCCCAGGACACCGTGGCCGCCCTGGACCCCTGGCCCCGCGACGTGCCTGTGGTGTGCGCGCAGAACGGCGTGGCCAACGAGCGCATGGTGCTGCGCCGCTTCTCCCGGGTCTACGGCATGTGCGTGTGGCTGCCGGCCACGCATCTGGAGCCCGGCGTCGTGGCGGCCTACGGGGCGCCGAAGTCGGGTCTGCTCCAGCTCGGCCGATATCCGGGCGGCGTGGACGCGCTGGCCGAGAAGATCGCGGCCGACCTGTCGGAGAGCTCGTTCGTCGGCCTGGCCGTACCGGATGTGATGCGCTGGAAGTACGCCAAGCTGCTGGGGAACCTGGGCAACGCCTACGAGGCGCTCTGCGGCCGGATCACCGGCGGCGAGGAGACCATGAAGCGGGTGCGCGCCGAGGGCCGCGCCGTGCTCGACGCGGCCGGCATCGACTACGCCTCCCCCGAGGAGGAGCGCGCCCGGCGCGGCGACGAGGTCGGCCTCCACCCGATCGAGGGCACCGAGCGGGGCGGCGGCTCCTCCTGGCAGAGCCTGGCCAGGTCCAGCGGCTCCATCGAGACCGACTATCTCAACGGCGAGATCGTGCTCCTCGGCCGCGAACTCGGCCTCCCCACCCCCGCCAACGAGGTCCTGCGCCGCGAGGCCGACCGCGCCGCCCGCGAACACCTCCCCCCGGGCTCCATGTCCCCGGAGTCCCTCGCCGCCCTCATCGACGCCGAGGCCGCCCGTCAGACCCCCTCCTGACCCGGGGCCGGAGGATCAGGAGAACGGCGTCTCCGGGCGGTCCTGCAGGACGCCGTCGACGTAGACGTCGGTCTTCTCGTTGTAGAAGCAGATCAGTCCGGCGACGCGCTGGCTCTCCTCCAGCGGGGTCCGGTAGGACCAGGCCAGGTCCGCGTGCCCGTTGACGCTCCAGTACTCCGCCTGCCCCTTGTAGGGGCAGCGGGTCACGGTGGCGGTGGGGGTGAGCAGGTCGAGGCGGACGTCGGTCTTGGGCAGGTAGTAGCGCGGCGGCAGGCCGGTCTCGAACAGGATCCTGGGGCTGCGCGAGTCGGCGACGGTCACCCCGTCGACCTCGACCCTGACGTGCCGGGAGGAGGGCAGGATGTCCACCCGCGAGTACGGGTCACGGGGATGGACGTAGACCTCCTCGTCCTCCTCGAACCAGGCGTCCATCGCCTCCCACTCCAGGCGCACGTATCCGCGCAGCTCCTCGATCGGGGAGTCGGGGTAGGCCAGCGCGGCGTCGGCCACGCCTGCGACGTCGTAGAGGACCCCGTCACCGCGGCTGGGCGACCGCCTGGTCCCGCCGTTGGGCTTGAGCTCGGCGACGACGTCCTCACGTGGGATGTAGTAGGCCGGGTAGTAGGGGATCTCCCAGACGAGCAGCGGCCGGACGGTGTCGGCGACGGCCCGGCCACCGAGGAAGGCCCGCACCCTCTTGGCCGATGGTTCGATCCGGACGCGCCCACGCGTGATCGGTTCCATTTCCCCGCCAACCCCGCCCCGGCCCTCCCTATTCCCGTCCGGATCGGGCATCCGGACGGTCACCGGCGCCAAACCGCGCCCGGGACGAACGCCGAACCCCGTACCAGCTCGCCGTAGTCATGACGGTCGAACGCCCGGGCGTCGAGCCATTTGATCGACCCGGTGAAACAGACCCGGCCCGCGACAGGTCCGCGGTCCGCACCCACGAGATCGATCTCGGGGTTGTTCTGCCGGTTCCACCGTCCGCCCACGGCCTCGACATCCGGCCACTCGTCATCCGGAAGCAGTCCGGCGAGACAGTCCCGCACGACCGGTTCCACCGCGCGGCCCCGCCACGAGGTCCATGAACGCTCGATCCGCCGCAACGCCAGATCGGGGCGGCCTCGCTCGCTGTCGGCGACGGCGCGCTTGAGGAAGGCAGGCCAGAACCGGAGACAGTGGCCGGCCACCCGGTACCGCTTGTTCTTGGTGTCGGATCGGGCGGAGAGCGGAGAGTCCACCGCCACCGCCCGTTTGGCGACGGGATTCGCGAGGACCGGCGCCAGCGTGCCGGACGGCAACGGCGCCGCGCCTCCCACCCCGGCCGCGATCGCACCGAAGGTGCGCTCTCCGGCCCCGATGATCTCCAGCGCACTTCTGGCGTAGGTCGCCGACGGGAACTCACCGAGCAGTGACAGTTCCCCGGAAGCGAGCAGAGAGGACAAGGGGGCGGCCCGGCCGGAGAACGGGCGGCCGTGCTCCAGCGCCGGGTCCGGAGTCATCGGGTGTCGTACGGCGCGTCCGGATAACCCCTTGCAAAAGCAGGTGAACCGGCGGAGGCTTGGCAGGCCCGTCCGCCGGTGCGTCCGCGTCCGTCTCCGGACCGTGCCGCGCCCGCCTCCGGGCTCATACCGCGGCCCGTCTCAGGGCCCGTTCCGCGGCCCGCCTCCGGGCCCGCGCCGCCCGCCGAAAGGATCTCGATGCCCTCCTCGACGGCACACGTCGAAACCCCTCGCCCCGAGCGATACATCAAGCAGCTGATCTCGCACATGTCCCACCGGGCCACCGCGGAGCTGGCCGACGACGGCCGGGGGACGATCACGTTCGCCCAGGGGACGTGCGTGCTCATCCCCTCCCCCGGCAGGCTCAGCATGACCGCCACCGCCGGGGATCTCGCCTCCCTCACCGGCGTCCAGGACGTCGTCACCCGTCATCTGCTGGGCTTCGCCTCCCAGGAGGAGCTCAGCGTCGAATGGGCCGTCTCCTCCACCCAGGGCGACGTCCGCCTGGTCGATCCCGTCGTCGGCGACTATCTGCTCGCCCACTGCACGCCGGCCGACGAGCTGCTGCGCGAGCTCGCCGCCGAGACCCGCGCGGCCACCGGCGGCTCGGCCGGGATGCAGGTCTCCCACGACGAGGGCGTCCTGCTGACCATGCTGGCCCGGATGACCGGCGCCCGCCGGGCCGTCGAGATCGGCGTGTTCACCGGTTACTCGTCCATCTGCATCGCCCGCGCCCTGCCCGCGGACGGCCGGCTCATCGCCTGCGACATCAGCACCGAGTGGACCTCCATCGCCCGGCGCTACTGGGAGCGCGCGGGCGTGGCCGACCGCATCGACCTGCGGATCGCCCCGGCGATCGAGACGCTGCGGGCGCTGCCCGCCGAAGCGGACATCGACTTCGCCTTCATCGACGCCGACAAGACGAGCTATCCGGCCTACTACGAGGAGCTGGTCCCGCGGATGCGGCCCGGCGGCCTGATCGTGCTGGACAACGTGTTCCTCGGCGGCCGCGTGTTCGATCCCGCCTTCCAGGACGAGAGTTCGGCGGCCATGCGCCGCGTGAACGAGATCATCGTCAACGACGAGCGGGTCGACTCCGTCATGCTGCCCGTGCGCGACGGCGTCACGCTCGCCCGCAGACGCTGACCTCCGGGGGTGGGGAGGTCCGGGCCCGGAATCCTCCCCATCCGGGCAGCGGAGGCTTTTCTATTCTGGTCACATGGCAGATGAACAGGCCACCGGACACGAGACGTACGAAGGTGTTCTCGCCGGCCTGATGCGGCGGGAACTCGATCTGCTGCCCCTCCCGGGAGTGATGCTCGACTCCGTGCACGTGGAGGGGACGGGACCGCTGGCGGAGGTGATCTTCCTCTTCCGCCACGACCGTCTTCCCGTGAAGTCCGCGGGCTACCGCTTCCCGGCCCGGGACGACTCGGTGTCCTCGCAGGACGCCGAGTCGTGGGCGCCCGTCGTGCGAGCGAACCTCGACGAGGCGGTGACCGAGGCGATCATCGCTTTCGAGCGCGGGCATGCTTTCGATCCGTCACCCGACGGCGTGTTCTGGCTGCACACGTTTCAGGAGTGAGTCACGCCCATCCCGGGGGCTGAACGCGAGCATTCTGGGAACATGCGGCGGATGGCGAAGACACCGATGGCGGTCGCGGCCGCCGGAATCTGTCTGGTGGCGGCGTGCGGTGCGGACCCGGTCCCGTCCGACCCGCCGGGCCGTACCCCGCCGTCGAGCGTCGCCCCCGGTGTGACGGCGCCGCCGAGCGCGACCCCGAGCCCGGGGGGTGTCTCCTCCGGCGTGACGCCGGCCCGGCGCCCCGCGGAGGAGATCGCGGCGGCGCCGGAGTGGAGGACCGTGCCCGGCCCTCCGCTGAGGCCGAGCCACGCGCTGGTGGACGTGGCGGCGTCCGGCCCCTCGGACGTGTGGGCGGTCGGTTACCAGTACGGCGCGGAGGACCGGGAGGGGACGCCCGCCGTCGTGCGGTGGGACGGGTCCCGGTGGCGGGAGATCAAGGTGGGCGCGGACGAGGTCTACCGCATGGAGGGCGTCAGCGTGCGCGGGCCGGACGACGTGTGGGTCGTCGGCAACGGGGAGAGCGTGTTCGCCGCCCACTGGGACGGGCGGCGCTGGACCCCGCACCGGCCCTTCGGCGTGGCGCAGGACCACAGGCTCACCGACGTGGCGGCCTCCGACGGGCGGGCCTGGTTCGGCGCGAACAGCCCGGGCGGAGCCTGGATCGTGGAGTGGACCGGCGACCGCTTCCGCAACGTGACCCGGAGCCCCGCGACCATCGAGGCGATCACCGCCGGGGGCGGGCACGTCTGGGCGGTCGGCCACGCCGGGGCGGAGGGACCGATGGTCTGGCACGGCACCGGGCGGAGCTGGGAGTCGCAGAGACTCCAGGAGATCCCCGGCGGAAGGCTGTACCAGGTCTGGCAGGTCTCCCCGTCCGAGGTCTGGGCGGTGGGCGAGGTCGTCACCGGCTCCGACGACATCTACGGCCGCCATCCGGCCGAGCCGCTGGTGGTGCGCTGGGACGGCTCGAAGTGGACACGCGTGCAGATCCCCGTCCCCCGCGGCTCCCTGTACGGCGTGACGGCCTCGGGCGGTGAGGTCTGGATCGGCGGCGTGGACGCCGACCACCCGGGCCGGCCGCTCATGCTCCGCGTCGACGGCGCGCAGCCGACCGCCCGGTACGGCCCGCTGCTGCGGACCCCCGAGCCGGAGCAGCAGTACGAGGTCTCCGACGACGTCAGCCGCACCGTCATCACCGCGGTCCCGGACTCCCGGACGGTGTGGGCGGTGGGCGCGGTGGGCTGGGGTGACACCGAGACGAGCTTCGCGCTGCGTCGCTGAGCCCCCGTTTCGAGACGGGAGGTCTCAAAAAGCGGACGAAACTGTCGGCCGGATGGCGTAGTCTCTCCCAAACTCCAACAAAAGGGAGTAGGACATGAAAAGGGTTCAAATTCTCCAGAAGCCCCGGCCGCCGCGACAGCCCGCCCCGCTTGACCTGCGCACACCGTCGGGACGTCCGCTGCCTTTCTAGCCGTGTCACCGCCCGTGGTGCGTCCGCCGCCGTGACGCACCCGCCGGTCATGATGCCACCGATACCTTCATTGCAGTGACAGACAGTAACGAAACAGGAATTTCGCCCACCGTGCACCAGTGAGGACGATCTCTCCCAACAGGCGGGCTTTCGCCCTCGTGGCCTGCGGCAGAGCGAACGATGCCCATCTGTAAGCGCCGTGAAAGCGAACCGCAAGGCGGCAGCCCTAACGTACTGATCGTCACAGTTTGCAATGAAAGGCAGACAATGTTTTCCGTCCTCTCCCCCCGTCGTATCGCCGCAGTCGCCGCGGGGGCCGCACTCCTCTCTCTGACCGCCGCGTGTGGCGCCGGCAGCAACACCGCCCTCTGCAACGAGGCGCAGAAGCTCTTCACGGACTACTCCAGCAACGCCGCGACCATCTCGGGCGACCTCAACAAGTTCAACGAGGCGAACCAGAAGTTCTCCGCCGACCTGAAGGCTCTGGCCGCCAAGGCCGACGGCGAGCTCGCCTCGGCGCTCAACGACTTCTCCGCCACCTGGGGCTCCCTG
Source organism: Paraplanobispora siamensis (assembly GCF_016863175.1). Taxonomy (GTDB): domain Bacteria; phylum Actinomycetota; class Actinomycetes; order Streptosporangiales; family Streptosporangiaceae; genus Planobispora; species Planobispora siamensis. The sequence continues at coordinate 31,762 of NZ_BOOJ01000077.1, forward strand.
AAGATCGACCCCAGCAACCCGGCCGGGGCCGCCACCGCCGTCCAGGACCTGGGCACGAAGGCTCAGCAGGCCACCACCAAGCTCGCCAGCGCCTGCTCCTGACCCCGTGGACGTGTGCCTTCCGGTGGGGCGGCAGGCACACCGGCCACGGATCCGTGCCTTCCGGTGGGGCGGAGGGCACGGGCCTGACGCGGCGGTCGCACCGCCTGCCGGGGGGGCTGTGCGGCGCGACGGCCGCGTCCGGTACCCCTGCCGTACGGCATCCGCCGGCCGTACGGCGCAGCACCCTTCAGCCGGCACACCGTACGACCGGGCATCCGCCGATCCGCCCGCCGCACGGTGAGCCGGCCCTCAGCCAGCCGCCGCGCGCCCGGACCTCTTCCCACCGGGCGCACGGCCCGGCGCCGGCTCCGCCCCGGCGCCACCGGTGAAAGACCGCCGGCACGGTATGGGCCCCCGTTCTCCGTGCCGGCTTCCCCGTTCCCGACACGGGAGCAGGCCCCGCTCCCGTGCCGGCTTCACCTTTCCCGCCTCGCGCGGGCCTGCTCGTAGCAGCGGTCGAACCCTTCCAGGACGGCGGGCCAGGAGCTGGCCACCGGCTCGGTCGCGCGGTTGTGCGCGGCGATCGACTCGCGCAGGTCGCGGTCGCGGGCCAGCCGGGCCACCGAGGCCACCAGGTCGTCGAAGCTCCGGCCGAGCAGGCCCTCCTTGCCCTGGTGGACGAAGTCGGCCACGCCGCTCTGCGCCCTGGCCACCACGGGGACCCCCGCCGACCTGGCCTCCAGCGCCGCCAGCCCGAAGGACTCGCGGGGCGCGGGGGCGACGAACACATCCGCCGAGGCCAGCAGCGCGCGGATCTGCTCGCGGCTGTAGCGGCCGGGCAGCGAGACCCAGCCCGTCATCCCGTTGGCCCGCAGGTAACGTTCCATCTGGGCGCGGGCGGGGCCGTCCCCGACGATGGTGGCCCGCAGTGGCACATCGGACGGCACCCGGGCCCGGGCCTCCTTCAGCAGCCGGAGCAGCCTGACCGGCTGCTTGCGCGGCGCCAGCCTGCCCACGGCCACCACGTGCACCGCTGCCTGCACGGCCCCGGCCGTCCCCGATGACGGCGCGAGCCGTACCTCCTCCTGAGACCCTTGAGATCCCTGAGGCTCCGGAAGCCCCCGAGGACGCCAGCCCGACACGTCCAGGCCGTTGGAGACCACGTGCACCGGCACGCCGCGGCCGGCCACGGCGCGGATCGGCCGGGCGGCCGCCTCGCTGACCGCGGTGCCCACCAGTCCCCAGCGGTGCCACTCGAACAGCAGCCGCAGCCCCCGGTACAGCGCCCGGGTGACCGGATCCCACATGCTGTGCACGGTCACGACCATGGGCAGGCGGGCCCGGGCCGCGGCGCGCACGCCCATCCAGGCGAACGGCGAGACCGCGCCCGTGTGCACGTGCACCACGTCGGGCCGCCGGGCCGCCATCAACCGGAGCAGATGTCCCGTACCGGACGGGTGGACCGGCAGGTCGAAGGGGAGCTTCGCGACGATCCGGTGCACCCCGGGCAGGGGCTCGCCGGGCGTGGCGGTCGCCACCTCGACATCGTGCCCGGCCTCGCGCTGCATCCGGACCAGATCGGCGACCTGCACCTCGATCCCGCCCAGGCGCGGCAGGTAACAGTCACTGACGTGGAGGATCCTCACGCTGCCAGGGTAGTGCCGCATGAGATCATGCTTGCGTGGCCGCTTCGATGACAGCAGTGTTCTTCCACGCCCATCCCGACGACGAGGCCCTGCTGACCGCGGGCACCATGGCCATGCTCGCCGCGCAGGGCCACCGCGTGGTCCTGGTGGTGGCGACCTCGGGCGAGCGCGGGCAGGCCGACCTCGCCCCCGGTGAGGCGCTCGGCGAGGCCCGGATCGCCGAGCTGTACAAGTCGGCGGCGGCGCTGGGCTGCGCCCGCGTGGTCAACCTCGGCTACGGCGACTCGGGGCTGGCCCCCGGCGGGGGGATCGCCGAGGACCGGCCGCCGAACGCCTTCATCGACGCCGACTGCGAGGAGGCGGCGCGGCGGCTGGCGGGGATCCTCACCGAGGAGAAGGCCGACCTGCTGACGATCTACGACCCCGCAGGGGGGTACGGCCACCCCGACCACGTCCAGGTGAACCGCGTGGGCGGCCGGGCGGCGGAGATCGCGGGCACCCCGGTCGTGCTGGAGGCCACGGTCAACCGCGATCCCCTGCTGCGGGGCCTGAAGCTGGTGCGCAGGTTCTATCCGCAGCTGGACATCCGGGCCTTCGAGAGGGCCTACTCCCCCGGCGAGGAGATCACCCACCGGGTGAACGTGCGCCGCTTCGCCCGGCAGAAGCGGGCGAGCATGGCGGCCCACGCCACCCAGGCCACCGGCGCCGACACCCGCACCCTGGGCGTGATGCTCAAGGTCCCGGGGCCGCTCTACCGCCTGATCTTCGGCACCGAGTGGTACGTCCGGCGCGGCCTGGCACCCGGCACCCGGCTGAGGCACCCCTTCGAAGTTCCTCCGAAAGGATGACCCGGGGACCGGCACACTTGGTGCAGGGGGTTGCATGAAGAACAAGTGGGTCCAGATCGGTCTGTCGGTCGTGTCGCTGGGCCTTGCCACCGCGCTCGTCGTCTTCCTGCCGCAGATCGTGCACGCGCTGACGGGCAAGACGGTCTCCTGGAGTGAGATCGGCGCCCGCTTCGCCGCGCTCAGCTGGCAGACGGTCGCGCTGATGGCCGTCGTCTGGCTGGCCAGCCTGCTGGCCTACACCTTCGTGCTGACCGCCTCCCTGCCCGGACTGAGCCACCCGCAGGCCCTGACGTTGAACGCCGCCGGCAGCGCGGTGAGCAACCTGCTGCCCTTCGGCGGCGCGGCCGGCGTCGCGCTGACCTTCGCCATGACCAAGGGCTGGGGCTTCCCCGTCCGGGCCGTCGTGGTCTCCACCCTCGCCAGCGGCATCTGGAACACGCTGTTCCGCTTCATCCTGCCCGCCCTGGGCATCGTCGCCCTGCTGGCCAGCGGGCAGGAGCTCAGCCCCACCGTGGTCAACGCGGGCTGGGTGGGGGCCGTGTCCATCCTGATCCTGGTGACGGTGGTGGCCGCCGCCCTCTACTGGGACCGCGCCGCCACCCTGCTCGGCCGGGTCCTCGACGCGCTCGCCCGGCTCGCGCCCCGGCGGATCCGGCCCGCCGAGCACGCCGCCTCCGGGGCCCTCCAGCGGCTGCGCGCCGACACCTCCACCATCGTGCGGAGCCGCTGGCCCGGCCTGACGCTGGGCATGATCTCCTTCCTCGGCCTGCAGTGGCTGATCCTGGTGACCTGCCTGCACGCCACCGGCGCCTACCCGGGACTGGCCCAGTCGATCGCCGTCTTCGCCCTGTCGCGGGTCCTGACCACCGCCGTGGTCACCCCGAGCGGAGCCGGGATCATGGAGGCCGGGACCGTCGGCGCACTGGTCTTCTTCGGCGCGCCACTGGATTCGGCCACCGCCGCGGCACTTCTGTTCGGTTTCTGGACCTACACTGTCGAAATCCCCTTCGGCGGTCTGGCCTTGGGCGCGTGGGCGCTGTTGCGCCGGCGCGAGGGCGTCGTTCCGGCGCCCGACAAGGAGCCGGTCAGCCGTTAGGATGCGCGCGGGTCCCCGCTCAGGCGGAGCCTCACGGGCACCCTGAGGGGTGCTCACATCTGCCAGATTGGGAAAGACCTTGTGCGCGATTCGAAAGCACGCATACCGTGGCGGCTGACATGGTGGCGTTCCGGGTTCTCGGTCCGGTCGAGGCGCACTCCGGTGACGACGCGCTCGACCTGGGCGGGTTGCGGCAACGTGCCGTCCTCGCCCGGCTCCTCGTCGCCCGCGGACAGGTCGTCCCGGTCGACTCGCTCCTGTACGACCTGTGGGACGACGACGCCGCCAAGGGCGCGCAGTCGGGCCTGCAGGTCTACATCTCCCGCCTGCGCCGGGTCCTGGAGCCCGGCCGCCCGCGCGGAGGCCCCAACCGGCTGCTGGTGACCGTCGCCTCCGGCTACGCGCTCCGGATCGCTCCGGACCAGGTCGACGCGCTCCGCTTCGAGTCGCTGGTCCGGGCCGCCGGCGAGCAGCTGGACGCCGACGACCCCGGTTCCGCCCGGCTCGGGCTGGAGAAGGCGCTGGCCCTGTGGCGCGGCACGCCGTACTCCGACTTCGCCGACCAGCCGTGGGCCGAGGCCGAGGTGAACCGGCTGACCGAGCTGCGGCTGATCGCCCGCGAGCGGCACGCCGACACCGGCCTGCGCCTGGGCATGCCCGCCGAGGCGGTGCCCGACCTGGAGGCGCTGACCACCGAGCACCCGCTCCGCGAGGAGGGCTGGCGCCTGCTCGCGCTGGGCCTGTACCGCTGCGGGCGCCAGGGTGACGCCCTGGCCGCGCTGCGCAAGGCCCGCACGATCCTCGCCGACGAGCTGGGCATCGACCCGGGCCCCGCGCTGCGCAAGCTGGAGTCGGACATCCTGGCCCAGGACCCCGGCCTGCAGCTGCCCGTCGCCCCGCGGCAGCAGCGCCCCGCGGTCGCGGCCGACACCTGGCCGCCCCGGCCCACCATGATCCCGGTGGAGCCGCCGCCGCTGGAGCCCGAGCCGTTCGTCGGCCGAGACGCCGAGCTCGACCGGCTGGTCTCCGCCGCGACCAGGACCAGCCGCTTCACCGTCGCGGTGATCAGCGGTGACGCGGGCGCGGGCAAGACCACGCTGGTGCGCCAGCTCACCAACCGGCTGTCGGCCGACGGCTGGGGCACCGCCTCCGGCGCCTGCCCCGACAGCAGCGCCACCCCGCCCGGCTGGGCGTGGGTGGAGATCCTGCGCACCCTGGTGGAGGTGACCGGCGCGGGCGAGTACGCCCCGCTGCTGGCCCCCCTGCTGGACGACGCGGCGCCCGTCCCCGACGACGACCAGGCCTCCGGCGGCTTCCGGCTGCACCGGGCGGTGGGCGGCTACCTCGCCTCGGTCGCCAGGGAGACCCCGATCCTGCTGACGCTGGAGGACCTGCACTGGGCCGACGACCAGACCCTCGCGCTGCTGCGCGCGCTGCCGAGCCTGCTGGCCGGCAGCCGGGTGCTGCTCCTGGTGACCTGCCGTGACAGCGAGCTGACCGACCAGCAGGCCGACGTGCTGGCCGCGCTGGCCCGGCTCGGGCCGGTCCGGGTGGCCCTGTCCGGCCTCGACCCCAAGGCCGTGGCCGAGCTGGTCCGGGCGACCTGCGTGCGCGAGGTGGACCAGGAGGCGGTCGAGAGCATCGTCGAGCGCACCCGGGGCAACCCGTTCTTCGTCCGCGAGACCGTCCGCCTGCTCGACGCCGAGGCGGCCGGCGACCGCGCCACGGCCTCCGAGGTGCTCTCCGGGGTGCCCTCCGGCGTGCGCGACGTGCTGCGGCGGCGGATCTCCCGGCTGCCCACGGCGGCCCAGCAGATCCTGCTGCAGGCCGCGGTGATCGGCCGCGACGTCGACGTGGACGTGCTGGTCGACGTGGCCGGCGACGAGGACGCCGTGGTCGACGCCGTGGAGGCGGCGCTGCTGGCGGGCCTGGTCACCGAGCCGGGCCCCGGCATGCTCCGCTTCGACCACGACCTGGTCCGCGACACGCTCTACTCCGACGCCTCCCGGCTGCGCCGTTCCCGGCTGCACGCCGCGGTGGCGGCGGTGATCGAGCGGCGCAACCCCTCCGACGTGGCCGCACTCGCCCACCACTACGACTCGGCCGGGACCACCGAGACCGCCGCCAAGGCGGTGCACTACGCGGGCCTGGCGGCCGAGCAGGCCGAGCGCCGCTTCGCCCACCGGGAGGCGGCCACCCTGTGGGAGCAGGCCATCGCGGCCTTCGACCGCTCCGGCGCCGCCGAGACCCCGGAGACCGCCCACGAGCGGCTGCTGCTGACGCTGCGGCTGATCAAGGCGCTGGCCCTGTGCGGTGACATGGCCGCGGCCCGGCGCCGGCGCCGCGAGGCGATGGAGGCCGCCCGGCCGCTGGGCAACCTGGAGCTCACCGCCCGGGTGGCCGCGTCGCTGGCCGTACCGCACAAGGGCATGGCCCGCGACTTCACCCGCACCGCGTGGGAGATCGTCGACGTCGCCGAGCAGGCTCTGGTCGAGCTGCCCTCCGCCGAGCAGTCGCTGCGGGCGAGCCTGCTGGCCACGCTCGCGCTGGAGCTGGAGGGCTCTGACACCTCCCGCGGTGAGCAGGCCTCCCTGGAGGCCGAGGAGCTGGCCCGCAGGACCGGCGACCCCGCCCTGCTGGCGACCGCGCTGAGCGGGCGCCTGCGCCAGTCCTACGGCATCACGCCGGTCGGCGAGCGGGAGGTCATCGGCCGGGAGCTGCTGGAGGTCGGCGAGGCCAGCGGCCAGGTCGCCGTCCAGGCGCTGGCCCACCTGGTGCTGATGGAGTGCGCGGCCGCCTCGGGCGCGTTCGCCGAGGCCGACGCGCACGTCGCCGCCGCCGAGCAGCTCGCCCGGCAGTACGGCCTGCCCGCGCCGATGGCGGTGGGCGCCTGGTACGCCGGGCAGCGCCTGATGATCGCCGGTGACTTCGCCGGCGCGGCGCAGGCCTACAAGGAGGCGGCGCGGCTGACCGCCCGGGCCGGGATGCTGGAGGGCCGCCAGGACCTGCCGGTGATCACCACCTTCTGCCTGCACCTCGTCGACGGCAAGGCCGGGGAGATGGTGGACCTGCTGGCCGAGGCCCACCAGCGCGGCGCCAAGTGGACCCTGGACGCGTACGCGGTCGCCCTGGCCTCCGCCGGGCACATGCGGGACGCCCGGGCTCTGCTGGCGGTCAAGACGCCGGTGCGCCCCGACTTCCTGTACGAGCTGGCGATGATCTGGCGCGCGCTGGCGGGCATGCTGCTCGACGACCGCGAGCGGATGGTCGAGGCCTACGACACGCTGAAGCCGTTCGCCGACCGGATCGCCGGCGCCGGCACCGGGGTGGTCGCCCTCTGGCCGGTCGCCCTGACGCTCGGCGACCTGGCGCTCCGGCTGGGCTTCACCGACGCGGTCAAGCCGCACTACGAGAAGGCTCTGGAAGTTGCCCGGCGGGTCGGCGTGCCGCGCTGGGTGGAGGCGGCGCAGCGCTCGCTGGGCGCCTGAGCGGACCGTCCCGGAACGCGGCTCCGCGAAATGGCCGCGTTCCGGGACGGAGCATTCCGCCGGTCCGGCGCCCGGCCGATCTCGACGGTTCGTCGATCGGTACGGCACCCGCCCGGCCTCGGTGGTCCGTCGGCCGGTCCGGCGCCCGCCCGGGCCGCACTCCCGGGCGGGCAGTCTTCAGGATGGGTGCGGCCGGCCCGGCGAACGCGCCGGACCGGCCGTCAGGGTCGCCGTCTCAGCAGCTGACCTGGAACTTCTCGCTGTTCAGGACACCCTGGTCGGTGACCGACAGCTTCACGCGGTACCAGCCGGGGTTGCCGACGATCCGGGGCTGCCACTCGACGACCCGGGTCCTGCCGGTGAAGCCGGAGTCGGCGGTCAGGTAGGTCCGCCACTTCTTGGCGGCCGGGCTCCAGCGCTCAAGACTCCAGCCGTAGGAGACGATGTCCTCCGGGTCCTCGTTGTCGATCACGCTCTGCACCTTGTAAGGCTTGTCACACCCCTGGGCGGTGGCGACGATCGCGCTGACCGTGACGGTGCCGGACTTCAGGGTCTCGGTCGCGGGGACGGACAGCGCGTCCGAGGACAGGTTGACCGTCTCCACGCGGGAGTCCGCCGCGTTCGCCCGGGCCTGGCCGGAGGCGTTCTCGGACGCCTCCACCCCCACGTAGGCCCCGGCGAAGGCGAGAGTGGCGACCAGCAGCTTCACGACACTCGCGGTCCCGCTGGCCAGTACCGGCGTCACTCTGCTTCGCGGACTCATGACACACACCTTCCTTCGTCGTCCTAAGGTGTACGCCCGGTGAGTTGCTCTCTGCTTGCGGCCCGCTTGCAGGGATCCTGTAACCCAAAATGAGGTAAGGCTGCCCTAATATCGAGGAAACGGCAGAACGATCCTGGCGGTGGTGTTCGGTGATGCGACGTACGGCGGCTGCTGTCCCCGATCCCACGTCCCCGGCGGTGTGGATCCTGTTCCTGGTCGGCATGGTCGGGCTGTTCGCCGCCTTCCAGGCCTACTACTGGATCGGCCACGTGCTCGGTCCCAGGATCTACGCCTCCCGCCTCGGCAGGAAGATCGGCAAGGAGCGGATCCTCAAGGCCGAGCGGTTCGTCGCGCGCTGGGGAGCCCTGTCGGTCTACGGGTGCTTCTGGGTGCCCGGCGTGCGGCACTCCCTGCCCTGGGTGGCCGGGGTGCTGAAGATCTCCTATCCCAAGTACCTCCTGGCCAGCGCGCTCGGCTGCCTGACCTGGTGCCCGGTGACGTACTTCGGCCTCTACTCGGTCATCTGGGGCTGGCTCGCCCTGGCCGGGGAGTCCCCGGTCATGGCCGCGGTGGTCGCGGCGGTCGTGGTCGCGGCGGTGGTCCTGCTGGTACGGCGCCGCCGCGCGCGCTCCCGCCGGGCGGGCACGGACGGCCCGGTGAGCGGGGACGGTCAGACGGGCACGGACGGCCCGGCGGCCTCAGCGGAGCCGATGACGGCCGAGGCGGGCCCGACCCCGGGCGCCCAGGGCTGATTTCCGGCTTTCCTCGCCAGGCGCCACGGATGCCAAGGTTTCATTACCGGAATCGCTAGAAACCGCATATCGGCTATCGCCCCTGTCACGATGATTCCCATGCATAACGGGGGAATTCGCCTGATCGCCTGTGCCGTCTTAGCCGCCCCGGCCCTCCTGGTCGCCGGACCGGCCGCACCCGCCGCCGCCGCACCCGCCCACATGCCGACTCTGATCACACCCACTCTGACCACACCCGCCCCCACCGCGTCCGCCCCGGCCGCATCCGCCCCGACCGCGCCCGCCGTACCCACCCTGACCGCCCGCGCCGGATATCTGATCGACGCCACCACCGGAACGGTCCACTACAGCCGGCGCGCCACCACCCCGGCGCCGGTGGCCAGCCTGACGAAGATCATGACCGCCTACGTCGTGCTGCGGCGGGCCCGGCTGAACGACGTCGTCAAGATCACGGCCGGGGACGTCAAGTACGCCAAGCGCAACGACGCCACCGACGCCTCGCTCCGCGCCGGGGAGCGGCTGACCGTCAGGGACCTGCTCTACGGCGTGATGCTGCCCTCCGGCGCGGACGCCACCCACGCCCTGGCCAGGGTCTACGGCCCCGGGCAGAAGCGGTTCACCGCCAAGATGAACGCCATGGCCCGCGCCCTGGGCATGACCCGCACCCTCTACACCAACGCCGACGGGCTGCCCAAGCCGCGGGGCGGCCGTTCCACCCCCTTCGACCAGGCCAGGCTCGCCGCGGTCGCACTGCGCGACCCCGTGCTGTCGGCCATCGTCTCCACCCGCAGGCACGTCGTGCCCAGGACGGCGGTGCACCGCGCGCACACCTGGACCAACACCAACAAGCTCGTCGGCGCCGTTCCCGGCGTGCTGGGCGTCAAGACCGGCTACACCCGCGCCGCCGGCTACTGCCTGGCCTTCGCCGCCGCGCGCGACGGTCACCTGCTGGTCGGCGTGGTGCTCGGCGACCGCACGTCCGAGCGCCGGTTCCGGTCCGCCAGGCGGCTGCTGGACTGGGGCTCCGGACAGGCCACCGGGTACGGCGAGCAGACCACCGGCTACGGGACGACCTCTGAGCCGGACCTGAGCGGGACCTGAGCGGGACCTGAGCGATGGACGCCCGCGCCGCGGGCGTCCCAGCAGGGCGGGAGGGACTTCTCAGCCAGAACTGAGTCCCGGCTCCGCCACGGCCTGAGCGCCCGCTAAGCGCGCCGTGCCACGGTCGAGGGGATGCGGGAGGGCACCTCCCGCCCGGCTCTCGAAGGTGAGATCCCATGACGATGAGCGAACCTTCCATGGCGCAGCGCTCCTCCGGTTCCACGGCCCAGCAGCAGTACCCCGGCTCCCAGACCGGGGCCCTCACCCAGGCCATCCTCGAGACCGGGGAGGACCAGGCGGTGGTGCAGGAGGTCGTCCAGGAGATCTGGAGCAAGCTCGAGCAGTACACCGAGATCTACCGCAGGAAGTACCGCGTCCTCACCGAGAAGGCACAGCAGGCGCAGATGCGCCGGCAGGAGCAGAGCTACCAGCAGGGCCCCTACCAGCAGGGCCAGAGCCTTCAGCAGGGGCAGGGCTACCAGCAGGGACAGAGCACATATCAGCAGGGGCAGGGCGTACAGCAGGGCCAGATCTACCAGCAGGGGCAGGCGGCGCAACAGCAGTCGCAGCAGGGCCAGCAGGGCCAGTGGACGCAGCAGCTCCAGCCGGGCCAGGCCTACCAGCAGGGCCGGCCGGGACAGCAGCCCCAGGCGATGTACCGTCCCGGCTTCCAGGAGGCCGGGATCTCCCCGGAGGAGACCACGCCCATCACCCCGCTGCCCGTCCCCTACCTCTGGTTCGACCTCATGGCGGTCGGCCCCTACCAGCGCGTCGTACCGGGCGGCCCGCTCCAGCCGAGCCGGGTGATCCAGAGCGGGTACGAGGCCTACCTGTTCGCCGTGCTGTGGCGCAACCCGACCCCGCTGGCCGGAGGCCCCGCGGCCGCCGCGGTCATGGCGCCGCTGACCTACCAGATCAGGGGCCTGACCGTCGACCTCAACACGGTCTCGCAGGGTCCGGTGCTCTCCCTTCCCCCGGCGGCGTTCGGCCCGGGGTTCATCAACATCCTCCCCATGAGGATCCCCACGCAGCCGCCTCCCGCCGACGGCCGGCCCCGGCTGCTGGAGATCCACATCACCGTGGACGTCCTCGGCCCCGGCATCGGGCTGCCGCCCTTCGCGGGATTCGCGACCCGCTGGTTCCACCCGGGCCTGCAGCCCGCCTTCCTCGGCGCGCCCGACATCCTTCCCGGGTTCGTGGAGGAGAACCCCGTCCGCGTCATGGTCTACAGCTGACCGGGCCGGGGACCCGGCGGACGCCGGGCGCGGGGAGGCCGTGGTGACCCGGGACTGGCGGGACAAGCTCGACGCCCGCGGCCGGCACCTGCTGTCCGGCGGGCACCTCGCCGGGGCGGTCGAACTCCTCGTGCTCACCGACGGGCCGCCGGGCCCAGCGCAGCGGTCCGCGCTGGCGGAGGCGGGCTTCCACGCCCGCCCCGCCGGCGGAAGCGTCCTCCCGGGCCGGGTCGAGGGGGCCGCGGCGCTGCGGCGGGTGGCGGAGCTGCCCTTCGTGCTGCGGATCGAGCCGACCCGCCGTACCCACCCGGAGCGGCCGGGCCCGGAGGCGAACGCCGAGGACGCCGGCGGTCACGACCACCCCTAGAGACAGGCAGCGGGAACAGGAAACGGGAACAGGCAGGGGAGCATCATGAGCACACTCGACGTCCGCCTCCGGCACCTCCTGCGCACGGTCGCCGAACGGCCGGACCGGCCGCCGGCCGAGGCGCCGCCGCTGGCCGAACGCGTCGGCTGGCGGAGCGGGGACGGCACGGGGACGGTGGACGTGCTCATCCGCGCCGCGGGCACCGGATGGGGGGAGCTCGCGGAGGAGGTGTCCCGCCTGTCCCCGGCCCTGTCCCCGGTCCCCTCCCCTGCGCCGCACCCGGACAGGGGCGCCGGCGTGTACGCCGCCCGGGTGCCGGTCGACCGGCTCGAACGGCTGGCCGCGCACCCGGCGGTCGAACGCGTGGAGGCCTCCCGCCCGCTGTTCCCCGAGCTGAACGTCTCCCGGTGCGACGTCCGGGCCGAGATGTTCATCGACGGCGAGACGGGTCCCATCCGCGGCAAGAAGACGATCATCGCGATCATCGACTCGGGCATCGACTACACCCACCCCTCCTTCCGGCACGCCGACGGCAGCTCGCGCGTCCTGTACCTGTGGGACCAGGCCGCGCCGACCGCGCCCGGCGGCGCCGTCCCCTACGGCGTGGAGTACGTCAAGGCGGACCTCGACAAGGCGCTGATCGACGGCGACCCCCTGCAGGTGGTGCCGCACAAGGACGACGAGACGGGCCACGGCACGCACGTGGCGGGCATCGCCGCCGGTGACGAGAGCGGCTTCGGCGGGGACTACTCGGGGATCGCACCGGAGGCGGACCTCGTCGTCGTGGCCCTGGCCGGAGATCCCGGCGGCTCGCTGGGCCGCTCCGCCCAGCTGGTCGAGGCGGTGGACTACGCCGTACGGCGGGCGGAGGGGCACCCGGTCGCCGTCAACATCAGTCAGGGCATGAACGGCGGCGGCCACTGCGGCGAGACGCTCGTGGAGCGGGCGCTGGACGACCTCGCCCGGCGTCCCGGCGTGGCGATCGTGAAGTCCGCCGGCAACGAGCGGCGATGGGACGTCCACGCCGGGGGCGTGATCGGCCAGGGCGAGACGGTCTCCCTCGACGTGCTCGTCCGGCCGGGCAACCGGCAGGACGACATCATCGAGATCTGGTTCCCGGGACGGGACCGCCTCGACGTCGGCGTCGTGCCGCCGAGCGGGTCCGCCTCCGCGACCGCCGCCCCCGGGCAGCGGCGGCTGTTCACCACCGACCGCGGCAACCTGGTCACGATCGACAGCGAGGAGGACTCGGCCGGGACCGGCGACACCTCGACCACGGTCATCTTGACCGCCGGGGACGCGGCGGAACTCGAGGCCGGCCGCTGGCGCCTGGTCCTGTACGGCGACGCCGTACACGAGGGCCGCTACGACGCGTGGATCGAACGGGCGCCGCGGACCGGGCCCGGGGCCGCCGAGCAGAGCCGCTTCGCCCCGGGCTCCGCCGACCCGTCCCGCACCGTCTCCATCCCCGGCACCGCCCGCCGTGTGATCACGGTGGCCTCCTACATGATCCGGCCCTCGGGCGCGTTCGACCCCGCCTCCCTGGGCGGGCTGTCGGACTTCAGCAGCGCGGGCCCCACCCGGTTCGGCGACCGCAAGCCCGACCTGGCGGCCCCCGGTGAGATCATCACCTCCGCCCGGTGCTGGAACAGCGCCCGCCTCCCCCAGCCGGACGGCGACCACACCCTGATGGCGGGCACCAGCATGGCCGCCCCGCACGTCTGCGGAGCCGCGGCGCTCATCCTGTCCCAGCGGCCGGAGCTCACCGGCGAGCAGGTCGGGCAGATCCTCGCGCGGTCCGCGCGCCGGGACGGCCCGAGCGCCGCCGCGCCCGACGACGCGTGGGGCGCGGGCAAACTGGACGCCGCGGCGGCCGTGGCCCTGGGCCGGACGACCGCGTTCCCCCGGATCCTGGAGGTCGGCGTCACGGGCTCCACGCTCACCTGGGAGACCGACACGGACACGACCTGGAGCGTCCGCTTCCACACCGTGCCCGGACGGCTCGTCCTGGGCAGGGCGCTCGGCGGGCGGACCGGGAACTCCCCCGGCAGACGGCACGAGGTGGACCTGTCGGCACTCGACCCCGGTGTCTACGCGTGCGAGATCGTGGTCTTCTCCCCCGACGGGTTCTGGACCCGCGACGACAACGCGGGCCGCTCCCACCTCGTCCCCGTCGGCGTCCCCGTCGGCGTCCCCCTCGGTCTCCCGGCCGGTGTCGCGGAAGCCGGCGAACGGGCACCGCAGGGGGATGACGTCGTCCCCGCCGGTGCGCCGGTCGCGGAGAGCGCGCCGGACGCCGGCCCCGGCGACGACCTGAAGCTGATCAAGGGGATCGGGCCCAAGGCCGCCGACCTGCTGCGTGAGGCGGGGATCATCCGTTTCGCGGATCTGGCCGCCCGGTCCGCCGAGGAGGTGGCCTCGCTCACCGAGGGCATCGGCATCGGCCCCGAGAAGATCGTCAGGCAGGACTGGATCGGCCAGGCCGCGGCGCTCGCCGCCGCGGAGGAGGACCGGCCCGCCGCCTCCGCCCCGCCCGGGCGCGTCCACCGCCAGTCGTTCACCCTGGCGATCACGGTGGACGCGCGGACGCGGGAGGCGCTGGCCTGCGAGGTGTCGCACCACCAGACCGGCGACGCCAGGAGCGTCCGGGGCTGGGACCTCGGTGAGATCCTCGCCTTCATCGAGGAGCGCGGCGACCTGCGCCTGGGAGACGGTCCCGGCGGAACGTGATCCCGGGCCGGGGACCGGCGGGGCCGCCGGGGGCGGGCGGCCCCGCCGGTCGGATCGCCCGGTGTCTCCGGGTCGCCCTTCACCCGCCGGTCAGATCGCCCGGTGCCGGAGTACGGCCTCGTACAGGCGGTCCGTCTCGGGATCCGGCGTCATGCCGAGGACCGCGTCGAGCTCCCGCCTGCACAGCTCGTACTGCGCGGCCGCCCGGTGCGGCTGGTTCTGCCGGGCGTAGCAGCGCATCAGGAGGCGGTGCGCCGCCTCCCGGCAGGGGTCGCGCACCAGGAGGCGGCGGCAGGCGTCGGCGCACGCCGCGTACGCCCCCGCCTCCAGGTAGAGGCCGGCGAGGCTCTCCGTCAGGTCGAGGTGGGCCGCGCTCAGCCGCTCGCGTTCCGGCATGACCCAGGTCACGTACGGCGAGTCCTCCAGCAGCTCCCCGGAGTACAGCGCGAGGGCCGCCTCGTGACGGCCGATCGCCCCCTGCAGGTCGCCCGTCTGCCGGAGCCGGACCGCCTCGGCGCGCCCGGCCATGAACTCCTCGGTGTCCAGCCGGACGTCGAGACCCGCGGCCAGGGAGTAGCCCTCCCGCTCGTAGACGACCACCGGCGAGCCGGTGACCTTCCTGAGGTCCCCGCGCAGGCTGTACAGCACCGCGTTGAGCCGGTTGCGCGCCGACGCCTCGGGGACCCCGGGCCAGAAGACGTCAGTCAGCGTGTCCCGCCGTACCGGCTTGGGATGCCGCAGCAGAAGGAATTCGAGGACCGCCCGGCCCAGATGCCCCGACCAGCCCGTCACCTGACGTCCCCCGACCGTCAGCCGCAGGCCGCCCAGTAGTCGCGCCCGCACGACGACTCCCCCGCCGACTCCCCCACCGACTCCCCCGACTTCCCCGACTCCCTCACTGTCGCCCTCGCCCGCGCCTCCGCCGGCATCGTCCTCGGTGCGCTCCGGCGGCGCCTGCGCGACGTGTCCCGTCACGGGTCCGGCGACCGGCTCCGCGGCGGCCCCGGCCCACGCCGCCTCGCTCCCCGTCGCGGGCGGGCTGCCGTCCGTCGTCACGGCGGGCCCGGCGTACGGGATCGTCTCACCGGTCCACGCGGGAGAGGCGGCCTGCTCCGCGGGGGAAGGGGGATCGCAGGGCAGGCTCGCCGCCTCGGCCACCCGCAGGAGCAGGCGCATGCGCCGTTCCGTCGAGCGGGTCCACCGGGCGCGCCGGGCGAGACGGAGGGCGTGGGCGAGGTGCTCGGGCGCGCCCCGCCCGCCCTCGGGGGCGAGCTGACGGGCCCGTTTCCCGGCGGCCAGGGCCGCCCCGAACCTGCCGTTCATCAGCGCCGCACGGACCTCGTTCCACAGCGCCCCGCCGTCCTGCCCCGCCGCGTCCCGGGCCGTCTCCCGGTCCAGCTCCGCCAGGACCGGATAGCGGGCGAGGACCGCGCGGGGAACCCCGGTCAGGCGGTGCCCGAGGGCGCGGGGCCGTCCGCCGGACCCGAGCTCTCCGGCCGTCTCCGCCACCAGCGCCGCGCCGATCTCGAAGGCGCCCGCGCCCAGGCAGAGATCGACCGCCTCCTCGTAGGCGCGTTCTCCCTCCAGCTCGCCCACCAGCCGGGTCAGCCGGTCGCGGAAGGCCTCGTCCCCGCGCACCCTGATCGCGCGGAGCGCGGTGGCCCACAGGGGCTGCATGCGGTACCAGCCGCCGGAGAGCGGCTGCCACCACGGCTCACGCTCGGGATCGCGGAGCGCGGGGCGCAGGGCGGGCAGCCCGCCGTGGGCGTAGCCCAGGCGCGCCGCCAGGACGACGGCGTGCAGCCGTACGGCGTCGGCCCCGTGCAGCAGCCTCGTGCAGATCCCGGCGATGAGGCCGTTGAGGTCGGCCGCGCGCCAGAGGCAGGTCTCCAGGGCGCCGCCGTCGCGGTCCCGCAGCGCCCGCAGGACGGAGTCGACGACGGCCGCCCTGCCGCCGGTCACCTCGACGAGCCGGGCGACGCTCTCACCGGGGAGGGGGCAGCCGAGCTGTCCGGCGGCCTCCATCGCCGCCGTGACCCCGACCGCCAGGTCCGCGGCCCCGGTCCCGGCACCGCCCAGACGCGAGAGCAGCACCAGCTCCTCTCCCACCACCGGCCTCGCGGACCGGTCGAGGGCCCATCCCACCGCCGGCTGGATGACCGCGGTACCGGTCCGCGGCGCATCCCGTACGGCGTCGGCCCGCTCCGAGCCCGGCACGCCGCCGGTCCGCGCGGCGCCGAGCGCCGCACCGGCCTCCGCGGCGTCCGGCGCGTCACCGGCCGGCGCCGGGTCCGGTACGGGGCCGCCCGGGGACGGAGGACTCGCCGCGACGAGCCTGGTCAGACCGGCGGGCTCGATCTCGTGGGGCTCGGGCCGGATCCACCGGAGCCGGGGGTCCCGGCCGAGGAGGTCGGCGGCGAGCCGCGCCTCGACGAGGTAGCCCTCCGGGGCGACGATGTCGTGCCGTGCTCCGCAGGCCGGCCCCTCCAGCGCGACCTGTACCGGCCAGCGCAGTTCCGGGAGCGGCACGGCCACCTTGCCGAGAAGCATGCCGGACCTCCAGACGAGAATCGCGACGTTGAGATGTCCCGTCCCGCACCGGCGCGACCACCCACCTTCCCGGGCGCCCCGCGGCGGCCGACCCTCGAATCTAGCCCTCGCCGCCGCGCCGTACCTCGGGAACCGACCTAGGGATTCCCCTAAGCCCGTTCCTTGGCGCCGCGCATCAGGCCGTGGCAGGCGATGGCGGCGGCCGCCACCACGTTGAGGGAGTCGACGCCCAGGCCCATCGCCGCCGGGCTCATCGGGATGCACACGGACTCGTCGGCCTCGTGCAGCCAGCGGGAGGAGAGCCCGTCCCCCTCCGAGCCCAGCAGCAGCGCCACCCGCTCCCCCATGACGGCCTCGTCCAGCGGGACGGAGGACTGGTCGGGGGTGAGCGCCAGGGTCCGGAAGCCCGCGGCGCGCAGTTCCGCCAGACCGTCGTACCAGTTGGTCATCCGCGCGTACGGGATCGCGAAGACCGCGCCCATGGAGACCTTCACCGCCCTGCGGTATAGGGGGTCGGCGCAGCGGGGCGAGAGGATCACGGCCTCGACGCCCAGGGCGGCGGCGCAGCGGAAGATCGCACCCACGTTGCCGTGGTCGACGAGGTCCTCCAGGACCAGGACGCGCCGGGGGGCCGCCCCGCCCGCTTCCCCGCCCTCCGGAAGGGCGCCCGCCCCGCGCAGGATCTCCGTCACCGAGGGCAGCGCCCGCCGTTCCATCGAGGCCAGCGCGCCGCGGTGCACGGGGAACCCGGCGACGGCGTCCATGACCTCGTCGTCCACCACGTGGACGCGGTCGCCGAGCCCGTCGAGGACGTCGGCCAGGGAGGTCACCCAGCGACGGGTCAGCAGCACCGAGCGGACCGGGTAGCCGGCGGCGACCGCCCGGCGGATCACCTTCTCCCCCTCGGCGATGAAGAGGCCGTGCTCGGCCTCCAGGCTCTTGCGGAGTTCGACGTCGCGCAGGTTGGCGTAGTCGGCCAGGCCGGGATGCGGGGCGTTAGACACCTTCGAATACTGCCACGGTCTTCCTGAAGCGCCACGTCACGGCGTAGGCGAGCAGCCCGAGGGAGCAGCCTGCCATCGCCCCGGCGCCCAGCCGGGTGACCACGGCGGAGGGGCTGTCCGGCGGGAACAGCAGCGGCCAGGCCGCCGCCCCCAGCAGGGTCGCGACGGCGGTCGCCGCCAGGACACGGCGCCGGGTCCGGCCGGACATGGCCAGGCGGGCGGGCACCGGCTGGGGCTCCATGCGGATCAGCGCCCGCCGGGCCCACCAGATCACGAGGGCCAGGCCTGCGAGCGTGGACAGGTACTGGAGCACGCGGAACACCGGCAGCAGCCCGGCCACCCGGACGTCCAGCCAGTGCCAGCCCCAGATGGACGAGCTGTAGGAGTGGGTGAAGGAGTCCCAGGCCATGTGGGTGAACGCCCCGGCGACGCCTCCGGCGAGCACGGCGGGCAGGCGGCGCACGCCGTACCGGCCGGGAGCCAGACCGGCCGCGCGACCGGCCAGGGAGGCGGGCAGCAGCGCGGTCAGCGGCTCACGCAGGAGGCCGTGGAAGACGACCATGAGCAGCACGACGGCCACCGGCGCCAGGGTCAGCACGCCTACCGCCGAGTGCCAGATCCGGTAGTCGGGCAGGAACGGCAGGAAGATGGGCAGGTCGGGCACCATCGCGCCCAGCGCCAGCGCCCACGGATCGAGCAGGCGGCGCATCCGCTCCGAAGAGACGAGCGGCAGCACCGCGGCGATGTGACTGGGCGTGAACGGCACGGCTTCCCCCCGATCCGGCGACTGGTCCCCCGATGCAGCCTACGCGGCGGGGGATCCCGCGCCGCGGCCCCCGTCTCCGTCTCATCTCATGAGACACAGGCATTCACTACCGCTACGTAGAGTGATAACAGCACCAAAAGAGATGTTTTGCCACACTAAGCCTTCCCAGTACAGTTCCGTGAATATTGCGGTTTACCTCTAGGTAGGGTGACCCGCTAGCTTCATGACATCGACACCGAAGAGGGCATCGTGGGCGGACGGCACCGGACAGATGAACTCGACGACGGCTACACCTCATACAACGAGCCGGCCCGCCGTCGACGGAACGGGGGGCGGAGCAAGGTACTGGTCCCGCTGGCGGGATCGGTCGCCCTGGCCGTGCTGCTCGGAGTCGCCGCCTTCGTGATCATCAACCGGGACCGGGGGTGCTCCGGGGACACGGTCGCGCTCCGGGTCACCGCCTCGCCCGACATCCAGCCCGCCCTGGCGAAGATCGCCGACCGGTTCAACAAGGCCGGCCACGAGGTCGACGGCGGGTGCGCGAGCGTCAAGGTGAGCAAGGCCGCCTCGGCGACGGTGGCCGCCGGGCTGAGCGGCAGCGGCGGCAAGGTCGGCGCGATGGACCTGTGGATCCCGGACTCGTCCCTGTGGGTGACCGGCCTGCGCGCGAAGAACCCGGCCGTGCCCGCGCCCTCCGGGTCCGTCGCCCAGTCCCCCGTGGTCATGGTGGCCGCCGGATCGATGGTGTCGAACCTGCAGAAGAGCTTCGGCGAGGCGAGCTGGAGCGGCATGATCAACGCCACGAACGCGGCCAACGTCGACGGCCCCGGCCGCAAGGTGCGCGTGCTCGCGCTGGACCCCTCGCTCAACGCCGCCGGGCTGGGCGCGCTGCTGGCCGCCTCCGGGGTGGCCACCGCCGCGGGCGTCGGCGAGGAGCAGCTGGTCGGCGCGATGAAGACGCTGTCCGGCTCGACGGTCAAGGACCAGGAGGCCCTGCTGGCCAGCCTGGGGGTCAAGGGACGCCGCACCCCGCTGGGGATCTCCTCCGAACAGGGCGTCTGGGCGTTCAACGCCACCAAGAAGCCCGACGTCCCGGCCGTGCCGCTCTATCCGGCCGAGGGCACCTTCGTCCTGGACTATCCCGTGGTCGTCATGTCCCGCGACGAGGGCACGCGCAAGGTGGCAGAGGAGTTCACCAAGGAGCTCGGCACCGACGCCGCCAAGACCGCCCTGCGCGACCAGGGCTTCCGCACCCCGGACGGCAAGGGCGGCAAGGCGATCTCCGACACCGGCGGCTTCCAGGCCAAGGCGCCGCAGGCGCTGGAGGTGCCCGACGCCAAGACCGTCGCGCGGTTGTCGCAGTCGTGGTCGCGGCTCAACCTCGGCACCCGGCTCGTCACCCTGCTGGACGTCTCCGGCACCATGGCGCTGCCGGTGCCCGGCACCGGCCTGACCCGGATGCAGGCGATCGGCAAGATCGCCCTCGAGGGCATGCAGCTGTTCCCCACCAACAGCGAGATGGGCCTGTGGGAGTTCTCCACCCACCTCGACGGCCAGGGCGTGGACTACCGGGAGGCGGTCCCGGTCGGCCCGCTGACCGAGAACGTGGAGGGCGTGCTGCGCCGGGACCTGATCAGGCAGAAGCTGTCGACGGTCCAGGCCAAGGCGACCGGCGACACCGGTCTCAACGACACCCTCGCCGCCGCCTACAAGATGATGAAGGACAACTACAAGAGCGACAAGATCAACACGATCCTCATCATGACGGACGGCGCCGGCAACGACGACCCCGACGGCGGGATGAGCAACAAGGAGATCGTGAACTTCCTCAAGCAGGAGTTCGACCCGGAGAAGCCGATCAGCATCATCCTCATCGCCTTCGGCCCCGAGGCGGCCGCCGGCAAGCGGCAGATGGACGCGCTGGCCAAGGCGACCAACGGCGACGCCTACATCGCCAAGAACATCCTGGAGATCCGCAAGTTCTTCCTGGAGGGCATGAAGCGCCGCCTCTGCTCGCCCAACTGCTGATCTCCGTCACTCCCGCCTCCGCTGAACGGCCGGCGCCCCACGGGCACCGGCCGTCTCAGTTTTCCCAGCTCATGCCAGGTCGGCATATCAGGACAACCCCCAATGAATCAGTGGCGTCCCACGCATGTGGGGTCTCGGGCATGGCCCGTGAACAAAAGCGTCCTACGGGGAGGAAAGCCCGTGCCCGGATGGCCGACCGTCGGCCGAGCCGACGACCAACGACTCGTGGAGGCGCTCAGGCATGCCGACACGCAGGCGCCCGCGAGCCTCTACGACGCCTACGCCGAACGCCTGACCGACTACGCCGGTTCCCTGCTGGCCGACCGGGACGGCGCCGCGGAGGCGGTGCACGACGCCCTGGTCACCGCGCAGGGATGCGTGGACCGGCTGCGCGACGCCGGGCGCCTGCGCCCCTGGCTGTACGCCCTCGTCCGCTTCCGCTGCACGATCCGCCCCCAGGGCGAGGAGGGGACGACGCCCCTGCCCTCCCCGGAGGGCCACGACGACCCCCAGGAACGCGAACTCGCCTGGCTGGTGTACGAGACCTTAGCCGAGCTGAGCGGGCCGGAGCGGGAGATTCTGGAGCTCTCCCTCCGGCACGGCCTGGGCGCCGGCGAGGTCGGCGCGGTCGTCGGGCTGACCTCCCGGCAGGTCACGACACGGCTCGGCCGGGCCCGCGACCACGTGGAGAACGCCGCCGCCGCGGTCGTGCTCGCCAGGGTCGGCCGGGCGCACTGCCCCGACCTGTCGGCGATGGTGGACTCGCTGGAGGGGCCGCTCCCCCCGATGCTGCGCAGGCGGCTGTCGGGCCACATCGCCCGGTGCGAGGTCTGCATCGAACGCCGGGACCGGCACGTCTCGGCCGGGCGGTTGCTCGACCTGGTGCCGGTGCTCTTCCCGCCGCTCTCCCTGCGCCGCCGCGTCATCGAGACGTGCGTGAACCCCGCCCTCGACGCGACCAGGGCCGCCATCGTCGAGGCGGGCGACCGCTTCGACCGGTCGGGCTTCCCCGTCGTGACCGCCCGGCCCGCCCGCGAGTCCGGGCCGCGCCGCACGGCGCGGCGCAGGAGGAGCAAGCGCAGCGTCCCGATCGTCGTGGCCGCGGTGGGTCTCCTGGCGGCCACCGGAGGCATGATCGCCCTCACCGGGCAGGACATCGGCTCCGGCTCGACCGGGCTGGCCGAGGCCGCGCCCGAGCCCGCACCGCCGACGATCACCTTCGAGCCCGGTCCCGAGACGACCTCGCCGCAGGAGGCGACGCCGGAGGACACCCCGGAACCCGAGCCCACCCCGGAGCCGGTCTCCTCGGTGACGCCCTCCGCCGCACCCGCCCCCGGCCCGGTCCGCCGTACGGCGCCCCAGCGGTCCCGCCCCGCGCGCACCTCCGCCCCCCGTCCCGCCGCCCGGCTGGCCGTCTCGTGCCCGTCGCACATCGGCCAGGAAGGAGGGCAGATCCGGGTCACCGCGCACAACGCCCCCCTCGCCTGGTCGGCGGCCGCATCGGGAGGATTGACCGTCCAGCCACGGCGGGGACGGCTCAAGGCTGGTGCGACGGGAGTGATTTGGGTCACTTATTCTGACATCGGGAACCAGAGTTCCGGACGGGTCTCATTCCGGTCCGCAGGGGGCGACCCGAGTTGCACGATCATGTGGGAAAGCCCAGAACCAACGGCTTCCGAGCCCGATCCGGACCCCGTGCCGACCCCCTCGGAGAGCCTCTCGCCGGAGTCCACGCCCGCACCGGAGACGTCTTGACTCTTTGACCACACCTTGGATGTGGGACAGACATCTCTTTGCAATCAGGTAAACCATGGACAGATGCCAGACGTCGCCATTGACGTTGGTGCGCGCCGGTTGGTCACATGAGGTGGCCACCAGCCGTCCACCTGTCCATCCGGGGAGCCAGAGATGCCGATCGACCGTCGAGTGTTCACGTGGATACTCGCCGTTGCCTGCATTTCTGGGGCGGTTCTGACCCTGGCGGGCGTGGATACACCCCTTCGTCTGGTTTTAACCCCCATGTTCCTTCTGGTGGTTCCCGGGGCGGCAGTCATGGGACTGTTGCGTGATCGTGACCCTCTTGCGGCACTATCAGTGGGGGCGGCGGCAAGTCTCGTTGTAAACGTTCTACTTGCCACCGCCATGCTTTCTTTTGACGCGTGGTCGCCCCGGGCGGGAGTGGCCACCATCGCTGTACTGAGCGGCTTCATCTACGTGCTGCGTGTTTTGTACCGGGGGAGCGAGAGCTTGCAGACCGAACAGGGGGCCAGGTCAAGGTGAACATCAGCATCGTTCGCCCGAGAGACCTCGGCGAGGCCGAGATCTCCCGCTGGCGGGACCTGCAGGGAGCCGACGCCTCCCTGGACAATCCGTTTCTGTCCGTGGAATTCGCGCTGGCCATGGGGCGGCTTCGCGACTACGTCCGCGTCGCCGTCATCGAGGACGGCGACAAGATCGTGGGGTTCTTCCCCTACGAGCGGCACAACTTCGGCATCGGCAAGCCGCTGGGCGGGTTCCTCACCACCTGCCACGGGCTGATCTCGATCCCCGGCCTGAAGGTGGACCTGCGCGCCCTGCTGCGCGCGTGCAAGCTCTCGGTCTTCGACTTCGACCACATGGTCGCGGGCCAGCCGACCTTCGAGGCGCACCAGACCGATGTGCGGCCCGCGCCGATCATGGACCTCAGCGTCGGCTTCGACGCCTACATCGAGCAGGTTCGCGCCAACTCTCCCAAGAACTACAAGACTGTCCGTTATAAAGAGCGCAAGCTCGGCCGCGAGCAGGGCGAGCTTCGCTTCGAGTGGGACTCCACCGACGGTGGAGCGCTGCGTCAGCTGATGCAGTGGAAGTCGGACCAGTACCGCCGCACCGGCCGGGTGGACCGCTTCGCCCAGCCGTGGATCGTCCAGCTGCTGGACGAGATGCACGCCGAGAGGTCGAGCACCTTCTCCGGCGTGCTGACCATGGTCTACGCCGGCGACACGCCGGTCGCGGGACATTTCGGTCTTCGTACGGCCGACACCCTGGTGGGTTGGTTCCCCGCTTACGACACCGAGTTCGCCCGCTATTCACCGGGGATCGTGCACCACCTGCTGATGGCGGAGCACGCGGCGAACGCGGGCCTGCGCCAGGTCGACATGGGCAAGGGCGGCCGCGAATACAAGGGCTGGCTAAAGACGGGTGATCTTTTCGTCGCCGAGGGGCGCGTCTCACGCCCGTCGCCGACGGCGGCCGTTCACTGGATGGGTCGGGCACCTGTCAACAAAGCACGCACCATCGTGACCGACCGCCCTGAACTGTATCGACTGGCTGATCGTGTGCTGAAAGGTTTCGGCCGGATGCGCACCTCCGTCCAGAACCAATCGCCCGCCACCGTTGTCAAGGAACCATGGGGGGCCGGTTAGGCCCCTCGACTCGTCCCACTACCTCAGCAGCTCATTCCGCCAGGACCCTTCATGCATCCTCACCCGCATTCGCCACTTCCCTCGATCGTTCCGATCGTGCACGGCTCCGGGTCCGTCTGGCAGCCACCCATGACGACCGACCGTTCGGAAGGACATCCGTAATCATGAGTCCCGACATCACCAAGCACTCGGCCAAGCCTCCGCTGAGGTCGATGCCTCCTATTGAGCGTTTCACCCCGCTCACCCCTCACATGGCCATTTCCCCTACGGTCAGCGTGGTCGTCCCGGCCATGAACGAGGCGGAGAACCTTCCGCACGTTTTCGCCACGCTGCCGCAGTGGATCGACGAGATCGTCCTGGTGGACGGCAACTCGGTGGACGACACCGTCGCCGTCGCCAAGCGGCTGCGGCCGAACGTCCGGGTGGTCACCCAGACGGGCAAGGGCAAGGGTGACGCGCTGGCCGCGGGGTTCGCCGCCTGCACCAGCGACATCATCGTGATGATCGACGCCGACGGGTCCACCGACGGCCGGGAGATCATCCAGTTCGTGGGTGCGCTGGTCACGGGTGCCGACTTCGTCAAGGGTTCGCGTTACGCGACCGGTGGGGGCAGCGACGACCTCACCTTCACCCGCACGTTCGGCAACAAGGTGCTCACCGGGCTGGTCAACAAGATCTACGGCACGCAGTACACCGACCTCTGCTACGGGTACAACGCCTTCTGGGCGCGTCACCTCGACGTTCTGAACATCGACTGCGCGGGCTTCGAGGTCGAGACCCTGATGAACATCAGGGCCGCCAAGGCCGGGTTGAAGATCCAGGAGGTCCCCAGCCACGAGCGCTGCCGGATCCACGGGGAGAGCAACCTCCACGCGGTCCGGGACGGCATCCGCGTGCTGAAGACCATCATCAGGGAGTGGCGCGCCAAGCCGGCCGCCGTGCTGCCCGAGCCCCAGACCGCCGCCCCGGCCGCCGACCAGGGCGCCGCCTAGTCATGAAGACCAGTGTCGTCATCTGCGTCTACACCGAGGAGCGCTGGGAGGACATCCGGGCAGCCGTGGCATCGGTCGAGGGCCAGACGCGGAAGCCGCACGAGATCATTCTGGTCGTCGACTACAACCCCGACCTGCACCTGATGCTCAAGCGTGAATATCCCAACGCGATCGTGGTGGAGAACGCGCACGAGAAGGGGCTGTCCGGTGGCAAGAACACCGGTGCGGCGACCGCCTCGGGCGACATCGTGGCCTATCTGGACGACGACGCGGTGGCCGAGCCCGGTTGGCTGGAAGCTTTGGAGGAGGGTTTCCAGGATCCGTCCGTCGTGGGGGTGGGCGGGTACACCAGGCCGCTGTGGGCGACGGGCCGTCGCCCGCGCTGGTTTCCGCGCGAGTTCGACTGGACCGTGGGGTGCTCCTACGAGGGCATGCCCACGGTCCGGGCACCGATCCGCAACGTCATGGGGGGCAACGCCGCCTTCCGCAGGGAGGTCGTGGCGGGGGTCGGCGGGTTCCACACCGGGATCGGCCGCAGCGTCCAGGGCCGCAAGCCGCGGCCCCTGGGCTGCGAGGAGACCGAGTTCTGCATCCGGCTCTCCCAGCGCAGGCCCGGCTCGGTGATGCTCTTCGAGCCGGACGCGGTGATCGGTCACAAGGTCTCGGCCGCGCGCTCCCGGTTCTCGTACTTCCGGTCCCGGTGCTACGCCGAGGGTCTGTCCAAGGCTCTGGTCACCCAGAGCGTCGGCGCCGGCGACGGGCTCGCCAGCGAGCGCGCGCACGCGCTGAAGGCGCTGCCGCTGGGCGCGCTGCGCGGGGTCGGGGAGGCGCTGCGCGGCGACCCGTCCGGCCTGGGCAGGGCCGCCGCGATCGTGATCGGCCTGGCCTGGACCACCTGGGGTTATGTTGTCGGTTCTCTCCGCCTGAAGCTGGGGCAGTCATGATCCGCGTGCCCATCCTGATGTACCACTCGGTCTCCGACAGGCCGACCGCCGAGACCAAGCCGCTGGCCGTACGGCCCTCGGCCTTCGGCGAGCAGCTCTCCTATCTCAAGGAGAGCGGCTTCACGCCGTTGACGGTGGCCGACCTGGTGGCCTCGCTGCACCGCAACAACGGGCGCTCCATCCCGGAGCGCCCGATCGTGGTGACCTTCGACGACGGCTACGAGGACTTCCACTCCGAGGCCCTGCCCCTGCTGGAGCAGCACGACTTTCCCGCGACGCTGTTCCTGACCAGCGGCTGGGTGAGCGACGCGGGCAAGGACGCGGCCGGCCGTCCGCTGGACAGGACACTGGCCTGGAGCCAGGTCCGCGAGGCCGTCTCCTGCGGCATCGAGATCGCCGGGCACAGCCACAGCCACCCGCAGCTCGACCAGCTGCCCGACGACCAGCTCCGGCAGGAGCTGCGCCGTAACAAGGCGCTGCTGGAGGACAAGCTCGGCACCCCGGTCACCACGATGGCCTACCCGTACGGCTACTCCAGCGCGCGCGTCCGGCGCGAGGTGCGCCGGGCCGGATACTGGGCCGCCTGCGCGGTGAACAACGCCATCGCCGCCGACCGGCACGACGTGCTCGCCATGCCGAGGCTGACCGTCACCGACGCCACCTCCATGACGATGTTCCGCCGGGCCGTCGGGGGCAACCGGGTCCCGCTGATCTACATGAAGGAGCGTGTGCTGACGAAGGGCTACGCCGTCGTCAGGCGCACCAGGTACGGCTTGCGCAAAGTCCGCGGACTCGCGTGAGCGACACGTCTCCGGGCGTGAGGGGAGGGAAGGACATGAGCGAACTCGACGAGCGGACGATCCCGAACGGCGCGTTCGCGGACGCGGGCTCCGAGCGCTTCGACGGGGGCGCCGCGCCCGCGGCCACGGCATCGGCCGCCCTGCACGAGGATGTCGCCGCGCAGGCGGCGGCGCGGCCGGGGGGCCTGTGGAGCAAGCTGCTCCGCGACCTGCGCAACCCGCTGTTCCGCAACGGTTACGCGCTCATGGCCAACACCGCCATCACCGCCGTGCTCGGCATGGGCTACTGGTGGCTCGCCGCGAAGCTGTACGACCCGGCCGACTTCGGCCACGGGCAGGCCGTGATCACCGCGATGCGGCTGTTCGCCTCGCTGACGGCGCTCGGCTTCGTGGGGGCGCTGGCCAGGTTCATCCCGCTGGCCGGGCGCCGCACGCCGGAGCTCATCCTCCGGGCCTACGTCATCGCCGGGGCCACCGGCGTGACGGCGGCGGTCGGGTTCCTGATCACGCTGCCGTGGTGGGGGCCGACCTACGCCTCCCTGGGCGGTTTCGGCCAGGGGCTGTTCTTCCTGGCCTCGGTGCTGGTCTGGTCGGTGTTCACCCTCCAGGACGTGACCCTGGCCGGTCTGCGCAAGGCCACCTGGGTGCCGGTCAACAGCCTCGGCTACGGCCTGGTCAAGATGGTGATGCTGGTGGGGCTGGCGTTCGCGCTGCCCGACGACGGCATCTTCGTCTCCTGGATCATCCCGGCGGCGATGGCGCTGATCCCGATCAACATCTTCATCTTCGGGAAGGTCGTCCCCCGGCACGTCAAGGAGACCAAGACCACCGCCCCGCCGCCCACGCTCCCCGAGATCGGGCGGTTCCTGGCCGGCGACTATCCGGGCACGTTCTCGATCCTGGCGATCGTCTATCTGATCCCGGTGCTGATCGCCGCCCAGGTGGACGAGGTGACGTTCGGCTACTTCTCGATGGCCCACACGCTGGGCTGCCTGATCGAGCTGCTGGCGATGAACATGGCCACCTCGCTCACCGTCGAGGGCTCCTTCGACAGGGACGCGCTGGCGGCCAACTCGCGCCGGGCGCTCCGCCGGGCCTTCATGATCATCGTTCCGATCGTGATCGTGACCATAGCCGCCGGACCGTTCATCCTGCGTGTCTTCGGCGACGGCTTCGCCGATCGCGGTACCTTGCTGCTTCAGTTGATGGCTCTGGCGGTGCTGCCGCGGGTGCTCATCGAGATCTACCTCAGCGGCCTCCGGGCCCGCGGGCAGGCTCGCAAACTGGCGCTCGTCCAGATCGGACTGGCCGTCCTCGTGCTCGTCAGCACGATGCTGCTCTTCCCTCACCTGGGCGTGAACGCGGTTGGGTACGCACTGCTGCTGAGTGAGCTCGCGGTGGCCGCTCTGATCGTCAATGGACTACGCAAAATGCTCAATTATGGCAAAACTTCACAATCATCCGTCGCATCAGGGTCCTGACAGCCCTCATGATGTTAGACGTGAGTCAATCGGCAGGTAATGACGTGACAACCGGAACGGCGGAGGCCACCGGCGTCGACACGCCCGGCCCCGCCTCCCGGCCCGTCACTCCCCCGACCGGTGAGCCTCGCTCGGCGGCGCTGATGCGCGCGGCGGCCACATGGCTGCCCCCGCTGCTCACCATCGAGGGCCTGGTCATGTACGTGCTGGCCCTGCGCGTTTCCCCGGGGCCGCTGCGCGGCGTCGACGTGACGCAGATCGACGGGCTCGGGCTGATCTCGGCCCTGCCCGGCGCCGCGTTCGCCGCCATCCTGCTGATGATCATGGCGTTCTTCGTCACCATCGCCCAGAACACCGACCGCAAGTTCCTGCTGCTCTTCCAGATCTCGGCGATCACCTTCGCGCTGCACGGCGCCTCCGCGCTGGTCAACAGCGAGCCGCGCTTCCACACCGCGTACGTGCACGCGGGCTTCGTGGAGTTCATCGCCCGCACCGGCGAGTCCTCCCCGATCCTGGACGCCCGCTTCGCCTGGCCGGGATTCTTCGCGCTGGTCGCGTTCATCACCAGGGCCGCGGGGATCACCGACCTCACGACGATCATGCAGTGGACGCCGCTGCTGTCCAACCTGCTCTACCTGTTGCCGTTCGTGCTGATCCTGCGCCAGGTGGTCGCCACCACCCGGGCGCGCTGGTTCGCCGCCCTGCTCTTCGTCATCGTGCAGTGGATCGGCCAGGACTACTTCTCCGCCCAGGGGTTCACCTACGCGATCTATCTCGCGTTCGTGGCGATCCTGCTGCGCTGGTTCGGCCGGGTCGAGCCCCGCCAGGCGCCCATGCCGGCCAAGGGCCGCCTGCGGCGCCTGCTGGCCCGCCTGGACGGGCTGACGCCCGGCGAGCTGAGCCACAGCACCGCCGTCTACGACCGCTCGATCATGCTCATCCTGCTGATCGGCCTGTTCGTGACCGCCACGGCCTCGCACCAGATCACCCCGTTCATGATGCTCGGCGCGCTGACCGGCCTGATCCTGCTGCGCCGGTGCTCGCTCAGCTGGGCCATGCCGTTCTTCCTCGGCCTGATCGTGCTCGCCTGGATCAGCTACCAGACGACCACCTTCTGGAGCGGCCACATCGAGCAGCTCTTCGGCGGGCTGGGCAGGATCCTGGACAACCTGCAGAGCAACACCGGTGACCGGATCGAGGGCAGCGACCCCAAGCACGCCCTCGTGCTGATGGCCCGGCTGGGCATCTGCGCCGTCATCCTGCTGCTGGCCGCCACCGGCCTGCTGCGCCGCCTGCGCCGCGGGGTGGGCGACCGGGCCGCCCTGCTGCTGCTGTGCATCCCCGTGCTCGCTCTGGGCCTGCAGAGCTACGGCGGCGAGATCGGCCTGCGCATCTACATGTTCGCGCTGCCCGGCGCCTGCATCCTGGCCGCCTACGCGTTCTTCCCGAACCTGCCCTCCAGCGGCGCCGACGGCGCCGACGAGACGGTTCCGATCCGCAAGCGCAACATCCGCTTCGACCCCCGCCTGACCCGCAGGGTCTCCCTGTTGCTGGCGGCGGCGTGCGCGCTGGTGCTCTCGATGGCCTTCCTGGTCGCCCGTTACGGCAACGAGCAGTTCGAGCGCGTCTCCACCGGCGAGGTCGCGGCCATGCACTACGTCTACGAGCACGACGAGCCCAGCGCCCGCGTGCTGTACCTGGTGCCGCTGATCGGCGAGGAGGTCACGCCGACCATCCCGTGGGGCGAGCAGGACTTCGACAAGATCCGCTACGAGCAGGTGCTCGTGGACAAGAACCCCGTCGTGGTCTCTTCGGTGATCGACAAGCTCACCCTCTCGCCGGGCAACACCTACCTCGTGGTCAGCCGGGGGCAGGCCGCCTACCTCCAGCTCAACCACGGCTTCCCGGCCGACTGGGACAAGCGCTTCCGGGTGGCCCTCGACTCCTCCAAGGCGCTCAAGCGGGTCTACTCCAACCAGGACGCCGCCGTCTACACGCTCAGGGCCCAGCCACCGGCCGCCCAGATCCCCGAGCCGGTCAACCTGCGGGGCCCGGGCGACCGGAGCTCCCCGGCCACCCCGATCGGCCTGGCCGCCCTGGTGCTCGCCTGGGCCGCGCTCTTCGCCTACCAGCTCGTCCGCCTGCGCGACGCCGACCGCCCCGCCAAGGCGGGACGCGTCCTGATGTGGATCGCCGCCCCGGCGTTCATCGTGTCGGTCGCGGTGATCGCCGAGCGTTTCATCGTGATCGGCCTGAACCAGGTGCCATAGGGGGCGGGCCCGCAGGGTGCGGGCGGGCGGGGTACGGCGGTGCGCCTGTTCATGAGGTGGGTCCGTGGCGGGCCGGGTGCCGCCCACCCGTGAGACACGTCCCCGGTAGGCCCCGTGTCGCCCACCCGGGCTGCGCCGGTACGGCGGCCGAGCCCGCCGGTGGGATCTGTTGCCGGGTGGCGAATCCGTCTGGGGACGGGTCCGTGGCGGGCCGGGTGCCGCCCACCCGAGCTGCGCCGTACGGCACCCGAATCCGCCCACGACACCAGGGCGCCCGCGACGTAGGGCATCGCCGGGGATCAGGCCGCGGATCGATGAGGGAGCAGCAACCTCACCGCCCTCATGCCCGCACGGTAGGTCATGATCGATGGCCGAATCGGGACCGCCCGACACGGTTGCTCCAGATCGCCACGATCAACATCACCAAAGGGCCGGGCGATGCGCCCGTGACGCCGTGGGGCCGGCCTCACTACCCGGCAACACGCCCTACAGGAGGATGCGCCTATCGTGCGGCGCAGCTTGGGTGGGCAACACCCAAGCTGCCACGGACGCGCCCCACGGGCGGGCAACACCCGGCCCACAGGCAGGCCCGCCACCCACCACCGACCCACCCACCCACAAACGAGCCCACCACTCAGCACGGCCCGCCGTACCCGGCTATCGTGCGGCGCAGCTTGGGTGGGCAACACCCAAGCTGCCACGGACGCGCCCCACGGGCGGGCAACACCCGGCCCGCCACGGACGCATCCGCCGTACCCGCCCTCAGCTCCGGGCCGCCTTACCCGTCCAGAAGGTCTCGGCCGAGCGCTCCGTGCTCCCGAGCTCTCCAAACCTCCCGGGCGGGTCCGCGCGGGCCGGTTGTCTCGGCGTCTCGCCGGTTTTCCCCCAAGCGTTCACCATCACCGGTTCGGAGCCCTGACCTGGGGTAACAAGCCCGCGCGGCACGAGATGTGACGCACCTTCCTTCTCCGCCGAGGAGCCGGAGTGAATCCATCCATCGACGTGCGCGGCCGGGCCGGGATCGCCGACAGGTGTCCACACGCCCCCCACGACCCCGCTTCGCGTGAAAAGACGGCGAAAACCCCGCGGACCACCGCGGCAGGGCGGGCTGGAGGTGATCGTGATGACGACCTACAAGCCGTCGGCTGAGGAACCGCTGACGTCACCGCTGGCACCGGTCAAGGCGCACCGCAAGGGCGCCGTGATCGCGAACTGGCTGTCGAGCACCGACCACAAGGTCATCGGCCACCTCTATTTGATGACCTCGTTCATGTTCTTCCTGATCGGCGGCGTCATGGCGCTGGTCATCCGGGCCGAGCTGGTCGGGCCGGGCCTGCAGTTCGTCAGCAACGAGCAGTA
>NZ_BOOJ01000078.1 GCF_016863175.1 Paraplanobispora siamensis
AGTCAGGAGGGAGCCGCCGTGCGGCGTACGGCCGCAGGCAGGCCCCGCAAGGGCGGCGACAGGGAGAACACGACAGAGCGGCGCCCGCCTCAGGCGGGCGGGCGGGCGGCGAGGTCGGCGAGCTCGGAGGGCAGGCGCCGGACGAGCCGCCGGAAGGGTCGAGGAGCGGCTAGCGGAGCGCAGGTGTCACGGCGGGCAGCAGGCGGCGGGCGAGGCGGGCATGCGTGGGCCGGTGTCCTTTGCGTCGGGAGCGTCACACGACGCGCCGGTGCGCCGTGCTCGGGCAGATCGCGGCGCGATGCCCGCGGCGAGCGGACAGGCCGACAGGAATCTCCCCGTCGCCGGCAACTCTACCCTAACGTTAGAGTAGAGATTGAGGAGGGGCCCGGTGGGGCCACCCTCCAGCCGTCCCTTCAGCAGTGAGGCCACCCCGATCGTGGACACCATGGGTGATACCGCAGCCCCGTCCTCCACCCCGCCTGCCGCACGCGGCGGCGAAGGCCACATGCACATCGGCCAGGTGGCCGAGCGCACCGGGCTGTCGCTGCGCACCATCCGGCACTACGAGGAGGTCGGCCTGGTACCGGCCTCGGCCCGCAGCCGGGGCGGTTTCCGCCTCTACACCGACGCCGACGTGGCACGGCTGATGGTGATCCGCCGGATGAAGCCGCTCGGGTTCACCCTGGAGCAGATGGGCGAGCTGCTGGCCGTCACCGACCGGCTGGAGGGCCGCACGCCCGCCGGGCCGCTGTCCGAGGCCGAGCGCCGGGCGCTCCTGGACCGGCTGGAGGGCTTCGAGCGCGCCGCCCGCGAGCGCTGCGAGAGTCTGCGCACCCAGCTGCGGTGGGCCGAGGAGTTCGCCGCCGATCTGCAGCGGCGCGGCCGGCAGGCCGCACCCGCCTCCCCCTCGGACCCCTCCGGTTCCGCCGGTCCCGGCTGACGGCTCCGAGGTCCCCGGCGGACGACCGGTCAGGCCGGGGACATCACCTCGTACAGGTTGCGGGCGGCGTCGACGAAGAACAGCCCGCGGGGGCACAGCGGGTGGTCGACGCGGCCGTTGCCGGGCTCGGTGGGGCGGCTGCCGTACGGCACGCCGGCCTGCCGCAGCCGGGTCAGGATCCGATCGAAGGTGGCCGGATCCACATCGAAGGCCAGGTGCATGCCGACGGGATCGTCCACGGTCATGAAGTCCAGGGTCGGCGTGTCGTTGATCCGCACCGGGGCGAAGTGGCCGTCCCGGCCGGCGGGCGGCAGTTCCTCCAGGCCCATGACGGAGGCGAAGAAGCGGGCCGCCCGGCGGTTGTCGAGGGCCGGGACGATGGTGTGGTTCAGCGTGATGGTCATGCCGCGCTCCCGGGGCCGGCCAGGGCGCCGTACAGGAGGACGTCGACGAGTTCCTCCGGGGACGGTTCCGCCTCGTGGGAGGCCGGGCCGGGACGGGTGAAGAGCATTCCCAGGAAGATCGAGGCGATCTTTTCCGGTTCCAGGCGCAGGGCCGCGCGGTCGGGTTCGATCAGCTCGGCGACGGCCTCGCGGGTCGCCTTCATCGAGGCCTCCCGGCTGCCCGGAGCCGGCCGGTCGCCAGAGGCGCGCCCGCGGCGGTGACCGGAGGCGTACAGGGCGCCGGTGACGGCGCCCATGCGCTCCAGGTGGGCGCGCATGGCTTCGGCCGCCTGGACCAGCCGGGCGGCGAGCGGATCTTCCAGGGGGATCGAGGCCAGCTCGCGCAGTACGTGCTCGGGGTTCGTCGCCTCGGCGGTGCAGGCGTCCAGGAGCTCGTCCTTGTCGGCGAAGACGCGGAAGACGGTGCCTTCACCGATGCCCGCGGCCCGGGCGATCCGGCCGGTGGTGACGGCGGCGCCGTGTTCGGCGACCAGCGGCAGCGCCGCGGCCACGATCATCGCTCGGCGCTGCTCGGTGCTCATGGCCGGCGCGCGCCGGCGGGGGGAGGGTGATGTCATACGCCAACCCTACGGAGTGAGTGCTCACTCCGTCAATTATGAGTGAGCACTCACTCCGAAGGAAGGGCAGAATCGTTCGCGCCCACGGAAGGCAACCATGACCCCCTGTCCTGCGTCGGCTGCATTCCCTGCCGGAGAACGCCGAGACGGCGCTCCAGGAGAGCCGAGGGCTGGACACCGGCGATCGGTTCTCGTCTTGACTTCAGGCGCACATGAAGTCGTTGACTGGCGACCGTGACGACAACGGGTACGGCTCTCAAGCAACGGGTGATCAGAACGGTGGTACCCCAGTTCGGCCATCCCCGGGGCGTCGCCGGGCGGGCGGCCGGTTGGGTCATGGCTCATCGCCGTTCCAACCGGCAGCGCAACAGGTGGGTGGTGTCGCTGCTGGACGTGCAGCCCACCGACCGGGTGCTCGAGATCGGCCCCGGCCCCGGCCTCGCCGTCGCCGAACTCGCCGGCCGAGCCACCCGGGGACGGGTGTACGGCATCGACCGCTCGCAGGTCATGGTCCGGCAGGCCGGGCGGCGCAACGCCGCCGGCATCCGCGCACCGGGTTCACCTCGCGCACGCCTCCGTCGACCGGCCTTGCGCTCCTTCCCGCACGGCGGCTTCAGCTACGGCGAGCGCCCCTGAACGGCCCCGCGCCCGCGTTTCAGCCACCCCAGAAGACTGGTCCTCCGGGAAAGGCCCGCACCATACGGCCCGCACCATACGGCCCGCACCATACGGCCTGCACCGCCTACGGCGGTGTTCGAGGAGTGCGGAGCGGGTGGTTGTGGAAACCGGCGTAGGAAAAGGACCGCACCCCGTACGCCCGGGCAGGCCGAAGGTCTGAATGCACCGGAGCCCCGCTGAGACGGCCCGCCGGAACAACCACCCGCACAGCAGGACCATGCCCCCACACCCACCCCGCTACCCGACACCCGCCCCTCTCAGACCCGGTCCCGCCCCGGCCCGCGCGCCGTACAGAACGGCGCCGAGCACCGCCGTCCGGCCCCTCGCCGTACCGGCGCCGTGTGAGCCAGGCCCGGTACGAGCAGCGCCGGCAGGTAGGGGTGCAACGCCGCGGAGCCGGAGCGCAGAAGCCGTACCGGCGCCGTGTGAGCCAGGCCCGGTGCGAGCGCGCAGGCGGGCGTTGTCGCGGCACGGCAGGGCCCGAGGGCAGCGGCCGTACCGGCGCCGGTGCCTTGGCTTGAACCCGCGCCGTACCCGGCGTCAGCCCCGGCGGCGGAGGAGGGCGAGGAACATGGCGTCGGTGCCGTGGCGGTGGGGCCAGAACTGCGCGTACGGGCCGTCGCCCAGGTCCTTGACCTCGGGGAGGTAGGCGCGGGCGTCGAGGGTCTCGACGTCGTCGCGGTCGCGCAGGACGTCGCCGACCACGGTCGCGGTCTCGGCCAGGTGGGGTGAGCAGGTCACGTAGGCGACCACTCCGCCGGGGCGGGCCGCGTCGAGGGCGGAGGCGAGCAGGGCGCGCTGGAGCCGGCCCAGTTCGGGGAGGCTGCGGGGGTCGCGGCGCCAGCGGGACTCCGGGCGGCGGCGCAGAGCGCCCAGACCCGTGCAGGGGGCGTCCACCATGACCCGGTCGAAGGCCCCGGGCCGCCAGGCGGGCATCGTGCCGTCGGCGACGGCCACCCCGGCCTCCCGGGTGGCCTGGCGTACCAGGCGGGCGCGGTGGTACTGCAGTTCGGCGGCCAGGAGACGGGCCCCGCCGGGGAAGCGCACCGGGGATGAGCCCTCGGAGGAGGGGCCCGGGGCATCACCGGCGGGAGACGCTCCCGGGTGGAACGGCGCAGCGGGACCGGACGGGCCGGACGGGACGGCGGTGTCCCCGTGGGTGGCCAGGGCGTCCAGCAGGCCCGCCTTGCCTCCCGGACCGGCGCACATGTCGAGCCAGCGGGTGTCGCCGCCGGTCACCGGGACGCGGGTCAGGGCGAGGGCGACGAGCTGGCTGGCCTCATCCTGTACGGCGGCGCGGGCCTCGGCCACCGCCGGGACGGTCCCGGGGTCGCCCTCCAGGAGATAGGCCGCGTAGGGGGAGAACTCCGCGGGCTCGGCGCCGGAGGCCAGGAGCTCCCCCACCGTGGCGCGGCCGGGCCGGGCCACCAGGGTGACCCGGGGGCGCTCGTTGTCGGCGGCCAGCAGGTCGGCCGTCTCGTCGAAGTCGCCGCCGACGGCGTCGCGCAGCGCGGTGACGATCCACCGGGGATGGCTGTGCGCGACCGCCAGGTGGCCGATCGGGTCGTCGGCCGGGTCGGGGGCCACGATCGGGATCCACTGTTCCAGGGAGCGGGTGGCGACCTTGCGCAGCACCGCGTTGGCGTACTTCGACGGGCCGACGCCGACCCTCAGCCTGACCAGGTCGACGGTCGTGCCCACGGCGGCGTGCGGGGGCACGCGGGTCTTGAGCAGCTGGTGCACGCCCAGGCGGATGGCGTCCAGCAGCGGCGGGTCGAGGTCCTCCGGAGCCCGGTCGCTGCAGGCGGCGACGATCTCGTCGTAGGTGCCCAGTCCTCGCAGGGTGCCGTAGGCGAGCTCGGTGGCCAGCCCCGCGTCCCGGCCGGACAGACCGCGCTCGCGCAGCAGTACGGGCATCAGCAGGTTGGCGTAGGCGTCCCGCTCATCCACGGCGCGCAGCAGGTCGTAGGCGGTGTTGCGGGCCTCGTCGTGGACCGGCCTGGACGGACGTCCTCCCCCGGCGCCACCGCGCCCCCGGGAAGCGCCCGGACCCCGGCCACGTCCCCCGGATCCCCGGCCCTCGGAGCCACGGCCACCGCCGCCCTGACCACGCCCACCGGAGCCCTGGCCACGCCCACCGGAACCGCCGGATCCGCGGCCGCCGGAGCCCTGACCGCGGCCACCCGATCCGCCCGGTCCCTGACCGCGGCCGCCGGAACCGCCCTGCGGGCGGCCCGCGCCGTTCCCCCGATCACTCATGATGCGTCAGACCAGCCGATCCTCGTCGGTGGGCCGCACTCCGCGGGCCCACTCCCCCGCGGTCATCAGGCGCTTGCCCTGCGGCTGCACCTCGCCCAGCTCGACCGGGTGGGTGGCCGTGCCGACCAGGACGGAGTTCTTGGACACCGCCAGCTCGCCGGGGGCGAGGGCGGAGGCGCCGGGGGCGGGCCGTACCGGGCCGAGCTTGACGCGCTGACCGCGGAACTCGGTCCACGGGCCCGGGGCGGGCGTGCAGGCGCGGACCAGGCGGTCCACCCGCATCGCGGGGGCGGACCAGTCGACCCGGGCGTCCTCGACGTTGATCTTCGGGGCGAGGCTCACTCCCTCCGCGGGCTGCGGGCGGGCCTCCAGGGTGCCGTCCTCGATCCCGTCGATGGTGGCCGCCAGCAGCCCGGCGCCCGACTCGGCCAGCCGGGCCAGCAGCTCGCCGCTGGTGTCGGTGGCGCGGATCTCCTCGGTGACCATGCCGTAGACCGGGCCCGCGTCGAGCTCCTTGACGATCTGGAAGGTGCTCGCGCCGGTGATCTCGTCGCCGTGCAGGACGGCGTGCTGCACGGGGGCGGCGCCCCGCCACGCGGGCAGCAGCGAGAAATGGAGGTTGATCCAGCCGTGGCGCGGGATGTCGAGCGCCGACTGGGGCAGCAGCGCGCCGTAGGCCACCACGGGGCAGGCGTCCGGGTCGATCTCCCGCAGCCGCTCCAGGAACGCGGGGTCGCCCGCCTTCGGCGGACGCAGGACCTCCAGCCCCGCCTCCTCGGCCAGTTCGGCCACGGGGCTGGGGTGGACCCTGCGGCCCCGGCCCGAGGGGGCGTCCGGGCGGGTCACGACGGCCACGACCTCGTGGCGCGGCGAGTCGAGCAGGGCGCGCAGCGCGGGCAGGGCGGTGTCCGGGGTTCCGGCGAAGACCAGGCGCAAGGTTCCTACAGAGCCTTCCCGTGGGTGGCGTGCGGGGAGAACTTGACGGTGGGAGCCGCCAGCCCGCTCCACTCGGCCTGGCGGATCTCCTTCATGGCGAGCTTGCGCTGCTGGGCGTCCATCCGGTCGATGAACAGGATGCCGTCCAGGTGGTCGGTCTCGTGCTGGAAGCAACGGGCCATCAGGTCGGTGCCCTCGATCGTGACGGGCTCGCCGTGCATGTTGAAGCCCTTGGCCACCGCGCGGATCGCCCGGGGCGTCGGGTAGGTCAGGCCGGGGAAGGACAGGCAGCCCTCCTCGCCCTCCTCGTCCTTCTCGTCGGACAGGTCGAGGCTCGGGTTGATCAGGTGCCCGAGCTGGTCGTCGACGTAGTAGGTGAAGACCCGCAGGCCGACCCCGATCTGCGGCGCCGCCAGGCCCGCTCCGGGCGCGTCCATCATCGTGTCGGTGAGGTCTTTGACGAGCTTGTGCAGCTCCTTGTCGAAGTCTTTCACCGGCTCCGCGGGAGTGCGCAGCACCGGGTCGCCGAAAAGGCGGATCGACTGAATGGCCAACGGGGCTCCTTCCAGAGAATCACCCCAGTTTACGGGCCTGACGGGATCGGGCCTTCATCACGGCCTTGCGGGCGGCCTTGGCCACGGCGGCGTCGGAGTGGTGCGCGCCCAGCATGTCGAGCACCGCGATCCGGTCGGGATGGTCGGCCAGGGCCATCTCCTCGACCATGCGGACCAGGTCCTCGCCCGGTTCGAGCGCGTCGAACTCGCCCATCCCCTCGGCGATCCGGCCCAGATGGATCCGGGAGGCGAGCGCGTCGACCGTGAGCCAGATGTTGTCGGCCGGCGTGAGCGCCGGGGCGGTCAGGTCGCGCACGTGCAGCCAGGAGGCGGCGTAGCGCCACATGGCGGGCTCGGCGAGCGCCTCGCGGAGGGGGGCCTCGGCCTCGGGCCCGAGCTCCTCCAGGATCGAGCCCACGACACCGCGATGGCCCGCGGCGCCGGAGCAGGCCACCTTGATCAGCTCACGGGCGGCGGCCTCGGGCGTGCGGGCCTCCAGCCACACGGCGACGGCGCTGGAGGCCGCGGCCTTCTTCGCGATCGCCTCGACGAGCTCGGCCGCGCCGAGATCGGCGAAGACCGCGACCTCGGCGCCGGTGGGCGCGTCGTGCCCCTCGCGCATCAGGTCGCGGCGGACGGCCCACAGGCCCAGCGGGGTCAGCCGGAGCCGGCCCGCCGTCGTCGGCTCGACCAGCCCGCAGTAGCCCAGCAGCGCCAGCGCGGACTCCAGCTCGCCGGGCAGGGAGGCGGCCAGCGCCCGCATCTCCGCAGGCCGGGCCTCGCAGGCCACCTCGTGCGACTGGAGGATGCCCTTGACCAGGGTGGCGTGCGACAGCCCGTCGTTCACGGCGTACATCGTCGCGAGCATCTCGGCGAGGTGCTCGTCGATCACCGCCGAACCGGTCAGGCTCTCCTCGGCGCGGTCCAGGACGTCCATGACGACCCCGTCCCAGAACTCCAGCAGCGCGGCGGGCGGCAGGCCGCCGGACAGGTTCAGGGGGCCGGGCGTGGCCGTGCCCCGGGAGATGCGCAGCATGCCGGTGTTGACCGCGACCACCCACAGCAGGTGGACCCGGTCCGGGCCGGCGAGTCCCAGCTCCGCGGCGGCCAGGAAGGGGTCGGGCAGCAGGCACTCGGGGGTGACCTCGCGGGTGCCGGTCCAGGCGGCCAGCCGCCGGGCGTCGGCCACCAGCGGGACCTGCGGCACGGCGCGGGCCAGCTCGTCGTCGGGGGCGAGCTCGACCGGCGGGAAGCTCAGCGCCTCGGTGCCGCATCCGGGGCAGTCGCAGTCGTCTCCGTCGGCGGCGATCCCGTCGAGCACGGCCGCGCGCCCCTCGGGCGGCACGGCCCCCAGCTCGTCGACCAGCCTCCTCAGCTCGCCGATGTCGAAGACGTTGCCGGTGTTCCCGCTCTTTGCCACCCGTGAAACTTACTCCACAGGAGCCCCGCGGATGTACGGCTCAGCCGATGGCGCGCGAACGTGCCTTGAAAGCCGCCTTGCGTGCGGCCTTTGCCACGTTTTGATCCTGCAGAGAGCGACCGAGCAGTTCCAGTACGTCCACGACGTCGGGATGGTCCACCCGCCACATCTCCTCGATCACGTGCGCCGGAGGGCCGGAGGCCGCCATGTTCTCCGCGAACGTCTCGGGATCGTCCTCGGCGGCCGGCAGCGCCAGGGCGAGCATGTCCACGCTCATCCAGAGCACCTCCTCCTCGGTGAGGCTCGGGGCGGCCAGGCCCCGCGAGGACAGCCAGTGGATGGCGTGCGGGCGCAGCTCGGGCTCCTCCAGCGCGGCGCGGACGGCCGGCTCGGCCTCGGGGCCGAGCCGGTCGACGATCGTCACCGCGATGCCCCTGGCGACCGAGGGCGCCCCGGCGACCGCCGTCAGCAGCTCGGCGGCGGCCTCGCCGGGCGTCCTGCGGTCCAGCCAGCCCTCGATGTCCGCCTCGGCCGCCTCCGGCGGCATCCCGGACAGCAGCCCCTCGATCAGGGCCGGCGCGTCGGCGCCGGTCAGGTCGGCGGCCTCCGGGGCCTCCATGCCCATGCCGACGTAGAGCTCGCGCAGCCCCCACACGGCCAGCGGGGTCAGCGACAGCGCGTCGTGGACCCGCTCGGTCAGCCCGCAGTAGGTCAGCCGCCGCACGGCCTCCTCGAGGTCGAGGTCCTCCTCCTCTTCGAGGAGGCCGATCTCGTCGAGGTACTCCTCGACGAGGGACATCGCCATCGGCACCTGCAGCCGGTAGAGCATGTCGCACAGGCCGTACAGCTCGCCGTCGAAGATCTCCCAGCCCGAGATGACGCCGCCGGTGTCCCCCTCGACGAGGAAGGCCACCGTGGCGGCCCACACGTCCAGCGGACCGGCCCCGTCGCCGTCGAAGATGGCCGTGCCCTGCCGCTCAACCAGCCCGGCCCGCAGCGCCACGTCCCACAGGAAGTCGGGGTCGGGCACGTCGAGCTGGGCGGTCGCCTCGGCGGCGTCGCGCACGCGCAGTCGCCCTTTGGCGGTCGGGGTGCGCCCGCCGGCCAGCATCCACTGGGCCAGGCGGCGGGCGTCGGTCAGCAGCGGCACCCGCAGGGCGGCCTCGGTGAGCACCTCGGGGGGCGCCAGCCGTACCGGGGGCAGCGGGGTGCAGCCGGGGCAGTCGCAGCCCGGGGCGTCGCTCTCGACCATCATCGCCGGGACCTGGGTGTCCTGTTCCAGCGAGTCGGCGCCCATCGCGCTGAACAGGCTCTTGGCCATGCCGAAGCGGGAGGTGTCGGCCAGGGCCGCAGGCATCTCCGGCTCGACCCGGTCGAGGGTGGCGCGCATGCGGGCGGCCATCTTCCCGCCGATCTCCTCGGTCGACAGCAGGAAGTCGACGAGGGTGCGGGCGGCGGCGATCGTCTCGGCGGCGCTTTCCGGAGGGGCGATGACCTTGCGCGGATAGATGTCGAGCAGCAGATCCTCAAAAGTGACCGGAGTGAAATCCCCCAGTTCGTTCACATCCAGGTAGTCGCTCGCGTAGTCACAGAGCAGGCGGATTTCGTCGGCGTCAACGTGCAGGTCGTTGGCACGTCCCCACGCACGCAGATCGTCAACGGCCCGATTCACCCATTCGATCGACACAGGGAGAAATTAACGGCTTACTGTCAGCACCGCGAATCGGGGAAACAACTCAAATGGCGTCCAGGGGGTCAATGCACACCCTGACCACCTCGGCCGCCTTGCGTGCCGAACGCACCCCGGCGGCCCCTTTCAGCGCGGCGGCGAGCGCCGGTCCCGCCCCCCACGACACGCGCACCATGGCGCGTTCCCGCACCTGATCGCCCCTGGAAGGCTCGACGGGGACGGGCCCGAGGACCTGAGCGCCCTCCGGCAGCGCCGTCTCCTTCAACATCTCTCTGACCGCCGCCGGAGGCCCGGTCAGAGTGGCCATCCGCACCGCCGGGGGGAAACCGAGTTCTGTCCTGTCGGCCAGTTCCCGTTCGGCATGGGTGACCGGATCCCAGCGCAGCAGCGCCTGCACCGGGAGCAGGGAGGAGTCGGCGAGCACGACGAGCTCGCCCCCGGCGCGCACCAGGGCCGCGGCGTTCATCCACCGGCGCAGCGTCTCCTCGGCGACCCGCAGGTCCGGCCGGCTCAGCAGCGCCCACCCGTCCAGCAGCACCGCGGCCGCGTAACCGCCCTCGGGCACCGGCTCGGCCCCCGGGGTGGCCACCACCAGGGCCCGCCCCGGGCCGACCGTGGCCAGGACGCCGTCCTTGCCGGAGGTCTTGACCGGGACCGAGGGGAAGGCGCGGCCCAGCTCCTCGGCCGTGCGCCGGGCGCCGACCACCCGGGCGCGGACCCGCTGGGCGCCGCAGGCCGGGCAGCGCCAGGCTCCGGCGATCCGCCCGCACCAGCGGCAGTACGGCGCGGCGTGACCGTTGCGCAGCGCGAGCGGCCCCGCGCAGTGGCCGCAGCGGGCCGCCGCCCGGCAGCCCTGGCAGGCCAGGGCTGGCAGGTATCCCCGCCGGGGCACCTGCACCAGCACCGGACCGCTCTCCAGCCCCGTCTTCAGCGTCCGCCAGGCGAGGCTGGGCAGCCGGGCGGCCCTGGCCGCCTCGTCCCTGGCCAGCTCGGCGTCGTCCCCGGCCGGGCGGACCCTGGGCGCCCTGGC
Source organism: Paraplanobispora siamensis (assembly GCF_016863175.1). Lineage (GTDB taxonomy): Bacteria > Actinomycetota > Actinomycetes > Streptosporangiales > Streptosporangiaceae > Planobispora > Planobispora siamensis. The sequence continues at coordinate 10,529 of NZ_BOOJ01000078.1, forward strand.
CCTGACCGTCTCGCGGGCCGCGGTGATCGGGGCGGCCCAGCCGGTGGCCACCAGCCGGGTGGCCTCGGCCGTGCGGGTGTACCCGCCGACGAGCAGGCCGGCGCGGCCCTGGTGGGCCCGGAGCGCGAGGATCTCGCGGGTGTGCGGGTACGGCGCCAGCCGCTCGGCGTGCAGGTCGTCGCCGTCGTCCCAGACGACCGCCAGGCCGAGGTCCCTGACCGGCGCGAAGGCCGCCCCCCGGGTGCCGACGGCCACCCGGACCTCTCCCCTGGAGACCTTCAGCCACCGTCTGTAGCGCTCGGCGGGCCCCAGGTCCGCCGTCAGCGACACGTGCCTGCCCGGCCCCAGGACCGCGGCCAGCGCCGCGTCGGCCTGCACCACGTCCTTGCCGTCGGGGACCACCACCACGGCGCCCCTGCCGCCGCGCAGCGTCTCCCTGACGGCCACCGCCACCGCCCGGGGCCATTCGGGCCCGGCCTCGCCGATCCCCGGCAGAGCGGTCCACACCGCCCGCGGCGAGCGCCCCTGCGCCAGGGCCGCCAGGAAGGCCTCACCGTCGCCGTATCCGGCCCACGGCCCCGGGTCCCCGGCCGCCTCCCCCACCGGGTCGCCGGCGGCCGCCTCCGGCCCGGTGCCGTTCGCGCCGGAACCGGCCGCGTCCTCGGCCTCGACCCTGGCGTGGCGCGGCGGTACGGCCAGGCGCAGGACGTCGGCGAGGGTCCCCGCGTAGCGGTCGGCGACGGCGCGGGCCAGCAGGGCGATCTCGGGGGCGAGCACCGGCTCGGGCGAGACGACCCTCTCCAGGCGCGTCAGCCTGCCCTCGTGCTCGGTGGTCTCGGCCCGCTCCAGCAGGAACCCGTCGGTGAGCTTGCCCGCGAACCGGACGCGGACCCGGCAGCCCGGCACGGCGTCGGCGTCCATGGGGGCCGGGACGAGATAGTCGAACAGCCGGTCCAGGTGGGGCAGCGGGGTGTCCACCACGACCCGGGCGACGGGCAGCGTGGCGGCCGGCTCCGGCACGCCCTTGGCGGGCGCGGTCCTCGCGGGGGGCACGGACCTCTCGCGGACGGCGTCCAGCGGCAGCAGGGCGCCGTCATCCGCCGAGGGGTTCGTATGGGTCACCCACTTGTCCTACCAGATGCCGGGAGCAGGTCTCGCCCGACCGGGCGGCGGCCTGGGGCCGCCCCCATCCGCAAAAAGCCCGGACCCCCCGAAAACCCCCGCCACACCTTCCAGGAGCCCGCCGCACCTCCCGCACGCCACACCTCCCCGCACGCCCGCCGTACCCCTCAGGGGTCCGGCGCCCCGCCCGTCGTCACGGCCTCCGGTGGGTCCACCGGCCGGCGAGCAGGGTGCCGAAGATCGGCACGCGGCGCAGCGCCTCGCCCTCCAGGCGGGCCGGGTCGTCCTCGGTGATCACCAGGTCCGCCGGGTCGCCCGGCCGCACCCCGCGCCTGCCCCCGGCCGCCGCCGCCAGGGCCTCGGTCAGCGGGATCGCCTGCTCGGGATGCCACGGCGGCCGGTCGTCGTCGGTCCGCTCGACGGCGGCGGCGATCCCGTCCCACGGGTCGAGGGGCGCCACGGGGGCGTCGGAGCCCAGCTCCAGGGTGGCGCCGGCCGCCAGCAGGCCCGCGTAGGCGAAGGCCCGGCCGGTCCTGCCGTGCCAGTGCCGGTCGGCCACCTCCCGGTCGTCGGGCGCGTGCGCCGGCTGCACGCCCGCCACCAGCCCGGGCCGGGCGAAGCGCGGGAAGTCCTCCGGGCGGACGAGCTGGGCGTGCTCGATCCTGCCGGGGCAGCCGACCCGCTCGAAGGCGTCCAGCGCGATGCCCACCGCCAGGTCCCCGATGGCGTGCACGGCGGGGACGATCCCGTGCCGCCAGGCCAGGGCCATCGTGGAGCGCAGCTCCTCCGGCGGGATCTCCAGCAGTCCCCGGGTCCCGATGCCGGGGTAGGGGTCCTCGCAGTAGGCGGTCCTGGTGTTCAGGGATCCGTCGGCGAAGATCTTCACCGGCCCGACCTCCAGCGGGCCCCCGGACCCGCCGACCGGGTCGCCCGTGCGCAGCCCGCGGCCGATCGCCTCCTCCAGCCGGTCCTTCGGGATCGAGCAGCGCACCCGCACGTCGATCCGCCGCTCCCCCGCCAGCCGGGCCCACTCGGTGACGTTGTCGGCGAACTCGAAGTCCAGCAGGCCCACCACGCCCCTGGCCGCCGCGGCCGTGGCGGCCTCGGCCACCCAGCGGTCCAGCTCCTCCCGCGGCGGCGGGGGCAGCTCCGCCATCGCGCTGTAGCAGTCCTGCTCCCGCAGCACCCCGGTGGGATGCCCGCCGCGGCCGACCACGGCCAGCGCGGCGGGGCTGAACCAAGCGGTGTGCAGATCATTGCTGATCAGGACCATCGCCCTGCCGGGCGCCACCGCCTCCAGCAGCTCCTTGTCCGGCGTGTCGGGCCACAGGGCGTCGCGGAAGCCGTACCCGGTCGTGATCCCGGACGGGTCGGCGCGCGAGGCCACCAGTTCGGCCGCCTGCCGCGCCGAGCGGGCGGAGCTCAGGTCGATCCTGCGCCGGGCCTGGGCCCACTGCCGGGAGTGCACGTGCGCGTCCCACAGGCCGGGCAGCACGGTGCCCCCCTCGACGTCCACCGACTCGTCGCAGTCCGGCGGCTCGGGGCTCACCCCCGCGATCCGCCCGCCGTCGATCAGGACGTGGCGGACCGGCCCGCCGGGACCCATCCGCGCGTTGCGCAGCAGCAAGGAAGCCATGGCCCCGACCCTAGATCCGGGGGCAGGCAGCGGATCAGCGAGGGGCGGTCGGCACACTGGGAGGGTGATCGATCCCGCACTCCGGGAGGAGCTCGACTCCGTCCCCGGCTACGACCGGTTCGCCACGGTGGACGAGATCTCGGCCGCCCTCACCCGGCTGGCCGCCGGCCACCCCCGCATCGCCTCGCTGCGCCGCGTGGGCACCTCCCGGCTGGGCGAGCCCATCCTCTGCCTGACGGCGGGCGACGGGCCGCGTCACGCGCTGGTCGGCGCCATGCCGCATCCCAACGAGCCGATCGGCGGCCTCACCGTCGTCCATCTGGCCACCCGGCTGTGCCAGGACCCCGCGCTGCTGCGCTCCACCGGGCACACCTGGCACATCGTGGGATGCCTGGACCCGGACGGGACGCGGCTCAACGAGGGGTGGTTCGCCGGGCCGTTCACCAAGACCCACTACGGCCGGCACTTCTACCGGCCCGCGGGCGACGAGCAGGTCGAGTGGACCTTCCCCTTCGCCTACAAGCGCGCCTACTTCGACCGGGTGATGCCCGAGACGCTGGCGCTGATGCGGCTGATCGACGAGACCCGCCCGTCGTTCATGACCACCCTGCACAACAGCGAGATGGGCGGGGCGTTCTTCTATCTCAGCCGCCCGGTGCCCGCGCTGCACGCCGTGCTGCGGGCCCTGCCCGGCCGGTACGGCGTGCCGCTGCACGCGGGCGAGCCCGAGCACCCCTCGGTGCGGGAGCTAGACGAGGCCGTCTATCTGACCCCGCGCATGGAGGATTTCTACGACTACGTCGAGGCGCTGGGGCAGGACGCGGCCGAGCAGATCGGCGGCGGGGCCAGCGACTCCTACGCCGCCCGGTACGGCACGCTCTCCCTGACCGCCGAGCTGCCCTACTGGCGCGACCCCGCGGCCGGCGACCGCTCGCCGGCGGGCGTCGCCTACGACGAGCTGATCCGCGCCCAGGCCGCGCACCTGCGCGAGACCTTCGCCGTGCTCGACGGGACGATGAGCGCGGTGGCGGGCGACCTGACGGCCCGCTCGCCGTTCATCCGGGCCAGCAGGTTCTTCGTCCCCCTGGTCGCCGAGATGGCCGCGGCGGCCGAGCACCGCGCCGAGGAGCCGGGCAACGACCGGCCCGCGACCGTGGCCGAGCGCCAGTCGTGCCGGGAGACCACGCACAGCGCCCGCCTCAGGTTCGGCGGCATGCTGCTGCGCGCGCTGGAGGGCGAACTGGCCATCGGCAACGGCACCGCGGCGGTGCGCAGGTGCACCCGGAGGCTGGCCGAGGTCTACGCGGCCTGGTGCGCCGAGGCCGACGCGGAGACTCCCGGGGAGACGATCCCCATCCGCGACCTGGTGGCCATCCAGTACGGAGCCGTCCTGGCGGGCGCCGCGCACGCCTGAGGCCCCGCGGGCACCGCGTCACGGTCGTGCGCGGTGCCCGCGGGGACGGAAAACCCGTGACGGGTCAGAGACCGGCGGCCTCGCGCAGGGCGTCGGCGCGGTCGGTGGCCTCCCAGGCGAAGTCCTTGCGGCCGAAGTGGCCGTAGGCGGAGGTCGCCGAGTAGATCGGGCGCAGCAGGTCGAGGTCGCGGATGATCGCGGCGGGGCGCAGGTCGAAGACCTTGAGCACGGCCTCCTGGATCTGCAGGACCGAGATCTTCTCGGTGCCGAAGGTCTCGACGAACACGCCGACCGGGTGGGCCTTGCCGATGGCGTAGGCGACCTGGACCTCGGCGCGGTCGGCCAGGCCGGCCGCCACGATGTTCTTGGCGACCCAGCGCATCGCGTAGGCGGCCGAGCGGTCGACCTTGGACGGGTCCTTGCCGGAGAAGGCGCCGCCGCCGTGGCGGGCCATGCCGCCGTAGGTGTCGACGATGATCTTGCGGCCGGTCAGGCCGGCGTCGCCCATCGGGCCGCCGATCTCGAAGCGGCCGGTCGGGTTGACCAGCAGGCGGTAGCCCTCGGTGTCCAGCTCGACGCCCGCGAGCACCGGGTCGACCACGTGCTCCTTGATGTCGGGCGCGAGCATCTCCTTGAGGTCGATCTCGGCCGCGTGCTGGGTGGAGACGACCACCGTGTCGAGGCGGACCGGCTTGTCGCCGTCGTACTCGATGGTGACCTGGGTCTTGCCGTCGGGGCGCAGGTAGGGGACGGTGCCGTCCTTGCGGACCTGCGACAGGCGCTCGGCCAGGCGGTGCGCGAGCTGGATCGGCAGCGGCATCAGCTCGGGGGTCTCGTTCGTCGCGTAGCCGAACATCAGGCCCTGGTCACCGGCGCCCTGGCGGTCGAGCTCGTCGTCGTCGCCCTCCTCGCGGTGCTCGTAGGCGTCGTCGACGCCCTGGGCGATGTCGGGCGACTGGGCGCCGATGGACACCGAGACACCGCAGGACGCGCCGTCGAAGCCCTTGTGCGAGGCGTCGTAGCCGATCTCGAGGATCTTCTCCCGGATGATGCCGGGGATGTCGACGTAGGTCTCCGTCGTCACCTCACCGGCGACGTGGACCTGACCGGTGGTGATGAGCGTCTCGACCGCGACCCGGCTCTTGGGGTCGCCCTTGAGCATGGCGTCGAGAATCGCATCACTGATCTGGTCGGCGATCTTGTCCGGGTGGCCCTCGGTGACCGACTCGGAGGTGAAAAGGCGACGGGACAAGTCAGGGCTCCTCATGCAGCGGCTGCTGGCGACTGGGGGCTGCGGTGCGGGGACACGGCAGCGTTCCGCCGAAGTCTAGCCCCACCAGGAGCGGCGTTGCGAAACCGTCTCGAATTCCCGCACCCTCGAAGGCGTCCCCGAAGGCGTCCCCGAAGGCGTCCGCGGAGGCATCCGCGCAGGCGCCCCGGCAGACGCGATCACAGGTCCGGAAGCGGATCGGCCGGCAGCGTCTCCGGGGCGAAGACCTCCGCGTCGGCCGCGCGCACCACCGCGCCGTACTCGTCGTCGATCTCGAACACCATGCCGCCGAGGTCGATCGCCGCGCCGGTGGAGAACTCCACCGGGCCCAGGCGGGTCCGCCGGGCGTGCGTGGCGTAGATGGACGTGGGCACGTCGCGGTCGAAGAACTTGGTCGACAGCACGGAGATCGCCTGGTCGGTGACCACGATCAGGAAGGTCGCCATCCCCGGCGAGCCCACCGACAGCGCGGGCAGGATGTAGCGGATCTCCTGTCCTGGCGGGAGGATGGCGCGGCAACGCGCCCAGACGGCACCCGGAACCGGCATGATCAGACCCCCTGGTACAACGTTCCAGGTCACTCCGCACGCAGTATCCGTCGGCGGGGGATCTCCGGCAAGCGGATCAGGAGCGCGTATCGGGGATCTCTCCGCTGCGGAAACCTCCGGACCGGGGGAAACCCGCCGGGCGGATGACCGGAACCGGACAGCGCTCGAACCGGACAGCGCTCAGAGGGGGACCCTCCGGGCGGGCCGTCACGTCACCCGGCCACCGGCGTCCGGGGAGACACTCCGGGCGGGCCCGCCGTGCGGGCGCCCGGGAGGAAGAGACCGTCAGGCCCGGCGGTCGAAGCGGGCGGCGACCAGGTCCCAGACCACGTCGGCCAGCATCTCCTTGGGCCCGCGCGGGATCTCCACCGGGTCCCCGTCCGCGACCAGCACCACGGCCGCGTTGTCCGGGGTGCCGAAGGCGAGGTTCTCGCCCACCTGGTTGACGACGAGCAGGTCGCAGCCCTTGCGGGCGAGCTTGGCCCGGCCGTTGGCCAGGACGTCGTCGGTCTCGGCGGCGAACCCCACGATCACCTCGGGGTACGGCTTCGCGCCGTCGCGGCGGCGCTCCCCCAGTTCGGCCAGGATGTCCGGGTTCTTCACCAGGTGGATGGCGTCGGGCTCGGCCGAGGTCTTCTTGATCTTCGAGTCGCTCCGGGCCGCGGGCCGGAAGTCGGCGACGGCGGCGGCCATGACCACGGCGTCGGCGTCCTGGACCGCCTCCGTCACGGCCTCGCGCAACTGCAGGGCCGACTCGACCCTGACCACCTCGACCCCGGCGGGGTCGGGCAGCGCGACGTTGGCGGCGACAAGGGTGACCCGGGCGCCGCGGGCCGCGGCCGTACGGGCCAGGGCGTATCCCTGCAGACCCGAGGAGCGGTTGCCGATGAACCTGACCGGGTCGATGGCCTCGCGGGTGCCCCCCGCGGAGACGACCACGTGGCGGCCGGCGAGGTCGAGAGCGCGTCCGGCCAGGACGCGGCGGCACACCTCGAAGATCTCCACCGGGTCGGGCAGCCGTCCCCGGCCGGTGTCCGCGCCGGTCAGCCGGCCCACGGCGGGGTCCAGGACGATGGAGCCGCGCTCGCGCAGGGTGGCCACGTTGGCCTGGGTCGCCGGGTGCTCCCACATCTCGGTGTGCATCGCCGGGGCGAACACCACCGGGCAGCGGGCCGTGAGCAGGGTGTTGGTCAGCAGGTCGCCGGCCAGCCCGTGGGCGGCCTTGGCCAGCACGTCGGCGGTGGCGGGGGCCACCACCACCAGGTCGGCGCCCTGGCCGATGCGGACGTGCGGCACCTCGTGCACGTCGTCCCACACGTCGGCGCTGACCGGATTGCCGGACAGGGCGGCCCAGGTGGGCTCGCCCACGAAGCGGAGCGCCTGGGCGGTCGGCACGACCCTGACGTCGTGCCCGGACTCGGTGAACAGGCGCAGCAGCTCACATGCCTTGTAGGCGGCGATGCCCCCGCTCACGCCGAGGACGACGTTCGGCTTCCCGGGCGTGTCGCCGTCGGTGGAGCCCATCGGCGGGACTAGCCCTCGATCGGCTCGGAGGTGAGCAGGCCCTCGGCGACCTCGCGCAGCGCGATGGACAGCGGCTTCTCCTGCGCGTGGGTCTCCACCAGCGGGCCGACGTACTCCAGCAGGCCCTCGCCGAGCTGGGAGTAGTAGGCGTTGATCTGGCGGGCGCGCTTGGATCCGAAGATCACAAGGCTGTACTTGCTGTCGACGATCTCCAGCAGCGAGTCGATCGACGGGTTGGTGATGCCTTCTGCGTAGGCGGCGTTGCTTGCCACGTTGTGTTTTCCCCTAGCTAGGTGAACGTCCGGGGCGCGAGGCCTCGGGAGCATCGGCCATCAAGGCTATCAGCCGATGGCATACGTCCTGGACGGACGTGTTCACCAGGGTGAGGTCGAACTCCTGCTCGGCGGCCATCTCGATCCGGCCCGCGGCCAGGCGCCGGGCGATGACGTCCTCCGGCTCGGTGCCGCGTCCGCGCAGGCGCTTCTCCAGCTCCTCCCAGCTCGGCGGGGCCAGGAAGACCAGCAGCGCCTCCGGCATGGTGGCGCGGACCTGGCGCGCCCCCTGCAGGTCGATCTCCAGCAGCGTGGGCACCCCGGCGGCGAGCTTGTCCAGGACCGGCGTGCGCGGCGTGCCGTAGCGGTTGCCGGCGAACTCGGCCCACTCCAGGAGCCCCCCGGAGGCGATGAGGCCGTCGAACTCCTCGTTGTCGGCGAAGAAGTACTCGACCCCGTGGGTCTCCCCCGGGCGGGGCTTCCTGGTGGTCACCGAGACCGACAGCCACACCTCGGGGTGTGCCCGCCGAAGCTCGGCGACGACCGTGGACTTGCCGACGCCCGACGGCCCGGACAGGACCGTCAGGCGCCTGCCGGGCCCGGTGAAGGCCGAGGCCTTCTCCGGGTCTCCGGCCGGAGGAGGGAAGCCACCGGATCCGCTCGCCGCTGTCTTCTGCGGAGCCCGACTCTCGTCGGGCCGCGACGTTCCGGTCACTCCGAACCCCCGTGTTTCTTCCCCGCGATGCGGGCGAACGTGCTGGTACGGAACCGAGACTAGCTCTCGGCTCCGCCGAACTCACGCTCAAGGGAGGCACGCTGGTTGGCGCCCAGACCCCGCACGCGACGGGACTCTGCGATGCCCAGTCGCTCCATGAGCTGCTTGGCGCGGACCTTGCCCACGCCGGGGAGCGACTCCAGAAGGGCCGAAACCTTCATCTTGCCGATGACGTCGTCGGCCTGCCCATCCTTGAGCACCTCGGCCAGAGAGACCGCACCGTGCTTCAGGCGGTTCTTGACCTCGGCACGCTCTCGGCGGGCCTTTGCAGCCTTCTCTAGGGCTGCGGCGCGCTGCTCAGGGGTAAGGGGAGGAAGAGCCACGCCGGGTCACCTCGAATTTCCTGTCGATGTACTCGGACGGGAAGGGAAACTAGCTGGTCATGGCGCTTCAAGCAACGTCAAGGCCCATTTCTTCCCAGGAAAATCCCAGTTCTTCACGCTGTGTGTCCGCCGTGTCGCCACCTGTGGATCAAATGACGTTCAACTCAGCGTTCACAGCGACCTAGATCACACACCCGGGCGAGCCGCCGCGGAGACCCGGCGGAGCGCCGCGGCGATGCCCGCGGCCGTCGCGCCGGGGTCCGCCGAGCCGGTGATCGGGCGGCCGATCACCAGAAGGTCGGCCCCGTCGGCGAAGGCGCGCTCCGGGGTCGCCACCCTCGCCTGGTCCTGACTCTCGCTCCCGGCCGGGCGGACGCCGGGAGTGATCAAAATGATGTCCCGGCCGACCTCCGCGCGCACCGCGGCGACCTCCTGGGGCGAGCAGACGAGCGCCTGGGCGCCCGCCTCCACGGCCAGGACCGCCAGGCGGCGTACGGCGTCGCCGGGCGGCCCCGCCAGGCCCGTGCGCTCCATGTCGGCCTCCGACAGCGACGTCAGGACCGTCACCGCCGCGATCCGGGTGGCGGGGGCCGCCTCCACCGCCGCGCGGATCATGGCCGGCCCTCCGGCCGCGTGGACGGTCAGGATGGCGGGCTTGAGCCGCGCCACGGCCTTGGCCGCGCCGGCCACGGTGTTGGGGATGTCGTGCAGCTTCAGGTCGAGGAACACCTGCACGCCGCTCGCCCCGCGCACCGAGGCGATCACGTCCGGCCCGTAGCGCAGGTACAGCTCCAGCCCCACCTTGACGGTGCTGACGTGCGGGGTCACCAGGCTCGCCCAGCGGGCCGCGGTCTCCAGGTCGGGCGCGTCCAGGGCGACGGCGATGGGGGCGGGAGTCACAGCGAGCTCTCCTCGAAATCCGTGCGGTGCCGGGTGGTCGCCCCCGGCGGGCGGTGGGCCAGGCCGATCACGTCGGCCAGCCGGGTGTACCCCCGTGCCGCCACGAGCTCCTCCAGCTCGCGCAGGATGCGCAGGCAGGCGTAGGGGTCGTTGAACAGCGCGGTGCCCACAGCGACGGCGCAGGCCCCGGCGAGGATGAACTCGAAGGCGTCCCTGCCCGTCAGCACGCCCCCCATGCCGATGATGGGCACCGTCGGCAGCGCGGCGCGGACCTGCCACACGCAGCGTACGGCCAGCGGGCGGACGGCCGGTCCCGACAGCCCGCCGGTGCCCGCGGCGAGCGAGGGGAGCATGGTCTCGGTGTCGATGCTCATGCCGAGCGGATTGTTGATCATCGACAGCGCGTCGGCGCCGCCGTCCACGCACGCGCGGGCGACGGTCACGATGTCGGCCGTGTCCGGGGAGAGCTTGGCCACCACCGGCACGTCGTAGCGCATCACCGCGCGCACCGAGGCGATCACCTCGGCCGAGGCCGCGCCGTCGCGCGCGAAGACCCGCCCCCGGTCCTCGATGTTGGGACACGACAGGTTGACCTCCACGGCCGTCACGCCGGGCGCGTCGTTGAGCCTGCGGGCCAGCGCGGTGTACTCGGCCACGGTGCCGCCGCCGATGGAGACCACGGTCCTGATGTTGCGCTGGGCCAGCCAGGGCAGCTCGCGCGCCAGGAAGGCGTCCACGCCGGGCCCCTGCAGCCCCACGGCGTTCAGCAGCCCGGAGGGCGTCTCGGCCATCCTGGGGGTCGGCCGGCCCGCCCTGGGGGCCATCGTGATCGACCGGGTGGTCAGCGCGCCGATCCTGCCCAGGTCGAAGAACTGGGCGAGCTCGGCGCCCGACCCGGCGCAGCCCGCGGCGGTCACGACCGGGTTGGCCAGCTCCACGTGCCCCAGGTACGTCCGCATGTCAACCGACATTCCGCGATCCTCCGCCGGGCGCTCCGAGCGCGTCGAACGGGATCGTTCCCACATCGTCGAAGCGGACACGCTCACCCCGGAAGACCGGGCCCTCCACGCACGAGCGCACCATCCGGGTGACCCCGTCGTCGCCGATGACCGGCAGCACGCACGTCATGCACACGCCGATCCCGCAGGCCATCCGCTCCTCCACGGCAACCTGGACCGGGATGTCGAACTCGACCGCCACGGCGGTCACCCCGCGCAGCGTCTCCATCGGCCCGCAGGCGTAGACGACGTCGGCCCGCACGTCGGCGATCACGCCGGGCAGCACGTCGGTCACCCTGCCGCGCATGCCCAGCGAGCCGTCCTCGGTGGTGAGGGTGGTGCTCTCCCCCATCCTGCGGGCGCGCATCGCGCCGAACACCCGGTCGGCCGAGGCCGCGCCGAGCACGAAGTCGACGCGGCAGCCGCGCTGCTGGAGGGCGTCGGCGACGGCGAAGAGCATGGCGGAGCCGTACTCGCCGCCGACCATGACGCAGTTGACCGGGTCCCGCGGCAGCGGGAACGGCCGGCCGAGCGGGCCGACCAGGTCCAGCGTGTCGCGGGCACGGCGCCCGGCCAGCCAGGCCGTGCCGGGGCCGTTGACGGCGAAGACGAACTCCACGGTGCCGCCGTAGTCGGGCTTGACGTCGTGGATGGAGAAGGCGCGGCGCGTCAGCATGGACGTGTGCGGCCCGCCGACGGCCACTCCCACGAAGTGGCCGGGGCGGAACCGCTCGACGATTCCGGGCGCGACGACGGTCAGCGCGTGGTAGGCGTCCACCTGACGCGTCGTCAGCACCGTGCCCGTGACCTGTACCGGGGTAACAGGCGTCTCCCTCACCTCCGCCTGGGGGGCGTCATCCTCTCAACCGCTGTGCCCATGGTCGCGTTCGGTTCGTCGTTCACTCCGCGGCCGGCTCATCCTTCGCCGCCCGCTCCGCTCGCTCCTCGCCTCAACCGCTCCGCGTGCTCCTGGAGCGACCGTACGCCGATGTCACCGCGCACGATGGCCTGAATGCCCTGGACGGCCGCGGCGAGTCCCTGAACGGTCGTGATGCAGGGGATCCCCCGCAGCACGGCCGCGGTGCGGATCTCGTAGCCGTCCAGCCGCGGCCCGGACTGACCGGGGCTGCCGAAGGGCGTGTTCACGATGAGATCCACCTCGCCGTCCAGGATGCGCCGGACGATCGTCGGCTCACCGTCGGGCCCCGTACCGTCACTCTGCTTGCGCACGATCTTGGCACGGACGCCGTTGCGGCGCAGCACCTCGGCCGTGCCCTCGGTCGCCAGAATCTCAAAACCGAGGTCGGCCAGGGCCTTCACCGGGAAGATCATTGCCCGCTTGTCCCGGTTCGCCACCGAGACGAAAGCCCGTCCCTTGGTCGGCAGCGCGCCGTAGGCGGCGTCCTGCGACTTGGCGTAGGCCGTGCCGAAGAACTCGTCGATGCCCATGACCTCGCCGGTGGAGCGCATCTCCGGGCTGAGCACGATGTCCACCCCGCGGAAGCGGTTGAACGGCAGCACCGCCTCCTTGACCGCGATGGGCGCGTCCAGCGGCAGGGTGCCGCCGTCGCCCTCGGCCGGGAGCATGCCCTCGGCGCGCAGCTGCGCGACCGTGGCGCCCATCATCACCCGGGCCGCCGCCTTGGCCAGCGGCACCGCCGTGGCCTTGGAGACGAACGGCACGGTACGGCTGGCGCGCGGGTTGGCCTCCAGCACGTACAGGATGTTGGCCGACATGGCGTACTGCACGTTGAGCAGGCCGCGCACGCCCACCCCGCGGGCGATGGCCTCGGTGGCGGCGCGGATGCGCTTGATGTCGTAGCCGCCGAGCGTCATGGGCGGCAGCGAGCACGCCGAGTCGCCGGAGTGGATGCCGGCCTCCTCGATGTGCTCCATCACGCCGCCGAGATAGAGCTCCTCGCCGTCGAACAGGGCGTCCACGTCGATCTCGACGGCCTCGTCGAGGAACTTGTCCACCAGCACCGGGCGCTCGGGGGTCGCGCCCGCCCGGGCCATGTAGGTGACGAGGGTCTCGTCGTCGTAGACGATCGCCATGCCCGCGCCGCCCAGCACGTAGCTGGGGCGCACCAGCACCGGGTAGCCGATCTCCGCGGCGATCTCCAGCGCCTCCTGCTCGGTCACCGCGGTGCCGTGCTTGGGCGCCGGCAGCCCGGCCTCGGCCAGCACGCGGCCGAACGCGCCGCGCTCCTCGGCCAGGTGGATCGACTCCGGCGAGGTGCCGACGATCGGCACCCCGGCGTCCTTGAGCGCCTGCGCCAGGCCGAGCGGGGTCTGACCGCCCAGCTGGACGATCACGCCCGCCACCGGGCCGGTCTGCTGCTCGGCGTGGACGACCTCCAGCACGTCCTCCAGGGTGAGCGGCTCGAAGTAGAGCCGGTCGGAGGTGTCGTAGTCGGTGGAGACCGTCTCGGGGTTGCAGTTGACCATGACGGTCTCGTAGCCCGCGGCCGACAGCTCGAAGGAGGCGTGCACGCACGCGTAGTCGAACTCGATGCCCTGGCCGATCCGGTTGGGCCCAGAGCCGAGGATGAGGACCTTCGGGCGCTCGCCGTACGGGACCTCGGTCTCCTCGTCGTAGGTGGAGTACAGGTACGGCGTCTGCGCGGCGAACTCGGCGGCGCAGGTGTCGACCGTGTTGTAGACCGGGCGCACGCCCAGCGCGTGGCGCAGGTCGCGCACGCGGGCCTCGTCCATGCCGCGGATCTCGGCGATCTGCACGTCGCTGAAGCCGTACCGCTTGGCCCTGGTGAGCGTCCCGGCGTCGAGCTGGGACGCCTCGCCCAGCTCCGCGGCCACCTCGTCGATCGCGAACAGCTGGTCCAGGAACCACGGGTCGACCGAGGTGGCCTCGAACAGCTCCTGCGGGGTCGCCCCGGCGCGGATGGCCTGCTGCATGGTGCGCAGGCGGCCGTCGTGCGGCGTGCGGCAGGCTGCCAGCAGCCCGTCCTTGTCGCCGGGCTCGCCGGCCCAGGAGAAGGCGGCGTCCTTCTTCTCCAGCGAGCGCAGCGCCTTCTGCAGGGCCTCGGGGAAGGACCGGCCGATGGCCATGGCCTCGCCGACCGACTTCATGTGGGTCGTCAGCGTCCGGTCGGCCCCGGCGAACTTCTCGAAGGCGAAGCGCGGCACCTTGACCACGATGTAGTCGAGCGCGGGCTCGAAGGACGCCGGGGTCTCGCGGGTGATGTCGTTGGGGATCTCGTCGAGGGTGTAGCCGATGGCGAGCTTGGCCGCGATCTTGGCGATCGGGAAGCCGGTGGCCTTGGAGGCCAGCGCGCTGGAGCGCGACACGCGCGGGTTCATCTCGATGACGATCATGCGGCCGGTGCGCGGGTTGACCGCGAACTGGATGTTGCAGCCGCCGGTGTCCACGCCGACCTCGCGGATGACCGCGATGGCGACGTCGCGCATGTTCTGGTACTCGCGGTCGGTGAGGGTCAGCGCGGGGGCCACGGTGACGCTGTCGCCGGTGTGCACGCCCATCGGGTCGAGGTTCTCGATGGAGCAGACGATGACGACGTTGTCGGCCTTGTCGCGCATGACCTCCAGCTCGTACTCCTTCCAGCCGAGGATGGACTCCTCCAGGAGCACCTCGGTGGTCGGCGAGGCGTCCAGGCCCGCCCCGGCGATGCGGCGCAGGTCCTCCTCGTCGTGCGCGAAGCCGGAGCCGACGCCGCCCATGGTGAAGGAGGGCCGCACGACCAGCGGGTAGCCCAGCTCCCCCGCCGCGGCCAGGCACTCGTCCATGGTGTGGCAGATGATCGACTTGGCCGACTCGGCGTTGAGGCCGTGCTCGGCGGCGACCTTGGCGACGATCTCCTTGAACCGCTCGCGGTTCTCGCCCGCCTGGATGGCGTCCACGTCGGCGCCGATCAGCTCGACGTCGTAGCGGGCCAGCACGCCCGCCTCGTGCAGGGCGATCGCGGTGTTGAGCGCGGTCTGGCCGCCCAGGGTGGGCAGCAGCGCGTCGGGCCGCTCCTTGGCGATGATCTTCTCGACGATCTCCGGGGTGATCGGCTCGACGTAGGTGGCGTCGGCGAACTCGGGGTCCGTCATGATCGTCGCGGGGTTGCTGTTGACGAGGATCACCCGGAAGCCCTCGGCGCGCAGCACGCGGCAGGCCTGGGTGCCGGAGTAGTCGAACTCGCAGGCCTGCCCGATCACGATCGGCCCGGAGCCGATCACCATGACCGACTGGATGTCCGTACGCTTAGGCACGCTCGCCCTCCATCAGCTTGCAGAAGTCGTCGAACAGGCTCGCCGAGTCGTGCGGGCCGGCCGCGGCCTCGGGGTGGTACTGCACGCTGAAGGCGGGCCGGTCGATCAGCCGCAGGCCCTCGACGCAGTCGTCGTTGAGGTTGACGTGGCTGACCTCCGCGGGGCCGTACGGCGTCTCGAAGGTCCCCTCCAGCGGCGCCCGTACGGCGAAGCCGTGGTTGTGCGCGGAGATCTCCACCTTGCCGGTGCGGCGGTCCTGGACCGGCTGGTTGACCCCGCGGTGCCCGTAGCGCAGCTTGTAGGTGCCCAGGCCCAGGGCCCGGCCGAAGATCTGGTTGCCGAAGCAGATGCCGAAGAACGGCTTTCCGGCGTCCAGCACGCCCCGCAGCGCCGCCACCGCGTCGTCGGCGGTGGCCGGGTCGCCGGGGCCGTTGGAGAAGAACACGCCGTCGGGGTCGAGCGAGAGGATGTCCTCGGCGGTGGCGGTGGCGGGCAGCACGTGCACCTCGCAGCCGCGCTCGGCCATCCGGTGCGGGGTCATGGACTTGATGCCCAGGTCCACGGCCGCCACGGTGTACTTCTTCTCGCCCAGGGCGGGGATCACGTACGGCTCGGCGGCCGAGACCTGCCCGGCCAGGTCGGAGCCCTCCATCGCGGGGCTCCGCCGCACCCGCTCCACGAGCTCCTCGACCGGGGCCAGGGCCTCGCCGGAGAAGATGCCGGCGCGCATGGCGCCGCGCTCGCGCAGGTGACGGGTGAGGGCGCGGGTGCCGGGGGTCGCGATCCCGACGACGCCGTGCTCCTTCAGATAGTCGTCCAGGGAGCGGTTCGCCCGCCAGTTGGACGAGACGCGGGCGGGCTCCCTGACCACGTATCCGGCGACCCAGACCCGGGAGGACTCGGGGTCCTCGTCGTTGACGCCGGTGTTGCCGATGTGGGGCGCCGTCATCGCGACGATCTGGCGGTGGTAGGAGGGGTCGGTGAGGGTCTCCTGGTAGCCGGTCATGCCGGTGTTGAAGACCATCTCGCCGAAGGTCTCGCCCTCGGCGCCGTATGGGGTGCCGTGGAAGACGCGGCCGTCCTCCAGCACGAGGACCGCGGTCGCGGCGTGGCCGCCGTCCCGCTCGCTTCGCTGAGTCACAGAAACATCCCGATCATCTCGGTCATCGCTTATCAAAGTATGAAATATCCGGCGCATGGGCGACGGGCGTCTCCACGATGTGGGACGCCCGCGCGCCGGGGATCATGCGAGCTTGCCGTCCAGCACCGTCGGACGGCCGCGCAGGAAGGTGGCCACCACGCGGCCGGGCAGGGCGCGGCCCTCGTAGGGGGTGTTGCGGCTCTTGGAGGCGTAGGACCACGGGTCCACCTCACGGCGTACGGAGGCGTCGTAGAGGGTGATGTTGGCCGGGGAGCCCACCGTCAGGGGCAGGCCGTGCCCGGCCAGGCGGCCGATCCGCGCCGGGGCGTACGACATGCGCTCGGCCACGCCCGCCCAGTCGAGCAGGCCGGTCTCCACCATGGCCTCCTGGACCACGGACAGGGCCGTCTCCAGGCCGATCATGCCCATGGCCGCCGCGGCCCACTCGGTCTCCTTGTCCTCGACCGGGTGGGGGGCGTGGTCGGTGGCCACGACGTCGATCGTGCCGTCGGCCAGCGCCTCGCGCAGGGCGTGGACGTCCTCGCGCGTGCGCAGCGGCGGGTTCACCTTGTAGATCGGGTTGTAGGCGCCGACCGGGGAGTCCTCGACGAGGTCGTCGGTCAGCAGCAGGTGGTGCGGGGTCACCTCGGCAGTGACGTCCCAGCCCTTGGACTTGGCCCAGCGGATGATCTCCACCGAGCCCGCCGTGGAGACGTGGCAGATGTGCAGGCGGGAGCCGACGTGCGCGGCGAGCAGGCAGTCGCGGGCGATGATCGCCTCCTCGGCCACCGCGGGCCAGCCGGTCAGGCCGAGCCTGCCGGAGACCGCGCCCTCGTTCATCTGCGCGTCGGCGGTCAGCCGGGGCTCCTGGGCGTGCTGGGCCACGACGCCGTCGAAGGCCTTGACGTACTCCAGGGCCCGGCGCATCAGCACCGCGTCGGAGACGCACTTGCCGTCGTCGGAGAAGACCCGGACCCGGGCGGCGGAGTCGGCCATCGCGCCCAGCTCGGCCAGCCGCTCGCCGGCCAGGCCCTCGGTGACGGCGCCCACCGGCTGCACGTCGCAGTGACCGGCCTCCTGCCCCAGCCGCCAGACCTGCTCCACGACGCCGGCGGTGTCGGCGACCGGGGAGGTGTTGGCCATGGCGTGCACGGCGGTGTAGCCGCCGAGCGCCGCGGCGCGGGTGCCGCTCTCGACGGTCTCGGCGTCCTCGCGGCCGGGCTCGCGCAGGTGGGTGTGCAGGTCCACCAGGCCGGGCAGCGCGATCAGGCCCCGGGCGTCGACGGTCTCGTCCCCGGACAGGTCCTGGCCGATCCCGGCGATGACCCCGTCCCTGATCAGGATGTCGGCGGTCTCGCCGCCGAGGATCGAGGCGCCCCCGATGACGATGCTCGCCGGGTTGGGACTCACTGGGCTCACTGGTCTCCTCCTCCGAGGTCGGCGCCGCCGAGCAGCAGGTACAGAACGGCCATGCGGGTGGTCACACCGTTGGCGACCTGCTCGACGATCGTCGAGCGCGGCGAGTCGGCCACCTCGGCCGCGATCTCCATGCCCCGGTTCATCGGCCCGGGGTGCATCACGACGGCGTCGTCCTTCAGCCGGGCGAAGCGCTCACGGTCGAGCCCGTAGCGCCGGCTGTACTCCCGCTCGGTGGGGAAGAAGGCGGCGTTCATCCGCTCGCGCTGCACGCGCAGCATCATGACCACGTCGGACTTGGGCAGCACGGTGTCGAGGTCGTAGGAGACCTCGCAGGGCCAGGAGGCGACGCTCACCGGCAGCAGGGTCGGCGGGGCGACCAGGGTCACCTCGGCGCCGAGCGTGCTGAGCAGCAGCACGTTGGAGCGGGCCACCCGGCTGTGCAGGACGTCACCGACGATGGTGACCCTCCTGCCCTCCAGCGAGCCCAGGCGCCGGCGCATCGTGTAGGCGTCGAGCAGGGCCTGGGTCGGGTGCTCGTGCGTGCCGTCCCCGGCGTTGACCACGCTGCCGCGCACCCATCCGGCCAGGCGGTACGGCGCGCCCGAGGCGCTGTGCCTGATGACGACGCCGTCGGCGCCCATCGCCTCCAGGGTCAGCGCGGTGTCCTTGAGGGACTCGCCCTTGGAGACGCTGGAGCCCTTGGCGGAGAAGTTGATGACGTCGGCCGACAGGCGCTTGGCCGCGGCCTCGAAGGAGATGCGGGTGCGGGTGGAGTCCTCGAAGAAGAGGTTCACGACCGTACGGCCCCGCAGGGTCGGCAGCTTCTTGATGGATCGGTCCGAGATCTTCGCCAGTTCCTCGGCGGTGTCCAGGATCAGCAGGGCATCGTCGCGGCTCAGGTCGGCCGCCGAGATCAGGTGCCGCTTCATTCGCTGTCTTCCTTCAGCAGCAGGACCGCGTCGCGGCCGTCGTTCTCCTCCAGGTAGACCTTGACGATCTCGGACTTCGAGGTCGGCAGGTTCTTGCCCACGTAGTCGGCCCTGATGGGGAGCTCGCGGTGTCCGCGGTCCACCAGGGCGGCGAGCTGGACGGCGCGCGGGCGGCCCAGGTCGTTGAGGGCGTCCAGCGCGGCCCGGACGGTGCGTCCGGAGTAGAGGACGTCGTCGACCAGGACGACCGTCCTGTCGTCGATGCCGTCGGAGGGCAGCTCGGTGCGGCCCAGCGGGCGCGCGGGCTTGGTGCGCAGGTCGTCGCGGTACATCGTGATGTCGAGCGAGCCGACCGGGACGGGCCGCCCCTCGAACTGCCTGATGTGGCCGGCCAGACGGCGGGCCAGATGGACGCCCCGGGTGGGGATGCCCAGCAGGACGACGTTCTCGCCGCCCTTGGTCCTCTCCAGGATCTCGTGGGAGATGCGGATCAGCGCCCGGTTGATGTCGGGGCCTTCGAGGACCGCGTGCGCCTGGGCATGGGCATGCGGAATGGCCTCGGCCAAGAGAACACCACCTTTCCCGCCTCACGGGACGGGTCTTAAAGGAAGTCGACGTCTTCACGGTATCAGCCGCGGCCGAGCCGTTCCGAACCGGGCGACGGCCCGCGCGACCTGGACGGACTCCCCCGCCGGGCGGCACGCTTCCCGGCGGGGCGGGCCGCGGCGGGAACGGCCGCCGGAGCGGGCCGTCCGGACGCGATGAATCGCCCTCTGAGAGAGCAGATGACCGATCCTCTACGGACGATGGTGATAATTCGCCGTACGCGAGGGAACAAATAAGGCGTTTGAGACGGACCACGCCGGACCGGATTCGGCATCTTTTTTCCAATCAGCTTGACCTTCGGCGCCCGCGGCTTTACCGTCACTGTCCGTAACCACACGTCGCGGCGTTATGGGGCGAACCCCGACGCTCCGGTCACCGAAGGTGCCTGCCCCGGGTGCCGCCCCGGTGGACGGCGCAGTGGTCGCGAGGTAGCACAATCAATTGAAAGCAGTACATAAGAGAAGCCGGGGGGCCAAACGATGCCGTCTGAGTACGCCAAGTCGCTGGGTGCACGACTCCGCGCCATCCGCACCCAGCAGGGTCTGTCCCTGCACGGAGTCGAAGAGAAGTCCCGTGGACGGTGGAAGGCGGTCGTCGTCGGCTCCTACGAGCGTGGCGACCGGGCCGTCACCGTGCAGAAGCTTGCCGAACTGGCCGATTTCTACGGGGTTCCGGTCTCGGAGTTGCTGCCCGGGGGCGCGGCGCCGAGCCCGCTGGGCCCGACGCCCAAGCTTGTGATCGACCTTGAGCGTCTTTCCCAGCTCCCCAAGGAGAAGGCCGGCGCGCTCGCCCGCTACGCGGCCACGATCCAGAGCCAGCGTGGCGACTACAACGGCAAGGTGCTGTCCATCCGCCAGGAGGACCTGCGCTCCCTCGCCGTGATCTACGACAAGTCCCCCAGCGAGCTCACCGAGGAGCTCATCAACTGGGGCGTCCTCGACCCCGAGGCTCGCCGCGCCGTCGACTCGTTCTGACGCCGTCCCGACGCCCGCCGGCGGGCGTGCCGGGCCCCCGGCGCGCCCGCCCGTGGCAGGACCTTCGGGGAAGCCTGCGGGAAACCCGCAGGAAAAACGCGCTCTCCGTCAAACATCTCCGGTAATCCGCCACCGTAGTCGATCGCTGTGGTAGGAAAAAACAAACATGTCGTTTAACGAGACGTGGTGGAGATGCCCAGGAGAGAGGATTCTCGCGAGCAATCTCCGCCGCGCCGGAAAACACGCGTCCGCACGCTCGTGACGTCTGCGCGCTCGGCGCTGGCCCCCGCTTTCGCCAGGCTCCTGTCCTCCGTCGAGACGACCGAGATCCAGGCCGTCCTGCGGCTGCTGCCGTTCATCGTGATGGCCGTGGTGGCGCTGCTCGACCTCGCCTCCGGCCCGAACTACGGCCTGCTCCCCCTGCTCGCCCTGGGCCCCGCCTTCGCCAGCGTGGCGTGCGGCCCGGCCCGAACCGCGGTGGTCGGGGCCGTCGCCCTTGTGCTCTGCCTCGGCCTCGGCCTGTACAACGACGACCTCTGGGCCCCGCGCACCAACATCACGGCCATGGCCATCCTCGGCGTGACGGTGGCCGCGATCCTGGCCGGCGCGGGACGGATCCGCCACGAGCGGCAGCTGGCCGACGTCCGCTCGGTGGCCGAGGCCGCCCAGCGGGTGCTGCTGCGCCCGGTGCCGCGCCGGGCGGGGCCGGGGATCGGCGTGGCCGTCTCCTACACCTCCGCCACGGCCGAGGCCCGCATCGGCGGCGACCTGTACGAGGTGGTCACCACCCCGCACGGCGTCCGCGTCATCGTGGGAGACGTCCAGGGCAAGGGCCTGGAGGCCGTGGAGACCGCCGCGGTGGTCCTGGGCGCCTTCCGGGAGGCCGCCTACGACGAGCCCGGCCTCCAGGGCGTGGTCACCCGCCTGGAGAACGCGCTGACCCGCGAGCTGTCCGGCGAGCAGTTCGTCACCGCCGTGCTCGCCGAGCTCACCGGCGGCGACTCCCTGACCATCCTGAACTGCGGCCACCCGCCGCCCCTGGTCCTCACCGCCGCCGGCGAGCACCGCTTCGCCGACCCGCCCGAGGAGGCCCTGCCTCTCGGGATGGGCTCCCTGAAGGCCTCCGACCCGGTGCCCCACCACCTGCCGTTCGAGCCCGGCGACCAGGTGCTGTTCTACACCGACGGCGTCATCGAGGCCCGCGACGGAACCGGCCGCTTCTACCCCCTGGCCTCCCGCGTCCACCTGCTCGGCGACACCGACCCCCAACTCGCCCTCGACGCCCTCCGCGCCGACCTCCTCCGCCACGTCGGCCGCCCCCTGGCCGACGACGCCGCCATGCTCCTCCTCCGCCACCGCGCCGCCCGCCCCACCCGCAACGCCGCCTAGGCCCGAGCCGGGCACGGGGTTGGCGCCGGCGGTGCGGGTTCAGGCTCGGGCACCGGTTCTTGTACGGGGTTGGCGCCGGCGGTGCTGGTGCGGGCCAGGGCTCCGGCGCCGGTATGGCGAGACGCTGGACGGTGGTGGTCGGCGCCGTTGTACGGCGGGCGGGCCGGGGTGGGCGGGTGCGGTCTGTCGGGGCTGGGGTGGGGGGGCATGGTCGTGCTGTGCGGGCGGGTGTTCCGGCCGGCCGTCTCAGCGGGGCTCTGGTGCGTTCAGGCCTTCGGCCTGCCCGGGCGCGGGGGGTGCGGTCCTTTTTCTACGCCGGCCTGCACACTCGCCCGTGCCGCACTCCTTGTGGCCCGCCGTACTCATGCGGGCCGTATGGTGCGGGCCTTTCCCGGACGACCGGTGTGCTGTGGGTGGCTGAAGCGCGGGTGCGGGGCCGTTCGGGGCGGGGCGCCGTTGCTGAAGCCATGGTGCGGAAAGGAGCGCACGGCCGACCGCTGTAGAGGTGACGGGACGACTGGGCTGTACGGCCGTAGAACCGACAGAGGACGCTCAGGGGGCGGTCGGGGGGATCTCGTAGGCGGGGAGGCCGTGAGGGTGCGCTGCGGCCAGGGTGAGTTCTTCGGCGCCTGCGAGTCGGACGGTCAGGCTGAAGCGGTGCTGTTCGCCGACTCCGCGTGGCTCGAAGGAGATGTGGGCGAAACCCGCGTCCGGAGTGCTGTCGGCGGCGAGCCGTTCCAGCTCGCCTTCGACGCGGGCCCATTCGTCGGCGGGGACGTACTGGCTCATGATCGAATGCCACACGACGGTGAGCGTGCCGGGCTCCAGCCGGACACCGGAGAGGAAGTCCGCAGCGCCGAGGGCGCCGACCTCCGCCGGAACCCGGGCGGCCAGCCGCAGGGCGCCGTCGAGCCGGGCCGCTCGATGGCTCTGGTCCGGCCAGACATACGCCCGCAGGATCAACCGTCCTTCTGGCGACAGGGGGTCGAGGGGCGTCGGATCGCAGCCTCGCCTTTCGAGGACCGTCAGAGCCGGGTGGTCCTGAGCCGTCTTCACCAGCCACCGCGGCGGCGCTTCCCGCCAGAGGTCCTCCAGGACCACCTCGGAGTCCGCCGGCCCCCACGAGAAGTCATCGGAGACGTACCGGAAGTGATCGGCGCGCAGATTGAGCCCGGCGCTGGAGCCCAGCTCGAACAGCCTGACGGGCAGCGGGACGGCCCGTGCGGCCGCCAGCAATCCGGTGATCAGAAGACTCGCCCGTCCGACCTCGTTGGTCTGCGGCGGCCGGGTCATCCAGTCGCGCACCCATTCCAGCTCGTCCGCGACTGCCTCCCGGAAAGCCGGCCAGCAGGCGTCCGGCCGCTCCGGGTCGAAGGTCCCTCCCGTGCTGGGGTAGTGCGCGGCCAGGCCGGGTGCACGGCCGGCGAGCGCGAGGGCGTGAACCCCGCCGAGCAGCCGCAGGGCCACGACGTCGTCCTCGGGGGCATTCTCATACCCGGCCAGCGCCTCGGCGCAGGGACCACCGTCCCGGACGTCCTGCGCCACCCGTCCGAGCAGAGCCGCATACAGCGGCGAACCCAACGCCGCACACGCCTTCGCCTGCCGCTCGACCATCACAGCGGCCCGCTCACGCAACGCGGACTCCCCCATAAACGATCACCCCCACCAACAAACGCCAACCGCCAGTCAAACCAGACGATATGCGTACGCTCTCCTCTCCCCCGCCCCACCCCCACAGCGGTCGGCCGTGCGCTCCTTTCCGCACCATGGCTTCAGCAACGGCGCCCCGCCCCAAACCGTCCAGCGTCTCGCCGTACCGGCGCCGGACCCGGCGTTATTCGAGCAGGGACCTCACGGACTCCTCGTCGCGGGCGACCACTGCGCGGCCGTCTTCGGTCAGGATGATCGGGCGCTGGATCAGGACCGGGTTGGCGGCCAGGATGGCGATCCATTCGGATCGGTCGCGGGGGTGGTCGGCCAGGCCGAGCTCCTTGGCCCGGGGCTCGCCCAGGCGGGTGATGTCCCAGGGTTCGAGGCCGAGGCGGTCGAGGACCTCCGAGAGTTCGGCGGCCGTCGGCGGATCGTCGAGATAGCGGCGCACGACCACGTCCTGGCCGGAGTCGGTCAGGGCGCACAGGGCGGTGCGGCTCTTGGAGCAGCGGGGGTTGTGCCAGACGGTGGTCATTCGACCTCCGCAGGGGTGCCGCCGGTGATGCGGATCAGTTCCTCGTAGGTGGTGGGGAAGATCGTGTGCGGATGGCCGGCCGCGGCCCAGACGACCTCGTGACGGCCGAGCCAGGGGTCGACGAGGGTCCGGATGGGCGACGGGTGGCCGAGGGGGGCGACGCCGCCGATGACCTGGCCGGTGGCCGCGCGGACGAACTCCGGGGTGGCCCTCTTGACCTTGGCGGCGCCGATCGTCCGGGCGATCAGCTCGGTGTTCACCCGGTGGGCCCCGCTGGTCAGGACCAGGAGGGGCGAGCCGTCGGCGTCGAAGATCAGGCTGTTGGCGATGGCCCCGACCTCGCAGCCGAGCTGGGCGGCGGCGGTGGCGGCCGTCGGCGTCGCCTCGGAGAAGACCACGATCTCGCCGGTGACGCCGTGCTCGCGCAGGGCTGCGGCGACCTTCTCGACGTTGGGATGCAGCTTTTCTGACACCCGGCCACTTTAGACAAAACATCGTCCGGTCACCGCTTCATAACCGACCGCCAACCGCCTATGGGGACGACGACCCGTGCGCTATGGTCCGTTGATCCGGCTATTACCGATATGAGGGGACGAGGTTACGTGGAGGTTGGACGGCGGCTCACAGCGGCCGCGCTGACGACGGCGGGAGCCGTACTCCTGGCATCCTTCGGAACCGTGGGCACGGCGAGCGCGGCGCCCGCGCCCCCGGCCGCCGTGGCGCAGGTCGCGGCGCAGGCGGAGGCGGTCCCGTTCGCGGCTCCGGGCAAGACCCTCAAGCTGGGCGCCAAGGGTGCGGCGGTCAAGACGCTCCAGACGAGGCTCAAGGAGCTCGGCTACGACCCGGGCAGGATCGACGGGCGGTACGGCGGGGCGACCCTGGCCGCCGTGTGGGCCTTCCAGAAGGTCAACGGCATCCGGCCGACCAGCACCGTCGCCCGCAGGACCTGGAACGCTCTAGAGAGTCCGCGCCCGCCGAAGGTGCTGGTGCCCCGGGGCAAGCCCACCCGGATCGAGATGAACCTCACCAAGCAGGTGATGGTGCTCTACGTCGGCGGACAGGTGAGGCTGATCAGCCACACCTCCTCCGGCAGCGGCATCCCCTACTGCGAGACGGCGGTCTGGCAGGGCAGGAAGCAGCAGTTCTGCGGCAGCGCCCGCACGCCGACGGGTGACTACAAGACGACCTGGCGCCGGGACGGGTGGCACAAGTCCTATCTGGGCGAGCTGTACAACCCGATCTTCTTCAACGGCGGCATCGCCTTCCACGGCGCGCTGTCGGTGCCGCTCACCCCGGCCTCGCACGGATGCGTGCGGCTGCCGATGCACGTGGCCGAGATCCTGCCCGACCTGGTCGGCACCGGCGTCCCGGTCCACGTCCGGGGGAAGTTCGTGCGGTAGTCGCGGCCCGCTCCACGAGAGCCCCGGAAGATCTGTATCTTCCGGGGCTTTCTTATCGCTCTAATGATCGAACTTTTGTTCGTCGATTTACTTGACAGTATCGATGATCGAATTTATGTTCGATGTGATGACGTGGGACTCGCGGCTCACGTTCAGGGCGGTTGGCCGACCTCCTGGTGTCAGAGAGACGACAGGACAAGGCCGGGGCGGACGGGGAGAGGGGAAGCTCCTCGTCCGGCCGTCCGGCGCAATTGTCGGTGGGGTCTGCGAATGTGGCTTCACCGGCGAGAACGCCGGGAGCCGCTCCCGAAAGGAGGCTGAAGCAATGACCCCTCGGCTCGGCGATTCCGGCGGGCCCCGGCTCTCGCCAACGGTCCGGGCACGCCTGGCCGACGCGCGCGACTGCCTGGAGGAGGCGGCCCGCGCGCGCACATCGGCTGCGCGCTACGTCGCGGCGCACCTCGCGGCACTGCGGGCGGCCGCCGCCGTCCTGGCCGCACGCCCCCGGCCGATGGACGGCCGCAGGCGCAGGCTCCGCAGCGCATGGGAGCTTCTCCCCGAGGCCGAGCCGCGGCTGGCCGACTGGGCGCCATATTTCGAAGTGAGTGCGGCCCGGCGAGCCGCGATCGAAGCGGGCATGACCACCTCCGTCGCACCCCGTGACGCGGAGGAGTTGATGTCCGAGGCCGAGCGGTTCGTTCTCACGGTGGAGGCGATGCTCGGCCTGCCTTCCCAGCCCGCCTTGCCCACCCACGTCCCCCTGGCCGGATAGGACGGCCGGACCCGGAAACCGGGTAACTACGACGTCAATATTTCGCAGAAAATACTGAACATCGCTTTTGCCACCTTCATCTGATTCGCCAGGTCACGCCCTGCTAGGGTGCGACAAGTGATCGCACTGCGGCGCGTCGGCCCCGACGAGTTCAGCAACCGCCTGGATTCCGTGCTGGAGATCTACACGGCTGCGATGAAGCCGCCCCCCGACCAGCTCACCGGCCGCCAGACCATCATGGGAAACCACGCCACCCACCCCGGTTTCGCCTGCCTGTTCGCCGAGACCTCCGACGGTGTGCCCGTGGGCGTCGCCTACGGTTTCCACGGTGTGCCCGGCCAGTGGTGGCACGACGTGGTGTACCAGGCGGTCACCGACCAGCTCGGCCAGCGGAAGGCCTACGACTGGTTCGGCGACGCCCTGGAGATCGCCGAGGTCCACGTCCATCCCGACCACCAGGGCAAGGGCATCGGCCGCGCGCTGGTCACGGCCCTGTGCGCCGGCCGCCGTGAGCGCACCGCCGTGCTGTCCACCCGCGACCAGCCCACCGCGGCCAGGCACCTCTACCGCAGCCTCGGCTTCGCCGACTTGCTCACCTGGTTCGTCTTCCCCGGCGGCTACGAGCACTACGCCATCGCGGGAGCCGTACTGCCGCTGTCGGAGAGGCCGAACGGCACGGCGCCGCCCGCCTAGCCGATCCGGGACCGGTGTCCGGGACCGGTCCGGCTAGGCGGTCAGCGGGGCGGTCTCGCGCGCGGCGTCGAGGGCCTGGAAGACCTCGCGGGTCGCGCTCGACCGGTTGAAGGTGATGAAGTGGATGCCGGGCGCGCCCTCGTCGAGCAGGGTCTGGCAGAGCTCCGCGGCATGCTCGACGCCGAGCCGGCGCACCGCGACGGGGTCGTCGGCGACGGCCTCGAAGCGGGCGGCCACCTCGGGCGGGAACGGCGCGCCGGACAGCTGCTCGGACCTGGCGATCGTGCTCATCTGGGTCACGGGCATGATGCCGGGGATGATCGGGGTGTCGCAGCCCTTGGCCGCGACCCGGTCGCGCAGCCGCAGATAGTCCTCCGCCCGGAAGAACATCTGCGTGATGGCGTAGTCGGCGCCGGCGCGGCACTTGCGCACGAAGTACTCGGTGTCGGACTCCACCGAGACCGAGCGCGGGTGCTTGTAGGGGAAGGCGGCCACGCCCACGCAGAAGTCGCCGGACTGGCGGATCAGCCGGACCAGCTCCTCGGCGTAGAGCACGCCCTCGGGGTGGCGCACCCACTCGCCCATCGGGTCGCCGGGCGGGTCGCCCCGCACCGCGAGGATGTTGCGCACGCCCGCCCCGGCGAAGCGGCCCACCAGGTGGCGCAGCTCGCGGATCGAGTGGTTGACGGCCGTGAAGTGCGCGACCGGGGTCAGCGTGGTCTCGTGGGCCAGCCGCTCCACGATCTCGACCGTGCGGTCCCGGGTGCCTCCGCCGGCGCCGTAGGTCACCGAGACGAAGGTGGGGCGCAACGCCTCCAGCTCCCGGATGGCACGCCAGAGCTGCCGCTCGCCCTCGTCGGTCTTCGGCGGGAAGAACTCGAAGGAGAACGACCGGCCGCCGGCCGCGAGCAGCTCGCGGACGGTGGGCACACGATCGGGAAGAATTGAGGGGCGACCCAGAGCCATGGTCCTAGGGTACTGGCAGGGACGACCCCGGGCGGGGGCACGGCGGATCGTCGTCTCTCCTCTCGTGCCGCATCCACCCCACGAGATCGGGATCGTGTTCGCAAACGTTAATCTCTGTGCATGACCGCTTCCGCAGCCAGGCTGGACACCGTTCGTTCCGAAGTGGACCGTTCGATCAGAAGGTTCCTCGACCGGCAGCGTCCGCTGGTCAGCGCCCCCGAGCTCGCCCCCCTCGTCTCCGCCACCGAGGACTTCCTGAGCGGCGGCAAACGGCTCCGGCCCGCCTTCTGCTACTGGGGCTGGCGCGGCGCCGGAGGCGACGACGACCCCGCCTTCTTCACCGCGGCGGCCTCCCTCGAACTGCTGCAGGCCAGCGCCCTGGCGCACGACGACGTGATGGACGCCAGCGACCTGCGCCGGGGCATGCCCTCGGCGCACCGGCGTTTCCAGGCGATCCACGAGAAGGCGGGCTGGCACGGCTCGGCCGAGCAGTTCGGTGAGGGCGCCGCCATCCTGCTGGGCAACCTGCTGCTGGTCTGGTCCGGCGAGATGTGGCGGACCAGCGGCCTGCCCCCGGCCGCGCTGGCCGCCGCCCAGCCGGTCTACGACTACATGCGCACCGAGCTGATGTGCGGCCAGTATCTGGACCTGCTGGAGCAGGCGCACGGCGAGAACACCTTCGAGAGCGCGCTGCGGGTCGCGCTGTTCAAGAGCGGGAAGTACTCCGTGGAGCACCCCCTGCGGCTGGGCCTGGTGCTGGCGGCCCAGGGCCTGGAGCCGTGGATCGACCGCCTGTGCGAGGGGTACGGCCGCAACGTCGGCATCGCCTTCCAGCTGCGCGACGACATCCTCGGGGTGTTCGGCGACCCCGCCGAGACGGGCAAGCCCGCCGGGGACGACCTGCGCGAGGGCAAGCGCACGATGCTCATCGCCCGCACGCTCGCCGCCGCCT
Organism: Paraplanobispora siamensis; assembly: GCF_016863175.1. Lineage (GTDB taxonomy): Bacteria > Actinomycetota > Actinomycetes > Streptosporangiales > Streptosporangiaceae > Planobispora > Planobispora siamensis. The sequence continues at coordinate 38,973 of NZ_BOOJ01000078.1, forward strand.
CGCCGGAGCAGGCCCGGCAGGTGCGCCTGACGCTCGGCGACCCCGACCTGGACGCGCAGGGCGTCGACCGGCTGCGCGGCATCATCCGGGAGACCGGCGCGCTCGGGGCCTGCGAGGAGATGATCAAGAACTACCTCGATGACGCCCTGAACTCGCTGGACGACGCGCCGATCACACCGGAGGCCCGCTCGGCCCTGGCCGACCTGGCCGTGGCCGCCACCTCCCGCCGGACCTGACCGCACGGCACGCGAGCGCGGCATCTGACCGCGTGCCCGGGAGAACACGGGACCTCCGCCGGACCTGACCGCACGGCTCAGGAGCGCGGGGCTCCCGGATCCGGATCCCGGAGGTCCGGATCCGTCGTCCCGCGCGGCCGGGGCCGTCAGTCCGCCCGGGCCGCCTCGGTCAGCCTGCGGCGGAACTCCGCGGCGGCCGCCTTGGGGTCGTCGGCCTCGGTGATGGCCCGCACGACCACGACCCGGCGTACGCCGTAGGAGATGACCTCGTCCAGGTTGGCCAGGTCGATGCCGCCGATGCCGAACCACGGGCGGTCGGTCTCCAGCGCGGCGGCGTGCTCCAGCAGGCCCGGCCCGGGCGCGTGGCGTCCGGGCTTGGTGGGCGTCGGCCAGACCGGACCGCAGCAGAAGTAGTCGACCCCGGGCTCGGCGGCGGCGGCGGAGGCCTCCGCCGGGCTGTGGGTGGAACGCCCGATGAGGATGTCGTCACCGAGGAGATCGCGCGCCACGCGCACCGGCAGGTCGTCCTGGCCGAGGTGGAGGACGTCGGGACGGGCCGCGTAGGCGATGTCCGCCCTGTCGTTGACGGCCAGGAGCCTCCCGTGCCGGTCGCAGGCGTCGCGGAAGACCTCCAGGAGCGCGAGCTCCTCGCGCGCCTCCAGCCCCTTCTCGCGCAGCTGCACGATGTCGACGCCGCCCGCCAGAGCGGCGTCGAGGAAGTCGGCGAGGTCTCCCCGGTCGCGACGACCGTCGGTGCACAGGTACAGGCGGGCGTCAGAAACCGAGGGCCTGGGCACGCCGCTTGACCTCCGTGTGGCGGCCCGCACGGATCACGTCCATCGGCGACCCGGGAAAGGTGTCATCGGGGGTGAACAGCCACCGGAGCGACTCGATGTCGTCGTATCCGGCATCGAGCAGCACGGTCAGCGTGCCCGGAAGGCCCTTGACGACGTCGTTTCCGGAGAGGAAGACCGCGGGGACCTGGGGCTCGCCACCTCCCCTGCGGACTCCGATGAGCTTGCGGTCCTTGAGGAGTTGCTTCGCGCGACCGGCGCTGAGGTTGAGCCGCCTGGCCACCTCGCTGAGGGTGAGCCATTCACCCACCAGTTCGTCTGTCTCCCGGTCGATCTGCGCAACAGAAAGCGTCACGAATCCACCATTACCACATCGCGTCCTTCGGCAAACACCGGCGGCGAGGTTACGCCGCCGTGCAGTCGCGCAACGCTATCGCAGGGTCGGGCAGACGATCGACATCGATGCGCTGACCTCCCTCGATGAGGCGGCGGCCCTGCAACAGGTCGCGCGGCCGGTCCACGGCGAGGACGGCGGCGAGCGTGTCGTCGCCGGTAACCCAGCAGGCCGCCCACCGGCCCCCTCCGGCCGGGTCTCCGCGCAGGATGAGCCGGGCCCCCTCGTGCCGTCCGGCGTACTGCACCATGTGGCCGAACTGCTCCGACCAGAAGTACGGGACCGGGTCGTAGAGGGCCTCCTCGCCCAGCAGGGACGCCACCGCCGCGTCCGGGGCGCCCAGCGCGGTGTCCCAGTGCTCGACCCGCAGGCGGCGGCCGTACCGGCGCGACCACCAGGCCGCGCAGTCGCCCACGGCGACCACGCCGGGCATGGAGGCGCGCAGGTGCTCGTCGACGGCGACGCCGTCGTCCAGCTCGATCCCCGAACCGGCAAGCCATCCCACCGAGGGACGCACGCCGACGCCGGTGACGACGACGTCGGCCTCGACTGCGGAGCCGTCGGCGAGGGTGAGCCCGCCGTGGTCGACGGAGGCGACCGCGACGCCCAGGCGCAGTTCCACGCCCGCCTGGTCGTACCAGGCGGCCGTGTGGGCGCCCACGGGGCCGAGCGCGGCGGCCAGGGGGTGCTCGGCGGCCTCGACGACGGTGACGGGGCATCCGGCCTTGCGGGCGGCGGTGGCGACCTCGGCGCCGATCCAGCCCGCGCCGACGACGGCGACCCTGGTCTCCGGGGTGAGACGGGCGCGCAGCGTGAGCGCGTCGTCGATGGTGCGCAGCACGTGCTGCGGCCCCTCGCCGCGCAGCCGGATCGGACTCGCGCCGGTGGCGATGACCAGCCCGTCGCAGGCCAGCTCGCCCTCGGTGGTCTCCACCACCCCCTCGCGCAGTCCCTTGGCGGCCACGCCGGGACGGAAGTCCACCCGCAGGACGTCCAGGTCGGAGTCGACGAGCGTGGAGTCGGCCTGGCCCATCAGGACGGCCTTGGACAAGGGCGGACGGTCGTAGGGCCGGTGCGGCTCCTCTCCGATCAGCGTGATCGCACCGCCGTACCCATGAGCGCGCAACGCCTCGACACTCCGAACGCCGGCAAGGCCGGCGCCGACCACCACGACACGGTTCACACCAGAGACCCTAAGCGGCCAAACCTGTCTCCGGCCAACCGCGCCCGGATCTCTCGGATAACGAAACGACCTGCGGGGACCGCGGGCCCGGCCGTCACGGCCAGGACAGCACCTTCCCGAACTGCACGAGCTCACCGTAGAGGGCCGGGTCGACGTCCGGGTCGAGCGCCAGGTCCAGCAGCGCCACGGCCGCCTCCTGCGGCGTCTGCGCGCCGGTCATGTCGAACCACGGCCGTGACGACGCGGTGTCGATCATCCCGGGGCAGGTCGCGACGAGCAGGCGGCCGTTCGCCAGGTCCTCGGTACGCCGCTGCCGGGCGAGGACGCGCACGGCGGCGACCTGACCGACCTTGGAGGGGATGTTGACGAACTCCGGCCAGCCCTCCCCCGCCGCCTCTCCGGACAGTACGGCGTCGCGCCAGGCCAGCATCGTCGCGTCGATCTCCTCGAGCGTCCCGGCCGCGTCGAAGCGCGGGTGCAGCTCCGGCGGCAGCTGACGGAGCCGGCCCAGGGCGCTGGAGACGACGATGTAGCGCCCGCCCGGACGCAGGACGGGCAGGAAGGCGCGCAGCATCCGCGTCGTGCCGAGGTTGTTGGCGTCCACGTAGGGGCCGATCACTTCGGCGGGCGTGTCCCCGGGGACGGTGCGGAGATAGTGGTTGGACAGGACGACGTCCACGCCGCCGTGGCCGGCGTGCAGCTCACGGGCCAGGGCGTTGACCGCGCCGCCGTCGCGGACGTCGAGCAGGCGCGTCCGGACCTCGGCCCGCGCGCCGGTCACGCGCTCGCGCGCCTCGGCGACGCGGGCGGCGTCCCGGCCGGTGAGATAGACCACATCACCGGGACCGAGCCGCCGGGCGAGCCCTTCGACCAGGGCGAAGCCCAGGCCCTGGTTGGCCCCCGTGACCAGTGCGATCTTGCTCATGCCGGGAGCGTAGGCCCGCCCTCCGCGCGGGACAAGCGAGCATCCCGCACGGCAGCCATGCCGCCGGCGCATGGCTCGGCTCCGCGGACCGTCTTCCACCGGAGCCGGGATGGATGGACGCACCGCGAGCCGCGAGGGGAGAGCCCGGCGGAGCTGCGACGACCGCCGGCGGCGCGACGGGGCGGCACCGGGACGGTGTCGGGGCGGCGCCGGGGCGGGACTGCGGGAAAGCGTGGTCCGCGACAGGCTCTAAGGTGGAGACGTTAGACGCGCGGGAGCCCGGCGTGCACCGGGCTGAGAGGAGGGCTGCGGGCCCTCGACCGCCACCGACCTGATCCGGGTCATGCCGGCGAAGGGAGCGGAGCGACTATGTCTCACACGGTCCCCCACCACGACGTTCCCGTCCCCGCGGGGGACGGCTCAGCCGTACCCGATCCCCCGGACGGCACCCCCTCCGGAGCCGCACCGGGTCCCTCCCGTGACGCCCTCTCCGGGTACGGCTCAGCCGTACCCGATGTCCCGGACGGCATCCCCGGTCCGCTCGCATCCGCCCGCCGTCACGGCCCCGCGCCGGACGCGCCGTACGACGTCCTGCTGGTCGGCGGGGGGATCATCGGGCTGTCGGTCGCCTGGCGGGCGGCGCGGCGCGGGCTGCGGGTGGCGGTGGTGGATCCGGCGCCCGCCGGCGGGGCCTCGCACGCCGCCGCCGGGATGCTCGCGCCGGTGAGCGAGGTGACCTACACCGAGGAGCCGCTGCTGCGGCTGGGCCTGGCGTCGCTGGCGCGCTGGCCCGCCTTCGCCGCCGAGCTCGCCGCCGACAGCGGCCACGACCTCGACTACCGCGCCGAGGGCACGCTGGACGTCGCCTTCGGCGCCGACGACCTGGCGGCCCTGGACGAGCTCGCAGCCTTCATGGGCAAGCTCGGGCTGCCGTTCGAGCGGCTGACCGGCCGCGAGTGCCGCCGGCTGGAGCCCATGCTCGCCCCCGCCGTCCGCGGCGGCCTGCTCGCCCCGGGGGACGCCTGGGTGGATCCCCGGCGGGTCACCCGGGCCCTGCTGTCCGCGCTGGAGCGGCTGGACGTCACCATGATCCACGCCCGGGCGGCCGGGCTGGAGCACTCCGGCGAGGCGGTCACCGGCGTACGGCTGGCCCCCGGGAGCCCGGCTTCCGGACCCGCCTCCGGTTCCCCCGGCGCCGATCCCGCCGGACGGGTGGTCCCCGCCCGGCGGGTGATCCTGGCGGCCGGGGCGTGGTCGGGGGTACTGGAAGGGCTGCCGCCGCGGGCGCTCCCGCCGGTCCGGCCGGTCAAGGGCCAGATCATGCGGCTGCGTTCCCCCGAGCCGATCCTGCGGCGGTGCGTGCGCGGGGTGGTGCACGGCTCGTCCGTCTACCTGGTGCCGCGCGGCGACGGGGAGCTGGTGGTCGGGGCCACCCAGGAGGAGCTGGGCTTCGACACCCGGGTGACCGCCGGGGGCCTGTGGGAGCTGCTGCGCGACGCCCGGGAGCTGGTCCCGGGGGTGACCGAGCTGGAGGTGGCCGACGTGGTGGCGGGGCTGCGCCCCGGGACCCCGGACAACCTGCCGCTGGTCGGCCCGGCGTCCCCGCCGGGTCTGTCCATGGCCACCGGCCATCACCGGGGCGGCGTGCTGCTGGCCCCGCTCACCGCGGCCCTCCTCGTGGACGAGGCGGGCGACGACGAAGGACTGGCGGCGCTCTGCTCGCCCCTCCGCTTCCAGGAGCAGCGATGAACGTGACGATAAACGGCACCGCGCACGAACTGCCCTCCGGGGCCACCGTGACGCAGGCCGTACGGAAGCTGACCGAGGCCACGAGCGGTGTCGCCGTCGCCGTGAACGACGAGGTCGTCTCACGGGGCGCGTGGGACTCCACGGCGCTGGCCGAAGCCGACCGGGTCGAGGTCCTGACCGCGGTCCAGGGAGGGTGACATGGACGACGATCTGATCATCGGCGGGGAGAAGTTCTCCTCCCGGCTCATCATGGGCACCGGCGGGGCCCCCTCCCTGGAGGTGCTGGACCAGGCGCTCGTCGCCTCGGGCACCGAGCTGACCACCGTCGCGATGCGGCGGCTGGACCCCTCCGCCCGGGGCTCGGTGCTGGACGTGCTCCGCACCCGCGGGATCAAGGTGCTGCCGAACACCGCGGGCTGCTTCACCGCCGGGGAGGCCGTCCTGACGGCCAGGCTGGCCAGAGAGGCCCTGGAGACGAACTGGGTCAAGCTGGAGGTCATCTCCGACGAGCGCACCCTGCTGCCCGACCCGATCGAGACCTTCGACGCGGCCGAGCGGCTGGTGGCCGACGGGTTCGTGGTCCTGCCCTACATCGGTGACGACCCGGCCCTGGCGCGGCGGCTGGAGCAGGCGGGCTGCGCGGCGGTGATGCCGCTGGGCGCGCCGATCGGGTCCGGGCTGGGCATCCGCAACCCGCACAACATCGAGCTCATCGTCGAGGCCGCCGGTGTGCCGGTGATCCTGGACGCGGGGATCGGCACGGCCAGCGACGCCGCGCTGGCCATGGAGCTGGGCTGCGACGCGGTGCTGCTGGCCACGGCGGTGACCAGGGCCCAGCGGCCGGACATGATGGCCGAGGCGATGCGCTCGGCGGTGCGGGCCGGGCGGCTGGCGAGGCTGGCCGGACGGATCCCGCGCCGCCGGTACGCGGAGGCCTCGTCCCCCATGAACCCCTGATCGAAGACCACGTATCGGCATCGGTTTGGGCCGCCGCCACCGGGGAATGGCAAAACGCCCGTAAACTCGGGCAGGTGGACACGACGCTAACCGACCCCCTTGTCGGGAAACTCCTCGACGGGCGTTACCGCGTTGAGTCCCGGATCGCCCGGGGTGGCATGGCGACCGTCTACCTGGCCCTGGACGTCCGGCTCGACCGCACGGTCGCCGTCAAGGTGATGCATCGCTCCCTCGCCGAGGACCCCGCCTTCGTGCGGCGGTTCATCGGCGAGGCCAAGTCGGTGGCGAGCCTCTCCCACCCGAACGTGGTGCACGTCTTCGACCAGGGGACCGACGGGGACAACGTCTATCTCTCGATGGAGTACGTGCCCGGGCGCACGCTCCGGGACGTGCTGCGCGAGCGGGGCAGGCTCCCCGCCCGCGAGGCGCTGGAGGTCATGATCCCGGTGCTCGCCGCGCTGGGCGCCGCGCACCAGACGGGGCTGATCCACCGGGACGTCAAGCCGGAGAACGTGCTGCTCAGCGATGACGGCCGGGTCAAGGTCGTGGACTTCGGCCTGGCTCGCGCCATCGAGTCGACCAACCAGACCCGCACCGGCGTCATGATCGGCACGATCGGCTACATGTCCCCCGAGCAGGTGGCCTCCGGCACCGCCGACGCGCGCAGCGACGTCTACGCGGCCGGGATCATGCTGTTCGAGCTCCTCACCGGCCGCCAGCCGTACGAGGGCGAGACCCCGATGTCGGTGGCCTACCGGCACGTGCACGACACCGTGCCGCCCCCCTCGTCGCTGGTGCCGGACTGTCCCCCGCTGCTGGACACGCTGGTGGCCCAGGCGACCGCCCGCGAGCCCGCGACCCGTCCGGCGGACGCCACGGCGCTGCTGGTGGCCGCGGTGGACGCGCACCGGATGCTGCCCAGGGACAGCGGGCCGATCCCGTCGGGACCGGTCCCCTCCTACCCGAGCGGCCCGGTGCCGGGCGTGTCGCCGTCCCCGGCCGCGGCGCCCAACCCCACCCTGGTCCAGCCGCGCGCCGAGCTGCTCACCGGCCCGGCCGCCGGCATGGCGGCCCCCGAGACACCGGCGCGCCGGAGGTTCCGGCCGAACTGGTTCCTGATCGCCCTGGCCGTGGTGATGATCATCGCGGTCGGCGTGACCGGCTGGCTGTTCTCCCAGACCACCACGGTCAAGGTGCCCGACCTGCTCGGCAAGAACGTCACCCTCGCGGCGGCCCAGGCCAAGCAGGAGGGCTTCTCCGTCGAGATGGGCGAGGCGGAGCACGACGAGAAGGTCACCAAGGGCAACGTGCTGCGGATCGACCCCATACCCGGCACCGAGGTGGAGCCCGGCTCCAAGCTGGTCATCGTCGCCTCGGCCGGCCCCAAGCGCGTGAACGTGCCGAACGTGGTGGGTCTCAGCGAGGCCGAGGCCCGCGCGAAGCTGGCCGAGTCGAAGCTGGTCGTCGACGACGTCAAGAAGCAGGCCAGCGAGACCGTGCCGCGCGGCCAGGTGATGCGGACCAGCCCGGCCGTGGGCAACCCGGTCAAGGAGGGCACCAAGGTCGACCTGATCATGAGCGCCGGCCTGCTGATGCCCGACGTCATGGGCATGCCGCGCGACGAGGCGGCGAACCTGCTGAGCAGCTCCGGGTTCACCCCCGAGTTCATCGAGCAGACCGACTCCGCGCAGCCGTGCACGATCATCGCCCAGGACCCCCGGCCCGGCCGGGAGGTCGACAAGGGTCAGGTGGTACGGCTGACGCTGTCGGCGTGCAACAACGGCGAGTGGCACTGGCCCTGGGAGAACAACGGCGAGAACGTCACCGAGGACGGCAACGTCATCCAGATCCCCAACGTGATGTTCAAGGACGTGCGGGCCGCGCGCGACGAGCTGCGCGCGGCCGGGTTCAAGGTGAAGGTCAGGAATCCCGTGAACCGGGGCCGGGTGCTGGCCCAGCGCCCGCCCGGCGGTCAGCAGACCCCGCCCGGCACCGAGGTCACCATCTGGCACTGAGCCCTCCGACGCCGGACCGCCGGAGGGCCCGGGCTTGGTAGCCTCCCCCGGTGAACCGCATTCAGCTCGCCGACGGGATCCACGCCGCCTTCACCGACCGGCACGGCGGGGTGAGCGCCCCGCCGTACGGCAGCCGCAACCTCGGCGGGGGCGTGGGCGACGATCCCGGAGCGGTCTCCCGCAACCGGGACAAGACCGCCGCCGACCTCGGGGTGGACCCGGCCCGGGTGGTCATGATGCGGCAGGTGCACGGCGCCGGGGTCCGCTACGTCACCGAGCCCTTCGGAGACGACCTGCCCGAGCTCGACGCGATCTGCACCGACGTCCCCGGGCTGGCGCTGAGCGTGCTGGTGGCCGACTGCGCCCCGGTGCTGCTGGCCGATCCGGTGGCCCGGCTCGTCGGCGGCGCGCATTCGGGACGGCCCGGCACCATGGCGGGCGTGGTCCCCGCGCTGGTCGCGGCGATGGCGGAGCGCGGCGCCGACCCGGCCAGGCTGGTCGCGCTGGTCGGGCCTGCCGCGTGCGGGCTGTGCTACGAGGTCCCGGCCGCGATGCGGGACGAGGTGGCCGAGGCGGTCCCGGAGGCCTGGGCGACCACCCGGGCGGGCACGCCCGCGGTGGACCTGCGGGCGGCGATCACCGCGCAGCTCGCCCGCGCGGGCGTCGGCGACGTCCGGCACGACGCGCGCTGCACCATCGAGTCCCCCGAACTGTTCTCCCACCGCCGGGAGCGCCCGACCGGCCGCTTCGCCGGATACGTCTGGCTGGAGGGCTGAGCGCAACCGGTTCCGGACCCGGCTTCCGCGGAGGCGGACGCGGGCTCGCGGGGCCGAGCCGGTCGCCGTGCCCGGCCCGGGCCCTCAGAGGCGGGCGACGCCCTGCGTCGGCTCGGTCAGCCCGCCGCGCGGCGTCCCGGTCTGTGGGTCCGCCGGGGCGTCCGGCCGGTACGCCCGCTCATGCGCCTTTGCCCCTGGCGCGGAAGGCCGCGGTCTTGACGCGGTTCTGGCATGTGGTGGAGCAGAACCGGCGGGTGCCGTTGCGGGAGACGTCCACGTACACCCGGTCGCAGTGCGGCGCCGTGCACACGCCGAGACGGTCGTGGAACTCGGTCCCCAGGACGATCGCCAGCCCGGTGGCGCAGCTGGCCGCCCAGTCGCCGGCCATGGTGCCGCCGGGGCCGTGGAAGTGCAGGTGCCACGGCTCCCCGTCGTGCCGCTGGAGCATCGGGCGCGCGCGGGTGTCCTCCAGGAGCCTGTTCACCTCATCGGCCGCCGCGTCGATGTCCTCCGCCGCGACGGCGGTGAAGACCGCGCGCAGCCGCACCGCGATCCCGGCGAGCTCGCCGGCCTCCTCCTCGGTGACCTCCCGGTGGCCGGGATAGCCGGTCCGCAGGCCCTCGGTGGCGGCGGCGGCGAGATCGGGCGGGGGCGGGAAGGGACGGCCCCGTCTCTCTCCGGGGGTCAGTTCGTTGACCAGGCCTGCCGCCACCCGGACGATCGCATCGGTGTGACTGTTGAAGTCCACTTGACCAGTTACATCCTCACGTCTAGCGTGTAACGCACAAAAGCTTAAGCGACAGTTACAAGGAGGTCGTCGTGCTGACCCATGACGCCGCGCTCGAGTGGATCGCACGCTGGGACCGTCAGCAGGAGGGCTACCTGCCCGACCGCGAGGAGCGCTTCACCGCGCTGATCGACGCCGTCGAGGCGCTGAACCGCCCCGACCCGCTGGTCGTCGACCTCGGCTGCGGGCCGGGCTCGCTGTCCGCCCGCATCCTGGAGCGGCTGCCCGGGGCCACGGTGGTCTCGGTCGACGCGGATCCGCTGCTGCTCGGTCTCGGCCGGGCCGCCTACCCCCACCTCAGGTTCGTCGCCCTCGACCTGCGCACGCCGGGGTGGACCGACGCCCTGGGCCTGGAGCGCCCTGCCGACGCCGCGGTGAGCACCACCGCGCTGCACTGGATCTCCGGACCGGAGCTGTCGAAGATGTACGCCGAGCTGGCCACCGTGCTGCGGCCCGGCGGGCTCCTGCTCAACGGCGACCACCTGGAGACCGACGACGCCACCCCGGTCATCGCCCGCCTCGAGCGCGCCGTGCACGACCGCGAGACCGAGCGCAGGTTCGCCGGAGAGCGCCCCGAGGACTGGCGCCAGTGGTGGGAGGCCGTCGCCGCCGACCCCGCCTTCGCCGACCTCCACGCCGCCCGGACCACCGCGGGCGCCGGTCACCACGGCTCCGAATCGCCCCTGCTCTCCGAGCACGTCGGCGCCCTGCGCGACGCGGGCTTCGCCGAGGTGGGCACCCTGTGGCAGCGCGGCCACAACCGGATCCTGTGCGCCGTCCGCGCCTGACCCGGCCGGCGCAGCGTCACTGGACTACGCGGCGAACCGGTCCACCTGCTGTCCGAGCTGTTAATTCTCGCCCCGGATACAAGAGACCCCGTTCGCCGGCGAGTAGCGATTGAAGCTCTTGCCCGCGCCGCTGGAGAGTCCCTGGAAGACGCACTCAGAATGGGGGGTCGCCGAACAAGGAAGGCGGCCGGATGGACGAAATGATTTGAAGCCTCGATCGTTCTCCCCGGGAACCCGTCCATGTCGCCCTCAACCGGCTTCGCGGCCCCGGGCACGATCGCTCAGCCCCCGGCGAGGAGGCCGTGCAGGCGGACGCGGGCCAGGCCGCCGTCGGGGTGGATGTCGACCCGGACGTGGGTGGCGGGGCGGGCGTTCTCGATGCGGAAGCGGTGCGGGGTGTCGGGCTGCAGGCGGGTCTTGGGCAGCAGCTCGAACTCCTCGCCGGAGGCGTCGATGCCGGTGAGCGAGGCCCAGCCGGGGGCGTTGAACAGCAGGTTCCTGGTGTCGATCTCGGCGAGCTTGACGACGCCCGTACCCGCCAGGCGGATGGTCAGCCAGTCGTTGCCGCCGTCGCGGCGGCGCGCGGTCTCCCAGCCCTCGGCCTGGTGGCGGGCCAGGCCCGGGGCGATGACGTTGTTGGGCGAGGAGTAGAACTCGTTGGAGCAGCCGGTGACCAGCGCGCCGTTCTCCAGGGCGGCCAGGTCGAGGCTGAGGCCGTCGTAGAGCGCCAGGTCGGGGCGGACCTCGCCGTGCACGCGCAGGCGGGCGATGCCGCCGTCGGGGAACATGTTCAGCCGGACGTGCGTGTAGCGGCGCTCGTCGGACACCTCGAAGAAGCGCTCGGCGTCGCCCTTGAGGTCGCTCTTGGGGACGATCTCCGTCCACTCGGCGGCCCGGAGCTCCGCGGGCGTCGGGTAGCCCTCGACCGCCGTCGCCTCCACGGAGGCGTGCGGCGGGTAGTTGCCCTTGAACCAGGCGGTGTCGATCACGACGCCGCGGATCACGCCGGGCAGGCCCAGCCGCACCATCGCCCAGTCGTGACCGGGCTCGCGGCGGCGGCGGGTCTCCCAGCCGTCGTAGACCTGGCCCTTGGCGCCGAAGGTCTCCGCCGCGAAGTCGGGACGGCCCGGACGGATCAGGCTCTCCTTCTCGGCGAAGGACTCGTCGTTGGCCGCGACGACGGACCCGCCGAAGGTGCGCAGGGCCAGGTCGGGAAGGCGGGTGAACTCGCTCACGGGAGAGCCTTTCTGGGTAGGCGGGAGATCATTCGCGGGTACGGTCCCCGCATGCGGAAGAGATCTGGTTCGCGGAGCCGGCCTCGCACGCGAGGGCCCGGCGGCCGCCGGTGACCGGACCGGTCAGAGCAGGGTGCCGTGCGGGGCGTCGTCCCGTACGGCCCGGCCGCGCAGCCAGGTCGTGCGCACGACGCCGGAGAGCGTCCTGCCGTGGTACGGCGTGACCGGGTTGCGGTGGTGCAGGGCGGCGGCGTCCACGGTCTGGGCCGCGCCCGTGTCGAAGGCGACCAGGTCGGCGTCGTTGCCCACGGCGATGCTTCCCTTGCCGCCCGTCCCGGCGCCGGCGCCCTTGCCGTCCAGCCCGGCCAGGGCCGCCGGGGCCCCGGCCATCCAGCGCACCACGTCGCCCAGGCCGTGCCCGCGCCGGGACGCCTCGGTCCAGATGGCGGACAGGCCGAGCTGGAGGGAGGAGATCCCGCCCCAGGCCGCGGCGAAGTCGGGCACCTTCAGGTCGGGGGTGGACGGGGAGTGGTCGGAGACGACGCAGTCGAGCACCCCCGCGGCCAGGCCCGCCCACAGCTCGTCGCGGTTGGCCTCGCCGCGGATCGGCGGGCAGCACTTGAACTGGGTGGCGCCCTCGGGCACCTGCTCGGCGGCCAGCGTCAGATAGTGCGGACAGGTCTCGGCGGTGATCCGCACGCCCTCGCGCCGGGCCTCGGCCAGCGGCTCCAGGCACAGCGCGGACGACACGTGCAGGATGTGCGCCCGCACCCCGGTCTCCCGGGCCAGCGTGATGACCCGCTCGACGGCGCGCCGCTCCGACTCGCCGGGCCGGGAGCCGAGGAACTCGGCGTATCCGGGCCCGGCGGGGTCGGCGAGCAGCTCGGGGTCCTCGGCGTGCACGATCAGCAGGCCGTCGAAGGAGGCGATCTCGGTCATGACCGCCCGCAGCTCCGCCGCGTCCAGGGGCGGGAACTCCTCCACCCCCGACGGGGACAGGAAGCACTTGAAGCCGCGCACGCCCGCCTCGCGCAGGGGGCGCAGGTGCTTGAGGTTGCCCGGGATCGCGCCGCCCCAGAAGGCGACGTCGACCGCGCACCGGCCGGCCGCGGCGGCCCGCTTGACCTCCAGCGCGGGCACGTCCACGGTCGGCGGCAGCGAGTTGAGCGGCATGTCCACGATCGTGGTCACCCCGCCCGCGGCGGCGGCCCGGGTGGCGGAGGCGAAACCCTCCCAGTGGGTGCGGCCGGGCTCGTTGACGTGGACGTGGCTGTCCACGAGGCCGGGCAGCAGCGCGACGTCGCCGAGGTCCACCCGCTCGGCCGCCTCGGGGGCGGCCTCCGGCGCGTGGATCCCGGTGATCCTGCCGTCCCGTACGGCGACCGCCGCGGGCCGCTCCCCCCCGGGCAGTACGGCCCTGCGGGAGGTGATGACCAGATCGTGCATGTGCGACTCCTCGTCTCCCTACGACACCTGCAGCCGGTCGGCCCCGAGCCGGGCGGCGACGCGTTCGAGCAGCGGACCGGCCTCGGCGATGCAGCGCTCGGGGTCGGGCTCGATGTCGGTGAGCGCGTAGGCGGCCTCGATGCCGGCCGCGCGCAGCTCCTCGTCGCCGAGGGCGCGGCGGCCGCAGACGGCCACGACCGGGACGCCGGCCTTGACCGCGGCCGCGGCGACCCCGGCGGGGGCCTTGCCGCGCAGCGTCTGCTCGTCCAGGGAACCCTCGCCGGTGATCACCAGCCGGGCGCCGTCGAGCAGGTCCCGGAAGCCGAGCAGGTCGAGCAGGTACTCGATGCCGGGGCGGATCTCGGCCCGCAGGAAGGCCAGGGCGGCGAAGCCCACTCCCCCGGCGGCCCCGGCGCCCGGCTGCCCGGCCACCCCCATGGGGCGCACGACGTCGTCGTGCTCGATCGCCCCGACCAGGCCGTGGGTGTGCGCGGCGACGGCGGCCAGGCGGGCCAGCGCGCCGTCGAGCAGCTCGACCTCCTCGGGCGAGGCGCCCTTCTGCGGGCCGTAGACGGCGGCGGCGCCGTACGGCCCCAGCAGCGGGTTGTCCACGTCGCTGGCGACGACGAACTCGACGCCGCCGATCTCCAGGAGACCGGAGGTGTCGATCTTCTCGAGGGCGCGCAGGGCGCCGCCGCCGGGCGGCAGCTCGGCGCCCCCAGCGTCGAGGAAGCGCACGCCCAGGGCGCCCATCATCCCGGTGCCGCCGTCGGTGCAGGCGCTGCCGCCCAGGCCGAGGACGACGCGGCGGGCGCCGCGCCGTACGGCGTGGGCGATCAGCTCGCCGGTGCCCCGGCTGGTCGCGGTGAGCGGGGCCAGCTCGACCCCGCCGTGCGCGGCCGGTCCCGGCCCGGCGCCCTCGGAGTTCTCGGAACCCTCGGACGCCTGGGGGGAGGCGGCCGCGGCGGCCGGGAGCCGCCGCAGGCCGGAGGCCTCGGCGAGCTCGATGACGGCGGTCGGCACGTCCGCCGCTCCGGCGCCGGACGGGGAGGTCCCCGTCCCGGCGTCGCGCCAGGCGTAGACGGCGCGGACCGGCTCGCCGACGGGGCCGGTGACCTCGACCTCGACGGGCTCGAACCCGCAGGCGACGACGGCCGCCACGGTGCCGTCGCCGCCGTCGGCGACCGGCAGCGCGACGGTGGCGACGTCCGGGCCGAGGCCCGCCGCGACGCGGGCGGCCACCTCGGCGGCGGTCAGCGATCCCTTGAACTTGTCCGGCGCGATGACGACGTGCCCGGACGACCCGGCAGCCCCGGCGTCCGGACGGAGGCCTTCGGCGCCCGGCATGAGGTCGCGCGGCGAATCAGACAACCCTGCTCCCTGGTGGAGAATGGGCGGACACGCGCCCCTGCCCGGTGCGAGCGGGCAGGGGCGCGTGCCGGCACCCGGTGTGATGGCGCTCCATCATCACACTTGTCCGGGAACGGGTTCGAACTCCCTTACCGCGTCGATCGACGGGCCGTGGGGGGTGTTCGCCTCGCGCTCGATCATGATCTCGACGAGCACCGGGCGGCCGGTCGCCCGCGCCTCCTTGCGCGCCCATTCGAGCGCGTCGCGGATGTCGGCGGGGTCGAGGACCCGGCGCCCCGAGCAGCCGTACGCCTCCATGATCTTGACGTTGTCGGTGCCGTACTCGTCGTAGTGGATGTCCACCTGGTAGTTCATGTCGTACGGGATCGAGGCCTGGCGGATGAGGCCCAGATACTCGTTGTTGATCATGATGAGCACGAACGGCACGTTGTACTGGGCGCCGACCGCCAGTTCCTCCACCATGTACTGGAAGCCATAGTCGCCGACCACGCCCACGACCTCGGCGTCCGGGTCGGTGTGCTTGAGCGCCTTCTTGACCCCGATCGCCGCCGGGATCTCCCAGCCCAGCGGGCCGGCCTGGCCGCAGATCTGATAGTGCCGCGGCTTGTACGCCTTCTGGTGCTGTCCGCCCCAGATCTGGTAGAGGCCGATGGCGGTGACGAAGTAGGTGTCCTCGCCGAAGACCTCGTTGATCTCCTTGTAGACCCGGGGCGCCTTGATCGGGATCGTGTCGAAGTCCTCGCGGCGGCCCAGGGTCGCCTTCAGGTGCCGGACCCGGTCCACCCAGGCGCCGGGCCCGCGGCCCGCCCCGCGCTCCCTGGCGACCCTGAGCAGGGCCTGGAGGAACAGCTTGGCGTCGGAGACGACGCCGAGGTCCGGTTCGAAGACCCGGCCGATCTGGGTCGGCTCGATGTCGACGTGGATGAACTTCCGCTCACCCCGGTAGACGTCGAGCCGCCCGGTGTGCCGGTCGCCGAAGCGCGCGCCCACGGCCAGCACCAGGTCGGACTCCAGGAAGGAGGCGTTGCCGTACCGCTGGGAGGTCTGCACGCCGGTGATGCCGCAGAAAAGCCCGTGGTCCTCGTCGACGGCGCCCTTGCCCATCAGGGTGACCTGGACCGGGATGTTGAGGTACTCGGCCAGCTCGCGCAGTTCGTCGGCGGCCTCGGCGATGATCACGCCGCCGCCGGCGAGGATCAGCGGCCGCTCGGCGGCCAGCAGCAGGTCCAGGGCCCTCTCCACGCGCGGCGGGTGCGGCTCGACGGCCGCGACCGGGAGCGGGGCGTCCAGCGCGGGGTCGTACTCGATGAGCTCCCTGGCCACGTCCACCGGGATGTCCACCAGGACAGGCCCCGGACGGCCGGAGCGGGCGACCCGGAACGCCTCGCGGAAGATCCAGGGGGCGGTGGCGGCCTCCTTGATCTGCACCGCCCACTTGGTGACGGGCTTGGCGATCTCCACGATGTCGACCGCCTGGAAGCCCTCCTTGTCGAGCAGCGCGGTGGCCGCCTGGCCGGTGATGCACAGGATCGGGATCGAGTCGGCGAGCGCGGTGTACAGGCCCGTGATCATGTTGGTGCCGGCCGGGCCGGAGGTGCCGATGGCCACGCCCACCCTGCCGTTGGTACGGGCCCAGCCGTCGGCCATGTGGGTGGCGCCCTCCTCGTGCCGGACGGTCAGGTGCTCGATGCCGCCGACCTCCTCCAGCGCCTTGTACAGGGGCAGGATGGCCGCGCCGGGGCAGCCGAACGCCGTGTCGACGCCCTCGGACTTGAGGACCTCGACGACCGCGTTCATCGCGGGGATCTTCGCCATCTAGCTGTCCCTTCCCGAGAGGCTCTCGGTGACCTTGAGGAGCGCGGAGTGGTCGAGGCCGCCGTGGCCCCGGGCGCGGGCGGCGGCGATGAGCTGGGCGGTGAGCGCGCCCATGGGGACGGCCACATCCGCGCCGCGGGCGGCGTCGAGGATGATGCCCATGTCCTTGTGGTGCAGGTCGATGCGGAAGCCCGGCCGGAAGTCGCGGGCGAGCATCGACTCGCGCTTGATGTCGAGGATGCGGCTGGCGGCCAGGCCGCCGGCGAGCACGTCGAGCCCGGCGGCGGCGTCCACCCCGGCCGCCTCCATCAGCACGATGGCCTCGGCGACGAGGGCGTAGGTGCCGCCGACGACGAGCTGGTTGGCGGCCTTGACGTACTGCCCGGCGCCCGCGGGGCCGACCAGCTTGAACGTCCTGCCGACGGCCTCGAAGACCGGCGTCGCGGCCTCGAAGTCCTCCCGCGAGCCGCCGACCATGATGGACAGGACCGCGTCGACGGCGCCCTTCTCGCCGCCGGAGACCGGGGCGTCCAGCACGCGCAGCCCCCGGGCCGCGCCCTCGCGGGCGAGCTTCTGCGAGGTCTGCGGGGTGATGGTGGAGAAGTCGACGTAGAGCGCCCCGGGCTCGGCGCTGCCGAGGATCTCCGGGAAGACGGCCTCGACCTGCGGGTCGGCCGGGAGCATGGTGATGACGATCTCCGCGCCCTTGACGGCCTCGGCGACGCCCGCCGCGCTCGCGCCGCCGGCTGCCCGGAGCCGGGCCATGGCCTCCTGGCCGAGGTCGAAGCCGGTGACCTCGTGCCCCGCCCTGACCAGGTGCCCGGCCATGGGCGAGCCCATGACGCCGAGCCCGATGAATGCGATCCTGCTCATTTGCTCTCCTCGCCCGGCGCCCGGCCGGGGGTGTCCGGGGGTTGCGTTCGGGGGTCTCGTCATGCGAGCCGGTCCAGTTCCCGCAGCCAGCCGAAGTCCGGCGCCGGGTCCTTGTACTCCAGGCCGATCCAGCCGTCGTAGCCGTGCTCGGCGAGCACCTTCAGCAGGTGGCGGAAGTCCAGCCCGCCGGTGCCGGGGCGGCCCCGGCCGGGAGCGTCGGCGATCTGCACGTGACCGATCCGGGCCGCGTGCTCGGTGATCACCGCGTCCAGGTCCTCGCCCATCCGGGCCAGGTGGTACAGGTCGCACAGGAACGCCACGTTCGGCTCCCCCACCCGGTCGATCACCTCGATCGCGGCCTTGGCCGAGACCAGCGGGTAGGACGGGGACTCGTAGGCGTTGAGCGCCTCCACCAGCACCGTCGCGCCGATCCCGGCGGCGGCCCCGGCGGCGATCGCGAGGTTCTCGGCGGCCAGCTCGTCCTGTTCCGCCGCCGGCAGCCCGGCCACGCGGTTGCCGTACAGCGCGTTGAGCGCCTTGCAGCCGAGCCGTCCGGCGATGCCCACCGCGACGTCGACGTTGTCGCGGAAGCGCGCGCTGTCGGCGGGCCTGGAGACGAGCCCGCGCCCGCCGTCGGGGATGTCGTCGGCGAAGTTGAGGCCGACGAGCCGCACGCCCGCGTCCCGGACCGCGCCGACGAAGGCGTCGACGTCCTTGTCGGACGGTACGGCCTCGGCGAACGGCCACCAGAACTCGACGCCGTCGAACCCGGCGGCCTTCACCGCGGCGGGGCGCTCCAGCAGCGGCAGGTCGGTGAAGAGGATCGAGGCGTTGACGTCGAACCGCGTCATGACGTCTTCTCCCTGTCTGTGCGGACGTCCGCGCGGGCGTCCATGTCCATGTAGACCTTCCAGCCGCCGGACTCGGTGATGTCGTACAGCTCGGCGTGGGAGGTGCAGGGGCGGCGCAGGAGCATCGCGAACGAGGACGTGCCGTCCGCCAGCTCGATCACGCCGAGCTCCAGCTCGGGCGGTTCGGCCGGCATCAGCCGGTCGCGCAGGACGTCCATCGGGACGTCGTAGAGCTCGCCCTCGATGGCGGCCCCGCCGTGCGCCACCGGCGCCAGGCCGGGGCAGCGGTCGCCCACCGAGTAGAAGCGGTACTTGGGCGCCGTGGTGGTCTCGGCCACCAGGGGGGCGCCGTCGAGCAGGTGGTGCAGCGGACCGCCACGCATGGCGCCGCCGTTGAGGAACATCAAGGCCATCGCAGGCTCCTCCCGGGGTCGGATCGATCCGGTGGGGTGGGGCCCGTAGGTCTGCCGGATGCGGCAGCGCGGTACCTCCTCGCTCCGGCTCAGGCGGAGCGTTCAGGTGTGTGACCCAGTACACAAGCCGCCCGGCCGTCCGGTCTAGCGGCAAGACGTCCGAAGCTGCCCGGGGGTGGCGACGGCGGGTTTTGTGCGTTGGCACAACTACTGACCGGTGGGTTCGCGCAGGGTCCGCAGCAGCAGCCAGCTCAGGGCGGGCATCGCGATCAGCGAGGCGAGGGCCGCCTGCAGGGAGGCGGCGTCGGCGACGGCGCCGATGAGCGGGGCGGTCAGGCCGCCGACGCTGACGGTCAGGCCGAGGGTGACGCCGGCGGCGGTGCCGACGCGGGCGGGGAGGTAGTCCTGGGCGAGGGTCACCTGCAGGGAGAACGGGACGTAGAGGCCCATGCAGGCCAGCGCCACGAACAGATAGATCATCGGGCCGGGGACGAACACGACTCCCGCCACGGCGGCGACGCTGAGCAGGTACGACGCGCGTACCACCGTGACCCTGTCCCACCGGTCGGCCAGGCCGCCGCCCAGCACCGTACCCGCCGCGCCTCCCAGATACAGCACGAACAGCGCCGCGGCGCCCGCGGCCGCGCCGCCGCCCGTACGCGCCGGAACGTACAGCGCGATGAACGTGCTCAGGCCGACGAACACGATGGACCGGCACACCACCGCCAGCGAGAGCCGTACGAACGAGGCCACATCGTCGTGTCCCGCCGGTGACGCGCCGCGGGCGGAGGGGCGCGCCGACGTGCGCGGTGCGCGCAGGACGGGCAGGTACAGCACGCTGCCGGCCAGAGCCGGTACCGCCAGCAACGGCGTGAGCCGCAGCCCGCCGGCGGCGACCACGGCGGCGACCAGGAGGGGCGCGGCGGCGAAACCGAGGTTGCCGCCGAGGGAGAACCAGCCCATCGCGGTGTGGCTGCCGCCGGCGGCGATCCGCGCCACACGGGCGGACTCGGGGTGATAGGCGGCGATCCCGATCCCGGACACGGCCGCCAGCGCCAGCGTCAGCGGGTAGGAGTCGCCGAGGCCGCTCAGCGCGATCCCCAGCCCGGCCAGGAGCGTGCTGACGGGCAGCAGCCAGGGCAGCGCCCACCGGTCCGTCAGCGCGCCGAACAGCGGTTGCGCCACCGAGGACAACAACGACGCGGCGAGCACGATCCCCGAGGCGGCCGCGTAGGTGTAGGCACGCTCGGCCACCAGGAAGGGGACGAGCGCCGCCACGGCGCCCTGGTAGAGGTCCACGCAGGCGTGCCCGGCCGACAGCATGATGATCGTCTTGTTCTTCGGCACAGCGGCATACTCACCGCTCGGCGTCGTGTCGTGCTTCCGATAAGCTGCCGATCGATGACGGAGATCCGCCACCAGCCGCTCGCGCCGACCCACGCCCGGCAGCTGGCGCCCGGAGCAGTCATCGACGCCCACCGCCACGACGACCACCAGATCGTCTACGCCGCCCGAGGCGTGCTGGCCGTCACGACCGGCGCGGGGACGTGGATCGCCCCGGCCACCCGCGCCATCTGGGTTCCGGCCGGGACCGTGCACGCCCACCAGGCCCACGGCGAACTCGAACTGCACCTGGTCGGCCTGCCCGCGACCGACAACCCGCTCGGCCTGCGCGAACCGGCCGTACTGAGCGTCGCCCCGCTGCTGCGCGAACTGATCCTGGCCTACACCCGCACCCCGCACGACGACAGCCCGGAGCGCGGGCGGCTCCGGGCGGTCCTGCTCGACCAGTTGCGCGCCTCGCCCCAGCAACCGCTGCACCTGCCCGCCCCCGCAGATCCGCGGCTGCGGGCGCTGTGCGCGATCATGCACGCCGATCCCGCCGACAACCGCACGCTGGCCGCCCTCGGCCGGCAGGTCGGCGCGAGCGAGCGGACGCTGTCGCGGCTCTTCAGAAGCGATCTCGGCATGACCTTCCCGCAGTGGCGCACCCAGCTGCGGCTCCACCGCGCCCTGATCCTGCTGGCCGACGGCGTCCCGGTGACCGCCGTGGCGCACCTGTGCGGCTGGGCGTCGGCCAGCGCGTTCATCGACGTCTTCCGCCGCGCCTTCGGGCACACCCCGGGGACCGCCTTCGGGCGCGCCCCGGGAACGCGGCAGCCTCAGACGCGGACCTCCGGACGGCCCTCGCGGGCGTCGTAGGCGGCGCGGGCGGCGTCGATCTCGTCGAAGTGGTCCTCGACCCAGCCGAGGAAGGAGGACACCGTCCCGACGAGCTTGTCTCCGATCGGGGTCAGCTCGTACTCGACGTGCGGGGGCATCACCGGATACATCGTGCGCCTGACGATGCCGTCGCGTTCGAGGCCGCGCAGGGTGACGGTCAGCATGCGCTGGCTGATGCCCTCCACCGCGCGCTTGAGCTCGGTGAACCGCTTCGGCCCGCCGCGCAGGGTGAAGACCACGTACATCGACCACTTGTCCCCGATGCGGTCGAGGATCTCCCGCCCTCGGCAGCCCGTGGCGGTGTAGGCGTGGTCCTGCATGGTTACCCCCAGATGCCCATGTACAGAAAAAGTGCCTTCTTGCCGGGCGTCGGTGCCGCCCCGCACGATGAAGACAGTTCCCGAAAGGAACACGGTTACGTTTCAGAACCAGGAGACATCATGACCACAGCGACTGTCCAGATCCCCGGTTACGTCGTCGGGACGTGGGACGTCGACCCGGTCCACTCGTCGGTGGGCTTCGTCGTCCGCCATCTCGGGATCAGCAAGGTCCACGGGCGCTTCAACGACTTCGAGGCCGAGATCGTCACCCGTCCCGACCCGCTGGAGTCGAGCGTGTCCGCGAAGGTCGGGCTCGCCTCGGTCGACACCGGCAACACCGGGCGGGACGATCACCTGCGCTCCGCCGACTTCTTCGGTGTTGAGGAAAATCCCTACTTGACCTACCAGTCAAGTGGTATCGCGCAGGACGGAGACGGATTCGTGCTCGACGGCGAGCTGACGCTGAAGGGCGTCACCAGGCGGGTCCCGCTCCGGCTGGAGGTGCTCGGCTTCGGCCCCGACCCGTTCCTCCCCGACCCCGGCAAGGGGGCCCGCGCCGGATTCTCCGCCACCACCGAGATCGACCGGCGGGACTTCGGCGTCACCTTCAACAGTCCCCTGCCGGGAGGGGGCGTGGCGCTGGGCAACAAGGTGCAGATCCACCTCGAGATCCAGGCCGCACTGCGGGCGGGGAGAGTAGTGTGAGGTAGTGGATCGTCGCATCTTCGGACTTGAGAACGAGTACGGCGTCACCTGT
>NZ_BOOJ01000079.1 GCF_016863175.1 Paraplanobispora siamensis
CCGAGCATGGTGGTCGGGGACGACGGCACGAAGGGCGGGTTGTGGTGCTCACCGGTCGCGAAGACGTCGAGCCCGACCTCCTCGGCCTTGAGCGCGATGGCGACCATCGCCTTGATCCGCTCGTGCTCGGTCGGCGTCCTCCCCGTGGTGGGGTCCATGGTGACGTCGCCCACGGAGAAGATCCCGAACTGCATCGTGCTCACCGTCCCACTGCCGTTTAAAATTCAACTATCTAAGCAATCGCGGCAGCCGATCCTATTCCCGGCCGGACCCCGGTGGCCGGGTGGCGCCGGGCCTCAGGCCGGGGGCCGCTCCCGGGCGGTGCGGCCGATCTGCAGCTCGTCGAGGAGGTCCTGGGTCGCGGCGGCCACGGCCTCCACGGCCCGCTCGAAGGCCGCGGCGTTGCGCGCCGACGGGGCGCGGAAGCCGGAGATCTTGCGGACGTACTGCAGCGCGGCGGCCCGCACGTCCTGCTCGGTCACGTCACTGGAGTAGGGCTCGCGAAGGGTCTTGATGCTTCGGCACATGCCAGGACCGTACGACATCCGTTCTCTGGCCGGGGGCCGTCCATGCCGTCATAATTCTGGGAGCAGTTCTCTGCCCATGGCGGGAGGTGTTGATGGACTCCTCGGACGGCCGGGTTCTGATTCTCATCGTGGTCGCGACGGTGGTGTTCTTCATCGGACGGCGCTATCAGCGGACGGTGGACGCCTGGGGAGGGCGGGGCAAAGCGATCAAGGCCGCCGCGGACGCGAAGGACAAGATCCCCGCGGCCAAGGCCGCGGCGTGGGCGGCGATCCGCGGCATGGTCGGGGCCGGGCTGGTGGCGCTGATCCTGTTCGCCATCGTCGCCAACGCCATCCGGTACGGCTGAGCCCCTCGCCGCACCGGGGCGTGGGCGCCGGGTCATGAGGGCCCGGCGGCGGAACGGCTCAGCCGGCCGGGGCCCAGCCGACGGGCTCGACGATCTCCACGACCACGCAGGACAGGGCGACGCCCACCCCGTTGCCGAGCAGCAGCACGTGGTCCCCCGGCCCGACGGCTCCTGTCTCGAGGAGGTGGGCGAGTCCCGCGATCTGGTCGTTGACCCCGAGGTGACCGACGCCGCGCCCGAACTCCAGCACCCCCCGCGCGGGGTCGATGCCCAGCGGCTCCAGAACGCTCCTGACATAGGCCTCTCCGCCGGAGAAGACGTGCGTGGCACGAGCCACATCCTGCGGGCCGATCCCGGCTTCGGCCAGAGCGCGCCGCGCCACCTCGGCGCGCGCCAGCGTCAGCCGCTCCTTGGCCCGGTCGAACTCCGCGGGGCGGCGGGCGGCGAACTCGGCGATCCGCGCCCCGATCGCCATGGGGCGGCCCACCGTGCATCCGGGCGGGAACAGCGGCATGTCCCCCCGGTACATCTCCTCCATGTCCGGGAGTGAGGCGGAGACGACCGCCCGCAGCCGGGCGAACCCGCCGCGTCGCGACAGCACGACGGCCGTGCCGGCGTCGCCGAAGATCGTGCCGCGGTTGGTGACCGCCCCCTCGGCGTAGCGCCAGCGATCGACGAGCGGCGCGCCGAAGTTGTCCGCCCCGGTGATGAGGGCGGCGGTATGGTCCCCGCCGCCCGCGGTGAGGTAGCACGCGGCCAGCTCCATCGCGCCGAGCATCCCGTTGCAGGTCTGACGGATCTCGAAGGCGGGGACATGGCCGCCGATGGTGTGACGCTGCACGTAGTGGTGCGGCGACCAGCCGTCGGGGCCCTGGTGGTAGAAGGTCGCGTGCAGGAGCAGGCCGACCTCGGACGCGTCGTGGCCCGAGCGGGCCAGCGCCTGCCTGCCGGCGCGCACGGCCATGTCCGGTGCCGGCGTCCGGCCGGCCACCGCGGCGCCGGACCATCCGGCGCGCATGTGCTCCTCACGGTCGTACATGCCGAGTTCCACGGCCCTCGCCGCGCTGAACGACTCGGGGATGTAGGTGCCGATTCCGGCGATGTGGACGCCGTCCACCTTCATCTTCGACCTCGCTTAACGAGCGGTGTCCGGTGGTCGGCTGTCGGAACCGGACGTCCCCGCGGTGGGATCCCCCGCGACGGCGGCCCGCCGCGGCCCGAATCCTGGCCCCTCGGACGCCGGTCGCACATCTTCTGGAATGCGGCGCCGGCGTCCCCGGTGAACGCCGGGCCCGTGACCGCCTTCGGGTCCGTTGATGCACGGCCGTATCCGTGGTTGACAGAGGACTGAAAATGCCGGCTTTTTTCCGCCCGCATTGCCTTCCGCATAGAGCCTGATCAGAGGGGACGTCGTCCACGGGCGGATGTTCCGACAGCCGTTTCGGGATCGATCCATAGCACCGAAATATGGGCGGAGAGCAATGCAGAAGATGTCTGGAGATCACGTCGGTAACAGGATTCATGAACCTTTCCGAAATGGGGGTTGGAACCTGTGACACTTCTGACCGCATCCGAGGCTCACTACGGAGTCCTGCCGCAGGCGCGACCGGCCGACGGTCTGCTCCGGGACGTCGATCTGCTGACCGGGACCTGGTCCGCCACGCTCGCCGTGGACTCCGACGATCCCTACTTCTTCGACCATCCCCTTGATCACCTGCCCGGTATGGCCCTCGTCTGCGGCCTGCTGGACCTGCTGCGCGCCACCGGCACCGGGCACCCCGAGCGGCCGGGACACCGGATGCGCATGTCGCTGGACCTTCCGGCGTTCTGCGAGCTGGAGACGCCGGTCCACCTCGAAGCGAGCCGGCTCCCTTCCGACGACACCACCGGGCTTTCCGGCACGACGCGGGTGGTCATGCGTGCCCGCCAGGGCGGCCAGATCGTCTGCGGGGCGGAGGCCGCCTTCCGCCCGGCGACGCTCCTCGACACGCCCGGCGCCCCTGTCTGGGCCCGCCACTCCGCATCGGCCCGCCGCTCCGAACCGGCCCGCCCGGAACTGGTCCACCGGCACCGCCCGGAGAACGTCCTGATCGGCGGCATGGCGCCGCACGGTGCGACGCGGATCGCAGAGGTACGCCGCCCGCCGGAGGGCCATCCGCTCGCCCCGGCACCGGGCGCGCCGCCCCGCGCGGAATTGATCATCGACGCGGCCCGGCAGTTCGGCACCATGATCTGCCACGTCGAGCATGCCGTACCGGAGGACGCCCGGCTGATCCTGCTGGCCGTCGAGGCCGACCTGCCGTGCGAGCTCCCCTGGGACTTGCGGCTCGGGTGGACGCGGACCGCCCCGCGACGCGGACGTTCCCGCATGCGAATCGAGGTCCTCGCCGGTGACGCGGACGCCGAGCCGTGCGGCGCCGTCACGCTCGACTACTACGCCGCCTCGCCGGCGATCTACCGCAGGCTGCGCCACGCGGGAAGGACGGCATGAGCACCGGGGGATCCGGGAGCCTGGTGACCCTGCTGACCCGGGTGCTGTTCGTCGCCGCCGTCACCGCGATGGCGGTGCGCGCCGCCGGGTACCTGACCCACGCCGCCGAGGGCGCGAACCTCGTCTCCGGACTCCTCGTCGCCGGCTACCTGGCCTGGGTGAGCATCGAGATCCCGGTCACCTTCCGTAAACCGTCGCAGCCCGTCGCCGAGAGCCGCACCCTGGCCGCGTACGCCTCCTCGCGCATGCTGCTGGTGCTCGCCGCCGTGGTGCCGCCGGCTCCCTGGGACGACGTCTCCTATCTGATGGCGCCGCCGATCGCCCTGTTCCTGGCCGGCATCGTGCTGCGCACGGTAGCGATCCGGGCGCTGGGCGCGCTCTACACCCATCACGTCCTGCGCCGCGACGAGCACCCGCTGGTCACCACCGGCCCGTACCGGTTCCTGAGGCACCCGGCCTACGCCGGCATGCTCCTGGCCAACATCGGCTTCGTCCTCTACTTCCACCAGGCGTTCGGCGTCGCGGCGCTGCTGCTGCTGGCCGGAGTCCTGGTCTGGCGGATCCGCACCGAGGAGCGGGTGCTGTGGTCGGTTCCCGGATACCCGAAGTTCGCCGCCGGGCGCGCGCGCCTGCTGATGGGGGTGTGGTGATGACCGCGCTCGTCCGATCCGGTGACGCCCGGCTCACCGACGCGACCGTGACCGGGCACAAGTTCGCCCGCCAGGAGCTGCTGCGCCGGGCCGGTTTCCGGGTGCCCGAGTTCTTCTGCGTGCCGGTTGCCGCGTTCGACGCCGTGGCCCGCGACCTGCTGCCCCCAGCCCCGGACCCCGGACGCGAGGCCGAGCTGGCGGCCTGGGCGGCGGACGCGGCGGCCCGGCTGTCGTCCGCCGTGCCGCCGGGCCCGCTCGCGGCCGAACTGCGCGAGGCGGCCACCGCCCTCGCCGGTGACCACGGCCTGCTCGCGGTACGGGCCTGCGTGGTGGCCGACGCGGACGGAGTCGGCGAGGACGGCGTCTCCGACGCGTTCGCCGGGATGACCGAGTCCTACCTGTACGTGCGTCCCGAGGACGTGCCCGGGCGGGTCGTCCAGTGCTGGGCCTCGGGATTCACCCCGCAGTCGATCCTGTACCGGGTACGCAGAGGACTGCCGGTCGACTCGGTCCGGGTGGCGGTCGGAGTCCAGGCGATGGTCCCCGGGGTGCGGTCATTCGTGGCGTTCAGCCGCGATCCCCGCACCGGCGAGGCCGCCTGTGTGATCGCCGCGGCACACGGCATCGGTGAGGGCGTCGTCCAGGAACGTGCCGACGTCGACCACTTCTTCGTGGACACGGCCTCCGGCCGGAT
The DNA here is from genome assembly GCF_016863175.1 of Paraplanobispora siamensis. Taxonomy (GTDB): domain Bacteria; phylum Actinomycetota; class Actinomycetes; order Streptosporangiales; family Streptosporangiaceae; genus Planobispora; species Planobispora siamensis. The sequence continues at coordinate 4,710 of NZ_BOOJ01000079.1, forward strand.
CAGGTCCGAGGTGGTCGTCAAACGGGTGATGATGACCGGGGGCGACGGGGACGAGGGGCCGGTGCCGCGTCCGGTGCCCGCCGGGCAGGCCGAGCAGCCCGTGCTCACCGACGGCGAGGTGCGCCGGGTGAGCGATCTCGCCGCGAAGGTCGAGGCCTTCTTCGGGCTGCCGCAGGACATCGAGGGCACGATCACGCCCGACGGCGCCGTCCACTTGGTGCAGGCCCGCCCCGTGGTGTTCGCCGGCCGCCCGGAGGAACCGGCGGTGCGCTGGAGCAACCACAACATCACCGAGAGCTTCCCGGGTCTTTCGGGCGCGCTGACGTACTCGCAGGCGCGCGTCTTCTATCGGCTGATCTTCCGCGACCTCTACCGGCGGATGGGAGTGCCCGACCGCCGGCTCCGGGCGCTGGAGCACCACCTCAACCGCATGGTGGGGCTGGTCGACGGCCGCGTCTACTACCGGCTGGACGCCTGGCTCGCCCTGCACGGGCAGATCCCCGGCTTCCCGCTGGTACGCCGGTGGTGGGAGCGCTCGATGGGAATCGGCGGCGACCATCGTCCCTCCGCACCGGACAAGATCCGCGCGCTCTTCTCCGTGCCGGGTCTGGTGGCGCGCGCGCTCCGGCAGCCCGGGGAGGCCCGGGACTTCCTGCGCTGGTGGGACCGGCTGGTCGATCAGAGCGCGGGGATGGACGAGTGGACACCCGAGCGCCTCATCGCCTTCTACCGGCGGCTGTGGGCCGAGGTGGGCCGGCGATGGGGCGTCACCCTCGTCAACAGCTTCTTCCTGCTGGTGTGGACCACGCTGACCTCGGCGGCGCTGCGCCGCTGGGTCACCGACGACGAGCAGCGGCTGCTCGGCGGCCTGCTGACGGGCGGGCGGGAGAACCGCTCGCTGCTCGGGGTGCGGTCCGCCATCGCGTTCGCCGAGCTGGTCTGCGGGCGCCCTGAGCTGGCCGGACGGATCCGGAGCTGTGACGGGGAGGGCGACTCCGCCGAGAGGATCTGGGCCGACGTCGTCTCCGGCCGCTACGGAGCGGAGATCGCCCGGGCTGCCGCCACCCACCTGCACCGGTACGGCGACCGGGCCCTGCACGACCTGAAGCTGGAGGAACCCTCACCCCGCCAGCGGCCAAGCATGATCATCGAAATGATCAAACCCATGGTCCACGGCGGCCTGACCGTGGCCGGCAGCCGCGCCAAGGAGCTCGCCGCCCGTGCCGAGGCGGAGCGGGAACTGCGCGAGCGCTGCCCGGGCACCGTTCGCCTCCTGGTGGTCCGTGCCCTCGTCGCCGGGCTGCGCCGGGCGGTCAAGACCCGCGAGGACACCCGGTACTGCCGCAGCCAGCTGTTCGGGCTGACCCGCCAGGTGATGTGGCGGCTCGGCGACCTGCTCGCCGAGGCGGGCAGGCTCGACCGCGGCCGGGATGTCGTGGACCTCACCGTCGAGGAGGTGCTCGGCGCCTACGACGGCACGCTGGTCGACGCCGACCTTCGGTTCCTCGTCCGCGCTCGCCGGGAGGAGCGGAGCGCGGCGGCGGAGCGTCCGGATCCCGGCGTCGAGCTGACCACGCCGCTCAACCGGCCCATGCCGGGCGGCCCGCCGTACGCCGACGGCCCGGCCGGTGCGCGTCCCGGCCCGCCCGCGCCGGAGCCGGCCACGATGGCCGGCGACCTTCAGGGGCTGCCGTCCAGCAACGGCGTGGTGCGCGGTGAGGCCCGCGTCGTCCTCGACCCCTCCATATCACCCGAATCATGCCGTGACCGGATTATCGTGGCGAAGGAGACCGACCCCGGATGGCTGTTCCTCATGATGGCGGCGCGTGGAATGGTGGTGGAGCGGGGCACGTTGCTGTCCCACACCGCGATCACCGGACGGCTGCTCGGCATCCCGACCGTCGTCTCCGTCCCCGGGGCGACCACGCTGATCAAGGACGGGGCCCTCGTCGAGGTCGACGGGGCCGAGGGGAGGGTGCGCGTCCTGACGACCGCCGCGGAGCCCTCCTGACGACCCGCCTGCTCCGCTACGTCGCCGGCAGTTACCCGCCCAAAGCGTATGTTCCGTACGCGCTGGCGTGGGCGGTCGGTGCGCCGGCGGCCTGCGCGCTGACCGACCCCCGGATCTCCGGATGGCTGCCGGACGCGGGGACCGCGGTGAGCGCCGTGACCCTTGTCGTCGTCCTGCTGATGATGCGTGCCCTGGACGACATCCGCGACCTGGACTACGACCGGGAGCACAACCCCGACCGGCCGCTGGCCAGAGGCGTCGTCAGCGTCCGCGACCTGACCGTCATGGTCGCCGCCGGGACCGTGTTCGTGCTCGCGATCAACGCGTGGCGCTGGCCGGTCATGTGCGTGCTGGCAGGTCAGCTTGCGTATGCGTACTTGGTGCTGTGGGCCGACCGCCGGCTCGGATGGCCGCGCGGCGACGCGCTCGTGGCGGGCTTCCTGGTGAACCTCCCCGTCCAGCTCATGATCAACGCTTTCCTGTACGCCGGGCTGCTGTACTCGGCCGGGCTCGCCCCGGTCTGGCCGGGCGCGATCGGGATCGCCGTGGCCGCACTGGCGTTCCTGCACGTGGAGTTCGCCCGCAAGACGACCCGGCGGCCCCGTCCGGGCGAGCGCACCTACGTCACCCTGTTCGGCCCGACGGGAACCGCCGCACTGGCCGTGGCCTGCGCGCTGGCCTCGGTCGCGGTCCTGGTCGCCTCGGTCACCGCCGGAGGCGGTGAGCGCACGGGCGCATGGGCGGTGTGGTCGGCGGCGGCACCGCTGACCTTCGCGGCGCTCGGCGCGCTGCGGTTCTGGCGTGAGGGCCTCGCCCGCTGGCCGTACGGGCAGGCGGCGCTGTTCATGCTCGTCAGCTTCGTCGGCTATCAGATCATCAACCTCGTGGAGAGGGCGACGGCACCATGACCGACCTCCAGGCCTTCCCCTTCCCCGCCGGGATCAGGGGCGAGCCGCCGGCCGAGTACGCCCGGATCCGGCAGGAACCCGGTCTGCCCCGGGTACGGCTCAGCAACGGTCGCGAGGCGCTGGTCGTCACGCGATACCACGACGTCAGGCTCGTGCTGTCGGACAGCAGGTTCAGCCGTTCGGCGTTCACCAGCACCCCGCTGTTCGCGCGCACGACCGAGTCGCTCGCGTTGAACACGGCCGACGCGCCCGAGCACGGCCGCCGGCGGGGAGCCGTCGCGCACGCCTTCACCACACGGCAGGTACGGCGGATGCGGCCGATGGTCGAACGGGTGGTCGAGGAGCAGATCGCCGAGGTCGCGGCCGGTCCCCGCCCGGTCGATCTGGTCGACCGGTTCACCGTGCCGTTCGCGCTGCGGGTCATGTGCCGGATCCTCGGCGTGCCGGAGGAGGACATCGGGCGGTTCAAGCCGTGGGTGGATCCCATGATGTCGGTGGGCCGTTTCCCCGCCGACACCGTGGCCCGGTGCCATCAGGAGATGAACGGCTATTTCACCGCGCTCGTGGAGGACGTGCGGGCGGCGCTCGACGCGGGCCGTACGGTGCCCGGCCTCATCGCCGAGATGCTCACCCCTCGCAAGGAGGAGCGCCGGCTCAGCCTGGCCGAAGTGATCACGATGTCCGCCGGGATCCTCATCGCCGGATACGAGACCACCAGCAACGAACTGGCGGCGGCGGTGTACGAGATGCTGCGCCATCCCGAACTGGTGCGGCGCGTGCGCGACCGTCCGGACGAGAGCGGGCCGGTGGTCGAGGAGATACTGCGGTACCTGTGCGCGAACGGCAGCGGTGGCGTGCCGCACGTGGCGACCGCCGACGTCACTCTCGCCGGCGGGGTCGTGGTACCGGCCGGCGAGGTCGTGGTCCCGATCCCGGACGCCGCCAACCACGACCCCGGCGTCTTCGAGGAGCCCGGGTGCCTGCGGGGCGACCGGGCGGAGAGCTCGCACCTGACCTTCGGATTCGGGGCGCACTACTGCCTCGGGGCGGAGCTGGCCCGGCTGGAGATGCGCCTCGGCCTGACGGCCGTGTTCGGCGCCTTCCCGACGCTGCGCCTGGCCGTCCCCGAGCAGGAGCTTCGCTGGCGGACGGACATGTTCGTCCGCGGACTGTGGGAACTCCCGGTCACCTGGTGACCGGGGGAGGACGGAGGTTACGCATGACCGGCGTGAACGCCCCGCACGGCCCGGCGGAGGACGGGCTGACGCCCGACCGGCTGCTGACGACCACCCGCTCGGTGCGCAGACGGCTCGACCTGGGCCGGCCCGTACCCGTGGCGCTGGTCGAGGAATGCCTGCGGATCGCCCGCCAGGCGCCCTGCGGCTCGGGCCGCAACGCCGGGCACTGGATCGTCGTCACCGATCCCGCGATCAGGGCGGCGATCGGCGAGCTGTACCGGAAGGCGTTCGACCGCTACGTGTCCTCCCCGGCCTCCCCGGGGCCGGCCGGGGAGGCGGCCGGCCCCGGACCGGGGCGGGCCGGTGGAGAGAACCCCTGGGCGGCGAGCCGGCGGCGCTCGCTCGACAGTGCCGGTCATCTCGCCCGGCACCTCGGCGAGGTCCCCGTCCTGGTCATGGCCTGCCTGGATTCCGGCGGCCCGTTGCCCGGCGGCAGCCAGGCCGGGCTGTGGGGGACCCTGATGCCGTCGGTGTGGAGCTACATGCTCGCCGCCCGGGCGCGCGGCCTCGGCACCGCGTGGACCACCGCCCACCTGGCGTACGAACGGGAGATCGCCGGGCTGCTGGGGATCCCGCCCGGGGTCCACCAGGGGGCGCTCATACCGACGGCCTACTACCTCGGCGACACCTTCCGCCCGGCGGCCCGGCCCCCGTTGCAGGGGGTGCTGCACCACGACCGCTGGTGACAGCCGCGGCACGCCGGACAGCAGTTCCAGAGATGCCTCGCACCGCCCGAGGCGTGAAGAATTTTGGCCGTAACTCTTCATCGGCGCCCGGAATCGTGCGCCCGGAAGGAGTCGAAGTGCCCGTCACCGATGTCCTCCCTGATCTCATATGTAGTTTCCAGGATGAACCACCTTCCATTTCGAACGGTGTGCTCGGCGTCGTCACGCATGCGTACAGAAGCGGACCGCCGTCCTCGCGCAACGGATTTCCCGAGCTTTCCATCGCGGTTCCCAGCACGACGGCGACGAGACCGGTGGAGGTATGGCGTACCAGCCGGAGGGTCGAATCCGGTTTCCACGACGGGCTGGCCTACGCATATGACGGGCGCTATTTGTTCTGCAGCGGCCGGATCCGCCACACCGCCGACTACGCCGCCGCCACACGGAACGCATATGTGCGCGCTTTCAAGCTCCTCGATCGCCTGGGCTACCCGGAGGTCGCACGAGTGTGGAACATCGTCGGCGGGATCACCGGACAGGTCGCGACGGAGAGCCCGGCCGACAGGTACGGCGAGTTCTGCCAGGCGCGGGCGCAGGTCTTCAGGCAGCGCGGCCTGACTGTCAAGGACATCCCCGCGGCGACCGGCATCGGAGGGCACGACGACCACACCACCATCTATTTCCTGGCCACGCGCTCCCGCGACATCATCAGAATCGAAAACCCCCTGCAGGTCCCGGCGTATGAGTATCCCGAGCGTTACGGCCCCGAAGCGCCGTGTTTCGCGCGGGCGACCTATGTCGCAGCCGAGACCGGCAGCCGCTCCGGCGATCTGTTCATTTCCGGAACGGCGAGCATTCTGGGTCATTTGACGGTGCACGAGGGAGACGTCGAACGGCAGACCCGCACCACCCTCGAGAACATCGCGGCACTGGTGTCCGGAAAGAATCTGCGCAGTCACGGCATCGACGCGGAACTCACTCTGCGCGATCTCGACTGCGTGAAGGTGTACGTGAAACGCCCGCAGGACGCCGAAATCGTGCGTCAGATCTGTACGGCGTCTCTGGGCTCGAAGAGCGAGGTCGGATACGTCATCGCCGATATCTGCAGAGACGACCTCCTCGTGGAGATCGAGGGCTTCGCCTCGATCTCCCGGCCGGATGTCGAGACGGTCAACTAGAGCAGGACGGGAAGCCATGAAAGAGGCACTACATCCAGTCACTCACTGGCGCAGCTTCGAACAACTCCGTGAGGCTCAGGAGAAGCTGCTGAGCGCGGCACTGCAGCGGGCGGCCAGATCGCCGTTCTACCGGCAGCGGGCAGGCGCCGACGGCATCTGGAAGCTGGACGACGTTCCGATCACCAGCAAGCCCGATCTGCGCTCGACCTATCCGTTCGGCATGCTCGCCGTACCCAAGTCGGAGCTGGTCACCTATCACGAGACCAGCGGCACCGGCGGGGCGCCGGTGCCCACGCCCACGTTCTACACCGCGGCGGACTGGGCCGAGATGGTCGACCGCTTCCTGCGCAATCCGATCCCGATGACCAGCGACGACACCCTGCTGGTGCGCATCTCCTACGCGCTGGTCATGGCCGCGCACCTGGCCCACCAGGCGGGCCTCACCGCCGGCGCGACGGTGATCGCCGCCGACGCGCGCACCCTGGCCTCCCCGTACCCGGCGCTGGTCCGTATCCTGCGCGACGTCGGGGTGAGCCTCACCTGGTCCACGCCCTTCGAATGCCTGGTCTGGTCCGCGGCGGCGCGAGTCGCCGGTCACCGGCCGGACAGGGACTTCCCGGCGCTGCGCGCGTTCTACACCGCCGGTGAGCCGCTCGGCCCGGCCCGTCGCGCCAGGATCTCCGAGATCTGGGGCGGTGTCCCCGTCCTCGACGTCTACGGCTCGACCGAGATCGGCTCGGTCTCCGGCACCTGCCCGGCGGGGGTCATGCACTTCTGGGCCGACAGGCTGCTGCCCGAGATCTACGACCCGGCGTCGGGCACCTTCGCGCGGGAGGGCACCGGGCAACTGGTCGTGACCACCCTCTACCAGGAGGCCATGCCGCTGATCAGATATGACCTCGAAGACCACGTCGAGTTGCGCTACGAGCCCTGCGAGTGCGGCTGGAAGCTTCCCACGATCAAGGTGTTCGGCCGCATCTCCCACGACTACGACGTCGCCGGCAGGCAGCTCTCCGCGGCGCAGGTCGAGGAGGCGGTCTTCCGGCTGCCCGCGGAGTACGGAGTGATCTTCTGGCGTGGCCAGGCGCACCCCGACCGCCTGGTCGTGCAGATCGAGGTCGAGCCCGAGCACGCCGCGGCCGCCCGCGAGGGACTGCGCGACCTGCTGGCGCGGGAGTTCGACGTCCCGTGCGAGGTCGAGCCCGTCGAGACCGGCACCTTCGTGCCGAGCGATGTCCTGACGGGTCAGCGCAGCGTGCTGAAGCCCCGCCGGTTCTTCGGGCCGGACGAGGACTGGAACGGCGCGATCATCCACTGCTAGACGGCTTAATCCGATCGGCCGCCGGGCGTTGCCTCGCCCGGCGGCCGATCGGATGTTCGCGTCTGGGATGTCTTCGTGTGTCTATTCGGGTGCCGGAATCAGTTGTGAATCACGTATCGATCACAGGTCCGACTGCAGCTCCGCCACGGCCTTCTGGATGATCTCGACGGCCTCGGCCATCCTGTCCGCGTGGGTGCGGAAGGACAGCACGCAGATCCGGAGGAAGAAGGAGCCCCGGATCATGGTGCTGGACAGGTGGATCCGCCCGGACTCGTTGATCTTCTCCAGCAGGGCCTGGTTGGCCGCGTCGGCGTCGCCGCTCGGTGGGACGTAGCGGAAGGCCACGATGCTGAGCTTCGGCGACCAGGGCACCTCGATCCCGGGAACGGCCTTGAGCTCGTCGTAGGCGTACCGGGCCAGATCGAGCTTCTCGTCCAGAGCGGTGCGGAAGGCCGCCAGGCCGTGCAGCTTGATGGGCAGCCACAACCGCAGACCGCGGAAGTCGCGGCTCAGCTCGGCCGAGTACTCCGAGAGGTTCGGGATCTCCGACTCCTCCGCGACGTCCTGCAGGTACGCGGCGTCGAAGTGGTGGGCCTCGCGAAGGCGCCTGCCGTCGCGGACCAGCAGAGCACCGGTGCCGTAGGGCAGGAAGAAGCCCTTGTGCGGGTCGAGGGTGACGGAGTCGGCCAGCTCGATGCCGCGCATGGCCGTACGGCCGCGCTCGGTGAGCAGGAAGGCGCCGCCGTACGCGCCGTCCACGTGCAGCCACAGCTCGTGCCGGCGGCAGATCTCGGCGATGTCGGGAAGCGGGTCGACCTCGCCGGTGTTGATGGTGCCCGCGCTGGCCACCACGCAGAACGGCCGGAGCCCGGCCGCCCTGTCCTCGGCGACCATGCGGTCGAGGGCGGCGGTGTCCATGGTCAGAGCGTCGGTGGTCGGCACCGTCCGGACGGCGCGCCGCGGCAGACCCGCCAGCATGGCGGACTTGAGCGCGGCGTGGTGCGTCTCCTCGGTCACGTACAGCACCGCGCCGGTGAGGTCCTCGCCCAGTTTGCTGGCACGCGCGGTGACCAGGCCGGAGAACACCGATGTCGTGCCGCCCGAGGTCAGCACCCCGCGGGCCGACTCCGGATACCCGACCATGTCGGCCAGCCAGCGGACCGCGGTCGTCTCGATCTGGGCGTACATCGGCACCGCGGACCACAGCGCCACGTACTTGTTCGTCGCCGCCGCCAGAAACGCGGCGACGGCCGAGGCGTACAGCCCGCTGCCCGGGACGTAGCCGAACATGCCCGGCCCGCTGTTGTTGTACGACTTCTGAGCGCCGAGCCGTACGACGTCGAGCACGGCCTCCATCGTCGTGCCGTCTTCGGGAGCGGGTTCCCGGAGGCCGGCCGCGGCTTCGAGCGCCCCCTCCAGGTCGTTCCCCGCCTCGGGGATGTCGCTGATGAACTCGGCGGCGAGCTCGACCGCGGCGGCGCCCATGGCGCGCATCTGCCGACCGTCGGGCTCGAGGGGGTAGTCATCCGGCATGCGCCGAGCCTAAGTCGGCACCCGGCCGTTTTCTTACGCCCGATTGCTCACCGTCCTCCGGCTCCGCCGGCGGCAGGGGCGCCTCCCTGAAAGCGCCCCCGTGTGAGACGGTCCATGGAGACGAGAGATGCGAGCCAAGGGCTCGCGAAGGGTCTTGATGCTTCGGCACATGCCAGGACCGTACGACATTCGTGCTCTGGCCGGGGGGCGTCCGGGCCGTCATAATCCTGGGAACAGATTTCTGCCCACGGCGGGAGGTGTCGATGGACTCCTCGGACGGCCGGGTCCTGATCCTCATCGTGGTCGCGACGGTGGTGTTCTTCATCGGACGGCGCTACCAGCGGACGGTGGACGCCTGGGGAGGGCGGGGCAAGGCGATCAAGGCCGCCGCGGACGCGAAGGCGCATCAGCGGTCCTCTCCGCTCAGCATGAGGCGCTCGGTCTCCGCCAGATAGCGGACCGCCGCCGTGTGGGCCTCCCCGGCCTCTCCGGCGCAGACCGCCTCGACCAGCGGGGTGAGCCTGCCCGCAGCCCGCCCGGGGTCGCGGAACGGGGCGATCAGGAGCTGCCGCACCGGCAGATAGGCGTTGAGGAGTGAGTTGACCAGGAAGCCGTAGACGCGGTTGCCCGAGGCGGCGGCCAGGACCCGGTGGATCTCGCACTCCGCGAGCTGCGCGTCGTCGGCCGTCTGCGCGGCGGCCACCGCCTCGTGCAGCGCCCGCAGGTCGGCGCAGTGCCCGGCACCCCGCCGTTCGGCGGCGCGGGCGTAGACCAGGGCGCCGATCTCGCGCCGCGCCTGGAAGGTCTCCTCCAGCCATCCCGGACCGTCCGCGACGACGAGCATGGGCAGCAGCTCCGGGCCTCCGGAGCTCAGATAGTCGAGGACTCTGGTGCCTACGCCGTGCTTGGTCTCGACCAGCCCGAGCTGGGCGAGGCGGGAGAGGGCGTGCTTGAGGCTGGTGCGCGTCACGCCGTACTCCGCAGCGAGCTCCCGCTCCGAGGGCAGGTAGGCGCCGGGCGGATAGCGCCCGCTCAGCACGCCGTCGCGCAGGCGCGCGACGAGCGCGTCTACGAGAGTGTCCCGGACGATCACCACGAGAGCCTCCAGGGCTGGATCAGTGGCTCATCCACTGAGCCATCAAGATCTTTTCATTATCCAATGAGCTGGGTCAATACCGTCTTTATGGTGAATTGGAACGCAATAAATGAGATGTTGCAGGTTGACGTTTTCTGTAGATCTGGGCAGGCTCGGCCGCCATGAGAAGCAGATCATCAGGTCGTCGCGTACCGGTCCTGCTCGCCGTCCTGCCCCTGGCCGCCGCGCCCGTGCTGGCGGCGTCGCCCGCCGCGGGGACGCACCGTACGGCTCCCGCCCCCGGCTCGCTGGGCGGATGCCCCAACCTGCCCGCCGACAACGTCTGGCACTCCGACGTCTCCCGGCTGCCCGCGCATCCCTCCAGCCGGGCCTACGTCTCGAGCATCGGCGCGTCCAAGAAGGTCAAGGCCGACTTCGGCTCCGGCCTGTGGGAGGGGGCGCCCATCGGCATCCCCGTCACCTACGTCAGGACGGGCCAGGCCAAGGTGCCCGTCTCGTTCGAGTACCGCTCCGAGAGCGACCCCGGGCCCTACCCCGTGCCGCGCGGCGCCGCCATCGAGGGCGGCCCTTCCAGTGACGGCGACCGTCACGTGCTGGTCGTCGATACCGGCGCGTGCAAGCTGTATGAGCTGTACTCCGCCTATCCCTCCGGCAAGGGCTGGAAGGCCGGGTCCGGAGCGGTGTTCGATCTGAGGTCCAACAAGCTGCGCCCGGCGGGATGGACCTCCGCCGACGCGGCGGGACTGCCGGTCGCCCCCGGCCTGGTGCGCTACGAGGAGGTGGCGGCCGGGCGGATCGACCACGCCATCCGCGTCACCGTGCCGCGCAGCCAGCGCAAGTACCTCTGGCCCGCCCGCCACTTCGCCTCGAACTCCGGCGACGCCGCGCTGCCCCCCATGGGCCTGCGCCTGCGCCTGAAGGCCGGGGTGAACACCGGCGCATTGCCGCCCCAGGCCCGGGTGATCGCCGAGGCGATGAAGAAGCACGGCCTCATCGTGGCCGACAACGGCTCCGCCTGGTACATCAGCGGGACGCCCGACAGCCGCTGGGACAACGACCAGCTCCGCAGGCTGGGCACCCTGCGCGGCTCGGACTTCGAGGCGGTGGACACCGGCTCGCTGATGGTCGCCCCCGATTCCGGCGCCGCCCGCCGCTGACCCCGGCGACTCCCCGTGGCCGGCCCCGGAGAGGCGGAGCGCGGTCTCACCCCCGCGGTCTCAGTCCCGCGGTCTCAGTCCCCCGGAGGCAGGCCGAACAGGCGGGCCGCGTTGTCGTGGCAGACCGCGCGCAGCCAGTCGTCGCCCAGGCCGAGGCTCTCCAGCCCGCGCAGGGCCTCCAGGTAGGGGTGGGGGATGTTCGGGAAGTCGGTGCCGAACAGGATCCGGTCTCCCAGGTCCGCCAGGCGGGGCAGGTGCTCGCGGGGGAAGGGCGACAGGGCCTCGCTGAAGGCGGTGAAGGCCATCGTGGTGTCCAGGAGTACGCCGGGATGGCGGTCGGCGAGGTCCATGAAGTCGCCGTACTCCGGCATCCCCATGTGCGCCACGATCAGGCGAAGACACGGGTGCCTGGCCAGCACCCCGGCGATGGGACCGGGCCCGGTGTGCCTGCCGGGGACCGGCGCGGAGCCGCAGTGGGCCACCACGGGGACGCCCGCCTCGGCCAGCAGCCCCCACACCCCGTCGAGCAGCTCGTCGCCCGGGTGGTAGCCGCCGACCTGCAGGTGGGCCTTGAACACGCGGGCCCCGCCCTCGACGGCGCGGGTGACGTAGTCCACCGCGTCGGGCTCGGGGAAGAACGTCGCGGTGTGCAGGCAGTCCGGCGTCCGGGAGGCGAAGTCGGCCGACCAGGAGTTCAGCCAGGCGGCCATCGCGGGCTTGTGCGGATAGAGCATGGAGGTGAACCGGCGCACGCCGAAACCGCGCAGCGTCTCCACCCGCTGCCGCTCCTCGGTGCGGTAGGTGATGGGCCACGACCTGCCGGTCAGCGGCCCGACGGAGTCGAAGTAGGCCCAGACCTTGACCATCACCCGCTCGGGCATGAAGTGGGTGTGCACGTCGACCAGCCCCGGCAGCCCGAGACCCCGCCAGAAGCCGGTCACCTGCTCGCTCTCCGGGCCGCCCGCCGTACCGGGCGGGGATCCGTCAGCCGTGCCGATGCGTCGTCCGGCCGGGGATCCGTCCGCCATCGCCGGTCACCTCCGTGCCGTCCTGGTACGTCCCGCCTGAGCGGTCCCTCCGCAGGACGATCCCACACCCCGCCGCGGGGCCGCCTCACGGGTGCACGCGGGCGAGCAGGTAGACCTCGCCGTCGCGCCAGAGCAGCCGGTCGCCCGCGGCCCACGCCTCGGCGGGCAGGAGGGTGCTTGTGCCCGTACGCGGGTCGTGGACCAGGGATTCGGCGAGGTCCAGGTCCTGGTGGTGCAGGGAGTGGACCACCAGCCGCGTCCCCGCGGTGAGCCGGGCCGTGAAGAGGGGGTCGTTCCGGTGCGGCAGGCCGAGGGCGACCGGGCGCCGCTCGCCGGTCCGGAGATCGACGATGTGCAGGGCCGTGCGGTCGGCGAAGGCGAGGGTGCCGGGAGCGGCGGCGAAGACCTCGGCGGAGGCCGGGACGTCCCTGATCGCGGTGCTCTCGCCGGTGCGCGCGTCCACCCGGGTCAGGCCGTCGCCGTCGCGGACGAACGCGTGGGGCTGGGAGAAGGCGACCAGGGACCCGCGTACCGGCAGCGGTACGGCGCGCTCCGCGCATCCCCGGGAGACCGCCGGGCGGCGCCCCCGCGCCTCCCAGGCGATCAGGTCTCGGTCGGCGAAGAAGAGCTCCCGGCCGGTCCAGCCGGGCAGCGTGCGCACCGGCCCCGCCCCCCGGGGGTCCAGGCACCGCAGATGTTCTCCCGCCGGCCACAGACGGCCCGTCCCTCCGGCGGCCATCCTCCACATATAGGCGGGGTCCCCGGCGTCGCGCACCAGCAGCCGGGCCGTCCGCCCGTCCGGCGGGACCTGCCACACGCTGCCGCGCGGCCGGCCCGGCCCTCCGGTCTCGGGAGGATCGGCCTGGCCCAGAACGGTGCCGTCCGGACCGAGAGCCATGACGCGCAGCAGGGAGTCGCCTGGCAGCCGGCGTGCGATCACGGTGACCCGCGCGCGGTCGACCAGCCCTCCGAGTCCGGCCGGGACCGGCGCCGTACTCACCGCGGAGGCCGCCGGGGGAGTGCGGGCGGTCTCTCCCGGCGGGGCCGCCGTCCCCGAGGTGCAGGAGGCGACCACGGCGATGGCGGCCGTTCCGGCGGCCACGCGGCCGGTCGCCGGGTGTGCGTTCCCTCGCCGTCCGGATCCGTTCATGGCAGCCCTCCCGGCAGACGCCCTTCTGTGAGACGGTCCATGAGGACGAGAGGTTCGGACCCGCCGGGGAATCCGCTGCCGCCGGTTCCCGGGATCGGTCGCGGCGACGGCCGGCGCACTCCGGTGACCGTACGGAGACCAGGAGGTGGAGGATGTCCCCACCGCGTCACTACGACGACCTTTGGGCGCTGTTCGTCAACTGCACCCTGAAAAGGAGCCCCGATCGCAGCCACACCCAGGGGCTGATCGATCTCAGCGCGCACATCATGGAGAAACAGGGTGTGCGGGTGGAACAGCTCAGGGCGGTCGACCACGACATCGCCACCGGCGTGTGGCCGGACATGACCGAGCACGGCTGGGAGAGCGACGCCTGGCCGTCGATCTACGGCAAGGTGATGGCCGCCGACATCCTGGTGCTCGCCGGGCCCATCTGGCTGGGCGACAACAGCTCGGTCGCCAAGCGGGTCGTCGAGCGGCTGTACGCCTGTTCCAGCCTCCTCAACGAGGCGGGGCAGTACGCCTACTACGGCAGGGTGGGCGGCTGCCTGATCACCGGCAACGAGGACGGGATCAAGCACTGCGCGATGAACCTGCTCTACAGCCTCCAGCACCTCGGCTTCGTGATCCCTCCGCAGGCCGACGCCGGCTGGATCGGCGAGGCGGGACCGGGGCCGTCCTACCTGGATCCCGGATCGGGCGGTCCGGGCAACGACTTCACCAACCGCAACACCACGTTCATGACCTGGAACCTGCTGCACCTGGCGCGCATGCTCAAGGACGCGGGCGGGATCCCCGCGCACGGCAACCAGCGTTCCGAATGGGACGCCGGTTGCCGTTTCGACTACGAGAACCCCGAGCACCGCTAGCCGTTGGTGATCAGCAGCAGTGACTTGCCCACCGTGGCCCGCGCGGCCAGGGCACGGTGGGCGTCGGCGGCCCGCTCCAGCGGGTAGGCGGCGCCGATCACCGGGCGCAGGCGTCCCTGCGCGGCCCGCTCCAGGGCCAGGCCCAGCAGGTCGCGTACGGTCTCCTCGTCCGGCGGGCCGTCCATCAGCGGGGTGAGCACCCGCACACCGCGGCGGGCGGTCAGCTCGGGGTCGGGGGCGGCGAAGCCGTCGGCGGTGCCGTAGGTGACGAACCGGCCGCCGTCGGCCACCGCGCCCACGGCGGCCGTGCCGAGCGCGCCGCCCGCGCCGTCGTAGACCAGGGCGACGCCGCCGCCGGTCGCCTCGCGCACGCGCTCGACCCAGTCCGGCCGCGTGTAGTCGACGGTGACCTCCGCGCCCAGCTCGCGGGCCAGCGTCAGCTTGGCGTCGCTGGAGGCGGCGGCCACCACCCGGGCGCCGGCGTCGACGGCCAGCTGCACCAGCAGCGACCCCGCCCCGCCGGCCGCCGCCGAGACCAGCACCCACTCGCCCTTCTCCGGCGCGCCCAGCCGGTCCATGCTGAGCGCGGTCACGCCGTCGTGCACCAGCGCCGCCGCCGCGTCGGTGTCCAGCCCGTCGGGCACCGGCATGATCTCCCCGACGCCGGCGACGACCCGTTCGGCGTAGCCGGTGGAGGTCCGTACGGTCACGCGCCTGCCGGTCCACGCCGGGTCCACCCCCTCGCCGGTCTCCAGCACCACGCCCGCCCCGCCGCCGCCCGGCACGTACGGCGGCTGCCGGGGGAAGAAGTCCTGGCCCCAGCCGCCGCGCAGCAGGGTGTCGAGGAAGATGACGTCCGCCGCGGCCATGCCGACGACGACCTGACCGGGACCGGGCACCGGGTCGGGCAGCTCCACCGGGGACAGCACCTCGGGACCGCCGAACGAGGCCACCTGGATCGCGCGCATGAGAAGCACCTTTCATGGGGGACAGCGTCCCGGCCAGTCTTCAACCTCAAGGTTGGTTGAGGTCAACCGGGCGCCGAGCCCCCGTCGACGGACGGCCCGGCCGTCAGGTCCGCCGGGTCCGCCGGGCCGGCCGGTTCGAGCAGACGCAGCAGGTCCAGCCAGCCGGTGAAGGGCTGGGCCGTGCCGGCGCCCTGGGGGGTCAGCCGGCCGTACACGTCCCCGTCGGATGTGTAGTGAAGGTCGAGGATGAACCGCACGACGCCTCCGTGGTGCGTCTCAGGTGATCAGTCGGTGGAAAGCGTCGTCATACGCGGGGTCGAGGTAGTAGTCGATGTGGCCGAAGATCCGCGGGGGCGTCTCCGGACCGTCCCGCGGGCGGCGCGGGGGAGCCGGCCGTTCCGCGCCGGGGGCGGCCGGGTCCCAGAGAGGTTCGTCCACTCCGCCGGAGGGTGCCCAGGGGTGGCTGAAGGCGAAGACCGGGCCTCCGACGGGATCGGAGCTCCGGTGGAGGTTGGACCACAGGCAGGGGCGCTCCCCGGAGCCCGGCCACGAGGGTACGGCGAACAGCTCCTTGACGGCCTGGAGCGTCCCGAACCCGAAGTAGGCGGGGAAGTACCGCGCGTAGAGCCTGCGCAGCGGCGAGCCGTGGGTCAGCAGGCGCGTGTGCCGCCGGTCCCCGGGATCCAGTTGCAGGACGAGGGCCGCCGCGATCACGCTGCCCTGGCTGTGGCCGGAGACCACGACGGTGCGCCGCTCGTCCCGCACGAGCGTCCTGACCCTGTCCATCAGGTCCGGGATGACCCGCTCGGCGTAGCACGGCGGGGCGAGCGGGTGCGTGGCGCGGGGCCAGAACGTGGTGATGTCCCACAGCACGCCGACCGTCGAGCGCAGCGCCGGATGCTCGTACGCCCGCCAGCCGACGACGATCAGCCCCACCGCCACGCCCGCCGTGATCACGATGCCCAGCACCACGGCCGGGCCCGTCGGCACGCCGCCGGGACGTACGGTGAGCAGGATCACGCCGGCCGCGACCGAGGCGGCCGCGACCGTCGCGATCACCGCCGCGACCCGGCCGGTCCGGTCCGTCAGCCCGGCCGTCGCCCAGTTCCCGCTCACGTATTCGGCGTGGTCGGGATACCTCCGGCGGACCTCGGGGAGCAGTCGCGCCCGCTCCCGCCGCCAATCCGCCAGCAGCCACAGGGACAGCAGCACGACCGTCAGGACGGCCGTGAGCGTGGCCAGCGTCGTCCACCAGTAGGGACCGGGCAGGACGATCCCGCCCGCCGAGTCGCCGGCGAAGGACGGCGTGCCCACGATCCGCGCCACGGTGAAGGCCAGCCCGATGGCGAAGACCGCCGCGAGGGTCCAGGCCATCAGTAGTGCCACCGGGGCGGCCAGGCCTCGCAGGGCCCGGGGATAGAGCGTGCCGGCCTCCGGGGGGTCGCCCGGGCCCAGGGCCAGGACGAGGGTTCCCGTCGTCACGGCCGCCAGCACGGCGGCCTGCAGCCAGAAGAGCGTCTCCAGGACGCCGTGGAAACCGGGCAGGGCCCGGCTCCCGAGCGAGATCTCCCGGCCTCCGGCGAACATCCCGGCGGCGAAGGCGGTGCCGTACAGGACCAGGGCGAGCGAGCGCAGGCCCGCGCAGATCTTCCCCAGCAGCGACGACCAGGCCGGCTCCCGCCCCGGCCGTGGCCGGGAGGCCGCGTGGGGCAGGGCCACCAGCACCGCCGACACGGCGAGCACCGCCAGCGCGGCCGGGTACAGCGCGCCGTACGGCTGCGCCGGCGTGAACGGCAGGGTCAGGAACAGGGCGATCAGCGCGAAGCCGAAGGCGACGTGGAGCGAGCGGAGGCGGCCCACCGGGGCGCCGCCGTTCCACATCCGGCGGTCGGCCGGCAGGACGTCCGCGACCGGGGGCTCCGGCCGGTTCCCGTCCACCGTCCGCATGTCGTAGCGGGCCCAGGAGACGCTGCCGAGCCACCAGATGAGGCCCAGCAGCAGCGCGGGCGGCAGGGAGGCCAGGGTCAGCCGCCGCACGGCGTCGTCCGCGACCGCCGTGCCCGGCCAGCCGAGGAGGGTGGAGTCCTGCCCGGGTCCGGACGCCTGCCAGCCGACGACGTCCATCGAGGTCCCGGCCAGGGCCGCGATCAGGGTTCCCGTCAGCGACAGCGCGAACAGCCGGTGCCCGGCGCCGACGGTCCGCCGCAGCCCCGCCAGGTGTTCGAGGCCGCCGGCCGTCCGCCGCGGCGTCATGTAGAACGCGATGTTGGCCAGGGCGAAGGGGAGCAGCAGCAGCCAGAACGCCCGCGACCGGGAGCCGGAGGTGAGGTCGCCCCACACGTAGGCCTCGCGCTGCCAGGCGATGTCGGGACCGCGCTCGGCGGGCCGGTAGATGCCCACCGCGTCACGCGCCCTGTCACCGAGGAACTCCACCTGGTCGGCACAGCCGGGGTACAGGACGGACCCGGGCGTGGCCCCGGCCACACCGTGGATTCGCAGCTCCGTGACCCGCGCGCGGGTCGGGGCGCAACCACCGGGCGGTTCTTCGACGGGCATTCCTGTTCACCTGCGCGACCGAGCGAATCGGGCCACTACGGGGGAAGATACGCACCCGCCGTCGCGCACGCCCCGGTGGCCGCCCTAGGGAATTCCCTAGGGCGGCGCGGTGAGGGGCCGCAGGGCCGCTCAGCCCGCGTAGGCCGGGTGGCCGAAGCCGACGATGGTGCCCATGCTCCGCTTGCGGGTCATGACCTTGTCGCTGGTGTTGCCCTCGACCGTGGTGACGGTGCCGTCGGCGTTGACGGCGGTGACCATCCCGACGTGGTCGATGGCGGAGATGCTCTTGGAGCCGCCCCAGTCGAAGAAGACGATGTCACCGGGGTGCGGGGTGCGGCTGAAGCGGTTGTTCTTCTCGAACCACGCGGCGTGCGAGGGGGTGTAGGCGAAGATGCCCATCTGGTCCTGCAGGCCGTGCTGGACGGCCACCCACGCCAGGAACATGTCGCACCAGGGGGCGGAGGCGAAGCCCTGTCCCTGCTGGCCGGTGTACTTCTCGTACCACTTGCCGTAGACGGTCGTGCCGTCCGCGGCCTCGCCCTCGCCGACCTTGCTGAGCGCGGTGGCGATGACGCCCTGCACGGTGCCGACACCGGTGGCGGTGCCCTGGACCTGCGTCTGAGGCTGCGTCTGGGTCTGGGTGGCCGCCGACAGGAACTGGTCGACCGCGGGGATGCCGGTGCCCTGGGACGGATTCAGCCCGGCGGTGCCCGTGTCCTGGGCGGAGCCGGGTGACGGGATCTCCGCGGCCGTGTCCTGGCCCGGCAGCTCGGGCTCGGTGATGGACGACTCCGAGGTGGAGATCCGGTTCTCGAAGCTCTGGATGTCGCCCTCGATCTCGGCGATCCTGGCGCGCATCTGCTCGAAGGGGATCTGGCTCGACTGACCGTTGTCGATCCCGGGGATGTCGGCGGTGACGGCAGCCTCCGCGGGCAGGGCGGCGAAGCCGAAGGTACCGGCGACGATCAGACCGGTGGTCAGGCTTCCGCGGTACCAGGTGCGCGACAGAACGGACAAGGACACGTCTCCTTCCGGCTGCCCGCGGGGAAGGAGAGGCCCCGTGACACGCCAAAAGGGGAGGCCTCAGCCAGGCCGGTGTCACCGGCCGGGGTCGGGCGCGCACCCGCGGGCAGAGCGGTCCGCGCCCATCCTGCTGTCGGCCGACCATTCGGCGGGCGCGGGCCGCCGCTGAGGCGATGTTCGGGTGCAGATGGGTTGCAAACATGTGTCGCGCGGGGGGAGGGACGGGCGAGCAAAGCCGGCGGGTCCGGTCACGCCGCGTCCGGAGGCACCGGCGCGGTCAGGTCACGCCGCCGGGGTCACGCCGCCGGGGTCACGCCACCGGGCGGCGGCGCAGTCACGTCACCGGGCGGCGGCGCAGTCACGTCACCGGGCGGCGGCGCGGTCACGTCACCGGGCGGCGGCGCGGTCACGTCACCGAGGTCAGCTTCGCGGCCAGCGCGGTCCGGGAGGAGACGCCGAGCTTGGCGTAGACGTTCCCGAGGTGGTACTCGACCGTTTTGACGCTCAGCACCAGCTCACCGGCCACCTGCCGGTTCGTCATGCCGCGGACGACCAGCCGGGTGACGGCGTCCTCCTGGGGGGTCAGTCCGAAGGGGTCGCCGCCCTGCCGGTCGGCGGCCGGGTGGCCGCACGCGGCCAGCTCCTGGTCGCAGCGGGCCAGGTAGGGCGAGGCGCCGAGCCGTACCAGGAGGTCACGGGCGGAGCGGAGCTGTTCGGCGGCCGCGGAACGACGGCCCGTCCGGCGCAGGAAGGCGCCGAAGTGGAGGTGGAGGCGGGCCTGCAGGAACGGCGAGCCGCACAGGGACGCCTCGTCCAGGCCCTCGTGGAAGGCCCGCTCCGCCGGTTCTGGCTCGTGCCGGAAGGCGTGCAGGTTGCCCCGGGCGCGGGCGAGGGCGGCCAGCACGGAGTGGCGCTCGCGCTCGGCGGCGAGCTTGCAGGCGCGGTCGAGCACGACCTGCGCCTGCTCCGTCCTGCCCAGCGCGATGAGCGCGTCGACCAGGAGGTCGTGCCAGGGGACGACGCCCGGCTCGTGCACGATGTCGTGCGTCCCCAGATCGAGGAGCGGTTCGAGGGCGGCGACGGTGCCGGCGTGGTCGCCGCCGGCGGCCGACAGCTGGGCGCGCGCGTGGGCGGTGTGGACCTGCGAGGCCAGGTTCCCGCCGTGGGCCATCCGCTCCTCGGCCGCGCGGATGTGGGCCGTGGCGCGCTCCCGCTCGCCCCGGGCGGCGGGGACGAGGGCGGCCAGGGCGTGGCAGATGGGCGCCACCCAGACCTGCTCGGCGTCGTCGGCCAGGGAGGCGGCGATCTCGGTGTGGATGAGGGCGTCGTCCCACTGCCCGGTGCGGTGCTCGGCCTGGCCGAGCATGGCCGTGGCCAGGATCCGGAACGGGACGGACCGGTCGCGGCAGGCGACGAGGATGCCGTGGAGGTCGGCCACCGCTCCGGGCAGGTCGTCGCAGCAGGTGCGCAGCAGCCCGCGGCCGAGCAGGGCGTCGAGCTCGTGCTGGGACGAGGCCAGGGCGGGGTCGGCGAGATCGCGGACCAGCGCCAGCCCCTCGGCGGTCCGGCCGGAGATGCACAGGCCGGTCAGGCGGGTGTACATGGTGAAGTCCGTGACGCCCTGCCCGGGACCCAGCCGGACGGCCCGGTCCGCCCACATGACGGCCTCCTCGCCCCGGCCGCGCAGCACCGACAGCAGCGCCATCTGCTGCGCGGTGCGCCTGGCGAGGTCCGGCGCGCCGGTGGGCTCCAGCTCCGCCCACGCGCTGGCCAGCAGGGAGTGGCCCTCGCCGGTGTGGCCGGTGACGATCGCCAGGTGGCCGCCCGCGCAGGCGCGCACCGCCGGTTCGGTGTCGGCGGGCAGCTCGTCGATCAGCCGCCTGGCCTCCTCGATCCGCCCGTCGAGCAGCAGCACGCTCACCGCCTCGGCCATGAACCGGCCGCGGGCCGCCGGGCTGCTGCTCAGATGCGCGGCGTCGAGCAGGTGGTCTGCGGCGCCGGCCCAGTGTCCGGCCGAG
This sequence comes from Paraplanobispora siamensis, assembly GCF_016863175.1. Taxonomy (GTDB): domain Bacteria; phylum Actinomycetota; class Actinomycetes; order Streptosporangiales; family Streptosporangiaceae; genus Planobispora; species Planobispora siamensis. Next base: position 25,426 of record NZ_BOOJ01000079.1, read on the forward strand.
GCCTGGGCCCGCGCGTGCTCGGCCAGCTCGGCGGCCAGCGGGGGATCGGGCCGGTCGGCGGCGCGGACGCGGTGCCGCAGGCGGTGGAAGCCGTCCTCCGTGAGGTCCGCGACGCGCCGGTGCAGTCCCACCCGCCTGGCCGGTCCCAGGTTCTGGTAGACGGAGGCGCGGACGAGGGGATGGGGAAAGGAGATTATCAGCCTTCCGGCGTCGTGCCGTTCGGTGAGCAGCCCCAGCGTGACCGCCTCCTCGAGGGGGTCCAGCGGGTCGGCGAGACCGGCGAGGGCGGCGGCCGTGTGGCTGGGGCAGGACATGCCAAGGACGCTGGCGGCCTCGACCAGCTGCCGGGTCCGCGGGCCGCACCGGGCGAGCTGGCCGAGGACGAGCAGCGCGTAGGACCGGGGCGCCGGCAGCGGGGCGTCGGTGTTGTCCAGCAGGTCGCCCGGCACCTCCTCCAGCAGCGCCCGGGCGTGCAGGGGGTTGCCGCCGGTGTGCTCGCGCAGCCGTTCGAGCGCCTGCGGGCGCAGGGGCGCCAGGCCCAGCAGGTCGCCCAGGCGGCGCAGCTCGCCCGCGTCGAGCCCGCCGAGACTGAGCCGCAGCGCGGCCGGACCGGCCAGCACGCGCCGCAGACCCTCGGGGAGACGGGGGTCGCCGCCGTCCCTGGTCACCATGATCGCGAGCACCCGGTCCAGGCGCAGCCGCCTGAAGACGAACGTGAGCGCCTGCAACGACGGCCGGTCGGCCCAGTGCGCGTCGTCGACGATCAGGACGACGGGTCCGGTGTCCTGGAGCTGGCCCAGATGGTCCAGGAGGGCGGACCCGGCCGCGAGCGGCTCGACGTCGCCGGCGGGCGTGGCCGTCAGCTGGTCCAGCACGCCGTACGGCAGCGCCGCCTCCCCCTCGTCCCCGCTGGCCTGCAGCACCCGCGTCCCCGGCGCGGCGCCGAGGAAGACACGGATCAGCGCGGTCTTCCCGATCCCCGCGGGACCGTCGAGGAGCACGACGTGGGGCTCCCCCCGTCGTGCCTGCTCCAGGGCCTCGTCCAGCGCGGCCAGCTCACGTTCGCGGCCGACGAAGAACGGCTCCGGTCCACCAGGCATGGGGCCACCTCTGAGGGTCCGGTAGCAGTGAATCCACGTTGACCGGCGAGGCGACGGCGGTCAAGTCAGGATGTCCTTCTCGGCGGCGGGGGCCGGCGGGGGAGGGCGGAAGGGCACGTGCCGATCGGCAGGGCGGTCCGGGGCGTCACCCATGACCTCCGGCTCCGGGCCGGCTCCGGGTGTGGCCGTCCGGCACTCCCGGGAGCACATCCGCGATTTCTAGGGTCGGAGCGTCTTCCCCACCCTGTCACGGACAAGGAGTGTCACCGGATGTTCCCATCATGGATCTCGCGCTTCGGCGCGGCCTGCGGGGTCGTGCTCGGGCTGTCCATCGGAGTCCCCGGGCTCATCGAGGCCTTCACCGGCGAGACCGCCCTGACGAGCCTCGTCATCGGTCTCGGAGCCGCCTTCGGCGCCCCCGCCCTGACGGCCTTCTACCTGCACCAGAGCGAGTCCGCCGGCCGGTTCGGCGCCGTGGCCTACGCCGTGAACCTCATCGGCCTGTGCCTGTTCTCCGGGGTGGCGTTCGCGCTGAACCTGGTGATCTTCTTCCTGGACGCGCCGGTCGTCGCCGGGCTGCTCGCCGGGCCCACCAGGTTCGCGCTGCTCACCGGTGTGGCGGTCTTCGCCGTCGGCACCGTACTGTTCGGGATCTCCATGGTCCGCGCGCGGGTGTTCCCGCGCCCGGCCGCGTGGATCTACATGCTCTCGCTCGTGGCCCTGACCGCGCTGGCGCAGCTGCCCGACACCCCGCTCACCAGCGCCGTCCACGTGGTCGCGTGCGGGGTGCTGGTCTGGATGTCGGCCTCGGTGTGGTCGGCGGGCGCGGCCGGTACGGCGGGCGCGGTCCGGTCGGGCGTCCCGGGGGCCGGCGGGCTGCGCGCCGGCCGGCCGTAGGCTTACGGCGTGTCCTCCACGCGGCTCGTGCCCTGGGTGTCCCCCGTGCTCTACGGCACCGTACTGGCCGCCGGCCTGTACGCCGGCCTGACGGGGCTGGGCGCGACCCGCATCGCGCAGTTCGCCGGCGGCCTGGCCGCCCTGCTCGCCGTCGACATGGTCGAGCGCCGGCGCTATCCACAGGGCACCCCGCCCCTGCCGGCGGCCGCGCTGCTGGGCGCGCGGGTGCTCCTGTTCATGGTCGTCGCCGCGGCCGACGGCTCGGGGCTGTCGCGGGTGCTGTTCGTCCTGGTGCCGTTCACCGCCTACTTCGCCTTCGGCCGCACGGCCGCCGTCGTGCTCGCCGTCGCCTGCGCGGGGCTGGTCGTGATCGGATACGAGCTGGGCACCCCCCGCTGGTACACCGACCTCGAACAGGTCTCCGACCTGCTGATGCTCTGCGTCGGCCTGGTCCTGGCCGTCGCGATGGCGGCCACCGCGGCCGAGGAGCGGCGGGGGAGGGCGCGCCTGGAGGAGTCCCACCGGCGGCTGGCCGCCTCCTCGGCCCGGATCGCCGAGCTGTCGGCCGCCGCCGAACGCAACCGGCTCGCCCGCGACATCCACGACGACCTGGGCCACCACCTGACGGCGATCGTCGTGCTGCTGGAGAAGGCCACGGCCTTCCGCGAGCGTGACCCCGCGCTCGCCCAGCGCGCGATCGACGACGCGCACGGTTCGGCCAGGCGGGCGCTGGACGGCGTGCGGCAGTCGGTCCGCGCGCTGCGCACCGAGACCGCGCCGTTCCGCCTGTCGGCCGCGCTCGCCGGTCTGGTGGACGGCCAGGCCGACGACGGGAGGGTGACGGTCACGCTGGAGTTCACCGGCGACGAGAGCGGATACGACGAGCCGACGCTCGTGGCGCTCTACCGCGCCGCGCAGGAGGGCATCACCAACGCCCGGCGGCACGCGGACCCCACCACGATCGCGGTCGCCGTCGCCCTCGACGAGTCCGGCGCGCGGCTGACGGTCGCCGACGACGGCAGCGGCCTGCCACCCGGCGTCCTGCCCGGCGAGCCCGGCCCCGGCCTGCCGCCCGGCGGTCGCGGCCCGTCACGCGGGAACGGATCCGGCCCGCCGTCCGGGCGTCGCGGTGAGGCGCCGTCCGTGGGCGAGGGTGGCCCGTCGTCCGGGCACGGCGGTTTCGGCCTGCTCGGCATGCGGGAGCGGGCGGAGCTGGCGGGCGGCAGGCTCGACCTCGACAGCGAGCCGGGCGCCGGTACCCGGCTGACGGTCACCATCCCCCGGGGAGGCCGGTCGTGAGCGGCGACGAGGTGGTGAGCGTCCTGGTCGTCGACGACCAGGGGCTCATCCGGGAGAGCATCGCCTCCCTGCTGGGCATCCAGCCCGGGATCACCGTCGTGGGGACCGCCGCCGACGGACGGGAGGCCGTCGAGAAGGCGGTGGAGCTGGAGCCGGACGTCGTCCTCATGGACGTCCGCATGCCCGGGATGGACGGGGTCCGGGCCGTCGCCGAGCTGCGGCGCCGCGCCCCGGCCTGCCGCGCGGTCATGCTGACCACGTTCGACGACGAGGAGTACGTCGTCCAGGCGCTGCACGCGGGCGCGACCGGCTATCTGCTCAAGGACCTGCCGGCGCGCGAGCTGGCCGCGGCCGTACGGCTCGCGCACGCCGGAGTCGTGCAGTTCGACCCGGCGGCGGCCGCGCGCCTGGCCGCCGCGCTCACCCGGCCCCCGGCCGCGGGCGACCCGGTGGCGGCCCGTCCCTCGGCACACGGCCCCGCGCCCGCGGAGCCCGGGCCCGCCGGGTACGGGGCCGCGGGGCACGGTGCCGCCGCTCCGGCCGGTGACGGGGTCGATCCGGCACTGACCGCCCGCGAGATAGAGGTCCTGCGCCTGGTGGCCCGCGGCTCGACCAACCGGGAGATCGCCGGGCACCTCTATCTCAGCGAGGGGACGGTGAAGAACCACATCTCCCGGATCCTCGGCAGGCTCGGGCTGCGCGACCGCACCCAGGCGGCGATCTACGCCCGCGACCACGGGCTGCTGTGATCCGCTGAGCGAGGTTCCGCGTGCGGCCCAGCGCGCGGAGACGCTCAGTGCGGGGAGACCTCGTGCCCGCCGGGCAGATGGTCGAGTACGGCCTGCGCCACGTCCCGCTTGGACATGGCGGGCCGCTCGAAGCGCAGGTCGGCCACCTCGGCGAACGCCGCCGCCCGGCGTTCGCGCAGCTCGATCGCCAGGTCCAGGGGCTCCTTGCCGAACCGGGGCCGGTGCGGCTTGGCCGCGATCTTCTCGGCGACGAACGCGGGGGAGGCGTCCAGCCAGACGACCAGGGCCTGCTTCATCGCGGCGCGGCACTCGGGGTCGTCGAGCACACTGGCCGCCGCGGCGATCACCGGCGCGGGCCGCTCGGCCAGCGAGTCCAGCAGGTGCCGGGCCTCGCGCTCGTGGAGCACCGTGACACCCTCGGTCTCGGAGATCTCGGCGGCCGTCACGCCGTACCGCTCCTCGAGCCACTCGTCGCTGTCGCGCACCGGCCGGTCGAGGGCCTTGCCCAGCAGCCGCGACACGCTGGTCTTGCCCGCGCCCATCAGGCCGATCACCACGATCGGCCCGTCATCCGCCGGACCGGCCGGCGTCTCGTCCACCATGCCCGCCACCTCCTGTCATTCGGGAACAGAGCACCGGGCCCCTGCCCGCGCAGGACGCGTTCTATCGATCGGGCGCCCCGCTCCTGTACGGCGCCGTGCGCATGCTCCGGTTCACGGCCGGCGAGCGGTGACCCATCCGCGCCATGCGCTGGACGGCCTCATCCACGCCCCGGTGCGGCTGTCCGTCATGGCGCTGCTCGCGGCGGCCGAGACGGCCGAGTCCCGGTTCCTGAGAGACACGGTCGAGATCGGCGGCTCCCTGCTGTCCAGGCACATCGACACCCTGGAGAAGGCGGGCCACGTGCGGGTGGAGAAGGGCTTCGTCGGCAAACGCTCGCGGACGTGGCTGCCGCTGACCGACAGCGGGCGCGCGGCCTTCCAGGACTACACCTCCGCGCTCCGGCGGATCACGGGCGCGGACCTCGCGTCCGGGCGGGACCCGGGTCGGCCGCCCCCGCCGGGCGACCCGAGCCGGCCGCCCGCCACGCGTGCGTGACGGGCGGCGATCCGCGAGCCGTCCGGGGAACGACCTGCGATCCGCGAGCCGTCCGGGGAACGGCCTGCGATCCGCGAGCCGTACGGGAAGGACCTTCGATCTCCTACCGGTTCCCGCGCAGCCACGCCTCGAAGGTCAGCAGCCGCGGGTAGCGCTCACGGAGCGCGGCGATGTCGGCCCCGTACCCCTTCTCGTCGAACCAGGCGAACATGTTCGCCACCTCCCCGGCCACGGCCCGCAGTTCCCCGATCGGCTGCCGCTCGAAGCGGGTCGGAACGCCGTCGGCCCTGGTGAAGGCCTCGGCGATCTGCCGCACGGTCAGCTCGTCGCCGGCGATCTCGATCTTCCTGCCGACGGACTCGTGCGGCCTGCCGAAAGCGTCCGCGGCGATCCGGCCGATGTCGGCCAGCGCGATCATCTGCAGTGAGGTGCCGGGGTCCAGCGCGATCGAGGCGACCCGTTCGCCGTCGCGCGCCCGCGGCATCATGGACAGCCAGTTCTCCATGAAGAACACCGGCCGCAGCACCGTCGCGGGCACGCCGAGGCCGTCGATGTACGCCTCGATCTCCGCCTTGGTCTCGAAGTGCGCGACGCCGGACCCGCGCCCGACGGCGCCGACGGAGCTGTAGACCAGGTGCGCGACGCCCGCGGCTTCGGCCGCGTCGGCGACGTTCCTGCCCCGCCGCACCTCGACCTCGGGACGCGGGTCGGCCAGGTCGGCGGGCTGCACGCTGAAGACGCCGTGCGCGCCCCGCGCCGCCGCGCGCAGCGACCGCGGGTCGTCGAGGTCGCCGGCGACCGGTCGCGCGCCGAGCGCCCTGAGGTCCATGGCCCCCCGCCCGTACGGGTCGCGGACGAGGGCGCGCACCGCCCAGCCGCCGTCGAGCAGGCTGCGGGCGACGGCGCCGCCCTGGCCGCCGGTCGCGCCTGTGACCAGGATGGTCTTGGTGTCCGACACTGCGAGATCCTTCCGATGAGTCATGATGAGGTCGGTCGCGCGGCCCGGCGTTCCAGCACCCACAGCACGAACATCCCGCAGCCCGTCACTCCGCCCAGGACGCTCACCGCCGTCCAGCCGCCGCGCGCCCACGCCACCGCGGCCAGCGCCGAGCCCGCGGCGCCGCCGGCGAAGAAGGCCGTCATCAGCGCGGAGTTGAGCCGGTTGCGGATCTCCGGGCGCAGCGCGTAGATGACGCTCTGGTTGCTGTTGAGCACCGCCTGGTGCGCCACGTTGAGGACGACTACCCCGCCGAGGAGCCACCAGATCGAAGCGCCGCCCGCGCCGCCCGCGCCGATCGGCAGCCAGGAGGCGGCCAGCGCGGCGCTGCCGATCCCGGTGACCCACTGCACGTGACCGCGGTCGGCCAGCCGGCCGGCCACCGTCGTGGCCACCGCGCCCACCGCGCCCACCAGCCCGAGCGTCCCGATGGCCGCCTCGGACCAGCCGTACCGCGGGCCGGCGAGCAGGAAGGTCACCGCCGTCCACAGCACGCTGAACGACGCGAGGGACAGAGCGGCGATGCCGGCCCGCCACCGCAGCACGGGCTCGTGGCGGAACAGCGCGACCGTCGAGCGCAGCAGCGCCGGGTACGGCAGTCCGCTCGGGGTGTGCAGGGGCGGCAGGAAGCGCCACAGCAGCACCGCCACCCCGGCGACGAGGACCGCGCTCACCCAGTAGACCGTCCGCCAGCCGCCGAGTCCGGCCAGGCCTCCGGCGACCGTACGGGACAGCAGCGCGCCCAGCATCAGCCCGCTCATCACCGTGCCGACCACCCGGCCGCGCTGCGCCGGATCCGCCAGCGTGGCGGCGTACGGCACCACGACCTGGGCGGCCACCGAGGTCAGCGCGGTGAGCAGGGTGCCGGTCAGCAGCAGGGTTCCGTTGGGCGCGGTCGCCGAGACCAGCAGGAACCCCGCGGTGGCCGCGTACAGCACGACGGCGAGCCTGCGGCGTTCCACCAGGTCGCCGAGCGGCACGAGCAGGATCAGGCCCAGCCCGTAACCGACCTGCGCGGCCGTCGCGATCATTGCGGCCATCGTGGTGCCGAGCCGCAGCTCCCGGCCGAGCAGGTCCAGCAGCGGCTGGGCGAAGTAGTTGCTGGCGACCGCCAGTCCGGTGGCCGCGGACATCAGGAGCAGCAGCCCGCGGCTCAGCGGCGCGGCGCCGCCCGGCGTCCCGGCGGCCTCGTGGTGCGCCGTACGGCGCGCAGCGCCCGGCGTGGCCGTGTTCGTCATGCCCTCAAGGCTCGGGTACCGACGATCAATGAGTCCAACGCATATTTGTCAACTGATCGATCGTGATCCACGATTGATCCGTGGAGCTGCAGCAGATGCGTTATGTGGTCGCGGTGGCCGAGACGGCGAACTTCACCCGGGCCGCCGAGCGCTGCCGGGTCGTCCAGTCCGCGCTGAGCCACCAGATCGCCCGGCTGGAACGGGAGCTGGGCGCCCGGCTCTTCGAGCGCACCAGCCGCCGGGTCGAGCTGACCCCCGCGGGCGAGGCCTTCCTGCCCGCCGCCCGGCAGGCCCTCGAAGCCGCCGAGCGGGCGCGGGCCGAGGTGGCGGCGGCCTCCGGGGAGCTGCGCGGCCGGCTCGCCATCGGCGCCATCCCCACCGTCACGGCGGTCGACCTGCCGAGCGCGCTGAAGAGCTTCCACGTGCGCCATCCGCAGGTGCGCGTCACGCTGCGCGTGGGGGCGAGCGACGAGCTGGCCGAACAGGTGCGGCAGGGCACGCTGGACATCGCGTTCCTCGGCCTGCCGCCGAGCGTGCGGCCGAAGGGCGTTCAGGGTCGCGCCCTGGCGCGGGGCGAGCTGGTCGCGGTGGTGGCGCCCGGCCACCCGCTGGCCGACGCGACCGGGGTGGACCTGCACCGGCTGGCGCAGGAGGTGTTCGTCGACTTCCCCGTCGGCACGGCCGCGCGCGTGCAGTCGGACGAGGCGTTCGCCGCCGCCGGAGTCAGCCGTGAGGTCGCCTTCGAGATAACGAACGCCGACCTCATGGCGCGGATGGTCCGGCTGGGCCTGGGCGTCGCCATGATGCCCGCGGCCTTCGTGCCCGAACTGCGCGATGTGCGCGTCGTCGAGCTCAGGGATCCGCCCACCCGGGTGGAGCACCTGGTCTGGAGCCGCCTGCGCCCCTCACCGGCCGCCGCCGCGTTCATGGACGCCCTGGAGGCACGGGAGGACCGGCCGGTGCAGGAGGCGGAGGCCGTACGACCGCCCGGACCCTGAGGACGGCCCCGGAGCCTGTTCGTGCGCTCGGGGCCGTCCGTGGGTTCTCGCGGTCTATCCGCGGGTTCCCCGGTCGCCGGGGACCTCGTCGGGCACGCCGCCGGGGCCGTGGTCCGAGATGCTGTCCAGCCACGCCCGGTGCAGCCCGGCGAAGCGGCCCGCCCGCGCGATGAGCTGCTCCGGCGGGCCGTCCTCCACGACGCGCCCGCCCTCCATCACCAGCACCCGGTCGGCGACCTCGACGGTCGACAGCCGGTGGGCGATGATCAGGGCGGTGCGGCCCGCGAGGATCGTCCGCATGGCCCGCTGCACCAGCCGCTCGCCGGGGACGTCCAGGCTGGAGGTCGCCTCGTCGAGGATCAGCACGGCGGGGTCGGCGAGGAAGGCCCGGGCGAAGGCCACCAACTGGCGCTGCCCGGCCGACAGCCGCCCGCCCTGCTTGCCGACCTGGGTGTCGTACCCCTCGGGCAGCGCCGAGACGAACCCGTGCGCGCCCACGGCCCCGGCCGCCTCGGCGACCTCGTCCATGGTCGCGCCGGGGCGGCCGAACCTGATGTTGTCCGCGACCGAGCCGGTGAACAGGAAGTTCTCCTGCGTCACCAGGACCACGGCCTGCCGCAGGGTGTCCTCGGCGAGGTCGCGCAGGTCGACCCCGTCCAGCAGCACGCGGCCGGCCACCGGGTCGTAGAACCTGGCGACGAGCTTGGCCAGCGTCGTCTTGCCCGCGCCGGTGGCGCCGACCAGGGCCACGACCTGCCCCGCGGGGATCGTCAGGTCCATGCGGGGCAGCACCGGGGTGCCGTCGAGGTAGGAGAACTCCACCTCCTCGAAGCGCAGCCGCCCCCGGGGCCGCTCCAGGGGCACCGGGTCGCGCGGCTCGGCCACCGCCGGCCGCTCCTCCAGCACGCCGGAGAGCTTCTCCAGCGCCGCCCCGGCCGACTGGAAGGTGTTGTAGAACTGGCTGATCTCCTGCATCGGCTCGTAGAACTGGCGCAGGTAGAGCAGGAACGCGGCCAGCACGCCGACCGTGACCTCCCCGCCGATGGCCAGCCACCCGCCGTAGAACAGGACGGCGGCGATCGTGACGTTGCCGATCAGCTTGACGCCGGGCATGAAGATCGCGACCAGGCGCATGCTGCGCAGGTTGGCGTCGCGGTAGTCGGCGTTGAGCCGGGAGAAGATCTCCTGGTTGCGCGGCTCGGCACGGAAGGCCTGCACCGCGCGCACGCCGGTCATCGACTCCACGAAGTGGACGATCATCAGCGCCACGGTCTCCCGGGTCCTGCGGTAGGCGATGCTCGACTGCCGCCGGAACCAGCGGGTGAACAGCAGCAGGACCGGCAGCGGCAGCAGCGCGACGAGACCGAGGTGCACGTCCAGCACCAGCAGCAGGACGGCGGTCCCGGTCAGCGTCAGCACGGCGGTGACGAGGCTGTCGAAGCCCGACTGGAGCATCTCGGAGATGGCGTCGATGTCGGAGGTGAGCCGGGACACCACCCGCCCCGAGGTGTAGTCCTCGTGGAAGGACAGCGACAGCCGCTGGAAGTGGCGGAAGACCCGCCGGCGCAGCTCCAGGATGATGCCCTGGCCGATCCGGCCGGCCATTCCGAGGAACGCCTGCCGGGTCACCGCCTGGATGATCGCCGCCGCCAGGATCGCCGCGACGGTCACCAGCAGCGTGCCCGATCCCTCACCCGCCTGCATCGGCGGGATGCCGGTGTCGATGCCCACCTTGACGAGGAAGGGGATCGAGAGGGAGGCGGCGTTGGAGAGCACGATGATCGCGATGAGCAGGATGATCCGGGAGCGGTACGGCCGCAGCAGGTCGGCCAGGAGCCGCCGGGAACGGGTGCGCAGGACCAGCGAGGCCTGCTCCGGGACCTCCTCGCGATCCTCGGCGGCCACGCCGCGCCAGTCCCGCGTGGTCGTCTGCCCGCTCATCGCAGCACCCCCTCGCTGTCCAGGTCGTCCAGCCCGTCGTCGAGGTCCCCGCCGAGGTCCCCGCCGAGGTCCCCGCCGAATCCGCCGTGCGGGCCGCCGGGGCCGTCGTCCAGGTCGGCCGACAGCAGCGCGCGGTACTCCGGCACGGTCGCCATCAGCTCGTGGTGCCGGCCGACGTGCGCGATCGTGCCGTCCAGCAGCAGGGCGACCCGGTCGGCCAGGAGCACGGTCGAGGCCCGGTGGGCCACGACGATCCCGGTGGCCTCGCGCAGCACGTGCCGCAGCGCCTCCTCCACCAGGGCCTCGGTCTCGACGTCCAGCGCCGACAGGGTGTCGTCCAGGACCAGGACGTTCGGCCGGGACAGGACCGCGCGGGCCAGGGCCAGGCGCTGGCGCTGACCGCCGGACAGGGACATGCCCTGCTCGCCGATCCGCGTCTGCAGCCCCCACGGCAACCGGTGGACGAACCCGGCCTGGGCGACCTCGATCGCCGCCTCGATCTCCTCGTCGGTGGCCTCGGGCCGGCCCAGCGTGAGGTTCTCCCGGACGCTCATCGAGAACAGCGTCGGCTCCTCGAAGGCCGTGGCGACCATCGAGCGGAGCACGGGCAGCGAAAGTTCGCGCACGTCGTGCCCGTCGATCGTGACCCGCCCGGCGGTGACGTCGTGCAGCCGGGGGACCAGGGAGGTCAGCGTGGTCTTGCCCGACCCCGTCGCGCCCACGACCGCGACCGTCTCGCCCGGCCGCACCTCCAGCCAGACGTCGCGCAGCACCGGCTCGGCGGCGCCGGGGAAGCGGAACTCCACGCCCTCGAAGCGCAGGTGGCCGCGCGGGCGCTCGACCGTGCCCGGGCCGCCGACGATGTCCGGCTCGGTGCCGAGCACCTCCGCCACCCGGTCCGCCGCGGTCATCGCCTCCTGGCCCATGGCCAGGATGTAGCCGAGGGAGGAGATGGGCCACACCAGCTGCAGCATCAGCGTGGTGAAGGCCACCAGGTCGCCCAGCGACAACGACTGCGAGCCGACCGCGAGGGCGCCCAGCAGCAGCACGATGGCGAGGGTGATGTTCGGGACGACCTCCAGGAAGGTGAAGAACCGGGCCGAGAGCCCCACCTTCTCCATGGAGCTCCGGTAGACCTTGCGCGCCCCGTCGTCGAAGGCCCCGAAGACGTGCCCGCCGCGGCCGAAGGCCTTGATCGTGCGGATGCCTCCCGCGGACTCCTCGACGACGGTGGCCAGGTCGCCCTGCTCGTCCTGGACCTGGCGGGAGATGGCGATGTAGCCGCGCTCGAAGCGCAGCGAGGTGATCACGATGGGCACCGCGGAGGCGGTGACCAGCAGGCCGAGCGGCCAGTACAGCTGGAACAGCAGCACGGTCACCACGGTGATCTGGACGGTGATCAGCACCAGGAAGAGCATGCCGAACCCGAGGAACCGGCGGATCACCGACAGGTCGGTGGTCACGCGAGACAGCAGCTGGCCGGACTGCCAGGCGCCGTGGAAGCTCATCGGCAGCCGTTGCAGGTGCCGGTAGAGATCATCGCGGATGGCGGTCTCCACCCCCAGCACGGCGTCGGCCAGCAGCCAGCGGCGTATCAGGACGAGCAGCGCCTCGACCACGCCCAGGGCCAGGGCGAGCAGTGCCAGGGGGAGCAGGGCGCCGGTGTCGCCGCGGGCGACGGGACCGTCCACGATCGCTCCGCTGACCAGGGGGATGGCGATGGCGATCCCGATCCCGGCGAAGGAGGTCACCCAGATGACGGTCATGCGGGTGGCGAAGGGACGCAGGTAGGACTTCATCCGCCACAGCGAGCGCATCCTGGCCAGATGCGGGTGGCGGGGCCTGTGCTGGTGCGGCTGTCGGGTGTCGGAGGCTGGGTCGCTGGTGGCGGTGGCATCAGGGGGCATCGGCAGGCAGCACGCTCCTCACGGTGTTCAGTTGGCGGCGCCCATCACCATTCCCGGTGCAGGGCCCGTTAAGGCTAAAGGGCCCGTCAACCGGTTTTCCGGTACGGCGGAGGCCTGCGGGAAGCCGGAGAAAGGGGCCGGGCCCCGTGGCGGTGGAGAACCGTTGCTCCCGCCGGACGGTGACTTTATGTAATCGAGGAAATACAGAAAGTATGGAAAGTGACACGGGAAGACCCGGCCTTCGCTTGTTGATCATAACTGGCGAAGGCCCCGCGAACGATGACATCAAGTACCTGGAGAAGGGCGCGCGGCAGCGCGGGCACCTGCCCCGGGTCGTCCCCTGGACCCAGCTGAGCGTGGCGCTCGACAGCCGGGGACCGCGGCTGTGCGCCGACGGGGCCCCGCTGGAGGTGGACGGGATCATCCACCAGATGTCCACCGACGCCCTGGACGGGCTCATCATCCTCGGTGCGGTGGAGGAGGACGTCCCGCACCTCAACTCCGTCGACGCCGTCCTGCGCTCGGCCGACAAGTTCGCCACGCACGTCCGGCTGGTGGCCCACGGCGTGCCCACCCCGCCCACGGCCTTCTGCCCCAACGACCACGAGCTGCGGCTGTTCGCCCGCGACTACGGGTACCCGGTCGTGCTGAAGCAGCCCGACGGCGCGCGGGGAGCGGAGGTCACCCTGGCCGCGAGCGAGGAAGAGCTGTTCGCCAAGGCGGCCTCGATCCGGGGCCGCGGCACGCCGCTGCTGGTGCAGCGCTTCGTGGCCGAGGCGGCCGGGCGCAACCACCGCGTGGTCGTCATCGGCGGGAAGTTCGTCGCGGCGGTCGAGCAGACGGGCCGGCCCGGGGACTTCCGCTCCAACGGGCCCGGCGACGTCTGCCGCCCGGTCACCCTCACCGAGGAGGAGATCTCCGTCGTCGAGCGCGCGGCCCGCGCGTCGGACCTCGACCTGATGAGCGCCGACCTGCTGCGCGGCGAGGACGGCCCGGTCATCCTGGAGACCAACTCCTTCCCCGCGTTCGGCGGGTTCGACCACGTCGACCTGCGCGTACCCCTCCTGGACCTGATCGAGCGCAAGGTCGCCGAGAACGTCCCGCTGGCGCTCCAGGGCGCCGCCTCCGAAGAGGAGATGGAGGAGGAGATCGAGGAGATCATGGTGACCTCCGCGGGAGAGGAACCCCTGGCGGCCTCCACCTGAGCCGGCTCATCCGGCGGAGGCGGGGGAGTAGTCGGTGTAGCCGCGCGCGCCTCCTCCGTAGTAGGTCGCGGGATCGGGGTGGTTCAGCGGCGCGCCGGTCCGCAGCCGCTCGACGAAGTCGGGGTTGGCCAGGAACGCCCGGCCGAACGCGATGAGATCGGCGCCGTGCGCCAGCCACCGCTCACCCTCGGCCCTGCCGCCGTCGGGGGACGGCTCGCCTCCCGATCCGGGAGCCGCCACGAGACAGCCGGGCCAGCTCGCGCGGATCTTCCCGCCGAGCGGCGTGCCCGCCGCGCTGCCGGCCAGGTGGAGGTAGACGAGGCCGAGCGGGGCGAGGGCGTCGATCAGCGCCGGGTAGACCTCGTCGATGCCGTCCTCGGCCATGTCGTTGTACGGGTTGCCCGGAGTGATCCGCAGGCCCACCCGGTCGCCGCCGATCGCCCCGGCCACGGCCGAGGCGACCTCGACGGCGAAGCGGATGCGGTCACGCCCGTAACCGTCGTCCCTGAGATTGGTCCGGGAGGCGAGGAACTGGTGGATGAGATAGCCGTTGCCGCCGTGCAGTTCGACGCCGTCGAAACCGGCGTCGAGCGCCCGCCGGGCGGCGTGCGCGAAGTCGTCCACGGTCGCCAGGACCTCGGCGGCGGTGAGCTGCCGCGGGACGGGCAGGTCCCGCCGCCCGGCGGAGGTGAAGATCTGCCCGGCGGCCCTGACCGGCGACGGCGCCACCGGCCGCAGGCCGTGGAGGCTCGGATGGCCGATGCGGCCGGTGTGCATGAGCTGGGTGAAGATCCTCCCGCCCGCCGCGTGCACCGCCTCCGTCACCGCCCGCCAGCCGTCGACCTGCTCGTCCGTGTGCAGGCCCGGGGTGCCGGGATAGCCCTGACCGGCCAGGCTCGGCTGGACGCCCTCGGTGATGATCAGGCCCGCGGTCGCCCGCTGCGCGTAGTAGAGGGCCGCCTCCGCCGGGGGGACTCCCCGGCGGTCGGCGCGGCTGCGGGTCATCGGTGACATCACCAGCCGGTTGGGGAGCCGCAGGCGTCCCAGGCGGACGGGTTCGAACAGATCGGGCATCACGGATTCCTCAGTGGATCTCAGGCCGGTAGATCGGCGGGTCCCTGCCGGAGGGCGGCCAGGCAGGCGCCCAGCCGCTCCCGGCTCTCCTCGTCGCCGGTCGCGGCCAGCACGGTTTCGTAGTCCGCGGCGGCTTCGGCGTAGCGGCCGCAATCCTGGTGGACGACGGCGCGGTTGAACCGGATCTCGGGCGCGTCGCTCAGTTCGGCCGCCCGATCCAGGTCCCGCAGGGCTCCGGCCAGGTCGCCGCTCCGGTAGGCGAGGACGCCTCGCAACGCCCAGGCCTCGGCGAGGCGCCCGTCGTGGCGGAGCGCGGCCGACAGGGCCCGGAGCGCCTCCCCGACCTCGCCCCGCTCGGCGAGCAGCTGTCCCTTCAGGCACAGCAGGTGGACATTGGCCGGGGCGAGGTCGAGCCCCGCCGTGACGTCCTGCCAGGCGGCGTCGGTCTCGCCCAGCTCGTACAGGAGCCCGGCCCGGTTCACCCGGGCGTCCACGTGAGCGGGATCCAGCTCGATGGTGTAGCCGAAGTCCGCCAGCGCCCCCCGTACGTCGCCGAGTTCGAGCCGGGCGTCACCGAGGTTGTAGTACGCCTCGGGGAAGGGCGGCGACAGGCGCAGCGCGCGCTCGTAGGCGGCGATCGCCTCCTCCTCGCGGTGCAGCCGGCGCAGGATGTTGCCGACGTTGAAGTGGTGCTCGGGGAAGTCGGGATCGAGGGCGACGACCGCGGTGTAGTCGTCGAGGGACTCCTCCAGCCTGCCCATCGCGCCCAGGACCTGGGCCCGGTTGTAACGCAGCACGGCACGGTGCAGGACGTGCTCGTGCGGGGCGAGTTCCCGGTTCAGCCGGGCGATGCCGTCCTCCAGGAGCCGCAGCGCCTCCTCCGCGCGCTTCTGCCGTACCTCCACCAGCGCGAGCCCGTTGTGCCCGAAGACCGAGTGGAAGGCGCGTTTCTTGGGGTCGGGCAGCAGGGACCCGATGGCGATGGACATGTTCATCCAGGCCCGTGCCCGCTGGTAGTCCCGGCGCGGTTCGGGGTAGTGGCGGGCGTACAGCATCGCGGTGCCGTAGGCCAGCTCCATCTGGATGCCGGGGTCGTCGGTGGCGGCGCGCGCCTCGTCGTAGACGGCCAGCGCCTCGTCGGCCCGCCCGAGGGAGGCCAGGACGGTGCTCGTCGCGTTGGTGAAGTGCCACCAGAGCTCCTCCTGGGAGGAGCGGTCCACGATCGCCCTGCCCCGCAGCCCGAGGTCGGCCGCCGCCTGGTAGAGACCGATGCCCTGGCAGTGGTCCATCGCCGTCCGGAGGGCGGCGAGGCCGGCGCCGGAGGGGTCGCCGCCGCGCTCGGCGTGGTAGGGGATCGCGCCCAGCAACAGGGAGAACTGTCCCCGCCCGGCCAGCGCCGCCGCCCGCTCGTCGTGCAGTCGCGCGCGTTCCCCGGGAGCGAGCCGCTCGTAGGCTTCCAGCAGCCGGGGGTCGTCGCCGGTCCCGTCGCTGTCCACGTAGGCGCGCGCGTCCGGCGCGGGCCCGTCCGGGACCTGGGCCGCCGGGGCGTCCACCCGCTCGGCGCAGGTCTCCAGGACCCGGGCCAGGGAGATCGAGAGCTCGCCCGGAGGGTCGGCGATCGGGGCCGTCCCGGTGCACGCCACGACGGTCAGCCCGCCGAGGTCCCGACGGCGGAGCAGGACGGCGGCGAACTCCTGGTCGGTCGGATCGGCTTCGTGCAGGTTCTCCACGACGAGCGTCCACTGTCCGCCGCCGAGCGCCCGCAGGTAGTCGCGGAGGAACTCGGCCAGCCCGTTGGCGATGTTCAGCGTGTGCAGCCGGGAGTAGAAACGGGTCCGCTCCCCCTTGCCCGCGGCCCATTCGAGCGTCGTCCAGGCGGGGGGAACGAGGTGGGCGAGCTCCGGGGTGCTGGTCAGGATCTCGATGTTGTGCTGGGGCCCCAGCTCCGGGCGGAGCTTCAGGGCGTCCTCCGTGATCAGCCGCATCAGCGTGCCCGCGGCGGTGTACGGCCCGCGCAACCGCCGGTGGGCGTCGAGCACGGCCAGGACCGGCGGCAGGTCGAGCCGGTCCCTCAGGAGGTCGCGGTCACGGCGCCGGGCGGCCCGGATCCAGCGGTGGTTACCCATGGTGCGTCCCTTCAGGTGATGACGTGGTCGAACCGCCGCTCCCGGTCGCGGTATCGGTCCCGGGCCGCCAACCAGGCGAGAACGGCGAGTTGCAGCAGAACGAATCCGCAGAAGACGGCGGAGTCCAGCACCTGCGGCCAGGCGGCCCCGTCCTGCGTGAACCGGCTGAGCACCCCGGTGGCCATCCGGTAGAGGATCGGGACGACCGCGAGGAGGAACGCGGCGAGACTCACCGCGTAGCCGATGACGATCAGCCAGGAGTACCAACGCGCCACCCGCCGGTCGACGGGGTGCCAGTCCGACTCGTCGATCAGCCGCCCGGAGCGGCCGAGCAGCCGGTTCAGGCGGTTGCGCAGCAGGCGGGCGGCCGTGGTGTGAAGGTCGACGCAGCCGAGGGCGGTGGAGATGAGGACGTAGAGATCGGTGCGGAGATAGAAGGAGAACTGCCAGACGATCCGGAGCAGGACGGCGAAGGCGAAGGCGAGGCAGAACCGGCCCGCGAAGGAGAGCGCGCCGCCGGGCCCACGGCTGAGGTCGGCCGCGATCGTGAGCACGGCCATGACGACCACGTCCGCCAGCATGCCGGCCATGATCGGCAGATACCTCTTGCGCCGGTCCACGGCGACCAGGCCGTCCAGCGACGTCTCCAGCACGATGAAGTAGAACCGGCGCCCCACCCGCAGGCGGGACCGCAGGCCCAGCCGCCGGCCGGCGAGGGCGTGGAAGCCCTCGTGCAGGAGCAGCTGGGGGATGGCCACCACGAACAGGGTCGCCTGGATGACGGTGTAGTAGTCGGTGAAGAAGACGTTGTGGTAGTCCGGCACGAGGTCGGGCCGTCGCGCCATCGCGATCAGGGCCCATCCGACGAGAGTCGCGTAGCAGACCCAGGCGGGCAGGGAGAAGACCGCCGAGCCGAGCCGCCGCCAGCGGACGGGGGCGCCGGCCGCACGCGCCTCGTCGGGCGAGCGGATGAAGCCGAGCTCGTCCAGGGCCGCGATCAGGTCGTCGATGTCGACGCTCTCGTGGTACGTCCCGGCGTACCAGACGGCCGCCTCGCGCGGCGGGACACCCTGCTCCAGCCTGCGCACCAGCTCGGCGCCGTCGGGCGGGAAGATGCCGTAGGAGTCCGTGTCCCGCCTGCCCACCGTCACCTCCTCGCCGTCCGCCAGATAGACCAGCGGGTGCAGCGGGAGCGGCCGGTCCGGGTCGTGGCGGGTCTCCGGGCCGTCGTTCACGGCCTCCGTGTCGGTCAAGGAACAGCCCTCCCGCGGCGTGGTCGTGTGGATGGGGAGCGTGCGGACGGAGATGGAGCCGGCGGATGCGCCGGGCGCGGGCGTGTCCCGCCCCGGCGCATCCACCGGCGGCCGGGTCAGCTCGGCTTCTTGTAGATGGAGCACGCCGCGGCGGTCAGACGGACCGGGCCGGCCTTACGGATCTTGATCTTCTTCATCTCGCACCTCCTTCCAGTCGTACGGGGCATTCGTTCACGGTGACGGCCGGTGCTGGAGCGGCGCTGGAGCGGGGCCGGCGCCGTACTGGACGCCGACCGGGAACGTCCGGACGGGGCGTTCAGCCGAATGACGATGCGGCGCCGCATGAGCCAGATGGGCCGGGCGGCGCGTCGACGGGGAGGTGGAGATGGCCACTATCGGCCATGGGACGTCCTGGTGTTTGACATTAATTTCTTACATCATGTCAAAGTCATGATTACTAGAGTTTCTATATTTATGCGGCTCTTCCAGGAGAGATATGGCGGAGATGCGGTTTCACCTGCTGGGACCGTTGCGGATATGGCGCGGAGAAACCGAAATAAAACTCGGTTCGGAAAAGCAGCGCGCCGTACTCGGGATGTTGCTCCTCAAAGCGGGCACGCCCGTCCGGCGCCAGGAGATCATCGACGCGGTCTGGGGCGGTGACGAGCCGGACTCCGTGATCAATCTGGTCCAGACGTACGTCGGGCGGCTGCGGCGCGGCATCGACCCGGACCACGTCGCCCGCTCCGGCTCCTCCTGGCTGGCCGGGCTGGGATCCGCATACGAGGTCCGGCTCGACCGGTGCGAGGTGGACCTGATCCGCTTCCGGGCGACGACGGCCGAGGCCCGGCGGGCGATGTCCGCCGGGGAGACCCTTGAGCTGCTGCTGCGGGCGCTGCGGTTGTGGCAGGGGCCGTGCCTGTCCGACCTCGACCATCTCCTGAAGGGGCATCCGTGGGTCCGCGCGGTCGACCACGAGCGCATCGGCAGCCTGCTGGAGGCCACGAAGATCGCACTCCAGCTCGGGCGGGCGGATGAGGTCACACCGCATCTGTACGCCGTCGCCGCGGCCGAACCGCTGAACGAGGTCGTGCGCTCCTGGCTCGTGCTCGCCCTGGCCGCGTCCGGATCCCAGGTCGAGGCGCTGGCCGAGTACGATTCGATACGCGGCAGGCTGCTGGACGAGCTCGGCATCGACCCCGGTCCGCAGCTCCGCGCGGCGCATCTGCAGGTCCTGAGACAGGAGACGGCGCCCGCGCCCCTCTACGAGCCGCCGCCTCCCGCGGAGACCGCCCCGTGGCCTTCTCTCCTGCCGGCCGGCATCGCCGACTTCACCGGGCGCGGGGAACTGGTCGACCGTCTGTGCGGCACGCTGGCCGGTCACGGGCCGGGGCCCGTCCCGGTGGCGCTCATCACCGGGCAGGGCGGTGCCGGCAAGACGACCCTGGCCGTCCACGTGGCACACCGGCTGAGCGACGACTTCCCGGACGGCCGGCTCTACGCCGACCTGCTCGGCACCGGAACGCGGCCGGCCGACCCCGGATGGGTGCTCACCCGCTTCCTGCGCGCCCTCGGCGTCCCCCCTCCGGCGATCCCGCAGGATCCGCAGGAGCAGGTGGATCTGTATCGCACCCGGCTCACCGGGCGCAGAGTGCTGGTGGTGCTCGACGACGCCGGCGGCCGGTCACAGGTGGAACCGCTGCTGCCGGGCTCGCCGACCTGCGCGGTCATCGTGACCAGCCGATCGCGGCTGTCCGGCTTCGCGAGGACCTGCTCCGTCGACGTCGGCCTGATGGAGCCCGGGGAGGCGCGGAGCCTGCTGGCGGCGATCCTCGGCCCCGGGCGCCTCGAAGCGGAACCCGAAGCCGCCGCCGAACTCGTCCGGCTGTGCGACCGGCTGCCGCTGGCGCTGCGCGTCGCCGCGGCCCGGATCGTCTCCCGCCCGCACTGGACACTCGGCCGTTTCGCCGAACGGCTCGGCTCCGGCGGCCTGGA
Organism: Paraplanobispora siamensis; assembly: GCF_016863175.1. Classification (GTDB taxonomy): domain Bacteria; phylum Actinomycetota; class Actinomycetes; order Streptosporangiales; family Streptosporangiaceae; genus Planobispora; species Planobispora siamensis. Next base: position 45,303 of record NZ_BOOJ01000079.1, read on the forward strand.
CGAGCTCGTCCTCGACGACCTGGACGTGCGGGCCGGTGTGGCTGCCGGGTATCGGCGGATCGACGGGGCGGCGCAGCGGGCCTTCCGCCTGCTCGGGCTGCTGGAGGTTCCGTCGTTCGCGGCGTGGACGGCCGCCGCGGCACTGGAGACGGCCGTGGAATCGGCGGAGGAACTCCTCGACGTCCTCGCCGACGCGCGTCTTCTGGAGGCCGCGGGCCCGGACGCGACGGGTCACAACCGCTACCGGTTCCACCGGCTCGTACGGCTGCACGCCCGCGAGCGCGCCGTCGCGGAGGAGCACGCCGCCACCGTCGGCGCCGTGCTCACCAGGACCCTCGCCGCGCTGCTCGCCCTGGCGGAGGAGGCCGGCGACCGTCTGCCGTCCTACGGGGACGGGCCGGTCCGCGGCAGGGCGCCACGCTGGCCGCCTCCGGCGCGGGTCCGCGAGAGACTTCTCGCCGACCCCCTGTCCTGGTTCGAGAGCGAGCGGGCCGGTCTGGTCGCCGCGGTGCTGCAGGCGTCCGCCGCCGGTCTCGACGAGCTGGCCTGGGAACTGGCCCGCTCGATCAGGGCCTTCGCCATGCTGCGAGAGGACTGGAGCGTCCTGGAACAGACCCACCGGGCCGCCCTGGCGGCCTGCCGCCACGCGGCCAACAGCGCGGGAGAGGCCGCCATGCTGCACGGGCTGGCCAGATTGGACCGCCACCGGTCGGTCCGCGGACGTCCGGCCGGCATCGGCCGTACCGACTCTCAGCCTTAGGGCTCACCCGTCCGGCGGCGGAGGAGCGCCGGAGTGGGGCGATCACGACTTTTCCGGGATCGGCTACGCGGAGGCCTGGGTCGACCGGTAGTGCGAAGGGGAGACCCCGTACCGGTCCACGAACGCCTGGCGCAGGGTCTCCGCCGTGCCGAACCCGCAGCGGGCCGCCACTCCGGCCATGGGCAGGGAGGTGGACAGCAGCAGGTGGGCTGCGGCCTCGGTGCGGGCGCGCCGTACGAAGCGGCCCGGGGTCTGACCGAGGTGCTTGAGGAACAGCCGGGTCAGGTGCCGCTCGCTCACGCCCGCCCCGGCCGCCAGCGCGGCCGTGCCCAGGTCGCCGGACAGGTCGCCCGTGATGCGGTCGACGACCTGCTTGACCAGAGTGTTCTCCGACGGCCTCGTGGCGGTGAACATGCTCATCTGCGCCTGGTTGCCGGGCCGCTGCAGGTAGGTCACCAGCTGCCGGGCCACCCGCCGCGCCACGTCGGCGCCGTTGTCCTCCTCGATGAAGGCCAGGGTGAGGTCCAGGGCGCTGGTGACGCCGGCCGCGGTCGAGGTGTTCCCGTCGCGGATGAAGATCGGGCTGGGGTCGACGACGACCTCCGGATGGCGGGCGGCGAGCCTGCGCGCCCACTGCCAGTGCGTGGTGGCGCGGCGCCCGTCGAGCAGGCCCGCGGCGGCCAGGATGCTCGCTCCCGTGCACACCGACGAGATGCGGCGGCTCTCGCGCGCCAGCCGGCGGACGTGCGCCACGATCACCGGGTTGCGCGCCGCGTCCTCGTGCCCGATCCCGCCCGCCACGACCAGCGTGTCGAGCGGGCCGGTGACCCGCTCCAGGGTCGTCTGGGCCTGCAGGGTCAGGCCGGTGCCGCAGGTGATGGGGTTGCCGCCCGGGGTGGCCAGGCGCACCTCGTAGGGGGGTGAGGCGCCCTGCCAGTTGGCGCTCTCCAGGGCGGAGGTCACGCAGGCGATGTCGAGCAGCTCCGCGGCGTCGTAGCCGACGACGGTGACGCGGCGGGGTTCTGCCATGTCCCGAACCCTACGTCAGAAAGACAGGGAACCCAAGTTTTCGGACCTGAGGGTCTTCCGGCCTCGCCGCCCCGCAAGCGGGGCGGCGACAGTTGGGCCATGACTCACACAGCACCTCGGACGACGGCGCGGGAGGCGGCCATGACGACGGGAGAGGCGGCCGTGACGACGGGAGAGGCGGCCGTGACGGCGGGAGGGGCGGCCGTGACGGCGCGGGAGACGGCTCCGGCGGCGACCGGCGGCCGGATGCGGTGGGGCCGGTTCGCCTGGCACTACGTCGAGATGGTCATCGCGATGTTCGTCGGCATGGCCGCGCTCGGATTCCTCCTGAGCGCCGTCGGGCTCGGCCTGTCCCACACGGAGGACCCCGAGTTCGCCTACCTGGTGATGGCGTTCAACATGTCCGTCGGCATGGCCGTCTGGATGCGCTATCGCGGCCACGGCTGGGCGAGCACGCTGGAGATGTGCGCGGCCATGTTCGTGCCCGTCGTGCCGCTCTTCCCGCTGCTGTGGCTGGGCGTCATCGACGGCAGCGGCCTGATGACCCTGGCGCACGTGGCGATGTTCCCGCTCATGCTGGCCGCCATGCTCCGGCGCCGCCACGAGTACGCCGGGTGCGCGGCCTGAGACCGGCGCTCCCGCCGGGATGTGGATCGAGAAGGCCCGGCCCCGGGTACAGACAGGGCATGGACCCCCATGTCAGGACCACCGGCGGACGGGTGCGCGGACACTGGGCCGGAGGGGTGGCCGAGTTCCTCGGCATCCCCTACGCCGCGGCTCCCGTCGGGGAGCGGCGCTTCGCCGCCCCGGTCCCCGCGCCGTCATGGGAGGGGGTCCGCTACTGCCACGCCTACGGCCCGACCGCCCCCCAGCCGCCGAGCGACTACACCGAGGGCGTGCCCGAGCCGCTCATCGCGGGCGACGACTACCTCAACCTCAACGTCTTCACCCCCGACCCGGGGGCGGCCGGGCTGCCGGTGCTGGTGTGGATCCACGGCGGCGCCTTCAACGGGGGCAGCAACGCCAGCCCGTGGTACCGGGGGACCACCTTCGCCCGCGACGGCGTGGTGTTCGTCGCCGTCAACTACCGCCTGGGCGTGGAGGGGTTCCTCCCGCTCGACGGGGCACCGGTCAACCTCGGCGTCCTGGACTGGGTCCGGGCGCTGACCTGGGTCCACGACAACATCGCCGCCTTCGGCGGGGACCCCGGAGCGGTGACCGTCGGCGGGCAGTCCGCGGGCGGGCAGGCGAGCCTGACCCTGCTCGCGGTGCCCGGGGCCGCGGGACTGCTGCACCGCGTGATCGACATGAGCGGCGGGGCGGTGGCCTGGGAACCGGTCGAGCCCGCCTGCCAGGCCGCCCGCGCGCTCGCCGGGCGCCTGGGGGTGCCGCCCACGCGCGAGGCGTTCTCGGCCTTCGCGCCGCAGGAACTGGTCGCGGCCTACGCCTCGCTGGGTTCGGACGAGCCGGGTCCCGGCCCGCTCGGCGAGATCTTCCGGCCGGGCCCCAAGGGGTTCAACCCGGTCAACGACGGCGAGGTGGTGGCCCGCAGCCCGTACGACATGATCCGGGACGGCTCGGCGCACCCGGCCGGGCTGCTCATGGGGGCCACCCTGGAGGAGTTCAACGAGAGTGTCCGCTCGCAGCCCGGTCCCGTGGAGGAGGAGGCCTACCTGGGCGCCCTGCGCGGCCTCGGGGCCGCTCCGGAGGCCCGGTGCTTCTACGAGGAACGGCTGCCCGCCGGGCTCGAGGTCCTGGGCCAGATCCTGACCGACAAGATCTTCCGGATGCCGACCCTGCGTCTCACCGAGGCGGGCGCCGAGGCGGGCCGTACGGTGCACGCCTACGAGTTCCGCTGGCGCTCGCCCGCGCGCGGCGGGGCGGTCGGCGCGGGGCACTGCGTGGACCTGCCGTTCGTGTTCGACAACCTGGACGCCGGCGGGGTGGGCCGGATGTGCGGCCCGACCCCTCCGCAGGCCTTGGCCGACGACATGCACGCCGCCTGGGTGCGCTTCGTCGCCACCGGCGATCCCGGCTGGCCGCCGTACGACCTGCGGAGCCGCCCCACCTGGATATTCGACACGCCCGGGCACCTCACCCACGACCCGCTGGCCGGGGAGAGCCGCCTGTGGCCCGGCCCGTGAGCCCGCCTGCCTGAAGTCACCCGCCTGAAGCTGCCTGCCGTAAGTGCAACAGTGCTGTTACATTATGGGCATGGATTCCCCCGCGCCCGGGCCCGAACTGCTCGGAACCCGGCTCCGCCACCTGCTCGACCTGCTGGAGGCGGGCGTCGCCTCGATCTACGACGACCTCGGCCTGCAGGGGTACCGCCCGCGGTTCACCCCGGTGGTCAGGGTGCTGGCGGCCCACGGGCCCCGCTCCATCCGCGACCTGGCGACCGCGACCGGGGTGACCCACTCGGCCGCGAGCCAGACGGTGGCCCAGATGGCCAAGCACGGACTGGTCACCGTCGTCCCGGGTGAGGACGCGCGCCGGCGGATCGTCCGGCTGACGCCGCGGGCCGAGCGGCTCCTGCCGGCGCTGGAGGTGGAGTGGGAGGCCACCGCCGCCGCGGCCGCCGAACTGGAGGCGGAGCTGTCGGCCCCGCTGAGCCTGATCGTGGACGAGACCCTGCGGGCCCTGCGCCGGCGTCCGATGCGGCAGCGGATCGCCGCGGCCATGCCGGACCCGCGGCCGGTCGGAAAGGACTGAGAGCGGGCCGGACGGACCAGCCGGACGGGAGAAGCCGAGGAGGCCGGTGATCAGCGGGTGCGCCAGTACGGCCTGCGGGTCGCGGACGTCCCCCCGCACGCTGGCCACGCCCTCCTCACCGGCGAACATCACCTCGTTGCTGGGCGCTGTGGGGTCGACCCCGGTGGGGACGCGCGGCAGCTCGGTCACGGAGGGATCTCCTCCGACGGCGCCCGGATGAAGATCGTATACAGACTCGGCGGGGATGGGGAGATCACCTGCCGGACACACCACCCCGTCTCCGGGTCCGGGCCCCGTGTCAGGGTCTCCCGGTCCGGGGACGCCGTGTCAGGAGAACAGCAGCACCCGCCCCAGGCCGATCAGCGCGGCGGCCGCGATGAACCAGGCGGTGTTGAGCCGGGTGCGCCACTGCAGCAGCAGGGCCGCCACGGCCAGGGCGACGGTGAGCGGGTCCACGAAGGCCTCGCCCGCCAGCTCGATCGTGACCCCGGCCATCAGCGCGAGCGCGGTGGCGTTGACGCCGTCCAGGAACGCCGCCGACCACACCCTGCCGCGGATCCGGTCGACGATCCGGGTCAGCAGGGCGACGAAGGCGAAGGAGGGGGCGAAGATCCCGATCGTCGCCAGGACCGCGCCGGGCAGTCCGGCGATCACGTAGCCGAGGAAGGTGGCGGTGGTGAACACCGGTCCCGGGGTGACCTGCCCGATGGAGACCGCGTCCAGCAGCTGCGTGCGGGTGACCCACCCCAGCCGCTCGGTCAGGTCGCCCTCCAGGAAGGCGAGCAGGACGTAGCCGCTGCCGTACAGCACCGAACCGATCTTCAGGAAGATCAGGAAGAGCTGGGCCAGCTGGCCGCCCGTGGGGTCGGGGAAGCGCGGCCCGTACGCCGTTCCCGGCAGCCATCCCGGCAGCGCCCCCAGCAGCGGTGCCGTCAGGGCGTGCATCCCGCCCTCCCCCGACCGGCCCGCCCAGGTGCGCACGGCCATGAGCCCCAGCCCGCCGGCCGCCAGCACGGCCAGCTCGTTGACCCCGAGCAGGTAGGCCGCCAGCGCGGCCACGGCGAGCACGGCCGTCGTCCGGTCCTTCACCGCGGTCTTCAGCAGCCCGGCCAGCGCCCACACCACGATCGCCACCACCACGGGCTTGATCCCGTACAGCAGCCCCTCGGCCGCGGGCAGCTGCCCGTAGCGCACGTAGGCCCAGGCCAGGGCGAGCACGATGGCGAAGGCCGGCAGGATGAAGCACACCCCGGCCAGGACGAGCCCCTTCCACCGGGCCCGCTCGTGGCCGAGGTGGATGGCCAGCTCGGTGGAGTTCGGCCCCGGGATGAGGTTGGTCGCGCCCATCAGGTCGAGGAAGCGCTCGTCGCTGACCCAGCCGCGCCGCCGTACCAGCTCCTCGCGCATCATCGCGATGTGCGCGGCCGGACCGCCGAACCCGATCACGCCCAGCTTCAGGAAGACCGCGGCCACCTCGCCCAGCGCCCGGCCCCGCCGCACGCCCCGGCCGGGCCCGCCGTCTCCGGGGAGCCTGTCACCTCCGTCCGGAACGCCGTCCGAGCCGTTCATCCATCTCCTTCGCGCGCGGGCCTCCGGCTCGGAATCATCCGGCGTCCCGGTGGACGTACGGTGCACGCCACGGGAACGCCGGATGACCTCTCACAGGTCCAGCCACCGCTGCATGCGCGAGATCAGCTCCTCGGCGTCGACCGGCTTGGTGACGTAGTCGCTCGCCCCGGCCGACAGGGCCTTCTCCCGGTCGCCCCGCATGGCCTTGGCCGTCACCGCGATGATCGGCAGGTCGGCGAAGCGCGGCATCTTGCGGATGGCCGCGGTGGCCGCGTAGCCGTCCATCTCCGGCATCATGATGTCCATCAGCACGAGATCGATGTCGTCGTTGTGCGACAGCGCCTCGATGCCCTTGCGGCCGTTCTCGGCGTACAGCACCTGCATGCCGTGCAGCTCCAGGATGTTGGTCAGCGCGAAGACGTTGCGCACGTCGTCGTCGACGACCAGCACCTTGCGCCCCGTCAGGCCGGTGTCCGGCGCCTCCTCCACCCGCGGGCGCTCGTCGGGGCTGGCCTGGACCAGCGGGAGCACGTCGCCGGGCTGCTGCGCCGACAGGTGCAGGGTGATGCGCTCGCGCAGCTCGTCGAGGCTGGGCAGGCGCTCCAGCGGCTGGGTGGTGGAACGGCCCTGCAGGAGGTTCTCCTGCGGGCGGGTGAGCGTGCGGGTGTGGTGGGCCAGCACCGGCAGGGTCCGCAGCGCCGGGTTCTCGTCGAGCATGCGCAGGAACTCGGCCGCCGCGTCCTGCCGCATGCCCAGGTCCAGGACGATGCAGTGGTAGTCGTCGAGGGTCAGCGCCTTCATCGCGGTGGCCGGGTCGTTGGCGGTGGCCACCCGCACCGGCCCGTGGGTCTCGCTCAGGTCGGCGACCACGCTCTCGGCCAGCTGCGAGAGCAGCCCGTTGGGACGGGACTCCAGCACCAGCAGGCGGCGGCCCTCCCCGTCGGAGGAGGCGTCCGTTTCCGGCGCGGCGGGCTGCGCCACGACCGCCGCGGGTTTCCGGCCGTCCTTCTCGGCCACCTCGTCGCCCATCGTCCTGGACGGGCCGGAGCCGGCGTCGATGATCGGCAGGTAGAGGCTGAACGTGCTGCCCTTGCCCACCGCGCTGACCGCCCGGATCTCACCGTCGAACAGGGCGGCGATCTCCCGGCTGATCGACAGGCCCAGGCCGGTCCCGCCGTACTTGCGGCTGGTGGTGCCGTCGGCCTGCTGGAAGGCGTCGAAGATCTGCGACAGGTTCTCCGGCGCGATGCCGATGCCGGTGTCCACGACGTGGAAGGCGATGGCCTCCTGCCCCCGCGCCCCGGGCAGGTCGGTGTTCGCGATCCGCTCGACGCGCAGTCCCACCGAGCCCTTCTCGGTGAACTTCACCGAGTTGGACAGCAGGTTGCGCAACACCTGCCGCAGCCGCTGCTCGTCCACCAGCAGCTGCGCGGGGACGTCGGAGTCGACGGTGATGTCGAAGCGCAGGCCCTTCTCCGTGGTCAGCGGGCGGAAGGTCGCCTCGACGTAGTCCAGGAGCTGGCGCAGCGGCAGCGGCTCCAGGCTGAGGTTCATCTTGCCCGCCTCGATCTTGGACAGGTCGAGGATGTCGTTGATGAGCTGGAGCAGGTCGGTGCCCGCCGAGTGGATGACGTTGGCGTACTCGACCTGCTTGGCGGTCAGGTTGCGGGCCGGGTTCTGGGCGAGCAACTGGGCGAGGATGAGCAGGGAGTTGAGCGGGGTGCGCAGCTCGTGGCTCATGTTGGCCAGGAACTCGCTCTTGTACTTCGAGGCCAGCGAGAGCTGCTGGGCGCGGTCCTCGAGCTCCTGACGCGCCTGCTCGATCTCGCGGTTCTTCGTCTCGATGTCGCGGTTCTGCCGGGCGAGCAGCTCCGCCTTCTCCTCCAGTTCGGCGTTGGAGCGCTGCAGCTCCTCCTGGCCCATCTGGAGCTCGGTCGCCAGCCGCTGCGACTCCACCAGCAGGGCGTCGGTGCGGGCGTTGGCGACGATGGTGTTGACGTTGACGCCGATGGTCTCCACCAGCTGCTCCAGGAAGGCCCGGTGCACCGCGGTGAACCGGTTGAGGCTGGCCAGCTCGATCACGCCGAGCACCTGGTCCTCGACGATGATCGGCAGCACGATCAGGCTGACCGGGGCGGCGGCCCCCAGGCTGGAGGCGACGGTGATGTACCCGGCGGGGATGTCCTCGACCAGGATGAGCTGCTTGGCCACGGCGGCCTGCCCGACCAGGGAGTCGCCGAAGCGGTGGCGGCGGTCGTTCTCCTGGTGGCCGTAGCAGCCGACCACCCGCAGCTCCGGCCCGCCGGCGCCCTCCTCGGCCAGCAGGAACGTCCCGTACTGCGCGCGCACCAGCGGGGCCAGCTCGTTCATCACCAGCTCGGCCACGACGGAGAGGTCGCGGTGGCCCTGCATGAGGCTGGAGATGCGGGCCAGGTTGGACTTGAGCCAGTCCTGCTCCTGGTTGGCCAGGGTGGTCTCGCGCAGCGACTTCACCATCGAGTTGATGTTGTCCTTGAGCTCGGCCACCTCGCCGGAGGCGTCGACGGTGATCGAGCGGGTCAAATCGCCCGAGGTCACGGCGCTGGTCACCTCGGCGATCGCGCGGACCTGGCGGGTCAGGTTGCCCGCCAGCTCGTTGACGTTCTCCGTCAGCCGCTTCCAGGTCCCGGAGACGCCCTCCACCTCGGCCTGACCGCCCAGCCGTCCCTCGCTGCCCACCTCGCGGGCCACGCGGGTGACCTCGGCGGCGAACGACGACAGCTGGTCGACCATGGTGTTGATGGTGGTCTTCAGCTCCAGGATCTCGCCCCGGGCGTCGACGTCGATCTTCCTGGTCAGGTCTCCCTGGGCCACCGCGGTGGTGACCTGCGCGATGGAGCGCACCTGGCTGGTCAGGTTGTCGGCCATCGAGTTGACGTTGTCGGTGAGGTCCTTCCACGTGCCGGCCACGTTGGGCACGCGGGCCTGGCCGCCCAGCTGGCCCTCGGTACCCACCTCGCGGGCCACGCGGGTGACCTCGTCGGCGAACGCGCTCAGCGTGTCGACCATCGTGTTGATGGTCTGCGCGAGCGCGGCCACCTCGCCCTTGGCCTCGACCGTGATCTTCTGCGACAGGTCGCCCCTGGCCACCGCGGTGGCCACCTGGGCGATGGAGCGCACCTGGCTGGTCAGGTTCGAGGCCATGACGTTGACGTTGTCGGTCAGGTCCTTCCAGGTGCCCGAGACCCCGCGCACCGTGGCCTGACCGCCCAGGTTGCCCTCCGTGCCCACCTCGCGGGCCACCCGGGTGACCTCGTCGGCGAAGGCCGACAGCTGGTCGACCATCGTGTTGATGGTCTCCTTCAGCTCCATGATCTCGCCGCGGGCGTCCACCCGGATCTTCTGCGACAGGTCGCCCTTGGCGACCGCGGTCGTCACCTCGGCTATGGAACGCACCTGCGCCGTCAGGTTGTCGGCCATGACGTTCACCGACTCGGTCAGCGCCTTCCAGGTGCCCGAGACGCCCTTGACGTCGGCCTGACCGCCCAGCCGTCCC
>NZ_BOOJ01000080.1 GCF_016863175.1 Paraplanobispora siamensis
CCCGCCATGACGTTGACGTTGTCGGTGAGGTCCTTCCAGACCCCGGAGACCCCGCGCACCTGCGCCTGGCCGCCCAGCTGGCCCTCGGTGCCCACCTCGCGGGCCACGCGGGTGACCTCCTCGGCGAAGGCCGACAGCTGGTCCACCATCGTGTTCACGGTGTTCTTCAGCTCGAACATCTCGCCGACGGCGTCGACGGTGACCTTGCGGCTCAGGTCGCCCTTGGCGACCGCGGTGGTGACCGCCGCGATGTCGCGCACCTGGGCCGAGACGCGGCTCGACATGGTGTTGACGGCCTCGGTGAGGTCGCGCCAGCTGCCCGACATGCCCCGGACGTTCGCCCGCCCGCCCAGACGGCCCTCGGTGCCCACCTCGCGGGCCACCCGGGTCACCTCGGAGGTGAACAGGGAGAGCTGGTCGACCATGCCGTTGATCGCCTTGCCCAGGCGGCGCACCTCGCCCCGGGAGCCGCGGTCGAGGTCGATGCGGCGGGACAGGTCGCCCTTGGCCACGGCGTCGATCACGTCCGCCGCGCCGGTGACCGGTCCGACCAGGGCGTCGATCAGCGCGTTGACCGAGTCGACGCTCTCGGTCCAGGAGCCCACGCCCGGACCGGGGGTGAGGCGCTCGCCGAAGCGGCCCTCCCTGACGACCTCGCGGCGGACCCGGTGAAGCTCGTTGGCCAGGTGCTCGCGGCGGTCGGCGACCTCGTTGAGCAGCAGGCGGATCTCGCTCAGGATTCCAGGTGGCGCGTGCGGCACCCGGCGGCGGAAGTCTCCGTCCCGCCACGTGATGAGCGTCTGCAGGATCGGCTGTAGATCTGATTCCGTGTAACGCCGTTCCTCGACGTCGGGCATCGCGTCGGCCGTGGTCATTAGACCTCCTTGACTCCCGAGGGGGGCTACCGCGGGCAGCACCAGTCTGTCACGGTGCGCAACTTCGAGTCCCACCTTCGATTTACCCCATGTCAGCGGGAAGTGTGGTAGTCACGGAACAATGACCAGTGTTCCCCGCGCTGTCCTGGCCGCGACCTTCGCTCCGGGAGATACCGCAGTACCCGCCACGAAGAGGTTCACTCGCGAAGTGATGACCGCATGGGCCGCGTTGTCCGTACTGGACTCCGCGGAGCAACTGGCGGGTGAGCTGGCCGCCCATGCCGTGGAGAGCCCCTTCGAGGTGGTCTGGAACCACATGGGGGACGGCGTCCAGGTGGAGGTGAGGCAGAAGGGCGCGGCGGAGACCGGCTCCGTCGGCCCCGTCAGCCCGGGGGTCCCGGTGGAGGAGTGGGGGGTCAGTTTCGCGGGCCAGCACCGCACCCACTGGGCCCGCCTCGCCCTGCCGGGCTCCAGCGGTCACGTGGCCACCGAGTGGGCCGAGGAGGAGACGGGCAGGGGGCCGATCGGCTGGCTGCGGTTTCTGGCCGACGCCAGCGACCTGCTGGCCGGCACGCTCAACCCGGACATGGTGCCCGCGATCATCGCGCAGATCGCGGTGCCCCGGCTGGCCGCCTGGTGCGCCGTCTACACCTGGCCCGACAGCAGCGGACTGCACCGCCCGGCCTACCTGTGGCACACCGACGAGAGCCGCATCGACGACCTCCGCCAGGACCTCGCGGGCCTGCACATCCCGGAGACCGGCGGCTCGATGCAGCTGGGCGACTCGCACGTGCTGGTCGTCCCCCTGCTGGCGCGGGGCCGGGCGCTGGGCGCGATGTGCCTGGGCCGGTCCGACCGGTTCGCCGAGGACGTCATCCAGTACGCCGGGGACATCGGCCGCCGCGCCGCGCTCGCCCTGGACAACGCCCTGCTCTACGCCCAGCAGGCGGAGGCCAACCAGGCGCTGCAGCGCAGCCTGCTGCCGCCCAACGACCCCGGGGAGATCCCCGGGCTCGACTCCGCCGTGGTCTACGAGCCGGCGGGTGAGACCAACGAGGTCGGCGGGGACTTCTACGACCTGTTCGCGGCCGGGGACGGGAGCTGGCGGTTCGCGGTCGGCGACGTCTGCGGGACCGGTCCCGTCGCCGCCGCGGTCACCGGCCTGGCCCGCCACACGCTGCGCCTGCTGGCCAGGGAGGGGTACGGCGTCGCCGCGGTCCTGGGCCGGCTCAACCAGGCGATCCTCGAAGAGGGCGAACGGGCCCGCTTCCTCACCCTGCTCCACGGGGAGATCACGCCCGTGCCCACCGGGCTGGAGCTGCGCCTGGTCTCGGCCGGTCACCCGGAGGCCCTGCGGCTGAAGCCCAACGGGGTCGTGGAGCCGGTGGTGACCTCCCAGTCGCTGCTGGGCGTCTTCCCCGAGGCGACCTTCGAGGCGGACCTGGTCCACCTCGACCACGGCGACGTGCTCCTCGCGGTGACCGACGGGGTCACCGAGCGGCGTCAGGGCAGCAGGCTGCTCGACGACGACGGGGGGCTGGCCAAGCTGCTCGCCGAGTGCGTGGGCCTGTCGGCGGGCGCCGTCGCCGCGCGGATCCGCCGGGCCGTACAGGATTTCGCCCCCGAGCCGAGCGCCGACGACATGGCGATCGTGGTCCTGCGGGCCCGTTAGGCGGGCGCCACCGGCCCCGGGGACGGTCGTCTCGATCCCGGGCAGGGTCAGTCCTGAGGGAGATGGGCGCCGCCCGCGCCGTCCGGCTTGATGTGCCTGCGGACGAAGTCGAGCTGGGCGGCCATCTGGGCGATGCGCTCGGAGACGACCAGCGAGCCGTGGCCCGCGTCGTAGCGGTAGACCTCGTGGGTGTGCCCGCGCTCGGCGAGCCGGGACACGTAGCCCTCGATCTGGCGGATCGGGCAGCGGGGGTCGTTCTCCCCGGCCAGGATCAGCACGGGCGCCTCGACGTCGTCGACGTAGGTGATCGGCGAGCAGTTGGCGTAGCGCTCCGGCTGCTCGGCGGGCGAGCCGCCCAGCAGCGCGCGGTGGTAGGCCCGCAGCGACTCGGGCTCGTCCTCGTAGGTCGCCAGGTGGTCGGCGATCGGCACGGTGGCCAGGCCCGCGGACCACACCGTGGGCTGGGTGCCCAGGCCGAGCAGCGTGAGATAGCCGCCCCAGGAGCTGCCGGCCAGCACCAGCCGCTCGGGGTCGGCCAGGCCGCGTGCGATCATCGCCTCGCGGACGGCGGTCACGTCGGCCAGCTCGATGTGGCCGACCTCGCCGGCGAGGGCGTCGCGCCAGGCGGAGCCGTACCCGGTGGAGCCGCGGTAGTTGACCCGCACGACCGCGAAGCCGTGGTCGACCCACGCCGCCACCTGCGGCACGAAGGAGTCGTCGTCCTGCGAGGTGGGCCCGCCGTGCAGGAGGAAGACGGTCGGGTACGGCCCGCTGCCGCGTTCGGGCCGCGAGACCAGGGCGTGGATGCGCCCGCCGGGCCCGTCCACGTCCACGTCCTCGACCGGGACGGACGGCGGCGATGAGGGCCCGCCGTGGCCCAGTACCACCTGCCCGTTGGTCGACCGGATCACCGGCGGGTGGGACCCGCTGGACCAGGAGTACTCCACCGAGCCGTCGGGGCGGGGCGCGGCGGCCTCGATCACGCCGTGCTTGGTCTCGATGGCGGTGAGCACGCCCCCGGGCAGGTCGTAGCGGTGCAGGTGGGTACGGGCGCGGTTGGCCCGCACGACCAGCAGGGAACGGCCGTCGTCGTACCAGTCCGCGGTGATCTCACCGGGGTCGGGCAACCAGATCTCCCGCTGGTCGTCGCTCACCGGGTCCCAGACCAGCGGTTCGCGGCGGCCCCGGCGCTCGTGCAGCGCGAGCAGCCGCCGGTCGCCGGCGACGGGGGAGAAGCCCAGGCCGACGATGCCCTTGCCGGGGCCGTCGTGCAGCTCGCCGACGACCTGGCCGCCCTGCCGGATCACCCGCAGCGCGGGGTGCCGGGAGTCGCCGTGCTCGCTGTGGTTGATCGCGACCAGCGAGCCGTCCAGGGACATGGAGGTCACCGAGGCAGCCTCGGCGTGCTCGTAGATCACTTTCGCCGGGGAGCCCGGCCGTACCACGGAGACGGTGAAGCCCTTGCCGGGCCGGGCCATGCCGATCACCGCGTCGCCCGCCGCGGACAGCGCGATGCCGGCCGGGTGGCCGGGTTCGAGGTCGATCGGCTCGTCCGGGCCGCCGCCGAACGGCTGGCGCATCCAGCCGCCCCACTCGTCGCCGTCAGTGTCGGCGAACCACCAGATCCACTGCCCGGTGGGGTCGATCGTGCCGTGCGCGGTGCCCTTGGGACGCGAGGTCACCTGGCGGACGGAGCCGTCGGAGCGGTCCCAGGCGTAGATCTCCCAGGCTCCGGAGGCGTTGCTGCGGTACACCGTGCGAGCGGGAGCCTGCCTCGCCCACACCGGCAACGTCACCCGCGGCGCCCGGAACCTGGCCTGCCAGCGTTCCTCCGCCTTCATATGGCGCGTCCCTCCGTCAAGGCATCGGCTTCACGCGGACGAGCGCGGGCTCGCCGGATTGCCGTCCAGTATGTCGCTTCCACCCCTGGTCTGCTTTGAAATAGCTGAATTTCGGACTAAATGTCACTTCAGTAACATGTGTTATGAAGATGGCTGTCAAGTCACCTTCCTTGCCTACGCCCGTACGGTGAAGGTAGACATGCGGAAGGAGGCGATCACCTCGCTGCTCTCCGGCAACCTCCCGACTCTCTCCCGCATGACCTCCGGATCGGTGTGCCAGGCGCTCGGCCCCATGCCCACCACGGCCTCGACGGCGGCCCGCCCCAGCTCCATCCGGAACTCGTGGATCTCCTGCCCGGTCTCCGCGAAGTGGCCGCCGAGGCTCTCGGCCACGCGCCGCTCCTTCGACTCGTCCACCGACAGCAGGCCCAGCCGGTCCACCAGCGGTTCGAGATGCCGTGAGGTGGGCGTCACGACGACGAGCACGCCCCCGGGCCTCAGCACGCGCGCGAACTCCGCCCCGTTGCGCGGGGCGAAGACGTTGAGCAGGACGTCGGCGGAGCGGTCGCGGGCGGGCAGCGGCCGCCACACGTCGGCCACCACAGCCCCCAGCCGGGCGTGCGCCCGCGCGGCCCGCCTGACCGCGTGCTTGGAGATGTCCAGGGCGATCCCGGTGGCGTACGGCAGGCGGTCGAGCACCCGGGCCAGGTAGTAACCGGTCCCGGCCCCGGCGTCCACGATCACCGGTCTCCCGTCCTCCGCCCGCGGGGCCGTACGGCACGCTTCGGCGACCGCGTCCGCGAGCGGGCCGAAGTGCCCGGCCCCGAGGAAGTCGTCCCTGGCGGCCACCATGGCCGGGCTGTCGGCCGTCCCCGGGGCCTGCGAGCCGGTCAGGAGGCTGACGTACCCCTGCCGGGCGATGTCGAAGGCGTGTCCCCGCGGGCAGCGCAGCGCCCGCTCGCCGAGGGTGAGCCCGTCCCCGCAGACCGGGCAGATGAGGTGTTCGACGACGTCGGCCAGCATGACCCCATCATCCCGCCTCGCGGCGGCGTGACCTGACCGTCATCCCTCATCCCTACGATGCTCGCCGTCCGCTTCGACGTGCCCGTGGAAGGAAGGAGCCCGCCGTGTCCGGTGACCCACCGGAGACCCCCGCCGGGAAGGCGGGGCGCCTCCGGCCCGGCAGGGCGGCGTGGTTCCACTGGGCCGCGGCCTTCGCCACCGCACTGGCCCCGCTCGTCTACTGGGTGTCCGCCGGTCCGGACTCCTACAGTTACGGCTTCTTCGGCTACGGCCCGCCCGACCGGTGCACCGGCCACGAGTTCATGCTGGAGCACGGCTACGAGATCCGCAGTGTCGTCTACACGGTCTTCCTCTTCTGGCTCGGCGGCCTTCCGCTCATGCTCGTGGCCTTCGTGGCGTGGCTGGCCGGCAACCGGTGGGGCCGGCCGCGGATCGGCCGGATCGTCACCCGCGTCGCCGCCGTCGTGATCGTCCTGCTCACCTTCCTCACCCTCCTGCCGATGGGGCTGGACGCCCTGCTGGGCGCCGGCTGCCTGGACCTGTGGGGCGGCCCTTTCATCGTCTCGGTCAATCTCGTGCAGTCCCTGATCGCGTTCGCCTCCGTGGCGTTCATGCTGCTGGCCGTACGGCGGCCGCACCGCCGGCGGTCCCTCCTGACTCGGGTGACGTCGGTCGTGCTCGTGATCCTGCCGCTGGCCCTCACGCCCGTCTCGGACACGGTCACCGGCAGGATCTCCGGGAACGAGGCGTGCTCGACCGCCGGGGGGTTCCTGATAGACAGCCTGGAGGAACTGGAGGGCGGGGCCCGGTTCCTGTGCGCGGCGCGCGGCGGTCCGTGGGGGGACGGGACGATCCGCGAGTTCGACGGCATGCCGGACGGTCATGTGCTCGCCTACGGCCGGCACCTCTGCGCCGCCGTGGTGCGGGCCGGTGGGGACGTGGGCAGGCGGGAACCGTACGAGGAGCTGGGGCTGGAGCACAGCGCGGATCTGGCCGAGGGCCTCAGGGCGATCTGTCCCGGGGTGGTCGCCGCGGAGAAGGTCAAGGCAGAGCGGGCACGTCTGGCCGATGAACGGGAGCAGGCGGCGCTGAACGTCAAGTGCGCGGCCTACCCCCGGCACCGCCCGTTGATCAGGCCGCTGCGGCGGGCGGTGGGCGCCGTGGACACCGACTACAACGCGCTCGTCGCCCTTGAGGACGAGATCGAGATGGTCGAGGCCGGCCCGCTCTGGGTGGAGGGCCTGGCCGGGGCCGAGCCCGGGGTCCTGCAGGTGACGGTCGCCGACGAGTTCACTCCCGTGTGCGTGACGGCCGAGGTCTACGACCGCAGGCCTCCGCTGGAGCGGCGCGGCTGGGACGAGGTGGAGGAGATCTCCTACCGGAGCACCCGGGGGCGGTTGAGGTTTGTCGACTTCTACGGCGGGCCCCGGCTGGTCAACCTCACCGCCGCGGGCAGGGGCGCCTATCGGGTCCGCGTCCATGTACGGGGCGACGGGGAGGCCTGGAGGGACGGCGGGGAGGCCTGGAGGGGATCCATGGAGCAGTTCCTGATCATGGTTTATCCCGCCAAGCAGCGATAAGCGGGACGCAAGTGCTTTTCAAGTGACTACCGGTACAAATGATGTCCATGAGGAAGAGAACTGTCATCGGTGGCGGATTGCTGGCTCTCGTGCTCGCGGGGAGCCTGACCGGAACGGCCCAGGCCGCCGCGGGGGACCGCGTGCACCACTGGGGCCCGGTCCAGTCCAAGAGCGGCCACGGCGGCTACGCCAAGGCCGACGTGTGGCTGAGCGACTTCGACTCCGAGCGGTTCGTGGTCTCCGGCAAGCTGTACGACCGCGACTACCACTCCGGCCACTGCGCCTACGTCCGCGCCAAGTTCCACTACGCGAGCGGCGGCACCGGCTGGTCGCAGGTCCGCTACACCTGCTCCTCCAAGGGCGCGAACTTCAAGCTGTCCTCGGACGGCGAGGTGACCCGGGCCGACGTGCGGGTCTGCCTGGTCAGCTACCGGACCAACGCCATCTTCAGGTGCCACACCGACGCCATCAAGGCCTCGACCGTCGCCAACTGGCCGCAGTAGGCCCGTTCGCCGGAGCCGGATCCCGGCGGCCTCCCGCCGGGATGTGACCGGATCGTCGCCTCGCGTCCCTAGAGTTGCCCGCCGTGACCCGACGATCCCGGCTGCTCTGGTGCGCCGCCCTGCTGTGGGCGGTGGCTCCGGCCGTCCACTCATGGATCCAGGACCTGCTGACCCCGCCGGAGGACCCTCCGGAGGAGTACGGCGAGTCGGGCGTCATCTACGGGATGGTCCAGCTCTTTTCCGGCGGTCGTATCTTGAAGATCGCCGCGTTGCTGGAGGACATCCACGACACTCCGGCCTTCGCCCTCGGCGTCGCGCCGTACGTCCTGCTCGGCCTCGGGGCGTGCCTGCTCGCCGCCCGGCGGGGCAGGCCGGGCCCGGGCCGGGTGGTGACCCGGTTCCTCCCCGCCGTCCTGGTCCTGGTGTACTGCGCCCGCCCCCTGTTCTTCCTGGCGGAAGCAGCCCAGGGGACCGTGAACATGTGGGATCCGCAGAGGCATCTCTTCTCCGACTCCCTCGGGGACCTCTGCCAGCTGGTCGCAGTGCTCCTGATGGTGCTCGCGCTCCGGCCTGCCGGAGTGAGTAGGGAGACGGTCGTCCACCGGCTGGGCTGACGGCCCGGGTCAGGTGGTCTGGCGGATCTGCTGGAGGAAGGCGGCGTTGGAGGGGGTCTCGCCGAGGCGGTCGAGGAGGAGTTCCAGGGCCTGCTGCCTGTCCAGGCCGCCGAGGGTGCGGCGCAGGCGCCAGGTGAGCTGCCGTTCGTCGGGGTCGAGGAGGATCTCCTCGCGCCGGGTGCCGGAGGCGTCCAGGTCCACGGCCGGGTAGATCCGCTTGTCGGCCAGGTCGCGGCGCAGGCGCAGCTCCATGTTGCCGGTGCCCTTGAACTCCTCGAAGAGGTTGTCGTCCATCCGGGAGCCGGTCTCGACGAGGGCGGTGGCGAGGATGGTCAGCGAGCCGCCGTCGCGCAGGTTGCGGGCGGCGCCGAAGAAGCGGCGCGGCGGCAGGAGGGCGGCGGCGTCGATGCCTCCGGCGAGGGTACGGCCGCCGCCGGGAGCGAGGTTGTTGTAGGCGCGGCCGAGGCGGGTCAGCGAGTCCAGCAGCACGACGACGTCGCGGCCGGTCTCGGCCAGGCGCTTGGCGCGCTCGATGGCCAGCTCGGCGACCGCCGTGTGGTCGCGGTCGGGACGGTCGAAGGTGGAGGCGGCGACCTCTCCCCGGATGGACTCGCGCATCTCGGTGACCTCCTCGGGCCGCTCTCCGACGAGCACGACCATGAGGTGGACGTCCGGGTGGTTGCTGGAGATCGCCGCGGCCAGGTCCCGCAGGACGAGGGTCTTGCCCGCCTTGGGCGGGGCGACGATCAGGCCGCGCTGCCCCTTGCCGATCGGGGCGAACAGGTCGGCGACCCGGGTGGTGAGCGAGTCGGTCTCCAGCCGGAGCCGCTCGTCCGGGTGGATCGGGGTCATGTCCGCGAAGTGCGGGCGGGCGGCGGGGGCCGGGCGGGCGGCGCCGGTCTCGACGCCGTTGACGGCCAGTACCTCGACCAGCTTCTCGTACGGCCTGCGCGCGGTGGCGACGACGTGGTCGCCGGGGCGCAGGCCGTACTGCCTGACCTGGGCCGGTGGGACCTTCACATCGGCGCGGCCGGGGAGGTAGCCGCCGGTCCGCAGGTGGGCGACCTTGTCGCGGACGTCGAGGAGGCCGGACACGGTCTCGACGGGAGACGGGGAGGGGGATCGCGGAGGTGCGGGGGCCTGGGCGGGAACGGAGACGGAAGACGCGGGCGCGCCGCTCTCGGGGACGGGAGTGGCGGGCGGGGCGGCGCTCTTACGGCGGCGCGGAGGCTTCTTGACGATGGTTTCTACGGTCATGGGTGACCTTTCATGATGGAACGGACGTACGGAAACGCCCGGGGAACCCCACGCGGACGCGCGGGCGAAGAATTGAGAGCGCGCGGTGCGCGCCTGAGAGGAACCGCGTGCCACGAGGGGGCGCGGTATGAGAAAAAGGGCGGATCGGTCGCACGCGGCCTGGCCGACTGTGCGTCACGCCCGATATGACAGTAGCACCACAGATTCGTCTCCAGAAGGAGGAAAGGTGCTCCACCAGTCCATAACGGTGGCAGGTGTCGAGGTGTTCCCGCTGTGCGACGCGGTGGGGCCGATGGGGGAGGCCATCCGGCGCCCGCTGCCGGAGATGTTCCCCGGGGGCTGTCACGAGGACGGCGAGTGGACCCTGCACTTCCACTGCTACCTGCTGCGCGACGCGGCGGGCCGGACCGTGCTGGTGGACACCGGGATCGGGCCGGCGGACTCGCCGGCGGCGAGCTGGGCTCCCGTGCCGGGAGCGCTCACCTCCGAGCTCGCGCGGGTGGGGGTCGCGCCGCAGGACGTGGACGCGGTGGTCATCACCCACCTGCACAGCGACCATGCGAGCGGGGCGGTGGCAGGCGGCGTGCCGGTCTTCCCCAACGCCCGGCACCTGCTGCAGCGGACCGAGGTCGAGGCGGCCGCCGAGGAGGTCCTCGACCACGTCGTACGGCCGCTGGGCGAGCAGGTCCAGATCGTCGACGGGCGGGCGGACGCGCTGCCCGGCATCCGGGTGCTGCACGCCCCGGGCCACACCCCGGGGCACCAGGTCGTCCAGGTGGGCGAGCTGACCCTCACCGGCGACCTGGTCCTGCATCCCGTGCAGCTCACCGACCCGAAGGTGCCCTATCTCTACGACGGAGATCCGGATCTCGCCGCCAGGACCAGGGCCGAGCTGCTGGAGCAGATCAGGGCGGAGGGCGGCATGATCGGCACGGCCCACTTCGCGGAGCCGTTCACCAGGCTCACCTGACCGGTCGTCGCTCCGCTCCGGTCCGCCCGGCGGTCGTTCTCGTGCGCGTCCGGGCGGGGCATCCTCGTCTCCGCCCGGTCCCGTCATGGAATTTTCATCGTCCATTGACACTGGGAAAACGCTTTCCTAGGGTGAGCCTGCATGCCAACACGAATGCGTTCACTCATGTGAACAGGTGAGTACTCGCTGGGGGGAATCCAGAACGCGGGTCCCAGGACCCGCTGGACCAGCAAGGAGCTCGGCTGTGAAGAGCAGCAGATTCGACAGGAAGGCGGCCGTGGCGGCCACCGTCGCCGTCCTCGGCGCGCTGGCCGCCTCCGGGCTGACGGCCGGGGCGTCGGCCGCCGCGGCCCCGGCGCCCGGCGCCTACACGCTCGTCAACGCGGGCAGCGGCCTGTGCCTGGAGGTCCCCGGCGGCGGCGCCTCCGACGGCGTGCAGCTCGCGCAGTCCGCCTGCGGCGGAGCCTCCTCCCAGACCTGGAACCTCACCGCCGTGAGCGGCGGGTTCCAGCTCAAGGCCGCGCACAGCGGCAAGTGCGCGGGCGTCAGGGACGCCGGCACCTCCGCGGGCAAGGCCGTACAGCAGGAGACCTGCTCGGGCGCCACCTCCCAGACCTGGCAGCCGACCGCCTCCGGCTCGAACTACCGGGTCGTCAACGCCAACGGCGGCAAGTGCCTCAACATCAAGGACGACTCCACCGCCGCCGGCGCCCTGGTCCAGCAGAACTCCTGCGACTCGGCGGCGAGCAAGCAGTGGAGGTTCGTCCCCGCGGGCTCCGCGACGCCGACCGCGACCCCCGCTGTCACCCCCACCGTGACACCTACGGCCACGCCCACGGCGACCCCCACGGCGACCCCCACGGTGACTCCCACCTCGACGCCGACCGGCTCCCCGGGCAACGCGGCCGGTCTGGTCGGCTTCGCGACCCTGAGCGGGTACGGCCGCACCGGGACGAGCGGCGGCGCCGGCGGCGAGACGGTGACCGTCAGCACCTACGCGCAGCTGGCGGCGGCCGTCGCCGACGACACGCCCCGCATCGTCCGCGTCTCCGGCACGATCACCGGAACCGGCGCCAAGATGCTGGACGTCGGCTCGAACAAGACCGTCATCGGCGTCGGGACGAACGCGACGATCAGCGGGTTCGGGTTCGACGTCAACGGCTGGGGCCCGGAGGAGGTCGCCTGGGGCGGGGACCTGTGCAGCCCTGCCAGCAAGGACAGGTTCACGCACACGCAGAATGTGATCATCCGCAACCTGACGTTCCGGAACTCCGCTGACGACTCGGTGAACGTGCAGTGCTACTCGCACCACGTGTGGGTCGACCACAACACCTTCCACACCTCCGCCGACGGCTCGGTGGACGTCAAGCGCGGCTCCGACCTGGTGACGGTCTCCCACAACCGGTTCGTCGCCACGGACAAGTCGATGCTGCTGGGGCACAGTGACAGCAACGGCGCCCAGGACAGGGGCTACCTGCGCGTCACCTACCACCACAACTGGTTCGACGGGTCGAACACCCGCCACCCGCGGGTGCGCTTCGGCTACGCCCACGTGTTCGCCAACTACGTGGACGTCGAGGACTACTTCATCGGCCTGGGCGCGGGCGGCCAGGTCTACGCCGAGAGCAACCACGTCAAGGGCGCCAAGACCATCACCGAGGACTTCGGCGACACGAGGCTGACCTGGACGGGCAGCAACTTCTACGACCCGGCCACGATCACCCGGGCGCAGGACAGCGGCAAGGAGCGGAGCGACTGGCTGCGCGCCGACGGAAGCGTCCCGCCGCCGCCGTACGCCTACTCGGCCGGTTCCGCCTCCTCGGCCCCGCCGGCCGCGGGCGCCGGGGTGGCCGGCGCGGACCGGATCCTCTAGCCGCTCTCCCCATGACCGCCTCCTGCGCATCCTGACCGTACGCAGGGGCGGGCCGTACGGGCCTCTCTCCTTCACACCCTGACCGTGTGAAGGGGAGAGGCCCTGCTCCGCAGGCGCCGCCCGGACCGGTGTCGCGCAGGACCCGGACCGCTCCGAGCTGCCCGAACGGATAGTACGGCGGTCGCGTGAACGGAGAACCACCGGGCCTGTCCCCGCCCGGCGGCCGAGACGACGCCGATGAGAGCGATCGCCGGCATGGAGGCGGCCGGGTCGCCGTACCCCCATGAAACTTTCATGACCGGAGACATCGGCGGGATGCGCTCCGGTCATGACTCTGAGCAGGGGGAACACGGGTTGCGGCGGGGTTCTCGGGGAGGGATCGGCGACCGTGATCCCAGCTTCCTCCGTGGCCTATATATCGCAAACTGCTAGAAATCGCTCAGGTCTTGCGGTGCGTGGGCGGAAGCGGCCCGCCACCCCACCGACCCGTGAAGCGCAGAGCGCCCGAAAGGCCGTCCGCGGTCTCCCGCGACGGCCGACCTCGAACGCGAAAGGCCACTGTTGTGAAATTCCCCATGCGCCCACGCCGGGCCCGCGGTCTCCTGACGATCGGCGCCGCCGCCGGGCTCGTCGCCGGGGCGCTGGCGGCCATGCCGGCCGCAGGCGCCATGGCCGCCACCGGTTGCGCGGTCACCTACACCACCAACAGCTGGCAGGGCGGGTTCACCGCCAATATCAGCATCAAGAACCTCGGCGACCCCATCAAGGGCTGGACCCTCGGTTTCACCTTCCCGAACTCCGGCCAGAAGGTCGTGCAGGGCTGGTCGGCGACCTACAGCCAGACCGGTTCCGCCGTCACCGCCAAGAGCCTCGACTACAACGGGTCGCTGGGCACCGGCGCCTCGACGGGCATCGGGTTCAACGGCAGCTGGAGCGGGAGCAACCCGGTGCCGACGTCGTTCACCCTCAACGGCGTCACGTGCACCGGCTCGACCGGTCCCACCGCCACTCCCACGGCCACCCCGACGGTGAAGCCCACCGCCACCCCCACCGCCACCCCCACCGTCACCCCGACCGCGACGCCCACCGTCACCCCGACCGCGACGCCCACCGTCACCCCGACCGCGACGCCCACCGTCACCCCGACGTCGGGCGCCGGAACCCCGCTCGGGATCAACGGCAAGCTGCACGTGTGCGGCGTCAACCTGTGCAACCAGTACAACCGCCCGATCCAGCTGCGCGGCATGAGCACCCACGGCATCCAGTGGTTCTCCAGGTGCTACAACGACAGCTCGCTGAACGCCCTGGTGAACGACTGGAAGGCCGACCTGTTCCGGATCTCGATGTACGTGCAGGAGCAGGGGTACGAGACCAACCCGTCGGGCTTCACCGACATGGTCAACAGGTACGTCGACATGGCCGAGTCCCGCGGCCTGTACTCGATCATCGACTTCCACACCCTGACGCCGGGTGACCCCAACTACAACCTGGCCCGCGCCAAGACCTTCTTCGCCTCGGTCGCCGCGCGCAACGCCGCCAAGAAGGGCGTCATCTACGAGATCGCCAACGAGCCCAACGGGGTGAGCTGGGCGTCGATCAAGAGCTACGCCGAGCAGGTCATCCCGGTGATCCGGGCGGCGGACCCGGACGCGGTGATCATCGTCGGCACCCGCGGCTGGTCGTCGCTGGGCGTCTCGGACGGCTCCAACGAGTCCGAGATCGTCAACAACCCGGTCAAGGCCACGAACATCATGTACGCCTTCCACTTCTACGCCGCCTCGCACAAGGACAACTACCGGTCCACGCTGAGCCGGGCGGCGGCGAAGCTCCCGATGTTCGTCAGCGAGTTCGGCACGGTGAGCGCCAGCGGTGACGGCGCGGTGGACGTCGCCAGCACCAACGCCTGGCTCGATCTGCTGGACGGCCTGAAGATCGGCTACGCCAACTGGACCTACTCGGACGCGGGCGAGGGCAGCGCGGCCTTCAAGCCGGGCACCTGCTCGGGCGGGACCTACACCGGCACCGGCGTGCTCACCCAGTCGGGCGCCCTCATCCGGGACCGGATCCGCACCGCGGACGACTTCCCCACCAGCTGACGACGATCTCCCTGTGGGAGGCCCGTCCGGTTCCCGGGCGGGCCTTCCGCCGTTTCCGGCGGGTCAGGAGTTCTGGGCGGCGAGCAGCAGGCGGCGGGTGATCGTCCGGTAGCGGAGCACCTGGACCGCCCCGAGCAGCCAGAACGGATACTGTACGGCGAACGCCCAGCGGTAGGCGTCCGGGCCGCTCCCGCCGTGCAGGTCGAGGGCGATGCCGATCAGGGCGATCACCGACATGGACGCCACGAAGCCGCCGTCGTTGACGATCCCGGTCGCCGCGCCGATCCGGGTGGCCGGGTTGAAGGTCCTGGCGTAGTCGAAGCCGATCATCGAGCCGGGGCCGTTGGCGGCCAGGACCACCACGAGCAGGACGAGCAGCCAGAGCGGGGCCCGGCCCGGCCAGGCCAGCACGGCGGTCCACGCCCCCGCGGTGGTGCCGATCACGATGAGGACCATCCGGGAGCGGTGGAACGGGAAGCGCCCGGCCAGATAGCCGAGCAGCGGCCCGCAGGCCATGCCGCACAGCGTCAGAGTGGACAGCAGCACGCCCGCCGTCGACGGGTCCAGGCCCTGCCCCTGCACCAGGAACGGGTACCCCCACAGGAGCAGGAAGGCGGCGGCCGAGCACTGGGTGGCGGCGTGGGTCCACATGCCCAGCCGGGTGCCGGGCTCGGCCCAGGCGGCCTTCAGCCCCGGGGGCTCGTCCCCGGCCAGCTCCGGGCGGGAGTCGCGCAGGAAGGTCAGGAGCAGCAGTACGGCCACCGCCCCGAGGGCCGCGGCGCCCAGGAAGGTCGGCGTCCAGCCGTACGCGCGCAGGGAGTGGATCAGCGGGACCGCGGAGGCCAGCGCGCCGAGCTGCCCGATCAGGCCGGTGAGCTGGACCAGCAGGGGGTTGATGCGCGCGGGGAAGTGCAGGTTCACCAGCCGGATCACGCTGATGAACGTCATCGCGTCCCCGCACCCGATCAGCGCCCGGCCCGCGACGCCGGGCAGCAGCCCGGAGGAGAAGGCGAAGACGAGCTCACCGGCGGACATCACCGTGGCCCCGATGAGCAGCATGCGCTTGGAGCCGAGCCGGTCGACCAGGACGCCGACGGGCACCTGCATGCCGGCGTAGAACAGGAGCTGGATCATGGCCAGCAGCGACAGACCGGCCGCGCCCACGCCGAGCCGCGCGGCGGCCTCGATGCTCGCGACGCCGAGGGACTGGCGGTGGAAGACGGCGATGACGTAGGCCAGGACCCCCGCGGCCCAGAAGATCAGAGCTTTGGACCGTGGCGTCATGCACCAAATATTACTTTTGTGAATTTTGTGCTCGGGGACGGGGTGGCGGATTGTCGGTGCGGGTGGGTACCTTCGAAGAAGGCGCCGTCCCGCGCCCGACCTCCTTCACCGGTGCTCACGCCACCGGCTCGCGGAGGTAGAGGGGGCCCTGGAGTTCTCGGGACGCCGGTTGTGCATGCCCCAGATCCGGCGGGGCGGCGGGAGCGTGAGTCCCGGCGCGACGCCGTGTCCAGGAGCATGAGATGACCAGCAACAAGTCCTTCAAGAGCCGCGTGCGCACCCGCATGGCCAAGACCGGCGAGAGCTACACCGCCGCCCGCCGCAACCTCCTCCCCGACGCCGACGCCGTGGAGCAGCCGCCCGCCGTCGAGGGGCAGCCGTCCGTCGTCCCCGCCGGAGAGCAGACGCCGGCCCCCGGCGCGGACGCACCGGCTTCCGCGGTCCGCGACACGGTCGTCTCCGACGACGCGATGACCGCGCGGACCGGCCGGTCCCACGACGAGTGGTTCGCGCTGCTGGACGCCTGGGGCGGCACCGGCCGGACGCACGGGGAGATCGCCCGATGGCTCGTCGAGGAGCACGGCGTCGAGGGCTGGTGGGCGCAGAGCGTCACCGTCGCCTACGAGCGGGCACGCGGCCTGCGGGCCCCGGGCCAGTCCCGCACCGGTGACTTCTCGATCAGCGCCAGCAAAATCATCAACGTCCCGGCCGAGCGCGTCATCGAGGCCTTCACCGACGACGACCTGCGCGCCCAGTGGCTGCCCGACGCCCCCTTCGAGATCCGCACCTCACGCCCCGGCAAGTCCGTCACCGCCAACTGGCAGGGCCGCGCCGCCCTCACGGTCGGAGTCATCGCCAAGGACGAGAAGAAGACCCAGCTCGGCCTCCAGCACGGCAAACTCCCCGACGCCGCCACGGCCGCCGAACTGAAGACCTACTGGCGCGACCGCGTCACCGCCCTGAAGCATCTCCTCGAGGGCTGACCTCCCCGGGCTCCCGGACCGGCCCGTCCGGGAGCCCGCTCCGCAGGCGGGGATAGCGGATCAGGAGGCTGGCGTGGACGTCCTGGTCGCCGAGGGTGGCGTAGGTGTGGGGGACGTCCGACTGCCAGGTGATGTAGTCGCCGGGGCCGGCCAGGAGGGGGGCGTCGGCGGGGCCGGCGCGCAGGAGGCCGGCGAAGACGGTGAGGTGCTCGGTGACGCCCTGGTGGTGGGCGGGGGAGAGCTGCGACGACCCGGCGGGGAAGACGAGGCGGTAGAGCTCGTAGGCGGCGCCCTCCTCCTCGAAGGCCTGCAGCAGGACGCCCTGCACGGCCGTGCCGTGCACCACGGGGCCGGTGCCGACGACGGAGCCCAGGCCCACGCCGAGCTGGGCGGTCACCGCCCACAGGGTCTCCAGCGTCGGGTTGCGGGTGCCGTTCTCCAGGCCGGAGAGCGTGGCCTTGCCCACTCCCGCCCGCCGGGCCAGCTCCGACAGCGACAGACCGCGTTCCTCCCGCAGGCTGCGGATCCGCCGGCCCACGTGGGAGGTGCCGGCGTCCGCGGTCGGATAAGGGTTTTGTGCGCCGGAGGTCATGAAGCTATCCTGCAACACGGCGATCGTTCCGTTTACGGAACGACACGGGATGGTCGAGGCGCCGCAGAGGACCCGAGAGACCCGGAGCGCAGGAACCCCGGAAGCGCCGGGGCCCTGGAAGCAGAGACCCCCGGAAGGACGAAGGATGAACCGCCTGTTGCAGCCCGTGCTGGCCGGTGTGGTGACCGCGCTGGTCGGCTTCGCCAGCTCGTTCGCCGTCGTGCTGGCCGGGCTGCGGGCGGTGGGGGCGGACCGGGAGCAGGCCGCGTCGGGTCTGCTCGCGCTCTGCCTGGCCGTGGGCGGCACGGCGATCTGGCTGAGCCTGCGGCTGCGGATACCCGTGGCCATCGCCTGGTCCACGCCCGGCGCGGCGCTGCTCGTCTCCACCGGCGTCCCCGAGGGGGGATTCCCCGTCGCGGTCGGCGCGTTCGTCGTCTGCGGGCTGCTCATCGTGGTCGCCGGGCTGTTCCCGGTGCTCGGCCGCTGGATCGCGGCCATCCCCGGGCCGATCGCGGGCGCGATGCTCGCGGGGGTCCTGCTCGACCTGTGCGTGGCCCCGGTCAGAGCGCTGGTCGAGATTCCGCACATGGCCGTGCCCGTCGTGCTGACCTGGGCCGTGCTGAGCCGGGTGGCCCGCACGTGGGCGGTGCCGGGGGCCCTGCTCGTGGCGGTCGCGGCCATCGCGCTGACCGGGCCGGGGCTCGGCGCGGTGGACGTGCGCCCGGTGGCCGAGGCGACCGTGCCGTCCTGGAGCCTCCCGGCGATGATCAGCATCGCGCTCCCGCTGTTCCTGGTCACCATGGCCGCGCAGAACGTGCCGGGAATGGCGGTCCTCGCGGGGTACGGCTACCGCCCGCCGCTGCGCGGGGTCCTGACCGCCACCGGCCTGGCGAGCGCCGCCGCCGCGCCCCTGGGCGGGCACGCGGTGAACCTGGCCGCCATCACCGCGGCCCTGGCCGCCGGTCCCGACGCCGATCCCGATCCCGGCCGCCGGTGGATCGCCTCGGCCACCGCCGGGGTCTCGATGATCGTGCTGGGCGTCGGGGCGGGGCTGGCGACGGCTTTGGTCCTGCTGTCCCCGCCGGTGCTCATCGAGGCCGTCGCCGGGCTCGCGCTCATCGGGGCGCTGGCCTCGGCGATCACCGCGGCCGTCGCCGAGCCCGAGGGCCGGGAGGCCGCGGTGGTCACCTTCGTGGTCACCGCCTCGGGGCTGACCCTGCTGGGCGTGGGGGCCGCCTTCTGGGGGCTGGTGGCGGGAGGGCTGATGACGCTCCTGCACCGGCGCAGGACCCCGCGCGCCGTACCTGGACCGGTGCCGGACGAATCCCGGCCGGCGGAGTCGGACGCGGACCGGAGGTGAAAAAGCCCGGACTCGCGCCGTCCCCTTAGAAATCCCCATATTCTGGGACATGATCGAGTCGGGAGGCACACGTGTCCGAACCGCGTCCGCTGCGCCCGGACGAGCCCGCACTTCTGGGGGACTACCGCCTGCTCGGGCGGGTGGGGCAGGGCGGGCAGGGAGTCGTGTACCTCGGAGAGTCGTCTTCGGGGACACGGGTGGCGGTCAAGGTCCTGCACGGCCACGTCGCCGGTGATCCCAAGAACCGCAGGCGCTTCCTGCGCGAGGTGGAGGCGGCCCGCCAGGTGCCCCAGTTCTGCACCGCGCCCATTCTGGACGTCGGCGTGGCGGGCGATCAGCCGTACGTGGTGAGCGAGTTCATCGAGGGCGAGTCCCTGGAGCAGCGGGTCGCCTCGCGCGGGCCGCTCGACCCGCGCGACCTGGAACGGCTGGCGGTCGGCACGGCCACCGCCCTGGCGGCGATCCACCGCGCCGGGATCGTCCACCGCGACTTCAAGCCCGCCAACGTGCTGCTCGGCCCGGACGGGCCGCGGGTGGTCGACTTCGGCATCGCCCGCAGCGTGAACATGACCGCCACCTCCGCCAGCGTGGTCGGCACCCCGCCGTACATGTCACCGGAGCAGCTCTCCGGGGACGACGTGGGCCCGCCCTCGGACATGTTCAGCTGGGCCGGCACCATCCTGTTCGCCGGGACGGGGAGGGCGCCGTTCGGCCGTGACGTCGCCATCGCGGCCCTGGTGTACCGGATCCTCCACCAGGAGTGCGACCTCACCGGCCTGCCCGACGGCCTGCGGGAGATCGCCGGCCGGTGCCTGGCCAAGACGCCCGAGCGGCGCCCCACGGCCGAGGAGGTCCTGCTCGAGCTCATCACCGGCAGGGGCGCGGCGCGTCCCGGTACGGCGATGCCCGTGAACGACCTGCTCAGCACGGCCATGGGGATGGCGCAGCCGTCCGTCCCCGGCACGCCGTCGCGGGATGTCCCACCGGCCGGGCCGCCGGTCCGGGAACGGTCCAACGCCGGACCGTCCTCCGCCGACCCCTCCAGCGGGTCCTTCCCGATGCCGTCACCCGCCGCCGGCGTGCCCGGCGGCCCGTCCGGTACGGCCCCGCCCGCCTATCCGCCCGGCGGCCAGTTCCACCCGGCACCGCCGCACACCGATCCGTCCGGCGGCCGATTCCACGCGCCGCCGACCGATCCGTCCGGCGGGCAGTTCCACGCGCCGCAACCCTCCACGGGCCCGTGGGGCGGGCCGCCCCACACCCATCCGTCCGGCGGGCAGTTCGGGCCGCCTCCCGGCGGGGGCGGGATCTCCCGGCGGAGCCTGCTGATCGGCGGGGCCGCGCTGGCCACCGGGGCGGTGGCGGCGGCCGCGGTGCTGGTCCCCCGGTACCTGGACGACCGGAGCGGCACGGTCGGGAGCTCGCCCGACCGGAGCACGGGGACGGGGAGCACCGGGACCGGGAGCACCTCCTCGGCTACTTCGCAGACGTCGGGACCGTCGGCCTCCCCGACGTCGCCCACGGCCACCCCGACGGCCACCCCGAGCGCGTCCGCGCTGATCACCACCTCCGGGGGCCAGCCGCTGGTGCTCGGCAACGGCGAGCTGGTGCAGGGCCTGGCGATCTCCGCCGACGGCCGTACGGTGGCCGCCGGATGCTGGGACGGCAGGATCCGGTTGTGGGAGGTGCCCTCCGGCAAGTCGATCGGGGAGCTCAAGGACAGGAAGTTCTACGTCGAGGGCCTGGCGCTGAGCCCGGACGGCCGGACCCTGATCAGCGTCGGCGGGGTGAGCGACACCGAGACGCACGTGTGGGACCTCGGCTCCAAGCGCAGAGTGTCGAAGTCCGTGATCGGCTCAGTCTTCGTCAGGTTCAGTCCCGACGGCGGGCAGTTCGTCACCGGCAGCGGGTTCGAGTGGGTCCGGCTGTGGAAGACCTCCAACCGCAGGCAGGCGGGCGCCTCCATGCGTCACGAGGAGCTGGTCAAGAACGCGGCCTTCAGCCCCGACGGGAGGCTGCTGGCCACCGCGGGATGGGACCGTACGGTCCGGTTCTGGCGCACCTCCGGCGGCACGGCGGTCGGCGGTCCGCTGAAGGGGCACACCGAGGAGGTCAACGCCGTCGTGTTCCTCGACGACGGGAAGACCCTGGCGAGCGCGGGATACGACAGGGTCGTGCGGCTGTGGGACGTCTCCTCCCGCAAGGCGAAGAAGGAGACCTTCAAGGGGGCGAAGTCGACGATCAACGCCATGGCCGTCAGCCCCGACGGGACCCTCCTCGCCGCCGCGACCGACAAGGAGGGCGTCCGGCTGTGGGACGTCGCCACCCGGCGCGAGTTCCGCCAGCCCCTGGACCAGGGGCAGATCCAGAACGTGGCCTTCAGCGGCAACGGGCTCGTCCTGGCGGTGGCCTTGGGGAACGACGTGCTGCTGTACGACGTCGGCGGCCTGCGCACCGCCTGACCGCCACGGCACGAAGCGCACCGCCTGACCGCGCCCCCGTCGCCCGCGCGGTCAGGCGGTGCGGCGGCCGGGTCAGCCGACGGCGACCGGCGTCCGCCCGGCGGGTACGGCGTCCGGGTCGTCGGGGTCGTCCGGACCGCCCGGAGCGTCGTCCTCGCCGGACCCGTGCTCCAGCGTCGGCAGCCAGTCCAGCCAGCGCGGCAGGTACCAGTTGGCCTCGCCCAGCAGCCGCATGGTCGCCGGCAGCAGGACCGCCCTGACGACCGTGGCGTCGATCAGGATGGCCGCGGCCAGGCCGATGCCCATCTCCTTGAAGGAGAGCAGCGACATCGTGCCGAAGATCGCGAACACCCCGACCATGATGAACGCCGCGCTGCTCACCACCCCGGCGGTCGTCCTGATCCCGTGGGTCACCGCCTGCTCGGTGGGCATGCCCCGGTCGAAGGCCTCGCGGATCCGGCTCAGGATGAACACGTGGTAGTCCATCGAGAGCCCGAAGAGGATCACGAACAGGAACAGCGGCAGCCAGCTCACGATCGAGCCGGTCGACTCGAAGTTCAGCAGGCTCTCGCCCCAGCCGTACTGGAAGACCACGACCAGCACGCCGTACGCCGCGGCCACCGACAGCAGGTTCAGCACGATCGCCGTCACCGCCACCACCAGTGACCGGAACGACGCCAGCAGCAGCACGAAGGCCAGCAGCAGGACGAAGGTGAAGACCAGCGGCACGGACCTGCCGAGCTGGGCGTTGAAGTCCATCACCCCGGCCACGCTGCCGTAGACGTAGGTCTCGGCGACCAGCCCGACGGTCGGCGGGACCACCCGCTCGCGCAGGGTGCGCACGGCGTGCTCGGAGACCTCGTCGGAGGGGCCCGCGCCCTTCAGGCCGAGGCGGATGATCCCCACGGTCCTGTCCGGGTTCGCGCTGACGCCGAAGAAGGCGGGGTCGATCTCGCCGGTGCCGATCGCCATCTCCCGCAGGCGCTGGACCTCCTTGAGGACGTACGGCGCGGTCACGTCGTCGGCCTTCAGCACGATGGTGGCCGGGGCCTTGTTGCCGGGGAAGGCGTCCTTGATCCGGCGGGAGGTCTCCACGACCGGGTGGTCGCCCTGCACGTCGGAGGTGCCGGGCTCGCCGGTGCGCAGATCGAAGGCGGGGACCGCCAGGCCGGTCAGCAGGCCCCCGGCCAGCAGGACCGAGACGACCGGGCGGCGCAGCACCGCGGTGAGGACGGTGTTCCACACGCGCCCGCCGCCCTCGCGCCCGCCGAGGATCCGCCGCCAGGTGCGCCCGGTGAGCCTGCGGACGGTGCCGTGCACGACCCGGGCGTCGATCTTGTCGCCGATCAGGGACAGGATCGCGGGGAGCACGGTCATCGAACCGATCATCGCGACCAGCACCACCAGGATCGTGCCCTGGGCGAAGCCGATGAAGATGCCGTTGCCGGTCAGGAACATGCCCGCCATGGCGACGATCACGGTGACGCCGGAGATCAGCACCGCCCGCCCGGAGGTCGCCGCCGCGATCTCCAGGGCCCGCTCCCTGTCCCGGCCCTTGGCACGCTCCTCACGCTCGCGGCGGATGTAGAACAGGGAGTAGTCGACGCCGACGGCCAGGCCGATCAGCAGCATGAGGTTGGTGGTGGCCGAGTCGACGTGCAGGATCTGGCTGGTCAGCGCGAGCAGGCCGATCGAGCCGAGATAGGCGGTGAACGCCACCACCAGCGGGACCACGGCGGCCAGCAGCGCGCCGAAGGCGGCCAGCAGGATGCCGAACGTCAGGGGGATGGACAGCAGCTCCGCCCTGATCAGGTCGTCGTCGAGCACCTCGCCGAGCATGAGGCCGCTGCTCGCCCTGCCCGACTGGCCGATCCACAGCGAGGGATGCGCCCGCTGGACGCCGGCCACGGCGTCGATCACGGGCTGGACCCGCTCCTCGGCGGTTCTCCCCTCGCCCTTCATGTCGAAGGTCACCAGGGCCGAACGCCGGTCCCCGCTGATCGGGGAGGGCTCCTGCGCGTCGTACGGCGTGCGGACCTTCTCCACCAGGCCGGTGGCGAGCACCGCCTCCTTGACGTCCCGCGTCACCGCCCGGAAGTCGGCGGGGGCGGTGGAGCCCCTGGCCTGGACCAGCACCGTCTCCCCGGCGACGTCGGGGAACCCGGCCGCGTCCAGGACCATCGCGGCCTTGCGCGACTCCCCGTTGTTGTCCTCCCAGGGCTCCATCCCCTTGGTGCCGACCGCGTTGCCCGCCAGGGTCGCCGCCACGACGAACCCCACCCAGACCAGCAGCGCGGCCCAGCGATGGCGCGCGCTCCAGCCGCCCACTGCGGCGGCGATGTTCCTCCGGCGTGCCATTTCCCCGCTCCCTGCTCACTTTTACTCACGAAGGTAGAAGCCGGAAGCGCCCAGGGCATCGTCCCCGGTGACCGGTCGCGGCTCCCTCCGTGAGGTTAGGGAAGGTCATCCTTGAGGCGTAGGGCTTTTCCGGAGGACGACCCGGCCCCGGCGGTGGTGGACGACCAACGCCACGGCGGCGACCAGGCACAGCACCGCCACCGCGACCATCACGGAGGTGTACCCGGCGGTCTGCTCCAGCCCCGCCCCGCCCAGCGGGCCGAGCGCGGTCATCAGCGCGATCGGCAGGGTGGCCGCGCCCGCGATCGCGCCGTAGCCGGCGACGCCGAAGTGCTCGGCGAACAGCACCGGGCGGGCGATCGTGCCCACGCCGTACCCGATCCCGAACAGCAGGACGCAGGCGACCGCCCCGGACGCCGTGCCGCCCAGCGCAGGGAGCAGGGCCGCACCCGCGGCCTGCACGGTGAACATGACGGCCGCGACGGTCGCGGCCGGCCAGCGCCGTTGCAGGCCGGTGGTGGCCAGGCGGCCGGTCACGGAGAGCACGCCGACCAGGCCGGTCACCAGAGAGGCGAAGGGGCCGGGGTGGCCGAGCGAGGTCAGGTAGGAGACCAGGTGCATGGCGAGGGTGTAGACCGCGCCGCTCTGCGCCACGAACGCCCCGGTCAGCAGCCAGAACGCGGGGTCGCGCAGGGCCTCGCCGACCGCACCGGTCCTCGGCGGGTGCGCGTCGTCCGGGCCGCGCCTGACGACGAGCAGGTGCAGCGGTACGGTGACCACCCCGAGGACGACGGCCAGCACGACCAGGGCCTGGCGCCAGCCGTACCACTCGTTGAGCAGTCCGGCCAGCGGCGAGAAGATCGTCGTGGCGAACCCGGCCACCACCGTCACCGCGAGCAGCGCCGTGGCCCGGCTCCTGCCGTCGAACCAGCTCACCACGACGGCGAAGGCCGGTTCGTACAGGGTCAGCGCCATGGCCACCCCCATGCACGCGAACACCGCGTACAGGGCGGGCAGGCTCTCCACCCGGGACCACGCCAGGACGGTGAGGGTGCCGAGGACCGAACCGCCCGTCATGAGCCAGCGCCCGCCGTACCGGTCGAGCAGCCTGCCGACGAGCGGCGCGGCGGCGGCGTTGACCACGATGGCGAGGGTGAGGGCGGCGGTGACCTGCGCGGAGCCCGTGCCGAGGTCGCGGGCCACGGGGGTGAGGAAGATCGCGAAGGCGTAGAACATCACGCCGTAGCCGACCGTGGAGGTGACGGCCAGGGCGGCGACGAGGTCCCAGGGTTGTGATCCGGTACGGCGGAGCACGGCTATCGGCCGTTCGATCGGATCATGATTCTGGAGTTTATAGAAGGTGATTTTTCGGGTTATTTGGGGGCTGGCTGTACCACTCGTCGAGCAGCCCGGGAGCCGCGGGGAAAAGACACCGCCGGCACGGGATGCGGACCGTGCCGGCGGAGATCGGAAATCCTTGTTCGGTTGTCTGCGCTCATCTACATCCGCGTCTACCGGCTGTCCACCGTGCGCTGGTGGCGGCCGGCCACGAGCTGGTCGTTGGACTGACGGGGAACGTCGATCCGCGGGTGCGGGCCGGTCGGCTCGTCACGGTCGTCGACGCCGTCCCGGTCGCGGTCCACGGCCGGAGCCGGAGCCGGAGTCGTGGGAGTGGCCTCGAGCTTGCGCTCAAGCTCGCGCTTCTCCTCCTCCAGCTGGGCGACGCGGTCACGGGCCTCCATCCGGGTGGCCCGCAGCTGCTTGCGCCGCGCCGCGGAACGGCGCAGGCCGGCGAACAGGAGAGCGAGACCGAGCAGGAAGACCGCTCCGGTGGCGACACCGGCGAAGAAGAACTCCAGCTGCGTGAACTGGACCGTGCGGTCGAAGACCGTGAACGACGCGGTGGCGGTGGATGCGGCGGTCTCGTCCCAGGAGACCGCGATCGCGGCCGCGCCGGCGAGCACGATCAAGAGAAGTCCCAGCACTATCATCGTGACCTCACCTCGGGTGTTTGTGTCGTGGGGGTCCGCTGCCCCGGGGGCGCCGGATTATTCGTGAGCCCGTCCGTGTTCGACGGGATGTGACGGACATCGACGTGGTGGTGATCGGGGCCGGACAGGCCGGACTGTCCACGTCCCACTTCCTGACCAGGGACGGGATCGACCACGTGGTGCTCGACCGGTCCCCGCGCCCGGGCGGCGCCTGGCAGTTCCGCTGGCCGTCCCTGACCCTGGGCGCCGCGCACCGCGTGCACGACCTGCCCGGCCTTCCGCTGGGCGTCGCCGACACCGGCCGCCCGTCGTCGGAGGTCGTCTCCGAGTACTTCGCCGCCTACGAACGGGCCTTCGGCCTGCCGGTGCGCCGGCCGGTCGAGGTACGGGAGGTGCGCGAGGGCCGGGACGGCCGGTTGCTGGTGGCCTCCTCGGACGGCGAGTGGTCCGCGCGCGCCCTGGTCAACGCCACCGGCACCTGGGACCGGCCCTTCTGGCCGCGCTATCCGGGCCAGGAGACGTTCCGCGGGCGGCAGCTGCACACCGTCGGCTACACCCGCAAGGAAGACTTCGCCGGTGAACGGGTCGTGGTCGTCGGCGCCGGGGCCTCGGCGATCCAGCTCCTGCTGGAGATCTCCCAGGTGGCCCGGTCCACCGCGTGGGTCACCCGCAGGCCCCCGGTCTTCCGGGACGGGCCGTTCGACCAGGAGGCGGGCCGCGCGGCCGTCGCCCGGGTGGACGCCCGTGTGCGCGCCGGGCTCCCGCCGGGCAGCGTGGTCGGCGCGACGGGCTATCCGCTGACCCCCGAGGTCAGGGCGGCCATGGCGGCCGGGGTCCTGGACCGGCTGCCGATGTTCGACCGGATCGTCCCCGAGGGGGTCGTCTGGGGCGACGCCGGCCGGGACGCCGTCGGCCGGGGCGATGTCGGCCAGGATGGTGCCGGCCAGGATGGTGCCGGCCAGGATGGTGCAGGCCGTCTGGTCGAGGCCGACACGATCCTGTGGGCCACCGGGTTCCGGCCCGTCATCGGCCACCTGGCGCCCCTGCGCCTGCGCGAGCCCGGCGGCGGCATCCGGGTCGAGGACACCGTGGCCGTCCGGGACCCCCGGGTGCACCTGGTCGGATACGGGCCATCCGCCAGCACCGTCGGCGCCAACCGGGCCGGCCGTACCGCGGCCCGGCACATCCGCCGCCTGCTGGCCGAGCCCCTGGCCGCCTGACGGGCGGCTTACGCCGCTGACGCGCGGCGTCTAGGCTGGCCGGGTGGACCGTACGCGCCTGTACCGGGACGGCGTCCTGGTCAAGGAGAACTTCCCGATCGACGACGTCTCCGAGTGCGTCGGCGATCCGGGGGCCGTCGTCTGGTTCGACCTCTGCGAGCCCGCGGACGGGGACCTGGCCAAGATCAGCGAAGAGCTCGGCCTGCACGAGCTGGCCGTCGAGGACGCGCTCCACGACCGCCAGCGGCCGAAGGTGGACGCCTACGACGGCCACCTGTTCATCACGGTCTACGCCGCCGAGCTGGTGAATGGAGAGATCGAGTTCGTCGAGCTCTCGCTGTTCGTGACGGGGAACGCCCTCGTCACGGTGCGGTCGAGCGCGGACTTCGACATCGACGAGGTGCTCAGGCGCTGGGACGCCGACCCGGAGATGGCCAGGTACGGCGTGGCCTACCTGCTGCACGGACTGCTCGACCACGTCGTGGACGGCTACTTCGAGGTGCTGCAGCCGCTGGACGCCCAGCTCGAGGCGCTGGAGGACGAGCTCTTCGACGGGGGAGCGGTGGACCTGCGCAGCCGGCACCGCGAGACCTTCACCCTGCGCAAGAACCTGCTCCGGTTCCGCCGGCTGGCGCTGCCGGTGCGCGAGATCGTCGGCGGGCTGATCCGCCGCGGCGCCGAGATGATCGACCCCGCGCTGATGCCGTACTACCAGGACGTCTACGACCACACCCTGCGCGCCGCCGAGTGGACCGACTCGCTGCGGGAGCTGGTGGGCAACATCCGCGAGGCCCACCAGAACCAGCAGGGCTTCAAGCTCAACGAGATCATGAAGAAGGTCACCAGCTGGGCGGCCATCATCGCGGTCCCCACCCTGATCACCGGTTTCTACGGGCAGAACGTGCCCTATCCCGGCTCAGGCGAGCCGCTCGGATTCTGGTCCTCGACGATTCTGATCATCCTGGGCGGCCTTCTGCTCTACCGTGCCTTCAAGAAACGCGACTGGCTGTAGGCGCCCGGCCCGGGGCCCGGTGTCAACCAAGCCGATCGCGGGAATGAGTCAAATCTGGGCCGTTTTACCCTGTGGAGGCGTGGGTGAGCGTGCGGGGGGTTGCCTTCGCTCTGCTGGGAGCTCTGGTGATGTTCTCGCTGACGACCCGGGAGGACGTCGGGGCCAGGGTGGCGCCGCTGGACAACCCCGAGGGGGTCAGGCCGGGGCTGGCGCCGGTCACCGCCGGGGACAGGAGCGAGGCCAGGCGGCTGATCGGCAGGCTGAGGGTGGCCCGGATGGGGTCGAAGGCCGGTTACAGCCGAGCCCGGTTCGGCAAGAACTGGGCGGACACCGCCACCGGCGTGCCGTACGCCCGCAACGGCTGCCGCACCCGCGACGACCTGCTCGCCAGGGACGGGGAGAACATCGAGTACCGCGGCGGATCCGGGTGCGTCGTGGTCGCGATGGACCTGCGCGACCCCTACACCGGCAGGACCCTGCGGTGGAGCAAGCGGCGGGCGGACGAGGTCCAGGTCGACCACGTCGTCCCGCTGTCCTACGAGTGGCGGATGGGCGCCTCCCGGTGGACCCCGTCCAAACGGGCGCGGATCGCCAACGACCCGCTCAACCTCATGCCCGTCGAAGGCGCCGTCAACGAGGACAAGGGCGGGTCGGGACCGGCGAAGTGGCTCCCGCCGTGGCGGAAGGTCCGCTGCGCCTATGTCGTGCGCTTCGCCCAGGTCGCGCTGAAGTACGACCTGCCGGTGACCCGGGCCGACAAAGCCGTCATGCTGTCCCAGTGCCGTTAGACGAGTAGGTCCTGAAGCTGGAAGCGGGTACGGCAGTGCGGGTCAAGCGGGTGAGCCCACCCGTGGCGGCGGACGCAGCCCGACCTGCGTTGCCGCCCGCATCGCCCAGTGGATCCCGGCGTCGACCGCGGCGATCCGGCACAACCGCGCCACCGGCCAGTCTGTCACCCGGTCGTTGATCGCCTACGACCACTGACCGGACTTCGCACTTACTCGTCCAGAGGGCCTACAGGGTGTCTGACATTCGGGTCATCGGGGTGCGAGGCCGTCCAGGACGAGGGCGAACAAGTGGTCGCGCCGTTCCTCCAGGGACGGGGCCTGGTCGGTGATCCAGCTCAGGGCGTTGGCGAGGGCGAACAGGTCGGTGCGGTCGATGTCCGCGCGGACGCGGCCCGCCGCCTGGGCGCGTTCCAGCAGGCGGCCGACCGCGGCGCGCATGGTGTGACAGGACGCGGACAGCGGTGACGTCTCATCGTTGACGGTGGCCATCATCGAGGCCGCCAGGCCCCGGTAGGCGCGGGCGCCCTCGACGAACTCGCGCAGCCACGTCGTCAGCGCCTCGTACGGCGGAGCGTCGGAGGCGAGGGTCTCGGCACGGGCGGCGAGAGTGTCGAAACGGTCCCGCAGCAGAGACTCCAGGAGCGCTTCACGGGTCGGGAAGTGGCGGTAGAGGGTGCCCAGGCCGACTTCGGCGCGGCGGGCGATGTCGCGCAGCGAGGCGTCGGTGCCCTGCTCGGCCACCACGACCCGGGCCACGGCGAGCAGGCGTTCCCGGTTGCGGCGGGCGTCGGCGCGGGGCGCGCGGTCGGCTGTCGGGGCAGGGGTTTCGGGCATGCTTGCGGCCTTCGTCTTGACAAACGGAGCACTGCTCCGATTATGATCCGGAGCGCTGCTCCGCATTTTAGTCGAGTCGTCCACCATGCAGGGAGACGCCCATGTCCGCGACCATGCACGCCGTACGCCTGCACGCCTTCGGCGGCCCGGGGGTCCTGACATACGAGGAGATCGGCCGGCCCGAGCCGGGCCCCGGCGAGGTGCTGATCCGCGTCCACGCCGCCGCGTTCAACCCGCCGGACCGATACGCCCGCCTCGGCTACGCCAACATCCCCGAGAGCCTCCGCCCGCGCCTCGCCCTCCCCCACCTGCCGGGGTCCGACGTGTCCGGCGTCGTGGCCGCGCTCGGTCCCGGTGTCACGGAATGGCAGGTGGGCGACGAGGTGTTCGGGCTCGTCCGGTTCCCCTCGGACCCCGGGCGCGGCGGGCGGGGGTACGCCGAGTACACCACCTCCCCGGCCGGTCACCTCGCCCGCAAACCGGCGTCCGTGGACCACGTGCACGCGGCCGGGGTGCCTATGGCGGGGCTGACCGCGTACCAGTTCCTGTTCGACCTGATCAAGCCTCGGCCCGGCGACCGGGTGCTGGTCAACGGGGCCGCCGGCGGGGTGGGCCATTTCGCCGTACAGCTCGCCAAGGACGCCGATGCCCATGTGATCGGCGTGGCGTCCGGCCGGCACGCCGCCTTCCTCAAGGAACTGGCGGTGGACGAGTTCGTCGACTACACCGCCGTCGCGGCCGAGGACGTCGTGAGGGACGTCGACCACGTGATCGACTGCGTCGGCGGTCCCGGCGCGCACCGCTTCCTGGCCGTGCTCAAGGACGGTGGCACGATCACTCCTGTCTTCCTCGGTGACTACCGGCTGGAGGAGGCCGCCAGGCGGGGCATCCGGCACGTGCGAGGGCAGGTGCACTCGGACGGCCGGCAGATGGGCGAGCTGGCCCGGCTGCTCGGGGAGGGCCGGCTGCGGGTCGGCGTCGACAGCGTCTATCCCCTGCGGGACGCGGCCGG
Organism: Paraplanobispora siamensis; assembly: GCF_016863175.1. GTDB lineage: Bacteria > Actinomycetota > Actinomycetes > Streptosporangiales > Streptosporangiaceae > Planobispora > Planobispora siamensis. Next base: position 30,201 of record NZ_BOOJ01000080.1, read on the forward strand.
GGCCCACGAGCGGGCGGAGCGGGGGCACGTCCAGGGAAAGATCATATTGCGGGTGGCGTCCTAGGTGAGCAAGTCCTGAAGCGGAGAGCAGTACGGCGATGCGTACCGGGCGGACGAGCCCACCCGTGAGGCGTGTCCCCGCTGGGCCGGGTGCTGCCCGCCCACGCCGCGCCGCACGGCGGCCGAGCCTGGCCGTCACGCCAGAGCGCACATGACGAAGGGTGTCGAGGAGCGAGGTGCGACCGACACCCTCACCACCCTTTGCGACCGCACCGGATGTCAGGATCGACGACGGGCTCGAGCGCCCAGCACGACCGGGGCGCCCACCGCGACTGACCGACGCCGAACTGCTCCCTGGATCGCCCAGGCGCCGCTGGGCATCGCCTCCGAGGCCCGCTGGCTGCGCTTGTCCCGGCGCATCTGCCGGGCGCCTTTGCCGACCTGCCCGGCCAGTCCGGCTACACCAAGCGCCTGCGCGCCGCGCTGTCGCTTACGATCACTGACCGGACTTCGGACTTATTCGTCTAGAGCGGCTGGCGTTCGGCTCGCCGTAGCCGTCTTTGCCGCACTCGTAGCGGCGATGGTGACGCCCGTCAGAAACGTCGCAGGATCGCCTGCTTGGCCACGGTGAACTCCTCCTCGGTGAGCACGCCCTCCCGGTGCAGTTCACCGAGCTCGCGCAGGCGCCGCAGGAGCGCGTCGTGGTCGGCCGTCTCCGCGGCGGGAGGGGCGGACTCCGGAGCGGCCCCGGCGGTCCCCTCCGCGGTCCTCCCCGCGGCTCGCTCCGCGGCCCTCTCCGTGACCCTCTCGGGGGAGGGGACGGCCGGGGTCTCCGCGGGATCGGGGGCCGACGGGTGCGGCAGCCGGGCGAGGATGGCCGCCAGGAACAGGGCGGTGGTGCGGGTCTCCTTCTCCAGACCCCACAGCACCAGGCAGTGCGGGTCGTGCTTGGGGGCCAGCTTGGGAGCGAGATTGTGGGCCGAGCCCCTGACGTGGAAACGGACATGGCCGTTCTCCAGGCCGGCGGCGGGGATCCACTCCACGCCCGTCAGGTCCTTCAGCGTGAACTGCTGCGGCCCGGCCTCCTTCTTCGAGCCCTCCACCGCCCAGTTCCACTGGATGCGGATCGTCTCGCCGTCGAAGGTGGCCGTCCCGTCGCCGGCCGCCACCGTCCGCGGCACGTCCGGGCCCGGCATCAGATAGCGGTCGGCGGGGCCGGACGGCACCTGCTCGATGATCAGGGCGTTGCGGACCTCGTCCACGAGATACTCGGCCGCCCCGCCCCGGTCGGGGTCGACGGTCATCTGGTAGGGATCGGCCGCCTCGGAGATCCGGCCGCCCGCGGCCTGGGTGAAGGGATCGGCGCCCTCACGCAGGCGCAGCCGGAGCCGCCCGCCCTTCTTGCCGGGCTCGTAGGAGATCCCGGCCACCGCGGCCAGCGGGACGGTCACCTCTCCCATCAGCTGCCGTAGCTTGTTGACCCCTCTGTCGCGGCCGGGCACGATCCGTACGATCTCCCCGTCGAACGTCCACGCCCCGTCGCGCCCCATGACCTCAGCCATGATCCGATCCTATGCGGCTTCCGGTGTCCGGCTCCGCCCCGGACCCCGGGTCCGGCGCGGAGGGGCGGGTCCGGCGGCGACCGGGCGGGTCTTCTATCCTTCGGAGCGAACCCCGATCCCGCGGCGAAGGAACACCCGTGACCTCTTCGGCCTCTGCCATCTCCTCGGCCCTGAGCGGCGACGAGCTGGCCGTCCTGCGCGACCGTGCTCTCCGCGACTACGACGAGCTGGTACGGCGCGGCCTGTCCCTCGACCTCACCCGGGGCAAGCCGTCCCCGGCCCAGCTCGACCTGTCCGCCGAGCTGCTGACGCTGCCGGTGAAGGGCCACCACGCGGCCGACGGGACCGACACCCGCAACTACGGCGGGGTGCAGGGCCTCGCCGAGATCCGCGAGATCTTCAGCGGCCCGCTCCAGGTCCCGGCGGCGCAGCTGGTCGCCGGAGGGAACTCCAGCCTCACGTTCATGCACGACAGCGTCGTCCACGCGCTGCTCAGCCCGCTGCCGGGCGCCGCCCGCCGCTGGGCGGACGAGCCCCGGATCGCGTTCCTGTGCCCGGTCCCCGGCTACGACCGGCACTTCGCCCTGTGCGAGCGCTTCGGCATCGAGCTCATCTCGGTGCCGATGACCGCCGAGGGGCCCGACATGGACGTCGTGGAGCGCCTGGTCGCCGAGGACGCCCAGATCAAGGGCATCTGGTGCGTGCCCAAGTACAGCAACCCGGACGGCGTCTGCTACAGCGACGAGACCGTGCGCCGCCTGGCCGCCATGCCGACCGCCGCCCCGGACTTCCGGATCTTCTGGGACAACGCCTACGCCGTCCACCACCTGACCGACACCCCCGTCGAGATCGCCGACGTGCTGGCGCTGTGCGCCGAGAACGGCAACCCCGACCGGCCCTTCGTCTTCGGCTCCACCTCGAAGATCACCTTCGCCGGCGCCGGGGTGTCCTTCTTCGGCTCGTCCCCGGCCAACGTGGCCTGGTTCCTCGGTCACCTGGGCAAGAGCACCATCGGCCCCGACAAGATCAACCAGCTCCGCCACGTGGAGTTCCTCCGTGACGAGGCCGGGGTGCTGGAGCACATGCGCCGTCACCGCGAGCTGCTGCGGCCGAAGTTCGACGCGGTCGAGGCGATCCTGTCCAAGGAACTGGGCGGGACCGGGCTGGCCTCCTGGTCCACCCCGGCGGGCGGCTACTTCGTCAGCCTCGACGTGCTGGAGGGCTGCGCCCGCGAGGTGGGGCGCCGCGCCGCCGAGGCGGGCATCGCCCTGACCCCGGCCGGCGCCACCCACCCCTACGGCAAGGACCCCCGCGACAGCAACATCCGCATCGCGCCCAGCTACCCGAGCCTGGAGGAGCTGGAGCAGGCCATCACCGGCCTGACCGTCTGCGTGCGCCTCGTGGCGACGGAGAAGCTGCTGGCGGACGCCCGGTAACCGCCTCCGCGCGTACGGCCTCCGCTCCCGATGGAACCGGATGTCACACAACGCGGGGTCGTCTCGTCCTCATGGCGTGAACGATGAAGATCTCGATCGTCGCGTGGACGGCGAGGGGCTTCGCGTGGACGACGGGGGGCTTCGCGTGGACGACGGGAGGCCCCGTGTGAGCGACGAGGCGCTCGCCGCGGAGTTCACCGCCATCCGGCCCCGGCTGGTGGGGGTGGCCTACGGCCTGCTCGGCAGCGTGGACGAGGCCGACGACGTGGTGCAGGACGCCTGGCTGCGCCTGGTCCACGCCGACCGGGCGCAGATCCGCGACATCACCGGATGGCTGGTGGTCACGGTCTCCCGGCTCGCTCTGGACGTGCTGCGCTCGGCCCGCGTGCGCCGGGAGGAGTACGTGGGACCGTGGCTGCCCGAGCCGGTCGTGGAGGGCGGGGACCCGGCGGAACGCGTGACGCTGGACGAGTCGATGAGCATGGCCATGCTGGTCGTGCTGGAGTCGCTCAGCCCGGCCGAGCGCACCGCGTTCGTCCTGCACGACGTGTTCGGCCTCTCCTTCGCCGAGGTGGGCCGGGCCGTGGGGCGCACCCCCGCGGCCTGCCGTCAGCTCGCGGCCCGGGCCAGGAAGCACGTCTCGGCGCGCGCCCCCCGGTTCGACGTGGACACGGTCGAGCACCGCAAGGTGGTGGACGCCTTCGCCGAGGCGACGGGCGGGCGGAACATGGACGCCCTGCTGGCGCTGCTCGATCCGGACGTGGTGCTGGTCAGCGACGGCGGCGGAGTCGTGCGGGCGGCCCGGCGGCCGATCTTCGGCGCGGCGAAGGTCGCCCGTTTCGTCGTCGGTACGGCCGAGCGCTTCGGCGCCCGGCACCGGCTGCGTCCCTCGACGGTCAACGGCCGTCCGGGGCTGCTCCGGTTCCACGGGGACGAGCTCGTCGGCGTGATGAGCCTGACCGTCTCCGGCGGGCGGATCACCGAGATCGACATCGTGATGAATCCGAACAAGCTGAGGAGACTCAAGTGAAGCCACGGATGAACATCGCGGAGCTCGCCCCGGAGGCGTACAAGGCGATGCAGGGCCTGGAGCGGTTCCTGCGCACGAGCAGCCTGCCGCACAGCACGCTGGAGCTGGTGAAGCTGCGTGCCAGCCAGATCAACGGCTGCGGCTTCTGCGTGGACATGCACTCCCACGACATGAAGAAGGCCGGGGAGAGCGACGAGCGGATCTTCGCGGTCGCCGCCTGGCGGGAGGCGCCGTACTTCACCGGCGCCGAGCGGGCCGCGCTCGCCCTGGCCGAGGAGGCCACCCGGCTGGCCGACCGGGGCGGGGCCGTACCCGACGCGGTGTGGGAGGAGGCGGCGCGGCACCACGACGAGGAGACACTGGCCGCGCTGGTGGTGGCGATCGCCACGATCAACGCGTGGAACCGGATCGGCGTGACCACCCGCCTGGTCGCCGGCTCCCACCGCCACGCCTGAGCCCGGCGGCCCGACCCGCCCCGGGCCCGGACCGGCTGAGCCCGGCGGGCCTGAACCGCCCCGGGTCCGGATCACCGGACCCGGGGCGGGTCGAGCTCCGGAATCCGGGTCCCTCCCGGGGCCCTGTTCCGCTCCCCGGGACCCGGACCCGATCAGGACGGTGCCATCACGGCTCTCGGAGATGTTCCGCGATCCGGCCGCGGGACCCGACGGACTTGGCCCGGCTCTGCAGGCCGCGCTCGCCGGCGTCGAGATCCTCCTCCTCTGCGGGATCACGCGGGATCGAGCGCAGGATCTCGTCGATGTTGTCGTAGGTCCCCAGCGGCAGCGCGGACAGCGCCCGGATGGCCTCATCCTGCGCTCCGGCGCCGATCGCGTGCCGTACCACCGTCTGCTTGTCGGCCGGATAGTCCAGGCTCATCAGAGCACTGCGGACGAGATCGGGGTCGGTTTTCAGCGTCATGTCACTTCCCCTCCTCACCCCGGGTCGGCCGTTCGGCCTTGGGGCCGTTGGCACGGTCGCCACCGACCTTGCGCGGGCGCTTGGCCGGGTCCGAGTGCATGGTCTTGTCGACGCGCTCCTTGAGCTCCTTCTCGCTCATCCCCCGGTCGTGCTCCAGGTTCTTACGGAGCCGGGCGCGTTCGGTGTCATATGAGTGACTGCCAGGACGAGGCATGAAATATCACTCCTTTCCCCCATACCTCGGTCCGTTACCCGGCCTACCAGCCGTCACACCTCCACTACGGACCGTCTCAATCCAGGAGTGCGAGTACCCGGACGGCGGCCTCGGCGTGCGGCAGCACGTGCCGTACGGGCACCTCGCGTGGCGAGCACTCCGGAGATCCCGGCGGGTCAGTGTTCGAGTTCGCCGAGGACGAGGCGGTTGCAGAAGCAGCACTTGTAGAAGATCGTCCCGACCTCGCGCCACCTGCGGTTGAGGAGGAAGAGCCGCAGGACGGCGTGCGGGACGCCCGTGTCGGCCTCCTCCATGAGCGCCTCCCACTCCCGGCGGCCCGGCAGGAACACCCGGGAGCGGGCGATCCTGCGCAGCCTGTCCGGGTCGGCGTCCGCACCGAGCGCCTCCAGGGCGTCGGCGAGGTCTTCGATCGCGTCGTCGCACTCGTCGTGGAGGGACCTGATCGACGGCATGCGCGAGGAGAGACCGGAGAAGTAGAGCCTGGCGAGGTCGGCGGCCATCCGGAAGGGATTGTCGCCGTCGACGCGGTCGAGGTCGGGCAGGAGTTCGACGAGCCGTTCGGCCAGTTCGTCGAACCGGCCGCTCCAGTCGAGGATCGGGTCGTCCGAGTCCTCGTCGTCGGAGGAGCTCCACCGCCGGCGGTCCCGGGCCGCGCGCGGGGGGAGCGGGCGCAGGTCCCGCTCGGTGAGGGGCTCGGACCGGAGGTACATCACGAGCACGCCGACGACCACGGCCACGGTGACGACCGTGACGGCGGCGAGGAGCCACAGCGCGATCGTCACGACGGCCCCGGCGATCGCCCCGGCCGCCTCGCCGGCCGAGGGATAGTTGACCGCCACCCAGACGAAGACCCCGACGGCGCCGCAGAACAGCAGTGTCTTGACCAGCCGCCAGCCCGCCTGGCTGCCGAGGAAGGCGAGGAACACCGCCAGCAGCACGGCGAAGAGCGGATCCTTGAGCACGGCGAGCGCGCCGTCCCACACGTCGGTGCCTGCCAGGTCCATGGCTGCGCCTCCTCCGGCGTCCTGCGGCGACCTCGGTCAGGGCAGCAGGATGGGCGAGGGGGGTTGCAGCCCGATAGAAGAACGCTTATCCGGCGATCTCGGGGGTGATCTCGGGGCGGTGCCAGGGCAGCACGATCGGCTCCTGCGGCGGGTCGGAGAGCAGCCGCTCCAGCAGTGCCGCGAGATCGACGGGGATGGTGAACTCGCCGCCGGTCCGCAGCTCGGGCAGGGTCCACCAGCGGAAGGTGTCGAGCAGGGAGTGTTCGAGATCCTCCATGCCGGAGACGTCCACGACCGGTTCGGACAGGCGCAGCAGGAAGTAGGAGTCCTCGGCGCGGAACAGCCTGCCGTCGCGGTCGCGCCAGTAGCCGGAGCTGACCGCGACCACCGGGCCGAAGTCCTCGGGGGAGACGGTGTTGCCGGTCTCCTCGCGCAGTTCCCGGGCGGCCGCCTCGGTGAGGGTCTCCCCGGGGTCCACGCCGCCGCCCGGCGTGAACCAGGCGTATTCGGGGTTCTCTGTCGGGCCGAGACCGCGCCACAACAGGATCCGGTCGTCGTCGTCGAGAAGGAGGATGCGGGCGGTGGGACGGTGGATCGCTTCAGGCACGACGGCGAGCATAGACACGGCCGCCCGGAGGTGCCCATCGTTTTTCCCCGCCCGGCCGCGCGGACCGTACGGCGCCGCCGAGGTCGGCCGCGCGGGCCGTACGGCGCCGCCATGATCGGCCGCGCGGGCCGTACGGCGTCGCCGGGCTACGCGCCGCGCGGTTTCGCGCGGACGTGCACGCGTTCGCCCTGCGGCCCGAACAGGCTGAGGACCTCCACCGGCGCCTCCCCGGTGCTGCCGAACCAGTGCGGCAGCCGGGTGTCGAACTCCGCGGCCTCGCCCGACTTGAGCACGATGTCGTGCTCGGCGAGCACCAGGCGCAGCCTGCCGCTGAGCACGTACAGCCACTCGTACCCCTCGTGCGTGCGCGGCTCGGGGTCGGACCGGGTGACGTCGATGACCATCTTGAACGCCTGCAGCCCGCCCGGATGCTGGGTCAGCGGCACGATCGTCGAGTCGTCCCTCCTGAACGGCTTCAGCCGTACCCGCGGATCACCCACCGGCGGCGCGCCGACGAGCTCGTCGAGCGGCACCTGGTAGGCGCGCGCGAGCGGCAGCAGCAGCTCCAGGTTGGGCTTGCGCTCCCCGGATTCGAGGCGGGACAGGGTGCTGACCGAGATGCCGGTGGTCTCCGCGAGCCGGGTCAGGGTAATCCCGCGCCTGGCGCGCAGCTCGCGCAGCCGGGGACCCACGGAGGCCAGGACCGCGGTGTCGTCGTTTGCCATATCGGCAAATCTACTTTGCTGTCTTCGCCGGTGGGCGGCACCGTGGACACGCCCGCACCACGTCCGGTACGGCCCAGCCCCACGGAACGGAGTCCACGATGAAGTCACCTGTCGCGGAAAGAGGCGGACCGGCGGCCGGGCCCGCGCAACGGGCGCCCTCGGTCCGGTGGGCGCTCGCCGGCCTCTCGCTGTCCATGCTGCTGTCCTCGCTCGGCATCAGCGTCGCCAACGTCGCCCTGCCGACGCTGGCGCAGGCGTTCACCGCCTCCTTCCAGGCCGTCCAGTGGGTCGTCCTGGCCTATCTCCTGGCCATCACCACCATGGTCGTCAGCGTCGGGCGGCTCGGTGACATCGTCGGCCGCCGGCGGCTGCTGCTGGCCGGGATCCTGCTGTTCACGGCGGCCTCGGTGCTGTGCGGCGTCGCGCCGACGCTCTGGGCGCTGGTCGCCGCCAGGGCGGTGCAGGGACTCGGGGCGGCCGTCATGATGGCCCTCGCCATGGCGTTCGTCGGCGAGACGGTCCCGAAGGCCAGGACCGGCAGCGCCATGGGGCTGCTCGGGACGATGTCCGCGATCGGCACCGCCCTCGGCCCGTCGCTCGGCGGCCTCCTGATCTCCGGAATCGGCTGGCGGGCGATCTTCCTGGTCAACGTGCCGATGGGCGTCCTGGCCCTCGTTCTCGCACGCCGCCACCTGCGCGCCGACGACCGGGGGCCGCAGGCCGGCCGGGCCCGCTTCGACCGGGTGGGCACGTTGCTGCTCGCCCTGGCGCTCGGGGCCTACGCGCTGGCGATGACGACCGGGGACGGCGCCTTCGGCCCGCTCAACGCGGTCCTGCTGCTGGCCGCCGTCGCCGGAGCCGGTCTCTTCCTCCTCGTCGAGACGAGGACGGCGTCGCCGCTGATCCGGCCGGCGATGTTCCGCGATCGGGCGCTGAGCGCGAGCCTCGCCATGAACGCGCTCGTCTCGACGGTGATGATGGCCACGCTGGTGGTCGGGCCGTTCTATCTGTCCCGCGCGCTCGGTCTCGGCGCGGCCGCCGTCGGGCTCGTCATGTCGGCCGGCCCGCTCGTCTCCGCGCTGACCGGTGTGCCGGCCGGCCGCGTAGTGGACCGTCTCGGCACGCGCCGCATGACCGTCGCCGGGCTCACCGGCACGGCCGCCGGCTGCCTCGGTCTGTCCGCGGCGCCGTCCGCGTCCGGGATCTTCGGCTACCTCGTCCCCATCGCCGTCACCACCGCCGGCTACGCCCTGTTCCAGGCGGCCAACAACACCGCCGTCATGGCGGAGGTCCACCCCGACCGGCGGGGTGTCGTGTCGGGCATGCTCACCCTGTCGCGCAACCTCGGGCTCGTCACCGGCGCGTCCGTCATGGGCGCCGTGTTCGCGCTCGCGTCGGCGGCGGCCGACATCACGACGGCGCGGCCCGAGGCGGTGGCCACCGGCATGCGCACCACCTTCGCGGTCGCGGCCGTCGTGATCGTCGTCGCCCTCGTCGTCTCGACCCTCAGCCGGTCGTCGTCAGCGCGTCCTTCCCCCGGGGCAGGCCGAGCTCTCCGGTAGGCACGCGGTAGGTCTCCCGGGCGGTGGCGACGGCCACGGCGCTGATCGCGCACAGGATGCCGGTGAAGATCGCGACCCCGGTCCAGCCCCGCAGGCCCAGCCAGCCCTCCGGGGTGACGATCCCGGCGGCGGTGGCCACCGCGAAGCCGGCGATGGCGAAGCCGATCTGGGTGCCGATCGCCATGCCGGACAGCCGGACGCGGGTGCTGAACATCTCGCCGTACAGCGACGGCCAGATGCCGTTGGAGGCGCTGTAGACGACGCCGAGGGTGAGGATCCCGACCAGGAAGATCAGGGGGTAGCTCCTGGAGTTGATGGCCGCCAGATAGAAGAAGATCATGATCGGGCTGCCGATCGCGCCGATGAGGAAGACCGGCTTGCGGCCGATGCGGTCAGACAGAGTTGCCCACAGCGGCAGCGCCAGGAGGGCGACGGCGTTGGCGGCGGTGCTGACCCAGAGCATGGTGGCCCTGTCCAGGCCGACGGCGTCGCCGGTGGCGTAGTTGAGTGCCCAGACGGTGAAGATGGTGCTGACCGTGGCGATCAGGGCGGCGCACACCACCCGCAGCACGCTGCGCCAGTGGTCGCGGAAGAGCAGGGCCAGCGGGACCCGCGGCACGGTGCCCTGGGCGACCTCCTGCTCGAAGGCGGGGGTCTCGTCGAGCTTGCGCCGGATGACCCAGCCCGCCACCGCGACGGCGACGCTGAGCCAGAACGGCACCCGCCAGCCCCAGCTCAGCAGCTGCTCCTCGGGCAGGGCGGCGACGGGGATGAAGACGAGGGTGGCCAGGATCTGGCCGAACTGCGTGCCGTTGAGGGTGAAGCTGGTGTAGTAGCCGCGGCGGTTCTCCGGGGCGTGCTCCAGGGTCATGGAGTTGGCGCTGGCCTGCTCGCCGGCGGCAGACAGCCCCTGCATGACGCGCAGGATCACCAGCAGCACGGGGGCGAGGCCGCCGACCTGCTCGCGGGTGGGCAGGCAGCCGATGAGGAAGGTGGACACGCCCATCAGGATCAGCGTGAACACCATGATCTTCTTGCGGCCGAACCGGTCGCCGAAGTGGCCGAGGAAGAAGGCGCCGACCGGCCGGGCGGCGTAGGCGACCCCGAAGGTGGCCAGCGACTGGAGCGTCGCGGTGGCGGGGTCGGAGTCGTCGAAGAAGACCTTGGAGAAGATCAGGGCGGCGGCGCTGCCGTAGATGAAGAAGTCGTAGTACTCCAGCGCGCTGCCGATCCAGGCGGCGACGGCCGCCTTGCGAGGTGTGCCCCGATGAACGGCGTGTGGAGAGTCGGTCACGATGGCTCCTTAGTGTCTGTCGCCGCGCCGGTAACCGGCACCCCCCACCGCCGGACCATGTTACGAACTAGATAGTTAATTAATGTGGCTGCAATGGTGCGGTGGCCTGCCGGGCGTGTCAAGAGGGCTTCACGTATGGGGTTGCGTGCCCTATAACTAACTCACTGGTTCGTACATTAGAGGGTGATGCCCGGCTCGCCCGCTGGAGGAGAAGAACCGATGAAACCGATGAAGTCGTACCTGATCGGGCTGATCGGTTCCGGCATAACGACGTCGCTGAGCCCGGCCCTGCACGAGGACGAGGCCGTCCACCACGGGCTGCACTACGTCTACCGGCTGCTCGACACCGACGTGCTGGGCGAGGACGTGGGCGAACTGGTCCGTACGGCCCGCCGCATGGGCTACGACGGGCTGAACATCACCCACCCGTGCAAACAGGCCGTCATCCCCCACCTGGACGAACTGTCGGCCGACGCGGCCACGCTCGGCGCGGTCAACACAGTGGTCTTCGACGGTGACCGGGCCGTCGGCCACAACACCGACTGGACGGGCTTCGCGGAGTCCTTCGCGCGCGGCCTGCCGGACGCGCCCACCCGCCGGGTCGTCCAGCTCGGCGCGGGGGGCGCGGGCGCGGCCGTCGCCCACGCGCTGCTCACCCTGGGCGCCGACCGGCTCACCGTGGTCGACGCCGAACCGGAGCGCGCGGCCCGGCTCGCCGCCGAGCTGGCGGACCGGTTCGGGGCCGGGCGGGCGCGCTGCGCGGCCCGGGACGACCTGCCCCGGCTGCTCACCGATGCCGACGGACTGGCGCACGCCACCCCCGTCGGCATGGAGCACCACCCGGGCCTGCCGCTCCCGGCCGAGTCGCTCCGCCCCGACCTGTGGGTGGCCGACATCGTCTACCGGCCGCTGGAGACCGAGCTGCTCAGGCAGGCCCGTGCGCTCGGCTGCCGGACGCTGGACGGCGGCGGCATGGTCGTCTTCCAGGCCGCGCACGCCTTCCGGCTGTTCACCGGCCGGGCGCCCGACGCCGAGCGGATGCTCGCCCACCTGGTCGACCTGGTCGCCGCCTGAGGGAGGGAACGTGCGCAAGTCCATCGCCACCGTGTCGGTGAGCGGCACTCTGACCGAGAAGCTGGAGGCGGTCGCCGCCGCCGGGTTCGACGGTGTGGAGATCTTCGAGAACGACCTGCTGACCTGCCCCCTGCCGCCGGAGGAGATCCGGTCGCGCGCCGCGGACCTCGGCCTGACGATCGAGATGTACCAGCCGTTCCGCGACTTCGAGGCCATGCCGGAGCTGGATCTGCGCCGGGCGGAGCGCAAGTTCCAGCTCATGGAGCGGCTGGGCGCCGGCCTGCTGCTGGTCTGCTCCAACGTCTCCCCCCGCGCCGTCGACGACGACGATCTGGCCGCGGAGCAGCTGCGGCTGCTGGCCGAGCGGGCGGCTGGGCACGGCATCCGCATCGCCTACGAGGCGCTGGCCTGGGGCCGGTACGTGAACGAGTATCTGCACTCCTGGCGGATCGTGCGCATGGCCGACCACCCGAACCTCGGGGTCTGCCTGGACAGCTTCCACATCCTCTCGCGCGGCTCCGACCCCATCGGCATCGAGGCGATCCCGGGCGAGAAGATCTTCTTCCTGCAGCTGGCCGACGCGCCGCTGCTGGCCATGGACGTGCTGCAGTGGAGCCGCCACTACCGCTGCTTCCCCGGGCAGGGGAGCTTCGACGTGGCCGGGCTCCTCACCCACGTGCGGAACGCCGGATACACCGGGCCGCTGTCCCTGGAGGTCTTCAACGACCACTTCCGCCAGGCCGACGCGCACCGGACCGCCGTGGACGCGATGCGCTCGCTGGTCGCCCTGGAGGGCTCCGCCCACCCCGCCGAGCCGCCCACCGGCTTCGCCTTCGCCGAGCTGGCCGCCCCGCGGGACCCGGCCGGGCTGCGCGACCTGCTCACCGCCCTGGGGTTCGCCCGATCGGGCGCGCACGGCAGCAAACCCGTGGAGCTGTGGGAGCAGGGCCGGGCGCGGCTGCTGCTGAACCGCACGGGCGAGGAGGCCGCGCTGGCCGCGATCGGGCTGGAGAGCCCCGAGCCCGCCGACGCCGTCAAGCGCGCCGAGTCGCTGCTGGCGCCGGTGCTGCCGCGGGAGCGCGCGCCGCGGGAGGCGCCGCTGGACGCGATCGCCGCCCCGGACGCCACGCAGATCTTCCTGTGCCGCACGGCGCAGCCGTACGGCTGGCGCGAGGACTTCACGCAGGACGGGCCGGCGGCCGGGCCCGCCGCGGGCGGGATCACCCACCTCGACCACGTCGCGCTCGCCCAGCCCTGGCACTACTTCGACGAGGCCGAGCTGTTCTACCGCAGCGTGCTGGGCCTCACCCCGCAGGAGAGCCTCGAGTTCCCGGACCCGTACGGCCTGCTGCGCAGCAAGGCGATGACCGGCCCGGCGGGCGGGCCGCGCATGGTGCTCAACGTCGCCCAGGTGGGCGCCGGGCAGGCCCCGTCCCAGCACGTCGCCCTGGCCTGCGACGACATCCTGGCGATCGCCCGCAGGCTCCGGGCCGAGCGCCCGGACCTGCTGCTGCCCATCCCCGGCAACTACTACGACGACCTGGAGGCCCGGCACGAGGTCGACCCCGCGCTGCGCGAGCTGGGCGTGCTGTACGACAGGGACGAGGACGGCGAGTTCCTGCACCTCTACACGATCACCGTGGGCCGGGTCTTCTTCGAGGTCGTCCAGCGGGTGGGCGGCTACCACGGGTACGGCGCCGTCAACGCGCCCGTCCGTCTCGCCGTACAGCACGCACACGCTCACTAAGATGGACGAATGACCTCTCAGCCCGCCGCCGCGGAACGGCAACGTGACGCCGACCGCACCAAGGCGGAGATCCTGGAGGTCGCCCGGCGGGAGTTCGCGCGTCGCGGATACGCCGGGGCGCGCGTGGACGAGATCGCCGATCTCATGCGCACCACCAAGCGCATGATCTACTACTACTTCGGCAGCAAGGAACAGCTCTACATCGCGGTCCTGGAGCAGGCCTACACCGAGGTCCGCGAGGCCGAGCGGCTGGTCGACGTGGAGCACCTGGCCCCCGTCGAGGCCATCCGCACGCTGGCCGAGCTCACCTTCGACCACCACGACGCGCACCGCGAGTTCATCAAGCTCGTCGCGATCGAGAACATCCACCAGGCCGAGCACATCCGCAAGTCCGAGGTGCTGGCCAACCTCGGCACCCCGGTGCTCGACCTCATCGGCCGCATCCTTCGGGCCGGCACGGCGAGCGGCGACTTCGTCACCGAGGCCGACGCCATCGACGTGCACATGATGATCAGCTCGTTCTGCTTCTTCCGCGTGGCCAACCAGCACACCTTCGGCGCCCTCTTCGGCCGCGACATGGCCGCCCAGGAGCACCGCGACAGACTGCGCCGGATGGTCGGCGAGATGGTGGTGGCCTACCTCCGCGGAGCCGGTTCGCCGGATCATCCGCCGGATCAAGGGTCACGATAGACGCGCCGCCCTCGGCGTCCCATCCTCCGAACGGAGGATGCCGGCCGTCGTCCGTCCGCCGCCGACATGCGCCCTGCCGCGCGATTCGGAGACCGGGGCCCTCCTCGCACACTCGGTGGGAACTCACCGAACCGAGGAGGGAACATGGTCGCCACCCTGGGACTGCGCCCGGTCGGAGAGGGCGAGCGCCAGCTCGCCCCCGACCTCGCCAGAGGAGTCATGCTGGCGCTGATCGCCGTGGCCAACTCCGCGATCTACCTGTACGGCCGGCCGTACGGCATCCGGCAGCACATCATCGAGCACGACCTGCCGGACCGGACGGCGGCGGCCCTGAGCATGGCGTTCGTGGACGGGCGGGCCTACCCGATGTTCGCCGCGCTGTTCGGCTACGGCATGGTGCAGATCTGGAACCGGCGGCGGGACGACGTCGAGGGACGGCGGGTCCTGAAGCGGCGGAGCCTGTGGCTGCTCGCGTTCGGGGCGGTCCACGCCGTGCTGCTGTTCTCCGGGGACGTGCTCGGGGTCTACGGCCTGCTCGGGCTCGCGACAGTCCGGCTGCTGCGGGTGCGCGACCGGACCCTGCTGGTCCTCGCCGGAGTCTGGCTCGTCCCCGTCGCCCTGCTGTCCGCCCTGGCCTACAACACGCCCCAGGCCACGTACCAGCGGACCATCTTCTGGTCGTACGCGGTGGAGGACCCGCTGACGGCGCTGGCGCTGCGGCCGATCGAGTGGGTGATGACCCCGGTCGGGATGGCGGGCGTGTTCACCGCCGGGCTCGTGGGCGTCTGGGCGGGGCGGCGGGAGCTGCTGGCCGTACCGGACGCGCTGGTACGGCGGGCCGCGGTGTGGGGACCGGTCACCGGGGTGCTCGGCGGGCTGCCCCTGGCCCTGACCGCGACCGGGTTCCTCGAGGCGGGCGAGCCCGCCGCGCTGATGGCGCTCAACGCCGTCCACATGGTCTCGGGCATCGCCGCCGGCCTGGGGTACGCGGCGCTGATCGCCCTGCTCGCGCAGCGGATCGGGACGCGGCGCGGCCCGCTGGTGACCGCGCTGTCGGCCTGCGGCCAGCGCTCGATGACGAGTTATCTTCTCCAGTCCGTGGCCTTCGTGGCGCTTCTGCCCCCTTATACGATCGGGCTCGGCGGGTGGCTGGGATCGGCCGCCACGGTCGCGCTGGCCCTGGGCACGTGGGCCGCGACGGTGGTCGTGGCCGAGTCCATGCGCAGGGCAGGAGTGCGCGGGCCCGCCGAGACGCTGCTGCGGCGTCTGGCCTATCCGCGCGGCTGAGAGCGAGGACGGCATGCTGCGGGTCCGCGACTGGGACAGGGCGTGGCGCACCCTGTTGCCGGTCCTCCTGGGAGTGGCGGCCCTGATCGCGGTGGCCGACTCGTCGGTGCCGTGGCGCGAGCGGGCCGTCACGGTCGCGCTGGCCGCCGCCGTGGGGGTGTGGCACTGGTGGATGGTGCTGGCGCACCCCCGCTGGCCGGAGCGGGCGCTGGTGCCGATGGCGGTCTACTTCACCGTGCTCACCGTGCTGACGTGGGTGCTGTTCTCGCGTCATCCGGCGTACGGGCTCCTGGTGCTCGCCTGCTTCCCCACGGCCTTCGCGACGCTTCCCGGCCGGTACGCCTACCTGGGGGTGGCCGCCACGGCGATCGTCATCGTGGGCGGCCCGCTCGCCCTTCTGCAGGCCGGTGATCCCTGGCCGATCGCGTCGGCGCTCACCGGAGCGGTGCTGGCGGCGTTCATCGGCTGGAGCATCAGGGCGATGGAGGCCGAGGTCAGACGCCGGCACGCCGCCAACCGGGCACTGGAGAGCGCCAATCAGGCGTTGGAGAGCGCGAACTCCCGCCTGGCCCAGCTCGGAGAGGAGAACGCCGAGCTGCAGGGCAGGCTGCTGGCCGCGGCGCGCCAGACCGGCGTCGCCGGAGAACGCGGCCGGCTGGCGAGGGAGATCCACGACACCGTCGCCCAGGGTCTGGCCGGCATCGTCACCCAGCTCGAAGCCGCCGAGGAGGTCGCGAACGACGCCGAGACGGTACGGCGCCGCCTGGCCGTCGCGCGGAAACTGGCCAGGGAGAGCCTGGCCGAGGTCCGCCGCTCCCTGGACGACCTGCGCCCCGGGCCGCTGGCGGAGACGAAGCTGCCCGAGGCGCTGTCGGAGCTGGTGTCCGGCTGGAGCGCCGCGAACGAGCTGCCCGCCACGCTCACCGTCACCGGCACCGCCCGGCTGCTGCACCCCGAGGTCGAGGTGGCCCTGTACCGGGCCGTGCAGGAGGCGCTGGCCAACGTGGCCCGGCACGCCGGGGCCGGCAAGGTCGGCGTCACCCTGTCGTACATGGAGGATGTGGTGGCGGCCGACATCCGGGACGATGGGGTGGGATTCACCCCGTCCCAAACGGGCGGGGGAGGCTTCGGGCTCACCGCCATGCGCCAGCGGGTCGTCAGGCTCGCCGGGAACGTCGAGGTGGAGTCCGCGCCCGGTCAGGGCACCGCGATCAGTGTGACGGTCCCCGCGATCCCCGCGGCGGCCGGACGGAGGTGACGTGAACGTACGGCTGGTGATCGTGGACGACCACCCCGTCGTACGCGACGGCCTGCGCGGCATGTTCGTCGAGCAGGCCGACCTGGAGGTCGTGGGCGAGGCGGAGGACGGGGAGCGCGGGCTCGCCGTGGCCGCACGGGAGCGCCCCGACGTCGTGCTGACCGACCTGCACATGCCCGGCCTCGGGGGAGCGGACTTCATCCGGCTGCTGGCCGAGCGGGTGCCGTCGGCCCGCGTGCTGGTCCTGACCACCTACGACGGCGACGACGACGTGCTGCCCGCGCTGACCGCGGGCGCGGTCGGCTATCTGCTCAAGGACTCCCCGCGCGACGAGGTCTTCCGCGCGGTGCGCGCGGCGGCGGTGGGAGAGACGGTGCTGTCCCCGTCGGTGGCCGCCCGCGTGCTCAACCGGGTCCGCACGCCCGCCCCCGCCGAACTGAGCGAGCGAGAACGGGCCGTGCTCGGCCTGGTCGCGCGGGGCTGCACCAACAAGGAGGCGGCCGCGGAGCTGTTCATCAGCGAGACGACGGTCAAGACCCACCTGGCGCACATCTACACGAAACTGGGCGTCTCCGACCGGGCCTCAGCCGTGGCGACCGCCTACAGCCGCGGCCTGCTGCCCTGACACACCGGGGAGACCGCCGGCCGGGCTGTTTTCCGAGTTCCGGTGATCGTCACGACGGAGAAGTTAGGCTTTCCTTGATCAAAGAGGCTGTCTCCTGAGAGACGGACCGGAGGCATCCATCCGTGGACGACACACCTGTTGTGGGTCTGTACGACTCTCTACTCACCCGGCGGCTCTCCCAGCGCGTGGACTCCTGGCGCAGGTCAGGCCATCTCGTGGAGATCTCCGAGGCCGACAGGGAAGAAGCGGCCCATCTGCTCGGCCGGTTCATCGGGGAGACAGCCGCCCGGGCGCTCGCAACGCTCAGGACCCCCGAGGAGCAGGTGGAGCTGGCCAACCGACTCCTGCACCGGCTGGCCGACCCCGAGATCGTCGAAGGCGGCCCGAGCAGACTGCTCTCGGTCGTCAGGGACACGCCCGGTGCGGTCTCCCCCGACCGGCCGCTGACCTCGCTGTCCGAGGCGGCGCTGCTCACCAACGCCCGCGAGGATCCGAACCTGGCGCACGAGCTGGCGACCGAGCTGGCCAGCGCCGACCGGGTCGACCTGCTGTGCGCGTTCGTCAAATGGTCCGGGCTGCGCATCCTGGAGCAACCGCTGGCTGAACTGCGCCGCCGGGGTGTCCGGCTGCGGGTCATCACCACCACCTACATGGGCGCGACCGAACGGCGTGCGCTGGACCGGCTGGTACGCGACTTCGGGGCCGAGGTCCGGATCAGCTACGAGCAGCACTCGACCCGCCTGCACGCCAAGGCTTGGCTGCTGCGCCGCCGTACCGGCTTCGACACCGCCTACGTCGGCAGCTCCAACCTCTCGCGCGCAGCCCTGCTGGACGGCCTGGAGTGGAACGTCCGCCTGTCGTCGGTGACCACCCCGCGGCTGCTGGACAAGTTCGAGGGTACTTTCGACTCCTACTGGAACCGGCCGGAGTTCGAACCGTACGACCCGGAAACCGACGGAGGCCGCCTCGACGAGGCGCTGTTCCGCTCGAAGGCCGGTGAGCGGCTCTTCGACATCCCCGCGCTGGTTCCCCACCCCTTCCCGCACCAGCGGGAGATGCTGGAGGACCTCGGCGTCGAGCGGACCGTGCACGACCGGCACCGCAACCTGCTGGTGGCGGCCACCGGGACCGGCAAGACGGTGGTGGCCGCCTTCGACTACCGCAACCTGCAGCAACACCTCGGGCGTCAGCCGTCCCTGCTGTTCGTCGCACATCGCCAGGAGATCCTCCGGCAGGCGCTCCGGACCTACCGGCAGGTGCTGGCCGTACCCGACTTCGGTGAGCTCCACGTCGGAGACGAGCGGTCCCGGCACTGGCGGCACGTGTTCGCCTCGGTCCAGTCACTCACCTCCCGGGGCATCGATACCTTCGATCCCGGTCACTTCGACGTCGTGGTCATCGACGAGTTCCACCACGCCGCCGCACGCACCTACAGAAAGATCATCGATCACCTCAGGCCGAAGGAACTGCTCGGGCTCACCGCCACCCCCGAACGGGCCGACGGTACCTGGGTGCAGGACGAGTTCTTCGGCGGGCGCATCGCCTCCGAGCTGCGGTTGTGGGACGCACTGGACGCCGACCTGCTCTGCCCGTTCCACTACTTCGGGATCAACGACGAGACCGATCTCAGCGGAGTGAAGTGGTCTCGGGGCTCCTACGACAGCCGTGAACTCGATGACGTACTCACCGGCGACACCGCTCGCGCTCGACTGGTGTTCAATGCCTTGCGGGACAAGGTCGGAGACATGGCCGCAGTCCGCGGCCTGGGATTCTGCGTCTCGGTACGGCACGCGCACTTCATGGTGGACTTCTTCACCTCGGCCGGTCTGAAGTCGCTGGCCGTGGACGGGACGACCGATGACGCTTCCCGCAGGGCCGCATTGAAGGCGCTACGGGACGGAGAGGTCACGTTCCTGTTCGCGGTGGATCTGTTCAACGAAGGGCTGGACGTCCCCGACGTCAACACGCTGCTCCTGCTCCGGCCCACCGAGAGCGCGACCGTATTCCTCCAGCAGCTCGGCCGCGGGCTGCGCCGTACTCCTGACAAGGATGTGCTGACGGTACTGGACTTCGTCGGCCAGCACCGCAAGGAGTACCGGTTCGGAAACCGGTTCCAGGTGCTGACCGGGTTCGCCCGCGGGCGCCTGAAGGGGCAGGTGGAGAACAACTTCCCGCTGCTGCCGTCGGGCTGCCAGATCGTCCTGGACCGGGTCACCAAGGACCGCCTGCTCGCCGAGCTCAAGATCCATCTCAGCGCCACGGTCCCCATGCTCACCCAGGAGATCCGTTCCTGCGCGGAGACCTCCCTCATCGCCTATCTCGAGGCCAGCGGGCGTGACATCGGCGACCTCTACCGCAACCGGCGCTACTGGACCGACCTGCTGCGCCGCGCCGGACTCCTCGGCACGGAGGCGTCTCCGGTGGAGGAGGCGTTCGGCCGCCGGGTGCGTTCCCTCCTCCACGTGGACGACCATCGCAGGGCCGAGGCCTACGCCAGGCTGCTTCGTCCCGACGGTCCGAGCTACAGCGAGTGCTCCCCGGCCGACCAGGCATTCGCCCGGATGTTGTTCTTCTCGTTCTGGCGCGACGGCGGCGGCTTCGGTTCCTATGACGAGGCCCTCGTACGGCTGCGCGCGGAGACCGCGCTGTGCGAGGAGATCCGGGAAGTGCTCACCTACGGGATCGAGCGCCCGCGTTACGTGACCAAGTCCCTGCCCGAACCACTGGGCCGCGTGCCGCTCGCGGTCAACGCCCGTTACTCGGCCGACGAGATCCTCGCGGCCCTCGGCTGGGCGGGGTTGGACGGCTCCATGCCGTCGACCATGCGTGAAGGCGTCGCGTGGAGCCCGGTCACGCGATGCGATGCGCTCCTCGTCACCCTCCACAAGAACGAGAAGGAGTTCTCCCCGCAGACCATGTACCGGGACTTCGCGCTCACTCCGACTCTGTTCCACTGGGAATCCCAGCACCGCACGGGCGCACGGTCCACGACAGGCCTGCGTTACCAGAACCACGAACGTGAGGGCAGCCACATCCTGCTGTTCACCCGGGAACGCAAGGAGAACGAGAACCGCCATCCCGAACCGTTCGTCTTCCACGGGACGGCGCGCTATGTGGAGCATCAGGGCGAACGCCCCATGGCCATCACCTGGCGGCTGGACGAGGAGATGCCCGCCGACCTGTTCCGCCGCGCCGCCATCGCGGGGTGACAGGGATCTCCCATCCTGGCGGGATGCCCGACTGTGGTCGGCCGGCGGGGTGCCTGCCTTGGCAGATCAGGGCAGGCGACCGAATAGGACGGGTTGGTACTCGTGGTTTCGCAGATAGGTGTGGGCGGTTCGACGTGGAGGCGTTCGGGATGGATTTCAGGCGCCTCTGGCGGGTGAGCGGAACACCTGTTGGGAATGCCAGGAGATGTGGTCGTCGTCGAGGGGCCGCATGCCGGGTTGGGGTGCGCGGACCGGTCGTCCGGCGAGGTTGAGCACCATCTCCTGTGATGCCCGGTTGCGGCCGACGTACCTGGCGGAGACGGTGATGGTGCGACGGGCGTCCAGGCCGAGGACGCCTTTGTCGAAGAGCTTGTGGTGGATGCTGCACAGGCACAGGCCGTTGGCCAGGTCGTCGGGGCCGTCGAAGGCCCACCAGCGGACGTGGGCGGCGTCGAGTCCGACCGTGACACTGTCGAGCCGGCCGTCGTACCCGCAGAAGGCGCAGCAGGACTCGTAAGCCACCAGGACCCGGTCGCGGAAGGCCGGGTCGCGGCGCGTGGGCTTCTGGGTGATGGGTGCCCCGACCTCGATGCTCTCCAGGTCGAGGCCGACCAGGGCGCATATATCGGGGTGGAGTGAGGGCTCGAAGTTGGCGTCGAGCAGGGAGCGGGCCAGGCGGGAGACGAGGTGGGAGTCGCCGACCAGGGCGCGGAGCAGGTCGGGGTGGAGGCGGCCGGCGGCCTGGGTGGCGCGGAGACGGCGGAGTTCTGCACCTGGGCTGCCTGGCCCGTGGACGGTGTCCACGAGCCAGACGCCGTCGCTGGTCAGGTGGTGGAACGGGTAGCCGGGGCTGGTGTCGCGGGACGGGCCGTACTCCTTGAGCAGGCGTTTGAGGTCGGCTTCGACGGCGCTGAAGACGAGCGGGGTGCCGCCTTCGCGCTGGAACCGGCCCAGGGCGTAGAGCAGGAGGAGCGGCTTGTGCGGTGCTCGCTGACCGTTACGGGTCCAGCGTCTGATGCCGGCGATCCGCTCCACCCAGTCCACGTTTGCCGAGTGTAGGCGGATCCCGGCCGGGGCGTCCTGCAACACAGTCGTCCCAGTGGTCTACGGCGATCCGGGGCCGCGGGCGTTCATCGCTGCTTGGACACGCCGGCGGGATTCATTGATGACGCATTTTGCGGACGGGGTCGCCGGGTGGTGTCCGCAATGTGGCGGTCTCGGCATCGTGGACGTTCGGACGCGGGAATACGCTGTGCGTCGTATCACCCAGGGAGTTTTCGTGCCGGCGGCGAAGAGGCGCCGGCGGGGAGAACCAGGGGGGTCCGATGTCGATCGTTCCCGCTTTCGCGCCGATGTCGCGGGTGCCGCGGAGGAACGGATCCCGGCGGAGGACCGGATCCCGGTGCCGGAGGACGACCGGCATGGCCGCGGCCACGTGCGTGGCGCTCTCCGCCGCACCGCCCGCCCCGGGTGGGCCGGTCCCGCCGGAGCCGGCGCCCGGCCGGCCCGGCGACGTGCGGGCCGCCGCCTGCGCCCTGACGCCGACCGGCGGCACCGTCGTCCGGAACGTCGGCGGCACGGGCCGGCCGTACCGGGTCCGGGTCCCCGCCGGGCTGAGCGGGCAGGCGCCGCTGCTGCTCAGCCTGCACGGCGGCGGCCAGGAGCCGACGGCGCACGAGAACGCCAGCGGCTGGAACGGCTTCGCCGCCGAGAGGAAGTTCATCGTCGCCTACCCGCGGGGCGGTTCGCCGCTGAACGCCCCCTCCTGGCTGCTCAGCCCGGCCTCCGGGGACATCGCCTATCTCCGCGACGTCGTCGGCGACATCGCGCGGCAGTGGTGCGTCGACCCCCGCAGGGTGCACGCGGCGGGTTTCTCCAACGGCGGGCAGATGGCCGGCCGGCTGGCCTGCGACGAGTCGGACCTGATCGCCTCCGCGGCGACGCACGCCGGTCCGCTGCTGACCCTGCGGTGTGCGATGCGGCGCCCGATCGGTTTCGGGATATCCGTCTACGAGGGCGACATCCTGCGGCAGCTCATGCAGGGCCATCGCGACGCGTGGATCACCAACGACCGGTGCGCCCGCCCTCCCCATCAGGAGTCCGGGGCGGGGGTCATCGTGGGAGAGCGCTACGACTGCGCCGGCGGCACCGGGATCTACTGGCGGCTGTACGGCGGCGGCGCGCACCGGTGGCCGACCGGCCAGCAGGGCGCCGACCTCCGCGAGCGGATGTGGGCGCTGTTCCAGGCCCATCCCCTGCCCTGAGGGTGCGGGTGCGCCGTACGGGCGAAGCCGGCCGGCACGCCCGTACGGCGAACGCCCGCGGGCAAAGCGAAAGGCCGCTTCCGATCATCGGAAGCGGCCTTCTACCTGGTCTTGCTGGGTCGGGGTGGCGGGATTTGAACCCACGGCCTCTTCGTCCCGAACCGCTGCTTGATCTTCAACGGAATGTATATCAGTAATCACGATTCGCGTTAATCTGCAGGTAGAAGCCCTAGTCTCGGTGTTGCGTGGTTCTGCTGAATCCCAGCTAAGAATGCATGATCCACTAACGCTTCACTAACGGATGATCAAGGAGGCTCTCCTTGGGCTACTCGTTCAAGCGAATCGACTCAAAGGGTGGGGTGCGCTACACGGCCTGCTACAAAGACATCCGCGGTTCCGTCGTCTCGGCCGGGACCTTCTCCTCCAAACGCGCCGCCGACAAGGCCTGGCAGAAGGCCGAGCGGGAGATCGAAGAGGGCCGGGTCGGTCACCCGGAGCGCGGCAAGAAGACCTTTAAGGACTACGTCGAACAGATGTGGTTCCCCCACCACCAGGTCGAGCCGACGACCAGGCAGAGCTACGCCTACACGCTGAAGAAGCACATCCTTCCCCACTTCGGGGAGATGAAGATCAACGAGATCCACCCTGAGCATGTGCGGGCGTGGGTGGCCACGCTCAAGGAGAAAGGCGTCAAGCCGCCCACCATCAAGTACGCCAAGGTCCTGCTCAGCGTCATCTTCAGCATCGCAGTCATCGACCAGGTGACCTTCATCCATCCGGCCCGCGGTGTGAAGGTGCCCACGGTCGCGCGCAAGCCGCGCACCGTCATCACTCCCGAGCAGTTCGACCTGGCCTACCAGGCGCTCCCGGACAACGACTCGAAGCTCCTCGTAGAGACGGCCATCGAGACCGGGCTCCGATGGGGCGAACTCTCCGAGCTTCGCGTGAAGGACCTGAACATCCGAACCCGGATCCTCACCGTCAGCCGCGCCGTCGTGGAGGTGAACGCGAAGTTCCACCCCACCGGCGGACGCTTCATCGTCAAGGACTACCCCAAGGACAAGGAGTTCCGCCGCTTCAAGCTGAGTGAGCAGATCGTCGAGAAGCTTGAGGAGCACATCAGGAACCAGATGCTGGAGCAGAACTCGCTGCTCTTCATCTAGAAGGACTACAAGGAGCCCCGGGCCCGAACCGAGGCGCCGCCAGACCCCGACACGCTTGGCCGTACCGCCCCCAACGACAAGGGCTCCACCTACAAGCACGGCACGTTGAGCGCGTACAACTCCGGCAAGTGCCGTTGCCAGTACTGCCGCGCCGCCTTCGCCGTTTACCGCGCGAAGCGGCGCGGCGTCGACGGCAAGGACAACCCCCGGCAGCCGCGGCAGCGCGACACCGATGGCCACATCCCGAACGACTGGTTCCGGCGGCATGTCTGGTACCCGGCGTTGGAGGCGGCGAAGTTGGGCATCCATGTCCGCATCCATGACCTGCGCCACGCCCACGCGTCGTGGCTGCTTGCCGGTGGCGCCGACCTTCAGGTGGTCAAGGAACGCCTCGGCCACGCCTCCATCGCCACGACGGAGAAGTACCTGCACACGCTCGACGACGCCGACGAGACGGCGTTGGACGCCTTCACGAAGACCCGCTACCGGTCGAGGTAGCCGGTCGGCCCGGGTGCTGGAACACCTGGGCCGACCTCGGTCCACAACCCTGGATAGGAGGGTCGAGTCCCATGGGTGAGCCTACGCCTGGGGCACTTCGTTCGGACATCATCATCCGGCGGACCACCACGGCAACCGTCGTGGTGCTCGCCGCAATCGCCGCCGTCGTGAGCTACGGGCACATGCACGAGCTGGCCGTACGGCACGGCGAATCGTCAGCGGCTGCCGCCATCGTGCCGATCAGTGTTGATGGGATGATCGTGGCCGCATCTCTGGCGCTGCTCGTGGACTCCCGTGCCGGTCGGCGGGGCGGCATTCTGCCGTGGACCTTCCTCCTCGTCGGCATCGGGGCGAGCTTGGCGGCGAACATCGCGGCAGCAGATCCGACGCTTGCCGGCCGCATCATTGCCGCCTGGCCGAGCCTGT
>NZ_BOOJ01000081.1 GCF_016863175.1 Paraplanobispora siamensis
AGACATGAACCTCTAGGACATGAACCTCTAGGACATGAACCTCTAGACGGTCCGCATCCGGGTGGTGCCGTACGACGCCCGCACGGCACCACCCGATCCCGGCCGGTCACGGTACGGCGAGGCCGCACGACCGGCGACCGGCTCCGGAGGGTGGTCCCCGGCTCTCCCGCGATGGACCGGATGTCGGTGCGATACGGCACGATTGCCGCATCTGCCGGACGTCCGAGTCCAATGTCTGCATCCGAGGAGTGTCATGACCGCTTCCGCCGAAGCCGGATGGTCCGGCTTCAGCCC
Organism: Paraplanobispora siamensis; assembly: GCF_016863175.1. Taxonomy (GTDB): domain Bacteria; phylum Actinomycetota; class Actinomycetes; order Streptosporangiales; family Streptosporangiaceae; genus Planobispora; species Planobispora siamensis. The sequence continues at coordinate 295 of NZ_BOOJ01000081.1, forward strand.
GTCCTCCTGGGAGGATCTCGATCTGGTCCGGGCCCGGCTGGACGCGGGCGCCGATCCGAACTCTGGCGTCTACCGCTTCGGCGCCTTCGGCGGAAGGCCGCTGCACCTCGCGGCCGAGTGGGGATCCCCCGAGGTGGTGGCCGAACTGACCGGTCGCGTCGACGACGTCGACGCCGAATTCGACGACCGCACCGCCTTGTGGACCGCCGTCTTCGCCGGTCGTCCCGACGTCGCCCGCATCCTGGTCGCCGCCGGAGCGGACCCGTGGCGGCCCATGATGGCCGGATGGTCCCCCGGACGGCTCAGCCTCGCCGGCCCGACACCGGACCTCTTCCCGCTCCCTCCGGGCGAACCCGGCCTGTCCGCGGCCGAGGCCGCCGCCGTGGCGGAGGCCCGGCGCCTGATCGCGGCGCTGGACGGCTTCGGCGACGAGGAGGACGGCTTCAGCGTGGCGTGCGTGGCGGGCGTCACCGCGGCCGAGGCCGTGCGGCGCCTGGGAGCCGAGCCCGCCGACGACGCCGACATCGAAGCGATCATGGATGATCCCTGGTCCGACCTCGACGGCAACCTGAGAATCGTCGGGATCACCGACGTGCCCGGCGGATGCGTCATCATCCAGCCCTGGGGAGGTGCCGCCTGCGACTCCGAGCCGATCACGCGCGTGTCTGCGGGAACCGTCTGCCACAGCATGTGTGCCAACCCCAAGAGCGGGAACCAGGGCGCCGTGGTCCGCGACGGCGTCGTCGAGGACTGGGACACACATCCCGGTGGCGGCGACGCCGGGGGGCATATGACGGCCGACGAGATCCTCGCCGAGTATCTCTACCAGGGCCGGGCCGTGGCCTACTGCTGCGCCGCCGCCGGGCTCCGGCTGCCCGACGCCCGGCCGGTCGCCGGTCCGCCGGACAGCTGGGTGCGCCTCACCGCGTGAGCGCGCACCGCCGCTTTCCGGCTCAGTCCACCTCGACGTCGTCGAGGAGGCGCAGGAGGCGTGAGAGCACGCGGACGCAGGCGGCGATCTCGGCCTCGGTGAGGTCGCCGCCGGCCTGGCGCAGCACCGCGCGCTCGCGGTCGATCACGGCGGTGATGGCGGCCCGGCCCCGCGGGGTCAGGCGGATGAGCGAGGACCTCTTGTGCGCCGGGTTGGGGACGGACTCGACCAGGTCCTGCGCGGCCGCGTCGTTGACCGTGCGCTGCACGAACTGGCGGCTCAGCGCCTGGGTCCGGCCCATCTGGGGGACGGTCATGGACCCGTGCTCACGGAGCATGTTGAGCACCGCCCGCACCCCCACCGACAGGCCCTCGATGGGCGCGTCCTGCTCCACCTTGCGCTGCGCGCGCCGGTACAGCGGGCCCACCAGGTCGAACACCTCGATGAGCCGGTCGGCCGGTTCTGCGGGCGCCGGCTCGCGGTCTGTCTCGCTCACCCCATCATGATGACACCTAAGTTGTCATTCCGCGCCAACAATGACACCTTAGTTGTCATGACTGATCTGTTCTGGCTTGACGCAGGCACCGGCCGGCCCATCGTCCTGCTGCACGGCGGCTTCGTGGACCACGGCATGTGGGAGGACCAGATCCGGACCCTCTCCCCGCGTCACCGCGTCATCGCCCCCGACGCCCGCGGCCACGGCCGCTCCCCCAACGCCACCGGGCCGTACCGGCCAGCCGACGACCTGGCCGCGCTGCTGAGGCACCTGGACACCGGGCCCGCGGTCCTGGTGGGAGTCTCCATGGGGGCCTCCATCGCGGTCGACACCGCGCTGGAGCATCCCGATCTGGTCGGTGCCGTGGTCGTCAGCGGCGCAGGCACCAGCGAGCCGTACTTCACCGACCCCTGGACCACCCGCGCTCTGGCCGCCTGGCACGCGGCGATGGCCGCTGGCGATCTGGAGGCCTCGATCGAGGGCTTCATGGCCTTCGCCGCCGGTCCGCACCGCACGCTGGACGATCTCGATCCCGAGGTCGCCGCCCGCCTGCGCCGGATGGCCAGGGCCACCATGTCCAAGCACGGCGCCGGCGAGGCCGACCCGATCGTCCCGGTGCGCGACACCTGGGAGCGCGCCGCCGAGATCGGCGTTCCCGTGCTGGCCGTCAACGGCGCCCTCGACTCCCCCGACCACATCGGCATGGCCGAACGCCTGGCCCGCACCGTCGCCGGCGGCCGGGTGACCTCGATCGAGGGAACCGCCCACTATCCCAATATGGAGCGCCCGGACGTCTTCGACGACATCCTCGAGGACTTCCTGCGCACCGTGTGACCGCCGGTGACCGGACACCCCTGCGAACCGGCCGCCGGCGGCGGATCTCACCCGCTCTCATCGCCCCCACCCGGTCTCACCCGGGGAACGGTGACCGGTGAGCCGGGTCAGAGGGTGCCCCACTGCGCGCCGACGCCGGCGCCGGCCCGCACCGCCGACGGCACGCCCGCCGGGTCGTCGACCGTGTACGAGTAGTAGGTGCGCGGCTCGACGACGCTGCCCGCCGTCTCGGGGACGCCCGAGTTCACGAAGACGTTGTTGCGCTGTACGGCCCGGCCGGGCCCGCTGTCGGCGTAGCCGCTCGCCGAGAAGAGCGGGTGGGGGACGTTCTGGAAGAAGTTGCCCTCCACCAGCACGCCGGCGTTCTCCGTCGAGGCCACGCCGTACAGCTCGTTGCCCAGGAAGTAGTTGTTGAAGACGTGGACCGGCTCGCCGAACCGGACGCGGGGATGGCGCTGGCGGCTGTTGTCGAAGAAGTTGTGGTGGATGGTCACCTTGAGCCGCCCGACGTCGGTGCCCGCGGCGCCGTCGGAGTGGCTGATCAGCATGCTCTTGTCGGAGTGGTCGAAGTGGTTCCACGACACGGTGACGTAGTCGGCGCCGCGCACCACGTCGATGGAGCCGTCGACCGCGCCGGAGAAGGTGTTGTGGTCGATCCAGACGTGGTGTGACTCGCGGCCGACGTTGACGGCGTCGTCCTCGGCTCCGGTGAAGCGGAGGTTGCGCACGATCACGTTGTAGGAGCGGTAGAAGTCCAGGCCGCCGCCGGTGATGTGGCCGGAGGTGCCGACGCCGATGATGGTCTTGTTGGGCCGCACGCCCTGCTTGCTGGTGATGGCGATGGTGCCCGCCACCCGGATGACGAGGGTCTCCTTGCTGTCGATGTACTCCAGGAACTCCTCGGCGGTGGTGACGGTGACCGTACGCCCGCCGGCGCCCCCGGTGGTGCCGTTGTGACCGAGGGCGTTGACGGAGGCGAAGCCGACGGGTCCTTCGGCCAGGGCCGTCGCGGCGGCCGGTGAGGAGGCGCCGGCGAGTGCGGGGGCCGGGACGCCGCCCGGGATGAGCAGCGCGGCGAGGACGGCCGCGACGGCGCCGAGCACGGTACAGCGGCGCGCCGCCCGGACGGTACGGCCGGTCGGACGGGTGATGCTGTCGGGCGGCCGAACGGCGCGGCCGGGCGGGCGGACGGTGCTGTCGGCCGGACGGATGGTGCTGTCGGGCGGACGGATGGTGCGGCGGGTCGTTCGGACGGGGACGGTCCGGGGCATGGGCCTGCCTTTCGGGTGGGGACGCCCCCTCCTCGGTGAGGAGTGATCTCGCCGAGGAGGGGGCCGGAAGCCGATCTCGCGAGGGGCGGGGTCAGAGGCCGATCTTGCCGACGCCCGCTCCGGCGGTGACGATCGCCGGGACGCTGCCGGGGTCGTCGACGGTGTAGGCGTAGTAGGTGCGCGGTTCGACGACCGTGCCAGCCGTCTGGGGCGTGCCGGAGTTCACGTAGCGGTTGTTCCGCTCGACGACCCGGCCGGGGCCGCTCTTGTCGTAGCCGACGTAGACGGGGTGGGCGACGTTCTCGAAGTAGTTGCCCTCCATCAGCACGCCGGCGTTCTCCGTCGAGGCCACGCCGTACAGGGCGTTGTTCCGGTAGTAGTTGTTGAGGACGTGCACCGGCTCGGCGAAGCGCACCCGGGGGTGACGCTGGTCGGTGCCGTCGAAGAAGTTGTGGTGGTAGGTCACCCGGAGCTTGCCGACGTCGGCGGTGTAGTTGTCGGAGTGGCCGAGCAGCAGCGTCTTGCTGTGGTGGTGGAAGCGGTTCCACGAGACCGTCACGAAGTCCGACTCCCGCTTGATGTCGAGCAGGCCGTCGTAGCCGCCGGAGAAGTCGTTGTGGTCGATCCACACGTGGTGCGCCTTGTTGGTGACGCTGACGGAGTCGTCCGAGGCGCCGGTGAACCTGATGTTCCGGATGATCACGTTGTTGCCCGGCCGGGTCGTCGAGCCGAGCTGGAGGCCGCCGCCGGTGATCTCCGCGGTGGAGCCCACCCCGAGGACGCTCTTGTCGGCGACCACGGTGATCATGTCGTCGATCGCGATCCGCCCGGAGACCCGGATGATGTACGGCCCGCGCCGCCCCACGTAGTCCTCCAGCTGGGCCGCCGTGGTGACGGTCACGACGGGACCGCCGGCGCCGCCGGTGGTGCCGTTCCGGCCGAGGGCGTCGACGGTGGCGAAGCCGACGGGGCCGTCGGCCGAGACGTGAGCCGCGGCGGCGGCCCGTACCGCCGCGGAGGCCTGAGCGGCGGGGGCCTGAGCGGCGGGGGCCTCGTGTACGGCGGCGCGGGCGGCGGGGACTGCGGCCCCGGCGAGGAGCGCGACCAGGGCGGCCACGCCACCGGCGAGCGTCACCGCCAGCCGATGGCGGTACGGGAGCCGGGGCGCCGCGAGACCCGCTGAACTTCCCGGCAGGGGAAAGGCCGCGGAACCGGCCGGGTCTCCCGGTGCGGGAACGTTCGCGGGAACGGCCACCGGGTCGGCCGGGCCTTGTCCGGAGACGGCCGCAGGACCCGTTCGGCCCGCCGGTGCGAAAACGGATGGTCTGGATGTCATGGATCGCTCTGCTTTCTGGGCACTCGCCGTACGCGACGCGGCCGTTCCATGGCGGTCCGGCCCACGACGCGCGGGGTCCATGGCTGTTCGACCCACGGCTGGCCGCGGTCACCGGACACGGCGACGGCGGCGGGGCACCATCCTTCTCATCGGGAGAAGAAAGGAAAGCGCTTTCCTTGACTAGCGCGAACGTACTTTAACAACTCACCCCAGTCAACGGTGAAGTCGCCGGAAAAATCCCCGCTGCCGTACCGGGGAGACGGCGCCGCTCTTCCCCGCCGCCGCTTGCCCGGCCATTCACCGCCCCCACCACCTGCGAGGACACCGGCTCCGCCGACCAGGCAGACATATGGCCGCGAACGGAGTTCTTGACCCGACCCGCCCGGAGGCGTACAAGTGCGGAAGACCCGGACAGCGCTTTCCCTGACTTCGTACCAGAGCGTCCGGCCGGGCTCGCGCACGGCCGCACGCACCGGCGGAACGGGAGGTTCCACAGTGCGAAGAAGGAGAGAGCGCGGAGCCGTCGCGCTGCTCGCCGCGTTCACGGCGGCCGTCGCGGCCATGCTGTTCGCGGCGCTGACGCTGGCCTCGGTGCCCAGCGCGTTCGCCGCCACGCTGTTCGGCGACGACTTCGAGGACGGCGACGCCGGCGGCTGGTCCAGGTCCGGCGGCAGCTGGTCCGTGGTCACCGACGGCTCCCGGGCCTACCGGCAGTCCGGCACCAGCGCGGACGCCCGGGCCGTGGCCGGCGCCGGCTGGGCGAACCAGGCGGTGCAGGCACGGGTGAAGCCGATCGCCTTCAACGGCACCGGCCGGCACGTCGCGGTGGCGGCCAGGGCGCAGAGCACCAGCAGCTACTACTTCCTCGGGCTGAGCAACGCGGGCTCGGTCGTCCTGGGCAAGCGGACCGGCGGCGCCCCGGTGATCCTCGACTCGGCACCGGCGACGGTGACCGCGGGCACGTGGTACACCCTCAGGCTGGAGGCCTTCGGCACGACGTTGCGCGGCTTCGTCGGCGGCGCGGAGGTGGTCTCGGCCACGGACACCTCCATCGCCTCCGGCAGGGCGGGCCTGACCGGTTACTACGCGAGCGCCTCCTTCGACGACGTGCTGGTCACCGACGTCGCCGGGCCGACCGGGCCGCCGCCCTCCCCCACCGTCACCCCCACGGTCACGGTGCCCCCGGGCTCCTGTGACACCTCCGGCTCGCCCCGCGGCTTCGCCTCGGTGAACGCCTGGGGCCAGAACGGCACCACGGGGGGCGCGGGCGGGCCGACCGTCGAGGTCGACACGGCCGGAGAGCTGATCTCCGCGATCGGACAGAGCGGTCCCCTGAACATCTGCGTGCGCGGGACGATCACGGTCCCGGCGGGGATGCACAACGTCACCTCGGACAAGACCATCGTGGGCATCGGATCCGGCGCGGGCATCAGCGGCGGCGGGTTCAACATCGGCCTGCCGGCCGACAACGCGGTCACCTCACCGCCCGCCGACGCGGTGCACAACGTCATCATCCGCAACCTGACCTTCCGCGGCGCCACCGACGACGCGATCAACGTGCAGATGTTCTCCCACCACGTCTGGATCGACCACAACGACCTGTGCTGCGGCTACGACGGCCTGGTGGACATCAAACGCGGCTCGTCGTACGTCACCGTGTCGTGGAACCGCACGCACGACCACACCAAGAACATGCTGCTCGGACATGACGACGGCAACGCCGTACAGGACACCGGCCGGTTGAAGGTCACCTACCACCACAACTGGTTCGACCGCACCCCGCAGCGCAATCCGCGCGTGCGGTTCGGCGAGCCGGTGCACGTGTTCAACAACTACTACGTCTACAACACCGACACCGGAGTGGCCTGCCAGGCCAACGCCGGCTGCCTGGTCGAGGGCAACTACTTCGAGCGGGTCGAGGAACCGGTGACGAACTCCTACGCCGGTCCGGCCGGCAGGTGCGTCGCGCGCGACAACGTGTTCGTCGAGGACTCGGGCGCACCCGACTGCAGCGGCAGCGTGCAGGAGGCCTCGGCCTACTACTCCTACACCCTCGACGATCCGGCCTCCGTGAAGGCGATCGTCACCGCGGGCGCCGGAGTGGGCAAGATCGGCGGCTGACGCCTCTCCCCAGGCCGGGCTCCGGCGGGCGGCGCGTCACCCGTCCGCCGGGGTCCGGCCGGGGCCCTGGGTCCGGTCTAAATCACTTTGACTCGTGCTATATCTGCATCACTTTGGGCAGATGGGCATGCATGGACGACACCGCAGATCACTTCGAGACCGGCGCTTCGTCTTCCGAGCAGCGCTGTAACCGGACTCCGAACGAGATGGCCATGGGCAGCGCCATGGCCGAGGCCCTGGCCCGTCATGGTCACCACGCACTGGTGGAGGCCCATGAACGCGCCGCCGACGCCCATCGCAGACTCGGTCAGGCCGGTGCCGGCGATGTGGACGAGCACCACCGGCTGGAGCAGTGGCACCGCTGGTGCGCGGTGGTGGAGGACCAGCTCGCCGCCGAGGCCGACGTCAACCTACCCCGCCCTCCCGGACCCTCCTGACCGCCTGAGCTGCCGCTGTCGCGCCGCGGGAGCCGGCGTGAAGGCGTAAAGGGTGAGGATCTCGGGGATCGGCGCGAGACCGGGACCGCCGGCGCCGATCCAGGCCGCGATGTCGTCGGCGGCGTCCGGATGGTTGACCAGGCCCAGCCAGACCGGCCGGCCGCCGGCGGCGCGTCCGGCCGGTGAGGGCTGCACGACGACGACGTTGGCCCGCTCGCACACCTTCAGGCAGTCGGTCACCCGCGTCTCGGCGACCTGCGACAGGCGGTGGAGCTGCCCGTCGTGATCGAGGCCGGGCACCGTACGGGAGCTGCCGCAGCAGCAGCCGCGGCAGACGGTGATCCTGCTCATGCGGGTACGGCCCGGCCGGCGGCGCGCTTCAGCGGGGCCGGGCCCCGGGTGAGGGTGTGGCTCATCAGGCTCCTCGGGAGTCGTTCACGGCGCGCACCCGCTGCGCGCGCCGTCTGGCGGGGTCGAGCAACGCGCAGTCGCCGCACATGCCGCCGCCGGGCAGGCGGTAGTACAGGCAGCAGCTGCGCCGGACGAAGAGCAGCCGGCCCGGAGCGGGCTCGGCAGGGTCGCCGGTCCCGCGCAGCGGTCCCCGTCCGAGCAGGTCACGGGCCAGTGCCGCGGCGGCGACGGCCGTCCCGGGCCGTTGGAGGGCCAGGACGCCGGCGGCGCCCACCAGGGCGGAGGCCGCGTTGCCCCACAGCAGGCCGGGAGCGATCTTCACGACCCGCCGGACGGTGCCGGCGAGCGGTTCGAGCAGCCCGGTGACCACCGTGCGGTACAGCGGCCCGGCGGCCGAGGCGGGGTCCGGGAGCCACCGCCCGGCCGGGCGGGACAGGCGCAACGGCAGCGGTCCGCCGGCGGCCGCCCGCCAGTGCACGGACTCCGGATCCACGCCGACGAGCAGGCCGTGGGTCACCACGGCGCCGACGGCGGGCGACCACAGGCGGGCGGCGAGCCCCTGGAAGCAGATGGAGGCGGCCACGCGGATCTGGTCGGTGCCCAGCCTGGCGGCCACATCGATGATCATGTCCTCCAGCACGGCCGGGCCGGTGAGCAGGTCGGCCAGGGGACGCCAGCCGCCACCCGCCGCTCCGGCCTCGGAGGACGGCCCCGCTCCTGAGGACGGCCCCGCTCCTGAGGGCGGCCCGCTGCCGGAAGGCGACTCGATGCCGAGGTGGAAGTAGCCGCCGATCGACGAGACGTCGGCGACCGCCCGGGCGACGGATATGCCGGGAGGGCCGCCCGCCGTACGGGCAGCGGGAAAGCCGGCACGCCGGTCCTGCGGCACAGTGGCCACCGTCCTCTCATGGGGAGATCCGCCCCAATTCTGCTGAGGAGGCGACCGCGTGAGTCTCCTGGCTTCCGGGTCATCGCTCGCCTGCGGCCTTCCCGCCCGTACCCGGGCAGTGGCCTCGTTCGCTGGTCCGCTCGCCGATCACAGTGGCGGGACCGCGCCGGATTCACACCGGCTTCCTCGTTCCGCCGTCGCCTTACCGGACATACTCCCACAGACCACACCGAGCGCGTAGGTTCCCAAGGTACGGCCCGGCAGCCGGGCCCCGTCCCCGGCCGAGGACAGGAGCGAGCGATGCCCGACCCGATACCGTGGCTGCCCGGCCTGCCGGTCATCCAGGCGCCGATGGCCGGCGGGGCGTCCACCCCCGAACTGGCCGCCTCCGTGTCAGGCGCCGGAGGACTGGGATTCCTCGCCGCCGGATACAAGACGGCCGCGCGGATGCGACAGGAGATCGAGCGGACGCGCGAGCTCACGTCCCGTCCCTTCGGGGTGAACGTGTTCATGCCCACCGCGGACGAGGCCGATCCGGCCGAGCTCGACGCCTACGCGCGGGTCGTCGAAGCGGAGGCGCGGCGGCTCGGCGTCGAGCCGGGGGTTCCGCACGGCGGTGACGACGACTTCGCGGCCAAGGTCGAGGACCTGCTCACCGACCCGCCCGCGGTGGTGAGCTTCACCTTCGGCTGCCCGGAGGAGGCGCTCATCCGGGCGTTGCGGAGCAGGGGCGCCGCCGTGGTGGTCACGGTGACCTCGCCGGCCGAGGCCCGGCTGGCCGCGGCCGCCGACGCGCTGTGGGTGCAGGGGCGGGAGGCGGGCGGGCACCGGGGCTCGTTCACCAACACCGACGACGAGGCGACGGACCTGGATCCCCTGCTGTCCCGGATACGCGAGGTGTCCCGGCTCCCCCTCGTCGCGGCCGGCGGCATCGCCTCGGCCTCCGACGTCTCCCTGGTCCTGTCGGCGGGGGCCGTCGCGGCGGCGGCGGGCACCGCCTTCCTGCTGTGCCCGGAGAGCGGCACCGGTGCGGTCCACCGCGCGGCGCTGACCGATCCGCGCTTCACCCGGACCGGCATGACCAGGGCCTTCACCGGACGTCCCGCGCGCGGCCTGGTCAACCGGTTCATGACGGAGTACTCCGGCCTGGCCCCCGCGGCCTACCCGCAGGTGCACCACCTGACGGCGCCGCTGCGCCGCGCCGCGGCGGCGCGGGGGGACGCCGAGACCCTGCACCTGTGGGCCGGAACCTCCTGGACCCGGGTACGGCCCGCCCCGGCCGCGAACGTCACCGCGGACCTGGCCGCGATCTGAATCGCTCCAGGTTCCGCGTACGGCCCGGGACGGCCGGGGGCATGGAGCGTGCAGCGGGCCACGTCGGCGCGGCAGACGCCCGCCTCCTCCGGGACGGGCGGTGCGGGCCCGTCCCGGAGGAGTCCGGTCAGAGCGTCTTGTAGTAGACGGCGATCGGGAGCATGGTGCACCCGAGCCTCTCGTAGAGAGCCCTGGCGGGTGCGTGGAAGGGGTCGCCCCCGGTGCCGATCTCGGCCACCTCGGCTCCGAGGACCCGCATCTCACCGAACGCGTGCTCGCACAGCGCGGTGCCCGTGTGGTGCCGGCGGTGCTGTGCGGAGACGGCGAGGTGCGTGACGGCTCCGTTCTTGCGGTCCGGGTCGACGTTCCAGGCCACGTACCCGGCGATGGCGCCGTCGATCTCGGCGACCGCGAGGTACTTGTGGTGACCCGGGTCGTGGAGCTCGGCGACCTGCTCGCGGTAGTCGTCGCGCCAGTGGCCGTGCTGGTTGGCGAAGACGACCTCGCCCACCAGGGGGCGGAAGTGGTCCTCGTAGAACGGCCCGAACGTCTCGATGGTCAGTTCGATGAGCCGCGCCAGGTCGTGCTGAACGAATGAGCGGATGAGCATGGAAGTGCGCCTTTCAGACTGAGGGCTTGAAACCGAACGGAAAAGGGCGTCGGTCGGCCCGCTCACGGCCTGATGTCGGCGGCGAGCCGGCCCTCAGTGGCGGATGCGCCAGGCGGCGAAGCACTCCATGCGCATCACGATAGCGCCCCGTCATGTAACGGCGCCGCCTGAAGCACCTCACCCCGGCGCGGCCGGGGTGAGGAACGGGGCTCAGGCCGCGTAGTTGCGCAGGATCCGCAGTGCGGCGGCCGCGTGGGGTCCGCCGGCCCGCAGGCCGGTGTCCCGCGGCGCCAGCCTGCGCGCGCCGACCCGGCAGAACTCGGCCGCGGACCCGCTGATCACGGAGGGGGCGTCCGGGTCGCCGAAGCGCCACAGGTCCCCGTCGGGGCCGGTGAGCTCGCACCGCACCGGGCCGCCCTCCTGCCCGGCCACCGCGAACGCGTAGGGCAGGGTGCGCTGCGCCAGCCGGGCGATGTGCCACAGCCGCGCGGTGTCGGGATAGTCGATGCCGAGCGGGACGGTGATGTCCAGGGCGTGGGCCCAGTGCTCGGCCAGCCTGGTCGTGGCGAGGGTGCGCGGGGACAGCGGGACGGTGGCCCACGGCAGCCGGTCGCCTGGCGCGCAGCCGGCCAGGGCCGCGGGGGTCGCGGCGGCGGCCTTGCGCCAGCGCTCGAAGACCAGGTCGGACGGGGTGTCGCGCTCCCGGGCGACCCACTGGTCGGCGAGCTCGTCCATCGAGACGCCGCCCGGCCGGGTGAAGGCGCCACGGTCTCCGGCTGCGCCGTGTTCTCCGGCGGCGCTGCGGTCTCCAGGGTCTCCACGGTCCCCGGCGATGGACGCGAGGACGAACTCTTCGGTCTGCGCCAGGTGCAGGACCACGTCGCGGACGCTCCATCCGCTCGCGGCGGACGGGCGCGCCCACATCTGCGGGGTCAGGGTCGCCAGCACGGCGTCGAGCTGCCGGTACTCGGCGACGAGATCGTCAAGGATGTCCGTTCCCTGCGCCATGTCCGCGACTTTATCGAATTTTATTCTGTTCCGCCCGGCCCTTTTCCACCCGGGCCCCCTTTCGCCGGGACGAGAGGGAGGAACCATGCGCAAGCTCATCGAGTCGACGTTCGTGACGCTGGACGGGGTCATCGACTCCCCGGAGCAGTGGGGCTCGCCGTACTGGGACGAGGAGCACGCGGGGTACGCCGGCGCCCTGTTCTCCGAGTGCGACGCCCTGAAGTACGGCACCGGCGAACTCGACAGGACGCTTCTGGAGAACACTCTGGTGGACGAGTACCACTTCTGGATGTTCCCCGTCGTCGCCGGTGGCGGCAGGCGCCTGTTCGAGGGGATCGACACGACCCACCTGCGGCTGGTGAGGTCGGTGCCGTTCGCCTCCGGCATCGTCGTGCTCGTCTACGAGCCCAAGCGGTAGGCCGGCCGGGCCCTTGGCCGAAGTTTTACCGGAGAGGACCCCGAGCGGAATTCGGTCTTCTCCGGTCGCGCCGCGGGCCGCCGATGTGAGGGGCGTCACCGTCTCACGAAAGGCCTGTCATGATCTCCCTGTTGCGCGCAGTGCGCCTCCGCACCCGGCTCCTGGCCGCTTTCGCGGTCCTGTGCGTCCTGCTGTCGGGCATGGCCGCGATCGGGATCAGCCAGTCCGACACCCAGCGCCGGCTGACCGAGCGGGTGGGTGAGATGCAGGTCCTCACCCGTGAGGTGATGGAGCTGAAGTTCCGCGACGCCGACGTCAGCGGATGGCAGGTCGCCTACGCCTGGGACGTGCCCTTCATCGGGGGCACGGCCGCGACCGCGGACGACTCACCCAACCGCAAGGGCTTCCTGGACTCGGCCGCGGCGCTGGAGAAGGACCTGGCGGCCGTGCACACCGGCTATCTGTCGCCGGGCGAGAAGGCGCTGTTCGAGAAGATCGCTTCCAGCTTCCGCACCTTCCTCGACTACGACGCCCAGGTCGTGGCGCTGTTCCGCAAGGACAGCGCCGCGGGGACCAAGGAGGGCAACGCCCTCATCATCGGCCCCGGCTACAACGCCTACTACGACATCATGGAGTCGACGACCAAGCTCATCGACTCGGTGAAGACCCGCGCCGACGCGGCCCACGCCGAGGCCGAGGACGCCGCGGAACGGACGCGCACGCTCCTGCTGATCGGTGTGGGCCTGGCGCTGGTCGTCGCCGTCGGGCTGACCTTCCTCATCACCGCCAGTGTGGTGCGCCCGGCGCAGCAGGTCGCCGACGGGCTGCGCACCCTGGCCCGGCGCGATCTGTCGCACACCCTGCCGGAGGACGGAAACGACGAGATCGCGGAGATGGCCAGGGCCTTCAACCAGGCCGGCGGGGCGATGCGCGAGGCGCTGACCGGCGTCGGCGAGCGCACCGAGACCCTCACCGCCGCCGGCCGGCAGCTGTCCTCGCTCGCGCAGCGCCTGGACACCCAGGCGGCCGGCACCAGCGGCAAGGCCGCGGAGGTGTCGCAGTCGGCCGCCGAGGTCTCCAGCCACGTCACCACCCTGGCCGCGGCGGCCGAGGAGATGAACGCCGCCATCGACGAGATCGCCCGCGGCACCTCCGCGGCGGCGACCGTGGCGGCCGAGGCCGTCACCAGCGCCCGGACCACCTCCCGCACGGTCGGGCACCTGTCCGAGGCCAGCGCGGAGATCGGCCAGATCGTCAAGACGATCACCTCGATCGCCGAGCAGACCAACCTGCTGGCGCTCAACGCCACCATCGAGGCCGCCCGCGCCGGCGAGGCGGGCAAGGGCTTCGCGGTCGTCGCGGGCGAGGTCAAGGATCTGGCCCAGGAGACGGCCCGCGCCTCCGAGGACATCATCTCCAAGATCGCTTCCATCCAGGACGAGACCGGCCGGGCGACCCAGGCGATCACCGAGATCTCCCGGGTCGTGGAGCGCGTGTCGGAGATCCAGTCGACCATCGCCGCCGCGGTGGAGGAGCAGTCGGCCACCAGCAAGGAGATCAACCGCAGCGTCGCCGAACTGGCCGGCGGATCCCAGCGGATCGCCGGTTCCATCGCCGACGTGGCGCACACGGCCTCCGCCACCACCGGCGAGGCCGACGCCACCCGGCGGGCCTCGACCGAACTGGCCGGCATGTCCGGCGCCCTGCAGGAGATCGTCGCCTCCTTCCGGTACTGATCTCCGCCACCGGCCCGGCCGCTCCCGCCGGCGGAAAATCGATGGACGGTCACGGCAGGGGCTGCGATAGTCCCTGCTGTGACCGAGACCGCCGTTTCCCCGTCCGTCCCGCTGACCGACGGCCTCGTCCTGAGGCAGGCGCGACCGGCGGACCTCGAACAGATCGGTGCGCTCCTGGCCGAGCGGGGTGAGCCCGTCGACGCCCTCGACCACCGGCTGGTCGTCACGGACCCCGACGCCGGCTGGTCGTCCTGCGCCGTGGTGGTCGACGGCGACCGCGTCGTCTCCACCGCGACGCTCCTGGACGAGGAAGTGCGCATCTGCGGCGTACGGCTCCCCGCCGGCCAGGTCGAGCTGGTCGCCACGGACCGCGAGTACGAACGGCGCGGGCTCGTGCGGGCGCTCATGCGATGGGCCCACGACCGCTCCACCGCCCGGGGCCACGTCATGCAGGTGATGATCGGGATTCCATACTTCTACCGGCTGTTCGGCTACAGCTACGCCGTCGACATCCCGCCCGCGCCGGTCGTGCGCGCCGTACCGGACGGCGACGGGACCCCGGCGCTGCGGGCCGCCCGGTCCTCGGACCTGCCGGCGATGGCCGCGCTGCAGGACGCGGCGCAGAGCCGCTTCGACGTGGCCGTGCCGCACTCGGCGGCGTGCCTGCGGTGGCTGCTGGCCCACGAGGCGAGCAGCAGCTGGGTGGTGGAGCGCGGCGGCGAGGTCGTCGCCACCGGGCGCACCACTCCCCCGGACGACGGAATCCTGCTGGCCGAGGCCGCCGCGCGTGACGAGGCGGCGGCGCGTGAACTGCTGCGCGGCGTCGCGGCCCTGGCGCCCGGTGAGGAGATCCGGGTCGTCGAGCGAGCGGGCACGGTGACCGCGGCGGCGTGGCGGGAGTTCGTCCCCGCCGAGCCGCGGACGCAGGCGGAGCAGTACTACCTCCGCGTCCCGGACCCGGTGGCGCTGCTGGAGCGGCTGCGCCCGGTGCTGTGGCGCCGCCTGGTCTCGGCCGGGATCGACCGCGCCGGCCGCGACGTCGTCGTCTCCACCTTCGGCGCGCACTACCGGATCCCGATCACCGCCGACGGCCTGGGCCCGGTCACCGCCGGCGGCCCGATGCAGGGCCCCGGGGCCGAGGGCGGCGCCGGGGTGGCCCCCGACTATCTGCCCGCCCTGCTGTTCGGCCCGCACGGGATCGCCGGGCTGACCCGGATCCGGCCGGACGTCTACCCGGGGCCCGACACCGAGCTGTTCGAGGCGCTCTTCCCGCCGCTCACCGCCGACGTGCTCAGCTACTACCTGCCCTACTGAGGGCGACGGGAAGGGGTCAGTTCGCCCGGGGCGGCCGGACCAGGCCGTGCCGGTAGGCGAGCGAGACGAGCTGGGCGCGGTCCCGGGCGTCGAGTTTGGCGAGCGCCCGGCTCACGTGCGTCTTGGTGGTCGCCATGCTGATGTGCAGCCGCCGGGAGATCTCCTCGTTGTCCAGGCCCTGCGCGACCAGCTCCACCACCTCGCGCTCGCGGGCGGTGAGCCGGTCGAACACGGCGTCGCCGGCGGCGCCCGACGGGAGGGCGAATCTGGCGATCAGCCTGCGTGCCAGGCCGGACGCGAGCAGCTCCTCCCCTCCGGCGACCACCCGGATCCCGTGCAGCAGCTGGGCCGGGTCGGTGGTCTTCAACAGGAACCCGGCGGCGCCGGCGTTGATGCCCTCGATCGCGTAGGCGTCGTCGTCGAAGGTGGTCAGGATCAGGATCCGCACGGTCTCCAGATCGGCCTCCGCCACGATCCGGCGGATGCCCTCCAGGCCGTCGACGCCGGGCATCTGGATGTCCATGAGGACCACGTCCGGCCGGGTGTCGCGGGCCAGCTCCGCGGCGGCCGCCCCGTCGGAGGCCTCACCGACCACCTCCATGTCCGGCTCGGAGTCGATGAGCATCCGGAACCCCGCCCGCACGAGCGACTGGTCGTCGGCGATGAGCACGCGGATCGGCCGGGACATCAGGAGCCCCCGCCGAAGGAACTGCCGAAGGAACTCTCTCCGGCGGGCAGCGAGCACCGCACCTCGAACGTCCCCTCCGGACCCGGAGCCGCGCTCAGCGTCCCGCCCAGGGCGGCCGCCCGGGCGCGCATGCCGCCGATCCCGTTGCCGCCGGCCGGCCCCGGCGGTACGGCGCCGGCCGCGCCGTCGTTGCGCACCACGATCTCCAGCACGTCCTCACCGTAGCCGAGCCTCACCTGGACGCAGGCGGCGCGTGCGTGTCTGCGCACGTTGGTGAGCGACTCCTGCACGATCCGGAAGGCGGCCAGGTCGACCGGCGCGGGCAACGGCCTGCGCTCACCCCGGACGGTCAGCTCCACCGGCGTGCCGGTCGCCCGGGTGACGTCCAGCAGCCTGTCCATGTGGGCCAGACCGCCGTGCGACGGCGTCGCCTCGTCGACGCGCAGCGCCCCGAGCAGGACCTGCACCTCGGCCAGGCCCTCGTCGCTGATCGTCTTGATGGTGCTCAGCGCGTGCGCCACCTGGTCGGGGCGGCGCTCCATCAGATGCGCCGCCACCCCGGCCTGCACGCTGATCGTGGCCATGGTGTGGCCGAGGACGTCGTGCAGTTCGCGGGCGATCTCGAGCCGCTGCTCGGCCGCGCGTGCGCGGGCCTGTTCGGCGCGGGCCTCGGCGGCCTGCTCGGCCCGCTCGCGGGCGCCGGCCGCCGCCGCCCGGTGATAGTGCACCGACGCGCCGAGGGCGACGGCGGCCAGCTCCAGGGACAGGGCGTTGACCGCCCGGTCGTCGAACCACCGCGCGTCGAAGGCCGTGTGCACCACGACCGTCGACACCGCCGCGGTGATCGCCCAGCCCGCCGCGCCCCACCACCGGCCGCGTTCGGCCGCCAGCGTGTAGCAGGCGATCAACGCCGCGAGTGTGGCCAGGCGGCCGGGATAGTCGAGGAAGTACCACGCCGCGGTGATCGCGTTGGCGGCCAGCAGCACCGGCAAGGGCGCGCTGCGCCGTACGGCCAGCACCGCGGCGAGCGCCCCGGCCAGCACGACCGCGCCGGCGTCCAGCGGTCCGGCCGGGCCGAGCGGACCGAGCCCGGTCACCCCGGCGGCCAGCACGAGTACGGCCACGCCCGCACCGATCGCGACGTCGGCGGCGGGGACGCGTGGTACGGGCACTGACATGATCCGGGACAACCGGGCCTCCATCACGGGGTCGAACCGTCGGCGGGAGTGATGTCCACCAGTTCGCGCATGCCCTCCTGCGCCAGCATCCGGCCGGTGCGCAGGTTCCGGACCCAGGTGACCAGCGCGTACTCACCGGGAGGCAGCGCGGCGGTCAGAAGCGCGGCGCGCGAGGGCGACATCGGCACCACCCCGGTCGGTCCCGCGGTGAACGGGTAGCCGCCGGTCCCGGAGAAGAACGCGTCCAGGTCGGCCGTGGTCGTGCCGGGGCGCACCGGCATCAGCATGGCCTCGTTGAACTGGCTCGACCTGTTCACCACCAGTACCGGTGACCCCGAGGTGAGCCGGCGGGGCGTCACGAAGCCGGAGTCCGTCGCCGTGATCACCGCCGGTGCCGGGGACGGCTGCGGCAACGAGGACGGCTGCGGCGACGGGGACGGCGAGGACGACCGCGGCGACCCGGCGGGCCCGGTGACCCGCAGCGGCCGGACGCGCCCGGCGAAGTCCGGCTCCTGGACGTCGCGGAAGTCGACCAGATGGTATTCGCCGGGCGTGACGACCGTGGTCACCGTCGCGGGGACGTGCCCGGCGGCCGCTCCGCCCAACATGACGACGTCCTCGGAGACCGCCCGGCCGCCGGCCACCGAGGTGCGCGGGTCGTCGTCCATCGCCTGCTTGAGATGGCGCAGGTACCGCTCGAGCCGGACTCCCGGGCGCAGCCGTACCAGCCCGACCCAGGCGCCCTGCGGGTCCTGCGAGCGCACGGTGAGGGTGAGGGTCCCGGCGCGGACGGTCTCCGGCGCGGTGAATCCCGAGGGGGTCACGGTGATGTCGACGGTGCCGCCCGCCGCGGCTCCGGCGTGCGCCGGAGCCGTGATCGCGATCGCGGCGAGGACGGCCGTTAACACTGTGATGCGAAGACGTCGTTTCATGGGGACGACTGTGGCCTCCGGAGGGGGTGTGCCGCGTCATGCCGGGACGGTGATCCGGCGACCCTACCTCGGCGGTAGGCCCCGTACCGTCACGGGATGACGCTACTTCCACGACATATGACGGCATATCGCGATTTGTCGCCCGACTGCCGTACGCTCCCCCGAAAACCGATCAAGGGAAGAGGCGGAAGATGGCGGCGCAGAGCACGTACCTGGAGCTGTCCGAGGACGGCGGCGGCTCGCACAAGTTCTACGAGGTCGTGCTCGACGGGACAGAGGTGACGATCACCTACGGCCGGATCGGGGAGTCCGGGCAGACCAAGACCTCCTCCTTCGCCACCCGGGAGAAGGCCGCGGCCGCCGCGGCCAAGAAGGTCGGGGAGAAGGTCCGCAAGGGGTACGAGAGCGCGGTCCGGGGTGTACGGCAGGCCCGGCCGGTCACCCGGCGCAGCATCGTCAGCTCCCGTTCCACCGCCCGCCAGGCGCCCGTGCTGTGGCGCTTCGCCAGCGGCGCGGCGGCGTTCGGCATCTTCGTCGACGCCGAGCGCTGCTGGGTGGGCAACCAGCGGGGCGACGTCTACACCGTCACCCACGACGGCACGGTGACCGGCCGCTTCCGGCTGCCCGACGGCGTCAAGTGCATCGTCGCCGACGACTTCTGGATCTACGC
The DNA here is from genome assembly GCF_016863175.1 of Paraplanobispora siamensis. Classification (GTDB taxonomy): domain Bacteria; phylum Actinomycetota; class Actinomycetes; order Streptosporangiales; family Streptosporangiaceae; genus Planobispora; species Planobispora siamensis. Next base: position 18,889 of record NZ_BOOJ01000081.1, read on the forward strand.
CGGCGCCGACGACGGCAAGGTCTACGACCTCAGCGGGAAGGTCCCCCGGGTCGCCTACGAGATCGCCGAGGACGTCGACATCTACTGGCTCGACATCCACGACGGCGTGCTCGGCGTCTCCGACCGGGCGGGGCGGATCACCACCATCGACCACGAGGACGAGTTCCAGTGGGCGCGCACCGGCCAGGGCGACTCCGCCTGGATGGTCCGCTGCGACGACGAGGCCGTCTACCACGGCCACTCCTCGGGGGTGGCCCGCTACGACGCCGCCGACGGCGCCCCCGTCTGGCAGACCGGGGTCCAGGGCGCGGTGCTGTTCGGCTGGCAGGAGGCCGGCTCGGTCTACGCGGGCACCTCGCGCGGCACCGTGCACCGGCTGCGCAAGTCCGACGGCCTCACCGAGGCGGTCTACCGCTGCGACGCCACCGTCTTCTCCTGCGCCACCGCCCCGGACGGCCGTTACGTCTTCGCCGGGGACAACCACTCCTCCATCTACTGCTTCGCCGCCGACGGCACGCGCCTGTGGAAGCTCGGCACCGGCTGCGGCTCGGCCTTCTCCATGCAGTACCTCGACGACCGCCTCTACATCGTCACCACCGACGGCACCCTGGCCTGCATCGACGCCACCGAGACGGCGATCAGGGCGGCGCAGGAGGGCACCGTTCCCGAGCCGGTGGACGTCAAGGCCGCCGCGGGGCTGGCCGCGGTGGAGCCGGCCGCGACGGTGGAGATCGTCTCGCCGGAGACGCAGGCGGACGGCGGGGTCGTCGTGGAGTGCTTCCAGGACGGCGGGCGCCTGCGGGTCCGGGTGGTCAGCGAGGGCTACGACTCCGGGTGGAACGTGCAGTTCCCCAAGAACGTGCGCGAGGCGGGCGCCCGTTATCTCGTCGAGGGCGTGCGCTCCTCCGGCCGGGGCGGGTTCTACCGGGCCTACGGCGACATCCGGCGCCTGCTCTAGCTTCCACCTGCGTGGGACCCGGGTGACGGGGCCCCGTCCGATCACCCCGACCGGACGGGACCCCTCCTGTCATCCGGCGTACGCCGGGCGCGGCGACAGGCTCCAGCCGGGCAGGTTCGGCAGCGGTCCGGACGGCCCCGGCCACGACCTCTGCCGGGCCTGCGCCTCGGCGGGCGGCACGGCCGGGCAGCGGGTGCCGCGGGCGGGCGGGGTCAGTCCGATCAGATAGCCGTCGAAGGCGCCCAGGGTGCACTCGCTGCGGTTGTAGACGCCGTGGCCCCAGCCCTCGTAGGTCAGCAGCACCGCCTGGCGGCCGAGCTGCCGGGCCGTGCCGAGCGCCCAGTCATATCCGGTGGCCGGGTCGTGCAGGGCGTTGCCCAGCAGCAGCGGCGCGGCGCCGCGGACCCGCAGCGGATGCTGGGGGTTGGGGATCGGGGCCGGCTGGCCCAGGCAGAACGCGGTCATGCTGAAGGCAAGAGGGCTGTACCGCATGTCAGGTGCGATCTTCGCCGAGCGGCGCAGGTGGGCGGCGTACTCCCGGTAGTCGCGGATCGGCAGGTGATAGTCCAGGCAGAACACCCGGGGCGGGAACGCGCTCACCTCGGCGCTCGCCCCAGCGCTCACCTCGGTGCTCCGTACCGCGGGCCGGGGCAGGACCCCGGCGGGCGGCTCGGTGCCGGTGTCGAGGGCGAGGAGCAACTCGGCCAGCTGCGCCCACTCGGGGCCGTAGAACCCGCCGAAGGCGATGCTGATCAGGCCCAGCTGGGTCAGCGGCGGTACATCCTCCGGTGCTCCCGGGAAGCGCAGCTCGCCCCGTCCGGCCCGGGTGAGCAGGTCGGCCCAGACCGCCCGCAGGTCCCTGCCGTGCAGCGCGCAGTCCGCCTCCCGCCCGCACCAGGCGGCGAACTCGTCGAAGGAGTCCTGCGCGGCGGCGCTCTCGGTGTCCAGGAAGGCCCGGGTGCCCAGGCTGTGGTCCATGTTGCTGTCCAGGGCCAGGGCGCGGACCCGGTGCGGGAAGGTCTCGGCGTACAGCTGCCCCATCAGCGTGCCGTACGAGCGGCCGTAGTAGGTCAGCCTCCGCTCGCCCAGGGCGGCGCGGACGGCGTCCATGTCGCGCACCACGCTGAGGGTGTCCACGTGGTCGTAGAGGGGGCCGGTGCGGGCCCGGCAGTCCTCGCGCAGCTGCCGGTTGTAGGCCAGCCATCCGTCGAAGTCGGCCTGGCTCTTCATGATCGGGTACGGCGCGCGGGCGAGCAGGTCGGCCGAGCACACGACGGGGTGGCTGCGGGCCACCCCGCGGGGGTCGAAGCCGACGATGTCGAAGCGGCGGCTGATCTCCTGGCTGAAGTACTCGGCGCCGGCCAGGGCGAAGTCCACGCCGGAACCGCCGGGGCCGCCCGGGTTGATCAGCATGGCGCCGATCCGGGCCGCGGGGTCGGTGGCCTTGCGCCGGGCCAGGGCGATCTCGACGGTCGGGCCGCCCGGAGCGGCCCAGTCGACCGGGACCGCCAGTCTGCCGCACTCGACGGCCGGGTCCTCGGGGCAGGGGCTCCAGGTGATCCCGCCCCCGACGGGCTTCTCCCGGCTCCCGGCGCCGGTGTCGGCCCCGGCCGGGGCGAGGGGAAGCAGCGCGGTGACTGCGAGCAGGATCGCGGTGAGCAGGGGGACCTTTCTTCGCACGCGGTCTCCAATCATCAGATCCCGGGCCGGGCATCCGGACCCGCGCGGAAGACCGGTCGTCCCGGCGCCGAGGCCCGGGCCGGCCCGCGGGTGGCGGGTGCGACGGCTCCCGGGGCACGCGGCTCTGGTGTGCGAGCCGACTCGATTGTCAGCCGGGTCGATCGCCTTGCCCATCGGGAGAAAGGACGAGAAACCACAGCCCCGATCATCCGGGCGCAGGAGGGGCGTCTCAGCCCCGAGTGCGGCGGGGATTCACACTCCGGACGCACACCGCCCAGGTCAGGGGCCGGACCCGCTGGTCAGGGCATGCCACCGCAGCTGTAATACTTCCTCGGTCCCCCCTCTCACGAAGAACTGGCACATGTCTCACGTCCACCATTTCTCCTCCGGCCTGCTCACCCCCGTGCTGGCCTACCTCATGTCGGCTGTGGGCTGCATGCTCGGCCTCATGCTCACCACCCGGGCGCGGGCGGCCGAGGGCGCCGCGCGGGTGCGCTGGCTCGTCGGCGCGGCGCTGTCCATCGGCGGCACCGGCATCTGGGTGATGCACTTCGTCGCGATGATGGGCTTCTCCGTCGACGGCGCGCAGATCCGTTACGACGTGCCCCTCACCGCGGGCTCGGCGGTCCTGGCGATCATCGTGGTCGGCCTGGGGCTCTTCCTGGTCTCCTACGGCGGGCTGAAGGCCGGCCCGCTGCTCGGCGGCGGCCTGCTCACCGGTCTGGGCGTGGCCGGCATGCACTATCTCGGCATGGCGGCCATGAACATGCAGGCGCACGTCTCCTACGACCCGGTGATCGTCGGCGCCTCGGTGGCGATCGCGATCGTCGCCGCCACGGTGGCGCTCTGGTTCACCCTGCGGGTGCGCGGCGTGCTCGCCACCGCCGGCGCCGCGCTGATCATGGGTGTCGCGGTCTGCGGCATGCACTACACCGGCATGCTCGCCATGGACGTGCGGCTGGCGGACTCGGTGGCCCCGCTCCCGGGCGCGCGGGGAGTCGACTTCCTGCTGCCGATCCTGGTCGTGGTCAGCCTGGTCACCCTGGGCCTGCTGCTGGCCGCCGTCCTGGCCCCCTCGGAGAAGGAGATGCGCGAGGACGCCGCGCTGATGTCCCGGTTGGAGGGCCACCAGACCGGGACCTTCACCGCCGTCCAGGTGCCCGCACCGGCCGCGGAGCCGCGGCGCCCCTCACTGTTCGACGCCCCCGAGTGAGACGTGCCCCGGCACGTCCGTGTCGGGGAACCAGGAGCCGTGGAAGCCGGTCGGGACCGCGCGGGGCAGCTCCACCGCGGCCACCGGCCCGGCGGGCAGGTCGGCGGCGTCGAGCACGATCAGCCTCGAGGCGCTCCCGTCGCGGCGGGTGGTGACGGAGACGAGCCAGCCGTCGTCCTCCCCGCGCGTCCCCGCCCCGGCGGGGACGAACACGGCCTCGCCGATCACCGTGTCGGCGTCGAGGTCGTGGCGGCAGGCCGTACCGGAGACCAGGTCGTACTTGACGATCGCGCACCCGCCGACGCTGCGCGGATCGGTGCCGGTGACGGTGTACAGATAGCGGGCCCGCCGCCCGATCCGCTCGTCGTCGACGGTGGGGAACTCCACCTCCTGCTCGTCCAGCGCCTCCTCGGTGACGCCGCCGGTCTCCGGGTCGAGGGTCCAGCGGTGCAGCAGGGCCTGCCCGGCCACCGCGCCGGGACCCGTCAGGGCGCCGCTGCGCGTCAGCAGGCTCCACAGCGAGGTGAACTCCCGCGGGGAGTAGCGCACGGCGTCGAGCACGACCCGGCCGGAGCCGTCCTCGTGGGCGTTGCCCACGTGGAAGACGAAGCACGGCTCGATCTCGAACCAGCGCACCGGCGCGTCCGGCTCGTCGCGGCGCATCAGGCCCAGCCGGGCCCCGTAGCGCTCGTCCCAGCCGTACGGCGCGCCGCCCTGACCGGCCAGTTCGAGCTGGAAGGTGACCGGCAGGTCGAGCCAGAGGGCGTAGTGCTCGGTGATGGCGAAGTCGTGCATCATGGTGCCCGCCCCCACCGCCACCTCCCGGCTGTGCACGAGTTCCCCCTTGGCGTCCAGGCGGTGGTAGGTCAGGTACGGCGGGAACATGCCGTACCCGAAGAAGTGCAGCTCGCCGGTTGCCGGGTCGCGTTTGGGATGGGCGGTCATCGCGGTGGTCAGGCGCCCGCCGAAGTCGCACGGGCCGACCGTGCCGAGGTCGGGTGTGACCTCGTACGGCAGACCGGCCTCGACCAGCGCGAAGACGCGGTCGGCGTGGCGGACCACGTGCGTGTTGGCGGGCACGGCCGTCAGGTCGATCCCGGCGGGGCCGACGAACGGGCGGCCGTGGAAGGCGGCCGTGCGCACCCACCGGTTGCGGTACCACTCGGCGCGGCCCTCGCGCAGCCGTACCCCGTGCAGCATCCCCGGCCCGGTCTGGAAGAGCCCGCTGCTCTGGCCCGGCAGCGCGTTGGGGCCGTTGCGGACGTAGCGGCCGGTCAGCTCCGGCGGCAGGACGCCGGTGACGGGCAGGCCGACGGCGTCGATCTCGTCGGGCACCGATCTCAGATGGCCGGGCAGTCCGTACCGCTCGACAGTGGCTGCGTCGATCATGAGCACTTCCCGCGGACGGGGCGGCGCGGACGCGCCACATGGTGCCCTCACAGTGCGCCTCCGTCGTCCTCCTGTCATCCGCTTCACCGGATCCGTCTTGCCGAGCCTATCGATTATCGATACATTTTAATCGTTAGTCGATCGAGGAGTTGTCATGGGAAAGCTGACGGTGCACGCGCTACGCGTCGTGCTCGCACTGCTGTTCGCCGGTTCGGTCTTCGTGCAGGCGGTGATGGTGCCGCTGCTGGCGAGCGACATGGAGGATCTCAGGCCGGAGTACGCCTACCTGCGCACCCCGTTCATCCTGATCATCGTGCTGGGCGTCCTGGCGGCCCAGGTCATCCTGGTCTGCGTGTGGCGGCTGGTGACGATGGTGCGGCGCGGGACCGTGTTCTCCAACGCCGCCTTCCGGTACGTGGACATCGTGATCGGTTCGCTCGTGGCGGCCTCCCTGGTGGTGTTCTCGCTCGCGGTCCTGCTGGCGCCGGGCGAACCCGTCCCGCCGGGCATCGTCCTGCTGATCTGCGGGGCCGCCCTGGCGGTCCTGGGCGGCGCGCTCGTCGTGCTCGTGATGCGGATGCTGCTCGCCCAGGCCGTCGCGCGCGACGTCGAGGCCAAGCAGATGCAGGCCGAGCTGGACGAGGTGATCTGATGCCGATCACCGTCGACATCGACGTGATGCTGGCCAAGCGGAAGATGTCCGTGGGCGAGCTGGCCGAGCGCGTCGGGATCACCCCCGCCAACCTGGCGGTGCTCAAGAACGGCCGCGCCAAGGCGGTGCGCTTCTCCACGCTCGCCGCGCTCTGCGAGGCGCTCGAATGCCAGCCGGGAGACCTGCTGCGCTGGGAGGCCGACGGCGCCGGCGGATGACGCCGCCCGAAACCACCGGCGGATGATTCCGCCCGGAACGCTCAGGTTCCGCCTCCCGCTGCCGATCCGGAGATCGACGTATCTCATCGGGCGACAGCAGGAGGCGCAGGATGGCCGAGGGCAGGACCGTTCCGGCCGCATCCCACGAACCGCGGCGGCGCGGGGTGCTCGGGCGAGGGCCGGCGGACCGTCCGGTACGGAGCGTCCTGGCGGCCGGGCTGCTGGCCGTCGGCCTCCTCACCCCCGCCCACGCCGCCGTGGCCGCCGCCCCGCCGCGGGGACCGGTCGCCGCCCCGGCCGGCGAGGCGGTCACCGGCACCGTCAGGGCCGTGGTGGCGGAGGGCCGCGAGGGGGAGCCCGGGGAGATCACGCAGCTCCTCGACACCGGTGAGGACCTGCTCCCCCTGGCCGGCGAGCCCCTGCCGCCGAGCGCCGAGGTGACGGTGGAGGTGACGCAGGCCCCCTCGGGCGACTATCAGGTCACCGAGGTCCTCGACGTCGCGCCCGCCGAGGTGTCCACCCCGCCGGTGGCCCAGCACCGGGTGTACGTCGCGTTCGTGAACCCCGCCGGCACGACGGCCGCCGACCCGGCGCCCTCGCTCTCCCAGGTCACCGACCGGATCGCCGAGACCGACGACTTCTGGTCCGACCAGACGGGCGGGAAGGTCCGCTTCAGCCTCGCGGCCACCGTCCCCGAGTACTCCAGCTCCTACACCTGCGACCAGCCGTTCGAACTGTGGGACGAGGCGCGCTCCAAGTTCGGCGGGCTGGGCTGGGGGCTGCCGGACGGATCCCACGTGCTGCTCATCCTGCCCGGCACGGCCGCCGACCGCGGGTGCTCGCACGGCCTGGGCACGATCGGCGACAACTACGCCAGCGGCGGCTACGCCTACGTCGCCGCGGCCGGGCCGCGCACGGAGGTCTTCGCCCACGAGTTCGGCCACAACCTCAGCCTGGAGCACTCCGACTCGCTCAGCTGCGACACCCGGCAGGACTCCACCTTCCACGACGACGGCGTGCTCCCCGACGACCCGGAGTGCGCGCGGCTGGCGTACGGCGACTTCATCGACGTCATGGGGATCGACGACGGGTCCCTGGGGAACCTGAACGCGGTGCAGCTCGACCATCTCGGCCTGAGCCCGGAGGCGTTCACCACGGTCCCGCGGGAGACGACGAGCACGGTGACCGTCCCGCCGCTGTCGGCGGGCCTCGCCGGGAGGCCCGCGGTGCGGATCCCGGTCGACGAAGGGGTCTCCTACTATCTGCAGTACCGCACGCGGGCGGGCCGGGACTCGACCGCGAGCCAGTTCTACCACTACGGCGTCCAGGTGTACCGCGGCCGTCCGCCCGGCGGGCCGTACGGCACCCGGGCGAGCCTGCTCCTGGACCCGACGCCCGAGGTGAACAACTACGTCAACAGGTCGTCGCTGCCGCAGGGGGCGACCTTCTCCTCCGCCGAGGGCGACGTCACCGTCCGCGTGCTGTCCCAGGACGCCGGCGGGGCGACCGTGGAGGTCGTCAACGCGGCCTCCGCGACCCCGCCTCCCCCGGTGTCCGCGGGCGAGCTGACCATCGCCGGACCGGCCTCGGCGGTCAGGGGCGCCCAGGTCACCTACTCGACGGTGGTCACCGGCACCGACGGGAACCCGTTCGCGGACCAGTTGGTCGAGCTCACGGCCGACTACGGTGACGGCGGCGGCCCGGTGCCCGTCGGGGCCGGGGTCACCGACGAGTTCGGCCGGACGCAGGTGACGATCGTGGCCACCCGGCCGATGGGCGTGCGGTGGCGGACCGCCGGCGGCGCGGACGAGGCCGCCGTCAGCAGCGGAGTGCGGTACCTGCAGGTGACCGCCCCGCCGGCGTCGGCCCGGCCGACGGCGGTGCGCATCGCCGCGCCGGCGTCGAAGGTGCAGCAGCGGCAGGCGTTCACCGTCTCCGCGGTCGTCACCGACCAGCGCGGCAAAGCCCTGCCCCGCTGGTCGGTCCTGCTGCAGAAGCAGGTGGGGGGCACCTCCCGGTGGGTCACGGTCGCGACCCGCACGACCGGCGGCACCGGCGCGGTGGCCTACCGCACCAGCATCCTCAAGCCGACCTACTACCGCTGGGTGACCGTCGCCAGGGCGGGGGCGCCGAGCAGGGTGAGCGCCCCGAAGCTCGTCCGGACGAGGTAGCACGGGGCCCGCGCCGGTCGTCCCCGAACGCTGATTGGGCCTTGTTGAGGCGGGAGGGCGGGATTACGATCCGCCTAATTGTTAGGAAACTTTCCTAAGAGAAAGGTTTCCACGTGCGCCGAACACCCCCCATCCTGTTCGCACTCCTCCTGGTGGCGGCCCTGACCGCCGCCCCCGCCGCCCCCGCCGCGGCCGCCGCCCGCCTGACCGCCGTGTTCACCCTGACCGGCAGCCAGGGCAAGTTCACGGTGAGCAACCCCGGCACCGCCCCGGTCACCGGCTGGTCGATCACCTTCGACCTGCCGCCCGGGGTCACCGTGGGCAATCCGCAGAACGCCACCACCACGCAGAACGGGACGCGGGTCAAGCTGACCCCCGCGTTCTACATCAACACCGTGCGGGCGGGCGGATCGACCGAGCCGTACAGCCCGGCCTTCACCCTCAGCTCCCCCGCCCAGCCGACCGGTTGCACGATCAACGGCGCCAATTGCGACGGGAGCGGAGATCCCCCGCCCCCGCCCGCGCCGGTCACCGCCACCTACACGGGCGGCGGGACCCGGGGCGGGTTCGTGATCGCCAACAACACCGCCGCCGCCCTCAACGGCTGGTCGATCACCTTCGACCTGCCCGCGGGGGTCACCGCGAGCGGGGCCCAGCACGCGACGCTCAGCCAGAGCGGCCGCCAGGTCACGCTCACTCCCGCCCACTACAACACCACCGTGCCCGCGGGCGGGTCGACCGAGCCGTACAGCCCGGCCTTCACCCTCAGCGCGCCCGCCGAGCCGGAGAACTGCCGGATCAACGACGTCAGATGCGACGGGTCGGCCGACACCCCGCCCGCCGCGCCGGGGAACCTGCGCTCCCCTGTCAAGACCACGAAAACCGTCTCTTTGACCTGGGACGCCTCGGCTCCGGGGAGCCTGCCGGTCGCCGGTTACGAGGTCTACAGCGGCGCCGCGCCCGCCGCGACGGTCACCGGCACGAGCACGACCCTCACCGGCCTGACCCCGGACACGGAGTACACCTTCACCGTCAAGGCCAGGGACCGCAAGGGGAACACCTCCCCGGCCAGTGCGGCGCTGAAGGTCAGGACGAACAACCCCGGTGACGACACCCGGCCGCCCACCGCCCCGTCCGGGCTGCGCAGCACGGGCAAGGGCCCGGCGAGCGTCTCCCTCGCCTGGGACGCCTCCACCGACAACACCGGCGTCGCCGGCTACGACGTCTACATCGGCGAGACCCTGAAGACGACCGTGCCCGGCACCACGGCCACGGTCAACGGGCTCTCGCCGTCCACCGAGTACACCTTCACGGTCAGGGCCAGGGACCTGTACGACAACGTCTCGCCGCCGAGCAACGCGCTGAAGGCGAGCACCGCCGACATCGTCGGCGACGGCTACGCACGGGTCGGCTACTTCGTGCAGTGGGGCATCTACGGCCGCCAGTACTTCGTGCGCAACCTCGACACCACCGGGGCCGCGGCGAAGCTGACCCACATCAACTACGCCTTCGGCAACGTCGACCCGGTCAACCTGACCTGCCTGCACGGGGTGACCAAGGGCACCTCGCCCAACCCGCAGGACCCGAACCAGGGGGACGGCGCGGGTGACGCGGACGCCGACTACGGCCGGCCGATGAGCGCGGCGCAGTCCGTGGACGGGGTCGGCGACACCGGCTGGGAGAAGCTGCGCGGCAACTACAACCAGCTCCGCAAGCTCAAGGCCAAGCACCCGCACCTGAAGGTGCTGATCTCCCTGGGCGGCTGGACCTACTCGAAGTACTTCTCCGACGTGGCCGCCACCGACGCCGCCCGGCGCAAGTTCGTCAGCTCCTGCATCGACCTCTACATCAAGGGCGACCTGCCGGTGTACAACGGCGCGGGCGGGCCGGGCACCGCCGCCGGGATCTTCGACGGCATCGACCTGGACTGGGAGTGGCCGGGGGCCGAGGGGCACCCGGGCAACCATGTCAGCCCCGCCGACAAGCGGAACAACACACTGCTGATCGCCGAGTTCCGCCGGCAGCTCGACGCGCTGACCGAGGAGACCGGCAGGCGCTACCAGCTGACCGCCTTCACCCCGGCGGACCCCGCCAAGATCGAGGCGGGCTGGGAGCTGGCCGAGGTCGCCAGGCACCTGGACATCTTCAACGTCCAGGGCTACGACTTCCACGGCGCCGGCAGCGACAACTCCTGGGAGCCCAACCGGACCGGCCACCAGGGCAACCTGTACGCCGACGCCGACGATCCGTACCCCTTCCGCTTCAGCGTCGAGAACGCGGTCAAGGAGTATCTGGACGCCGGGGTGAACCCGAGGAAGATCACCATCGGCCTCGCCTACTACGGGCGCGGCTGGCAGGGCGTCACCGACGGCGGCAGGAGCGGCGAGTGGCAGCCGGCCACCGGCGCCGCCCCCGGCCAGTTCCAGGAGGAGGCGGGCACCCGCGGGTACGGCAACCTCGTGGCGAGCGTGCCGGGCTGCACCGTACGGCATGACGAACAGGCGGTGGCCACCTACTGCTTCACCGGAAACGGCGGCCAGTGGTGGACCTTCGACGACACCTGGTCGATCGCCCGCAAGACCGCGTGGGTACGGCAGAAGGGCCTGCTCGGCGTGATGATCTGGGAGATGTCCGGCGACACCGGCACCCTGACCACCGCCGTCGACACCGGCCTGAGGTGATCTCCAGCCGGTCCTGGACGACAGGGAGTTACCGCGACCTCCCTGTCGTCCATGCTGGACGGGGCGACATGTTCGACGTCCACCTCCGGTCCGCCCCGTACGGCACCGCGTGGGCGACGCCCGCGGCCGGCGGCCGCTTCGGACCGTCAGGAGGCGCGACATGGCCCCACGCGACGCGATGCAGTTCATCAACGAGCAGGACGAGGCGGCCTTGCAGCGGTTCGTCGACCGGCTGGAGGCCCGCGGAGCCGACCCGACGTTCACCGGCTACCGCGAGGAGTACCTCGCGGCGCTGGAGCCGGGGACGGCCGGGGTCGTCGCGGAGATCGGCCGCGGCACCGGGCTGGCCGCCCGGGCGCCGGCGCGCCGGGACAGCTTCTCCGGGCACATCCTGATCAGCCACGTCGCCGACCCCCGGCAGGTGCCGGCGGAGGCCGGGCGCGTCGTCCGCCCGGGCGGGACGATCGCGGTCTTCGACGGCGGCTACGCGTCCCCGACCTTCGTCGGCAGGAGCTCTCGCGGTGCCGACGGGGGCCTGCTGAGGGTGCGCCACAGCCGTGCGGTGACGGCCACGGCGGGCCACAGGCGGGTGGCCAGGTTCCGTGCCAGGATGCCGGCCCGTGTCGCGGGGACGATGAGCGCCGACGCCTGGCCGATGTTCCGCTGCCTGGGGTCCACCAGGCGCCGGTGCGCGGCCTCGTAACGACGGAAGGCCGCCTGGGGGTCGTCCGCCGTGGACGCCAGTTCCCCGGCCAGGGTGAACGCCCCCGCCATGGCCAGGGTGGAGCCGTCGCCGAACAGCGACACGCAGGAGGCGGCGTCGCCCAGAAGCGCGACCCGGCCGTTCCACCAGCGGGGCAGGCGGACCTGGCTGACCGAGTCGAAGTAGAGGTCTCCGGCGGCGCGCACGCGCTCCAGCAGCTCGGGCGCCCGCCAGGAGACACCGGCGAACGCCTCGGTCAGCAGCCGCTTGTGCTGCTCGGTGTCGCGGTGGTCGAAGCCGGGCTCGGCGGGGCTCCGGTAGAGGAAGAACGCCAGGTCGCCACTCGGCGTGGGGCTGACGGCGACCGCCCTGCCGGGGGTGTTGTGCATGAGGACGTCCCGGCCGGCTCCGGCCTCGCCGCCGAGCGGTGCCGTGGCGACGTAGAGACCCATGTGGCGCACCAGCCCGCCCTCCGTCCCGCCCTCCGTCCCGTCCTCTGTCCCGAACGCCAGCCGGCGCGTCGTCGAGTGCAGGCCGTCGGCCCCGATCACCAGGTCGAAGCGGCGGGGAGCGGAGCGCTCGAAGGTGACCTCGACCCCGTGCCCGTCCTGGTCGAGGGTCGCGATGGAGTCGCCGAAGAGGAACTCGGCATGGTCGCGGCCGGCCTCGTACAGGATCGAGGCGAGGTCGCCGCGTGGCAGTTCGATCTCACCCCGCCGCTGTACGGCGCGCATGTCCATCCGGCCGACCCGTCTGCCCGAGCCGTCGACGAAGCTGAGCCCCGTCGTGCCGGTGGCGGCCTCCCGAAGGCGGGACGTGATGCCCATGCGTTCGGCGACGTCCACGGCCGATCCTCTGACGTCCACCGGGTTCCCGCTGGAGCGCAGCCCGCGGGCGCGCTCGACGACGGTGACGCGGAAGCCGTACCGGGCCAGCCAGTAGGCCAGTGTCGGCCCGCCGACGCCGGCTCCGGAGATCAGCACTGTCCGCTCGTTCATGACGCCTCCCTAAGTGGAGTGATTTCCTCCGCTTATCTGACGATATCCTAAGCGGAGGGAAAGCGTCCAGTTGCCGGTGGAGGAACAGTGGAGTCACACAGGCCCGCCGGGACGGAGCTGCGCGCCGACGCGCGCCGCAACCGGGACCTGATCGTCGCGGCCGCCCAGAAGCTGTTCCTGGAGCAGGGCCTCGACGTGCCGCTGGAGGAAGTGGCGCGCCGGGCGGGCGTCGGCGTCGGCACGCTGTACCGCCGCTTCCCCGATCGGGACGCGCTGCTGCGCGCCGTCAGCGAAGAGGGCCTGCGCCGTCTGATGGATCTGGCCGAGACCGCCTTGCGGGAGGAGCCCGACGCCTGGCACGCGCTGTGCCGATTCCTGCGCGCCTCCGTCGAGATCCGGCTGGGCGCGCTGTCGGCGAAGCTGGAACCGCACCTGCACCAGCGGCTGCGGGCCGGCGCCGACCTGCACGAGATGCGGCAGCGGGTGATCGCCGCAGTCCTGCGGATGACCGAGCGGGCGCAGGCGGACGGGACCCTGCGCGGTGACATCGGCCCCGGCGACATCGCCCTGCTGATGACCCTGAACGTCTACACGCCGCCGAGCATGCCCGGCGAACAGGCCATGGCCCGCGTGGTGGAGATCATGCTGAGCGGCCTGCGCGCCGACTCGGGACGCGCCCTTCCCGGGGCTCCGCTCACCGGCGACGACCTGCGCCGCTACACGGCCGTGGAACACCCTTCCGACGCCGGGGACGAGCGGCTCCCGGATCCCTGAGCCCCCGGATCCCTGAGCCCCCGGATCCTTGAGCCCGCCGGATCCTTAAGGTCGGGCCGTGCGGCGCCGATAGGTGTTCCGTCAAGATCGGAACTCGTGCGATGGGTGGGGTGGCATGGCGCCGAAAGGCCGGAGCGCCGGATGCGAAGGGCATGACGACCCGGCCGCGCTCATTCCGTGGCTGCTCGCGGAGCGCGCGGTCTCCCCGCTGTACCAGCCGATCGTCGACCTCTCCACGGGGAACATCGTCGGCGTCGAGGCGCTGGCGCGCGGCCCGGCCGGCTCGCCGCTGGAGTTCCCGGACGCCCTGTTCTCGGCGGCCGCCCGGGCCGGGATGATGCCGCTGCTGGACCAGCTGTGCGCCGCCCGGGCCATGGAGATCGCCAGGGACGCCGGGGAGGGGGTGCCGCCGCTGCTCTTCTTCAACGCCGAACCGGCCGCGCTGAACCAGCCGTACACCCCCGACCTGCTGGCCGTGGTGCTCTCCGAGCGGCCGTACCGGGCCGTGCTGGAGTTCACCGAACGGGCCCTGGCCGACCACCCGGCGGCGCTGCTGAACATCGCCGCCGACGTGCAGTGGACCGGCGGGGCGCTCGCCCTGGACGACGTCGGCGCCGACCCCCTGTCGCTGGCCTTCCTGCCGCTCATCGAGCCGGAAATGATCAAACTGGACATGCACCTGCTGCGCGACCCGTACGCGCCGGGCACCGTCGCGACCGCCGCGATCGTCGGCGCCCACGCCGAGCGCACCGGGGCGATGGTGCTCGCCGAGGGCATCGAGAGCGAGCAGGACGTGGCGACCGCGCGGGCGCTCGGCGCCCGGTGGGGACAGGGCTGGCTGTTCGGGCGGCCCGGCCCGCTCGACGCGCTCGTCGGCCGGCCGGTGGACCGCCACGCCCAGCTGCGCCCGCCCCGGCCGAAACTGCACCTGCCCGACGGGACCCCGTTCGGCATCGCCGCGGTACGCAACCACAGCCGGACCGGGGACCAGTCGATGATCGACGCTCTCACCGGCTATCTGCTGTCGACGGCGGCCGAAGCCGGCTCGCACGCGGTGGTGCTCGGCGCGTACCCGGACCCGGCGGTCGGCCGGGCCTGGCTGCCCCGCCTGGCGTCGCTGGCCGACAGGGTGGCCTTCACCGGCGTCGTCGGCCCCGGACCGATCGCCGCCGCCCCGCATCCGGTGCGGATGGCGGTGGCGCCCGCCGGCGGCCCGGCCGCCACCGAGACGGTCCTGGCCGTGGTCGGCCCGCACACCGCGGCCGCCCTGTGCGCACGGCCGGACCCGGACGACGGCGTGGACTTCGTCCTGACCCACGAGCCCGACCTGGTGCACGCGATCGCCCGCATGCTGATGCGGCGCCTGGACACCGCGGCCGAACGGCCGGCCCCAACCGTCATCGACCGGTGGGCCGACCCCGCCGCCGTGGCCAGGTGAGCCACGGCTGCGCGAACGCCGGGTGAGCCACGACCGCGCGGAGACCGGTCACCGGGCCGGTGTCCCGGGCCGGGTTCGGGGCACCCACCGGCCGTTCACCCCGGGCCTCGCTCCGAGCTGACGAGGCTGTCGGGCGTCAGGCGCCAGTACCCGTACGGGTTGAAGAAGAAGCTCTCCTCCTCGTCGTGGCACGGATGCCTGCTCAGCAGCCACCGCGGGCCGTCGGGAGACAGGCGGAACCCCTCGCCGTCGGAGATCGCCATTGCCCGGTCCTCGGTCAGCAGGTAGAACGCCAGGTTGTCCATCAGCTCCACGGCGTCGCCGACCTGCTGCCCGGTCGGCCGCCCCGGGTCAGGCCAGTCGACCTCGAGCTCCACGTCGGGCGCGCCCAGCAGGTGCATGCCGCAGCTGCGGAGCAGGTTCGCGGAGGCGATCGGCCGTTTGACCCAGGCGTTGAACAGGACGATGGACAGTTCCGCCCAGTCCGTCGCCTCGGCCGCCCGATCCGCCAGGAGAAGCCACTGGTCCCGGCCGTGCGTCAGGCCGCTGCTCTCGTTCTTCACGGCCGTGGCGCCGGAGCGCAGCAGCGCGCCCGCCACCTCCAGGGTCCGCCGCGAGACGTCGAACACCTCGCTCCACGCCCCTCCGGGCAGCTTGTAGCCGTGCTCCTCCCCGACCAGCACGCTCCGCCGCGGGTTGAACGCGATGTGCTGCGGCATCGGCGGCGAGAGCACGTACACCACGGAGTCGTGGGTCCGCACGGCCTCCTCGTCGGATTCCTCGAAGGAGTCGTCCATCAGGCAGGCCTCGAACGACCTGGGCATCCGAGGGTCGTGGACCCGTAGGAAGGCTTCGCGGTCGACGACGAAGCCGGGCCCGCCGGCTCTGCCGACGACCTCCTCCACCATGCGCGGGTCCAGGCCGGAGCCGAGCACGCAGAGCACATGCTGCGGAAGAATGTCGTAATTCTGATCGAACATGTGCAGGACCGTATAAGGCGTACACCGTCCTGGAATCATCCGCCAGGATGACCCCGCCGCTCGCCGGAGCCTTGAGGTTCGCCGGGATCCGCCGCACTATGGGGCGGAACAAAGTTCTATAGGCGGGACTTCCACAGGCGAGAGTTCTACAGGCGGGAGCGGGCATGACGGCCGGCACGCGGGACCACACCCTCCTGGAGCTGATCGGCGCGTTGATCGAACCGGCGGCTCGGCCCGACCCCTACCCGGTCTACGCCCGCATCCGGGAGCTGGGAGCCGCGACGCTGGACCTGCCCGTCTGGGAGACCCCCGGAGCCGTGATCTCCTCCTACCGGGAGTGCGAGGCGGTGCTGCGGGATCCGCGGATGAGCAGCCAGCGCGGGCGCGACCGGAGGCTGGCCGACATGATGCCGCCCGGCGCGCCGTCCTCGGTGGGGCAGCGCTGGTTCCTCTCGCTCGATCCGCCGGACCACACGCGGCTGCGGCGGCTGGTCTCGGCGGCGTTCACGGCGCGGCGGATCGCCCGGCTCTCGGGGCGGATCGAGGAACTGGTCGACGGGCTGCTGGACCGCGCCGCCGAGCGGGACCGGCCGTTCGACATCGTCGAGGATCTCGCCTATCCCCTGCCCATGACGGTGATCTGCGAGATGCTCGGCGTCCCGGCGGCCGACCACGAGCAGGTGCGCGAGTGGTCGTCCCGGCTGACCCGGCTGATCGACGGGTTCGGGGCCGGGCCGTCCGAGGAGTCCCTGGACGGCCTGCTCGCCCTGAACGTCTATCTGAACGAGCTGATCGCGGACCGCCAGGCGGACCCGGGCGACGACCTGATCTCCGAGCTGATCGCGGTCCGGGAGGGCGGCGACTCCCTCAGCCACGACGAACTCGTCTCCATCGTCGGCCTGCTCCTGGTCGCCGGGCACGAGACGACCGTGAACCTGATCGCCAACGGCGCGCTCGCCCTGCTGCGTCACCCGGCCTGCTTCGCCGAGCTGCGGGACGACCCCGCCCTGGCGGAGGCCGTGGTGGAGGAGACCCTGCGCTACGACCCGCCCGTGCACATCACCGCCCGGGTGGCCACCGAGGACATGGAGCTGTCCGGCGTACGGCTCCGCCGGGGCGCCACGGTGGTCCTCCTGCTGGCCGCCGCGCACCGCGACCCCGCCGAGGCCGAGAACCCCGACGTCTTCGACCCCCACCGCCCCGAGATCAGGCATCTGGCCTTCGGACTCGGCCCGCACTTCTGCCTGGGCGCCCCGCTGGCCCGCCTGGAGGCCCGCCTCGCCCTGACCCGCCTCACCCGGCGCCTCCCCGCACCGGTCCTGCTCCAGGACCCGCCCCCCTACCGCGAACACGTCAACCTGCGAGGCCCCCGGAGCATCCCGGTGCCCCGCCCCGCACCCCCCGCCTGATCGGGTTCTCCGCTCCGGCCGTCGGACGCATCGGACTGTCGGTCCGTCTCACTATCTTCGCCCCATGGAGTGCCTTGCCCCCGGAACCTCTGACATCAGAGGCGCGACGCCCCGCCACCGGTGCATCGTGGGCGCATAGCGGATCTATCAACCCGGGCGGACATGATGATCCCGGAACTCCTTACGGGCATCCCTAGCAGATGGAGACACGATGAGCACGACCACGGGGACGGGCACGCACCCGGCGGCCCCGCACGCCGCCGACAGCCACGATGTGATCCGGGTCCACGGCGCGCGTGAGAACAACCTCAAGGACGTCAGCATCGAGATCCCCAAGCGCCGGTTGACGGTGTTCACCGGCGTGTCCGGCTCGGGTAAGAGCTCGCTGGTGTTCGACACGATCGCCGCGGAGTCGCAGCGGCTGATCAACGAGACCTACAGCGCCTTCGTGCAGGGGTTCATGCCGACGCTGGCGCGGCCCGAGGTCGACGTGCTGGAGGGGCTGACCACCGCGATCATCGTCGACCAGCAGCGGATGGGCGCCGACCCCCGCTCCACCGTCGGCACCGCCACCGACGCCAACGCCATGCTGCGCATCCTGTTCAGCCGGCTCGGGCAGCCGCACATCGGCCCGCCCAGCGCGTTCGCCTTCAACGTCCCCTCGGTCCGGGCGAGCGGCGCGATCACCGTCGAGCGCGGTGACGCCACCAGGACCGTGAAGGAGACCTACAACCGCACCGGCGGCATGTGCACGCGCTGCGAGGGCCGGGGCGCGGTCTCCGACATCGACCTCACCCAGCTCTACGACGACTCCAAGTCGATCTCCGAGGGCGCCTTCACCATCCCCGGCTGGAAGTCGGACAGCTGGTGGACCGTACGGCTCTACGCCGAGTCGGGCTTCCTCGACCCGGACAAGCCGATCCGCGAGTTCACCAAGAAGGAGATGCACGACTTCCTGTACCGGGAGCCGACCAAGGTGAAGGTCGAGGGCGTCAACCTCACCTACGAGGGGCTGATCCCGAAGATCCACAAGTCGTTCCTGGCCAAGGACCGGGAGGCGATGCAGCCGCACATCCGGGAGTTCGTGGACCGGGCGGTCACCTTCACCACCTGCCCGGAGTGCGACGGCACCCGGCTCAGCGAGGCCGCCCGGGCGTCGAAGATCAAGGGCGTCAGCATCGCCGACGCGTGCGCGATGGAGATCAGGGACCTGGCCGAGTGGGTGCGCGGCCTCGACGAGCCGTCGGTGGCGCCGCTGCTGACCGCGCTGCAGCAGACCCTCGACTCCTTCACGGAGATCGGCCTGGGCTACCTCTCACTCGAACGGCCGGCGGGCACGCTGTCGGGCGGTGAGGCGCAGCGCGTCAAGATGATCCGCCACCTGGGCTCCTCGCTCACCGATGTCACCTACGTCTTCGACGAGCCCACCATCGGCCTGCACCCCCACGACATCCAGCGGATGAACAACCTGCTGCTGCGCCTGCGGGACAAGGGCAACACCGTGCTCGTCGTGGAGCACAAGCCGGAGACCATCGCGATCGCCGACCACGTCGTCGACCTGGGTCCCGGCGCCGGTACGGCGGGCGGCACCGTCTGCTTCGAGGGCACCGTCGAGGGACTGCGGGCCGGCGGCACCGTCACCGGCCGCCACCTCGACGACCGCGCCGCCCTCAAGAAGACGGTGCGCACGGCCACCGGCACCCTGGAGATCCGCGGCGCGAAGGCGAACAACCTGCTCGACGTCGACGTCGACATCCCGCTGGGGGTGCTGACCGTGGTCACCGGCGTCGCCGGCTCCGGCAAGAGCTCTCTCATCCACGGATCGATCCCCGCTGGCTCGGGGGTGGTCTCGGTCGACCAGAGCGCGATCCGCGGCTCGCGGCGGAGCAACCCTGCCACCTACACCGGCCTGCTCGACCCGATCCGCAAGGCGTTCGCCAAGGCCAACGGCGTCAAGCCGGCGCTGTTCAGCGCCAACTCCGAGGGCGCCTGCCCCACCTGCAACGGCATCGGCGTCATCTACACCGACCTGGCGATGATGGCCGGCGTCTCCACCACCTGCGAGGACTGCGAGGGCAAGCGGTTCCAGGCCTCGGTGCTGGAATATCACCTCGGCGGCCGCGACATCAGCGAGGTGCTCGCGATGCCGGTGGGCGAGGCCCGGGAGTTCTTCGGCTCCGGCCCGGCGCGCACGCCGGCCGCGCACGCCATCCTGGAGCGGCTCGCCGACGTCGGCCTCGGCTATCTCAGCCTCGGCCAGCCGCTCACCACGCTGTCCGGCGGCGAGCGGCAGCGGCTCAAGCTGGCCACCCACATGGCCGCCAAGGGCGGCGTCTACGTCCTGGACGAGCCGACCACCGGTCTCCACCTCGCCGACGTCGAGCAGTTGCTCGGCCTGCTCGACCGGCTCGTCGACTCCGGCAAGTCGGTCATCGTCATCGAGCACCACCAGGCGGTCATGGCGCACGCCGACTGGATCATCGACCTCGGCCCCGGCGCCGGCCACGACGGCGGCCGGATCGTCTTCGAGGGCACGCCCGCCGACCTCGTCGCCGCCCGTTCCACCCTCACCGGCGAGCACCTGGCGGCCTACGTCGGCGCCTGAGCGCGGCCCTCGCCGGCCTGCCCGGCGCCGGTCAGGGTGTCGGCGAGGCCGTTCCCGGAGCGGGGATGCCGTAGTCGTCAGCCAGGCCGCACACCTGCGCCAGCCCGGCCGCCGCGGTCAGGAGCCTGCGGGCCTGGGCGGCGGCCTCCGCGCCGCCCGCCCGGGCGCCGGTGTACGCCTCCGCCGCCGCGATGCCCTGCTGGATGTGCTCCAGTGTCGGCTCGACCGCGGCGGGAGCGGCGTCGAGCAGGAGGGTGAGCCAGCGGGAGACCGGGGCGCCGGCGTCCAGGCCGCCCGCGTCGGAGTGCCGCGCGACCTCGCTGAGGAAAGCACGCAGGTCCGGGTCCTCGCAGGCCGACCCCGGCCCTGTCGCCGGGACCGGAGTGGGCGCCGGGACGGAGGACGGCGGCGCGGCGGACGAGGCCGGCGCCGTGGTCGGGACGGGGGCGACGGGCTGGGAGTCGGAGCAGCCCGCCGCGGCGAGGGCCAGAACGAGGGCCAGGCCTCGTGATGTCACGCGGTGTTTTCGATACGACACATACGGTAGACGCAATGTGACGCCGCCCGGTTGCTCCGCAGCCCCGCGACAGCGGAAACACCCCGGCCTCCCCGCCCATCCGACGGTGGGCGTCCGCACCGGCAGATGGGTCATCACTGCGGCGCCCGGCCTCAGTCCACGCCGCGCCGCCCCGGCGCCCAGAACGGTTTCACCACGGTGTCCCGGCGGGGCCGACCGCACTCGCCCACGGGTGACCCCGCACGGCCTGGCGGGTGCGCGCCTCACCGGCGGGGTGGGGGACGCCCGGTTCGCCGGGAAGGTTCAGCGAGCGGACTGCGGCCCGATTCCACCTGCGCCCGGCCACGAGGCCCGGGACGGCCGGCGACGAAGGTGTGAGGCGCCTGTTGGAGGGCAGCCCGTTATCGCAGCTCAAGGCAGCCATGCAGGCGGTTGCCGGTCGGGGGTGGGCATGATGGCACAACGGCGTTCGGCGGCGCGGCGGTGCGGGGCTCGCGGGTTCCCCTCCCCCGCCGCGGCGCGATCGGTACGGCGCGGCTCGTCTTCCGTCATGGAAGTACCGCCGATGGGGGTGGAGGAGGAGTTCTTCCTGCTGGAGCCGCACACCGGGCAGACGGTCCCGGCCGTGGAGCAGATCCTGGCCGGGATCGGTTCCCATGAGCTCCTGCAGCGGGAGATCGCGGCCTGCCAGATCGAGACGGCCACCCACCCGCACACCGACCTGGCCACGCTGCGGCGGCAGCTGACCGGCCTGCGCGCCGAGCTGGCCGGCGCGGCACGGCAGACGGGCTGCCGGCTGGTGGCCAGCGGCACGGCCCCGCTGGAGCACTCGGCCAACGACGCCCTCCTCACCGACGATCCCCGCTACCGGCGCATCGCCCACGCCTACGGCGCCACCTCCCGCGGCGAGAAATGCTGCGGCTGCCACGTGCACATCGAGGTGCCCGACCGCGAGGAGGCGGTGCAGGTGGGCAACCATCTGCGACCCTGGCTGCCGACGCTGCTGGCGCTGACGGCCAACTCCCCCTTCACCGCCGGCGCCGACAGCGGGTATGCCAGCTGGCGGGCGATGACCTGGGGACGCTGGCCCAGCGCCGCCCTGCCGCCGTACCTGCAGGACGCCGCCGAGCACGAGACCGTCGTCGCATCGCTGATCGGCTCCGGCGCCATCCTGGATGAGGCGATGCTGTACTGGCTGGTACGGCCCTCCCATCACCTGCCCACGGTCGAGGTGCGGGTGGCCGACGTGTGCGCCACGGCCGCCGAGGCCGCCCTGTTCGCCGCGGTCGTGCGGGGGCTGGTGATGAGCGTGCTGAGCGACATCCGCGCCGGGCGGCCCGCGACGGGCTGGAGGGACAGGGGATGGAACCGGACTCGGCCCGCCTGGTCCCGGCCTGGCACCTGGTCGAGGACCTGCTCGCCCGCATCACTCCGGCGCTGGAGACGGCCGGGGACCTGGGCACGGTCCGCGACGGGCTGGCCCGGCTGCGCGTTTCGGGCTCGGGGGCGGCCCGCCAGCGCGCGGTCTACGCCCAGCGGCGCGCCATGGGCGATGTGGTGGCGTGGCTGAGCCGCCGGAGCGCCGGTGAGATGGCCCTGGCCGTCCGCTGACCTCGGCGGACCCGTCGTCCTTTTGGTAAAACGGCATGTCGCCGGGGTGGGGTCGGATATCCGCGCGCCTAGCCTCATCGTTATGACGGCAGATGGCGGTGATGAGGCGGTACGGCGGTTCCTGCGCGAGTGCCTGGAGGAGTTCCTGCGCGAGCTCGGTGACTGGGTGCGCATCGCCTCGGTCTCCTCCGAGCCCGAGCACGGCATGGACCTGCTGCGCTCGGCCAACTGGCTGACCGGCCGGCTGCGTGAGATCGGGTTCCCCTCGGTGGAGCTCTGGCAGACCGAAGACGGTGCCCCGGCGGTGCACGCCGCCTGGTGTGAGGCGCCGGGCGCGCCGACCGTGCTGGTCTACAGCCACCATGACGTGCGCGCCGTACGCACCGACGTCTGGGGCGAATCGCTGCCGTTCGAGCCGCAGGTGCGCGACGGCAAGATGTACGGCCGCGGCGCCTCCGACGCCAAGGGCCAGATCCTGGCCCACCTGTGGGGACTGCGCGCCCACCTGTCCGCCGACGGCCGCGACGCGCCGCCGGTCAACCTCAAGCTGCTCATCGAGGGCGAGGAGGAGATCGGCTCCCCACACCTGGCCGCGCTGCTGGCCGACCACCGCGACGAGCTCGACGCCGATCTGATCATGATGTCCGACACGCTGCTGTGGTCGCGGGAGGCGCCGGCGCTCTGCACCGGGCTGCGCGGCATGCTCAGCGCCAAGCTGGAGGTGTTCGGGCCGTACCGGGACATCCACAGCGGGACCGTCTCCGGAGTGGCGCCCAACCCGTGCGCCGAGCTGTGCAAGCTGCTGGCGCAGCTGTACGACGAGCACGGCCGGGTGACACTGCCCGGCTTCTACGACCGGGTGATCGAGCTGTCCCCGCAGGAGCGTGATGCGATCAACGCCCTGCCCTACAGCGACGAGGACTGGCTGGAGCGCACCGAGACCCGCACGGTCGGCGGCGAGGACGGCTACAGCGTGCTGGAGCGGGTCTGGACCCGCCCGGCGGCCGAGATCCTCGCCTTCATCGGCGGCGACCCCGACGGGCCCTCCCGGGGCGCGATCGCCTCGGTGGCCTCGGTGGACATGAACCTGCGGCTGGTGCCGGAGCAGAAGGCGGCCGAGGCGGCCGAGCAGCTGAAGAGGTGGGTCGCCGAGCGGATCAGCGACAAGGTCGTCTACGAGCTGAGCATCTCACTGGAGGCGGCCCAGGAGCCGTACCGCACTCCACCGGACCATCCGGCGCTGGAGGCGCTGGGCCGGGCGATGGAGCGGGGCTTCGGCGCCCCGCTGGCCGGGCAGATGCGCAACGGCGGCGGCGGCCCGGCCAGCCTGCTGTCCGACGCCCTGGGAGCGCCGGTGATCTTCTTCGGCACCGGCCTGCCCCAGGACCGCTGGCACGACAGCGACGAGCGAGCCGACATCGACACACTGCTCAAAGGCTCGGCCACGATGGCGTTCTTCTGGCCCGAACTCGCCGAGACCCTGACGGACGGGCAGGCCCGGCCCAGCCGGGCTCAAGCCGTTCGCAAGACGCCATCGCCATGATCGCCGTATGACCGGCAAGGTGACGACAGACCGCACAGGCACGGGTGACGGAACGGGCAAGAAGCCGACGGGCACGCGCGGCGAGACGGAGATCGGCTGGAAGGAGATCGGCCCGCTGCGCCTTCCCTGGCATCCGGCCTGGTGGCTGACGGCGTCGCTCGTCGTGGGGGCCGGGGTCGCGTTCGCGGCCGAGATCCCGAACGCCTCCGAATCGACCGCGACGGGGTTCGTCTCGCTCGCGCTGGCCCTCTACTTCTGGGGCTACGGCCAGTGGCGCCGCCGGTTCCATCCGGAGATCGCCTCCTCCTCCGCGCAGCACTGGCTGGTCCTGCTCTTCGGCCTGATCCTGGTACTGGTCCTGGCGCCCCTGGAGGCGGGAGAGGGCGGATGCGGCGGGCCCATCGGGACACTGATCCCCTGGTTCGGCGACAACCCGCCCGGCGACTGCGGCGACGCCCTGACCCAGCGGACGGCTCAGCTCGTCCTGCTCGGCCTGCTCGCCGTCCCCCTGGCGGTCTCGACGGCGATCAATCGCTCGCTCAGCGAGTAGCCCCGGAGGTTCCCGGTCCTCTCGTACGGGTTCGCGAGCCGCGATGCAGCAATATGCAACCGATGGTTGCGCGATGACGGTCCTTCACATAGCCTGATATGCAACCAAAGGTTGCAGGAGGATGTCATGGAGTTCGGAACCATCGAGCGGGAGATCTACATCGAGGCGTCGCCGGAGATCGTCTTCGAGGTGGTCAGCAGTCCCGACCATCTCAGGCAGTGGTGGCCGGACGACGCCCGGTACGAGCCGACGCCCGGGTCGACGGGCGAGATCGTCTTCGGCGACCGCGACGCCGACGGGACGGTGGTGTCCTTCACCGTCGTCGACGCACGGCCGCCGCGGGTCTTCTCCTTCCGCTGGACGCACCCGGCCGGCGAGGTCGCGGCCGAGGGCAACTCGTTACTGGTCACCTTCGATCTGACCCCGTCGGGCGGCGGGACGCTGCTCAAGATGACCGAGACCGGCTTCCGCGAGATGGGCTGGGAGGCCGCCCTCCTGGAGCAGCAGTACCGGGAGCACGTCACCGGCTGGGACTTCTACCTGCCGCGGCTGACGCCGTACGTCGCGACGCTGCGGGTGCGGTCATGAGCACCGCGGCGGCCGAGACGGTCGACGACGACCTGTGGTCCGCGATCGGGGACCCGACCCGGCGCCGGATGCTCGACCTGCTGCTCATCGAGGGCGCCGGCACCGCGACCACGCTGAGCCGGGATCTGCCGGTCACCCGCCAGGCGGTGGCCAAGCATCTCGGCGTCCTCGACCGGGCCGGCCTGGTACGGGCGACGCCGGCGGGCCGGGAGAAGCGCTACCAGGTGGACGAGGCCCAGCTCGCCCGCGCGGTGGCCCAGCTGGCATCGGTCGGGTCGGCGTGGGACGCCCGGCTGCAGCGCATCAAGCGGATCGCCGAGGCGATTCAGCGCACCCAACAGGACTGACGAGACCGAGGAGAGCCGAGATGGCGGACATTCTGCACAGGATCGGAATCAAGACCCCGGCACCGGAGAAGGTGTACGACGCGCTGACGACCGTCGAGGGCCTGTCCGGCTGGTGGACCGACGACACGAAGGGAAGCGGCGGCGACGTCGGCGGCGTCCTGGAGTTCCGTTTCCCGGTCGGCGGCTTCGACATGGAGGTCGTCGAGCTGCGGCCGTCCGAGCGGGTGGCCTGGCGGGTGATCGACGGTCCCGAGGAGTGGGTCGGGACCACGATCGACTGGGACCTCCGGCAGAACGGCGACTACACGATCGTGCTGTTCAAGCATCGGGACTGGAAGGAGCCGGTGGAGTTCATGCACCACTGCAGCACCAAGTGGGGCTCGTTCCTGATGAGCCTGAAGTCCCTGGTGGAGACGGGCGAGGGCGCCCCGGCGCCACGGGACGTGCAGATCAGCGACTGGCACTGAGCCGGCTCGTCCCCGGATGAAGCCGATCGTCCGGAGACGGACTCCGGACGGTCGGCTCGACGCCAACCGGGCGATGGGCCCGCCATGGACCTGCCTCACGGGCGGGCCGGGTGTCGCCCGCCCAAGCTGTGCCGTACGGCAGAACACCTTGGCCGCAGCGCTGAAGGGACAGGACTGCGGCGGTGGATGGAGACCGTTTCTCGGTGGGTTGGCGGATCGGACCGAGGTCGAGCCTGTCGATGCCGGGCAACCACGCGTTGCGGCTCGGGCCGGCCTTCGATCGTGAGGTACGGCGCGGCGGCGATCATGACGTACAGGGCGGCGAGAGGGACAGTGGGGTGTCGGTCGCGCCTCCATCCCCGGCGCTCTTCGTCGAGGGCAGACTTGTCCGCCGTGTGGCGCAGCTGGGGTGGGCGGCACACGGCTCACCACGGACGTGCCTCACGGGTGGGCAGCACCCGTCCTGCCACGGACGTGCCCATCATCAGTACGCGCCGCCGTACCCGCTCTCAGAGCGTCCACAGCCACCGCTTCCGGCGTTTCGTGGGCACGCGGGCCGTACGTTGTGTGATCATCGCCACCGTTGGTCCGTCCTTCTGCGCCGCCTTCCGCCGTTGCCTATGGTGATTCGGTGAGCATTCTGGCGATTCGCGCGGCACGGGTGTTCGACGGGGAGCGGCTGCTCGACGGGGTCACCGTGGTGCTGGTGGAAGACGGCCGCATCGCCGGTGTGGAACCGGGTCCGGCGGTGCCGGACGGGTGGCCGGTGCACGACCTGCCCGGCGGCACCGTGCTGCCCGGTCTCATCGACGCGCACGTGCACCTGTGCGCCGACAGCGGTCCCGGTGCGCTCGACCGGCTCACCGAGGCCACGCGGGAGCAGCTGGAGGCGACCATCGAGGCGTCGCTGAAGCTCCACCTGGCCGCGGGCGTCACCACCGTGCGCGACCTGGGCGACCATCACGACGCCGTACTGGCCTGGCGATCGAAGGCCCGAACGGGACTGCCGGCCGTCGTGGCGGCCGGTGCGCCGCTCACGAGCACGGGCGGGCACTGCTGGCCGATGGGCGGCCAGGCCCAGGGTGTGAGCGGGCTGCGCGAGGCCGTACGGCAACGGGCCGATCGCGGTGCCGACATCGTGAAGATCATGGCGAGTGGCGGGGTGCTGACCCCCGGCACCGACACCATGCGCCCGCAGTTCACCGACGAGGAGCTGCGGGCGGCGGTCGCCGAGGCGCACGCGCTCGGCCTGCCGATCACCGCGCACGCCCACGCGCTCTCGGCGGTACGGCAGGCGCTGGAGGCGGGTGTCGACGGGATCGAGCACTGCACGTGTCTCACTCCCGACGGTGTCCGGCTAGACGACACGCTACTCGCCGGGCTGGCCGAGTCCGGGATCGCGATCTGCGCGACCCTGGGGTCCGATCCGCGCGTCGTGGTGCCGCCGCAGGTCGTGGCGATGGCCGAGCGCGCCGGCATCACCGAGGCCGTCCTGCAGGAGGCCGTCGCCCGCCTTCACCGGGGCGGGGTGCGCCTGGTGGCCGGTTCGGACGCGGGCATCGGCCCGGCCAAGCCGCACGGGCTGCTGTCGGCCACCCTTGAGGAGTACGTCCGCTCCGGCCTGCCGGCGAGCTCGGCCCTGGCCACGGCGACCTCGGTCGCCGCCGATGCCTGCGGCATGGGCGGGCGCAAGGGCCGCGTACGGCCCGGCTACGACGCCGACCTGCTGGTGGTCGACGGCGACCCGACCCGTGACATCGCCGCGGTGGGCCGTCCCCTGTCCGTCCACCTGGCCGGTCAGCCGGTGGGCGGAGTGAAGAAGCCTGCCTGAGCGCGACACCGCTCACCGCAGAAGCCCTCAAGCGCAGAAGCCCTCAGCTCACCGCCTGCTTCACGAGCGCGCCGATCCTCTCCTCCACCTCGTCCGTCATCTCCGTCAGAGCGAAGGAGATCGCCCACATCGCGCCCTCATCCAGCTTCGCCTGGTCGCTGAACGAGAACGTCGCGTAGCGCGTCTTGAACTTCTCCGCAGGCTGGAAGTGGCAGACGATCTTGCCGTCCAGCGCGTAGGCGGGCATCCCGTACCAGAGCTTCGGCGCGAGGCCGGGGGCGTTGGCCGCGACGATGGCGTGGACGCGCTCGGCCAGGACCCGGTCCGCGCCCTTCATCTCGGCGATCTTCGCAAGCACGTCCCGCTCCGCCTGTGCCGCCTTCTCCGCCGGGCTGCGGCGCGCCGCCGCCTTCAGCTCCTTGGCGTGCTCCTTCATCGCGGCCCGCTCCTCGGCCGTGAATCCCTCATATGCGTTGCTCATCGTGCTCTCCTCCGTCGTTCCGGTGTGAGACCAGAGTGCTCGTCCGCGTTGATACATCCGCTATGCGATGACGATGCGACGACGGTGCGGCGGCCATGTCCCACAAAGCGGCCATATCTCACGAAACAGCCGTATCTCACGGATCCGCATCCTACGAACCCGCCGGGACCGGCAGAGAAACGCGGGGCCTGCTCTCCCGGACACCGGAGAGCAGGCGGCCCCGCCCCCGGAGCAGGGCGGCCGGTATACGGGCTCAGCGGACGTGCGCCTCGTCCCGGGACTGACCGGTC
>NZ_BOOJ01000082.1 GCF_016863175.1 Paraplanobispora siamensis
AGCGCTTCACCGTCTGAGCGGGTGCTTCACCGTCTGAGCGGGCGCTTCACCGTCTGAGCGGGCGCTTCACCGTCTGAGCGGGCGCTTCACCGTCTGAGCGGGCGCTTCACCGTCTGAGTGAGCGCTTCACCCTCCGGGCCGGCGACCGTCCGGACGAGGAGAGGAAGGCGGCGGGCCCGCACCCCGGGAAGGGGCGCGGGCCCGCCGTCATCTCATATGTCCTCCGGATCCGGGCCGGGCGTCCTGCCGTCCGGATCGGGGTGTACGGGATCAGCCTCCCGCCGCGCGCGGCCGTCCCGGGACGGGCCGTGCGGGTCTTTCGCCTATCTCCTGTCGGCGGGCTCGGCGAAGGGGTCTTCGGTCTCGTCGACCGGCGCCGGGTTGTCGCCGGCGCCGAGCTCCCTGCGCAGCCGCTCGAGATCCATGTCGTGGGTGCCGTACTTCAGCTGGCGTGCGACCTTCGTCTGCTTCGCCTTGGCTCGACCCCGTCCCATTGGCTGCACTCCCTTGTATAGGCCGCACTGGGCCTCTCGTCGCTATCGCATCGCCCGCATCTTACCCAAGACGCTTACGAGTTGAAGAACTCTGCAATTTGCTAGTTTGTAAGCGGGTCGCGCCCGCGGCCCGACGGGACCGGAGAACGGACGGGACGCACGGAAGGCGGGGATCATGAGCGGGCCTGCGGCGGATTCATCGGCGACCACCGGCGGGACCGGCGCGCTCCCCGGCGGAACGATCTGACCATGACCGTGCCGCTGTACCAGGCCAAGGCGGAGTTCTTCCGCACGCTCGGTCACCCGGTCCGCATCCAGGTGCTGGAGCTGCTGCAGAACGGTCCCCTGCCGGTCCGCGACCTGCTGGCCGAGATCGACATCGAGGCCTCCAGCCTGTCCCAGCAGCTGGCGGTGCTGCGCAAGGCCGGGATCGTGACCGCCACCCGCGAGAGCGGCAGCGTCGTCTACGCCCTGTCGGCCCCCGACGTGGCCGGCCTGCTGGCCTCGGCGCGCTGGATCCTGACCGAGGTGCTGGCCGGTCAGGGCGAGCTGCTGGCCGAGCTGCGCGCCGAGGCCGGCCGGGAGTCAGGCACCCCGGCGCGCCGCGGAGGTGCGAAGGTCCGCCAGGAGCTCCGCGCGCTCTGACAGCACGTCGGCGAGGATCGAGCGCGTCACGGTGAGAAGCTTGGCGATGTCCGGGCTGGTCAGCGAGTAGTGGACGGTCGATCCTTCCTTGCGGGAGAGCACGAGGTTCGCGCGTCGCAGGACGGCCAGCTGCTGTGACAGGTGCGAGGGCTCGATCCCCACCTCGGGGAGCAGCTCGGCGACCGAATGATCCCGCTCGCTGAGCAGTTCCAGCACCCGGATGCGTGAGGGATGCCCGAGCGTTTTGAAGAACTCCGCCTTCAGCTGGTACAGCGGCATGCTCATCGCGCCACTCTACCCACCGCGCGCGCCGGTGCCGGAGGCGTTCGGGCCGCCACCCGGACCTCCTGTCACCCGTAGATGGGATCATGGCGGAATGTCCCAGGCTGAGCATCGGCGGCGTGCACCGTCCGGCGGGCGCCGTACAGGCAAAATTGGGGCGTGGGCAGGATCGGGACGGTAGAGATGGACGATTGCGGGCGTGGGCGGCTGTCGCCGGTGCTGGGCCAGTTGTTCACCGACGGCGGTGAGGGGCGGACGCTCGGGGTCGAGCTGCCGGCCGGAGACGTGGTCTGGCCGGACCCCGGCTACGCGCGGCTCCTGACCTACGGCCGGCCCGCGTTCTGGCTCAGCGACACGACGGTCTCCGGCGAGCTGTGGGCCGCCCTGCGGGCCGAGCATCCGCGTTCGGGGCTGTGGCCCGTCCTGCTGGAGGACTCCGTCCAGCCCTGGTCGGCGGGGCAGGTCGCGCCCGACGCCGCGACCGAGATCGACAACTACCACACCGCCGCGTTCATGGCCGAGGTGTGGGCGGACTGGATCGAGAAGGCCCACCCCGACCAGGTGGAGATCCTCGACCCCTTCGGGCCCCGGTGCCCCGGCCCGGCCGCGCCCGGGCAGCCGGGCGCCGACCCCGACGCGGTCGCCGACTGGTACGCCGGGATCGTGGCCGAGCGGCGGACCCCGCTCGGGCTGGTGGCCGTGGACCGGGGGGCCGACGCCCTGGCGGTGATGGGCTGGCAGGGGGCGCTGAACCACAACGAGTGGATGGTCCCGCTGGCGGCCGTGGTGCGCAGCTGGGAGGACCGGTTCGGCGCCCGCCTGGTCGGCATGGGGTTCAACACGCTCGACCTGAGCGTCGCGGCGCCTCCCCTCACCATGGAGCACGCCCTGCACGTGGCCGCCGAGCACTGGACCTTCTGCCCCGACAGCGTGGTGTACGGGGCCGGATCGCTGATCGACTACGCCGAGCAGATCGTGGGCAGGAACGCCTGGTCGTTCTGGTGGGACTGAGCCGTCGGCCGGGCGGGCCCCGCTGACCACCAGCTCCCGCCGGTCACCGCCCGCTCCCGCCGCTCCCACCGGTCACGGCGTGGCCGGTGCGCGGCGCCTTACCAGGTGATCGTCACCGCGCGGGCTCTTGTCGCGCCGGTCCCCGAATGAGATTCTGTTTTCCCCAGAACGAGATTCTGTTCCGGTGGACCCCGGCGGACGGACCAGCACGGTAGGAGTGCCATGACCTCGCGCGCCTCGGCGAACGGCATCGAGATCGCCTACGACACCTTCGGCTCGCCCTCGGGCCGCCCCCTCCTCCTGGTCATGGGGCTCGCCTCCCAGATGATCCACTGGGACGAGGAGTTCTGCGGGCTGCTCGCCGACCACGGCCACCATGTCGTCCGCTTCGACAACCGGGACGTGGGGGAGTCCACCCACCTGCACGACGCCGGAGCCCCGGCCCCCGGTACGGACGCGCCGTACCTGATCGGGGACATGGCCGACGACGCGGCCGGGCTGCTCGACGCGCTCGGGCTGGAGGCGGCCCACGTGGTCGGCGTCTCGATGGGCGGCATGATCGCCCAGTCGATGGCCATCCGTCACCCGGGCCGGGTGCTCAGCCTCACCTCGATCATGTCCACGCCGAGCCCTCAGGCGGCCCCGCCCACCGACGCGGCCATGGCGGCGCTGATGTCGCCGCCCTCGCCGGACCGGGAGACGGCGATCGCGCGGGCGCTGGAGACCTGGAAGGTCATCGGATCGCCGGGCTATCCCCTCGACGAGGAGCGGATCGCCAGGATCGCCGGGCTGAGCTACGACCGCGCCTACGACCCGGCCGGGGTGGCCCGGCAGTTCACCGCGATCATCTCCTCGGGCGACCGCGCGCCCCAGCTCAAGGAACTGTCGGTGCCGGCTCTGGTGCTGCACGGGGAGCAGGACCAGCTGGTGCCGCTGCCCGGCGGGATCGCCACGGCGGACGCGATCCCGGGAGCCAGACTGGTCACCTATCCCGGGATGGGCCACGACCTGCCGCGTGCCCTGTGGGGTGATTTCGTCGCGGAGATCAGCGCTCTGACCTCCGCGGTTCGCTGACCGTTCCGCGGGGCGGCACGGCCCCGCGGCCCGGTACGGCCCACGCAGGGGCGCGGGCCGTACCGGTGAATCAGACCTCGAGCTTCTCCTCGATGCCGCGTAGAGTGTGCCGCGCCATAGCCAGGTTGGCCCGGGCGCGGTCGAGCGCGAGATAGAGGAAGAGTCCCTTGCCGCTGCGGCCGGTCACCGGCCGGATCACGTGGTAGGCACCGCTGAGTGTGATGAGGATGTCCTCGATGGAGTCCTTGAGTCCCAAGGAATCCATCGTGCGGAGCTTGGCCTTGACCACCTCGGTGTTGCCCGCCGCCGCTACCTGGAGATCCAGATCCTTGGAGCCACCGAGCGAGCCCAGCGCCATCCCGCTGTTGTAGTCCACGACCACCGCGCCGACGGCGCCGTCGATCGCCATCATCTCCTTGAGAGAGATGTCCATGTTCGCCATTACTTTTCTCCGATCACTGAGTAAGTGACATTCGGGTGGTGATGGCGGCCAGATTCGCCGCCGTTCTGCGGCCCTCCAGTCGCAGCAGCCCGAGGTTGGCCCCCGGGCGGGCGAGGACTGTGAGGACGATCTTGGGGCCGGCGGCGTAGAAGGCCGCGTAGCCGTTGGAACCGGAGATCAAGGTCTCTTCGAAAGTGCCCTTGTCGACCATGCCCGCCATCCGGCGGCTGAGGGCCAGCAGCGCGGAGGAGAGGGCACCGGCCTGCTCGATGTCCCCGGCCATGTCACTGGCTATCGGCAGGCCGTCCACGCTGCACGCGATGCTCCCGTTCACCTCGGGCATGCGCTGTCGCAGCAGGATCATCTCCTGGTGCACCTCGTCCCTCAGTTCCACTGGCATCCTCCTTCCGATCCACTTCAGGGCCCGCAGCCTCAGCGGCATGAGGACTGCCTCACGCGAGTGCCTCCAATGCGTTCCTGAGCCGGATGAGCAGGTTCACGTCACCCGGGTCCGCCGTCGCCGCCGGAAGACCCGCGGGGAACGGGGAGGCGGGGGAGGCACCGGGCTCGCGGTCCCGGGTCTCCCGGCCACCGCCCCGCCGGGGCAGCACCGGGCTCCCCTCCGAGACATCACCTCGCCGGGGCAGCACCGGGCTCTTCTCCGGGTCCGAGACGTCACCTCGCCGGGGCAGCACCGGACTCTTCTCCGGGGACTCGCCCCGCCGATCCGGGACCGGGGCCTTGTCCGGGGGGTCGCCCCGCCGGGGCGGCGCCGGGCTCTTCTCCGACGAGGCGCTCCGCAGGGCCGGGGCCGCCCGTGCCTGCGCCGCGTCTCCGGCCGCGGCCTCGGGCTTGCACAGCAGTCCCGCCGCGGCGAGCTGCCGTACCGCCAGCAGCACCGAGTAGGCGGGCCGTCCCAGTTTGCGGGCCAGGTCGGCGGGGGTCGCCGTGCAGTCCGCGCCGACCAGGACCTCCCACTGGAGCGAGGTCAGCACGATCCTCTGGGCGGGGATGCGCGCCACCGGGACGACGGGCAGCGTGTCCAGATCCGTGGACGGCCAGGCCTGGTCCAACTGCACTCTCCTTCGGTTGCACTCCCTGACCAGTCCGGTCGCGTCGAAATACCACTGGGGCCCGAGCCAGTGCCGCTCTCCCGGACGGAAGCGCGACCGGGACCCGGTCACCTGGAGCAGGAAGAACACGGCGTCCATCACCGCCCCCAGCACACAGAACTCCAGCTCGCCCCGGGTGAGCACACCCCGGTCGACCAGCCGGTCGCCGCCCCACCGCTCCTCGCCCGCCGCCTGCCTGGCCTGCCGTACCGCGTAGGCGGAGACCCGGCCGCTGGCGGTCAGCAGGTCCTCCACCCGGGGGCAGGAAGGGGTCTCCGCGTAGGTGACCCGGCCACCGGTGAGGTACAGCACCCCGGCCTTGCCCAGACGCAGGGCGCCGGTCGCCCGGTCTCCGGCGAGGCCGGTGAGGATGCTCTCGACGGTCGGCATGGCGCTCAGGTGGTGATGAGCCGGTCGGAGAGCGCCTGAAGCCGATGTCGGGCGAGGGCCAGATTCGACCGCTCCAGATCGAGCCGTACGTATATCGCCAGCGGCCCGTCGAAAACCGTCTCTAACGATCTCAATAAGTGATATCCGCTGTCCGTGCTTATGATCATG
The DNA here is from genome assembly GCF_016863175.1 of Paraplanobispora siamensis. Taxonomy (GTDB): domain Bacteria; phylum Actinomycetota; class Actinomycetes; order Streptosporangiales; family Streptosporangiaceae; genus Planobispora; species Planobispora siamensis. The sequence continues at coordinate 5,619 of NZ_BOOJ01000082.1, forward strand.
TCGCTGACCCGGACCGCTCCGGTGGGCGACATCATGGCGAGCCCGTCCAGCGCCGCCCGGAGCGTCTCGCTGATCCCCGCGGCCGATTTCTCCACATCACCGTTGAGACTGCCGCCGCCGGCGGCCACAGCCATCCCGCTGGTCTGGTCGATCACGATCGCGTCCAGCGCACCGGGGATCGCCATCACCTCGGTGAGGCATTCTTCGATTCCGAGCACTCGATCTCCCTTGCGATGCGTCTTGCGGAAAACGTCGCGGAGAACAGAGTAGGGATATACCGAAGAGTGCTAAGTGACCTGATTAACGGATAGATGGAAGGAGAGGCAGGATTTAACCACCGAGTAGAAGGATGTGCACTCCGAGTGGAATGCCGTTTACAGGGAGTCCGGAATCAGAGCCTGCTCATCGGGCCGAAAAACAAGAATATTCTTCACATATGAATCCACGGCGGTCGGCAGCCCGACGTCGTTTCCCGCCGCCTCGGACAGGTACCACCGGTGGTCGAGGACCTCGTGGAAGAGCTGGGCCGGTTCCAGCTTGTGCCGCAGCTCCTGCGGGACCGCCTCGATCGTCGGCTGGAACACCTCGGCCAGCCAGCGGTGCGCCACGATCGCCTCGTCCTCGTGGCGCAGGCCGTAGGAGACCCTGAAGGAGTCGAGGTCGTTGAGCAGCCGCCTGGCCTGGTTCTCCTCCACGTCCAAGCCGGTCAGGCGCAGCAGCCTGCGCTGGTGGTGACCGGCGTCCACGACCTTGGGACGGACGATCAGCCGGCCGGTGCCGGCCTTGCGGCGCACCATCATCTCGGCGACGTCGAAGCCGAGCCGGTTCAGCCGCCGGATCCGCTGGTCGATCATGTGCCAGTCGACCTCCTCGATGATCTCGTCGGAGGTGAGCTCGCCCCACAGCCGGTGGTAGCGCGAGCAGACCGAGTCGGCGACCTCCTCGGGGTCGATGGAGGAGTGGAGCAGGCCGCCGGCCTCCAGGTCGAGCATCTCGCCGTAGATGTTGGTGTGCGCGACGTCGATGTCGTGCAGCCGCTGGCCCTCGCTGATCATCGGATGCAGCTCGCCGGTCTCGGCGTCGACCAGGTAGGCGGCGAAGGAGCCGGCGTCCCGGCGGAAGAGCACGTTCGACAGCGAGCAGTCGCCCCAGTAGAAACCGCTCAGGTGCAGCCGGACGAGCAGTACGGCCAGCGCGTCGAGGAGCCGGTTGAGCGTCTCGGGGCGCACGGTCCCCGACATCACCGCCCGGTAGGGGAGCGAGAACTGCAGGTGCTGGGTGATCAGCGCCGAGTCCAGCGGCTCACCGGCCGGGGTGGTGCGGCCGGTGACCACGGCCACCGGCTCCACCGAGGGGGTGTCCATCCGGCTCAGGTCCCACAGCAGGCGGTACTCCCGCTTGGCGAAGTGCTCGCTGATCTCCTTGATCGCGTACACCTTGCCGGACAGGCGCGTGAAACGCACCACGTGCCGGGAGATGCCGCGGGGCAGGGAGACGATGCGGTGCTCCGGCCACTCCTCCAGCGGGATGTCCCAGGGAAGGCGGATCAGGTCCGGGTCACTCGGGGCGCCGGTGAGTTGCAGAGGCATGGGTCAACCCTCTCGGACCGGGAAGACGGGCGGGTGGAAGGCGCGCTCGACGACGGCCGCGAGCTGCTGGTCGGTGAGCACCCGGGGTTCGCCCACGGACTTGGCGCGCACGTAGACCTCGCACAGCCACTCCAGCAGGCGGGTCGCCTCGAAGGCCTTGTCGAGGTCCGCGCCGACGGTGACCCCGCCGTGGTTGGCCAGCAGCGCGGCCTGCCTGTCCTTCAGCGCGGCCCGTACGGAGGCCGCCAGCTCGGGGGTCCCGTAGGTGGCGTAGTCGGCGACCCTGACGGTGCCGCCGAGCAGCAGCGCGTTGTAGTGGACCGGCGGCAGCTCGTCCATGGTGGTGGCGACCACGGTGGCGAAGACGGAGTGGGTGTGCACGACGGCCTGGGCGCCGGTGGTCGTGTAGATCGCCAGGTGCATCGGCGTCTCGGAGGAGGGCTGCAGCTCGCCCTCCACGAGATGGCCCTCGACGTCGACGACCGGGCAGGCCTCGGGCTCCAGCCGGTCGAGGGGGACCCCGCTGGGGGTCACCGCGACCAGGTCGCCCGAGCGGATGCTCAGGTTCCCCGCGGTCCCGACGACCAGGCCCGTCTCGGCGGCCCTGCGGCCGTAGGCGCACAGCAGCCGACGCTGCTCGACCAGCAACATGCCCCAAACGTAGGGCGTTGGGATAATTCGTGGCAAATGCCGAGAGTCACCCCGGATCGGTCCGGGCGCGGCGCGGTTTGTCGCCCGGGTGCCGGCGTGATCTGCTGGGGGGATGGACCTGCTTGATGACTCCGAGGTACGGCGGCGGCTGGACGAGGCGCCCGAGTGGCGGCGCGAGGGTGACGAGATCCGCCGGACCGTCAAGGCCCCCGACTTCCCGACCGCGATCCGCATCGTCGACGAGATCGCGGTCGAGGCCGAGAAGCTCAACCACCACCCCGACATCGACATCCGGTGGCGCACCCTGCACCTGGCGCTGACCACGCACGACAAGGGCGGCCTGACCGGCCTGGACTTCACCCTGGCCGCCCGCATCGACGAGATCGCCGCCGCCAACGGGGCGTGAGGGGACCGGCCGGGCGGCGCCGGCCGGGGAGGCGCGAATCTTTTCTGAAACACTGAGTGTAGCCGTGTGACTACTGGTTAGAGTGGGGCGTCCTCGCTTCACTGACCTAGGAGATGCGATGCGCCTCCCCGTGGTTCTCTCCGCTCTCGCCCTGCTCGCGGCGGCCTGTGGCGGTGGCCAGGAGGCGGCGCCCCCCGCCGCGCACGCCGTCCCCGAGGCGCCGCCCGGGGTCAAGCTCGTCGGAGGCGGTCAGCTCGGAGCGCCCGCGGCGGGGGGCGCCGCGATCGCCTACGACAGGAAACTGGTCCCGTCCGGCGCGTCGGCGCACGTGACGGCCGAGTCGGGGGCGGTCCTGGCCACCTCGACGGTCACGGTCGAGGGCTTCCTTCCCCGCCGGACGTACGGCGTGCACCTGCACACGAAACCGTGCGGTCCCAAGCCCGACGACTCCGGGCCGCACTACCAGCACGCGCACGACCACGCCAGCGCCGACAACGAGGTGTGGCTCGACTTCACCACCGACGCCCAGGGCGCGGCCACCGCGACGGCCAGGCAGGACTGGGCGTTCCCGCCCGACAGGGCGCCGCGTTCCATGGTGATCCACGCCGAGCGCACGAAGGCGGCCGGGGCCAAGGCGGGCTCGGCCGGCCGCCGGATCGCCTGCGTCACCCTCACCGGGGGCTGACCCCTCGCCGCCCCGGCGGCCACCCGCTCCGGCGCCGGCTCGTGCCCTCCTCGGGGGAGGGCATGATCCGGCGCCGTGTTCTTCTCCTGCCCGGCCGCGGGTGCCCCCGGGGCAGCCGGCCTCAGTGCCTGAAGAGTTCGTACAGGACGCCCATCTTGTCGGGCCGTGCCACCAGCAGGATCAGGGCGAGCGTGACAATGGGATCGAGCGCGGCATCGCCGGCCGTTCGCAGGGTGCGGACGGTGGAGCCGGGGTCGGAGTGCTCCCGGGCCTGCAGAACGTCGTACTCGCCGACGGTCACCGCGAAACGCAGCCTCGTCCGGAGTCGCGGGCGGTGAACGCGGTATTCCTGTTCCCACAGCCGCACGGTGTTCCCGCGGCGCTCACCCACCTGCTGCCCGCGTGCGGACAGCAGCGGTTGTCCCCTGTTGAAGTCGACCAGCAGGCGCGGTTCGTCACCGGCCCGGTCGGCGCCGCCCAGTACGGCCTGGCGGCCACGGCCACCCGGTACGGAGAACGCCTTCGCCGTCCCGTCGTCGGTGCCGAACGTCGAGCCGAGCAGCGAGATCATGGCCCTGCCCGGCCGTAACCCGTCAGTCGTGGTCATCGCCGGATCATCCTGTCATCTCCGGTGTCCCGGCGCCGGGCCGACCGTGACCCCGTGCACCGATCCCGGCCACGACGCCCTGCTCCGTCGGCGGGTCACCGCGGCTGTGAACGGCCTCCGTCGAGGTTCCCGCAGGCACGTCGCGCGGAGAAGAACGCGACGGCGCCGTCACGGTCGACGTCGACGTCGTCGAGGCCGGCCGCGGAGAGCCAGGACGACAGCTCCCCGGCCGTCCCCACGGTCGCGAACGGCCCGGCCCGGCGGAACAGAGAGATGATCGCGTCCTGCCGCCGGCCGCCCCCGCGCACCACCGAGGTGCCCCGCAGCCGCCCGCCCGGCCGCAGGACACGGGCCATCTCCGCCAGGGCCGCCGGCGGATCGGGGAAGCAGTGCAGGCCGAAGTAGCTGAGGCACAGGTCGAAGGAGCCGGCGGGGTGGGGCAGCGCGGTCACGTCCCCCCGCAGGAAGACGATGTCCCGCAGCCCGTGCCGCGCCGCGTTGGCCCGTGCCCGCCCCATCATCACGGGGGACAGATCGAGCGCCACGTAACGGTAGGAGCCCTCCTGCGGCAATCCCCGGAAGGCGATGCCTCCCCCGCAGGGGACATCGAGCACGCGCCCGCCGTCCACGAGCGTCCGCAGTTCCTCGATGCCGCGGTAGAACGGCCGCAGATCCGCGCCCCACAGCAGCCTGCCGCCGGCCATGCCGATCCGCTCGCGCTCGGCCCCGGCGTCGTAGGCCACAGCCGTCAACCAGGCACGTCGCCAATGAGTCATAGCCCGACTTCTCCCGCCTCACCGCCAACGTCAACGTCAACGTCAACGTCAACGAGATGCCCCCTCTCCCGGCGTCGTACGCCGCAGCCGTCGGCCGGGCACGGGCCGGTCGTATGACCCGGGACAGAGGCGGGCGTCCTACCGTGGGCAGATGCCGGATGATCTATGAGGCGATACCTTCCCATCATGAAATGGGCTGGACGGCGGCTCGACGGACAGACCATCACCGATGCGGTGGTGGCGGTCATCGTGGCGCTTCTCATCAGATACGCCATCGTCGATCCACCGGGACCGTCCTCCACATGGCCCGCCTGGTCGGCGTGGCCGACAGCGGCGGTGCTGAGCCTGCCGATCGCGCTGCGGCGGCACCGGCCGCGGGCCGTGCTCGCTCTCGCGTGCGCCGCGGCCGTGTCGGCGACCGTGACCGGCGCCGTTGCGGCGGGCGCGATCTGGCTGTCGTTCGTCCCCACCGCGCTCGTGCTGTACGTGGTGGCCTCCACCGCCTCGGTCGCGTGGTCGGCGGCGGCCCTGGCGGCCTGCCTGTCCGCCGCGGTGACCGCGATCCTGGTCTTCTACGCGCAGGTGTTCCCCGGCCTCGCACCCGCGGCCACGCCCAGCGAGATACCGCCGGCCTGGCCGATCGAGATCGGCGTGACCGGTGTGCTGCTGAGCGCGGCGTGGGCCGTCGGGGCGGTCGTGCGCTGGAAGCGGGAGACCACCTCCCGCCTCGTCCGCCACCGCGCCGAGTCCGCGGTGACCGACGAACGGCGGCGCATCGCCCGGGAACTGCACGACATCATCGGCCACAGCATGAGCCTGATCACGGTCAAGGCCACCGTCGCCAACCACGTCGCCGACACCCGCCCGGAGGAGGCGCGCGCGGCGCTGGCCGTCATCGAGCAGACCAGCCGGAGCACGCTCACCGAGATCCACCGGGTGCTCGGCCTCCTGCGCGCCGAGGGCGAGCCCCAGCAGGACCACATGCCGGTGCCCGGCGTGGCGGACCTGCCCGAGCTGGCCGGCCACGCCCGCTCGGCCGGGGTCGAGGTGGACCTGACCGTCCGCGAAGAGGCCGTGCTGTCTCCCGCGGTCGCGATGTCGGTGTACCGGATCGTGCAGCAGGCCCTGACCAACGTCGTCACCCACGCGGGCCCCACCCGCTGCTCGGTCACCGTGGACATCGGCGGCGGGGAGGCCGTGATCGAGGTCGTCGACGACGGCCCCCGCCACGGCCGCCCGCCGCGGACGGTCCCCGGCGGACACGGGCTGATCGGCATGCGCGAGCGGGCCAGGATGTACGGGGGCACGTTCAGCGCCGGGCCCCGGCCCGAAGGGGGCTTCCGCGTCTCGGCCAGCCTGCCGTACGGCCCGAACGGCACCGTGACAGGAGCACTGTGACCTGGGCACCGTGACCTGAGCATCGTGAGGTTGGGCATCGACGAAGTGAGAAGTGACGACGTGAGCAGCGACATGAACACCGGCACCGCGCAGCAGGACCCGAACGACCCCTCATCGCCCGTCCGGGTCCTGCTCGCCGAGGACCAGGTCCTGGTCCGCGACAGCTTCAAGGTCCTCATCGGCGCCACACCGGGGATGACCGTCGTGGGCGAGGCGGGCACCGGCGCCGAAGCGGTGCTCCTGGCCGGTCGGCACCGGCCCGACGTCGTCCTCATGGACGTGCGCATGCCCGACATGGATGGCATCGAGGCGACCAGACGCATCTGCGCCGACCCTGCCACCGCCGGCACGCGCGTGCTGATCCTCACCACGTTCGATCTGGACGACTACGTGTACGCGGCGCTGCAGGCCGGCGCCAGCGGCTTCCTCCTCAAGAGCGCCACCGCGAGCGAACTGCTGGCCGCCATCCGCATCGTCGCCTCCGGCGAGGCGCTGCTGGCGCCCACCGTCACCCGCCGGCTCATCTCCGAGTTCCTGAACGGCCCCCGCCCCGCCCAGGTCGTGCGCGACCTCGGCGAGGTCACCCAGCGCGAGCGCGAGGTGCTCGCCCTCATCGGCAGGGGCATGTCCAACTCCGAGATCGCCGAGCACCTGCACCTCACCGTCGGCACGGTCAAGACCCACATCGGCCGCCTCCTGGCCAAACTGCAGGCCCGCGACCGGGCCCAGCTGGTCATCGCCGCCTACGAGGGCGGGCTCGTCACCGGCCAGTCATCGCGGTGACCACTCGCCGGTCGGCCGTCCCGGTAGCCGGTCAGTCGTCGCGGTGACCGGCCACCGGACGCGGACGGCCGCGACGCGGGGAGCGTCGCGGCCGCGGAGCCGGTCCGGCCGCCTTTGAAAGGGAGGCCGGGTCACCTTCCGGAGGGGCCGGTCACCTCTTCTTCGAGGCGAGGGCGAACGCCCCCCGGTCGAGGGCGAGCAGTTCGGGGGCGGCGACGGCCTCGTCGATCAGCTTGGTGGAGTCGTTGGTCAGCGAGGTGACGACGTAGGTCCTGCCGTCGGCGGAGCGGGCGAGGAAGGCCATGCTCAGAACGCCCGCCTCCGAGCCGCCCTTGGCCCACACGAGCGGCCACTTCTTGCCGTCGAGCCCGAGGCCGAGGTCGTTGGCGGACATGACCTCGTGCAGCGTCCTGCTCTTCATCGACAGCAGCCCGGCGAAGGCCTGGCAGACGTCACGCGGCGAGCCGAACCACTCGATCGTGTGGATCTCCCGGGGCGTGGTCCACGGCTCGAGGCCCTCGAAGGACTGCTTGGCCACGGTGTTCCTCAGGTAGGCGCGCTTGCCGGCGGTGCCGAGGAAGAGGTACTTGCGGGCCTGCTCCGGATAGTTCACCGCCTTGAGCAGGGCCCACTCGCGCGTGGTGAGGAAGGGGGTGTTCCGCTCGACGTCGCCCGACCACTGGCGGACCTTGGCCTCGACGGCCCTGCGGCCCACCGTGTGGATCAGGATGTCGGTGGCGGTGTTGTCGCTGATGGCGATCATCAGCTTGGCGGCCTCGCGGACCGTCACGGTGCTGTTGTCCGGGCGCTCGTGCAGCCCGCCGTCACCCGGAGTGCCCGGGACCTTCCACTCGGGCTTGACCGTGAGCTCGGTGTCCCAGCGCAGCCTCCCGTCGCGGATCTTCTCGGCCACCGCGCCCAGCACGTAGACCTTGAAGATGGAACCCAGCGGTTGCGACTTGTCGGCGGCCACGCCGTGGACGGTCTTGCACCGGCCCCGGGAGCCGACCTCCGCGGCGAGGAAGCCGGTCTCGGGGGCGACCTTGCCCAGCCGGGCGTCGAGCTCGGCCCAGCTTCCCGGGGCGGGCCGCTCGGGCGGGAGCACCCCGAGCTGGTTGATCCTCCCGTTCCCGTCCACGGCGACGCGGATCACGAACTCCTGCCCGCCGAGCCTTCCCGTACCGGCCAGGGCGGTGGGCGTGACCTGGGTCAGCTTCTCCAGGGTCAGGCCCTTCACCTGGGCCAGGAACTGGTTGAAGCCGGCGACGGTCAGCTGCTTGAGATAGTCGGCGTTGACGTGCTCGGCCAGCTCGCTCTCCGCGAGCGGCGCCCGGTTCGGCGCGTCGAGGAACCAGCGCAGCTGCCTGCCCGCCGGGCTGTCGGGGATCTCCGGGGCGGTGACGACGGCCGGAGCGGGAGACGCGGCCGCCGCGTGCCCCGCGGCGGCGAGAGTCGTCACGGGGAGGGTCGCGGTGAGGAGGGCCAGGGCCAGAAGGCGGGTCGGCCGGGACGGCAGTCGCATATGAAGCTCCTTGTCGATCTCGATGTCGTGGTCTCGCGGCGCCGCCGGCCCCCGGGCCGGTCCTCGCGGGCTCCGGGTTCCGGATGGCTCCCGTCATCCGGAGGGGGATCGGAGCCCGCGAGGACCGGTCGGCTCCCGGGGACGCGGCGGGCCGGCGGGCTCTGCGAGCCGCGGGGCGGGCGGTTCGCCGATGTCCGCTGCCCCTTCTCCGAACCTAGGAACCACCGGAACGGCGCGGTACCCGGCGAACCCCCGTCCTTCGGGGTGCGGCAAACTGCACCGGGTGTGCGGACAACCTCATAGACGGCGCGGCCCGCGGCAGGTCACGCTGCCGTCCATGGCATCCACGGCTCTGCTCCGCCCGCTCCCCGCCGTCATGGCCGCGGTGGCCGTCGCGGGGATCGTGGCCGGAGCGGTCATGGAGACGGGCTTCCCGGTCCCGGTGAGTCAGTGGTTGTTCGTCCTGGCGTGCGCGACCCTGCCGGCGCTCGGCCTGCTCGTCGCGCTCAGGCGCCCCGACAACGTCTACGGCTGGCTGCTGCTGGCCACCGCCGACTGCCTGGGGCTGGGAGCGCTCGGCGTCGGGATCCTGCTGAGGGTCTCCGCCGATCAGCAGGTGATGACGGTCGCCGGGGTCCTCCTGGCCTCGCTGTTCGTCGTCTTCTACGGTCTGAGCTGGGTCTTCGTCCCGCTGTTCTTCCCCGATGGGCGGTTGCCCTCGCGGGGGTGGCGGGTGGGGGCCTGGATCGCCGCGGCGGCGATCGCCGTCCACTGGACGGGCATCGTGCTGGGCCACGAGGAGCTCTACTCGATCTTCCCCACCCGCAACCCGCTGGGGCTGGCGGGAGAGGCGGGGCTGTACACCCTGCTGATGGCCGCGGGAGGACAGGCGGTGGTCCTGCTGATGGCCCTGGCGGTGCTGGTCTCCCTCATCCGGCGGTGGCTGCGGGGCAAGCCTGAGGAGCGGCGCCTGCTGCGCTGGATGATCGCCGGGCTGGTGGCGACCCTGGGCGGGTTCGTACTGATAGGGATGTTCGGCGGCGGCGGGCAGGAGTCGGTCCGCAGCATCAGCATCTTGCTGGTCATGGCCGCGATGCCCGCGGCGATCGCGGCGGCGGTCCTCCGGCACAACCTCCTCGACGTCCGGGTGGGGATCAGGGGCTCGCGTTTCTTCCTGATGTTCGACCTGCGGCCGACCGTCGGCGAGCTGCTGACGGAGCTGGGACCCGAGCTGGAGGAGGCCGGGCCCGCCGAGCAGCTCGGGCGGCTGGCGCAGGCCGTACGGGCCGGGCTGGAGATCCGGTGGGCGGCGGTCGTGCTCCCCGACGGCACGCGGCTGGTCGCGGGCGAGGAGAGCGGGGAGGCGGTGCTCACCGTGCCGGCCGGGCTGGGGCACATCGCCTGCGGGCCCAAGACCGCCGGGTGGTTCACCGCCGAGGACCGGCGCCAGCTCGCCGCGCTGGCCGTACCGGTCGGGCTGGCGATCCAGAGCGCGGCGCTGGCGGCCCGGCTGGTCGACGCGGGGGAGGCCGAGCGGCGGCGGATCGAGCGCAACATCCACGACGGGGCGCAGCAGCAGCTCGTCGCGCTCATCGCGGGCCTGGAGCTGGCCAGGGCGACCGGGAGCACGCCGGAGACCCTGGCGCTGCTGCGGGAGCAGGCCCGCCAGACCCTCGCCGACCTCCGCGAGCTGGCGGCGGGCATCCACCCGTCCGTGCTGAGCCAGGGCGGGCTGGCCGAGGCGATCGAGGAGCGCTGCTCGCGGCTGCCGGTGACGACCACGGTGACGGCCGACCCGGGGCTGCGCGCGCGGCGCTTCCCCGACCAGGTCGAGGGCGCCCTGTACTTCACGGTGAGCGAGGCGCTGGCCAACGCGCTCAAGCACGCCTCGGCCTCCCGGATCGAGGTACGGCTGACGCACGCCGCCGGGCGGCTGCAGACCACGGTGACGGACGACGGGAAGGGCTTCGACCCGGCGGCGACCGGCCGCCGGGGGCTGGGCCCGCTGGCCGACCGGCTCAGCGCCCTCGGCGGCGGCCTCGACCTGTCGAGCGCGCCGGGGGAGGGCACCCGGGTGCGCGCCTGGGTACCCGCTCCGGGCTGAGCGCCCGGGGACCCGCTCCAGGCCGGCGTTCAGGTGCCCGCCCCGGCCGGGTACCCGGGTGCCCGTGGCCGCTTCCGGCCGGGGAGCCGGCTGCCGCAGGGATGACGGTCAGCCGAACACGGCGGGCGGCGGGACGGGGACGATGACCGGGTCGCCGTCGTTCAGTGGCGGGGCCCCGGCGACGAACCTGCTCAGGTCGTCGCCGTGCAGGCAGCGGGCCTGGGTGAGGCCTCCGGCGGCCTTGCGGGTCAGCCCGGCCAGGGGCAGTTCGGCGCGGGAGGCGGCGACGATGAGGTTGCCGAACCGGCGGCCGCGCAGCACGCCGGGCTCGGCGAGCAGCGCCAGGTGGCGGAAGGTGCCGCCGATCGTGGCCAGGACCCGGCGGGCGAAGACGAGTCCCTTGCCGTCGGCGATGTTGACCAGCAGGGTCCCCGCCGGGCGCAGGACGCGGGCCACGTCGCCCATGTACTCGCTGGTGGCCAGGTCGATCGGCATGGTGGCGCCGCTGAAGGCGTCCAGCACGAACAGGTCCGCGGAGGAGTCGTGGAGCCCGGTGGTGGCGCTGCGGCCGTCGGCGATCCGCACCTTGAGGCGGGGCACCGACTTCAGCCGGAGCTGGTCGCGCACGAGCTGGACCAGGTCGCCGTCCGGCTCGGCGACGAGCTGCCGGGAGCCGGGACGGGTCGCCGCCACGTAGCGGGGCAGGGTGCAGGCGCAGCCCCCGATGTGCACGGCGTCCAGCGGACCCTCGCGCATCAGGTCGATCACGTCGGCCATCAGCCGGACGTACTCGAAGTCGAGGTAGGTGGGATCCTCCAGGTCGACGTAGGACTGGGGCACGCCGTCCTTCGAGATCACCCAGCCGGAGGGCCGGTCGAGGTCCCGCAGCAGATCTACCTCGCCGAAGGTCACCGGGTAACAGCCCGGCATCGGCTCTCGCGGTTCCCGCCTGACCATCCCTTTGGTCCTCTTTCCTTTGATATACACCGGGTGGACACCCCTGGGAGAAACCGTATGCGCCGTCGGCCCCTCCTCGTGCTCGTCATCGTCTTTCTGACGATCGTCGGGGGGAGCGTCTACGCGCTGACCAGGTCCACGCCGTCCAGGAGCGAGCCGGCCGCCGGGGCCGAGGAGACGGCCAGGACCTACCTGACGGCCTGGGAGGAGAGCGACCTGGCCACGATGAACAGGCTGGTGTCCGGCGCCCCGGCCGACTTCATCGAGAGGCACCGCACCTTCAGCCAGGACCTGGGGATCGAGTCGCTGACCATCACCCCGGGGCGGATCAGCTTCCGGGGCGGGCAGGCGGCCGAGATGCCCTTCGACGGGGTCAGGGAGGTGGAGGGTCTCGGCGAGTGGCCGTTCTCCTCGACGCTGAAGCTGGCCGTCAAGGACGGCCGGTGGAAGGTGCTGTGGAGTCCGGAGACGCTCCACCCCGCCCTCAAGGACGGGGGACGGCTCCGGATCAGCGAGATCTCCGGGGAGGAGGCCAGCCTGGTCACCCGGTCGGGCGAGCCGTTCCCGCACGACAACGGGGCCGAGGCGTACCTGCAGGCGCTCGGGGCGGAGCTGGAGGGCCGGACCTCGGAGGGGGGCTACGCCCTGGAGGCCGTCACGCCCGCCGGGGACGTCAAGCAGCTCCTGGTGGACGAGCCGGAGAAGGGGGAGGAGATACGCACCACCTTCTCCCGCTCGGTCCAGGCGGCGGCGGCCCGGGCGCTGGACGGGGTGGAGGGCCCCGCCGCGATCGTCGCGGTCGAGTCGGGCACCGGGGAGGTCCTCGCGATCGCCGACCGGCTGGGCGGGCAGAACGCGTTCCGCGGCCTGTACCCGCCGGGCTCGACGTTCAAGGTGGTCACCGCCGAGGCGCTGCTCTCCGCCGGGCTGACCCCGGACTCCCAGGTCGCCTGCCCCGCGACCTACTCGCCTCCCGAGGGGAGGCCGTTCCGCAACGCCGGGGACTACGCCGCGCCCGGCCCCGTGACGCTGACCGAGGCCTTCGCGGTCTCCTGCAACACCGCCTTCGTCGAGCAGACCGTCCAGCTGCTGGCGGACGGCGGCCTGGTGCGGGCCGCCGAGCTGTTCGGCTTCAACCAGTCGCTCAAGGTCCCCGCGGTGAACTGCCAGATCAAGGCGCACGCCACGAACGACGAGCTGGCCTCCGACGCCATCGGCCAGCACTCGGTACTGGCCAGCCCGCTGTGCATGGCGCTGGTCGCCGCCGCGGTGGAGAGCGGCACCTGGCACCAGCCCCTCATGATGGAGCGCGCGGCAGAGGAGGGGGACGCCGTCGAGTTGCCCCGCGACGTGGCGGAGGGGCTGCGTGTCATGATGCGGGCGGTGGTGACGGACGGCACCGCCTCGGAGATCCCCCTGCCGGAGGGTACGGCGGGCAAGACGGGCACCGCCGAGGCCGGCGGCGGCCGGGAGCACGCCTGGTTCATCGGCTACCGCGAGAGCGTCGCCTTCGCCGTGCTCGTGGAGAACGGCGGCGGCGGCGCACAGTCCGCCCTGCCGGTGGCCGCGCGTTTCCTGCGCGCCCTGTAGGGCAGACGGGTCTCCCGGCCGGTCCCAGGTCGTGGCGGAAAACCACGGCGGGGGAAGAGCCGGATGCTGTAGGGAAAATCACAACTTACGGTTACGTAAGTTACGGTACCGTAGGTTCATGGCCCCGATCGTTGCTGAGAAGACGTCGCTGCCGGAGTCGATCAAGCCGCGTCTGCGCGGCTGGCTGCACGCCGGAGCGCTGCCTGTCACGCTCATCGCCGGATTCGTCCTGGTCGCCCTGGGACCCACCCTGCAGGCGCGGCTCGCATCAGTGATCTACGCGATCACATCCGGCCTGCTCTTCGGCATCTCGGCCACCTACCATCGCGGCACGCTCTCGCCGCGGCTGGAGGAGGCGCTGCGCCGGCTCGACCACGCCAACATCTACCTGATCATCGCGGGCACCTACACGCCCTTCGCGCTGCTGGCGCTGGACGGCGCGGCCCGTGTGGTGGTCCTGTCCGTGATCTGGGTGGGGGCGATCGCCGGAGTGCTGTTCCGGGTGCTGTGGACCCGTGCGCCCCGCTGGCTGTCCACCGCCCTCTACATCGCCCTGGGCTGGACGGCCGTGTTCGTGCTGCCCCAGCTGATGGAGGGCGCGGGGGTGGCCGCGGTGGTCCTGGTCATCGTCGGCGGCGTGCTGTACACCGCGGGCGGGATCGTCTACGGCCTGCGCCGCCCGGATCCCTCGCCCCGCTGGTTCGGCTTCCACGAGGTCTTCCACGCCTTCACCCTCGCCGCCTATCTGGTGCAGTACGTCGCGGTGTCCCTGGTGGTCTACGGGGCGGCGTAGGGTGCCCACCATGACGAGCATCGCTGACCTGGCGGCCGAGCAGTACGTGTCGGTGACCACCTTCCGCAAGAACGGCACCGGCGTCCCCACCCCGGTCTGGGCGGCGCCCGACGGCGCGGGACTGGTGATCTGGACCCCCGCCTCCGCCGGGAAGGTCAAGCGGATCAGGAACAACCCCGAGGTCACCCTCAAGGCCTGCGACCTGCGCGGGAACACGCGGGGCGAGGAGGTCAAGGGGCGGGCGGAGATCCTGTCCGCCGAGGAGACCGAGCGGGCGCGCGGCCTGCTGCGCAGGAAGTACGGCCTGCAGGGCCGGCTGGTCATCCTCGGCAGCAAGATCCGCCGGGGGAGCGCCGGCACCGTCGGCATCCGCATCACCCCCGCCGGCTGAACGCCCACCCGGGCCGGGACCGCGTGAACGCCCGGCCCGGTGGTCGGGTCAGCTCGCGGCGAGGCCGAGGCGGCGGGCGGCGAGCTCGGCGTAGAGGGCGGCGCCGTCCGGGAGCACGGCGTCGTCGAAGCGCGCCTCCGGGGCGTGGTTGTAGGCGGCCTTGCCCGGGTCGAGGTCCGACGGGCACGCGCCGAGCGCCACGAACGCCGAGGGGACCTCGTTGCACACGAGGGAGAAGTCCTCCGCCCCGGTGAACGGCTGCGGCGCGGTGACGAACCGCTCACCGCCGTAGACCTCCCGGACGGTCGCCCCGACGAAGTCGGCCTCGGCCCCGTTGTTGACGGTGACCGGGTAGCTCATCGGGAAGGAGGTCTCCACCTCGAGCCCGTGGGCCGCCGCGACGCCCTCGACCACGGTGACCGCCCGCTCCCGGACGCGCTCGTGGGAGGCGGCGGAGAACGACCGGATGGTGACCTCGAAGCGGGCCTCCTCCGGGATCACGTTGTCGGTCGTCCCGGCGTGGAAGCTGCCGACGGTGACGACCACCGGGTCGAACACGTCGAAGCCGCGCGTCACCATGGTCTGCAGCGCCAGGACCATCTCGCACGCCGCCGGGATCGGGTCCTTGGCGCGGTGCGGGGCCGAGCCGTGCCCTCCCGCGCCGCGCACGGTGACGATGAGGGTGTCGGCGGCGGCCATCATCGGCCCGCCCCTGGTGATGAACATGCCCTGCGGGAGCACCGAGCTGATCACGTGCAGGGCGTAGGCCGCGACCGGGCGCTCACCCGCCGCGTCCAGCACGCCCTCCTCGATCATGAACTTCGCGCCGAGGTGGCCCTCCTCGCCGGGCTGGAACATGAAGATCACGTTCCCGGCGAGCCGGTCACGCCGGGCGGCCAGCAGGTGAGCCGCCCCGGCGAGCATGGTGGTGTGCAGGTCGTGCCCGCAGGCGTGCATCCGGCCGTCCAGCAGGGAGGTGACCTCCGCGTCGCCGCGCTCGGAGACGGGCAGCGCGTCCATGTCGCCGCGGAGCAGCACGGTCGGGCCGGGCAGCGCGCCCCGCAGCACCGCGGTGACCGAGCTCAGCTGTTCGCCGAGCCGTACCTCCAGTGGCAGTCCCGACAGCGCGGCCAGCACCTTCTCCTGGGTCCTGGGCAGATCGAGGCCGAGCTCGGGTTCCCGGTGCAGGGCGTGACGCAGACGGGTCAGCTCGTCGCGCATGTCGGCGGCGGATTCGCGGAAGGACACCGGGCACTCCTCTGACGTTCCGTACGTGGACGCTCTGACCGCACCCTAGCCGCGTTCGGGCGATTTGTGTCCTTCGCCGGGACCCTCAACGGAAGATCGTAAGGAGATCGTCCGGCGGCGGGAGTTCCGGACCATTGAAATGCGAAGAATCTCCGCGCAGAATGCCGTTCGAGCGTAATGTCTTCAGGTAGACGCGCCCAAGACGGGGAATCATCTTTCCAGCTCACAGTGGAGGGGATATGGACGTTCACGGCCGCCTCGCCCGTCACCTGCTGGTCGACGGCTACAGACTCGTTCTGGACCTGGAACGCAGCCGGGGTTCCCGGCTCGTCGACGCCCGCACCGGCCGTGAATACCTGGACTTCTACACCTTCTTCGCCTCGGCGCCGCTCGGCGTGAACCCGTTCGACGACGATCCGGAGTTCCTGGCCCTGCTCGGCAGGATCGCCGCGAACAAGCCCGCCAACTCCGACCTCTACACCGGGCACCTGGCCGACTTCGTCGAGACCTTCACCCGCGTGCTCGGCGACCCGGAGCTGCCCCACCTGTTCTTCGTCGAGGGCGGCGCCCTCGCCGTGGAGAACGCGCTGAAGTGCGCCTTCGACTGGAAGAGCCGGCACAACGAGGCCAACGGGCGCTCTCCGGAGCTGGGCACGAAGGTGCTCCACCTGACCCGGGCCTTCCACGGCCGCAGCGGCTACACCCTCTCGCTGACGAACACCGACCCGGTCAAGACCGATCGCTTCCCGAAGTTCGACTGGCCCCGCATCGAGGTGCCCGCCGTCCACTTCGGGGACGTCGAGGCCGCCGAGGAGCGCGCCCTGGCGCAGGCGCGGGCCGCCTTCGCGCGCCACCCGCACGACATCGCCTGCTTCATCGCCGAGCCGATCCAGGGGGAGGGCGGCGACAACCACATGCGCGCCGAGTTCCTGCAGGCCATGCAGGACCTCTGCCACGAGCACGACGCGCTGTTCGTGCTGGACGAGGTCCAGACCGGCGGCGGGGCCACCGGCACCCCGTGGGCCTACCAGCAGCTCGGCCTCCGGCCCGACGTGGTCGCCTTCGCCAAGAAGGTCCAGGTCGGCGGGGTGATGGCGGGCCGCAGGGTGGACCTGGTGCCCGACAACGTCTTCCGGATCAGCGGCCGGATCAACTCGACCTGGGGCGGCGGGCTGGTCGACATGGTCCGCTCCCGCCGGATGCTGGAGATCATCGAGCGGGACGGCCTGATCCCGCGCGCGGCCGAGCTGGGGGAGGAGCTGCTCACCGAGCTGCGGAAGATGCAGGCGAGCCTGCCCGAGACGGTGGACAACGTCCGGGGCCGCGGCCTGATGTGCGCCTTCGACCTCCCGTCGCCGGCCGACCGCGACGAGCTGGTGGCCAGGCTCAGGGAGGACGAGGGCGTGCTGGTGCTGGCGTGCGGTGAAAGGTCGGTACGGCTGCGCCCGGCGCTCTCGGTGACGCCGGAGGAGATCGGGGAGGGCGTCTCCGCCATCGCCAGGACTCTGACCGGGTGGGATCTGCGGATGTCGGCGTAGGCCCCCGGACATCGGCGCGGGCCCGTGGACGTCAGGGCGGGCCCGCCGTCCGCCGGCGCGCCCCCGGTGCCGCCGGCCGGTGGCGCGCCGCGGAATTCAGAGGGGGTCGTCGCGGGTGGCCCGCAGCCACAGGCCGATGGCGGTCACCCGCGAGTCCACGCCCAGCTTGGCGTAGATCCGGTTCACATGGTTCTTGACGGTCTTCTCACTGAGGAACAGGTGCTGGGCGATCTGCCCGTTGGAGTGACCGTTCGCGATCAGCTCCATGACTTCGGTCTCGCGCCTGCTCAAGCCCGTCACGACTTTGGGTTCGGCGTTGAACCCGGCATCGTCGACTCTCATCCGGCCTCCGTGGCAGCAACACGGTCAGGTCGCCGAGGCCCCCGCTCTTACGGCGTAGCGATAGCAGCGAGCATAACCCGCAATATCCATTTTTGGTGGACAAGTCGAAAGTAGGGAGAAAACCCGACGGTCGGCCACGAACATCCGGACAAATCCGATCTCCATGGAGATCTGGGTGATCTACGGTGATCCCGGGCCGGACGGTATAACGCTTACCTGTGATGCGCGTTGCGATTTATGCCCCTCATATCCTGTTTGTGGAACGCTCCGACCAGGGCGAACGCCAACGATCAGGTGAGGGGTCAGATGCTATCGGGCAGCGGTGGATCGGCGTGGCGGCGCTCCGGTCGGACGGTCGTGTCAGCCGCGGGAGGCGTCGCGATGGCACTGGCCCTGGCGAGCTGCTCGTCCGGCGGTTCCGCGGACCGGGCGGTCCCCGCCGGGCAGCCGTCCACCGCGTCGTCGTCGCCGTCGGCGAGCGCGGCCACGGACATCGGCGAGCCGCCGGCGGTGGAGGCCGGGTGGCCCCGGTGGGGGTTCACCCACACGGGGGTCAGCGCCAACAACATCACCCCGCGGTTCGAGCGGACCGTCGCCGAGCGGCTCTCCCGGACCCCGATGCTGCAGAACCAGCACATCATGGGGTTCGGGGCGCTCAACCCCCAGCCCTATCCCCGGGAGTTCTACTGGGAGGACCTCGACAGCCGGACCAACCTCATGAAGGAGTCCGGCGGCAAGCAGATCATCACGCTCTGCTGCGCCCCCGACTGGATGAAGGGCGGTCCCGAGGGCCCGACCTCGGACTCGGCCTGGGACGAGCACCTGGAGGACGCCCCCTACCCCGAGCACTTCGACGACTTCGCCAAGCTGTCGGCGACCGTCGCCGAGAAGTACCGCGACGTCGAGTACTTCATGGTCTGGAACGAGTTCAAGGGCTTCTGGAAGGACCACTCCAAGCCCGCGGACTACAAGGGCTACACCGAGATGTACAACAAGGTCTACGACGCGGTGAAGGCCGTGCGGCCCGACGCCAAGATCGGCGGTCCCTACCTCGGCTTCGACAGCAACAGGACCGGCAAGTCCGAGCTGCGGGGCCCGTGGGGCGTGGTCAACCAGAACGCCCTGGACGCCTTCGAGTACTGGTACGCCAACAAGAAGGGCGCCGACTTCATCGTGGTCGACGGCGCCTCGCTGACCGACGCCCACGAGATGCTGCCCGACGAGTTCGGCGCGCTGGGCAAGTTCGGCGCGGTCACCGCCTGGCTGCGCGAGCGGACCGGTGACATGCCGATCTGGTGGTCGGAGTGGTACTTCGTGCCCGAGGACGGTACCACCTGGCCCGAGCCCAAGCGGCTGGCCGTCCAGGCCGTCTCGATGATGGAGTTCGCCAGGAGCGGCGCCGCCACGGCGCTGTACTGGAACCCGCAGGCCAAGGAGGGCGCCTGCCAGGGCTGCATGTGGGACCCGGAGACCGGCGCCGAGCTCCCGACCGGCCGGCTGGTGAGCGACTTCGCCACGTGGTTCCCCGCCGACGTCCGGCTGGAGGAGGTCGCCTCCGCCGACCCCGCCGTCCGGGTGCTGGCCCAGCCCGAGCGGATGGTGATGGTCAACACGACCGACAGGGAGGTCACCACGACCGTGGACGGCCGGGAGGTCTCCCTCGACCCCTACGAGATCGAGTGGAGCGACCGCTAGCTCCTTCCTGCTCCCGAGGCGGCGCTCCAGGCCGCCGGGGTCCCGGCCGGATGAGCCCCGGCCCTGCGCGCCGGGCCCCGGGAACGGCCTCTAGTGGCCGCCGCCGGCCAGGTTGAGGCCGACGACGCCGGCGAGGATGAGGAGGACCGAGGCGATCTTGACGGGGGACGCGTCCTCCCCGAGCGCGATCATGCCCAGCGTGGCGGTGCCGACGGCGCCGATGCCGGTCCAGACGGCGTAGGCCGTACCGACGTCGAGGCTCCTGAGGGCCAGGGCCAGGAGACCGAAGCTGAGCAGGGAACTGACGACGAAGGCCAGGCTCGGCAGCGGCGCGGAGAACCCGTTGCTGAGCTTGAGCGAGTAGGCCATGGCGACCTCGAACAGACCCGCGGTGATGAGCATGAGCCAGGCCATGACGGCTCCCTTCCTTCAAGGAGCGTCGTCTTTGCAGGCCGGGTACGGCGCGTCTCGTCCGGGCGGGTCCCGGATCGGGCCCGCATCGGCGACAACGGAGGCGGAGGCGTGCGCATTCCCGGGCGCGGTCCTCGCCGCGGTGACACGGCTCACGAGCGGAGGGCCCGGTATGAGGGCTCAGCAACGCGGAGGGCCCGATCACCGGAGTGATCGGGCCCTCTGACGTGGTGCTCCACCTAGGGTGAGCGAGGGGACTTGAACCCCCGACATCCAGGACCACAACCTGGCGCTCTGCCAACTGAGCTACGCCCACCATGTTCGCCGCAACGCTGTCCGCCGCAGCAGCACATGAAAAGTGTAGCGGTGTTTGGGAGTCCTCACGCACTCCATTTATCCGGTCAACCCTGGCTGGCGGAGACGCTCTCGGCGAGCTCGCGCGCGGTGGCGGAGTCGGGGCCCGGCTGGGGCACGAAGACCGCCGCGCGGTAGTAACGCAGCTCGCGGATGCTCTCGACGATGTCGGCCAGCGCGCGGTGCCCGCCCTGCTTCTCCGGGGAGGCGAAGTAGACCCGGGGGTACCACCGCCGGGCCAGCTCCTTCACCGAGGAGACATCGATCATCCGGTAGTGCAGGAAGGCGTCGACCAGAGGCATGTCGCGAGAGATGAACGACCTGTCGGTGGCGATGGAGTTCCCGCAGAGCGGGGCCTTCTTGGGCTCCGGCACGTGGCTCTTGATGTAGTCGAGGACGAGGGCCTCGGCCTCGGCCAGGGTGACGCCGCCGCCCAGCGCGCTCAGCAGGCCGGAGGCGGTGTGCATCTCCCGCACCACCTCCGACATCTGCTCCAGTGCCTCCGGCGGGGGCTTGATGACCACGTCCACCCCCTCGTCCAGCCGGTTGAGCTCACCGTCGGTCACCACGCAGGCCACCTCGATGAGGGCGTCACGTCCGAGGTCGAGCCCCGTCATCTCACAGTCGATCCAGACCAGGAGGTCACTCATAGCTTTCAGAGTAATGCCCCCCGTCACGAGAGCTTCAGCGACTTGAGCACGCGGCTGGTCACCGAGAAGTCGAGATTGTCGGGGATGGACATGTAGAGCACGGCCGGCGGCCTTCCCGCACCCCGGTCGACCAGGACGAAGGTGACCCGCTCCTTCTTCCACTTCCACCCGTAGGCCTCACTCGACCGGGAGAAGTCGAAGTCGAGCGTGAACTGCCAGGCGGGCTTGCCGCTGACCTCGATGGCCTTGTTCTCGACGACGTCGCGCAGGTGCTGCGGCTTGTAGAAGACCGGATCGAAGGCGTGCAGCAGCGTCGCAGCCGTGGCCTTCATGCTCTCGACGCCGTCGTAGTTGTAGGCGTCCGGCAGTTCCCCGGTGTAGACGTTGCCGAGCCAGTCGCTGCCCTTGCCGTCGTAGTTCGCGTGGGAGGTCATCACGATCCCGCTGGTCCAGGTGAACCCGAGTTGGTCGGGCCCGCTGAGCGGCGGGACTTTCCACCTGTCGTCGGGGTACTCGTAGGACAGCCCGGTGACGGGGTCGGAGACGCGCCCGGACTCCGGCTGGGGCAGCTCGGTGGCCGGCGGAGACTGGGCCGGCTCGCTCGGCGCCGGCGTGGAACTCGGCGTGGAGCTCGGCGTCGGGTCCGGGCTGGGCTGCTGCTGCGAGGCCGTGGGCGCGGACGAGGGGCTGCTCGCGTTCCGCGTGCGGTCCGGGTTGAACACGAACATGGCGGCGACCACGATCCCGACGACCAGGACGACCGCTCCGGTGCCGCCCAGGATCCACGGCAGCGAGCTCTTCTTTGCCGGCTGCGGCGGGCCCGGCGGGCCGGGGAAGGCCCCCTGGGGACCGGGGGGGAAGGCTCCCTGCGGGCCGTACCCGGGAGAGGGCATCTGCGCCGTGTCACCGGGGGCGCCGCCCCACGGGGGCTGCTGCAGCTGGGCCGTGCCGCCGCCCTGCGGGGGCACCGGGGGATACTGCGGACCGGTTCCCTGCGGAGGCACCGGGGAGTACTGCGGGCCCGTGCCCTGCGGGGGCAGGGGGGCGTGCTGCGGGCCGGTTCCCTGTGGAGGCACCGGAGGGTGCTGGGGACCCGTGCCCTGCGGGCCCGCGGGAGGGAACGACGGGCCGGTCTGCGCGGCGGGCGCGGCGGCCTGTCCGGCCGGTGCGTCCGTCTGGTGGGTGGCGTCGGTCCACTGGCCGCCGTCCCACCATCGCAAATGGGGAGAACCGTAGGGATCGGGATACCACCCTGCGGGGGTCTGCGTGGTCATGGGCGCCAGAGTAGTAAGAACCGGAATGTGCTGCATTCCGGACCTTCGATGACGTTCATGAACATTTATAAGTGAAGGTCGCCTTGTCCTCGATCGACGCGCCCTCGGGAAGCGGTGAGAGCAGCCGCAGCGTGGCCGTTCCCTTGAAGCTCCCCTCGCCCTTGACGGTCCAGGAGAGGCTCACCTCATGGGAGGTCTTCCCCGCCTCCACCGTGTCGGTCTGGTTGATCGGCGCCTTCCGGTCGCTGCGCCTCCACTGGTAGCGGATCTCGCCCGCTTCACCGTTGGTGGTGAGCACGCCCCGGATCCTGACCGTCGAGTTGCAGCCCTGCGTCTTCTTCGGTGTGATCACGTCCACCTTCGCCACCTCCAGAGGCTGCGACACCCCCCGCAGCAGCCAGGCGACCAGGGCCGCCACGACCAGCAGGGCCACCGCCACCGCGGACAGGGCGGTACGGCGGCGCCGCGCGGCCGCCGCCCGGGGCGCCCGGACCGCCTGCAGCCGTTCGGCGGGCAACATGGTCTCCTGCTGGTGGCGGCCCGCGCGCCAGATCTGCTCGGCCGTGGTCTCCAGCGGCACCCCCGGGCCGAACCGCACGACGACGTCGTCGGCGCGGCCCCCGCCGGTAGCGGTGCCGGCGTTCCCGGCGCCGGTGAAGCCCTCGCCGTTCCTGGAGACGTGCAGCAGGGTGACGATGTCCCCCTCGTCGGGGACGGCCGGGACCGGGTGCCCGGCCTGGGTGGGAACCTCGCGGGCGGCCCACCAGTGCAGGGTCTCCACCAGCCTGTCGCGGGTGGGGAATCCCTGCGGCAGCAGGTCGCGCCCGGCCAGCAAGACGTCGCGGGCCGCGGCGAGACCGCGGGTGGAGGCCGTGGCCGCCGCCCGCTCGAACAGCTCGGCGGAGCGGGGGGTGTCCGCGGCCCAGGTGGCGGCCAGGCCGAGGGCGAGGGAGGCCCAGGCCGTGACGTCGCGCTCCGGCGCCGGAAGACGCCCGTTCAGGGCGTCGGCCAGCCCGCGTTCGGAGAGCAGGGCCGTCCCGCTGGGAGCGATCACCACGGTGCCGGGATGCAGCGCCCCGTGGGCGAGCCCGGCGGCGTGCACGGCCAGCAGGGTCTGCGCGGTCTCGGCCAGGATGACGGCCGCGCTGCCCGCGTCGGGCCGGGGCGCGCCGGGCGTCTCGGCGAGCAGGTCGGTCAGGGTCGGGCTGACCGGCTCGGCGGTGAGCAGCCAGACCTCGTGCTGTGCGGCGATCAGGTCGGCGACCGGGACCAGCCCGGTCAGCCCCGCCTGGGCCAGCCTGCGGTCGGCGACCACGGCCGCGACCAGTTCCTCACGCGTCGCCGGATGGGCCACCATCCGCGGATCGAACTTCAGCACGCTGGCGGGCCTGCCGTCGGCCGAGACCGCCGCCGCCCACGTGCCCAGTTCGCCGATCCATGTCCGGCCGGTCAGCCGGAAGCCGCCGATCTCCCCCCGATCGGTGTTCATCGCCCTGCTCGCCCCGTCATTCAGATCGTCCTGTCATCTGCCACCGCCCGCGGCGCCGTACCGCCGTCCAGCGGCTCACCGTCAGTGTGAACGGAACCGCGCCGCCCGTCACCCGCCCGGCGGCGACCGGAACCGAGGGAACGGCCCGGAGGCCGATCCCGTTCTCTCACCGCGGCGTCTCCTCGGGAGGGGTGCTGCTCGGAGTGCTGCTCGCGGTGGCCGTCGCGGTGGGAGTCGCCGTGGTGGGCCTGGCGGTGGGCCGGGTGGGCCTGACGGTGGGCGCGGCCGTCGTCCGCGTGGGCGTCGCGGTGGGCGTGGGAGCGGTCGTCCTGGTGGGGGGCGCGTCCGGCTGACCCAAGTCGGAGTTCTCCTCGGAGGTGGGCGAGGGGGACGGCTTCCTCGTCGGAGCCCTCGTGGGCGCCTTGGTCGTCGGCTTCCTGGTGGGCTTGGCCGTCGGGGTGGCCCTGGGGGCGGTCGTCGCGGGCGGAGGGGCGGCCGTGCCGGTCGGTGCGGTGGTCGGCGCCGCGGTGGGCTCCGGGGTCTCCTCCGCCGGATCCTCCGTGGGCTCCTCGGTCTCCTCGACCGGGACGACCGACTCCTCGGGCTCGGTGGGCTCCGGGGTCGGGGAACTGGCCGCGCTCTGCGTCTGGATCGCGGGGGTGTCGTCGGAGCCGACCAGCACGACGGTCACCCCGGCGATCACCGCGACGCACGCGGCGCCGACCAGGAGCTTGGTGCTCAGCTTGCTGAGCAGGGACCTGGAACCGCCCTCACCGAGGTCGGTCTCCGCGAGCGAGGTGTCGGTCTCCGGCGCCTTCTCCTCCAGCGGGAACAGCGCCGCCAGCAGTCCGGCGAGCGCGGCCAGCCGGCGGCGGCCGCGTTCCTGCCAGTCCGGGCCGTAGGCCTCGGCGGCCACCGCCTCCAGCTCGGCAAGGAACGCGGCGGCGGTCGGCGGCCGGTCGGCCGGGTGCTTGGCCAGTCCCCGCTCCACCAGCCCCTGCAGCGCCGGCGGGACCTCCTCGACGGGCGGCGGCATGACCTGGTGCTGGCGGGCCAGCGCGGGCACGCTCTGCGCGCGGAAGGGACGGGTGCCCGTCAGGCACTCGAAGAACACGACGGTGGCGGCGTAGACGTCGGTGGACGGCCCGGCGGGGGAGCCCGTCCACTGCTCGGGCGCCATGTACGGCGGCGTGCCGGCCGGGGCGTCCCCGTCTCCGGCGCGCACCGCGATGCCGAAGTCGACCAGCCTGCTCGTGCCGTCGGCCTCGACCATCACGTTCTCGGGCTTGAAGTCGCGGTGCACGACTCCGGCCTTGTGCGCGGCGGCCAGGCCCATGAGCGAGCCCCTGAGCACCAGCAGCGCGGCCTCGGGGCCGGTCGGGCCCTCGGAGCGCAGGAGGGCGCGCAGGGCGACGCCGTCGACCAGCTCCATGACGATGGCGGCGCCCTCGCCGGTCTCCACATAGTCGTACAGCCGTACGGCGTGCCGGTCGTTCAGGCTGTGCAGGACCCTGGCCTCGTGCCGGAACCGGGCCACGAAGCTGACGTCGCTCCGGAGCTCCTCGGACAGATACTTGATCGCGACCAGGATGCCATTGGCATCGTGCCGCGCCATCACCACGCGGCCGGCGGCGCCGGCGCCCAGCTCGCGAATCTCCGTGTAACCGGGGACCCGCCAGGCTGATGGCATGCCGTGCATAACGGTCTCCTCTGTAGCCTGGGCCCCCACCCGTAACAGACGGACCGTATTTTAGCCATAAGATCACAAAGTCCGCTGATAAATCATGAATCGGTCTCAGCGGGTGGATGGTCGGTGATCACCCTGTCTGTTCAGACCCGGGAGCCTCGCCTGACGGCCGGCCCGTCTTGTCGGACGGCTTCTTCTCCTTCACCGGCGCGTCCGGTGTCTTCTGCGGAGCCTTGCTCGGCGTCTTGTCCGGTGTCTTCTCCGGCGTCTTCTGAGGTGTCTTCTGGGGCTTCTTGCCGGGCGAGTCCGCGGTGGGCGTCGCGGACGGCTTCGGGCAGGCGGGGATCCTGCCGCTGACCCGGTCCGCCCTGCCGGGGGGAAGCCCGGTCGCGGTCACGCTCCACATGGAGCCGCAGGCGGCCTTCGGGACGGAGAAGCGGACCGTCCGGAGATAGGAGGTCGCCCCGGTCAGGGGCACGACCCGCTGCCGGATCGCCTGGCCCACCCGGAAGACGACGCGCAGGCGCACCGCCCGGGTGTCGGCGGAGTTCACCGTGACCGAGACGACGGCCGCGCCCCCGGCGGTGACGTTGGCCCGCACCACGTTCACCCGCCGCACCTCCGGCCGCGGCGTGGGAGTCGGCGTGCGCGTCCGGGTGGGTCTCACCGTCGGGGTGACCGTCGGTGTGGCCGTCCGCGTGCGGGTCGGCGCGGACGTGGCCGTCTGCGTGGCCGTCTGCGTGGCCGTCTGAGTGGCCGTCTGAGTGGCCGTCTGGGTGGCCGTCTGGGTGGCCGTCTGCGTTCGGGTGGGGGTCACCGTGCGCGTGGGCGTCGCGGTGGACGGCTGCGACGACGCGCTCGCCGTGGCGGTGGAGGACGCGGTGGAGGACGCGGTGGAGGACGCGGTGGAGGACGCCGTGGACGTGGCCGTCCCCGCCGGGGATGTCCCGCTCGCGGTGGCGGTCGGCTCGGTGAGCCCGCCGGCCCCGGGCGGGTTCCCGACCGGCCCCGGCGGCTCCGCGGAAGGCGGCTCCGCGCCGGAGGAGGTCTCCGGGGACTCCGGGGAGGAGGAGCGGACCGGCGGGGTGGGGAACGCCGGGATCGGGGTGGAGGGCGGCGCGGCCGCGGCGATGTCGATCCGCTGCGGCTCCGGCGGCCGGTCTGCGGCCAGCGCGTAGTAACTCGCGCCGACGGCGAGGACCGCCAGGCCGGTGGCGCCGGCCACCACGCCGGTGGCCTTGTTGCGCGCCGCGTCGAGCACGGTGCGGAACAGGGTGCTGCCACCCTTCGGCTGCGGCGGACCGCCGCGGAACAGCAGCGGCAGCAGCAGGGCCAGCGCGGCCAGCCGGCGCCGCCCCCTCTCCTCCCAGTCCTCGCCGTACCCCGCCGCCGCCGCGGCCTCCAGCTCGGCCACGAAACGGGCGGCGCCGTACGGGCGGTCGCGGGGGTCCTTGGCCAGCCCGCGGGCGACCAGCTCCCGGACCGGCTCGGGGACCTCGTCGATGGGGATGGGGGCGGTGCGGTGCTGGTGCATCAGCACCACCCGCTCGGTCGCCCGATACGGCCGGTAGCCGGTCAGGCACTCGAAGAAGACCGTCGTGGCGGCGTACACGTCGGTGGCGGGGGAGGCCGGGGCTCCCGCCCACTGCTCGGGCGCCATGTACGGCGGCGTGCCCGCGGGCCGGTCGGCGTCGCCGACGCGGACGGCGATGCCGAAGTCGACCAGCTTGCTCGTGCCGTCCGCCTGGACGAGCACGTTCTCGGGCTTGTAGTCGCGGTGCACCACGCCGATCCGGTGGGCGGCGTCCAGGCCGGTGAGCGAGCCCTTGAGCACGACGAGGGCGGCCTCCGGCCCGGTGGCGCCGTGCTCGCGCAGCAGCCCGCGCAGGGAGATCGCGTGGACGGCCTCCATCACGATGGCGGCGTTGCCCGACTGCTCGACGTACTCGTACAGCCGCGCCACGTTCGGGTCGACGAGCTCCACCAGGAGCCTGGCCTCGGCCCTGAACCTGGTCAGGAAGTCCGGCTCGTCCCTGAGGGACTCGGCCAGGTACTTGATGGCCACCTGCACGCCCGACGCGTCGTGGCGGGCGAGCACCACCCGGCCGCCGCCGCCCACGCCGAGCTCATGTAACTCGGTGTATCCCGGCGCGATCCATCCGCTGGCCGTCATCGCGCCCTCCACTGCTCGGGTGCGCGTTCTCCTACGAGGGTCCTCCTATGAGACGTGTGTTTCCGCTGACCGGTTTGCGCGAGCCGCCTTACCTAATGGTTATGGTTCGCGACGCGATGTGCGGGGGAACCTCCACATCCGCGGTCATCGCGGGGTCCGGCTCGGGATCGCCCCACGTCGTGCGCAGCGGCAGCACCCCGGCCCAGACCGGCAGCGCGTAGTCCTCCTCGTCGTCGACCGGCGGGCCCTGCCGCACCTTCACCGAGGCCTCCTCCAGGGAGAGGGCGAGCACGGCCGTGGCGGCGAGCTCCTTCCTGGTCGGCGGGCGGGTGGCGGCCCACTGCCCGGGGGCGAGCTGCTCGGTGATCGCGCGCAGCCCGGCGAGGTGCTCCTCGGGGTCGTCCACGATGCGGGGAACACCGTAGATCATGGCGGAGCGGTAGTTGACCGAGTGGTGGAAGACCGAGCGGGCCAGCACGATGCCGTCCAGATGGGTGACGGTGACGCAGACCTCGCCGCCGGAGCGGCCGGCGCGCAGGGAGGCGGCCCCGGTGGAGCCGTGGATGTAGAGGGTGTCGCCGATGCGGCCGTATCCGGTGGGCACGACCATCGGGGAGCCGCCGACCACGACGCCCAGATGGCAGATCAGGCCGGCGTCCAGCACGGCGTACAGGTCGTCGCGATCGGTCCGGGCCCGCTGCCTGCCGCGGTTGAGGGTGGTACGGGGAGTCGTGGAGAGCATGCCCCTAACCTAGGAAGAAGTGGATACGGGAAACACGTCCACTTCATGGAGCTTCCGGGAGACCACTTTGCCGCGCCCGCTCGTCGACCTGCCCGTCTCGGTGGACCGGAGCCGCGCCGTCCCGCTGTCGGCCCAGCTCTGCGACGAGCTGCGCGCCGCCATGCGCGACGGCGCACTCAAACCCGGCGAGCGCCTGCCCTCCACCCGGGCCCTGGCCGCCCAGCTCGCCGTCAGCCGGACCGTCGTCACCGAGGCCTACCAGCAGCTCTACGCCGAGGGCTGGCTGGAGGGCCGGCACGGCTCCGGCACCTACGTGGCCGACCTGCTGGCCCCGGTACGGCCCGGCGCAGAACCGCCCTCCGCCGGCCGGTGCGGCGCGGCGTCCGCGGCGACCGGGGAGCCCGCCATCCGCCTGCCGCCGCCCGTCCTGACCGCCTCCGGCAGGTTCCGGCACGGCGTGTCGGGCGGACCAGGTGGGCGGCGCGCGCCGTACGACGGGGAGCACGGCGGGGAGGTCGTCGACCTGCGGCCGGGGCGGCCGTGGGTGCGCGACTACGACCGCGCCGCCTGGCGCAGGGCGTGGCGCGGCGCGGCGGACCTGCCGCCGGGGGACGATCCCGACTCCCACGGCCTTCCCCGGCTGCGGGAGGCGCTGGCCGGGCACCTGCGCAGGACCAGGGGAATCCTGGTCGGCCCGGAGAACATCATGGTCACGCGCGGGACCGGCAACGGCCTCGACCTCGTCGCGGCCACCCTGCTGCGCCCCGGCGACCGGGCCGGGGTGGAGGAGCCGGGCTACCGGGTGGCCAGGAACGTCTTCGCGGCCCGGGGCGCCGAGATCGCGCCCTGCCCGGTGGACGCCGACGGCGTCGTCGTGGACGGGCTCCCCGGCGATCTGCGCGTTCTGTACACCACCCCCGCCCACCAGTACCCCCTCGGCGGGCGCCTGCCGATGCCCCGTCGCGAGCGCCTGCTGGCCTGGGCCCGCCGTACCGGGGCGCTCGTCGTGGAGGACGACTACGACGCCGAGTTCCGTTACGACGTCGCCCCGCTGCCCGCGCTGTACGGCCTGGACCCGCGGCGGGTGGTGCTGCTCGGCACGCTGTCCAAGACCCTGTCCCCGGACGTCGGCGTGGGCTGGATCGTGGCCGCCCCCGAACTGCTCGACGCCGTGGCCCTGACCCGCGACGCGCTGGCCGACCGGACCGCCGGCCCGGTCCAGCAGGCGGTGGCCGCGCTCCTGGAGAGGGGTGACCTGGAGCGGCACCTGCGCCGCATGCGGCTGGAGTACGCCCGGCGGCGGGCCGCGATCGTGGAGATCCTCGGCCCCCGCGTGATGGGCGACACCGCGGGCCTGCACGTCATGGTGGAGCTGCCCGAACACGCGGTCGCGCCCCTGGTCGAGGCCGCCCGCGAGCGCGGCGTGCTGCTGGAGACCCTCGAACGCCACCACCACGGGCCGCCGCGCAGGCACGGCCTGGTGATCGGGTACGGCTCCGCCTCGCAGGCTCAGATCAGACGGGCGGCCGCGGTCATCGCGGAGCTGACGGAACGGGCGGAGGCGGGGCCGGGGCGAGGGACCTGACCACGGGCAGCGCGCGCCGGGCGTACAGCGGGTCGACCGGGAGCACGTGCCGTCCCCACCAGCGCGCCACCTCCGGCGAGGGGGAGGCCTCGGTGTACTCCGGCAGATAGTCGTCGTAGGGCGGGTCGTAGAGATAGCCGGTCGCCACGCCGTGGCGCTCCAGCGCGGCGACGGCCTCGTCCCGCTCGGCCACCAGCAGCGGGACCCGGAAGAGCGGCTGGTCCAGGTGCCGGCGCACGCCCGCCGCCACGGTCGGCAGCTCCGCCAGCGTCCGCACCCCGGCGATCCGCCGCTCCCGCTGACCGGGCAGGACGCTCAGGCGCCTGGACTGGTACCACCGCGCCAGGGGTCCCCGCCGGGTGCGGTAGTCGTGCAGGTCGGCCCGGACCCAGGAGTCGAAGGCCGGCAGGTCGGGGGCGTGCTTGAGGGCCAGCTTCACATCGGCCGGCCGCGCGGCGATCCGGTAGCCGTCCCTGGCCTCCTCGATGCCCAGCGTCCGCGCCGTCCGCAGCGCGGGCCTGACCATGTTGAGGCGCAGCGCCATGTGCCTGACCGTCGAGGTGAACACCGAGTAGACCTCGTGGGCGAACGTCCCGGGCAGCAGCAGCCGGTCGCGCTCACGCTCCAGCACCCGCAGGTCCGACTCACGCTCGACCGCCAGCACCCCGCCGGAGCCGGCCCCCGGGTGCTTGGAGAGGCTGTAGACGCCGGCGGCGCCGAAGGTGCCCAGGGGACGGCCGTCGACCGTGGTCTCGATCCCGTGCGCGACGTCCTCGATCAGGGTCTTGCCCGCGAACGCGGCCAGCCTGTCGGGCAGGCCGTACAGGTTCGTGGTCAGGACCGCGTCCACCGCGGACAGGTCGACCGCGGCGGTGTCGATGTTGCCGTCCTCGGGGCTGAGCGGGGCCATCACCGGGCGCAGGCCCGCGGCGAGCACCAGGAACAGGATCTCGTCGGCGGAGATCGGCGACATCAGCAACCGCTCGCCGGGCGCGCACCAGTGGCGCAAGGCCAGGTAGAGGCCCAGGCGGTTGGACGGAAGGAGGAGACAGCGGCGGCCGGTCAAGCCGGCCACCTGTTCTTCGGGGCTCACCCTGTCGAGCCGGAGATGGTCATCACCTCTCGATGATGACCTACGAAGATTGCAGCGAGGTGCGGATGCGGCCGAAGGTTTTCAAAGCCTTGTCCGCAGTGTTGCGAAGAGCCGGGTTGGCCAGGACGGTTCCCCGCGCCTTGCGGACCGGCACCCGGAGCATCCAGTGGACCCCCGCGCCGGGGGAGGTCCGGGCGATCCGGCCCTCCACGACCTCGTACTCGCCGTTCTTGAGCTTCTCCTTGTACTCCTTCTCACCGCGGCCCATGTCGATGACCTGGATCCCGGACCCGGCGGCCTTCTCGGCCATGGCCAGGTGGTGGATCAGCCCGGGGGAGTACTTGGCGAAGGCGGTGTCGTAGGCGGGGAACCAGCCCGCCAGGGTGGTCGCGGTGCGCAGCCCGAAGTGGCCGGCCATCGGGCGGCCGTCCACGTAGACCATGTCCAGCGTCCCGGCGAAGTGCTCGGTGTCGGTGGCCAGCAGGCGCTCGACGAGCTCGACGATCCACGGCTTGGAGAACCGGTCGGTGCGGCCGGTCCGGCGGTACTGGTCGGTCTTCCAGCCGAGCAGCGTGCGCAGCGCGACGGGGTCGGTGGTGGCGTAGTCGTGCCGGAGCGGCCCGACGTCCCGCTGGAGCTTGCGGCTCTTGTAGGCGGTCGTGCGGTAGGTCTTGCCCGAGGTGACCTTGATCGTCTCGATGTAGGACTCGTAGCCGTCGCGCATGTCGATGATCGGCGACGGGTGGCGGGTGTGCCGGGCGGGCAGCAGCGGCTGCGTCGAGACCAGGTGGTCGAACTCGAGCACGGCCAGGCCGCAGTCCTTGAGCAGCTGCTGCGGGTCGAACTCCACGTCCTTGGCGTACACCATCCCCTGTGCGTCGGTCAGCCCGGCTGCCACCGGCTGGCCGATGCCCAGCGGATGCCGCTCGAACGGCAGGAAGCCGACGATGTCGGGCCCGTCCTGCATGATCGCGACCCGGACATGGTCTCTCAGACTTCCCACCGTGACGGTGAACTCCGGGGACAGGAAGGGGCTGTCGAAGGCCGGCGTGGCGGTCTGGAGCTCTCTCCAGCGGCCGATCTCGGCTGCTCCGAGGTCACGGGGGTGAACTATAGAGACGCGCATGGGCTCCTACTGGGACTTGGGGTGTGCGGATTCCCCTACGCACTCCAGCATGACTATCAGGGGTATCGATCTACTGACCATCTTGCCGGGTGGCGCGTAATGTAACGGTAAAGGATGGGAATGCCCGACAGGGCATCGGACATGCATGTTTTCTTGATTGACAGGGACTTATCAGGGGGTGGGGGCGTGGGGTGGCGCTCCCTCTAGAATAGGTTTCTAATTGCAGGCTATGAACACTCCTGGCATCGACCGGGCCCGGCTGGCCACCTGGATGTCCGCCAACCTCCCCGAGGCGGGAGAGCCCGCCGCCGTCTCCCTCATCTCCGGTGGACGCTCCAATCTGACCTATGTCGTCGAGACCCCGCAGCGCCGCCTGGTGCTGCGCCGCCCCCCGCTGGGTCATGTCCTGCCCACCGCCCACGATATGCGGCGCGAGTGGCGGGTGATCTCCGCCCTGGCCCCGACCCCGGTGCCCGTCCCCGAACCGGTCGCCTTCTGCGGCGACGAGGACGTCATCGGGGCGCCCTTCTATCTCATGGGACACGTGGACGGCGCCTCCGTACGGAGCCAGGAGGACGCCGCGAGCCTGACCCCCGGGCAGACCCGCCGGCTGTCGGAGCGGCTGGCCGAGGTGCTCGCGGCGATCCACGCGGTCGACTACCGGGAGGTGGGCCTGGGCGACTTCGGCCGTCCCGAGGGATACATGGCCCGCCAGCTGGAGCGCTGGGGCCAGCAGTGGGAGCGCTCGAAGACCGCCGACCTGCCCGAGCACGACCGCCTGGCGGCCCGCCTGCGCGAGCGCCTGCCCGCCCGCTCCGCCTCAGCCCTGGTGCACGGCGACTACCGGCTCGACAACACGCTCGTACGGCTCGCGCCCGAGCCCGACATCCTCGCCGTCGTCGACTGGGAGATGTCCACCCTCGGCGACCCCCTGGCCGACCTCGGCCTCACCCTGACCTACTGGCAGGACCCCGGCGACGACGAGCGCGCGTCGATCCCGGTGGCCGCCGGGGTGACCGTCGCCCCCGGCTTCCTGACCGCCCGGGAGTTCGCCGCCCACTACGCCAAGGTCTCCGGGGCCGATCTCACCGACCTGGACTTCTACGTGGCCTTCGGGAACTACAAGCTGGCGGTCATCGTCGAGGGCATCCACGCCCGCTTCCTGCAGGGCAAGACCGTGGGGGAGGGATTCGAGCACATCGGCGCGGGCGTCCCGACGCTCATCGAGCGCGCCCACCGGGTGCTGGACGGGCTGTAGACCCTCAGAACCCCTCCAGACTCACCGGTACGGCGCCGGCCTCAGGTTCAAGTGGCCTGCAAGCGCTCCCGATACGGTAGGAATGCAGCACAACCCCTTGTCCACACGCGGCCGTAACGCTTCCCTGTGAACACGTGCGCGCGCACGGTCATGCCGCCGGCCGCCGTGGAACGCTGTAATCCGCCGAAACGAGGATCGAGGACGCACCGGTGATACCGACGAAGGGAAGGCACCAGAGGAGGCGCCCGAGCTGGCCGGTCGCGCTGGGGGCGGGGGTCGTCACATTGGCGCTCATCGCCGCGATCGTCGTGTACTCCTCGGGCTCCGACAGGCCGCGCGGGCAGGTCATGACGATCCCCCCGTCCGAGGCGGCGCCGTCGCTCGCCCAGCCGCCCGTGACGGAGTCCTGGCCGCGCTGGGGGGTCACGCACACCGAGTACAGCGCGACCAACGAGACGGCCCGGGTCAGAGACGAGGCCTCCCACGTGCTGAGCCGGGTGCCCCTCGTCCAGAACCAGCACATCATGGGCTGGGGCGCGGGCAACCCCGAGCCCGCACCCGGCAAGTACGACTTCCGCGACCTCGACCGTCGCGTCAAGTTCATGTCCGACTCCCAGGCCGTCCCGGTGATCACGCTCTGCTGCGCGCCCGACTGGATGAAGGGCGGCAGCGAGGGCCGCACCGACTGGAGCCAGAGCTCGCTGGAGACCGCGCCCCGGCGTGAGCACTTCGACGACTTCGCCAAGCTGGTCACGACCGTGGCCAAGCGCTATCCCACGGTCAAGCACTACATGGTCTGGAACGAGTTCAAGGGCTTCTGGAACAACGCGCAGAACCGCTGGGACGCCGAGGCCTACACCGAGATGTACAACAAGGTCTACGACGCTCTGAAGGCCGTGGACGAGGACATCAAGGTCGGCGGGCCGTACGTGCCGATCCTGAGCAACAAGAACGGCCGCGGCTCGGAGCTGCAGGGGCCGTGGGGCGTCGCCGACCAGCGTGACCTGGACGCCGTCGAGTACTGGATCAAGAACAAGAAGGGCGCCGACTTCATCGTGATCGACGCCGCCTCGGTGACCAGGGACGCCGGCATCCACCCCGACGAGTTCACCGCGCTCGGCAAGTTCAGCGCCATCACCACGTGGCTGCGCCAGAAGAGCGGCAACATGCCCGTCTGGTGGGCGGAGTGGTACGTCGCCCCCGACAACGTCGACTGGACCGAGGAGCGCCGCACCGCCGTCCAGGCGGTGGCCATGATGGAGTTCGCCGCCAGCGGCGCCACCACGGCCCTGTACTGGAACCCGCAGCGCAAGGCAGGCCAGCGGGACTGCCCCGGCTGCCTGTGGATCCCGGGAGAGGGGCAGGAGATGCCGATGGCGGGCCTCCTGAGCGGGTTCACCAAGTGGTTCCCCGGCGGCGTGACGCTGGAGAACCTCACGTCCTCCGATCCCAAGGTGCGGGTGCTGGCCCAGCAGCGCATGCTGGTCATGGTCAACACCAGCGACGCGCCCGTCACCACCACCGTGGACGGCAAGCAGTTCGAGCTGAAGCCCTACGAGATCAAGTGGAGCGAGCGCGGCGGCGCCTGACCCGGCTCAGGCGCCCGCCTGCTCACGGAGTCTCACGGAGTCTCACGGAGTCTTCGGGGTCTTCAGGGTCTTCGGGGTCTTCAGGGTCTTCGGGGTCTTCGGGGTCTTCGGGGTCTTCGGGGTCTTCGGGGTCTTCGGGGTCGGGACGTACCGGTTGTACGGGTCGTACCGGTCATGCCGGGAAGTCCGGGCCGCGGTGGGCTCCGCCTCGATCCTGACGATCTCGCCCGTCCTGTCGGGCACGCACGGCGCCGCCTGTCTCGTCGGGGTGATCGAGGAGGCCGCCGCTCTCGGCGGCCGCGGCCGGCAGGACGGTTCGGACATGACGATGGTGAAGCAGGCGGGCACCAGCGCCACGGTCAGGGTGGCCAGGACGACGTAGACGATCTCCCGCCGGCTCACCGGGCAACTGAAGCACCGGCCGGCGCGCGCGGGCCGGGCGGCGTTCAGAGCGTCGATTCGGCGGGCGAAGGCGCGGTCCCCCTCCCGCAGCATCCGTTCGATCTGCATCAGGATCCGGTCCTCCCCGCTCGGCGGGTTCATGGGACACGGCTCCCGACGCAGATCATGCCGGGCATGCGAGATCAGCTCTTCCGCGCGGGACCGGCCGGTTCACGCGGCGGCGGCTGCATGTCCAGCCGGGGATGGTGCAGATCGAACGCGGGCCGTTCGGAGCGGATGCGCGGCAGCGAGGTGAAGTTGTGCCGCGGCGGCGGGCACGAGGTGGCCCACTCCAGCGAGTTGCTGTAGCCCCACGGGTCGTCCACGGTCACCCGCGGCGCGTGACGTGCGGTGTGCCAGACGTTGTAGACGAAC
Organism: Paraplanobispora siamensis; assembly: GCF_016863175.1. Lineage (GTDB taxonomy): Bacteria > Actinomycetota > Actinomycetes > Streptosporangiales > Streptosporangiaceae > Planobispora > Planobispora siamensis. The sequence continues at coordinate 40,941 of NZ_BOOJ01000082.1, forward strand.
GGCAGCGTGGAGATGCCCAGGATGAGGGCGCCGACCGAGGAGACCACGTTCAGGTCGGTGAAGCCGTCGATGTGGTGATAGTCGGCGTAGCGGCGCGGGAAGCCCTCGGCGCCCAGCCAGTGCTGCACCAGGAAGGTGGTGTGGAAGCCGATGAACAGCAGCCAGAAGTGCACCTTGCCCAGGGTCTCGTTGAGCATCCTGCCGGTGAACTTCGGCCACCAGAAGTAGAAGCCCGCGAACATCGCGAACACCACGGTGCCGAAGACGACGTAGTGGAAGTGGGCCACCACGAAGTAGGAGTCCGTCACGTGGAAGTCCATCGGCGGTGAGGCCAGGATGACGCCGGTCAGGCCGCCGAACAGGAAGGTGACCAAGAACCCGACCGCCCAGAGCATCGGTGTGTGCATCGCGATGTAGCCGC
>NZ_BOOJ01000083.1 GCF_016863175.1 Paraplanobispora siamensis
GCGAAGCCGCCGACAGGCCGGAGGCCGAGTCGTCGATCAGGTGGACGGTCGAGCGCATGTGCTCGACGGCGGTGTTCAGTGCGCCGGCCATCTGGCCCAGCTCGTCGTCGCTGCGCACCTCCGCCCGCAGCGTCAGGTCGCCGGCGGCGACGCCGTTCAGGGTGTCGCGGACCGTGGTCAGCTCGGCCACGATGCGCCTGGTGACCACGAGACCGATGAACCCGGCGACCAGCAGCCCGGTCACCAGGAACAGCAGCATGGTCCGGTTGCCCGTGTCACGGGCGTCCTGGACGTCCTGGGCCTGCTTCTCCGACAGGGCGGTGCGCGCGGCGGCCAGCGCGTCCAGCGCGTCGGCGCCCTTGCTCGTCAGCGGCTTGGCCTGCTCGGCGTAGACGGTGGCCCAGGTCCCGGCGTCCCCCTTGTCCGACAGCGGCAGGAGCGTGCCCTCGTACAGGGCGCGGTACCGGGCCCAGACGGCCTCGAAGGCCTCCAGGCGCGGATCGGAGCCGGCGAGCTTCTTGTAGTCGGCCAGGTCCCGGGCGAGCTCGGCCTCGTCCTCCTTCAGGCCCTCCAGCCACGCCGCCTTCTGCTCGGCGTCCGGTACGGCGGCGTGCGCCATCACGTTCATCCGGATCTTGATCTGCTGCTGGTGGGCGTGGCCGAGCTTCTTGCTGGCCACGACGCCGTCCGCATACAGCTGAGCAGCCCGGTCGGCGGCCGAGGCCAGTTCGGCGCGCGCCACCAGGAACACCCCGAAGGTGACCGCCGCGAGCACTCCCAGAGACAGGAAGATCTTGGTGCCGACCCGGCGGCCCCGGAGAAGGCCGTGAAGTGACGATCGCCTGTTTGCCATAGCCGGTGACTTTCTCGCGGGGCCTTCGGAATCGGGCCGTTTCCCGAAGCTTCGGCACCCGCGAAGGGAATGTGAGGGAAGTCACCCTGCGAGGAAGCCGCCCCGCCAGGTCACCGGGCGGCGCGCCCGCGGGCCCGTCAGCTGCCCAGCAGCTCCATGATGCTCAGCGCGCCGGGGCCGATGATGATGACGAACAGGGCCGGGAAGAGGCAGAACAGCAGCGGGAACAGGATCTTGATGGGGACCTTCTGCGCGGCCTCCTCGGCGCGCTGGCGGCGGCGCAGGCGCATCTCCCTGGCCTGCTCGCGCAGCACGTTGGCGATCGGGATGCCCAGCTCGCTGGCCTGCACCACCGCCGAGGCGAAGCCGCGCAGCTCCATCACGGTCGTGCGCTCCGACATCGCCCGCAGGGCGTCGGTGCGGGGCTTGCCGAGCTGCATCTCGCGCAGCATCCGGGCGAACTCCCCCGCCATCGGCCCCTCGGCGTTGTGGCGGACCTGCGAGACGGCGGCGTCGAAGCCCAGACCGGCCTCCACGCTGACGGTGAGCATGTCGAGGATGTCCGGCAGCGTCTTGGCGATCTCCTGCTGGCGGCGCACACCGAGGTTGTAGATGAGCAGGTCCGGCAGGAAGAACCCGGCGGCGGCGCCCGCCGCGACGCCGAGCACCAGCAGGGCGCCGCCCAGGCCGGAGCCGTACAGCAGGCCGATGAGACCGCCCGCCAGCAGGCCGAGCCCCTTCATCTGCATGACGCGCTCGACCGGCCACCTGGGCGGGTTGCCGGCGTAGGTGAGCGAGCGGTTCATCCGCGCGACCATGCCCGCGGGGGTCAGGCGGCGGGCGAGCCTGCCGAAACGGCCGGCCAGCGGGCGCAGCACGCGGTCGGCGAAGGACTCCTGGGGAGCTCGCTGTACGGCGCCGCCCGCGCCGTAGACGCGCTCGACGGCCTCCAGCCGCGCCGGCGCCACCCGGTGGCCGCGGCCCGCGGTCACCGCGCGCACGAGCAGCACGACGGCGGCCGACAGCGCCGTGAACCCTCCCGTCAGCAGCAACAGGCCCATCGGCTCACACCTCCACCTTGATCAGGCGGCTCATCCAGAAGGCCCCCGCCAGCACCAGCAGCACGGCCGCGCCCAGCATGACGATGCCCAGCGGCTCGGTGTACAGCGGGCGCACGTACTCCCCCCGGATGAGGAACATCCAGGCGCCGATGCCGATGGGCAGCGCGATCAGGACGTAAGCCGACAGGCGGCCCTCGGCGGTCAGGGCGCGCACGTGGCGGCGCAGGCGGGCCCGCTCGCGCATGGTGTCCACCGCGGTCGCCATGATCTCGGCCAGGTTCCCGCCGACCTCGCGCTGGATGCGGATGGCCATCACCAGCCACGACAGGTCCCGGCAGTCGGTGCGCTCGGCGGCCTTCTCCAGCGCGTCCTCCAGGTCGACGCCGATCCTGGTCTCGGCCAGGGCCCGGCCGAACTCGGTGCTGATCGGCTCGGCGGACTCGCGTACCAGCGCGGCCAGCGCCTGCCCCAGGGAGAAACCGGAGCGCAGCGAGCCGACGACCAGCTGCAGCGAGTCCGGCAGTTGCTCGGCGAACCTGCGGGCGCGCCGGGCGGCGCGCCGGCGCCGGTAGAAGGCGCAGCCCGCCCAGGCCGAGGCCGGTCCCAGCAGGACCCCGGCGACCGGGGAGACCAGCAGGCCGAGCAGGACCGTCACGGCGAAGGACACGCCCAGCCGCAGCAGCGTCCACTCGTGCGGCAGCAGCCGCATCCCGGCCTGCTCCAGCTGGACGGTGATGCGCTCGTGCCGGCCCCGGGCGCGCACCACCTTGTCGGTGAGCGCGAGCGCGGCGCCCTGCACGCCCTGCACGGCGGCGCCCGGGCCGCCCTCGGGCGCGGCCCGGCGCAGCGCGAAGCGGTCCAGCTGGGCCAGGCGGCGGGAGTCCAGACCCCGGCGGGGCCCGGCCAGGGCCGCGATCCCCAGCAGCAGAGCGCCCAGCAGAGCGCCGCCGCCCACCGGGTACAGCCAGCCCGGCGGCCCGCCGACCGTGACGGCGGCCGGGCCCGCGCCGGGGCCGGCGGCGCGCGGATCGGCGGCGAAGGCCACGGTCGTGGCGGCGTCGGCCGTCTCGCCGCCCGCCCGCACCTCGACGGTCATGCGCGTGCTGCGCCCCGCCAGCGTGGCGGGCACCCGTACGGTGACCCGCACCGGCGCGGAGAACGCGGCGGCCGCCGACAGGAACGCCTGGGCCAGTTCCTCGCCCTGGGTGGCGCGGCGGACCTGTCCGGTGCCGCTGTCGGCCAGGCGTCGCAGCGCCTCGGCGTCGGTCTTCTCGCCGAAGGCGACCACGTCGAGCACCGCCGCCTCGCGCCGCAGGCGCATGGCCAGCAGGTCCAGGGAGGTGCCGGAGGAGGTGTCGGCGCCGTCCGACAGCACCAGCAGCCTGCGGTCCCCGGCCGGCTGCCGGGCCAGCACCGCCTGGCCCTCGGCGACGGCGTCGTACAGGGCGGTGCTGCCCTGCGCCCGCACGCCGCCCACCGCCGCGGCGAAGGCGCGCCGGTCGGCGGTGGGCTCCAGCAGCGTCTCGGCCTCATCGCCCACCCGGACCAGCCCGATGCGCACGTCGGCGGGCACCGCGGCGGCGTAGCGCAGCGCGGCGTCCTTGGCCTGGGCCAGCGGCTCGCCGTCCATCGAGACGCTGGCGTCGAAGACGATCACGACGGACCGCTCCGGGCCCCCGGCCGGCGAGCCGCCCGCGGCCGGCTCCACGGCCGCCGCCAGCGTCTCGTTCCCGGCCCGCACGGTGACCTGCGCCTTCTCCAGCAAGGCGCCCTCGGGCAGGTTGCGGGCGGTCAGGTAGAACTGCGCCTGCCCGGCGGTGACCCGCACGGCGCTGACGGCCGCCGACAACTCGTCGTCGAGGCGCGCCACCGCCGCCGCGGGGACCGCCACGGCGAGTGTCAGGACAGCCGTCAGCGCGGCCAGGACCGGGGCGGCGAAGCGGGACCTCACCAGGAACCGCCGAAGACGCCCGGCGGGACGGCGACGCCCGCCTTGGCGATCTCGTCGAGGAACGCCGGTCGCAGGCCCGTGGGCACCAGCGTGCCCCGGTAGCGGCCGCTCTCGTCCATGCCGGCGCGGTAGTCGAAGACGAAGATGTCCTGGAGGGTGACCACCTCGCCCTCCATGCCGGTCACCTCGGTGACGTGGGTGATCCGGCGCACGCCGTCCTTCATCCGGGTGACCTGCACGATCACGTCGATGGCGGAGGCGATCTGCTCCCGGATGGCCCGCGCGGGCAGGTCCACCCCGGCCATCAGCACCATCGTCTCCAGGCGGGCCAGCGTGTCGCGCGGGGTGTTGGCGTGCACGGTGGTCAGCGAGCCGTCGTGACCGGTGTTCATGGCCTGGAGCATGTCCAGTGCGGCGCCGTCGCGGACCTCGCCGACGACGATGCGGTCCGGGCGCATGCGCAGCGCGTTGCGGACCAGGTCGCGGATGGTGACCTCGCCCCGGCCCTCGGTGTTGGCCGGGCGCGACTCCAGGCGCAGCACGTGCTTCTGGCGCAGCTGCAGCTCGGCGGCGTCCTCGATGGTGACGATGCGCTCGCCGGAGGGCACGAAGCTCGACAGCACGTTGAGCGTGGTGGTCTTGCCCGAACCGGTGCCGCCGCTGATCACCATGTCCAGGCGGCCCCGCACGCACGCCTCCAGCACCTCGGCCACCGGCCGGGTCAGCGTGCCGAAGGAGATCAGGTCGTCGACGGTGTAGGGGTCCTTGGAGAACTTGCGGATGGTCAGCAGGGAGCCGTCCAGCGCGATGGGGGCGACCACGGCGTTGACCCGGCTGCCGTCGGGCAGGCGCGCGTCGACCATGGGGCTGGCCTCGTCGACGTGCCGGCCGACGCGGGAGACGATGCGGTCGATGACGCGCCGCAGGTGGGCGTCGTCGGCGAAGCGGGTCTCGACCTCCTCGATGCGCCCGGAGCGCTCCACGAAGATCAGTTCGGGGCCGTTGACCATGATCTCGCTGACGTCGGGGTCGCGCAGCAGCGGCTCCAGCGGGCCGTGGCCGAGGATGTCGTCGGCGACCTCGTCGGCGACGCGGGCCCGGTCGGCGGCCGTCAGCGGCGTCTCCTCGCCCGCCAGCACCTCGCCGATGGTCTCGCGCACCCGCCGCCGCAAATCGTCGTCGTCGGCGACCTCCTCGGCGTACATCTGGGGGCCCAGCACGTCCAGCAGAGCCTGGTGCACCCGGCGGCGCACCTCGGCCAGCGGATCGGCGGCCCGCACCGCCGTGGCGGTGCCGCTCTCGGCCGCCTCCGGGCCCGGCGCCGCCACTGCGCCGCCGGACGCGGTGCCGTGTACGGCGCCGGCCGGCACGGCGGCCGTGCGCCGCCGGGCGATCCGGTCGTTGAGTCCCATCGCTGTCAGTCCCCCTTCCTGTCGCCGCATCGCACTGCGACCGCCCCGTGTCCGCCCGTCATCGCCCCTCAGCCCTTCCGGCGCAGCAGCCCGCGGCGGCCGCGCTCGCGGGCGGGCAGGCCGGGCGGGGCCGCCAGGTGCCGGACCGCGATGTCGGCGATGGCGCGGCTGACCGGGTGGGCCGGGTCGGCGGCCGCCAGCGGCACGCCCCGGTTCAGCGACAGCGGCACGTCGGCGCTGGAGGGGATGTGCGCGTGCGGCGGCACCCGCAGCACCCGCTCCACGTCCTGTGGGGTCAGCCCGACCGGGGAACCGGAGCGGTTGAGCGTCACGATGCGCCGGTCGGCGGGGTGGCCGAGCAGGTCGAGCGTCTCCAGCGCGATGCGGGTGTTCTTCAGCGTCAGCACGTCGGGCGCGGCCAGCACCACGAAGTGGTCGGTGACGTCCAGCGCGGCCAGCGCCGGGTCGGAGAAGTGCGGCGGGGTGTCCACCACCACGTAGTCGAACATCTCCCTGGCCAGGCGCAGCACCTCGGCCACCAGCGGGCCGCCGATCTGCTCGCCGTCGGTCGGCCGCACCGGCGCCAGCAGCGTGTCCAGGCCGGGCCGGTACGGCGTCAGCAGCGAGCGCAGGCCGGTCTCGTCGAGCCGATCGGCCATCGTGATGGCGTCGGCCAGCCCGCGCTCGGGCGTCAGCTGCAGCGCGATGGCCACATCGCCGAACTCCACGTCCAGGTCCACCAGCAGGACCCGGCGCTGCCCGCCGGCGGCCAGCGCCACCGCCAGGTTCGTGGCGATCGTGGTCTTGCCGCAGCCGCCCTTGGTGGCCACGACCGTGACGATCCGGCCGGGCAGGCGGGGCGGCTGCCCGCCGTGGGAGGGCTGCTCGCCGTACACGCCCGGCATCTCCTGCGGGGCGGCCAGCTGCCGGGAGACCTCCAGCGAGCGCCCGCACGCCTCCAGTACGGCGCGCGGGTCGCCCGGGTCGGCGACCTCCCTGATCCCGGCCCGCATCGCCTCGCGCAGCAGGTCCGCGCCGGCCTCGGCGCTCAGCAGCACGACGCCGGTCGCGGGACGGCGCAGCCGCTGCTCGGCGGCGAAGGCCACGGCGTCGGCGGGGGCGGCGCCGGGGCCGAAGACCACCAGCGGCTCACCGGGGTCGGCGGCCAGGAGCGCGGCCAGCCCCGCGGGGTCGGCCGCGGTCCGGACCGCGTGGCCCGCCTGCCCCAGGAGTGCGGCGAGCTCGGCGGCCGCCGCGGGCCACGGTTCGTACAGGACGGTCATCACCGCCTCCTTCCAGTCGTCACGGCCCCCGGCCGGGGGCCCTGCGGTGCCCTGTCCCGCCGCTCAGCGGAACAGGGAGTGGTTGTCGACGCCGGGGCCGGGCGCCACGTCGCTGGTGTCGGTCAGCAGGCCGAGGTAGAGGGTGCCGGTCTGGGCGGCGTGCACCAGGCGTTCGGCCTCGTCCTGGTTGACGGCCACGGTGACCAGCATCGTGCGCTCCTGCTGCTGTTCCTGCTCGGCCTCGGCCGCCTCGGCGCTGCCGGCGGGCAGCGCGCGGCGCGGCCCCACCGCGAGCACCTGCACGCGCGGCAGCAGCACCCGGGTGGCCCGGTTGGTCTCGGGGCTCTCGGCGAGCCGGTCGCCGGAGGGCACGCCGTCGCGGCCCTTGAGCACGTTGAAGGTGTCGAAGACGGTCACCTGCGTGTCGGGGCGCACGTAGCCGGCGACGTCGGCCGCGGCGGTCATCTCCACCGCGATCGCCATCTTGCCCTCGGGGATCGTCAGCCCCCCGGTGCTCTGCTGCGGCTGGGCGAACATGCCGCGCAGCAGCAGCTGGCGCGGCTGCAGCTCGGCGGTCAGGGCCAGCTGCTCCAGCGCGGCGTCGACGGCGCTCAGCGCGTCGGCGGGGACGGTCTCGGCGGGCATGCGCACCAGCTCGGCCAGTCCCCGGGCGCGGACCTGCTCGCCGGTGGTCCCGGCCGGGATGCGTTCCTTGGCCACCAGCACGCCGACGGCCTTCTTGCCCTCCAGCGCCCGGGACTCGGCTCCGGAGACGTAGACCAGCACCGCCGCGATCCCGGCCAGGCCCAGGACCAGGGCGGCCAGCAGCGTGAATATGCGCGACTTCAATGTCTCCCCCTAACCGATCAGAGTCACGATGGACGCGCCCAGGTCCGGGCCGCCGATCGTGCCCTTCACCGGGATGAGGGCGCGGGTGAAGTAGCCGTAGACGCACTTGTCCGATCCCGAGCAGTACCGCCTGCCGGTCAGCGACGAAGCCTCGGAGAACCCGGGCAGGGCGTAACCGGTGATGACGAACGGGGCGAAGCCCTCGATCGTGTAGACCGTGTTCTGGCCGGTGCCCGCCACCGCCCGGAAGATCGGCAGGTAGGTCAGGGCCCCGTCCCCGCGCAGGTCCGCCAGGACCTCCTGGCACTCCTGGGAGGCCGAGACCCCCGGGTCGCCGCCGTAGGTGCCGTCGGCCTCGACCATCACCGAGCAGCTGTCGTCGAGGTCGTCCAGCCAGCCGAACCCGCCGGGGTTGTCGCCGCCGGAGCCGCGGGTGGTGCAGTGCCTGGCCGTGGTGGTGTGCAGGTAGAGCGCGACCTCGGCCGAGGCGGGCGCGGCCGCGGGCGGCGCCGGCGCGAACGCCGTGCCCTCCGCGGTGGCCTGGCGCCACTCGCACAGCGAGACGGTCAGCCCCAGGCCCCTGGCCCGCAGCGGCGGCCCCCAGGCGGCGCGGGCGCAGGCCCGCACCTCGGCCCCGGCGTAGTCGTCGCGGCCCAGCAGCGTCTGGGCCAGGATCGGCGGCAGCAGCGTGCTGCCGTCGGGCCTGCGTGACAGGGTGCGCGCCTCCACGTAGACGGAGGTGGCCGGGGGATCGCCGATGCAGGCGGTCAGGTTGGTCGCCGGGGGCGGGCAGCCGGGCAGGCCGCCGGCGGTGCGCCCGCACAGCGTCTCCACCGCCGAGGTCCCGTCCTTGGCGTTGACGTCGGCGTAGCGCCGCGCCGTGGCCAGCGGCGCCGTACCGCACCGGCCGGCGTCGCGGGCGCACTGCTCGGCCACCGCCACGGCGGCCGCGTCGGCGCCGCTCTGCAGTTCCTCGCGCTCGGCGTACAGCCGGCCGACGTCGATGGCCAGGGCGCCCATGCCCAGCAGCACCCCGCCCGCCAGCAGCACGCAGACGAGCACGGCGATGCCGCCCTCGTCCCCGCCGCGCCACCGCGCGCGAAGGCCCCGCAGGAGCCGCCGTGGCCGGATGCGGGGCCGCCTCAGCCCAGACACGGCATGACCCCCCTGCCGGAGAGGGTGATCGGCCCGTCCAGGCCGCCGCCGAACAGCGCGGCCAGGCCGGCCACCGGCGTGATGAACTCGAATGAGTACCTGACCTCGACGACAGCGTCGGCGCCGGGGTCAGGGGCCGAGGGGCAGGAGGTGACGGTGCTGGAGACCGGGGACAGTCCCTGCATGACCGAGGCCACCCGGGGCGCGGCCAGATGCCCGAGCGCGACGGCCCTGGCGCCTTCCCGGGCCGCCTCGGTGAGCGTGATCTGCGCGTTGAACATGCGCCCGAAGTCGATGATCGCGAACAGGAGGAAGACGATCACGGGGAGCATGAGCGCCGTCTCCACCGAGGCGGCGCCCCGGTCCCCCGCGCGCCGGCCCGGAAGCGTCGCCGTACGCTCCGGCTGCGCGCGAGCGCCCAGCCGGAGCACGCGATCAACCGATCTGGTCGAGGATCTCGCCGAACTTCACATCCAGGCCCTGGCCGAGCAGGATCACCGTGCCGACGATGACCGCCGCGATGAGCGCAACCATGAGGCCGTACTCCACCGCCGTCGCGCCGCGGTCACGGCCGGACTCGCTGAGCAGTTCCTGGAGCTTGAGGTAAAGACCGGTCATCGTGCACTCCTCCGTGAGTCGCAGCCACCGGCGGAGATCCGTCATGGTGGCTTTCCGTGAGTTGACCGCCACCGTACGTTGCGGTTGGTTGCGGTCACGGGTGCTGGAAGGGTGCAGAACCGTTGCAGGTGACTTATTGTGGTTTCTTGTGCGCAAAAGGTGACTTTACTCCTGAGGGTGCCCCGGTCACCGTCCGGGGCGTCCCGTCAGGGACGGGCGCGTGCCAGCAGCGCGCCGACTCGTACCGCCAGCTCGCGTGGACTGAAGGGCTTGACCATGTAGTCGTCCGCACCTGCGCGGAAGCCCTCCTCCACGTCGGCCTCCTGGGCCTTCGAGGTCAGCATGAGGACGACCACGCCCTCCATGCCCGGCATGGCGCGCAGCCTGCGGCACACCTCCGGCCCGGACAGTCCCGGCATCATCCAGTCCAGGATCACAATGTCGGGCCGCTGTTCCTCCAGCGCGGCCAGGGCCTCCATCCCGTCGCCGGCCGTGCGCACGTCGTGACCCGCCTGTTCCAGCCGGAACACGGTCAGATCCCGGATGTCGAGATCATCCTCGACGATCAGAACATTGCTCATAATCACCCCGTGACGTCGTCCCCGAACCTCCTTCGGGGAACCCCCTGGTCAGCGTTCATACCCGGTTCCGCGCTTCTAGGCCCCCCGTCCCTTATGGGCGTGTCTTCCGCGGATGGAAGTGGTCTCTCCCTCAACTCGGCCCCGTGCCGGCCGAAGAGCGGGGATGGGGTCCGTGCACGCTGTAGTGAGTCGTGAAGGGGTGCGGATGAACGGGCTGAACGCGGAGGCGGCACGCGTGCAGGAGCTGCACGAGTACGGCCTGCTCGACACACCGGCCGGTCCGGAGCTCGAGGCCGTGCTGCGGGCGGCGGCCTACGTCGGCGGCACGCCCACGGCGACCTTGAACCTCATCGACTCCCACCGCCAGTGCCAGCTGACGACCGTCGGCTTCGAGAGAGGCGACTCCCCCCGAGACGAGTCGATGTGCGCCACCAGCATCACCATCGGCGGCTTCGTGCACATCCCCGACGCCGCGCAGGACCCGCGCTTCTCCGGCAACCCGTGGGTCGACGGCCGGATCGCGGCCGTCCGCTTCTACGCCGCCGCCCCGCTGGTGACCCCCCGGGGCAACACGCTGGGCACCCTGTGCGTCTTCGACTCCGTGCCCGGTGGGCTCAGCGGGGAGCAGATCGACCGGCTCACCGACCTGGCCCAGGTGGTGCTGGGCCTGTTCGAGCGGCGCCGCCAGGCGCGCGTGCAGCAGGAACTGGCCGAGCAGGCCGAGCGGGCCCGCCGGCAGCTTGCCACGGCCCACCGGGAGCTGGAGAACCGCCAGCGGCAGCTGCAGGTGGCCCACCACCAGGTCATGGAGCGCACCACCGAGCTGGAGCGCTCCAACACCGAGCTGCAGCGCTTCGCCGCCGTGGCCAGCCACGACCTGCGCGCGCCGCTGGCTGTCGTCAACGGCTACCTGCAGCAGCTGGAGGAGACCTACGGCGTGCAGTTCGACGGCCGGGCCAAGAAGTGGATCGCCACCGCGATCGCCGGGACCGGGCGGATGACCGCCCTGATCGACTCGCTGCTGGCCTACGCCCAGGCCGGAGCCACCCACATCGTGGCCGACGAGACCGACCTGCAGGAGATCTTCGAGCTCGCGGTCGCCGACCTCAAGACCGCCATCACCGCCACGGGAGCCGAGGTCCGCTCCCACGGGCGGCTGCCGCTCGTGCAGGGCGATCCGGTACTGCTGCGCCAGCTCCTGCAGAACCTCATCTCCAACGCCATCAAGTTCCGCCACCCCGACCGGCCCGCCCGGGTCACCTGCTCGGCCGAGCGCACCGACGGGACCTGGACGGTCGCGGTCGCCGACACCGGCATGGGCATCCCCGCCGAGCGCCGGGCCTCGGCCTTCGGCATGTTCGAGCGCCTGGGCGCCTCGCGCGCCACCCCCGGGCACGGCATCGGCCTGGCCACCTGCCAGCGCATCGTCGAACGGCACGGCGGGCGCATCTGGATCGACGAGACCCCGGGAGGGGGAGCCACCATCCGGTTCACCCTTCCGGGCCTGTAGGAGGCCGCCCATGCCCGCCACCTCCTGCACCGCCCACCGCATCCGCCGCACCGGCATGGCCATGGCCTGCACCGTGCTGATACTCGGACTGGTCGTCACCGCCGTGGTCACCGCCGTCCTGGCCGGCGTGCAGAGCCGGCAGACCGGCGAACGCATGGACCGCCACCTGCAGGCCATGAGCACGGTCATCACCACCGAGGCCTACCGGCGGGTGGAGCTCCTGGGCCACCTGGCCGCCTCCGTGGGCTCCCATACCGAGCTGACCGCCGAGGAGTTCGACGCCATCACCTTCCGCCTGGCCTACCGGGGACTGGCGGGCACCAGCGAGGTCGGCTTCGCCGTCTCCGCCGACGACACGCAGGTGCAGGCCGTACAGCGGGCCTGGCGCGCCAGGGGCTCGGCGAACCTGACCGTACGGCCGGTGCAGGCCGACGAGCACCGGCTCGTCGTGCTCAGCCGCAGCCTGGACGGGCTCTCGACCGCCCTGGGATCGGACCTGTCGGCCGCCCCCGAGGCCGCCGCCGCCATGGACGGCGCCCGCCGCAGCGGCCAGGTCACCGCCAGCCCCGCCTACGTGCTGCTGCGGGACCGCGCGCTGCCCGCCTCCCGCCAGCGCACCTCGTTCGTGCTCGCCGCACCCGTCTACGGCGCCGGCCCCTCCCCCGACGCGGGGCTGCTGCGCGGCTGGCTGCTGATGGGCGTGCGCGGCGACGAGTTCGCCGAGGGGGCACTGCGCCCGATCGCCCAGGGAGCGCTCAACGCCACGCTCTCCGATGTCTCCACACCGGGCGGGGAACGCCCCCTGGCCGTCATGCGGACCGGTGAGCCGCTGGGCAGGGCCGAGCTGTCGCGCCAGAGCACCGTCACCGTCGCCGGCCGCCAGTGGAAGCTGGAGATCGAGCCCACCACCCGCTTCGCCGCCGCCGGCGACTCCCACCTGCAGCAGGTGCTGCTGGTCTCCGGCGCGGTGATCAGCGTCCTGCTGGCCGGGCTGGTCCTGGTGCTGTCCACCTCGCGGGACCGGGCGCTGGCCCGGGTGACCCAGGCGACCTCGGCGCTGGAGGCCGACATCGCCCGGCGGCGCGAGGTGGAGGCCCGCCTGCGCGAGCGCGAGGCCGAGCTGGAGGGGTTCGCCGCGGTCGCCGCCCACGACCTGAAGTCCCCGCTCACCGTGATCATGGGCTACTGCGAACTCGTGGAGGACAACCTGCAGGGGACGCCGGACCCGCAGGTGGCCGGCTGGCTGAGCCGCATCCGCAGCGGCACCTCCAGGATGCAGCACCTCATCGACGACCTGCTGGCCTACGCCGCCGCCGGGGACGGCGCCCTCGACCTGTCCGAGGTCGACCTCAACCGCATGGTCGCCGACGTCGTCATGGAGCGCACCGCCCACCTCGACCACGACCGGCCGAGCGTCGAGTTCGGCCGGCTGCCGGTGATCGTGGCCGACGCGGCCCGGCTGCGCCAGGTGCTGGACAACCTCATCGGCAACGCCATCAAGTACGTCCGTCACGGCGCCGCCGCCCAGATCGACGTCAGCGCCGAGCAGGAAGGCGACATGTGGCGGATATCGGTCGCCGACCACGGCATCGGCATCCCCGCCGACCAGCGCGACTCCGTCTTCGGGGCCTTCACCAGGGCGCGCGGCAGCGAGGGCTACCCGGGCACGGGTCTGGGCCTGGCCATCTGCCGCCGGATCGTCGACCACCACGGCGGGCAGATCGGGGTCGAGGACAACGAGGGCGGTGGGACCCGATTTGTCGTCACTCTTCCCATTACGCCCGGGGCCTCGAAATCCGCTTTGGCCAGGGAAAATGGCCCGGAATCCCGCTATCCCTTGTACGGTTCCGGGCGACGCTGAAATGCTGGGGCCCGAGGTCGGAATTCCCCCCCGGCCGGTTCCTCAGGATGCCCGCGGGTGCGTGCGCGACACGCCGGGTGATGGTCCCTCAAGAAGACTCTGATTCATATAAGGTCGTCCACCATGAGTAGACATGTGAAGCCAGGACGCGTGCCCAAGGGGGGCATCCGCCACAGCGTCCGTTTCATGCACGAGGACGTCTACCAGCAGGCGCTGGAAACGTGGAAGGAGCTGGGCTTCGACAGCTTCAGCACCTACGTCGACTTCACCTTCTCTCTCGCCCACGGCAAGTGGAAGGAGCTGGGCTTTCGCAGCCCCGAGGAGGGAGCCGACTATCTTGTGGCGCTCTCGCGTGGCTGGAAGGTCAAGCCTCCGCAGCCTCTCGACACGAAAAAGAAGAAGAAGGCCGCGCCCCTCCGCGACGCTGCGGCCTAGTTAGATCCGGCCTAGTTAGATCCGGCCTGGTTGGCGCCTGGCCTAGACAGACCTTTCGAGGAGGCCCTACGGCCCCCCTCCAACCTCGACAGGCGAAGGAGTCCTGACCGCCGGGGATCGGCGGAGAACTGAATACAGACACCAAGAAGGCCCCCGCGCCGTACGCCGCCAAGCAAGTGCGCGAGGACCTTCCCCGGAGACATCGGATCGTCTTCGCTTAACCGCCCTGATCCTGACCTCGCGGTCTGGGTCCGGCCTGTTTCGCTGAAGCCCCAGTGTCTCTTTGAGCCGTGTCTCTTTGAACCACCTGTCTGGAGACAGGAGGAGGTAGGAGGCACACCCACCACCTGGAGGCAAGAATAAGCGATGCCCTCGCGGCTTTGCCAGTCATGCCCGATTTCGGCGTGTCCGTTCAATCAGCGGATGGCCTGGCCGACCAGCACAATTCCATACTGAACCGGTCATCCGGCACCTCTGCGGGCGTGATTTCCCCCGCCTCAGCGACCGGCCGCGACGCCTTCGAGGCCGCCGCCGAACAGTGGGCCCTGTGCGCCCCCGCGCTCTCGGCCCGCGACCGCGTGCGCCTGTCCTACGACGGCGGCCGCAACTATCCCCGCAGGCTCGAACGGGAGCTCACGGCTCACCTGCCCGCGCATCCGGCCACCGTGTACGTCTACCACCACGGCATGACGAGCCTGCTGGTGGCCGACTTCGACATCTCCCGCGCCGCGCTGACCGGCGCGGCCGACCCGCGGGCGGCGGTGGCCGCCGACGCCGACGACTTCGCCCGCCTGGTCGTCTCCTGCGGCGGGAGCGGGTTCGGCGACATCTCCCCCAACGGCGGCCGGCACTGCTACGTCCCCTGGTCATCCAGGATCTACTTCGGCCCGATGAAGCTGCTGGCGCTCGCGCTGGCCCGCCGCTACGCCACGTTCGACCCCGGACCGATGATCAACATCACGGACGGGCTGATCCGCCCGCCGGGCTCCCGGCACCGCTCCGGCGGCCACCAACTGCTCACCACCCCCGTCGAGCACGTCCGGCGCGTCCTGGAGCGGCGCAACGGGCCGGAGGTCTGGTCACGGCTGCTCGACGCGCTCCAGCCCGAACTGGAGTCCCTCGACCTCGGCGCCGCCCCGATCGGCGAGCCCGCTGCCGCATATGACCCGGTCCACGAACCGGACACCACCTGCGTACCGCACCGCGACGACCGCTCGGACCTCCCCGTGATCCCCCCGCCGGTACGGCCCTCCCGGCCCGCCGTACCGGCGCCTCGCAGCCCTTCCGCTCCCTCCAGATCCACCCGTTCCGGTACGGCGTCGCGAGCCGGCGGGTCCGCGCGTTGCGGTACGGCACCGCAGCCTGACGGGCCCGGCGCGTCCGACGCCCCCGACGACCTCTGGCTGCCTCGCGCCGGCGGCCCGCTGCCCCGCCTGTCACCCCGGCTGGAGCAGATCGCCCGCACCGGGCGCTTCGACTCCCGCCAGTACGACTCGCCTTCCGAGGCCCGCCAGGCCGTCGTCTCCGGCGCGGTCGCCTGCGGCTGGTGTCCCGCTGACCTGACCCAGCGGATCCGGTCAGGTCAGTGGCCCGGCCTTGCCGGCTTCTACGCGCGCTACGGCTCCTCCTCCGGAATCGAGAGGGCCCTGCGGGCGGACTGGAAAAAAGCGGTCTCCTGGATCGCCGGGAGAGAATATGGCCGCGAGGTCCACACAAGGGGGAGAACTCACGGGGGGGTCGGGCCCCCTCCCGCGCCCCGGGGCCCCCGTCCCCCGGCAGGCCCGGAGGTCTCGGATCACGAGGTCGAGCACTTGCGCCTGATCAGGAGCTGGAACTCGGCCCGTTGCGCGGCCGAGCACCACCGCTGGACCGGAGCGCGGTCGCTGACGCTGCGGCGCGTGCTGCGGGCGATCCTGCGAGCCGCCCAGCAGCGCCGTTCCACGGTCGTGGGCTTCGGCGTGCGGAACCTGGCCCTGTTGTGCGGGCTGAACGAGTCGACGGTGGCCAAGGCGCTGCGCACGCTCAGGGAGGAATCCGACCCGTTCATCGAGCTGGTGCGGGTCCATCGGGCGGAACACGCCGACACCTACCGCCTGGTCATCCCTGAGGGGTACGCCGAGGCGGCGCGGTGGCGGCGCTGGCAGCCCGGCAGGCTCGGCGGCGTCCATCCGGTGTTCCGGGTCCTGGGCGGCCCGGCCGCGTTCGTGCACGAGCAGCTCACCGTGGACGCGCCGGTGGCCACGTTCGAGGTGCAGGCACTGACCGGGCTGTCGGCGACCGCGGTCAGCACGGGGCTGCGGGCCCTGGCCGAGCACGGGCTGGCCGAACGGCGGGCCGGAGGGTGGGTGCGAGGACCCGCCGACCCCGACGAGGTGGCCCGGCAGCTCGGCGTGCCCGAACTGGTCCAGGAGATCGCCGCCAGATACCGAAGGGAACGCGCGGAGTGGCGTACGTTCCTGTCGATGATGCGGTCGGCCGGGTGCGGCCAGGAGGCGGTGGGAGCTCACCCGGTCCCGTTGCGGCAGGTCGCCGAGGCGGGCCCGCCGCCGTGGATGGAGGCCGAGCCCCACGGGCCGCCCGCATCGGCAACCGACCGGCACCCTCACCGCCCCTGTACCGCTACGTCCTGGGGGCTCAATGGGAGATAGGTGACCGATTTCACGGTCACCGGATCCGCAGGAGGGGACGGCCATACAGGCCGCCCGCGAACGCGAATCGGCTGATGGACGGGGCGGACGTGCTCAACTGCCGCCTCGAACAGCCGATTATGTGACGGACCGACCATAGAGACCGTAATCAACGGTTAGGGGTTGAATTTATGACGATCACCGCAGAGAGGGTCCTGCAGGGCGACCCGCTGAAGATCGCCGACCGTTGCGATCAGTGCGGCGCGCAGGCTTTCGTCCGCGTCGTCTTCGGCCGGAACCGTGACCTGCTGTTCTGCGGCCACCACTACCAGCGTCACGAGCCTGTTCTGATGGCCCGTCACCCGTATGTCAACGTGGTCGACGAGCGACACAGGATCAACCAGAAGCCGAGCCTGTCCGCGAACGCGGAGTGAGCCCGCACCCGCCGGCACATCCCCGCGTGCCGGCGCGGCGGTCGTCAGCCTCGACCGGCTCGGACCGCCGCAGTGTTCCAGGAGACCGGCCGGCCTGATCCCGGACCTCTCCCGGACTTCCCAGGGCATTCGAAGCCCCCGGCGGGACCCTTCAGGGTTCCGGCCGGGGGTTTTCGCGTTCCCGGGAGGAGGCCGTCCTGCGGGACTCCGGGGACGGAGGGTCTGCGTGCGCGGCCGGGAGGGTGAAGTGGAAGAGCGACCCGCCGCCCGGATTGTCCTCCACGCCGATCGTGCCGCCGTGCCGTTCGACGATCCGCTTGCAGATGGCCAGGCCCAGACCGCTGCCGGTGTAGCCGGCCTTGGCGTGGGCGCGGTGGAAGTTCTCGAAGATCACTTCATGCTGGCCCGGAGGGATGCCGATGCCGCGGTCGGCGACCTCGACCCGGACGAGATCCGGGTCCTGCGGGCAGGAGGTGACGGTGACCTCCGGCGTGCTGCCGGGAGCGGTGTACTTGACCGCGTTGCCGATCAGGTTGTCCATCAACTGGCGCAGCAGCGCCGGATCGGCCTGGACCGCGTGCAGGTCGCCGAGGTGGAAGCGGGGCGTGTGGCCGCCGGGCATGTCGCTGCGGGCGGTGACGACGTCCTCGACGACGTCGTTGAGGGACACCGGTACGGGCGCGATCGCCGCGTCGCGGGCGGTGGTGTGGGCGAGCAGGTCCTGGATCAGGTTGCGCATGCGGGCGGTGGCCCGCTTGATCCGGGTGATGCTGGCCTTGATCTGCTCGGTGTCCTCGGCGCACAGGTCCTCGGTGATGGTGTCGGCGAGGATGTCGGTCCAGCCCTCCATGGTGGTCAGGGGGTTGAGCAGGTCGTGGGAGACGACGCCGGCGAAGGAGGCCAGCTCGTCGCGGTGCCGGCGTTCGGCGGTGACGTCGTGCAGGACCACGATCGCCCTGTCGCCTTCGGCGGACGGCAGCGGGATCGCGCTGATGTTGAGCATGCGGCTCTCCCCGCCGTCCGGGTTGCGTACCAGC
Source organism: Paraplanobispora siamensis (assembly GCF_016863175.1). Classification (GTDB taxonomy): domain Bacteria; phylum Actinomycetota; class Actinomycetes; order Streptosporangiales; family Streptosporangiaceae; genus Planobispora; species Planobispora siamensis. The sequence goes on from NZ_BOOJ01000083.1 coordinate 17,668, forward strand.
ATGTCCATGCCCTCGACCGTCTCCCCGGCCAGGGCCCGCCGGTGCGGCATCTCCTGCGCGGAGACGGGACTGCCGTCGGGATGCAGGACGCCATGCCCGCTGGAGAAGACGTCCGAGGGATCGTCGGCCCACCCGAGCAGGCGCCGGGTCGCGGGGTTGCTCATGAAGAAGCGCCCGCGGGCGTCGACCACCGCAAGGCCGTCGTTCATCGAGTTGACGATCGTGCTCAGGAGCCTGGCCTGCCGGGAGGCGGCCTTCTCGGCGGTCGCCAGCCGCTGAACGAGGGCGTCGCGCTCGTCGCGGCCGAGCGCGATCAGCAGGCCGACGATCGCGACCAGCCCGACGAACACCTGCGCCACCACGGCCCGCACGGCGGGCAGTTCGATGGTGGCGAACGGGCCGTGCCCGTTCAGCGTGAACAGCACGACGGCCGCCCCGGTGAACAGGCCGTGCAGGACCACCAGGGTCGTGCCGAAGCGCAGGCCGGCCCAGACCGTCACCGTCAGCAGCGGGAACGCCAGCGGAAGCCCGTGGTTGAGGGCGAAGGCCACCACGTACGCCGCGGCGGACACCCCGATCAGGGCGACGACCTCGAGGATCTTCCATGCGTTGGCCCCGCGGAGCAGCTGCCGCAGAGCGGAGGGGGCGCGCGGACCGCGGGCGCCGAACAGGTAGCTCAGGCGGATGCCGACCGCGCCGATCAGCACGATGCTGACGACGTTCCGGATCATCCAGACAGCTGCGGACATCCACGTCCACTGACCGCCGAGCAGCCAGACCGCCGTCGGGCCGACGGCGGTGCCGCACGCCGTGCTGAGGGTCGCGATGAGCAGCAGCATCCACATGTCGCGCACCCGGTCGAGCCGTCCCCAGCCCGGGGCGCGCCATACCTCGGGCAGCAACTGCCGGAACAGCAGGAGGAACACCCCCACCTGCGTCAGGTTCGCCAGCACGAAGCTCGTGGCGAGCATCGCGGAGGCGCCGGTCACCACGTTCACCGAGAAGGTGGCGGCGGAGAAGACCGCGACGTCGAGCCAGCGCAGGCGGCCGGCGTGGCGCTGGGCCAGGAACCACAGCACCGCCACGCCGGCGGCGGGCCACACCAGGCTCAGGCTCGACTTGTCGATCATGGTCATCCGGCCCAGGTACGACATGACCAGGTACAGCGCGGCGAACGCGGCGGTACGGCCCAGCACGGGCGTCACGGGCATCGGCCGCCTGCCCGCCGTACCGCGCCCGGCTCACCGGCACATGTACGGGCCCGCTCTGAGAGAGGCCATCGCACCGTTCTGAACAGGATCACCCGATCCTCATCCCCGGAACGCGACGGAGGGTAACAGATCGAACGACCAGGGTAACAATGTTTCCGGGGGCCGGCCCGTCAGCGTCGCCTCCACCGGCCTGAGGGCCCCGAAACCATGTTCTTTCCAGGAGATTCCTCACATGCCGCCTCCGGCCGACGATGTACATGGCATGCGTTCCGCCGACACTCCTGTCGACACAGGCTGGCACCGGATCCATATCGGCCGGCAGCCGATTCATGACACGACAGGCGCTTTGGTGGCCTACGAGTTGCTCTTCCGTTCCCACTCCCGGGCACAGGGCGCCACCGCGCGGGGTGCCGAGGCGACCAGCCAGGTCATCGTCAACGCGTTCAGTGAGTTCGGCCTGGAACGGCTCACCGGCTCCCACCTGTGCTTCATCAACCTGACGCGCGAGTTCCTCGTCGGCGAGCTGCCGCTGCCCTTCGACTCCGGACCGGTCGTGCTGGAGGTCCTGGAGACCATCCACATCGACGAAGAAGTGATCGCCGGGGTGCGGAAGCTGGCCGAGCAGGGCTTCGCCATCGCGCTCGACGACTTCGTGCTCGGCAACGACCACGAACGCCTGCTGGAGATCGCCTCCTACGTCAAGATCGAGGTCTCCGGGGTCGACCCCGACCTGCTGCGGTCACGCGTGGAGGCCTGCCACGCCTACCCGGGCCTGCGCCTGGTGGCCGAACGCCTGGAGACCGAGGCCGACCTCCAGCTGGCCAAGGAGCTCGGCTTCACGCTGTTCCAGGGCTATCTGCTGGGCAAGCCCCGGGTGCTGTCGCTGGACACGCTGGCGCCCAGCCGGCTGCGCCACCTGGAGCTGATCAGCAAGCTCGCCGACCAGGACACCGACATCGAAGAGGTGGCGGCGATCGTCACCGCCGACCCCGCGCTGTCCTACCGGATCCTGCGCGCCACCAACTCCGCGGCGGCCGGGCTGTGGCACCGGATCGCCTCGATCAACGAAGCCATCATGGTCCTGGGCACCGAACGCCTCCGGCACTGGGTGACGCTGATGCTCCTGAGCGACGTGGTCGACGACGGCCAGGGCGTCGACACCGAACGCATGTCGCACATCCTCACCCGGGCCCGCCTGTGCCAGCTGCTGTCCAGGTCCCTGGGCCTGCCCAGCGACAAGGCGTTCACCGTCGGACTGCTGAGCGGCATCGCCGACCTGCTGGGAGTGCCCCCGCAGGAGCTGGTCTCCCACCTGTCCCTCAGCACGGACGTGTCGGCCGCCCTCATCGGCCAGCACGGCCCCCTGGGTTCGGTCGTCACCACGGCCAAGGCCTACGAGCAGGGCGAGATGCCCGACCCGGAGGACGAGACGGCCCAGCTGGCCCACGCCTTCCTGACGGCCGTCGACTGGTCGATGAACATCGTCACCAGCGTCTGAGCCCGGCCTGACGTCGCAATGGCCGCCCCGGATGCCGGGGCGGCCACCGCGCGGGCTCGGCGTCAGTCGTCGATCGCCTGGTAGAGGGTGGTCCAGAAGTCGTGGATCAGCCGCGCCGGGTCCGGGACGGACAGCCCGACCTGGGTGAGCAGGATTCCGGTGAGCCGGTTGGCCGGGTCGGCGTACGTCGTGGTGCCGCTGCCGCCGTCCCAGCCGAACTGGCCGACGGGCGCGTAGTCGCCGCGGTAGGCGCGCACCGCCATCCCGAAGCCCCAGCCGCCGTGCTGCCCCTGGCCGAACGACACGTGGACGTTGCCGGTGGCCAGGGCGTTGCGGGCGGCGTTCTGCTCGGGCGTGAGGCGGTTGGTGGTCATCAGCTCGACGGCGGGCCGGGACAGGATCCGCTCGCTCCCGTGCATCCCGCCGTTGAGCAGCATCCGGAAGTAGGCGTGGTAGTCGTCGACGGTGGAGACCAGCCCGCCGCCGCCTCCCTGGAACGCCGGAGGCTCGCTCCAGCGTCCTCCCTTGGCCTCGTCCCACACGTGGAACTCCCCGGTCTGCGGGTCGGGGGCGTACAGGGTCGGCAGCCGGTAGATCTTGTCGGCGGGCACGTGGAAGGCGGTGTCCTTCATCCCCAGCGGATCGAAGATGCGCTCACGCAGGAACGCCTCGAACGACTGGCCGGTGACCCTGGCCACCAGCACACCGAGGAGATCGTTGCTGATCTGGTACTGCCAGTGCTCTCCGGGCTGGTGCATCAGCGGCAGCTCGCCCAACCGGCGCATCCACTCCTCCGGCTCGGGCATCGGCACCGGCAGGTTGGGCGTGAGCCCCCGCTCGAAGATCGCGTTCATGATCGGGGTGCCCAGCGACGTCAGGTCCATGCCGAGCCCGAACGTGGAGGTCATCAGGTCCCGCACGGTGATCGGCCGCCGCGCCGGCACGGTGTCGTCCAGCGGGCCGTCGATCCGCCTGAGCACCTGGCGGCCGGTGAGCTCGGGCAGCCACGGGTCCACCACGTCGTCCAGCCGCAGCCTGCACTCGTCCAGTAGGACCATCGCCGCCGCCATCGCCACGGGCTTGGACGTCGAGGCCATCCGGAAGATGGTGTCCCGGCGCATCGGCGCGTCACCGTCACGGTGCATCGTCCCGATCGCCTCGACGTGCGTCTCACCGCCCCGGCTGACCAGGGCGACGAGCCCGGGGATCCTCCCGGAGTCGACATACCGCGCCAGCACCTCGCGCACCCTGCGCAGCCCCGCCTCGGAGAAACCGCCATTGCCGTTCGTCATCGTCAATCTCCTCACCGGCGTCCGCCGTTGTTCGGGAATCTCTGAACGCATCCGAAGTTACATTGCATTCATAAATCAGTCAACAGTTAATGAGCCAGATTCCCCTGATAATCCTAGAGAAGATGGCTTCCTTTGCAATGGATATGAAGCTGAATGCAATGGGCGACCAGGATTGCATTGCAATGAGATCCGAGTGAATGCATACTGTGCAGCGGGTGTGCGGGCGTCGGGCTCCGCGCATGGCGGCAGACAGGAGACCAGCACCGATGCCCGGAGGCAGACTCACCGACGAGGACCGTCGGCACATCGCTGCGGGGCTGGCCGAAGGGCTCGGATACGCGGAGATCGGCCGGCGTCTGGGGCGGCCCGCCTCGACCGTCATGCGGGAGGTCACCCGCAACGGTGGGCCCGACGGCTACGGGGCGGAGCGGGCGCAGGAGGCGACTAAGCACCGTGCGCGCCGGCACAGGCAGGCCCGGCCTCCGGCGCCGCCGGCCTCCGACGGCGCCCACGGGCGTGATCCTCAGGCGGTGCGGGAGTTCACGGAGTCCTTCACCGATCTCCTCATCCGGCAGGGCCTGCCCCGGATGGAGGCCAGGGTGCTGACGTGCCTGTACATCACCGACTCCGGCACCCTCACCGCCGCCGACCTGGTCCAGCGGCTGCGCGTCAGCCCGGCGTCGATCTCGCACGCCGTCGCCTTCCTCGAACAGCAGGGGATGCTCAGGCGGGAGCGCCCTCCCGGCGCGCGGCGCGAGCGCTATGTCCTCGACGACGAGATCTGGCTCCGGTCCATCCTCGCGTCCCTGCAGATGAACGAGGCCCTGGAGGCCGCATCGCGGCGCGGAGCCGAGATCCTCGGGGTCACGACCCCGGCGGGCGCCCGCTTCGAGTCCTCCGCCGAACTCATCCTCCTGATGAGCGAGGCCTTCCGGCAGGTCATCGAGCAGTGGCGGCAGCGGGCGGCCACCCGCAGCGCCGACCCCGGCCGCTGAGACGCTGCAGACCGTGACCTACCCGGACAACTCCACCCCGCAGAGCATCCGCGCGATCGTCCGCGAAGAGCTGCGCCTGCTGACCCGGGTGCGGTGAACCTCCCGGCACGTCGGCCTCGTTGAACCCGTTCAATCAAAAGCTTTCGCGCTTCGCTTAAGTAAATTGAGTCACGCGAAAGCTTTTGCCATCACACGTCTGAGTTGCGATAACCCCTCGTTAACGCAACTCAGAAATCAGCCCTGCAGCGGGCTCCGGTGTCGCGCCGCCCCCTTCCCGAACCGGCCAGCCCACTGGTCTGTCTCATGAGAGTGCGTGAGGCTGGAGCCGGATGCGATAACCGGCACAGGACAGGAGGCGGCTCGAGTTGCATGGAGTTGCGGGTTCGGCCGACACCAGGGGCGGCGTCGTCCTGTTGGCCCTCGGGCCGGTGCTGGCAGCGGTGTACGCGGGACTCAACTACGTGGCTATCCGCAAGGGCGAGGAGGCGCAGCTGCGCGGGCCGGAGTGGAGAGAAGAGCCCGGCGCGATGAGCGACGGGATGACCTTCGTGGCCGCGAACGCATGGGGCCTGACGTGGCGGATCACCCTCGCGGCGGGAGTCCTGGGCCTCGCCCCGGTCGTCGCCGGTGTTCTTCTCCCGGTGCTGCGCGGCCGAGGACGGAACGGTCTCCTGGCTCTGGTCGGCGTCATCGCCGTGCTCTACGCCCTCCTCTTCGCTGTGGCCTGCCTCAACCGGTCGAGTCTCTTCGATTCGCCGGACTACGGAGAAGGGGTTCCGTCGTGGCAGCCGGCAACGCCTTTCATCCTGGTGGCGGCCGGGCTGGCGCAGAGCGTGGGCCTGGTCCAGCTGGACCGCGTGTCTCGTGGCCGCTCCGGGCCTCCCGGCGACTATCCGCCGGCACCGGGTCCCGGTGGTTCCGCGGCGCCGCAGTGAGCTCCGTCGGCATACCTCGTGATCAATGAGGCGGGACACCCCAACCGGAACCCCGGCGGTTATTTCCGTTCGCCACCCCGTACGACGTACGGTACAGTGTACGGAACCCAACCGAAGGAGCCGCGATGCAGCAGGAGACCGAGTACGGCCAGCAGGCGTTCACCCCGAGCGCCGAGGACCTCGCCGGCGTCGAGGCCTGGTTCGCCGAATACGACGCGCTGGCCGCGAGGGGCGCCGTCAGGGAGATCGCCGATCTGGCGGTCTTCCCCCTCAACCTCGCCACCGATGTGCCCGGCGGGTTCGCCGCCGTGCGCCAGTGGGACCGGGAGGAGTTCATTCAGGTGATGACCGAGGTCATGGGCGGCGGTACGGGGGACATGGAGATGAAGTCCGTCCGGACACCGCACTTCCTGACGTCCAACCTCGTGCTGGTCGAGACGGAGGCGACGGTCGTCGTGGAGGGGCGGCGGCAGTCGATGCGCTACGCCGACCTCCTCGTGCGCACCACGGACGGGTGGGCGTTCCAGACCATGGTGCAGGGCGGCTGGGGACACGGCTGGCCGCCCGCGACCCGCGGATAGCCCGATCTTGCCCCTGCCGGCCCTCCCTCCTATAGTCAACCCCATGACTAATCAATTCTTTGAGTATGGCTAGCGGTGGCTCTGCGGCACGCGGTGCTGGCGGCACTGCTGGACGGCGAGTTCAGCGGCTACCAGCTGACCAAGGTCTTCGACGTGGGCGTCTCCAACTTCTGGTACGCCACCCCGCAGCAGCTGTACGCCGAGCTGGCCAAGATGGAGAGCGACGGCCTGCTGACAGGCCGGAGGGTGGTCCAGCAGGGGCGCCCCGACAAGCGGATGTTCACCGTGACCGGGGCCGGTCTGGCCGAGCTGGCCGCCTTCGCCGCGGCGCCGGCCAAACCCCTGCTGATCCGTGACGACCTGATCGTGAAGGTCCACGCCTGCGACCTGCTCGATCCCGAACCCCTCATCGCCCAGCTCCACGAGCGCGCCGCCGAGGCCGCGGCCAAGCTCGAGCTGTTCGACAAGATGCTCGTGCGCCTGCGGGGCGGGCTGGAAGAGGAGGAGTTCCTGCGCCGGGGCGAACGCGTCGGCCCGTACCTCACCTGCCTGGGCGGGCTCCGGCTGGAGCGGCAGATGCGCGAGTGGTGCCTGCAGACGGCGCGGACGCTGAGCGAGCGCGCCGTACGAGACGAGACTGCGCAAGACGAGAGCGCACGAGACGAGCCCGCGCGAGGCGGGAAGGGAACGCTGCCGTGACGATCTACCACCGCTACGTCGCCCTCGGGGACAGCCAGACCGAAGGGCTCGGCGACGGCGACGACGTGCGGGGACACCGCGGTTTCGCCGACCGGCTCGCCGAGCAGCTGGCCCTGCTCAATCCCGATCTGCTCTACGCCAACCTCGCCGTACGCGGCCGCCTGGCCGCCCAGGTCCGCGACGAGCAGCTCGAGGCCGCCCTGAAGCTGCGCCCCGACCTGGTCACGGTCATGGCCGGTATGAACGACCTCATCCGTCCCCGGTTCGACGCGGCCGAGGTGGCGGGCGCCCTGGAGGAGATGTTCGCCGCGCTGACCGCCTCCGGGGCGCACGTGGTCACCGTGACCTTCCCCGACATCGGCAGAATCGTCCCGCTCGCGCGGCGGCTGCTGCCCAGGGTTCTCGACCTCAACGCCCGCATCCGCCAGGCCACCGCCCGCCACGGCGTGACCGTCATCGACACCTTCCCGCTCACCTCCGTCACCGACACGCGGGTATGGAGCGCCGACCGGCTGCACGCCAGCCCGCACGGCCACTCCGTGATCGCCGCCGCGCTGGCGCACGCGCTGGAGCTGCCCGGCAGCGACGGCACCTGGATGGACCCGCTCCCGCCGCTGCCCGCGCCGGCCCCCTGGCAGGCGGCGGCCACCGAGGCGCGCTGGCTGGCCTCGTTCGCCGGGCCGTGGATCGGCCGCCGCCTGCGCGGGCGCTCCTCCGGCGACGGCCGTACGGCCAAGCGCCCCGCTCTCCTGCCGGTCATCACGCCCGGCGGTCAGGCGGCCCCCGGCGGGCCGAACGCGGCCGCGGCCCCCTGACCTGCCTCCTCGGGCAGAGGCGGTCAGCGGCCGAAGGAGCCGACCAGGGCCTCGGGCCGGTCGCGGATGGCGTACAGGTCCCAGAAGTGGCCGGCGAACACGTCGGGGTGGATCACCTCCGGCTCGAATCCGAGCGGTTCGGGCGAGGAGGTGATCGCCCGGTGCGGCACGCTGCCCTCGATCATGGCGCCGACGTTGACGGCGCCCACGTACACGCCCTTGTCCGCGAGTGAGGCGTTGAGCGTGTGGACGTAGTTGCGCAGCGCGGCCTGGGCCATGCCGATGTTGCCCAGGAACGGGGTCGGGTGCAGGCCGGACTGGCCCGCCGTGAACAGGATCGCGCCCTCGCCGCGCTCGACCATGTCAGGCAGGACCTGCCGGACCAGGGCGACCGCCGACAGCAGGAAGCGGTCGAGGATCAGCTGCGTGTTCTCGACGTCGACGTCGAGCGCGGCCTGGATGCCCTCGCCCATGTCGCCGCCGCCCGGGCTGAACTCCGCCACGTCGATGCGCCCGTAGGCGCGCTTGATGGCCGCGACGGCGCCCGCGATCTGGTCGCGGTCGTAGACGTCGGCGGTGAAGCCCGCCGCCTCGATGCCGTCGGCGGCCAGCTCGGCCACCAGGCGGTCGAGGTTGGCGGCGGTACGGGCGACGAGCGCGACGCGGAAGCCTTCACGGCCGAAGCGGCGGGCGACGGACAGGCCCAGGACGGGGCCGGCACCGAAGATCGCAAGGGTCTTGGGCATGCGGGGGTCAGCTCCTTCGACGGGATCCCAATAAGTTGACCGTACTCTCAACTTATTTGAGCGTACGCATAAGTTGGGAGTACGGTCAACTTAGGTAGGATCGGCTCATGCCGCCCCGTACGAAGCCGCTGAGGAAGGACGCGCAGCGCAACCGCGACCTGCTGGTCACCACCGCCCGCGAGCTGTTCGCCGCCCGCGGCCTGGACGTCTCCCTCGACGAGATCGCCCGCACGGCGGGGGTCAGCAGCGGCACGCTGTACAACCACTTCCCCGATCGCGCCGACCTGGTCGAGGCCGTCTTCGCCGACCGCGTCGCGACCGTGGCCGAGATCGCCGAGCACGCCCTGGCGATAGCCGACCCGTGGGCGGGTCTGGTCCACTTCCTGGAACGGGTCTGCGAACTGCAGGCCGCCGACCGCGGATACAACGACCTGGTCTCCCGCCGCCTCCCGCAGGCGCCCCCCACCGAGGATCACGCGCGCGGCTATGAGCTGATGGTCAGGATCATCGACCGGGCGCGGGAGTCCGGGGCGCTACGCGACGACGTCACCCTGGAGGACATGGCCTTTGTGACCTGGGGGACCGCCCGCACGGTCGAGGCCACAGCCGGCGTCAGGCCGCAGGCCTGGCGCCGCCACCTGGCGTTGATGCTGGACGGCCTGCGGGCCACGGCGGCCCGCCCCCTGCCGGAACCGCCGCTGCGCCCGGAGGAACTGGCCGACATCATGCGCGCCTGCTCCTGACGTGTGCGCCCCGGCCGGTGAGCGGCCGGGAGCCGGAGCGCGCCGCGGCGGACGAACGCGGTCGGGTCTTCCCGTCCGGACCCGGCCCCCGGCGCGCTGCGGGCTCAGCGGAAGGCCGCGGCGTTGCGCGCCGCCCAGTCGGCGAAGGCACGCGGCGCCCGGCCGAGGACCCGCTCGACGTCGGGGCTGATCCGCCGCTCGGCGGGGGTGGGCTCGCCGAGGATGGCCAGGGTCGTCTCCACCACGGGTGCGGGCATGAACGCCAGCATCTGCGCGCGTGCCTCCTCACGGGTCTGCTCGACGAACCGGACCGGCTCGCCGATCGCGTCGCCGATCGCCTCGGCCCGCTGCCGGGGCGTGCTGAGGGCGGGCCCGGTCAGCTCGTAGACCTGCCCGGTGTGACCGTCCCGGGTCAGGGCCGCGGCGGCCACCTCGGCGATGTCGGCCGGGTCGACGACCGGCAGGCCGACGTCCCCGAACGGGGCGGCGACCGCGCGCCGGGCGCGGACCGGCTCGGCCCAGGCGTAGGCGTTGGAGGCGAAGCCGCCGGGCCGCAGGATCGTCCAGTCCAGGCCCGACCGTCGTACGGCGTCCTCGATGGCGCGCATCGTGGCCCCGTGGGAGGCCGACTCCGGCCGGGTCGCGACGCCCTGGGAGGACAGCAGCACGACCCGTGCGACCCCGCCGGCCTCCGCCATGCCGAGGATGGCGTCCGGGTCCAGCAGGTGCCCGGCGCCGGTGTCGTGCAGGAACAGCGCCCCGGCGCCGTCGAAGGCCTCCCGCAGGCCCGCGGGTTCGGTGAGGTCGGCCGGCAGGTGCCGGGCCCCGGCCGGGACCGGCGACGGCGTGCGGGAGATCGCGGTCACCTTCTCCCCTGCTGAAGCAAGCACTTGGACAAGCTCCCGCCCGACGTTACCGGTCGCGCCCGTCACAACGATCATGATGTGTCCCCTGTCTGAGTTAGTTGACTAACTAAGAGGGACCATAGCGGGCGGTCCCGCCGTACGTCTAGAGTTAGTCAGGTGACTGACTCAACAGGGGTCCGGCGGCCGGGCAAGCGGGAACGGTTGGCGGCCGCCGCCGTGCGGATCCTGCACGAGCAGGGCGTCGAGAAGACGACGCTGGCCGACATCGCCAAGGCGGCCGAGGTGCCGGTGGGCAACGTCTACTACTACTTCAAGACCAAGGACCAGCTCATCGAGGCGGCGATCGAGGCGCACCGGCGCGACCTGGGAGAGATGACCGCCTCGCTCGATCGGCTGCCCACCCCCCAGGAGCGGCTCAAGGCCCTGCTGAACGGCTGGGTGGAACAGCGCGAACTCGCCGCCCGCTTCGGCTGCCCCACCGGGACGCTGGCCTCGGAGCTCGACAAGCGCGACGACGGCCTCGACCGCGCGATCGCCGACGTCATGCGGGCACTGCTCGACTGGGCCGAGCTGCAGTTCCGGGAGATGGGGCGCGACGACTCCCGCGAGCTCGCCGTCGCCCTGATAGCCGCCTACCAGGGCATATCCCTGCTCACCAACACCTTCCGCGACCCCGAGCTGATGGCCGTCGAAGGCCGCCGGCTGGAGCGCTGGATCGACTCCCTGGCCTGAGGGCCCCGGCCCGGCGAACGGCCGGAGTGTTTACGCCGTAAACACTCCGGGAGATCGCCGCGGGCCCGCCGTACCTCATGAAGAGTAGGTACGGCGCGCCGCGAGCGGACCCCGGCAGGTGTTTACGGCGTAAACACCTGCCGGGCGGAGACCCGGCGCGGGGACCGGGCCAGGACTCGGTTCAGCGCCCGGCTCAGGGCTTGGTGGGAACCGTGACGGCTCCGTCGAGGATCTGCTGGCGGATGCTGTCCACCTTGCGCTGCACCTCGCTGACGGCCTTGGCGTTGGAGACCGAGTAGCCCACGCCGTCGGTCTTGAGGTCGAAGCGCTTGACGCCTCCGGCGCGGTCGCCCTTGATGAAGGCCTGGATCTCCTGGAAGACCGCGTTGTCCACGCGCTTGATCATCGAGCTCAGGATGGAGTCGCGGACCCCGGGCTCGGCGGTCTGGTACTGGTCGGAGTCGACTCCGATGGCCCAGGTGCCCTTGCGGGCGGCGACGGCCTGCAGCGAACCGGCGCCGGAGGCTCCGGCGGCGGTGTAGACGACGTCCACCCCGTCGGCGAGCATCCGCTCGGCGATCTTCTTGGCCTTGTCGGGGACGCCGAAACCGCTGAAGTCCGGGGGAGTGGACAGGTAGTCGACGCTGACCCGCACACCCGGCCGGGCCTTGCGGGCGCCGGCGGTGAAGCCCGCCTCGAACTTCTGCAGCAGCGGCATGCGCACGCCGCCGATGAACCCGATCCGGCCGGACTGCGACTTCATGGCTGCCGCGGCTCCGACGAGGTAGGAGCCCTGCTCCTCGGCGAAGACCAGGGAGACCACGTTCGGAGCGCTGAAGGAGTCGTCGTCGACGATGGCGAAGGTGGTGTCGGGGAACTCGGCGGCGACCGTCTGGACGGCCTTGGCGTACAGGAAGCCGACCGCGATGACGGGGTTGCGCCCGGCCTTGGCCAGCTCGCGCAGCTTGGTCGCCCGCTCCTCTTCGGTCTCCTCGGAGAGCGTGACCTCGACCCCGTCGACCTCCAGCTCCTTCTTCGCCCGGTCCAGGCCCGCGGCCGCCGCGTCGTTGAAGCTCTTGTCGCCCCGGCCGCCCTGGTCGAAGGCGAGCCCGACGCGCACCTGCTCCAGACCGAGGCCGTCGGTTTCGGCGGCGGCGAGGCGCAGAGCCGGTTCCGGCTCGGCGCCGCACCCGGCGAGGGCCGTGACGGCCACGGCGGCCAGCACGGCCATGCTCCTGTAGCGCACTGTGGTCTTCCTTCTCGTCGTGGACGACGGGTTCGGATCGATCTGTTCGGTTGGTGGGACGGGGCTGCGGGACGCCGGAGTGTTTACGGCGTAAACACTCGCGGGTGTTCACGCCGTAAACACCCGCCGGTGTTCACGGCGTGAGCGCCCGGGTGTTTACGGCGTAAACACTTGGACCCTTCACGGCGTGGACACCCCGGCCGGCCGGGTCAGTGGCGGAACTGACCGACGGCCTCCCGCAGGCGCTGGGACACGCTGTTGAGCTCGGCGACCCTCTGACGCGAGCGGGTGATGTCGGCGTCGACCTCGGAGGCCGAGGAGGCCACCAGGGCGATGCTGTCCGCGATGCGGGTGGCTCCCGCGGCGGCGTCGGCCACGTTGCGGTTCATCTCGTTCGTCGTCGCGGTCTGCTCCTCCACCGCGCTGGCGATCGTCAGCTGGTAGCTGCTGATCCCGGAGATGACCTCGCTGATCTTGTTGATGGCGCCGACCGCGGCGGTGCTGTCGTTCTGGATCGCCTGCACCAGACGGCCGATCTCGTCGGTCGCCGAGGCGGTCTCCTGGGCCAGGTTCTTGACCTCGTGGGCGACCACGGCGAAGCCCTTGCCGGCGTCGCCGGCGCGGGCGGCCTCGATGGTGGCGTTGAGGGCCAGCAGGTTGGTCTGCTCGGCGATCGAGGTGATGAGGTTGACCACGTGGTTGATCTCGGAGGAGGACGAGGTCAGCTGGGCCACGGTGGTGTTGGCCGACTCGGCGGCGACCACGGCCTCGGCGGCCACCCGGGCCGCGTCCGAGGCGTTCCTGGAGATCTCCTCGATCGCGCCGCCCATCTCGCGGGAGCCGTCGGCGACGTCGCGCACGCTCTGGCTCACCTCCTGCGAGGTCCGCACCGCGGCCCCGGCCTGAACGGAGGTCTGGGCGGCGCTGTCGGCGAAGGTGCTGGTGACCTGGTCCAGCTCGGTCGACATCTCCGCGAGCGTGCCGGCGTGACCGGCCACCTCGGTGACGACCGAACGGACCGCCGAGAGCGCCTCGTTGAGCGCCACCGCCATCTGCGCGGGCTCGTCCTGGCCCTGGGTCGGCAGCTCCACGTTCAGCTCCCGGCGGGCCACCGTGCGCAGGGCGTCCCGGGCCGCCGTGACGGGGGCGACGATGCTGCGTGTGACGGTGAAGGCGAGCAGGACGCCCAGCAGGAGCGCCAGCGCCGTACCGACCGTGATGGCCCGCTGGGCGGAGGCGGCCGCGTCCGCGGAGGCCTCCACGGCCTGCTGGCTGCGCTGGTCGACGGACTGCGCCAGCTGCTGGGAGGCGCGCAGGATCCGGTAGTAGGTGTTCCAGCTGTCGATGGTGGCGAGCTGGTCGCCCTCCCACAGGGACTCGGGGGTGTCCTTGCGGAAGATCTCGACGATCTCGTCGTTGGTCGCGAAGTACGTCTCGGACTCGGCGGTGATCCGGTCGAACAGCCCGCGCTCGGAGGTGGTCATGACGTCGGTGGCCACCTGGGAGACGAAGTTCTCGAAGCGCTTGCGCTCCTGCTCCCAGGCCTTGTAGTTGACGGAGTCGCCGCCGAAGGCCCGGTCGGCGCCCAGCCGGTGGACGTCGGTGATGTAGGCGCTCTGCCAGCCGCTCATGCTGGCCGCGTAGAACTTGATCTCCTTGGCCTGGCTGGTGAGCACCTGCAGGTCGCGTACCTGCGCGGCGGTGTTCCGCTGGTCCTGGATCGCGGAGAAGGCGATCACCGCGACCACGGCGAGGAGCACCAGCAGGGCGGTGAAAGCTCCCGCCAGCCGTACTCCGATTCTGACGCGACGCATGCCAATCCTCCGTGATCGATACTTCTCTGAACACGCATCGGCGGAGGAGAGAGGAACCTGAGCTCCCCTGCTCCGGGCGGTGGGGTGGGATCGCCCACTCTCGGCGCGCCCTCCGAGTGTTTACGCCGTAAACACCGCCGGGTGCTCTGAGGGCTCCGGAGTGTTTACGGCGTAAACACTCCGAGGCGCCGGGCGGCCGGCTTCCTCAGATCACTGTCGGCTCCGCCTGGCAGACTGCGGTGCGGGTACGGCGGACGGCACGGGAGGTCGTGGTGGTCGGTGACGCACGCGAAGACGTCGAGCGCCGGGGCGACGTGATCCAGGGGACCGCCGTGGTCCGGGACGACGCCGTCCGGGGGACCGCCGTGACCGGAACCGACGCGACGCTCTCGGCGACGACAGCGGCCCGCATCACGGCCAGCGTCCCGGAGACCACCCGCCGCGCCTACGCCGGAGACTGGAACCGCTTCACCGCCTGGTGCGCCCGGGCCGGCCGTACGGCGCTGCCCGCCTCCGCCGAGACGCTCGCCGAGTACGTCTCCGCCCTGGCCGACGAGGGCAAGGCCCCGGCCACCATCACCCGCGCCATCGCCGGCATCCGCACCGCGCACCGGATCAACGGGCTCCTGCCGCCGGACACCACCGCCGCCCGCGCCGTCCGCAAGGCCTACCGGGGAGAGCGGGCCGCAGCCGGGATGCCCAACCAGCGGCAGGCCGCCGCGCTGGCCGTCTCCCACCTGCGGCGCATCGCCGCGGCCCTGGACACCGGCACCGCGACGGACCTGCGCGACCGCCTGACCGTCGTGCTCGGCTGGGCCATGATGGCCCGCCGCAGCGAGCTGGCGGGTCTCGACCTGGGCGACGTGGCCGACGTCGAGCAGGGTCTGCTGGTCACCGTGCGCAGGTCCAAGACCGACCGGGCCGCGACCGGCCGGCGGGTCGCCGTCCCCTACGGCTCGGACCCGCTGACCTGTCCCGTGCGGACCCTGCGCGCCTGGCGGTCCCTGCTGGCCGAGCGCGGCTCCACCTCCGGGCCGCTGCTGCGCCGCATCGACCGCCACGGCGTCATCGCCGGCGTCCCGGGTGCCAGGCCCTCCGGCAGCGGTCCCGCCGACGGCCGCCTCAGCGGCCACACCATCGGCACGATCCTCACCCGCGCCGCCCGGCGCGCCGGCCTCGCCGTCGACGACCTGAGCGCCCACAGCCTGCGCGCCGGCGGAGCCACCGGCGCCTACACCGCGGGCGCCGACCTGGTATCCATCGGCCGCCACGGCGGCTGGCGCGACGGATCGAGCGAGCTGCTGAAGTACATCCGCGACGTCGACCGCTGGAAGCACAACCCCATGCACGGCGTCGGCCTCTGACGGGCGGCCGGAGTGTTTACGCCGTAAACACCTGCCGTCGGCCTCATCCCGCAGCACGGGAGTATCAGGCGACGGATTGCCGTTTGCGGTATTCCTCCGCCGCCGCGAGCAGCACACTGACAGGGATCATGGTTTGATCGTCGGCCAGGCTCGCAACGATCGCCTCACGGATCAGTGCGGTCGGCTTGATGCCGCGCTCGGCTGCCCGGGCGCGTACCGCGTCCATCACCGGCTTGGGCAGCCGCAACGACGTGGTGATCATCTGATCGGAGATTTCGTCGGCAACGTCCATCTCAGCCCCAGTTCTCAGGCGGGCCGTCCTGGAGATCTTCGACGCTCACCCCTGGCAGGTCGGTCAGGATAGGTCGCCAGATGTACTTGCCGGCGAGGGTCAGCACGGTACGGTCGGTTCGGTTTCCCCAATAGGCTGCCTCGGCCACGTCGATCGGCACCGTGTCGACCCCGAGATCCGCCCACGTGCCGGAGATCCCTCTCTGGGCATCTCCATCGAGATCGACCTTGACAGGGTCATAGCCGACGCCGAGCCGGACGACGATCTCATCGGAGCCGGGTTGCGGATTACGGGCCAGGAGCTCTGCATCGAGGTATTCGCGCTGGTCAATTGTAAGGCGGGCCCGTGCGGCGATCACCGACGTGACAGGCAGGAGGAGACCTCCGGGGACCTGGCGTTTGATCACGTGGACCATGCCGACCGCCTGGTCGTGTCCTTGCGCATAAGCGGTGATGAGGGAGGTGTCGAGTATGAACTTGGCACTCACGCCGTGGCTCGTCCGGAGTATTTGGCGATGAGCTCTTCAGCACGGCGCTCACCGGCGGCGAAACCTTCGGGGTTGGATGCGCGGATGGCCTCGATGCGACGCGCCTCACGCTCCTTGGCGGCTCGGTAGTCCTCTTGCATCTGCCGGTGGAGAGCCCGAGCGATGTACTCGGCAGGGGTCATGTCCTGGCCGGTCTCAGCGATCCACTGTCGGGCCTCGGCAAGCAACTCCGCCGGGAAGGGCTCGTTATCCATGTGCTGAGCGTAGTGCAGATGCATTGCAGGCCACAGGGTGTTGCGGCCTTCCTGTAGAGGAGCTCACCGGACGTTTTTCTCCGTCGCAGAGTCGGGGTGTTTACGCCGTAAACACTCCAGGCACCGCTCGGGCGGTACGGCGTGGCAGCGGGACGGTCAGGTGTTGACCTGGAGGACCCATATCGACACGTGGTCCGGGTCGTGGGTGTAGACGAGGCGGAAGGTGTCGGTGCGCAGCTCGAACGCGCCGGGGATGCCCCCGTAGGGGCGGGCGCCCAGAGGTTCGGGATCCTCG
This sequence comes from Paraplanobispora siamensis, assembly GCF_016863175.1. Lineage (GTDB taxonomy): Bacteria > Actinomycetota > Actinomycetes > Streptosporangiales > Streptosporangiaceae > Planobispora > Planobispora siamensis. Next base: position 34,533 of record NZ_BOOJ01000083.1, read on the forward strand.
GTGAGATCGAGCAGGGTGTCGGCGATCAGCATGCGCAGGCCCGGAGCGGTCTCCCGCAGGGCTTCGCGGACGGCGTCGGCGAGTTCGAGGGATCGTTTCAAGAGCGCTCGCCCGAAACGGGCAGGCCGAGGTCGGCGTACAACTCCTCCGGAGAGCTGTAGCCGTGCATGGGCAGCTCGCCGCGCTTGCGGGCGGCGATCGCCGCGGCGACGCTCGCGATCTCCCGCTCCCGGCGCAACCGCAGGAGCTCCTCGTACTCCTCCTCGGATATGAGGACGGCGCGCTCCTCGTCGGAGCGGGTGATCGTGGTGGGCTGGTGACCGTGTACGGCGCGGGCCACCAGAGGACCGAGCCTCTTGCGCGCCTCGACGATGCCGAGCGTCTCGTTGGTCATGCGACCACGATACCTGAGGTGTCCATCCTGTACATGGCGCTCACCCTGAACGCTTTTCAGTGTTTACGCCGTAAACACTCCTCATGCGTGGGAGCCGTACAGGCGCCGGAGGTGTTTACGGCGTAAACACTTCAGGCCTCCGCTGGAGCGTCCAACGGAGACCTGGAAGGTGACTGTTCCGCCTGCCGGGCGAGAGCCGTACGGCGGTGCCGGGTTACGCGACGCCGCCGCCCTTGATCTTCTTGATCTTCTTGAGCTGCACCTTGGCCTTGGCCTTCGCCTTGGTGTTGACGGCCGGAACCGGCTTGGGCTTGGCCGCGGGCTTGGGCTCGACGGTCGGCTTGGGCTTGACGGTGGGATTCGGCTTGACCGGGGGCACCGCAGGGGGCGTGGACGCGGGTATGCAGACGGTCGTCACGATCGAGAGCGCGTGGCTGGTGACGCGCGGGATGACCAGGTCGGGTGCGCCGTCGCCGTTGAAGTCCGCCGCCACGACCCGGCCGGACCCGCTGCCCGCGTTGAAGGGAACGGGCGGCTTGAAGGTGCCGTCGCCGTTGCCGAGCAGCAGGGAGAGCGTGCCGGGGAACGTGTCGTGCAGCACGACCAGGTCGGGCTTGCCGTCCTTGTTGAAGTCGCCGGAGGTGACGGTGTCGATGTCCGGCCCCACGGTGTGGGCGACGGCCGGGGCGAAGGTGCCGTCGCCGTTGCCGGTCAGCACGTGCGCCGTGCCGCCGGAGGGCACCAGGAAGGCCAGGTCGGTCTTCCCGTCCCGGTTGAAGTCCGCGGCGGTGAGGCCCTCGGGGTAGGAGTCCCCGGGGTAGGAGACGGCCGGGGCGAAGGTGCCGTCGCCGTTGCTGAGCCGCACCTCGACGGAGTTGCTCGTCGGCGGGCCGCTGGTGGCGTAGGCCACGTCGTCGTCACCGTCCCCGTCGAAGTCCCTGACGAGGATGTCCGCGCTCCACGCGGCGGGGCCGGCGACGACGGGCATCTGGAAGGTGCCGTCACCGTTGCCGACCAGCAGCTCCGTGGAGGAGCCGCCGCCGATGGACAGCAGGTCCTGGTCGCCGTCGTCGTCGAAGTCACCGGGGACGACGGCCATGGTCACGGCGGAGGCGAAGCCGATGACGGGCGAGTCGAAGGTGCCGTCGCCGTTGCCCGGCAGGATCGTCAGGAGCTGGTCGCCGGCGTCGGGGACGGCCAGGTCGTTGACGGCGTCGCCGTCGAAGTCGGCCACCGCGAAGCGGGAGGCGGAGCCGGATCCGGTGTGGACGGTGACGGGCGGGTCGAAGGTGCCGTCGCCGTTGCCGATCATCACCTGGACGGAGGCGCCGGTGGGCTGCCAGACGCTTACGACGAGGTCGGGCGTGGCATCAGCGTTGACCTTCGTCGCCACCACCATGCGGGGGGCGTCGCTGAGAGAGGTGTCGGGGGCGGGGCTGAACCCGATCGCGGCGCACCCGGGCAGAGGGGCGGCCTGGGCGGGTGCGGCGGTGGCGGCCAGGCCGCCGGAGGTCAGGGCGATCGCCGCGAGCAGACCGGTGGCACGATTACGGGCCGCGGCACGCCGCCGCGGGTGAGACGTGTTCAAGGAAGCTCCTCCATGAGCCGTTCGCCGCCGGCGGGCGCTCCCTCGTGGAACTCCGTGGGTGCCGGACGTCGGTAAGGGTTCCCATCGGCCGGTGGCTGCGACGGGTGAGGGCTTTGCGGAGGTACGGCCGCGCCATACGGGGCGCGCCGGGGGGTGTTTACGCCGTAAACACTATGATCATCTGGGATAGTTGGCCTCCTGATCCGAAGTACCACCTCGGGAAGCACACGGAACAGGAGCCCCACGTGGCCAGAGTGCATGTTGTCCTCAACCAGAAGGGCGGCGTCGGCAAGTCCACGCTCGCCGTCAACCTCGCCGCCGTCACCGCCGACACCGTCGGGGGAGTGGCGGGGGAGAACCCCCCGGTCGTCACGGTCTCCATCGACCCGCAGGGTTCGGCCGTCTGGTGGTCGGAGAGAGTGGGGGAGGCGCTCCCCTTCGACTTCGTCCAGGCTCACGACGACATCGCCGGACTGGCGAACCTCCGGCACATCCCGCACGTCACCGATGTGTGGGTGGACACCCCCGGCTGGCTGGACCTGTCGGACGGGGCCTCGGCCGAGGACCCCCTGGGGGACGGCAAGGCCGCCGAGGCGCTGCGCGCCGTACTCGACAACGCCGACGACGTGATCGTCCCGATCGAGCCGGAGCCGCTGGCCTTCCAGCCGACCTTCAACACGATCGAGAAGGTCGTCAAGCCCCGAAAGCTGCCCTACCTCGTCGTCGCCAACAACTGGGATCCGCGTGACGGCCGCGCCGATCTGGACGACACCCTGCAGTTCGTCCGCAACCAGGGCTGGCCGCTGGCCAACACGGTCATCCGGCACTACAAGATCCACTCTCGTGCGTCGGCCGAGGGCATGGTCGTCACCCAGTACCCCAAGAACCGGGTCGCGATGGAGGCCCGCGAGGACTTCTACCGGCTCGCGCTGGAGCACGGTCAGCTGAGGAACGGGAACGGGAACGGGAACGGGAAGGCCTGATGGCGGGCAAGAGGACGAGCCTGGCGGCGCTCATGGTCGGCCAGCCGGCCGAGACGGGACCGGAGACCGCGGAGGCCGCGGTCCCGCAGGCGCCGAAGTGGCCGCAGACCGTGCGCCTGGAGGACCTGGCCGACAACCCCGACAACCCCCGTGACAGCCTGCGCGACCTGGACGGCCTGGCCGACACGATCCGGGACGAGGGCCTGCTGCAGGATCTCGTGGTGGTCCCCCGCGAGGTCTGGCTGGGCGTCTATCCGCACCACGCCGAGCAGATCGGCGACCGGCCGTACGTCATCCAGCACGGCCACCGCCGCCGGCACGCGGCCGCGCTGGCCGGGCTGACTGAGGTGCCGGTGAAGGTGCGCGACTCCGCCGACTCCGCCGAGGAGCGCACCCTCATCGAGAACTTCCAGCGGGACGACCTGACGCCTCTGGAGGAGGCACGCGCCCTGCAGCGCCTGATGGACCTGCGGGAGATCTCCCTGCGGGAGGCCTGCCGGAAGGTGGGCAAGTCCGCGGGGTGGGGGTCGCAGCGGCTGATCCTGCTCAAGCTGATCCCCGAGCTGCAGCAGGCCCTGGCCGACGGCGAGCTGCGGGTGGAGGACGCCCGGGAGATCGGCAAGCTCCCGCCAGAGGAGCAGGCGATGCCGGTGGCTCCGCCGCCGGTCGAGGCTCCGCCGCCGCCCGCCGAGCGGTCCCGGCCGTCCGCCGGGAACGGCGCCCAGAGCGGGGCCCAGAGCGGGGAGGGTGTTTACGGCGTAAACACTTCGAGGAGTACGGCCCGCCGGGACCGGTTCTTCGCGGAGACGGGCGACTACGGGGTCATCCCGCTGGGCCCGCCCGCGGCCATCGCGGCCGAGCTGCGGGCCCGGCTGTCGAAGGAGGACCTGGAGAAGCTGGTGGAGCTGCTGTCGATGGCGGTGGCCCGCTGAGGGAGATCGGGAGTGTTTACGGCGTAAACACTCCGAGGCCTTCGCACGGTGAACACCCTCAAGTGTTTACGCCGTAAACACTTGAGCCCGTGAACGCCGTACGGCGGCGCCCGGTCGCGGGAACGCCAGTGGGCCGTCACCGGAATCCGGTGACGGCCCACTGGCGTCGTGTGAGAGATCGGCGGAAAGGGCGATCTCGCAGGGAAGAACGTGGCGCGCTCAGCCGCGGAGCGCGGACAGGCGCTCGCGCAGGAACCCGCGACCGGCGTAGGCGGCACCGACGGCCATGAGCAGGCCGCCGACGACGAATCCGGCGGGGGCGCCGGCCGGGTTGTCGGCCGGGGTGGTGGCCGAGTTGCCGCCGGGCAGGGCGACGACGGAGGCCGTGGTGGTCGCGTCGGAGGACCGGTCCGCGGCGGGCTGCGCGGCGGCGGCCGCGGCGACGGGCTGGGCCGCGGTGGCGGCCTTGACCGCCGCGGG
>NZ_BOOJ01000084.1 GCF_016863175.1 Paraplanobispora siamensis
CGGCCAGCCGCAGCACCCACGCGGTGCCACCCATCAAAACGACGTTGAAGGCGACGATGATCACGTACATCGTCAGGCCGAACGCGTCCGCCTTGGGGACGCCGGACGCCTGCGCCGTACCGGCCACCACCGCCGTGGCGGCCACACCCAGCAACTGCCACGGCCAGAGCAGGACCGTGAAGGAGTAGACGTAGGGGGCGGGGGTGAAGAGCCCGAAAACGGGGTGACGGACCACCAGGACCGCGGTGATCACGAGCAGCCCCGCAACGAAGACTCCCATGATCCGGGGCCGGTCCCACCAGCCGGGACGCAGGGTGAACATGCCGAGCATCCACACCGCCGCCAGAGCGCACAGGCCCAGATCGATGAGCGAGGAGCCGCCCGTCCAGCCCTCCACGATCATCAGGATCGCGAAGGGGAGCGCCAGCAGCGCGTACGGCACCACGTTGACCAGAAGGAACGGCGGCTGTTGCGAGATCTTCTCGCTCACAACTCCTCCTCGCGAGATTCCATCTCCGGTGTCTATTCCCAGCGGAACCAGCGGACCGCGACGGACCCGCACACCACGGCATAGGCCGCCAGGGTCAACAGCGGCACGGCGGACGGGAAGTGACCCAGGTACGCGTCCTGGAACGCCCCCATGCCCGCACCGAGCGGAGTGTAGTGGGCGATGTTCCGCAGCAGCGGCGGCATCAGCGAGATCGGCACCCACAACCCGGCGAAGAACATCATCGGGAAGAACAGCACCGTGCCGATCGCCGTGGCCGGGCCGCGTCCGGGCGCGAGCGCGGTGATCAGCAGGCCGATCGCGAGCAGCGCCGCCGTGGCGACCAGCCAGGCGAGGGCGAAACCGACAGGGTGCTCCGGCAGGTCGACGCCGAAGCCGAACCTGGCCACCGCGAGGAACAGGACCATCGCGACGACCGCGATGGCGAAGTTGGCCACGAGCTGGGCGGCGAGCACGCGGGCCGGGCCGACCGGCGTGGTCCGCATGCGTCGCAGCACGCCGTTCTCCCGGTAACCCGCCAGCGTGGTCGGCAGGGAGGAAGTGGCCAGGATGGCCAGATTGAACAGGATCAGCACCGGCACGTACAGGTCGAAGTACGTCAGGCTGCCGCCGGCCTGCACGGGCTCCCGCAGATCGGGGACGCTGCCGAGGATGATCAACAGGATCAGCGGGAAGCCGATGCCCCACAGGGGGCCGACCTTGTCCCTGACGCACAACGTGCTCTCGACCTTGATGAGCCGCCACGTCGCGGAACTCCGCTCGGCGGTGCGTATGGCTGCCATGGCTGTGAGGTCCTCTCTGCGATCCGCTGCCGGGGTCGGGTTCGAGGTGCTCGCCGGCGTCTCGATCACTGCCGGCATGAGCGGGTCCTTCCCGCCCCGGCCCATCGGTGCTTGACGCATTCAGCCTGCTACGACCGGTACCTCTTCCAACACCGACCGGTAGACGGGACCTGGCTGCCGGACGGTGGGGACGCCGGCTCAACCGAGCGGCGGCGGCGATCCACCGATCGGTGGATCGCCGCCCGGACGGGAAACACGGGACAACGGCAGGACCGGCCGCAGGCCTCAGCGGGCCTCAGCGGGCCTCAGCGGGTCTTGGCGCGGTTCGGCGGGGCTCACTCAGGGCAGGAGCTGGCGGTGATGCTGGCTCTGCCATTCCACCAGCAGCACGGTGGCATCATCGTCGAGGTGGTCGTGCTGATGCTCCAGCAAGGTCTGGATCAACCGGCGCAGCGTCTCAGGAGCCGGGGTGCCATCCAGCAGCGGCAGCCACCGGCGCCGCGGGCCGTGCCCGCTCAGCGCCGAGACGGCGCCGGCCTCCTCACAGCGGCCGATCTGGTCGGTCGGCCGGGCCTGGACGATCGGCAGGCCGCGAAAGGCCCGCCCGGCCATGGTGGCATCGATGCGGATGCGCTGCAGCGGCCTGCCGCCGGCGTCGTGCTGGGCGGGCAGCGGCACCGGCACCGGCACCCGACGTTGCAGATCGGCCACATACAGCACGGTGTCGGTGAAACCGGCCAGGCCGGCATAGCCGGCGACCAGCGCCGGGATGGCCTGCATGCAGGCCAGGTGGTGGGCGGAGATCAGCCCGCCCAGCAGCTGCTCGTCATCGCCGCGCATCGGATCCCGGCGCCTTCACCGCCGGTGACCGTTCTGCCTGCCGATGCCGTCCTCCTTACCGATACGCCGGACTCCAGACACCCGGTGCGCCGCCGCCGCGCGGTGCGGGGCAGGTCGATGTCGTGCGCGTGGCCGGGCGGCCGCGCCCGAACGGCTGACCGAGCCCTGGCGCCGCGACCCCTCGGGTCATGCTCCGTTTCGCCTCGGTCCTGCGATCCTTTCGGCAGGATCGCCTACGACACCCGTTGCGCACTTTCCCGGAAGGCGGCCCGTGACCGAGCACCCCGATCGCGACGGCACACGCCCCAGCGACGCCCACCCACCGCCCTCACGTGCCCGGGGCGGCCTGGCCGCCACGCGCTCCGGCCACCAGGAGAGCGAACGGTCGTTCTTCTGCCGCGTCTGTCATCGATCCGAGCGCGGCATCTGGGTGCCGGCGGGCTGGTATCTGCTGGAGCGGGCGCCCGGCGGCCGCGGCCGCCACATCCGGCTGGGGCTGTACTGCAGCGTCACCTGCCTGGTGCAGGCCGGGCAGATGCTGGAGGAGGGCGCGGCCGCGCACGCGCGGCGAACGAACCTGCCCAGCGAGGAGGACCGGCGGCGGGAGCGGCAGCGCGTCGTCACCGTCGCCCAGACGCTCCTGGCCGGCGGGGCGAGCATCCGTCAGGCCGCCGAGCAGCTGGCCGTACCGACCTTCACACTCAAGACCTGGCTGAAGGAGGCCGGCATCCGCATCGAGCACGCCGCCGCCGAGCAGGAGGCCGCCCGCATCGCGGTGGCCACCTCCGCGGCGGCGACCGGGGCCCGGCTGACGACCGAACAGCATCCGGTCAGCCTGCTCAACGAGTGGGTCCAGCAGGAGCGCATCACCCCGCTGGAGTGGACGGTGACCACCAGCGGTCCCGGGCACGCCCCACTGTTCACCGCGACGGTCGCCACCCACCCGGTGAACGCCGGCCACCGCGTCACCGCCACCGGCAGCGGGCCGAGCAAAGCGATCGCGCGCACGGCGGCCGCCGCGGCGCTGCTGGAGGAGGTGGGCGCCGCCGCCTTCGCCGACCCACCGGTGTGACCGCGCCCGACTCCGATGGGCGCGCGGACCGACCAGGACTCCTCTGCCTGAACCCGTCCATGGTCCCGGTCTCAGGATGTCCGCCCGCGAGGGGAGAACCCCTGATATCTATACGGCACGCTCTCCGCCGGGGAAACGAGTCGGGCGTCGGCTGAGGAGGTGTGGCCGCGCATGGCGGCGGAGGCGGGCGAGCGCTGGCGCGAGCGGCTGCACCCGTGGTGGAGCTGGGTGACAGGTGACGGGGTCGTGGTGCATGAGGGCGACCTCGACGCAGCCGACCTGGTGATCGGCCCCGGACCCCTCGTCGTGACCGGCGACCTCCGCCTCACCGGCCTCCTTGAGGACCGGCACCGCGCCGAGCGCACCCTGCTCGTCGTTCTGGGCGACCTCGAGGCCGGGAACGTGGCGACCTCCTCCGCGCCGCGCTCATCGACGGCGTCTCACGGATGCCGGCGCTGACCCGGACCGGGTTCTTCCAGAGCAGGTTCGACACGCTTCCCGATGACCTGTCGCCGCTGGCCACGCTGCGGCGAGTCTGGATCGCCGAGGACGTCGCCGTCTCCGAGCGCGAGCTGCTACGACTGCAGCAGTGGCTGCCGCCGGGGCGCCTGCGGCGGGGCCGCCCGCGCTGACCCGGAGGCCGCCGTTCGGCCCTGCACGTGGGTTCCGACCCCACTCGGACGGTTACGGTGAGCCGCTGACCCCGGCTCAGATTTCGTACGATGCCAGTGATGATCAGACATCTCGTGATCGCCGGACTGTTGTCCCTTGACCTGCCCGCGCAGGCCCCCGTGCTTCACGTGATGACGTGGAACGTCTGTGCGGGCACGAACAGCGACTGCCCCCTGTTCCGCCGCCCGGCCACCGAGCTGGCCTGGCACGTTGCCGTGCTGGCCACCAAGGCGGATGTGATCTTCCTCCAGGAGTTCTGCACGGGCGCGGACGCCGACCTGGAGCGCGAACTGGAGGCGCGCACCGGCCGGGCGTGGAGCGTCAAGTCGGCCGGGCTCACCCGCCCCGACGGCTCGCCGTACCAGTGCTACCCCGACTGGAGCGGCAGAGCGCGCGGGGTGCAGAGCGTCACACTGGCCATAGCCGAGCGGGATGCCCGCTTCGAAGCGCACGCGCTGACCTCGCCGCCGTGGGGCGCCCGCAGGTACGCGGTCTGTACGGCCGGCCGGGCGCTGTGCACCGCGCACCTCTCCTCCGGCTCGACCTACGACGACCGGCAGAAGGGCGCGCCCTACCGGCACAGACAGCTTCGCGAGCTGTTCAGGCTCGGCCGGGGCGTCGTCGGCGGCGACCTCAACCTGGTGCCGCGCGATGCCGCCACCGCCTACGCGGGCCGCGACGAGTGCGATCCGCGCAACCGCTGGACCTACGTCACCCGCAAGCGGAAGATCGACTACGTGTTCGCCGGCGCCGGCCGCATGCGGGGCTGTTTCGTCGACTACGCCAGGAGGCGATGGTCGGACCACGTACCGCTGCACGCGTGGGTGGCGGGGTAGGACCGGCTCCTCCCCGCGGACGCGGCTCCCGGAGCGCATGTCAGCCGATCGGTCGTGCACGCCTCGTACGGGTGCCCCGAGGCGGCCGGCAGGAGGATTGCCTGCTCAGTGGGTCTATTATTCCCGGGTGTCCCTCAAAGCCGTCATGCCACTTCTGCTGACCGTCGGCCTCCCAAGGTTCCCGCAAGGCGGCCGCTGACGTTCCCGCCGGTGAACCTCACCGGCTCCGAGGCCTCATGCGAGGAGTTCACGGCCGCCGCCACTTCGTCACACTGGCGATGCTCGACGGGGTGTGCGCCGCGTTCACCGGTCCCGCCAAGGACACGGCGATCCGCGGGATCGTCCCCTCCGGCCAGCTGCACGCCGCCTACGCCCAGGAAGAGGCCCGCACTCACGCCGCGGGACTGATCGGCCCCCCGCTCGGCGGCCTGCTGTACGGCCTGGGGCGGGCCGTGCCCTTCGCGGTCGACGCCCTGACCTTCCTGGCCGCCACGTTCTTCTACGCCCTGGCGAAGGTGCCGCGCCATCCCGGGGACCGTCCGCACCCCTCTGCGCGACAGGACGGCTCTGCGCGGCAGGACGACGGGGAGCAGCGGCCGGCCCGGCCCAGTATGCGCCGGCAGGCGGGGGAGGCCGTCGCCTGGTTGTGGCGGCGGCGCTGGGCGGTGCGGCGGCCCTCGTGACGCTGGGCGGACTGCTCATCCTGACCGCCGCCGTCGCCGCGCTCAGCCGGGAGCCGCGCCACTTCACAAGAGAGGCCCCCGCGGAGGCGCAGAAGGCCGTAGCCGGAGAACCACGAGCGTAGTGCCGGGCCGGCCGGCCGCCGGATGCTCCGCGACCCGATGGAACGGGATGGAACGCCGTACGGATGAGCGGCTCGTTTTCCGGTCTTCCCGTGAACGCGATCCGCCGCATCCCATGCCCCTCAATCGCCCGGCCGCGGGCCCGGCGACCGCAGAGCGGAGAGACACCTCATGAACAGAATCCTCACCAGGCTGGCCGCCGCGTCGGTGGCCGCCGTCGCCGCCATCGGCCTGACCACGACGCCCGCCCAGGCGGCGACCGAGATCACCGCCCAGCTCGAGATCGGCTTCAACACCGGCGTTCCCGCCGCCCGCACCATCACGCTGAGCGTGCACGTGCCCATGAACGAGTACGACGCGAACGGCTACCTGATCCACGGGGGCAGGATCCAGGTGCGCTTCTACGGCAGCGACCCGGGCACCGACCAGGTCATCTACGGCCCGATCACCTGGTATCGGGGGGACCACGGGCTGACGGCGGGACCGGACGGCATCCGGCTGAACTACACCTGGGAGGTGCCGCAGGGGTCGTTCCTCAACGAGGACGACAGCTTCGGCAACCGGGGTGACGAGGTCTACATCACCGCGAAGTTCATCGACGGCGACGGCGGGACCATCAGCGACGACTCCGACATCGAGGAAGGCATCTTCTAGGGAACTAAAAATCTACATTGTAAAGCCACCGGTTTGCTCACACTTAAACCGATGTCCCCGGCGCGGCCGGAGTCAGCGCTGATCTGGCACAAGGAGGAAAGACGGGTCGCCGCCGCCTGGGTGGTCACCTTCGTCGTCATGCTGGTTCTGGGCTGAGCTGACCCCGATGAAGACGAACGCGCAGTTCATGGTGAAGGATCGGCCGTCGCGGGAGGCGGGGGGCGGGGGAGAAGTAGGCGTGCTCGGCCATGTCGGCCGAGTGCCCGCGGGCGGCCCGGTGAAGCCGCGGGTGGCGCTTGAGCGCCCGCATCCCTTCTTCTTCGCCCGCCGGGCATCGACCGGCCGCACGACCGTGTTCTCCCGCGCCGTTCCCACTGCGGCGGCGCCGGAGACCGGGGAGCCCGCTTCCGCTTCGCCGGGGATCCTGGATGGATGTCCATGCCGCCCTGCCGGGAGAACGCTCTGGCCCCGCCAGGAGGACGCTTGGCCGCGGTTGACCGGTGTCCTACTGTCGTTGACGTGGCTGGTGCCCGAGTATGAAGTGGCTGGCCGAGTGCTCTGCCGAGGCGCTCGATGAGGCGCTGCGGGTCGTGGCTCCGCAGCTTGCCGGATGCTCCATCACGATCGCCGGGCGAGCGGGGGAGAAGGACCCGCTGTGGCAGTCGTCCAGCGCGATCGTCGGTGAGCGGTTCATCGCGAAATTCGCGTGGTCACGCCCCGCGGCCCTGCGCTTGGCGCGCGAGATCGGCATCCTGAGCGCGCTTTCACGCCAACCGCGGGTGCCGTTCCTGCCTGAGGTCGTCGCCTGCGGCATGGATCCGCTGCTGCTCGTCACCAGGTGGGTGCCGGGGAGATCCCTGTTCGAGGTCGTCGGCTCGATCGACCGGGACCGCGCCGGCAGGCAGCTGGCGTGCTTTTTGGCGGCCCTGCACGATCCGGCGGCGCTCGAGCGCGCCGAGCAGGTGGTCGGCAAGCTCACCGGCGCCCAGTTGCCGCCCGCCACGACCACGGTTTTGCGTGAGCGGCTCGGCCGGTGGGTTCGGCCGGATCAGCGTCACGCCTTGACGCGCTGGTGCGACTGGGCCGAAGCCGTACTGGCCCACTCTGGTCCTGCGGTGCTGGTGCACGGCGATCTGCATGGTGACAACCAGGTGTGGGATGGCGATGAACTGCGGCTGGTGGTGGATTTCGAGACTGCCGGAGCCGCTGAGCCGGAGTACGACCTGCGCGCCTTTCCGGGTCCCGGGATGGGCCCCGGCCTCGAGCTTCTGAAAGCGGTCATGCGTCATTACCGGCAGGTCACCGGCCGCCGGCTGTCGACCGACCGGGTGATGGCCTGGCATCTGCGCCACGCCTTGGGCGATGCCCTGTGGCGCATCGAGGCCGGCATCCCCCTGGCAGACCATCGCACACCGGCACAGTGGGCGGAGGACATGGCCGCGCGCTTCAGCGCACTCAGCATCTTGAGGTGACGGGAGCAAGATCACCGGCTTTGGAACAGCCGTGAGGCCGCATCCCTGCGGCGCGCGCTCCGTCTACCTCAGCAAGAAGCGAAACCCACACAGGAGGTAGTCATGTCCCGACTTCAGCTGGCCTTGCGGGTGCCCGATCTGGCACGGGCCGTGGAGTTCTACACCAAGCTGCTGCAGGCCGCTCCGGCCAAGCTGCACGACAACTACGCCAACTTCGCCATCGCGCAGCCGCCGCTGAAGCTGGTGCTGCTGCAGGGTGATTCCACCGGGGCCACCGCCCTGGATCACCTGGGCGTGGAGGTGGAGACCGGCGAGGAGGTGATCGAGGCGGCCGACCGGCTCGCGGCGGCGGGCCTGCGGGTGGCGTACGAGGAGTCCACGTCGTGCTGCTACGCCGTACAGGACAAGATCTGGACCGAGGGGCCCGGCAGCGAGCCCTGGGAGGTCTACGTGGTCAAGGAGGCGGCCGACACGCTCACCCATGACAACGGGGTCTGCTGCGCCGCCACCTCGGACGGTGTCGCCGGCAAGACCACGCTGGCCGCTGTCGGGGCGGCCGGGGCCTGCAACACCTGCGGCTAGCCGGGGATCACCGGGTGAGTCGGCCACCTTATTAATCTACATAGTAAAGGCATCGATTTTTTAAACAACAAACAAGCCACGGCAACAGACAAAGCAACAGGAAGGAGAGGCGGGCCCGCCATCCGCAGGGCGCTACGAAGGCGATCTTGACGACGATTCGGTGACGAGAGCTGTCCGCCCTGGTTGAGCGCCCTAGCGTGCCTGCTCACGCCTGCGGATTCCCTCTACGGCTGGTCGAGACCGGTGCGATTCCCGCGGGGTGATCGAGTGGGTTGGGGGACATCACGGGGGGTAGACACAGCTCGAATCAGCCGCGCTCTGGATCATGGGTGACGCGGTAAACCTGATCTCGCTCGGCCGGCCGGCGCCCACCGTGGTGCGCGCATTCGGCGGCGGCTCGTCGGTGTCACCGGCGTCGTCGGGATCACAGTGGGGGACCTGCTGACCGGCGCGCCGGCCGGGCAGGTGACGGAGATCGATTCCCTGCTGGTGGTGCGAGGCATATGCAGAGGGGAATCCATGGAACTGACGGCCACGACAACCATTCGCAAACCCGTACCGGAGGTCTACGCGTTCTGGCGCGATCTGGAGAACCTGCCGACGTTCATGGCGCATCTCGAGGAGGTCCGCAGCACCGGTGACCGTACGAGCCATTGGGTCGCCGGTGCCCCGTTCGGCAAGGACGTCGAGTGGGATGCGGAGATCGTCGACGAGGTGCCCGGCGAGAAGATCGTGTGGCGGTCGATCGGTGACGCCGACGTGCCGAACACCGGCACGGTCCGGTTCATGCCGGCCCCGGACGGTGTGAGCACCGAGGTGCAGGTGGTTTTGGTGTACGACATTCCGGGCGGCACGGTCGGCAAGGCGGTCGCCAAGTACTTCGGCGAGGAACCGCACCAGCAGCTCGACGACGACCTGCGCCGGTTCAAGCAGGTGCTGGAGACCGGCGAGGTGGTCCGGTCCGACGGCGCCCCGTGGGGCAAGCGGGCCCGCAAGGAGTTCCCGCAGCGGCCGGCGCAACCGCTGTCGGACTCCGAGCTCGCGAAGGGAGCGGACGAGTGAGGGCGAACACCTGGGCGGGCCGTAACAAGGTCAAGGTCCGTGACGTGCCGGATCCGACGATCCTGAACAAGCGCGATGCCGTCGTACGGATCACCTCCACCGCGATTTGCGGTTCGGACCTGCACCTGGTCGACGGATATGTGCCCACGATGCAGGACGGCGACGTCATGGGTCATGAGTTCATGGGGGAGGTGGTCGAGGTCGGTCCGGGTATCGATCCGGATCGGCTGCGCGTCGGGGACCGGGTCGTCGTGCCGTTCCCGATCGCCTGCGGCGCGTGCGCCGCCTGTGCCGCCGAGCTGTACTCCTGCTGCGAGAACTCCAATCCCAACGCCGGAATCGCGGAGAAGATGTTCGGTCACCCGGTCGCCGGGATCTTCGGCTATTCGCATCTGACCGGCGGCTTCGCGGGCGGTCAGGCACAGTACGCGCGGGTGCCCTTCGCCGACGTCGGTCCGCTGAAGATCGAGTCGGATCTGGCCGACGAGCAGGTGTTGTTCCTGTCCGACATCCTGCCCACCGGCTACATGGGTGCAGAGATGTGCGACATCCAGTCCAGCGACGTGGTGGCGGTGTGGGGGGCCGGCCCGGTCGGCCAGTTCGCCATGGACAGCGCCCGGGTGCTCGGCGCCGCGGAGGTCATCGCCATCGACAAGGAGCCGTACCGGCTGCAGATGGCCGAACGGGCGGGCCACACGCCGGTGAACTTCGAGGAGGTCGACGTACGGTCCCGGCTGCTGGAACTGACCGGCGGCCGGGGGCCGGACAAGTGCATCGACGCGGTCGGCCTCGAGGCCACCCACGGCAGCGCGCACATCGCCGCGTACGACCGGCTCAAGCAGGCCGTGCGGTTGGAGACCGAGCGCCCGCACGCGCTGCGTCAAGCGATCATGTCATGCCGCAGCGGCGGCGTGGTCTCGGTGATCGGCGTCTACGGAGGCCTGCTGGACAAGTTCCCCGCCGGCGCGTGGATGAACCGGTCACTGACCTTGCGTACCGGGCAATGCCACGTGCAGCGCTACATGAAGCCGCTGCTGCAGCGCATCGAGCGCGGAGAGTTCGATCCGACCCGGATCATCACCCATACGCTGGCGCTCGACGAGGCGGAACGCGGCTTCGAGCTCTTCAAGAACAAGCAGGACAACTGCGAGAAGGTCGTCCTCAAACCCTGAGGGTCACCCGCGTCGGGCCGTCGCGGCGAGCGTGGTGGCCCGATGCGGGTCCATCCGGCGGCGCTGGTCTGCGGTGCGCGCCCGGCGGCGCGGATGAGCCCTGCCCCGGAGCGGGAACTACGCCTCCTTCTCGTCCTGCCGGCCGCCGGGTTCGGGATGGTAGCCGTAAGCGGCGGCTCGTACCGTGTCCTCGTCCTCCAGCCCGGAACCGATCGTGCCGCCGACGGTGGCCAGCGAGCTGATGATCCAGGCCAGCATCAGGTAGTCGGTGAAATCGACCGGCCGCTGCAGTTTGCGTTCCAGCACGGAGGTGTCGATCAGCAGCGCCGCGGCGAGTGTCGTTCCGGCGAAAAGCACCAGGTAGGAGACTGCGGCGGCCAGGGCGAGGGTGAGGATCGTGCCCAGGTTGAACATCCGGGCCAGCTCGGCCGGTGTCTGCCGGCCGGGTTTCTCCCACAGGTCGTGTGCGATGATCAGCCAGGTCACCAGCGCGGCCAGTCCGAGGAGCATGATCACGGTGAGGCGGAGCCCGCCGAGCGCATCGCCCATCTCCCAGATGGCGCTGGTGGTGAGCGCGAACGCGGCCGTGGCGAAGGCGCCGGCCAGCAGTTTGGACAGGCCCAGCAGGGCGCGCCCTGGCCGGTTGGCCCGGATCATTCCGGTCAGCAGCCGCACCCGGCCGGCCAGCCGCGAGGCGAGGTAGCCCACTTCCCCGGCATCGGCCCCGCCCACCACCCGGTCGATGGCGGCGACCTGGCCGGCCAGCTCGGCCGGTGCCGGGCCGAGCGGCGGCACCCGCGTCTCGGAGGTGTCAGTGAGCAGTCGGCCCACGAGAGCCGGGACGGTCGCGCGGAGCGCGCGCAACTGGCGCAGTCCCAGCGCGGGCAAGGACACCGTCGCCACTCGGCGCCGGGCGGAGGTCTGCGCCACCAGCGGTACTCGCTGGGTGTGCAGCGGCAGGTCGGTCAGGCAGATCGCGACGTCCCACCGGGCGTCTTCGCGCCGACGGGCGACGTCGTCCAGCAGCGCCTCGGCGCCGCCGTCGCGGCGCGGAGCGACCTCACCCCAGCCTTCCCGGACGATCCAGCGCACGTCCGCGTCCATCCGCTCGGCGAGCCGGTCGGCCAGCTCGGCGGCGAGCCGCGCGACCACCTGCGCCGGATAGTCCGGCGGGGTCGCCACGAGGCCGACGACGATCTCCGGCCGATGCTGGTCACTGGTGGCCATGGGCGCTCCTCACCGGTAGCCGGGCGAAATCCTCCCAGGATTTGTTACTCAAAGTAGCGCATCGTGTGCTCTTTGTATCTGGTCGTGCTCTCATGAAACGCCGGCCTCAGTCGGGCGCGGCCAGGGGATTGCCTGTTTCGTGGGTCGGTGCCAGGCCGTGTCTTCGAAGCCAGGGGTCGATGCAGCTCACCGCGTGCAGCGGGTTGCTCTTCTCGCGGGGGGTGCGGCGGGGCTTATGCGATCTCCTTCAGGTCGAGGATGGGGGCGAACGGGTCGTCGTATCCCGCCCAGGCGTTCTGGCCGGCCACGGCCTCCTCCGGGGTGAGCAGGCAGGAGTCGAGCAGGGCGTGCATGCGTTCGCGGTCGAGGTCGGGGCCGGTGAAGACCAGGTGCTGCACGCGGTCGCCGGTGATGTCGTCCCAGTCGAGGGCGGCGGCCGTACGGCGGGCCGGGGAGAGCGTGTCCCAGGCCGTCTGGGGCAGTGCGGCCAGCCATGGCCCGGCGTTCTCCACCGAGACGACGCCGGCGACCGCGTCCCAGGCCAGCATCTGTTGCGGGCGGGTGGCCAGCCAGAAGCGTCCGCGTGAGCGGACCGAGACGGTGGCCAGTTCGTCGACGGCCGCGAACAGGCGGGCGGGGTGCAGCGGGCGCAGGCGGTGCCAGACCACCGTGGTGACCTCGTCGGTGCGGGCGTCGCAGGGCAGTTGCGCGGTGGCGGGGTCGACGCGTTCGGCCAGCGTGCCGGTGCACAGGGCCGCGCCGGTCACCTCGGGTAGCGCGTCGGCGGGGAAGATCGGGGTGACGGGCGCCAGGTGGGCGAGCACGGCGCGGGCCAGTTCGGTGTCTTCGGCGTCGCCGCCGTGCAGGGTCAGGCCGGTGGCGTATTCGATCTGCCGGGCCAGCACCTCGGCCAGATGACGCTCATCGCCGGCGGCCGCCATCTGGCCGGTCTCGGTGAGGCGGTCGCCGCGGGTGATGTCGACGGGCATGTGCGCGGTGTCGAGGGCGGTGAGCACCGAGGTCAGGCGCAGCGGGTGGCGGGCCTGCTCGCAGTCGATCGCCTCGGCCACCGAACGCGGCTCGACCGAGTCCCACAGGTCCACGATCAGCAGGGAGGCGGTGGCGGCGCGCCGCAGGAGTTCGGGGAGCAGGTCCTCGCGCACGGTGCAGGTGACGCAGCCGTGGGCGAGCCGTACCTCGGTCAGGTCGAGCACGCCGGAGCGGTCGCGGATCACGCGCTCCACTCGGCCGCGGGTCACCGAGCGCAGGTCGTGGTGGATCGCGAGGGCGCCGGGGTGGCTGTGCAGCAGTGTCTCGACGGCGGCGGTGCGGGCCTGGGGGTACAGGCCTGCCACGAGGACGACGGGAGTGGACACGGGGCTTCTCCTTTGCGGGCGCGGGCGCGGTGGCGCTTGCGGCGTCGCGGTCAGACATCGGTTGACGGAATGAAAACCGTTTCCATTATCATTGCACGCCTGGACCTCACGAGAGGAACCCCATGGCCAGAAACGAGCTCCGGCCCGTGATCAAACTCAAGTCGACCGCGGGCACCGGCTACACCTACGTCACCCGCAAGAACCGGCGCAGCGACCCCGACCGGCTCACCCTGCGCAAGTACGACCCGATCATCCGCCGGCACGTCCCCTTCAAGGAGGAACGATGAAGAAGGGCATCCACCCCGACTACCGCCCCGTGGTCTTCCGCGACCCGAGCGCGGACTTCGCCTTCCTGACCCGCTCGACGATCACCGGCACCAAGACGATCGAGTGGCAGGACGGCAACACCTACCCGGTCGTCGACGTCGACGTCTCCTCGGCCAGCCACCCCTTCTACACCGGCCGCAGCCGCGTGCTGGATGCCGCCGGCCGGGTCGAGCGCTTCAACCAGCGCTACGGGAGGCCCTGATGTCGGCGCACTGCCAGCTCACCGGGAGCGCGCCGGTCTTCGGCAACCGCATCTCCCACTCCCACCGGCGCACCCGCCGCCGCTGGAACCCCAACATCCAGCACCGCCGTTACTGGCTGCCGAGTGAGAACCGGTCCGTACGGCTCACGCTCAGCGCCAAGGCGATCAAGACCGTGGACAAGATCGGCATCGAGGCGGCCGTGGCCCGCATCCGGGCCCGGGGAGGCAAGGTCTGATGGCCAAGAAGAGCAAGATCGCAGCCAATGAGCGCCGCAAGGCGATCGTGGCCCGTCACGCCGGGCGCCGGGCCGAGCTGAAAGAGGTCGTCCGTACCGGCGCACCGGAGGAACGGGCGCAGGCCGTACGCGCCCTGGCCCGCCAGCCCCGCGACGCCTCCGCCACCCGCATCCGCAACCGCGATTCGGTCGACGGCCGTCCCCGCGGCCATCTGAGCAAGTTCGGCCTGTCGCGCATCCGCTTCCGCGAGATGGCCCACCGCGGCGAGCTGCCCGGCGTCACGAAGGCGAGCTGGTAGGCCGTGGCCGTTCCCAAGCGCAAGACCTCGCGCAGCAACACCCGCCACCGCCGCTCCCAGTGGAAGGCCACCGTCCCCGACCTGGTTCCGGTCACCGTGGACGGGCGGCAGCTCCTGGTGCCCCGCCGGCTGGTCCGCGCCTGCCGGCGCGGTCTGATCATCCCCGGCTGAGACCCGCCCGGGTCCGGTGACGGCGCAGCCGCCCGGGGTGGTACGGACACCCGGGCGGCTGAGGAAGGGCAGAGGAGGGCGGGAGCGACCATGCCGCTGAAGACGGTTCCGTTCTTCCCACGGGCGCTGCAGCCGTAGGTCGCTGACCCATATCGCGTGATCAGCCGACGCTCGGCGCCCGGGCTCGCCGGCTGGAGCCGTACACGTATTTTTCAGCGGTACGGCTGAGCGTGCTCGTTCACGATGAGAGCTATGCCCCCTGTCATCATCGGAGACGACGGCCCGCTCCGCGGGCAGCGCTTCATGCTCGGCGACACGCCCATCACCTTCGGCCGCAGGCCCGACTCCAGCGTGGTGATCGCCAGCAGGCGCGCTTCACGCTGCCACGCGCAAGTGCGGCACGAGGGCGGGCGCTACGTCCTGCACGACCTGGGCAGCCGGAACGGAACCCTGGTCAACGGGGTGCGCGTGACATCGCACGTGCTGCGGCCGGACGACCTGATCATGATCGGTGAAGAGCGCTTCCGCTTCCTGGCCGCCGACGAGAGCGCCGATGATGGGGCTGACGAGGCCGCTGATGAGGCCGCCACGCTCCTCGACTCATCGGTTCCGGTCCTGAGGGTGTCGGTCTCGGGCGGCGGTCCCGTCGGGCTGGGCTTCGCGCTCCTGCTGGAGGACCTCATGGGCCCGCAGGTCGCCGTCACCGTCTACGACGGGCGCTGGACGGAGAGGGACTCGCGGATCGTGTGGAAGGGGCAGGCCGAGGGCAACGTCCGCCGCCAGCAGGTCGTCACGGTCCAGAGCCGCCAGTACCTGAATCTCCCCGCATCGGTGCAGGAGCGGCTGTTCACCCCCGGGGCCTACTCCGAGATGTGGCCCGCCGGTCCGGACTCCATCCGCGGCCAGGCGCCGCGTAACCTCCGCATCGCCGCCATCGAGGACAGGCTGCTGGAGCTGGCCAACGACAAGCCCGGTCGCATCCGGCTCGTCCCGGCCCGCTTCTCGCCCGAGGAGCACGGCGAAAGCGCCAAACAGGAGCACGTGCTGGCCATCTGCGAGGGCGGGCGCTCGCGCACGCGGGAGCACTTCGCCGGCAAGTTCGGCACCGCGGACAGCTCCATCTACTCCCTGGACGGCCGGCACCTGCAGGACGTCGTGCTGGGATTGCGGGTGAGGTCCGGCCTGCCCGACGCCATGAGCGTCCTGCTGACCGTGGCCCAGAACCGCTTCCTGCTCAACGCCCTGGACGGCGAGGGCTTCCTCAACATGCGTCTCACCGACGAGGAGGCCATGGAGGTCATCGGGATCGATCCCGTCCGTCACGTCTTCGAGCAGTGCGTCGCCGCCAGCCCCTGCATGATGGGACGCAACGACCACGGCGAGTTCCACTGCTCCACCCACGGCACGCTGTTCCTGCCCGCTTTGCTCAAGGGCTCGGCCCTGTGGCGGCGGATCAGGGACGGGCTGGTCATGTTCGGCGTGCAAGAAAGCGACCTGAGCGCCGTCACCGCTTTCCGGCTCGACATGGTGCAACGGCCGCGGTTCACCGCGCGCCTGCACGCGCCGACGGCGGCCACGCCGGGCACCTACGGCTTCCTGCTCGGCGATGCGGCCAACGCCATCCATTTCTGGCCGGGTCGTGGTCTCAACAGCGGGTTGGCCTCGGCCATCTCGCTGGCCCGCTCGCTCAGCCAGGCGTGGCGCGGGCGGGCCTTGCGCGATGCGGACTTCATCCGGCACGAGGCGGCCATGGCGATGCTGCAGTACCGGCACAAGAGCCGCGCCTGGCAGGCGATGGTCACCACCGATGAGCACGGCGTCACCCGGGCCGTCAAGGACAACATCGCCACGGCCCTGGCGGGCGAGGGCGAGGATGCGCAGGCGACGCCGGAGGCCGACGTCGAGGTGCTCATGGAGCGGCTGCGGCGCATCCGTACCCGCCTGGCGCAGCGCGTCACCGGCCTGCCCGACGACGCCGCCCTACGCGCCCACCTCGGCAAGCTGTCCGGTGAGACCCTGCGCACCCTGGTCGTCAGCGGCGCGTGGGACACCCTGGTCATGGGCGGCGAAGAGGTCGACATCGACATCTTCTACCGCCAGGAGCCCGCGGGCGCCGACCGCAGGGAACCGCCGTGGGCGCCGCAGCTGGCCCGCGAGCGTGATGAGCACACCAAGGTGATGGCCAGGGCAACGGTCAGACCGCTCGTACGAGCTCAGCGCTAGTGTCCTGAGCCGGAAGTTCACCGGGTGTCCTGGTGCTGGGGCCTTCGGCGCCGGACCTGCACCCGGCTGCGCCGCGGCGGCGGCGAAGCGCTTGATCACGACGAACGGCCCGTATGTCTGCGCCACAGGGACCGACTGGGTCAAAATGGCCCTCATGTCTACCATCCCCGAAGATCCCGTCGAGGCCGCCGATCCCTCCGCGTTCAACGACTATGACCGTCTGGCCGAGGGGTACACGGCCGAGAACGACACCAGCCTGCTGAACGCGTACTACGAACGGCCGGCGATGCTGGAGCTCGCCGGTGAGGTGACCGGCCGGCGCATCCTCGACGCCGGCTGCGGCTCGGGTCCCCTGTTCGCCGAGCTGCGTGATCGAGGCGCGATCGTGACCGGCATCGACGCCAGTGCCGGGATGCTGGAGCTGGCCCGGCGACGCCTGGGCGCCGGGGCGGATCTGCGGGTGGCCGATCTGGCCGATCCGCTGCCCTTTCCCGATGATGCCTTCGACGACGTCATCGCGTCCCTGGTGCTGCACTATCTGCGGGACTGGGGGCCGACGCTGGCCGAGATGCGACGCGTGCTCAGGCCTGGCGGCCGGCTGCTGGTCTCGGTCGAGCATCCTTTCGCCATCACCCTCATGCATCACATGGCCGGGGAAAAGCCCAGCTATTTCGGGATCCGTAACCGGGTCGAGGAATGGACCATGGGCGGGCGGAGCGCCCGGATGAGCTTCTGGGACCGGCCGCTGCACGCGATGACCGAGGCCTTCACCGCGGCCGGCTTTCGCATCAGCGTCATCAGCGAACCGCCGTTCGCGCCGGAAGCCCGCGAGCTGTTCCCCGAGGAGCTGCGCGAGATCGAGCCCACCCGCACACGATTCCTGAGCTTCCTGTTCTTCGTTCTCGACGCCGGCTGACGGCGCCTGGTAACGGTCAGTCGTGGCGGTCGAGCGCTTCAGCGGCAGCCGGGGTCGGGCGGATGTGCGGCTCGAGCATCGTTCGCCGTCCCCGCTCAGGGGCACCCGAGGGAAAAGTTAGGGGTAGTGCTAGGGGCTTTCCCCCATGGCTTCCGGCTTCGTCGAGCGCACTCTGAAAGGGACAAGCACTCGGCTCGGTCCCGGGAAGGTGTGTGAGGAGATGCCCGACGATCAGGTATACGGCGATGCCAGGGCGAATGCCACGGTACTGGCGGAGGTGCTGTTCTGCAGCCCCCTTCAGCCGTCGGACCGGCCAACTGTCCACGAGGTACGCCAGGCCGTCGAAGCCGTCTGGGACGCCTATGACGCCCCGGAGCAAATGTGCGTGGCCCAGCTGGCAGCCGACTACGGGCGGCACCCGGAACTGGCCTGTGCCAGGATGCGCTGGTGCAGGGGGACCGTGGCCTGGGCCTATGACGTGCCCCTGGCAGCGGCAGAAGCCGCCTGAGAGCGGCGCTTGCCGGGGGAGGGCGGGCAGGTAGGTTCTGAATATGGAGATCGTCAATCTGGGTGAGGCGGATGGCCTGCCGCCGGTGGATTGGGCCGCCGTTGTCGCGAAGCTCGATGCGGGGTCGACACCGCGGCCGGACGCGGTGAACGCCCGCACGACGTGGCTGTGCACCGTCAACGAGGACGGCAGCCCGCATGTGACCGCGGTCGGCGCTGTCTGGGTGGACGGCGCTTTCTGGTTCCAGACGGGCGCGGGTACGCGCAAGGCGAGCAACGTCGCGCGCGATCCGCGGTGTTCGGTCGCGGTGTCGATCCGCGACGCGGACGTCGTGATCGAGGGTGCCGCGGTGCGGGTGACCGAGCCGGGCGCAGTGGCGCGCATTGCCAGGGCGTGGGCGGACAACGGTTGGCCGGCGGAACCCGATGAGAGCGGTTCGGGCATCACCGCCCCGTTCAACGCACCGTCGCAAGGACCGCCGCCGTGGAACGTGTACCGCATCGAGCCGCGCTCGGCGACAGTGGTCTCGTCGACGGAGCCGGGCGGCCTGACCCGCTTCCGCTTCTGACCGGATCCGGCAGGCAAGCGACCTGCCCGGGCAGAGGACGTAGAGCAGCCGGGCACCGCACGACGCCTGCTCGCCGAGAGTCGCAGGACGGGCTTTACGGCACCGGCGGAAGGTCCATGGAGATGACATGGAACGGAGCGGCAGGTTCGGCCCGGGTGAGCTGGGAGTTGACCACGAGCAGCCGTTGCTGCGCGAGTGCGATCGTCGTCGGGGTGTCGAACCGGGGATCGTCCCACCTGCCCGCCGGAACGGCCTTTCGGGCGGCGGCGTCCAACTCCACGACGGCGAGGGAGAAGACGACCGTGCTGTCGCGGGTCTCGTTGACCACGCCGACAAGCAGGCGATCGTCAAGCAGTAGAAGCCCGTCCGCGCAAAAGCCGTAGCCGTCCGGTAACCGCACCTGCTCGACCGCGCCGGAGGCTATCTCCACCCGCCATAACGTCCCTGTTCCTTGCGCGGCGACCAGCAGCGCCGTTCCGTCGGCTGTGGCGGTGATCCCGTTGAGGAAGGCGTTCGCCCCGGCGCCGGCCAGATCGGCGAAGATCTCTGGTTCGCCGATGGCCTGTGGCGTGGCGCCCAAGGGGAGCCGCCAGAGCACGGGGCGGGCCGAGTCGGTGACGAAGGCGGCCTCGCCCACGGTCCACACGTCGTTGAGGAGGGTGTTCGTCGCCGGGACGGTGCGCCGGGCGAGCAGGGCGGAGTCGGCCATGTCGTAGACGAACAGGTGACCCGTCTCACCGCCACACGCGATCAGCTGTTGATTCCGGTGCACGGCCATGCCCAGAACGCAGGTGCGGGCGTCTTTTCCGGGAGGCTGCCACACCTGGGCCAGTTCGTCGTCGAGAGAGCCGCGGAAGATCGTGCCGTCGGTGATGCTCCCGGCGTAGAAACCATGATCGGAGCTGTATGCGATGCCTTCCGGCATGACTTTCTCACCGGGCAGTGTGTACGCGGGGATGATCGCCACACAGGCCATCCTAGGCACGCCCGGGCAGTTTCGTTTGGATCAGCCGGTCATCTGAACCGCGGTCACGGACGGGCCGTCGTGTCGCGGGCCGCGGAAGTGCGCGGCCCGCGACACCGCGAGCAGATCAGAAACAGGTCACGATGCCGCCGACAGCGGCATTGGCCCGCTCATGCAGGAACACCGTTCCGGCGGGGTCGGCCAGAAGGCCTCCCCACAGCACGCACCTGCCTCTCGCCGGAGCTCTGACCGGGCCCGCGTAGACCAGGCGAGGTCCGTCGCTGGCCACGGATTGCGCGCCCTCCGGGGACAGGTACACCCCGGCCCTGGTGACCGCCCCGAGGTAGGCCGACTTGACGGTCACCCCGCACGCCTGGCCGGTTACCTCGTCGAACAGCAGATGGACCTTACCGATCACCTGACCGGTGTCGGTGCGTCGGATCGGGTCGCTGTCGACCACGCGGAAGCCGGGCCCGCACAGCACCCCCGGCGTCTGCGGGCCGGCCGCCGCCCCGGCGGACTGCGCCGTCGCAGCAAGCCCCACTGTCCCGAGCAGCGCACCGACGACGAGACGAAAACACAGATGTTTCACTGAATACCTCCTGTTTTCGATTCATGTCGCGATCTTCACCTTGCTCGGCTGATCGGCCTGCCGTAACGGGGTTCCCCTCCACGAGCGGGTGCCCGGAGATGGTGACCGCAGCCACGGTCTGCGGCCGCACCAGCGCACTCTCCGGTCCTTGCCCGGCTTCTGTGACCAGCCTCACATGCCCGGTGGGCTGTGCCGCGTTGCCGGATGTCCGTTGACAAGCGTTCTGCTTCTCCGGGGAGGGTCGTATCGGGTCACCACCGCCGCATCCGGGTCCGGTGGGCGGACACGTGGACCCGCGTGGCGCACCGGCGGGAGCAGTATTCGCGGCGGCCGTTGCGCGACACGTCGACGAAGACGGTACGGCACCCCGGTGCCGCGCACCGGCCGAGACGGCACGGATCGGTCTCGGTGAGCACCAGGGCGAGCCCGGCCGCCGTGACGGCCCGTACCCGCGTGACGACGTCGGCGTTCTCATCGGCGTAGTGCAGGTGCGGTGGCTGGCCGTCATGCGTGGACACATAGGGACGGGCTGCCGCATCGGCCAGCAACCGGTTGACGACGGCCACCCGCTCCGGCCCGGTGGCTGCGGCGAAGGCCTCCCAAAGGCGAATGCGCCAGGCCAGCAGGAGCTCCAGTTGCCGGTCGGTCAGCTGGGCGCGCGCCACCCGATGCTCGGCCAGCAAGGCCTCCACGGTGAGCGTGTCGCATCGATCGCCGAGGTTCGACAGGGCCGCTGCCAGCAACGCCGCGTTGCCGCCGTAAGCGTTGAAATGCACTTACTCATTGCATCACGGTCATGGGGTGACGATATGCATCTTTCTCTCCCACCCCCGGCACTCGACGTCCCCTCCGGAGAGGACGCTCACGGGCGTGGCCGGTGGCAGTGGGCCGACGTGGTAGCCCTCAGCTGGGCCGAGCTGGGCAGCTTCGTCGCGCTGTGCCTGATCCTCGCGGCAACCCCCGGCGCCAATCTCACGGTCGTACTGCACTGCGCACGGCAGGGCGGCCAGCGCGCCGCGGTCGCCGCCACGATCGGCCTGACGCTCGGCAAGATTTTCTGGGCTGCGGCCTCGGTACTCGGGCTCGCCGCGTTGCTGGCGTCCTCGCGCGTGGCCTACGACGTGCTGCGCCTGGCGGGCGCGGCGTACCTGATCTGGCTGGGCGTGCAGTCCCTGCGCTCGGCCCGGTACCGGGCAGCCGGCCGGCGGCCCGAAGGGTTGGCGCCCGGGCTCTCCACGTTCGGCGGGTTCCGTCGCGGTCTGGTCGGCGACCTGCTCAACCCGAAAGTGGGCATCTTCTACACCACCGTGTTCCCGCAGTTCATCGGGCCGGACGACGCGGTCGTCCCGGCTGCTGCCGTACTGCTCCTCGCGCACGCCGCGGTACTGCTGACCTGGTATCCCGGGATGAGCTTGCTGTTCACCCGAGTCGGTCGCCGAGTCCGGCGGCCTACGCTCCCGGCGGTGCTGGACAGGGTCATGGGCTGCGCGCTCGTCGTGCTCGGCGTCCGGCTGGCCATCGCTCCACTCTGAGAACGCCGATCGCCGGCAACGCCCAGCTGTATGACCTGCGGCGTTGTTGACATGGTCGATCGGGGGCACGATTGCTCCAAGGGCCGATGAGGGCTGCCGGGGGGCTGGACCGGCCGGTCTCGGCCGTGGACACTCCAGCTCGGGGCCCTGCGGTGGGTGAGGCGTTATGTCGATACGGTTGGCCGACCGGCTGGACTCCGCGCGGCGGCGCAGTTTCGTCGGCCGGGAACACGAACTGGCCGCCTTCCGGGACCTGCTCGACCCGGCGGCGGCGGGCCGGATCCTGCTTGTGCACGGGGCCGGCGGGGTCGGCAAGACGGCGCTGCTGCACCAGTACGCCTGGCTGGCCCGCACGGCCGGGCGGCAGGTCGTCTGGCTCGACGGCCATGAGCTGACGCCCAGCCCGGAGGCGATCACCCGGACGCTCGCCGAGAGCCTGTGCCTCACCGGCAACCCCCTGACCCAGCTGACCGACGTACCGGGACTGGTCCTGCTGGTGGACACGGCCGAACTGCTCGCCCCGCTGGAGCCGTGGTTGCGCCGCGAGCTGATTCCCGCGCTGGGCGCCGAGGCGATCGTGGTCCTGGCCGGGCGGGACCGCCCCTCACCGGTGTGGCGGGTCGATGCGGGATGGCGGGAGCTGGTCGAGGTCGTAGCCCTGGGCAACCTCAGCTACCACGAGGGCTGCGCGCTGCTCGGGCTGCGCGGCGTGCCGGAGGAGGAACGCCGGCCGGCGCTGGAGTTCACCCACGGCCACCCCCTGGCGCTGGCACTGGTCGCCGACGTGTCGGCGCAACGCAGGTTCTCCGCCGGTGCCACCCACGAGGTCATGGCCGCGCTGCTGAAGAGCTTCGTGGACACCGTGCCCAGCCCGCTGCACCATCAGGCGCTGGAGGCGTGCGCGCTGGTGCTGGCCACCACCGAGCCGCTGCTGGCCGCGTTACTGGACCTGCCTGAGGCCGGGGAGCTGTTCGCCTGGCTGCGCGATCTGTCCATCGTGGAGTACGGCTCCCGCGGTCTGTTCCCGCACGATCTCGCCCGCGAGGCCCTGGAGGCCGAGCTGCGATGGCGCGACCCGGACGGATGCGCGCAGATCCGGCGCCGGGCCGCCGCCCACTACCGCCAGCAGTTCGCCGGGGCCGCTCCGATCGCCCGGCAGATGATCCTGCTCGACTTCGTCTACCTGCACCGCGACACCTCGGTGCTGGGACCGTTCGTCTCCGAGGTGCCCGGCACCGCCGATCTGTCCACCGGCAGCCCCACCGCGGCCGAGCTGGACACGATCGTCTCCTGGGTGCGCAAGCACGAGGGCGAGGAGTCCGCCCGATTGTGCGAGCTGTGGCTGCACCGGCAGCCGTCGTCGGTGACGGTGGTCCGCAAGCCGTCGGGCGAGGCGGTCGGCTTCTACCAGCTGATCGTCGCCGACCGGCAGGTGGCGGACCCGGCCATGGCGGGCCTGCCGGATGCGGGCGAGGTGCGGATGGTGCGCTTCTGGATGGACGGGCAGAGCCACCAGAGGCCGTCGCCGACGCACATGTTCATCACCACTCACCTGTGCCGCTCCTACCTGACCTCGCCGTCGCCGGAGGTGACGCTGCTGACCTTCGCCGAGGCCGAACCCTGGCAGGACGCCTGCGCCTACCTGGACTTCCACCGCATGCCGGAGGCCGACTTCCAGGTCGGCGAGCGGCGCTTCGCCGTCTTCGGCCACGACTGGCGCGCGGTGCCGCCACTGGCATGGATCTGCGTGCTCGCCGAACGCGACGCCCTCACCGTCGGGCCCGTTTCCGTACTGGACGAAGAGGCGTTCGCCGAGGCGGTGAAGGCCGCGCTGAGGTCGTACGGCAAAGCCGGCGGACTGCGCGGGTCGGCACTGCTCGGCTCGACCATGGTGAGCCTTGTGGCCGGGGACGCCGACGATCCCGCCGGAGCCGAGCGCGCGCTGCGCGACATCATCCGGGAGACGGCCGCACGCATGGAGGCCTCGCCCCGCGACCGGCGCGCCTACCGGGCGTTGCACCACACGTTCCTGCATCCCGCGAGCACCCAGGCGGACGCCGCCGAGCTGCTAGGGCTGCCGATGAGCACCTTCCGGCGGCATCTGGCGGCCGGTGAGGCCCGCTTCACCGAGCTGTTGTGGCAGCGAGAGCTGGATTGCCGCGGCGAACAGCGAATGGGCGAATACTGAGCGCGAAGTGGTCTCAAAAGCGGATACGGCATCGACCTACCTTCATGGAGTCAGACCGATCCACCGAAAACCAGAGGAACGAGACCATGAAGATTCGCCGCTACGCCGCCGCCGTCGCAACCACCGCGGCCGCCGCAACGCTGCTGGTCACCGCATCGGGAGCCGCGCACGCCGACACCTACCGCAGCAAGAACCTGGTGCCGGGCGAGCAGTACTGCGTCGCCCAGCTCGCCGACTACCAGGTGCGCGGTGACGGCACCGCCTCCCGCGACGGAGCGAAGTTCAAGCTCCGCAAGTCCGGCACCACCTGGGTCATCGCCGGTTCGCCCGGCCTGGTGAACATCTTCGCCGCCGAGGGCCGCAGCTCGCTGGGCACCTTCCTGGGCCAGGGCAGCTACGAGCTGTGCGCCACCAACAACGGTGTCCGCGACACCTTCGTGACCCTGAGGATCCGCAGCGACGGCGAGTTCCGCTGATCCGCCCGATCACCCGGTCCACGTGTGCCGGGCGGCCGAATGGCCGCCCGGCACACGGCTGTCCGGCCGCCACGACAACCGCCCAGCCCCCGGGAGCGGCCGCGTGCGGGGTCAGCCGAAGCAGACGGTCGCCACGGCGCACGGCAGCGTCGCCGGCGGCCGGGCGTGCGGCAGCACGCTGCCCTGGATGACCACCACGCCGCCGTACGGGATCGGCAGCCGCACGGGGGCGCCGGCCGCGCCGTTGTCGATCCGTTTCAGCAGCTCACCGCCGTCGCACCCGGCCAGGTGCGGGTAGAGGTCGAGCGGCCCGAGGTCCCTGGACAGCGGGATCAGCGCGGCGTACCGGCAGTCGGGCGCGTCGCGGTGGATACCGATGTGGTCGCCGACCCCGTAGAAGTTGTAGGAGGAGGTCACCGCCGTCAGGCGGGCCCCGAAGTGCTCCCGTACGAGCCGGGCCAGCGCCCCGCTCTTGTGCCCGTCCAGTTCCGGGCCGGTACGCGCGTAGCGGTAGCGGGTCGGCGAGAGCAGTTGCGCGCCGTTCACCCGGTACCCCTCGATCAGCACCTGCCGCGATCCCGCGTACGCCGCGGCGGCCTCGCCTACCAGCGCCGTGACCTGCGCGTCGGTGAAGACGTCGGTGAAGGAGCGTTCCATGGCGTTCATGAGCTGATCGGCAACGGGTTGAGCTGGTCCTCGCGCAGCCGCCGCGGCAGCCATCCCAGCTTCACGGGCACGTCGTACAGGCGGCCGGGCGCGAAACGCGCCCAGAAGTGCCGCAGTCCGGGGACGATCACCTTGACCACGTTCATCCCGATGCCGGGGCGGGTCTGGTCGAGGATCAGGGTCTCCATGCCGTGCGCGGCGACGATGTCCACGCAGGTCTGGATGTCGTCCCTGAGGTCGTCGCTCCACCGGCGGGCGTGGTCGGAGAGCCTGGCGGGCCCCAGGTCGGGGTGGGGCAGCAGGTAGGGCTGGTTGGCGAGGGTGGCGTGCTCGTACCAGTACCGGTTGTCCGGATCGTCGGTGAAGTCCAGCGGCTCGTTCATGGTCAGGGCCATCATCTGGTTCATCTCGGTCACGGCGCGCAGCAGGGCGATCTTGGGATCGAGGTGGGCGCCGTACCCCTGGATGATGTGCTCGGCCGGCCGGCCGACGCGCGCGGAGACCGCCGCGTACGTCGGGATGCCGAGGTCACCGGTGAGGTCGAGCACCCACATCTCGCGCCCGCGCCGCGTGTACTCGGCGCGCACCTCGGCCAGGTACGGATCGGCCGCGCTGTCCAGGTCCAGCGCGGGACGGCGCAGCCGGTTGTACCACCACACGGCCACGCTGTCGCGCTCGACCAGCTCCATGAACCCTTGCAGGATCGCCTCTTCGAGGTTGTTGCCCGAGGCGTTGCCGTTGGAGTCGCCGACGCAGAACCGGTGGCCGTCCGGCAGCGGGTAGCCGTAGTAGCAGAACGCCGTCGGCAGGTACCGCCACCGGCCCAGGCTCAGCGACCACACCGGCGTCCACTCGATCTCGCGCGACTCGTCGAAGGGCTCGGGGACCCAGGCGTAACCGGAGTGCTCACGGTTCCACCGCTCGCGCCCCCGGTACTGCTCGTCGCTGAACTGCAGGCAGGCCGCCGGATGCACGGCCGGCTCGCCCAGGCCCGCGTACGTCGCCGAGATGCGCGGCTCGCGGCCGGTGAAGACGCCGCAGTGCCGTTCGACGGCCTCCGACAGGGCGCTGGCCTTGGCCTGTGCGTCGCTGCGCCCCTTGCCCGCGCTCTCGGTGACGAGCAGGCGGCGCAGGCTCGCCAGGTCGTGGCCGGGGCGGCCGAAGCTGTGCGCGCCCGCGTACACGGTGATCAGCGGGCTGCCGGTCTCGAACGCGCGCAGCTCCCGCACCACGCCGGTGATCGGGCTGATCAGGTGCTCGTGGCGGCGCAGCGTCTCCTCGGGGGGCACGCTGCGGTGGCCGCCGTCGGTGGTGAACGTCTTCTTCCTGCTCACCAGCGCGATCGGCCGCCGGTCAGGCTCCACCTCACCGCTCTGGCCGGTCTCGCCGGTGCCGCACGCGTGGCAGGTCGTGTCGCGGATCAGCCGATGCCGCCGGCTGTCCAGCCCTGCGGAGTCGAGCGAGACAAGCGTGCCCCGCAGGTCCTCGGCGTCGGTGAGCAGCCAGTCGGCGGCGAGCGTGGCCGCCGCGTTCACGGCCGTCTGGACGGTGGAGGGCAGCGCCGCCACCGAGCCCGTGGAGGACCGGCCCGGCCGGCCCTTGCGCAGCGCCACGAACGTCTCGACCGGCCGGTTGTCCATCAGCCGCTCCGACAGGCACCGCCAGCAGGCCGTGACCCCCGGGACCAGGATCGGGCCCAGCCACAGCACCCGGCCCACCGGCTTGACCAGCATCCAGGGGCGTCCGGTGCGCAGGGCGGCCTCGTTCCACTCGGCCAGGCGCGGGTCGAGGTAGTCGTCGGCGACGACCATGACCAGGTCGGCTGCCCCGGGGTCGGACTCGACCCGCACGTGCAGCGCCTTCAGGGCGGTCTCGAACTCGGCGGCGGGTACCGAGCCCAGCGCCGCCACGGCGATCCCGCGGCTCTTGGCCGACGGGAGGTCGCGCATCGACCAGTAGGCCGCCTCGGCGGGGTCCCCCTGGACCCGCTCGCACAGGTACCCCATGCGCTCCAGGCGTGACAGCGCGAAGTGCGCCGCGACCTCGGAATAGCGCCCGGCCACGGTGTCGAGGATCTCCTGCCTGTCCCGCGTGCCGTCCAGCAGGGGCGCCAGCAGCACGTACACCGATCCGGTCAGGGAGAAGGCGTCGTCCTCGCTCAGCAGGAACACCGTGTCAGGCGGTAACACCTCCACCTGGAAGTGCGGTTTGAACTGGGGGCGCTCGAGCATCCGGCTCACTCCTCAGCCTCACGGTCCGGCCGGGTCCCCAAGGCGAACTCTCCGACGGACGTCTCAGTGAAATACGATTCTCCGAGTGCCCGGGTGAACAGCTCGGAATTGCCGCCGCCTATCGCGCACGGTGCCAGTTCGAGGGCCGTGGCGACCAGATACATGGTCTGGATGAGGCAGCCCACGTGTTTGAGAATCAGCGAGTACGCGATTCGCTGGTATTTCCAGGAAAGCCGCTGGAAACGCGCGGCGATGACGATCAGCACCTGCGGGCTGTCCGGACTGGCGGTGGAGAAGGCGGCGTCGCGCAACAATGCCTCGGCCGGTGCCGTCATTTCGCTGACCCGGCCGAGTGCGTGCTCGCGGGCGCGATAGTGGTAAAGCCCGGCGGGCAGGTCGGCGCATTTTCCGGCCACGACGTATATCTCCAGCTCGTGCAGGCCGCCGCCGCCCGGATAGGGCCGTCGGCCGACCTCCTCCTCGCCCGCTGTGAAGGCCCCGCTCAGCCTGGCCGAGCGGTGCAGGAACTCGCCGAGTTCCTCCTTGGTCAGGGGCCGCTCGCCGTGCCGCCGGATGCTCCGCCGCCGATCCAGCACCTCGAACAGCGACGCCTGCGGCCGCTCGGCGCGGGGCGCGGGCAGGGCGACGAGCTCCCCGATCGCGGGGCGTACGGCGGGCAGCGGGTCGATCTCGCCCCGGAACCTGTACGTGCCGCCCGTGGGCCGGTCGTGCCGCCCTTCGCGCGTGGAGGTGTGGAAGAGCAGGTCGTGGAACTCCCACTGCCTGATCGCCGGGTCGCCGTCCTCGTCGTCCTCGCCGTCCGGCTCGCAGACCAGGCGGGTGTGCCTGAGCAGGCGCATGACCTGTGCGTCGAGGTCGGTCTCGACGAGCTCGTCGTAGGGACGCGGCGCGGCCAGGCGTGCCACCAGCGCGATCGCGCGGGGGTCGGCGAGGGCGACCTCCAGGTAGGACAGCGGCGACCTGAGCAGCAGCGTGTCCCCGTCGCGGTGCAGGTAGGCGAAGCGTGAGAGCACATAACGAGCCTCAGGGTCCAAAGCCGGCCACTCGGTCTCGGGCCTGGCCACCGGTGTGGCCACGACGGCGCCGTCCATGATCGAGTAACGCAGCCAGCCGCCACGCGCCAGCCGCCGCATCAACATCGGCAGCCGTACGGGATCCCCGCTCAGCCGCGCCAGCGTGACACCCCCGGCCGACAGTTCCTTCACGGCCGCGGCGAGCTCATGGCCCGCGGCGGCGATGGAGATGCGATGCCCGTCGCGCTCCAGCGTCACGACGTCGCCCTCCGACTTCATCGAAACGCCTTTGTTCAGCGACAAGTGCAGATCCCCGAACATCGCATCCCCCGTCATCGGACTAGTAGTTGCAGTACAGCGACGGCGTGCGGCAACCGCTGGCCGACGAGCAGTTCGTCGGCGGCGCGAATTGCAGCAGGTCGTGCTCCTCCAGGCCGAGCTGTCTGGTCAGCTCGTCCTCGAGTTCGGCGCCGGAGAAGACGAGGCCTCGCTCGGCGGCGAGTTTCACCGCCGTCTCCAGGAGGTCCTCGCCCGGCATTCCCCGCAGCTGCGCCCTGAGCCCGTCGTCGGTCTGGGTCAGCATCAGGAATTGCTCGGCCGGGGAGGCCATCAGCGCTGTGCCGTGCTCCATCGCGACTCCTTTCATTGAGAGTTCCAGTGCTGTCGAAGCAGAATTGAAACGACGGAAGGCGGGGAAGTCTGCGCCGTTGTGCACACACAACGAGAAAGCCCCCGCCGTCACTGGACCGGCGGCAGGCTGTCGTGCGACGGGTCCGCCGCCCGGCTGCAGGTGGCTGCCGGCCCGGTCGGCGATCCGGATTCCGAGCAGACCTTAGGGAGTGACCTGCCAGCCGAGGGCGCGATGCCGGCGGGGTTGATCGCGAACACGGTGGCGGCGATGCTGTGGGCGTGGAGTACGTGTCCAGAGTGCCGCGACCGCCGCTGGACGGGCTGATCGACGACCTCTACTACCTGGAGGGTACGCCGCCGTACGCCCGGCTGACGCTGCCGCCGATGCCGGCGGCGCTGCTCATCGTCAACCTCGGGGCGCCGTTCCGCATCCGCGCCGGCACCGACATCGAGACCGCCGAGTACGCCGACGGCTGCGTGGTCACCATGCCCACCCGCGCCTTCGAGTTCGGCTACCCGCCGGGGACCCGGTCCGTCGGCGTGCACTTCAAGCCGTGGGGGCTGGCGCCGTTCCTGCCGATGCCCGCGGCCGAGCTGTGTGACCGGCCGGTGACGGTGGAGCAGGTCTGGGGCCGGCCCGCGATTGCGGAGCTGCGTGACCGGCTGGCCACGGCGGCCGGGCCGTACGAGATGCTGACGCTGCTGGAGGAGGAGCTGATGCGACGGCTGTGCGAGACCGCCGGCCTGGGACTGGTCCGCCATACGAGCAGCGTCATCGCGGCGACCGGCGGGGCGGTGGCGATCGGCGAGCTGAGCGTGGCAGCCGGTGTCAGCGGCACTCATCTGGCACAGCGGTTCAAGGAGCTCATCGGCGTCACGCCGAAGCGGCTGGCCCGTACCCACCGCTTCGCCGCCACCGTGTTCGCGATCGACCCCACCGGACCGATCGACTGGGGCGATCTCGCCGGTGGCGCGGGCTACTTCGACCAGGCCCACTTCGGCCACGAGTTCCGGGCGTTCACCGGGCTCACGCCGACCCGGTACCTCGAGGCCCGGCGGCGGTTCCTGCGCGAACATCCCGGCCACGCGCTGGACGGCTGGCCGCTGCCGGCCGATTGATTTCTTACAAGAGCGACAGCTCACGACACGCTAATTTGAGGGCACCCCGAAGCAGAGGAGGGCCCCGTGGGCAAGGTGGTCATGTACAGCTCGGTGTCGGTGGACGGCTTCGTCGCCGACGACAATGACCAGCCCGGGCCGCTGTTCGACTGGTTGACCAGCGGTGAGGTCCCGTTGGACGAAAGCGGCGAGGTGAAGGTGTCGCAGACCTCCTACGACTACACCCGGCCGTACTGGGACCAGATCGGAGTCACGATCGTCGGCCGCCACGTCTTCGACCTGACGGACGGCTGGGACGGCAAGCCGCCGGGCGGCGTCGACCACGTGGTCGTCGTGACGCACCGGCCGGAGCCCGAGGGCTGGGACCCCGGGGCGCCGTTTCACTTCGTCGACGGCGTCGAGGCCGCCATGGCCAAGGCGCAGAAGCTCGCCGGTGAGCGCATGGTCGAGGTCGCCGCCGGCGACGTCGGTGGCCAGATGCTGGCCGCGGGCCTGGTCGACGAGGTGCGCATGGACGTCGTACCCGTCGTGTTCGGGTCCGGCAAGCGCTACTTCGGGTCGCTCGACGCGCAGCACCTGCTGGAGGATCCCGACGTGGTGATCCAGGGCAACCGGGTGCTCCACCTGCGCTACCGGGTGCGCCGTTGACCGATCTGAGCGGGCGGGCGAAGAAGTCCACTGCGAACGGTGACACAGGATCGGGCCTCCGGCTGCGTTTGCGCATCGCTGTCCCTGGCCGATCAACGCGCCGACGCCGCCCTCCCTCAGAGCTTCCGATATACCGATGCCGGTCCGCACACCGGCGTCGGTCCTCGGTCCGGCACACGCCCACCGGGATGAACGTGTGCCGGTTCCTCCGAGCCGGCAAGCGCGTCAAAGAAGCGTGAGCGCCTTGGCCACGCCCGGGTCGCGCCCGGTGGCCAGGTCGAGGGCGGTCATGGGGGCGTGGTGGTCGACCGGTACGCCGATCGTGTCGATGATTTCGCGGGCGGGGCCGAGGTGGCGGACCTTGGGCAGGATCAGGACGCTGCCGTCGTCGAGGAGGTATCCCTCGCCGGGGCCGGAGACGGCCCCGGCCGTGCGGGTCCCCACCAGGGTGCCCAGGGCGTTGCCCTTGACCGCCGCGCTGAAGTCATCGCAGGCCGAGGCGCACGCGCGGTCGGTGAGGACGACCAGGCGCGAGCCGAGCAGCGGGACGCTGTCGTCGGTCCGGTTGGGCACGCACTCGCCCTTGAGTGGGCAGAAGTAGCCGGTGACCTTGCCGTGCGCGAACGCGCCGAGCAGCCGGGTCACCTCGCGAGGTGACCCGCCGCCGTTGCCGCGCAGGTCGAGGACCACCGCCTTCGGCTTGCCCTGCAGCTTGGCGATGACCTGGTCAGCGGCGCCTTCGGAGAATCCGGGCAGTTGGACGTAGACGGCGCCGCCGGGCAGCGTCTTGGACGTCACCTTCGGGGGCTGCCGGGTGATGGGGCCCTGCCTGATCTCGACGGTGCGGGTCCGTCCCGTCGTGGGGCGCTTGAGCGTGAGCCGTACCGGGTCGGAGGCGAAGACGTCGATGATGCCGTGGTTGAGGGTGTCCCCGATGACCGTCGGCACGCCGTTGACCTTGACCATGATGTCGCCGGGGCGGATGTCGGCCTTGGCGGCGGGGCTGCCGGGAAGGACCCGGGTGATGAACAGCGGCGGCCGGGCCGCCGGGTCGAACTGCGGGCCCTGCTGGGCCGACACGCCCGCGATGCCCGTCCCCACCGGCCCACCCTCCGGTGGCGGGGTCGGCCTGACCCAGCGGGCGTGGTTGTCGTGGAGTCCGGCGACCATGCCGGTGATCGCGGCGCGCAGCGCGGCGGGATCACCGGTGCCGAGGACCTTCGCGAAGGCGGCCCAGTCGGTGTCGCGGCTCCCGGTCAGGGCGGGCAGCCGGAGGTCGGCCCGGTCGGCGCCGCGCCGTATCAAATCCTGGGTGTAGGCGGCCAGGGCGCTCTTCAGCAGCGCCCTGGAATCCATGACCGGGCCGCTGTAGTAGTTGTCCAGCACGCAGAAGTACGCCTGCCGGAGCGTGTTCATCGAGGTCGGCGGCACCGATTGCGGCGGTGGCCCCGCGATGGCGGCGCAACCCGCGCCCGGGGTGGAGACCGGCTGGGGGGTCGGGGCGGACGCGGACATGGAGCAGGCCGTCACCAAGACGGCGGCGCAGAGGGTTCTGATCATGGCCGCCAGCATGGCCGGGGACCGGTTACACGGCGGTGAACGCCGCTGTTACCGCCGTTGTTACCACCATGCCAGTAGGCGCAGTACTCCCGAAGTTACGGCGAGGGGCAGAGCAACCGCGGGTAGTCCTGCCCATCCCTGCTTTCCCGCTCCAGCCGTTCACGGCGAGGCGGGTTCCGTCGGCGGCGGCGATCACCCCGGTCAACGCCCCCGCCCCCCGCTGATCGGTGGTCAGCGGGGGGCGGGCGCTCGTCGTCAGCGGCGGTACTCGCGGTAGAACGTGAAGTTGCGATACTCCCGGACCCGCCCGCTCTGGTAGAAGTAGGTGTAGTTTCCGGTACCGGGCTGTTCGACGACCGTGAAGCCGTCTTCGTCGGGGTGTTGCGCCGAGAAGCAGCAGGCGCTGGCGGGTGTCGCCGAACCGACGACGCCGACGGTGAGGCCGGCGGTCGCGACGGCCAGGGATGCCAGCAACCGGACCCAGCGGCGGGTGGGGCGGGGGAAATCAGTTTGCATGTCTGCTCCTGTGATGGTCGGGACGCCGGAGAACCCCGGCCAGCTCTATTCGGAGCCGAGCCTCGACAGGATGTGTCGGCGGCCATGAAGCCGTATGCCCGAGAGGAATCGCTGTTCCCGTAAGTTGCTCCATGCCCTGGTGAACCGGACATTCCTCACTCGCCAGCAGGTTCTCCGGCGGTTTCCCCACCTGCCTCTTCCGGCGTCGACATCCACTCCGCCGGCACCCCGACGACCTCATAGAGATCCACCGCCGGTCGCGGACCAGGGGATTGAACACCGGTGAGGTCGGCGCCGAAGAGGAGCGCGCCGGTGAGCTTCGCCCCGGTGAGGTCGATGCGCCTATTGGGAAGATCCTGTCTGACCACGCGCCGGCCGATCACCGTCAAGGCGGCCTGCAGATCCGTGCGCAGCGGCTGCCTCGGCGATGTCACCGGTCCTTCGTGGTCGGGTGCGACATCATCGCGCGAATGTTCCCGGATGAAGCTGGCCAGCACCTCCATGATGGTGGAGTGATCCCGGGCGGAGTCGCGGGCGATGCGCTCCAGGGCGTAGATGCCGCCCAGGCGGATGTCGAGCTTGTCGGAGCCGAGCTGCTCGATCGCCTTGGTGTAGCGGTCGGTGAGATGTCCCTGCCGGGCGGTGGCGGCGTTGCGGGCGGTGTAGTACACCGCCACCAGCGCGATCAACCCGGTGGCGATCGCCAGCGCCCGGCCACGCACCGCATCCAGCGCCGCCGCCAGATCCTTGCCGGTCAGGTCGTCGACCCCGTCGAAGTGCTCCAGCACCCAGGCCGCTCCCGGGCCCAGCACCCACACCAGCCCCGCCGTCACGATCCCTACCGTGAGGAGCACGGCGAGCTGTAACACTCTGCGCCAAGGGCTCACGCCCTCCACAGTGACGCCTTCTTCACCGTTGTGCCGGCTAATCACTCACGACAGTGAGGGGGCGCAACCACAATCGGCGGCCTGTATCAGGGCAGCAGGGAGGTGCCCATGCCCAGCAGGGCGCAGATGCCCAGGATGCGCAGCATCGGCCACTTCAAGACGAACGTCATGACCAGGGCAGCCACTGTGATCGCCAGGGCGACGGGGCTGAGCGTGCCGGGCTCGGGCAGCTGGGCGCTGAACGGGCCCCAGGCCCAGGTGAAGGTACGGGTGAACAGGGTGTGCTCGGCGAAGTAGAGGGCCAGATTGGCGATGACCCCGACCACTGCGGCGGTGATGCCGGTCAGCGCGGCGCTGATGGCGGAGTTGTGCCGCAGCCGCTCGACGTAGGGGGCGCCCAGGAAGATGAACAGGAAGCACGGCACGAAGGTGACCCAGGTGGTCAGCAGGGCGCCCAGCAGCGCCCCGGCCCAGGGGGTCAGGACGCCGGGGTCGCGGTAGGCGCCCAGGAAGGCGACGAACTGCACCACCATGATCAACGGGCCGGGGGTGGTCTCGGCCAGGGCCAGGCCGCGTACCATCTCACCGGGGCTCAGCCAGGCGTAGGTCTCCACGGCGCGCTGGGCGACGAAGGCCAGCACCGCATACGCGCCGCCGAAGGTGACCAGGGCGGTGCCGGAGAAGAACAGGCCCTGGGTGACAAAGACGCTGCCGGTGCCGGTCAGTACGGCTACCGCGGCCACCGGCAGCCACCAGGCGGCCAGTCCGACGGCCAGGATCTTCCCCGCCGAGCGCCAGGACGGCCGGGCGTGGTGCAGGGCGTCGTCGGAGATCAGCGGCGCCGGCCCGCCGTCACCGCTGTGCCCGGCGCCTTCGCCGAAAGCCTGCGGGGCCAGCCGGTGCGCCGCCCAGCCGATGAGCGCGGCCACGGCGATCACGATGGGGAACGGCACGCCGAACAGTGCCAGCGCACCGAAGGCGGCCACCGCCACGGCGACGAAGACCGGGTGGGTCAGCGAGCGCCCGGCCACGCGGATGACGGCCTGGGCGACGATGGCCAGCACCGCCGGGGCGATCCCGGCGAACAGCGCGGCCACCACTGTGGTGTCCTGCCACAGGATGTAGACCACCGACAACACCAGCAGGGCGAGCAGGCCGGGCAGCACGAACAGGATGCCGGCCACCATGCCGCCGCGGGTGCCGTTCAGCAACCAGCCGACATAGATCGCCAGCTGCTGGGCCTCGGGGCCGGGCAGCAGCATGCAGTAGGACAGGGCGTGGTTGAAGCGCCGCTGGCCGATCCAGCGTCTCTCCTCCACCAGGGTGCGCTGCATGACGGCGATCTGCCCGGCCGGGCCGCCGAAGGTCTGCAGGGAGATCAGGAACCAGACGCGCACGGCCTGACGGAACGGGATCACGTCCCCGGCGGGCAGCGGATCGGCGGCGACAGGCTGTGGATCGGTCACAGGAGTTCTTTTCGTCGGATCGGGCGGGTCAGGCGGGTGGACGGCCGAGCAGGAACGCCCGCCGGTAGTACTCGTACATCCCGTCGAACAGCGGGCCGCTCAGCTCCAGGACGCGCTCGTCAGCGCACGTCATCGACAGTCCGCGCAGGATCACATCCAGGCCGGGGGCCTCGGGGGCGTCGAAGCGCTCGTCGTCGAGGTCGGCCTCGTGCACGATCTCGGCGATCCTCCACAGCACCGGGTCGCTCAACTCGTAACGGCGCAGGATGGTCTCGAAGCTGCAGTCGCCGCCGTGGTGGCCCAACTCGGCCCCGCGCATGTCGAACGGCGTGGCCTCGGGCGGCACCCGGGCGGGGTCGTCGACGAAGACGAACTCCGCCTCGGCGTCGAGGTGGCGGCGGATCAGCCAGGCGCAGGCGGCCCGGTCGATGTGCACCCCGGCACGGGTGGCCCACTTCATCGCTGCGTCCCTTCGGTCGCCTCGGCGCTGTCCGCGCTCGCCTCGACGGCGGTGTCGCGCCGGGCCAGTTCCCGGACGGCATGGCGGGCGGCGTCGCGTTCGGTCGGCGGAAAGAAGTCCCGGCGGTCGATGCGGCGCAGCTCGGCCTGCAGCCGCTTGACGACGCGGGCGCGCTCGCCCGGCCGGGCCGAGGCGGCAGCCCGGGCCTGGGCGATGACCGCCTGGTACTCGGCGCTCCGGGCCTGGCGCATCCCGGTGGCGACGGCCTGTTCCTGGGCCGTGCTGCCCGGGCTGGCCAGCCAGATGGTGGCGCTGCCGCCCACCTCGCCGATCTCCTCGGCGATCCACTCCAGCTGCTCGCGGGTGCGGGCGTCGGCGGGCAGCGCGACCAGGCCGTCGCCGAGCCGGGCCACGCCGAGGCGGTCCAGCTTGCGCCAGATGGTGATGCGCAGGGTGGAGGGCCGGCGGGGGATGCGGTAGGCCAGCAGCACCCACTGGCCGGCCGTACCGCTCACTGGTGCAGCTCCTGCATGAGCTGGCGGACCCGCTCCCGCAGTTCGGCGGTCATGCGCTCGTCGAAGTCCGCATGCTGCAGTTGCCATTCCACCGCGCCCGCAACGGCGCCCGGCGGGCAGTCGATCGTCACCGTCAGCGCGGGATCGATGATCGCCGACAGCGGGCGAGGCAGCGCCTGATCCAGCAGATGCTCGGCCCCGCTGCCGGCCAGCAGCCGCGGGGCGTGCGCGCTGAGGTGTGGCTGCGGCTCCAGCCCTGCCGTGGTGGCTTCCCAGCCCGGCGGCGCCGCCTGGGCGAACCAGGCCGCGGCGATGCGACTCTTGCCCGCGCCGTGCGGGCAGACGAACAACACCGTGCCGCCCATCTCCACCTCCTATTGCAACCATGGTTACTGTAACCATGGTTGCAGCGCAAGGGGAGTCGTGGCTCGATGGTCGCTCACGCTGATCGTGTGCCCGATTGTCGTCAGTGGGTGTCTGCCGGTTTCCGGCCGTCGCGAGCGGCTGTGTGGTCACGATCGGCGTCGAGGGATTCCTCGCTGGTCTTGGTGTGAGTCACATAGACGTAGGCCAGTGCGCCGAGGAACGGGACTATCGACGTCCAC
>NZ_BOOJ01000085.1 GCF_016863175.1 Paraplanobispora siamensis
AGTGAGCTCAACCAGCTGGTCACCCGTTTTCGCATCTGAGTCGCTGCGCCCGCTGGGCGCAGCGCAGCACATCGCGGCCGGGCAGCCGATTGCCCACCCGATGGTCGGGAAGGCTCGCCCGCTGCGGCCTCGGGTGCGCAGAAGCGGGACATTTCGCGTTACCGGGAGTCTGCCTTGATGGCCAGGGCCGTCACCAGGCCAGCAGCGCCACCGGCCGGGTGATCTTCCTGGTGTTCATGATCCCGATTCTGATCGGCCCAGGTGTTGTTCCGGGTGGAGGCGGACCATCCCGGCCATGTGGGGGTCGTGATCGACGCCGGCTATGACATCACCCGCCTGGCTTACGTCCTGCGTGACCTGCCCGCCGAACTGCTCGGACGTATCCGTTCCGACCGGGTGATGCGCCTGCCCGCCCCGCCGCGTCGCTGTGATCCCAAGGGCGGCCGGCCACCCGAGCACGGCGGCGAGTTCGCCCTGGCCGATCTCGCCACCTGGCCCGAACCGGCGGTGACCACCGCCCCGCACCCCGCTACGACGTGGGCAAGACCGTCAAACGCGGCCGTACCCTCGCCGCCCAGCCCATCGTTCCGGCGACGCGCGCCCAGCGGGGTGGCGGAGGGACTGCTGTCTGTGTCATGGTCGCAGCATCCACGGCGCTGCCTGTGATCATGCTGAGAGACGCTGATGAGCCTCTCAGCCCCGTCCGGCGGTACGGCGGTCTTCCGTCGTCACGTGATTTTCCTCCCTGGCGCTCCCGCTTCTTGGGTGTAATCATGTAATCATGGCGACCTTGTATGAGCATGCGGGTGGATATGACGCCCTGCGCCACTTCGTGGACGTCTTCTACACCAGCGTCCTGAAAGACGACCTCCTCCAGCCCCTCTTCGGGCACGGACGCCCCGAGCACGTCGACCACCTGACCGCCTTCACCGCCCAGACCTTCGGTGGACCCGACACCTTCTCCACCCACATGGGCGGCTTCTCCCATCTCATCGAGGTCCACCGCGGCCTCAGGATCACCGGAGAGCAACGCCGGCGCTTCATCGACCTCTATCTCGCCGCTGCCGACACCGCCGGTCTTCCCG
Source organism: Paraplanobispora siamensis (assembly GCF_016863175.1). Taxonomy (GTDB): domain Bacteria; phylum Actinomycetota; class Actinomycetes; order Streptosporangiales; family Streptosporangiaceae; genus Planobispora; species Planobispora siamensis. Next base: position 1,086 of record NZ_BOOJ01000085.1, read on the forward strand.
ATGACGAGCCCTTCCGCGAGGCTCTGCGCTCCCACGTCGAGTTCGGCACCGAGGTCGCCCTGCAGAACTCCCACGCCACCACCGACGCCGAACTCCACCCCCTGCGCGAAGTGCCCGCCTGGACCTGGCCCGACGGCCGCCTCACCTGACCGGAGACGTCCGCCGGGTCAACGGAGATCACCGACGGCATCCAGCCTCTGAGCCGGAGCCCGTTTCCGGGCCGAGATGATCATGCGAGTGCCCAAGAACTTCTTCCTCCACGCGATGGGGGCGAAGCCGACTCGGCGGAGGATCGTGACGACCTCCTCGGGCGTCATGAATCCGAGCGTGGACTGCTGCAGGTACGCGTACGACTTGCGATCGCGTGCGACCACCTGGCCGAGGAGGGGGATCAGAACCCGGGCACCCATTGCCACCGGGTGACGGAGCGGCCCCCGTGGCGGGCAGGTCTCCAGGATGACGATCCGGCCTCCCGGTTTGAGCACCCGATGCTGCTCTTCGAACACGCGCTCGGCGTTGTTGACGTTGCGGAGGAGATAGCCGTGCGCGACGGCGTCGAAGGACTCGTCGCCGAAGGGCAGATCGTTCGCGTCCGCGCACTGCCACATGACGGCGGAGGCGCAGTGCAGTGATCTGCCCCTGGCCGGTGATGGGCAGCCACGCTGACAGACCCTCAGCACAACAGCCCACAGGTATGGGGCAGGGGGACAATAGCCGTACAAGCATCACCGGGCCGTAAGCCGTGCCAGCGGCAGACGCGCCGGCATAGGGGGCACCTCCTGTGTCCGCGTCAGGCCGAACGTCCTGCCCGGTTGCAGGCATAGGACTCTTTCCGCTTCGGTATTGTTGGCGGCATTGTCAGCATCATGGATGCATACGAGCTGATGAGCTGCGCCTTCTCCCGCGAGCACATCGGCCGGGTGCGTCAGGAGGCGAGCGAGCACGCCTTCGCCCGAGGCATGGAGACCATCCGCGCCGAAGACTTCGTCACCGCGGTGCACGAGGGTGTGGTCAACGCCGTCGAGCACGGCGGAGGCCACGGCGAGTTGCGGCTGGGCTGCGTGCCCTTCGATCCATCAGCCAGCGGGCTGCGCTCCCCGGCGCACCGCATCGGCGCCGCCCCCTCTGCGTATCTTCTCGCCGGGGGTGGATCCCGTATCCGGAGGCTCCGTCATAAGGAGCACTATCGCGGAGCCCGCCTGGACATGCTTGTTACTTCGTCTCCCCTTGATCAGTATCGAGCCGATCCAGGAGATATCCGGCGTGACCGTGTCGCGTAAGGAGTCCTACGGGCAGATCGTCGTGTTCAAGGACATCGCCGGCAACCGGTGGGACCTGCTCGGCCCGGCCTGAGCCTGACGCGGCGGCGCCTCCCGGATCCGGTATCCGGGAGGCGCCGCCGCGTCGGTTTCAAGCCGCCAGGCGTTCGCGGTTGTCACGGACTCGCTCGTGAACTCGCCCCGCGACCTCGCGGGCCGGTACCAGCCTGGCGCCGAGAGCGCGGGCCGCGATCACCATGGCCGCGGCCGCCAGGACGATGTCCTTGAAGATGTACTGCGCCTCCAGCGTCGGCGCGCCGGGGAACAGGTCGGTGAAGAACAGGACGTACGGCGCGAAGAACCCGGCCAGTGCTCCGGCCATCACGATCAGGCCGGTCTTCAGCAGCTTGCCGGTCACCAGCGTGAGGCCGATGAAGACCTCCATGCCGGCGATCACGAACTGGGCCGGGTAGTCCGACAACATCCCCAGGGATAGTTTCTCCAGCGTGGCCACCGACAGCGCTTCCGCCGGACTGACTCCCGGAAAGAACTTCAGCGTGCCGAAGGCCACGAAGACCAGTCCGAGGCTGACGCGCAGGACGTCGATGCTGTGGCGGGTCAGCCAGGAGGCCAGTGTGGAGATCGCGTTGGTGGGGGTCATCTCGTGCTCCTCGTCGATGTCGTTTCCGTCTGGGTCCAGACTCGCGAAATCGACAGCGGAGAACGTCCTGCCTGCGGATGCAGTTGACCTACATCCGCACACGTACGGCGCGCCGGGCGCATACCGCCGCACGCCTAGGGGGTTCACCCTAGGGGAAGTAAACGGCGCCGGCCGCCTTTCGCGTACTGATCAGCTGCTGGCCGTCTGTTCAGATGGTGACCGTCCGTCCGAAGAGGCGCCGTACCCCCGCCGCGATCCAGATCGTGGCCAGCCCGGTGTAGGTGCTCAGCATCACGCCGGACATCGAGGCCAGGGCTGCCGACACGGCGATGACCAGTGCCAGCAGGCCCGCCCAGCCGTACAGCATGACCCGTGCGAGCGGCGAGCCGGTGTGCACCGTCTCCTGGACGGGGGTGATCAGCGCCATGGCCGCCGCGCCCGTCGCGCCCACCACCTCCTGGGAGGACGTCACGCCCAGCGCGATCAGCGTCGCGCCCGCGGCCAGCAGGAGGCAGCACAGGCGGGCCGCGCGGACCTCCGCGCGTTCGAAGAGCAGCCGGGTGTCCCCGGCGCGGGCCAGGCGCAGGGTGGTGAACGCCTCGACGGTCCAGGCCACCCAGTGCAGCAGCGCGACGAGCAGGAGGACGATGATGAGCATCGGCGCCGCGGGCAGCAGCAGTACCACCCACCACCTGCCGAAGAATCTGCCGCGCAACCGGTCCAGCGCCCGGTAGAGGGGGTTGCGCCGCTTCAGCGCCGTCAGCAGGAGGTCTCGCGCCGCGCCGAAGCCGGGATCGAGGCGGAGCACCTCGCGGAAGGCGCGGGCGGCGTGGCCGGGGTCGCCGAAGTCCAGTGCCACCCGCCCGTACGCCAGGTGGGCCAGTGCGTTCTCCGGGTCCAGCCGTACGGCCTGCGCGGCGGCGGCCTGGGCCTGGGCGGCCTCGCCGAGTGCGGTGAGGGCGAGCGCCAGCAGACCGGCCAGCTCGGCGTCCTGCGGGTCGAGGGCCAGGCCGCGGCGGGATGCGTCCGCCGCCTCGGCCCACTGGCGCGCCCGCAGGTGTGCCCGGGACAGGAACCTCCAGATCGGCGCATAGTCGGGTTCGATGGCCAGGGCGGCGTGGAGGGCGGCGATCGCGTCGCCGGGCCGTCCCGCCATCAGGTGGATCTGACCGGCCACGTAGTGCGGGAACCACTGGTCCGGCGCGAGCCGTACCGCTTCGCGCGCCGCGGCGACCGCCTCGGACGACCTCCGCTGCTCGGCCAGGGCGATGCCCAGCAGGGCCTGCACCTCGGCGTGCTCCGGGTCCCGGGCGAGCACCCCGCGCAGTTCCCGCTCGGCTTCCGCGGGGCGGCGCAACCTCAGCAGCGTCCGTGCCCGCTCGATCAGGGTGTCGGTGGTCACCGGATGTCCTTGATCCAGGGCGTCAGTTCGTCCCAGGCCCCGGAGTCGTTGGCGTGCAGCACGTAGTTGCGCGCGGTGGCCAGCCATTCCCGTACGGCGGTCGGCCTGGCGTCGCGGGCCGCGGCCAGCAGATCCCGCGTCGTCAGGGGGACGAGGCGGCCCGCGCTGATCGACTGCTGGAGCTTGGCCTCCACCGCCCGGTCGACCACGCCCTTCAGGTCCGCGCCGGCGAACTGGTCGGTGGCCCGCGCGACCGCGTCGAAGTCCATCTCGGCCAGGGGCTTGTCACGGCAGAGGATGCGCAGGATGGCGGCCCGTGCCGCGACGTCGGGCGGGGGCACGAACACCAGCTGGTCGAACCGGCCGGGGCGGCGGAAGGCCGCATCGACGTACCAGGGGGCGTTGGTGGCCGCCAGCACCAGCACCCCTTCGTTGGCGCGTTCGTCCACGCCGTCGAGTTCGGCCAGGAACTGGTTGACCAGCTGGCGGTTGTGCGCCTGGCGCATGTCGGCGCGGCGGGCGGCCAGCGCGTCGACCTCGTCGAAGAACAACACGCACGGCCGGTTGCGGCGGGCCAGGTTGAACGTGGCCCGCAGGTTGCGCTCGCTCGAACCGATGTACATGTCCAGGATGTCGGCCAGGCCGACGTCGATGAACGACGCGCCGAGCTCGCCGGCGGCGGCCCTGGCCAGGTGGGTCTTGCCCGCTCCGGGCGGGCCGTACATCATCACCCCGCCACCGGCGCGCTTGCCGAACGCGGCGAACAGCTCCGGCTGCTGGACGGGGAGCAGGAGCTTGATCCGCAGCGCTTCCTTGACCGTGTCCATCCCCGCCACGTCGGCGAAGGTGACGCGGGAGCGCACCGCTTCCACGCCGGTCTCGCGGGTCTCGCCGGACGACACCGGTGCGGCGTAGGCCGGGACGTCCGCGACGGGCTGCGGCGGCTCCAGCCGTACGGCCAGATCGGGGTCGGACACCGCCGGGTCGCGGGAGACCGCGTCCCGGTAGCGCTGGGCCGCGCCGACCGTGTCACCCTCGCCGAGCAGCGCCCTGGCCGCGATCACTCCCAGCCGCGGGGGGTAGCCGGGCACGGCCAGGAACGGTTCGAGCGCCGACAGCGCGGCGCCGTGGGAGCTCTGCCGTACGAAAGCCTCCGCCAGCCCGGCCACGATGTCCGGATCACCGGGGGCCAGCCGGAGCGCGGCGCGGTATTCGGCCTCGGCTTCGGAGAGGTATCCCCCGGCCAGGAGCTGCTCGGCGAGATGCCGCCGGAGGGGGAGGTTCTCCGGGGAGAGGCGCGCCGCTTCGCGAAGCGCCCGCAGCCCAGCGTCGTCGAGCACGTACCCGGTCCCTTCTCCCGAAGGACGGTCGATCCCAGACCGCCGATCCCAGACCAGTAAGGCTATCTAAATCACCACATCGTGGGATCAGTAGCTCCGTCCGCGACCCCGGTCCCCGGCCGTCGGGGCGGTCGTGCTCGGGGTGATCTCGCGGTCAGGTCTTGTCCTGGTCGGAGTCGGCGGAGAAGACGATGGCATCGATCTTCGTAGGCGGGTACGACTCAACACCCACTTGTTGGGCTGCGCGGCGACGGTGCTCGTCGCGGTCGTCGAGCACCACGTCGGGACGCTGCCGGGGCCGGCCACGCTGTAGGCGAAGGGTAGGCAGGACCATGCTGATCAGCCATGACAGCCGGCACGCCCGCACCAGCCATGGCGAGCGGTGGCGGGGCCGATCAGGGGCTGACCTCAACATCGCAGGCCGTACCGCGATCCTCTAATCGATCTCGAAGACTGCTTGTGTGCGAATCCGCACCGGGATGTCAGTACCGTAACCTGCACGTTCTGCATGAGTGTCGGTAGATCTGCATGTGCTGTCAGCGAGAATGACTTCGTACGATTCGGCGTGCGTCCTACCTGGAAGAAGACTCGCGGGCCATCCAGCAGCGCTGCTGGATGGCTGGGACCGCAGGACTCGGCGGTCCTCCGCCGGGGGAGCGCCGTCCTCATCGATGGAGGGACATCGACCACACGTCCGAGAACGCCTCCACTCACGCGTCAGGTCTTGGGCATGTACGGCAGCCAGCCAGTCGAGCTGCAGCCATTCCCTACCGCGTCGCGGTCACTTCGCCGATCGCCTTGTCCAGGATCGAGAGGCCGAGGCTCAGTTCGTCCTCGGTAGCCGTCAGCGGAGGCGCGATGCGAAACACGCCGCCCATACCGGGGAGCTGAACGATGTTCATGTGCAGACCGAGTTCGAGGCAGCGGCGGGTGACTCGGGCGCCCAGCTCGTCCGAGCTCTGTTTGGTCTCGCGGTCGGTGACCAGTTCCAGGCCGGCGAGCAGCCCACGGCCGCGGATGTCGCCGATGACCTCGTGGCGGGTGGCCAGATCCTCCAGGCCGGTGCGCAGGAAGGCGCCGAGGTCGCGGGCGCGTACGTCCAGACCGTCCTTCTCCAGGACGTCGAGGACCGTGTTGCCCACTGCGGCCACCAGTGGGTCGGAGACATGGGTGGTGAAGAACAGGAAGCCGCGGTCGTAGGCCTCCTGCTCGATCTCGGCGCTGGTGAGAACGGCCGCCAGGGGTAGGCCTGCACCGAGGGTCTTGGAGAGCGTGAGGATGTCGGGGACGATCATGTCGCGTTCGAAGGCGTACCAGGTGCCGGTGCGGCACAGCCCGGTCTGGGCCTCGTCGAGGATCAGGAGCATGCCGCGTTCGCGGCACTTGTGCTGGAGGGCGGCGAAGTAGCCGGGTGGGGGTTCGATGATGCCGCCGGAGCTGAGGATCGGCTCCACCAGGCAGGCGGCGAGGTTTCCGGTGGACTGGGCGTCGATGAGGTCGAAGGCGAAGTCCAGCTGGCGGCGCCAGTCGAGCTCGCCGTCGGGTGTGGTGAAGTCGGGCCGGTAGGCGTTCGGCACGGGGATGGCGAAGTTGCCGGGGGCGGACGGGCCGTAGCCCCTGCGGCCCGCGCTGTAGGTGGCGGAGGCGGCGGCTTGCGTCATGCCGTGCCAGGACCGGGCGAACGAGACGATTTCGTGCTTGCCCGTGACCAGCTTGGCCATCCGGATGGCCGCCTCGTTGGATTCGGCGCCGGTGGTGAGCAGGAGTGCCTTCTCCAGGGGCGCCGGCAGTGTCTCGGCGAGGCGCCGGGCCAGCTCGACGACGGGGCGGCTGAGCATGCCGCTGTAGAGGTGGTCGAGGGTGGCGACCTGGCGCTGGACGGTTTCCACGATCGCCGGGTGGGAGTGCCCGAGGATCGCGCTCATCTGGCCGGACGTGAAGTCCAGGATCTTCCGTCCGGAGGCGGTGTACACGAAGCTTCCGGCGGCGCGCTCGATGATCTCGTGGACGAAGCCTCCGCCGTAGCGGACGAGGTGCTGTTCCGCCTCGGCCCAGAACGTGGACTCGGGGGTCGAGGGGGCGGCGGACGAGGGAGATGCGGCAGCCATGACCCTGACGGTAGGGAGGTGGAGACCACCACGTCCATCACACAAATCCGGCTGTGCTGTTCGGAAGATCCGCACAACAATGATGCGGTGATGAACCCCTGGCGGCTGCGGCTGCTGACTCAGCTGGACACTCTGGGCACGGTCAGAGCGGTGGCCCAGACCGCCCACCTGAGCCCATCGAGCGTGTCCCAGCAGCTGGCCGTACTTGAGACCGAGACCGGCACCCAACTACTCGAACGCACCGGCCGCCGGGTACGGCTGACTCCGGCCGGACTGATCCTGGCGCGGCGCGCGCGGGCGATCCTCGACCACATGGACGCCGTGGAGGCGGAGCTGCGCGGGTTCGGCGACGAGCCGTCGGGGCTGGTGAGGGTCGGGGCGTTCCAGAGCGCGGTGCACACCCTGGCCGTACCCGCGGTGACACGCCTGGCCCGTGCGTACCCCCATCTCGACGTCCAGCTTCTGGAGCTGGAGCCGCACGAGAGCGTGCCCGCCCTGCGGGTCGGCGACGCGGACCTCGTGATCACGACCACGGATTTCGGCGAGCTGCCACTCGGCCCGGACCTCGACCTCGTGCCGCTCGGGGCGGATCCGATCCTGCTGGTCCTGCCACCCGAGCACCCGGCCGCCGGGCGTGGACCGGCCGATCTGACCGCCTTCGCCGATGAGCCGTGGGCGCTCGACATCCCCCAGTCGTACATGGCGAATCTCGCCCTGCGGCTGTGCCGGCAGGCACGGTTCGAGCCCCGGGTGGTGGGCCGGTTCAGTAACTACATGCTGACCTTGGAGCTGGTCGAGGCGGGGCACGCCGTCGCGTTGCTGCCTGGGCTGGCCGTCGACGCCGGTCGTCACCGTGTCGCCACCCGGGAGCTGGCCAATCCCGTGACCCGTACGATCACGGCGGCGATCCGAGGGGGCTCGCCTCCTCATGCGGCGGTGCACACGGTGCTCGACGCACTGCTGTTGTCGGCGGCCAACGGCGTCTGATGGATCCGCACCCACCTTGAGAACCGGCTCAACCAGGCACTTCGCCGACCCGGCATGTTCAGAGGCGAGCCAACTGTGCGCCTGCTGTTCGATCACCCGGCCTGTGCCGAACACTCAGAGTGCGTGAACACGCGACACTTAATTACGCGAGCTCTCCGGTATTACGCGAGCTCTCCGGTTCCGCGGCCGGCGGCTCCGGCGCCACACGTCGGCGCAAGATGAGCACCAGGAGAAGCATGACAGCGAGAGCGACGGCCGCGCCGTTCACCAGTGGCCACGGCTGGTCGGGATCGATTTGGCTGCTGAGTACGCCGAAGTCCCACAGGCCGTGTGCCGCCATGGCCGCCACCAGCGCGCCCGCGCGGCGGCGGATCAGATAGAACACCAGCCCTGTGCCGCTGGTGGCCACGACCTGGATGAGTGCTTGCGGGCCGGCGGTGAAGATGTTGGTGCCGTGGGCCAGTCCGAAGATGAGAGTGGTCCACAGGCCCACGCGGAACTCGCTGTGTCCGCCGCTGCGGAAGGCCAGCACGCCGATACCGCGGAACATCAACTCCTCTCCGAATCCGACCATGAGTGTCGCGACGAGCAGGAGCAGCGTGAAGTCCAGTCCCTTGGCAGCGAGACCGGGATAGTTGGTGATCACCGCTACCGTGACCAGCAGGATGATCGGAATGGCGATGAGCCAGTTTCGGACCGGGCGCCGGTCGACGAAGACCTCATCCCAGGCGCCGAGGTAGCCCACCACCACCAAGGTGAACGCGGTGGCCAGGCCGACCGGGAGCACGATTGTCCGGATCAGATGGTCGTTGGTCGTCGGCGCACCGTGTGCGATGCCCTGGCCGACCATCAAGATCGCGCTCATCCCCTGGACGATGATGAGGTAGATCACGGCCAGGACGAGGAACTGCCAGACCCCGACGCGCCGGGCGTCGGGAGGCGGGGAAACCTCGCTCCGCGGGTCGCTGTGGCTCGTGGTCGCCTCAGCCATCAATGGGACCTCCGAGTCTGCCGCCGCTCACTTCGGCGACCGTCCAGACGAGGACATCGATGACGTCCTCGGCGATGGGGGTGAGACCACGCTCGATGAAATCGGTGGTCAGGGAATCGTTGTAGGCCCGGTTGGCGCCGCAGACCGCCGCGGTGATCCGTAGCACCTCGGGGGCGTCAACGGGCAGGCCCATCCTCCGTGCGAAGATCGGTACGCACCTGCGTTCTCCCTCGTCGCACACGGCCAGCCAGACGTGACGGAGAGCCGGTTCGGCGCGCCCGAGCTGAACGACGCGCATCGCGTGGACTTGGTCAGGCGTGAACCGGACCGCGCCCGACACCGGTGACCTGGAGAGAAACTCATGGATGGAGAGTTCGTCGGGCCATCCTTCCAGGACGCTGATGAACTGATCCGCGAGAGCGTGAAGGACGGGCTCGACGCAAGCCTCCTTGGAGCGGAAGTAGCGCCAGAGCGTGCGCGGGGAGATTCCGGCCGCCGCGGCGATGTCTTCTCCGCGAGTCGCGGCAAACCCGTTTCTCCAGAACAGCTCGGCCGCGAGCCTTGCCACCTGGATGAGCGCGTCATCGCGTCGTCGTAGATCGATCGGGACGGGCGGGTGCGGAAGGTCGCTCGTCCCTCCGTTTCCTTGTCCGTCGTTCATGCGATCACGTGGATGGCGGTCGCGGCTTCGTGGAGCGCCCCCACGGCCGGCAGCGCCGGCACGAGCGCATAGGGCTTCGCCGTGGTCAGCATGCCTGGGACACAACAGGATGCGCTGAAGGAGATTCTCGCCGTTGTCACAAAGTGACTGTAGGCATTTTATGACAGACTCGCAAATTGGATCGCAGGCCAAGGGCCTCGGGGACTCTGCTGGCAGGTGACTACGCCGGCGGACCCGAGCCACGGCGAGCGACGCGGACGCCGAGTCCGGCAACGGATCCACAGCCCTGTCGACTGAGGTGCGAGGAAGCCTTCCATCAGTCGATGGATCTCGATGAGGTTCTCCGGGTTCTGGAAGCGGCGGCCCTCGTCCTTCTTGTCAGGTATTCGACTTCCGCGTCGCGGGCGCGCAGGGCCTCCATCATGAGGTCGGATTCCTCCTGGACCACGCGTACGTCATTGACTCCCTGGACGATCATCAACGGGGTCCGCACCTGGTCGACCTTGCCGATCGGCGAGCGGGCCAGCATGTCGGCCTGGGTGGAGAAGGCCGTCACCTACTACGCGCTGGTCACCGGCGCCCCTGCCACCGAGGCCGCCGACGATGTGGCCGAGGCGCTGGCCGACGAACACGAGGCCGCCTTGGCTGATGATGAGTTCCGCGGGCGAGGTGTCGCGTGATCCAGTTGCAGACCGGCGGCGTCTATCTCTACTCGCCCAAGGGGATCGACCGCGAACGGCTGATGCTGGTCATCTCCGCCCCCGGCGTGCTCGACTCGCGCCGTCGCTTCATCACCGGTCTGACCGTCTTGTCCACCCATGACGGGGACACGCTCACGGTGCCGATCACGGTGGGCGGCGCCCGCCGCTACGTCAACACCACCCAGCCCATGCGGCTGATCCGTGACTGGTTCCTGGAGCATCACGATGTCCTCTCCCGCCAGGAGATGGAAGCCGTGCGGGCCATGCGGCGCATCGCCGAGGACCTGTGACACGAGGATGAAGGTCCGAAAAGGCGCCCCAGGAGTTCAGGCGTCAAGCACTGGAGAGTGGGACGGGCATTTCTCCCATATGGGCGTCCCGGAAGGCGAAGGATCCTCCGCACGCGGTGTGTCAGGAGGCTCCGCCTCGATCACGGCGGTGCCGGGCGGACGGCGGGGGCCTGTGGTGGGGCGGGCAGCTCGGCGAGGGGGGTGACGCGGCGCCGTACCAGCAGGCCGAAGGCGACGACCAGCAGCCCGGCCACGCCCGCGACTACGAACGGCGCGGCGGGACGCCACGCGTCGTAGAGGTAACCGCCCAGACCGGAGACGACCAGGATGCCGAGCGCCCCGCACAGGGTCTGCACACCGTAGGCCGAGCCGCGCACGGCGGCGGGTGCCTGCTGGGCCAAGAGCGGCCCCGCGGTGGTGATCACGGCGATCTCGCCCAGACCGATGAGCACGGCGACGACCATCATGCCGGAGCCGAGCGGGTCGGCGACCAGCAGGGTGGACAGGTAGGCGACGGCGGCCAGGGCCTGGGCGAGGATCACCACGTCCTGGCGGCGCATCCGGTCGCCGAGCCAGCCGACGAGGGGGGCGCCGAGCATGGCCACGGTCTGGGCGATGCCGACCACGGCCCCGGCGCGGGCAAGCGCTTCGGCGCCGGACAGAGCGCCCTCGGCGAGCGCGTGCTCGCTCACCCACAACGACAGGAACCCGGCGACCACGGCCAGGTCGGCGCGGGCGACGAACGCCGCCGCATACGACAGGGCGACGCCGGGGTCGCGGGCGAGGGCGACACCTTCGGCGATCAGCCGCGCCAGCGGGACCCGCGCGGCGGCGGGGGCGGCTCGCGCCTTCGACAGGGTGAACCACATCAGCGCGCCGGCCGCCAGCACGGCTGCGGCGACGGCCAGGAACGACAGGCGGGCGGCGGTGACCGGGGCGGTGCCGCCGCTCTCCAGGATCTGGGGCAGCCTCACCAGGGCGAGCACCGCCACCATGGCGCCGAGCCCGCTGAATAGCCCCACCAATCCGTAGGAGCGGCCGCGGGAGCCGTCGCGGACGTAGTCGGCGGCGATCGTGGAGAGCATCCCGTTAAGGGCGGCGACGCCGAGGGCGAAGACGACCCGGAGCGCGACGAGCACGGCGGTGGAGTCGGCGAAGGGGAACAGCGCGGTGCCGAGCGCGCACAGGGCGAAACCCGCCACCGCGATGGGGCGCCTGCCGTACCGGTCGGCGAGCGCCCCGTACCAGGCCAGACTGGCGATCATGGTGATCTCCGCGGCGACACCGAGCAGGCCGACGACCTTTCCCTGGTCGTGTGCGGGAACGCCGAGGACTCCGCTCAGGATGTAGGGCTGCGCGGCCGGGAGGAAGGAGATCACCATGGTCGAGGCGAACGCCATGAACAGGCAGGCCCGCATGTTGCCCCGGGTGACGCCGTCGGCGAGGCGCAGACCGATGAGGCGGCGCGAGGGGGAGACGACCATGGCGTGATCTTGTCAGCTGTTCGGCCGCTTCTCCACCGGTTCGGTGACTATGATCACGGTATTTCCGCCAATACCGTGATCATGGAGCGGCCCGTGACCGACCAGACGCCTGCCGGCATCCAGACACATCTCCCCAACGCCGCCCGCATGTACGACTACTACCTGGGCGGCAAGGACAACTTCCCCGCCGACCGCGAGGCCGCGGAAAAAGCGCTGTCGTTCGTTCCGGAGATCCGCCACAGCGTCCGGGCCAACCGCGCCTTCCTCGGCCGCGTCGTGGACTTCCTCACCCGTCAGGGCATCCGCCAGTTCATCGACATCGGCGCCGGACTACCCACGCAGAACAACGTCCACCAGGTCGCCGCCCCCGACGCCCGCGTCGTCTACGTCGACAACGACACCACAGTCCTGGTGCACGGCCGGGCGATCCTCGGCAAGCACGAGAACGTGTCCATCGTTGAGGGCGACGTGCGTCGCCCCCGCGAGATCCTGGACCATCCCGACGTCCGGGCGGCGATCGACTTCGGGCGACCGGTCGCGGTCCTGCTGCTAGCGATCCTGCACTTCATCACCGACGAGGAGGGGCCGCAGCGCATCGTCGCCGAACTACGGCAGGCACTGCCGCCCGGCAGCTACCTGGCCCTGTCCCACGTCGCGATCGACGCCCGCCCGGAGGCCGCCGAGGGCGTCACGGACGTCTACCGGCGGGCGTCCTCCCCGTTCGTGGCGCGGACCGGCGCGGAGATCGCCCGCCTGCTCGACGGCATCTCCCTGGTCGAGCCTGGCCTGGTGAACCTGCCCGAGTGGCGGCCGGAGCCAGGCACGGTGATCCCCTACCGGGACATCGGCGACTACTTCCTCGGCGCGGTCGGGCATGTCGGCGGGTAACCGCCTGCCCCACCCGGGGCAGACCGGGAAATGTCCTCCGGGCGGAAGTGCGCGACGACATACCGCACTCGCTTCCCCTGTGGGGACTTCCGCCCCGAACGTGAACACCGGCTGCTATGCGGCGGCTGCCAGCCTTCGAGCAATGTCCGCACCGGATGGCCTGCGCCAAATGCGACTTCCACCCCCCAAAGGCAGTTCGAAGGCCCAGCTACTCGAGGCCGAGGACAACCTGCAGCGCATGCTCACCGCCATCCCCCTCACCGACGACGAACGCGCCATGGTCGACGACGGACAAACCGCCCTCGACCAGCTCCTGAACCGGCTCGCCGACACCCCCACCCCCGCCGGGCCAACGCCCCGGCAAATCAGCGCCCCACCCCAGGCGATCTTGCTGCCAGTTATCGAGATCAACCAGAGGGCGACATAGTCAGCTGCGCGCCTCAGCTCGGCCCCGGAGCTTGCGGGGCGGGACAGTTCGACCCACGGAGTGCCCGGCTTGCGGATCGGCGGGGTGACAACCGTCAGGGCCTTGGCGAGCGAGGGGACGAGGCGGAACCCGGCGGTGTGGTAGTTGATCGCCACCCTGCCCTTGCTGGTCCGGCAAGGTGACCCGGCGGGCGCGGCACAGCTGGACATGGGGCAGCCGTGGGTTTCCACGCTGAGGTACCCGTCATTCACCCGGCGAGTGTTTCATGGGGTCGTTTCATGTGGTTACAGTTTTGAAACGACCTATGAAACGGCGAATGCCCTGTTCGCGATCTCCGGTGAGAACTGTTTCGTGTGTGCTCGTCTATGAAACGCCCGCCGGGATCGACCGGAAGTGATCTCGCGGGCCCAGCCTTCAGCCGACCGGTTCTGTGGGACGAGATCTTCCGGGGCCCGCGATCCAGCTTTAGTAGTACTGATGCATCAGGTTGGTTGCCCAGGGGGCTTGCCGTACCTCGTCCTGCGGCGCGAACTCGCGGAGGTACGGTTTGATGTCCAGCACCGGCGTGCCATCCAGGGCGTCGAGATCGGCCAGGTGAAGCGCGCGTCCAGGGCCCGATAGTCCTATGACGTCGGCGCGGCCCCGCCAACCCCGCAGACTCTGATGTGCTGATGTCCTACCCGGCGGGCAGGATGGGCGCGGGAGGTATAGATGAGCGACATCGCGGACGTTCCACCCGCCGTTGTGGGCCGGCTCCGGGTGATCTGCGGGGAGCTGCCCGAGGCGTACGAGGAGCCGGCGTGGATCGGCCTGCGGTGGCGGATTCGCCGCCGGACGTTCCTGCACGTCTACACCACCGACGAGAGAGGGTCGGCGTACATCGATATGGACGATCCGGCCATCCTGATGACCTTCCGGGCGCCGCCCGGGGAGTTGGCCGCGCTGGCGCATGCCGGCCCTCCGTTCTTCCGGGCCGACTGGGCTGTGAATGTCGTGGGAATGATGCTGGACGACGAGACGGACTGGGTCGAGGTTGCCGAGCTGGTGACGGACAGCTATCGCGTGCAGGCGCCCCGCCGCCTCGCGTTCCGGCTGAAGGCAGGTGGATGAACCGCCGGCTACCTCCCCACGTTGCCGCTTATCCAGGTTCGGTGCTGAGAAACATTCCTATTCACGGTGGGATAGGACGGGTTGCCACTCTGGCCAGAGATATTTCAGAAGACGATTCCGACGACGACATCACCCAGTGCCGCATGCTCCGGCCGTCTGGCCGGATTTGCGGGTGCAGTTCATTCCGGGCGTGATCGCCTTCGCAGGTCCACCGCGGCGTGACATCGAGGAAGACCTCGCGTCGTTCGTTGGGGAAGCCCGCATTGCTGGTCTTTCCGTGGCCAGTCGTGACTACCTCGCCGGTCGGCACCGCGCCCTGGCTGGGCAGCGCGGGTGCGATGAGGGGCTCCGACAGCAAGATGGGCTGGTCAAGCGCAGGATCGCGAGATCGCCGTCCATTGCCGGGACGCGCCTTCACTCGGTTCGGGCACCGGCCTCGAGCACGGTGAGGTCGCGGACCGCATACCGGTGATGCTCGGCCTCTTCCTTGCACACCACCGTGAGGCAGCGGCGTACGACGTACTCCCGGTCCGGATATGGGTCCGCCGGCTTGCGACCACACACCCGATCGAGCTCGGCCTCGGTGAGCTCGTCGACGACCCGGCGCATCGTGGCCACGCGGGCGAGCCGCGGCGCGAGTACCTCGTCGAGCGTCGGGGTGGCATCGAGGGTGAGCCCGAGCTTCGCCGATGCTTCGGCCGGCATCCCGCCGCTAGGAAGGCCCAACGGGTGGTACGGCGCGTCCTCCTCGAGCACGGCGTTGCCGATCCAGGCATCGCTGGCCATCAGCAGATGCCGCTGCGTCTCGACGAACGACCACTCGCCGTCGACCTGCTCGTGCAGCTTCGCCTCGGGTAGGCGCCTGGCGCGGTCGAGCGTCTCCTCCCATTGCTTCTCGATGGCATCCCAAGCGGCCCGGTATTCGGCGGCGGACGTGGCCTCACGGGCCAGCACCCGGTTGGGATGCAGCCGGTCGAGCTCCGCCTCGACGTAGGCGGTCACGTCGACGTCGTTGACAACGACACGCTCGAAGCCGCCACCGAGGGAGACGTTGCCCCCATAGCAGTCCACGATCTTCAGGCCGGTGACGTCGCAATCGCGAATCTCGAGGCCGGAGAGGTCGCTCAGGTGGATGCGGGCACCACGGAACTGGTCACTTTGGGTGTACTCAGCAGGCATCGGGACAGTTTCCCGTATCCGTCCCGCCCGTGCCAGTGAATGGCACAACGTGAGGGTTGCGTGTTGCGTCCGGGTAGGGGAGTGCGGGATCGAGCATCTTGGCGAGCGCTCGACGATCGATCTTGCCCGCACGGCTGAGGCTCGCGCCGTGGCGGCTGAAGATCACCTCACTATGCGGGAGAGCGTCGAGCAGCCCGCTCAACCACCCGCGCCCCGCCCTGAGCCGCCGCCTGACAGCCGATGACGATGCTCTGCTGACACTTCGGCGAATCGCATATGAGCTGCGCCGATCTCAACCACGTCGGCTTTCGTGTCGTAGGCGCTGCTGAGGTGAGAGGAGGCTTAGTGTCGCTGCCGGGGACATGACGGTTAGGAGAACCGGTGGGCGCTGTGACGTTGCGGGCTGCTGTCTGGGGCGCTGCCGTGACGGTGGGACTGGTGGCCTGCGGCGGCAGCGGCGAGGAAGGGGCCGATACGGCCGTGGCCCCGACGACAGCCTCCCCGCCGGTGTCAGCGGGCAGCCCTTCCCCCTCGGCGACGACCGCGGCCGCGCCGCGCTCCTGCACCGCCACGCCTGTCGCGGCGAGCGGGTCCTTCCACCTCAAAGGCGTGCAGGTGGCTACGGACGCCACCACGGTGACGGTGACCTACCAGTGGTCGGGTATGGTGCCGCAGACCGGCGCGGTGCTGTGGTCGGTGACGGCCAGCGCCGCCGACGGCAGCCGTCCCCGCCGGCTCGGCTTCAAAATCATTGAGGGGCAGTCCTCGCTGTTCGTCTCCGGCTTTTCGGCCGGTCAATACGATGACTTTCTCAGCATCGCGGAAATGGAACCCCACCGGCTTGTCACCGAGTTCTCCGCCACCGCGGTGACCGACCTGGGTGCGGGCTGGCGCTGGCGCGCCACGCTCACCGTCGCAGGCACCGTCATCGACCAGTGCACCCCAGACTGATCACTGCCTGCGCACACCGCATCCTATGCAGGTGGTGAGGAGGACAACATGAGCGCATGGACTGGGCCTGCCGATTTCCCACTTGAGGGCCCCATGTTGGCGGTGCTGCATGGTGAGCTGGAACCGCACCCCTGGCGAGACTCATCGGCAGCCGCCGATGCGTACGGACTCTTCTCCGCTAGGTCGGAGGCGTTGGGATGGCTCACACCAGCCCGGCGGCGCCGGTGAGAACAGCCGTTTCCACTGTCATACGCCGGAGCGTGCCACATGCCACCGACGATCCCGGGCATGGGCAGGACCACGGAGCCGCCTCCCGAACAGGGCGGCTTCGCTTCGGCTTGATTCGTATGAAGCCTGCAGATCCTCGAGCCATCGAGAGGATCAGAAGCGGTTTGGCCGTAATAAACCGCCTGTGACCTGCGTACTGACACCTCGTGCAGATCCCTGCTGACATCCCGGTGCAGATGTGCACGATCTTAGCGACGGCTCGGGTGGACGCTGCTGAGTCAACTTGCGGGAATTGGCATTCTCGGTAGTTCTCAACATCTCGGCGGCACGCAACGGATCCCAATTAACGTTTTATAATTTCTAGAAAATGAAAATGGTAGGGTGGGCGGGTGGCCGAGAACGCGCGAGCAGATAACCGAGCAGGGGACAAGGGCACGGTGACGCCGTGCAAGCACTGCGGGACGCCGATCGAGCAGCGGCCCGGGCGGGGGCGGCCGCGCTCCTACTGCGCGCAAGGGGACTGCCAGGCGGCGGCCAAACGTGAGCGGGAGCTGCGGCGGGCCACGCCCGGACTGGAGGGCACGCTGGCGCGGGCCGAGGAGTTCTACGAACGCATGGAGAAGGGCATGGCCTCGGTCATCGAGCCGCTGGCGCGGGTGCTGGCCGAGGAGCTCAGCCCCGCCGGGGTGGAGGCCAAGCTCAGCGCGATGCAGGCCGAGGCGCACACCCGCGTGGCCATCGCACGCACCGAACGTGAACAGGCCTTCGAGCAGGTACGGCTGGCACGCGAGGCCACCGAACACGCCCGCCGCGAGCGCGACGACATGGCCCGCCAAATGGAGGAGGCCAACGCCGAACGCGACACCGCCCTGGCCGACGCCGAGACCGCGCGCGAGCAGGCGCTGGCAGCCCTGCGCGAGGCATCGGCCACCGAGCGCCGCGCCCGCAACGCCGAGGCCGAGGCCCGGCACCGGGCCGAACAGGCCGAGGCAGCCCGCGACGCCGCGGTGCGGGAACTGGCCGAGCGGGTCGAGGCAACCGAAAGATCAGCAGCCGAGCAGGTGCGGGCCGCCCGCGATCAGGCCGCCGAACTCGTCGCCGCGGCCGAGCGGCGCGCCGAAGAGGCCCACGCCCAAGCTGAGGAGCTGCGGCGCGACAGCGTCCAAGCGCTGGCCGAACGCGACAAGACCGTGATGGACCTGGCGCTGGCGCAGGCGCGCACCGCCGATCTGCGCCAGCAGATCGAGGCGCTGCGCGCTGAGAGCGCACGCCTGCTCGAGCGGGCGGTCTCGGCGGAACTGCGCGCCGGCGGCGCTCAGGGCCTGCAGTAACCGGGGGTCTGTCGCGTGGCAGTCGGGGGTCTCGCAGAAGGATCGGAACGAGTATCAACGGCAGGCGGGACCCGGCGGTGGAGGAGCGCAGCGAGCCGACGACGGGCGCGGCCGATCGCAACGATCACCCACGCCGATCGGTGCTCCGAGGAACACCGAGCAAGGCTTTCCGTTCGCATGCGCCTCAACCACCGAAACGGCGGTAGTGACGGCAGCTCAGGAAAGAGACTCACCGTTGTCTTGGCCCCTGCCCCGCTTGTCTCAGCAGTTACGTGGGTCAAGCGCAACGACAATCTCCAGTCGAACAGGCTGGCGCACGGCCGACTCCTGGCGCGTCGATGGCTGTGGGCAGCTGTACGGCTTCGGCGGCGGCCTGCCCGTGGCGGAGTTCGGCCTGCTTGGCGGCGAGCCGACTTGCGAGCCGGGGCCGCACCGGTCGAGCGGTTCACTGGCCGAGTGTGAATCCTCCGGTGATGGCCGCGGCCATGATCACCACCAGTACGCCTGCTGCGATCTTCATCGCCCTGGATTGCGCGATGAGGCCGAAGGAGACCAGCACGATGGCCGGGGTGAGCAGGACGAGGCTCATCAGCGGGATGGCCCTCCATACGCCTCGGGTGCCGGTAGGGATGACGTGGTCTCCTCGCGGGCCGATCGCGGCCGGGAATGTCTCGCCCACCTTCACATCCGCCACGGTCTGGATGACGATCGGCGCTCTGGCCGGGTCCTCGAACACGAACCAGGCCTCGCAGTCGCGGCGTGTGTCGCGTCTGTTGCGCTGGTACGTCTCACACGACAGGACGGTCGCGGTCCCGGGCGCGCCTTTCATGCCGAGCGCCGTCTGCAGCTCGGGCACGGTGGTGTCGAGGATGAGGAACGGAATTCCCAGCAGTCCGCCGAGCAGCATGAGAACCGAAAACGCAGGCAACAGGTTCGCGCGGATCCTGCCCCTCCACGAAGAGCCCTCCGCATCGAGGCCTTCCTCCTGCTCCTGTTTCTGCGCTTGAGCCTGCGCTCGGGCAGCCTCCCGCCGTTCCCGCGCTCCCGCGTACGCCCGAGCTGCTTCCCATCGCTGCCGTCTGGTACGGCGCTTGCGCGTCGTCTTCGCCACGATCAGATCATGGACGGCGGCCCTTGAGGGCTGGTTGGGACTGACTGGGGCGGTTCAGGAGGGAAAAACCGATGGATCCCGGGCCGCAGTACGGCACCGCCGGGATGCCGGCCCTCAAGTCGGCGCCCCGGCGGTGAACCTCGAACCTCTGCCTCCAAATGGCTCGGATGCCTGCCGCTACGCCCGAACGGCGCCCTCCAGCAGGCTCGGTGGCGGATCATCCAGCCGGCGGCACGGGCCCGCCACGCCAGCGCCCACAACGGCACCGGATCGGCCGAGTCCGGCAGGTTGTTGCGTCCGGCTACGTCGTCGTGCAGCTGGGCCTTCGACCAGGCGGTGGCGACTACCTCGTCCAGGCCGTCGCCGACCACCCGGGGGCAGCCGGTGAACCCGGCCTCGGCCAGGTGGCGCAGCAGCGCGTGAACGGTACCGGTCCAGGGCCGGGCCTCCCGCCTGACGGTCCGGCCGGTACGGATGACATGACTGGGTCCGCCCTCGGCCGAGCGCAGCGGCTCGAGGGATGATGCGAAGTGCACGGAGTTCTCCTCGTGTCAGCGCGGTAAGCGGTGAGAAAACGCCCATGAGGGCGCCGGCGAGCGGCGGGCGGGATTCACCCGCGGCCGCAAGTGACCGCCACGCAGCCGGGAGCGCCTGGATCCGGCCGAACTCCGGACCTTGAAAAAAGGGGGAGAAGGGGTCAGATCCCGGCGGGCTCGCCCGTCGTAGCGGCGCAGGCCACCTCGCTGAGGACCACGCACGTCATGCCGACCTCCTTGATCATCCGGACACGGGCGAGACTACCGGCCCCGCGCCCGGCCGTACCACCCGTTCTCCCTGCCCGCCCCAGCCCATCCGCCCGGATCCGTCCAGGTCAGCCCGCCTACGATTCGGCCGCGTCCTTCAGCCCGCTCACCCGCAGGGTGATGTTCAGCCGCCCGCCGCTCATGCCCAGCTCCGGATCGGCGGTCCCCGGATACACCTTCGGCACGCCGTGATAGGCCAGCCGGGAGGGACCGCCGAAGACGAACAGGTCACCGGAGGCCAGCTGCACATCGGTGTAGGGCCCGCCCCGGGAGGCGGGGGTGCCGAAGCGGAACAGGCAGCTGTCACCCAGGCTCAGCGACACCACCGGCGCCGCGCTCCTTTCGTCCTTGTCCTGGTGCATGCCCATCCGCGCGGAGGCGTCATAGAAGTTGATCAGCGCGACGTCGGGGGAGTAGCCCTCGGCGGCCGCACCCGCCTCGGGATCGTCTGCGCAGGCCTCGGCCACCGCCGCCCGTCCCAGCTCGGCCAGCCAGCCCGGCAAGGGCGCCACCGGCAACCCGCCGGCGTCCTCGGCGGTACGGCTGTAGCGGTAGGGCTGCCAGTGCCAACCCAGGCACACCGTCCGCACCGACATGAAATGCCCGCCGGGCATGCGGATCCTGCGCATCGGCACCGGCCCCGCCGCCCAACCCCGGCAGGCCCGCACCAGCTCACGCTGGCCCGGCAGGCTCAGCCAGCCGGGCACGTGCACCGCTCCGGGAGCGATGCGCCTGCGGGGCAGATCGAACAACGCACCCACCGCGGACCCTCCTGTCCCTCGGCTGTCCCTTCGGCGCCCGGCCTCGAGGCCTGCTCACCGGGCGCCGGACCTCACTTGCGCCGCTGAGTCCTACGGCGGGGCCGTACGCCCTGCGCCTGCTCACCGGCTGTCCGCCCCGCCTGCGCCTTGCCCGCCCGGGCCGGGCCCTGCCCGGGAGCGCGCCCGGCCGGCCAGTGCGCCGGCCGCACCAGCGACGGCGGCAGCTTCGTGGCGCCGTCGCCCTTGGCCGCGTTCACCTGCGCCTGGGTCAAGAAGATGCTGCCGGTCAGATCGGCGCCGCCGACATCGGCGCCCCGCAGGTCAGCCCCGATCAGGTCGGCCATCCGCAGGTCGGCGCCCCGCAGATCGGCACCGATCAGGTAGGCGCCGCGCAGGTTCGCCCCCCTCAGGTCGGCCCCCCTGAGCTTGGCGCCGATCAGGTCGGCGCCCCGGCGCTCCTTGCCGCGCTGCCCTGCCCGCACCAGCTCACTGGTGCGCAACAGCAGCTCGTTGACCTGCTGGCGGTGCGCGGCCACATCCACCTCCAGCAGGGCGGCCGCGTCCTGACGGGTCAGGTGCTCGGTCTCCTGCAGGGCCAGGCGCAGGCGCTCGTGCAGCGGCCGGGCCGCCTGCAGACGCAACGCCTGGCTGAGGTACCACAGCAGCTCGTGCAGCTGCCGCATGACGGGGAACACCTCGAACATCTGCTGCGCCGACTGCGGGAAGGCACGCCAGTCACGCCCGCCGAAGGTGACCTGGGAGACCTTCTGCCCGGCGCCGAAGCAGTCGTAGACGGTGCAGCCGGGAAAACCCTTCTGCCGCAGATCACGGTGGATGCCGCAGCGGAAGTCCTGCTGCAGGTTGAGGCAGGGCCGCCCGGCGGGCTTGTCGAGGGCGAAGTCCGCCGAGGCCGCGAACGGCAGCGCCACGCAGCACAGGGCGAAACAGCTGCCGCAGTCGGCGCGCAGATCCCCGTCCGCCTGATCCGCAACCCTCTGACCTGCTACTGCCTGACCTGTGACCGGGCCCGCCGCAGGGGATACGGCGCTCGAAACAGGATGCGCACGCTCGTGCTCACCGGACAATTGTGGGAGGTCTCCTGCCGCCTTGGGGGCATCGCTGCTCGATATGACGCCTTCGAGGGTACCCGCGGGCCCGCCGCACGCCGAAGCGGCCGACTGCGCACCACCGGTCCCGTACAGCGCCGGTTCCGTACAGCGCCGCCGGTCCCGTACAGCCCGGGGGAGTGGCACCCCACAGAGCCGTCTCAGATAACAGAGCCGTCTCAGATATGAGATATATTCTCCGATGTGAGAAACGGTGAAGAACCCGCCGACGACCCACCCCCGCAGCCACCCGCCCCACCCGACCCGGTCGAGACCCGCCTGGCCACCCGCCTGGCCCAGCTGCGCACCGAACGCGGCTGGTCGCTGGAGGAGTTGTCCGCGCGCACCGCGGTGAGCCGCTCGACCCTCTCACGCCTCGAACGCGGACAGATCAGCCCCACCGCGGCACTGCTGAACCGGCTGTGCGCCGCATACGAACGCACCATGTCCAGGCTCCTGGCCGAAGTCGAATCCGAACCCCCGCAACTGGTATCCGCCGACCAGCAGAGCATCTGGCGCGACGACGCCTCCAAGTTCACCCGACGCTCGGTCTCCCCACCCCATCCGGGCCTGCGCGCCGAACTCGTCGAAGGCACCCTGCACCCCGGAGCCGACATCTCCTACCGGCAACCACCCATACCCGGCCTGGAACAGCACATCTGGATGCTGCAGGGCACAGCAGAGATCACCGCCGACGGCCACACCTACGAACTGCGCACCGGAGACTGCCTGCGCTTTCGCCTGTGGGGCCCCTCACGCTTCCGCTGCCTGGGCTCCGAACCCGCCCGCTACGCCCTGGTGGTCGTCCCCCCATGACCAGTCAAGCAACCCGCCCCGGAGCCCCGCCCATGCACACCACACCCACCACGCACATCATCACCCGCCTGTCGGCCGACGACTTCCACGACAACCTCCACGGCCTGGCCACCCTCCTGGCCGACGTCGTCAGCGACGGCGCCTCCCTGGGCTTTCTGACCCCCTTCGACCACGCCGCCGCCTCAACCTGGTGGAGCAAACACGCACCCGCCGTCGCCGAAGGCAGCCTCATCATCTGGACCGCCCACCACGACGGCCGCACCGAGGCCACCATCAGCCTCGCCTTCGAACCCAAACCCAACGGCCGCCACCGCGCCGAAATCCTCAAACTGATGGTCCACCCCCGCGCCCGCGGCCACGGCCTGGCCCGCGCACTCCTGACCACCGCCGAACAGGCCGCCGCCCAGGCCGGAGCCCACCTGCTGCTACTCGACACCGAAACCGGCAGCCCGGCCGAGCACCTCTACCACGCCACCGGCTGGACCCGATACGGCATAGTGCCCGGCTACGCCACCGACCCCTCCGGCGTCCTGCGCGACTGCAGCTTCTTCTACAAGCGGCTGACCCCCACCCCAGACAGATGACCACGCCCGCACAAACCGCACCCGACGGCCCGCGACACCGCCACTAGGGTGGGGAAGCACCCCCGGCCAGACCCCCTGCAACCACGGAACCCCCACCCGAAAGGACCGTCCATGACACGACTGCACACCTACGACACCGTCGTGACCTGGACCGGCGACCGCGGCACCGGAACCAGCGGATACCGCGCCTACTCCCGCGACCACGACCTGCACGCCCAGGGACGCACCCCCATCGCCGGCAGTTCCGACCCCGCCTTCCGCGGCGACGACACCCGCTGGAACCCCGAACAACTCCTGGTCGGCTCACTGTCACAGTGCCACATGCTGTGGTACCTGCACCTGTGCGCCGAAAACGGCGTCATCGTCACCGCCTACACCGACCACGCCACCGGCACCATGGCCGAAAACGGCGACGGCGGCCACTTCACCGAGGTCACCCTGCACCCCCACGTCACCGTCGCCTCACCCGAGATGACCGAGACCGCCACCCGCCTGCACGCCGACGCCCACCGCGCCTGCTTCATCGCCCGCTCGGTCAACTTCCCCGTGCGGCACGAACCCGCCGTCACCGTCGCCCGCACCCACCAGCAGGCCTGAGGCACCGAGCCGGCGACCCGACACCTGCTCAGCGGCGATCACAATGAAGTGATCCCTGCTGCCAGGAGCCCACGGCACCAACGGCAACCCCTCGAAACGAGCGATCTCCACCGGATCCTCCACCGCCCGTGCCTGCCCCACCACCGTCACCGACCACCCCACCCGCGCCGAAGCGTCGAAATCATCGGCCTCGAACGCCACCACCGTCCGGCGCGTGGCCACAGCCAGCTTCGAGCCCACCGTCGTACGGATGACGATGTCGTGGCCGTCCAAACAGAAATTGACCGGCTGAACCGCCGGCAGCGCACGATCGGTGAAAACGATCCGCCCGATCGGAACAGCCGCCAGCAGACGCAGACAGTCATCGCGGGACAGGACCTGCAGCCCAGCTGAGTCAAGTTTCATACCATCCAGGTTCGCCCACCGCTCACCTGCGACGTCAGGGACGAAAGTCCCCTCCTGACCCGAGATCGACCCTGCCCCCCACCGGCCGGAAGACCCCGCCCACACCCGGAGCACGCGACCCGAACGGCGCGATCCGCGCGGTCCGCCAGCGCGGACTGCGCGTGCCCGAGGACATCTCGGTGGTCGGCTTCGACGACTCGCTGTTCACCCCCTACCTCGACCCGCCGCTGACCACGATCAGGCAGCCGGTGCGCGAGATGAGCCTGGCCGCGGTGGGCACCTTGCTGGACGAGATGGGCGCCGCGGCACCTGCGGCACCCGCACCGAGCTGCTCTACCGTCCCGAACTCGTCGTGCGCAACAGCACGGCTCCGGTGAGCGCCCGCTGACACCCGCCTCACCGGCGGCCGACCACAACGACGTCATCCGGTTGACCCCTCGGATGGAGCCGTGGCCGCCGGGCAGGGTGGGGAGCGTGCGGGTGGCCCCGAGCGGATCGGCGAGGAATCCCAACCGGGTGGGACCGGCGAAGCGCGCCGGCCCATCCGGCGATCGGCAGGTCGATCACGCCGATGGTGCGAATCAAGGCACGAGTCACGTCACGAGCCCGATCAGCGGCCGCTTTCGGCGGCGGTCGGCGATCGCGCCACCCGGCGGCGCCGATGGACCGCTGTCCCGTCATGCCGATCACGAATCGTATCCCGGGAGCGACACAGCCGGAGGTGAGTGCCATCCGACGGACTTCACCAGGATTGAGAATCAGTCTGCGAAAGGCCTTCCCGAAACGTCTCTATGATCCATGTCACATAACACTCCGCCACTTCCGGCCCCGGCGCGGACCGGCACTTCCAGAAACCTTTTGCCGCTCTCTGTCACACGGCGAAAACAAATGGTAGCCAGTAAGATTCAGAAATTTTCCGCAAGCTCTTGCAGAAATAGGAGGCCGCAGGCAAGACTCATGACCGCAAGGAGCTCCGCGCGCCCGGGGGACGCCGCCGCCGCAGCATCGGCGTCCCCGGTTGTTCTTATCCGTCAAGAACAAAGGAGAAGTGGTGTTCCCGCATTCGACCGGACACGCACCCCCGACCCCCCGGGCCGCCCACGCCCGACGGGCATTCGGGCTGCTGGCCGCCCTCGTCGCCGCGCTGGCCTGCATGGCCCTTCCCGCAGGAGCCGCGAGCGCGAGCACGAATACAAGCACGGTCACCTTCACCGTCGAGGCCGCCACCCACCTGGGACAAAATGTCTTCGTGGTGGGAAGCGCCCCGCAGCTCGGCGCCTGGAACCCCGCAGCGGCGGTGGCGCTGTCGCCAGCGGACTATCCCCGCTGGCGGGCCTCCGTCACTCTGCCCGGCGGCACCGCCGTGCAGTACAAGTACATCAAGAAGGACTCCGCCGGTACCGTCACCTGGGAGTCCAGCCCCAACCGCACCTTCACCACCCCCGCGGCGGACACGGTGACCCGCAACGACGTGTGGGCCCAGGGCGCGCCCGGACAGGTCGCCGCCTCCTTCAACGTGGAGGCGGGCACCGCCTTCGGCCAGAACGTCTTCGTGGTCGGCAACCTGCCCGAACTCGGCGCCTGGGACCCCGCCAAGGCCCTGCGGCTGTCGGCCGGCGACTACCCCGTGTGGCGCGGAGCCCTTCTCCTGCCGCCCAACACCGCCGTCGCGTTCAAGTACATCAAAAAGAACCCCGACGGCTCCGTCATCTGGGAGTCCGACCCCGACCGGACATTCACCACTCCTCCCACCGGAACCGCTAGCAGGAACGACTCCTGGCGATGACAGGGAAATGACGGGAAAATGACGACTGGATGACGGCGCGGCCGCGCGGGGATCCGTTCACCGGAAATCACCGCGCGGCCGCTTTTCCGTGTGTACGACCGCGTCACCGGAAAAGGCGCAACCGGCACGGAGATTCGATGTGCCCCGTCTTCCGTGGAGTCGCTTCGGTTGACTTGTGTGCCATTGAGGTGATCTCAGCGAATTGCCGGTAGGTGGCCGTGTTCAAAATGGGTGAGGACAGTGCTGCGCGGGTGATGCCGCCGATTCGGCTGGGGCTGACGGTGATGTGCTGCAGGGTCCGCCAGCGGCCTTTGAGCAGGGCGAATCCGCGTTCGCCGAGACAGCGCAGGGCGCGTAGGAGTCGGTTGCCGGGGCTGAGGACCTGGTTGTCTGCGGGCTGTTTGATCGGGGTGTGGATGCCGATTCCGGCGCCGTCGGCCGCGAGCTCCCAGTTTGGGCAGAAGGCGGCTCCGGCAGGGTGGAGGAACTGGAAACGCGCGATGTTGATGGGGCCTGAACGATGGTGCTCGTAGACGGGCCAGTACATGGCACGACCCCGCCGGTTGACGGCCAGCAGGTCCATGCGGCCGTTGCGGATGATGGCCGGGGCGTCGGTCATCGCATCCAGCATGCGCTGCAGCCCGGGCCGCACCTTCACCGCCCGGCGGTGGGAGCGCGGCCGGGCACTGGCGGCACGGGCCAGGTCGAACAGGTGGGCGCGTTCGGCGTCATCGAGCTGCAGCGCCCGGGCGACGGCGTTCAGGACGTCGTCGGACACGCCGCTGATGTGGCCTTTCTCCAGACGGGTGTACCGGTCGATGCTCACCCCCGCCAGGACGGCGACTTCCTCGCGTCGCAGTCCGGGCACCCGGCGGCGCCCGCCGGGGGCCAGCCCGGCCTGCTGCGGGGTGATCTTGGCGCGTCGGCTGGTCAGGAAGTCGCAGCTCTCGTTGCGGTTGTCCACCTTCCTCACTGTAGGCAGCGGTCACAGGCGCAAGGGGGTGGAGGTCGTCCCCCCGATAAACGCGCCCTCCCGCGCGTGCGAGGAAGCCGGTTTCCTGGGTGTTGTCATGCGACGGACGGCATGCGCCGTCACCGGCTGGGCATCACCTGGACTGGTTGAGCAAGCCAGTGCACCGCCCCACAGCAGGGGGCGATGCGCTGCAGCACCCGCCGCCGGAGCCCGGCGGCCCGCGAGCCGGCCGGTCCACGACCCCAGCTGGTGTTTCTGACATTTTCCGAAGGAGATCCACGATGCGTGGAGCAGTGCTGTACGCCCCGGGCGACGTGCGTGTCGAGGACCGCGCCGATCCGACGATCATCGAGCCGACCGACGCGATCATCAAGGTCGCGGCGGCGTGCGTATGCGGCTCGGACCTGTGGCCCTATCGCGGCATCCAGCCGGTGACCGAGCCCAGCCCCATGGGTCATGAGTACGTCGGCGTCGTGGAGGAGGTCGGCAGCGCTGTCCGCACCCTTGCCCCCGGCCAATTTGTCGTCGGCTCGTTCTTCGCCTCCGACAACACCTGCGAGATCTGCCGGGCCGGCTACCAGTCCCGCTGCGTGCACGCCGTACCGGTGGGCGCGATCGGCACCCAGGCCCAGTACGCCCGTATCCCGCTGGCCGACGGCACGCTGGTGGCCACCCCCGCCACGCCCGAGCCCGACCTGATCCCGAGCCTGCTGGCCGCCTCCGACGTGCTGGGCACCGGCTGGTTCGCCGCCGTGGCCGCCGAAGCGGCGCCGGGCAAGACGGTGGCGGTCGTCGGTGACGGCGCGGTCGGCCTGCTCGGCGTGCTGGCCGCCAAGCAACTGGGCGCCGAGAGGATCGTCATCTTCAGCCGGCACGCCGACCGGCAGAAGCTCGCCATCGACTTCGGCGCCACCGACGTCATCGCCGAGCGCGGCGATGCGGGCGTGGCCCACCTTAAGGAGCTGACCGGCGGCCTGGGCGCGCACAGCGTGATCGAGGCGGTCGGCACCCAGGAGTCGATGATGCAGGCCATCGGCGCCACCCGTCCCGGCGGGCACGTCGGCTACGTGGGCGTCACCCACGGCGTCCAGCTGCCCGGCATGGAGCTGTTCTTCTCCGGGGTGCACCTGCACGGCGGCCCGGCCCCGGTGCGCCGCTTCCTGCCCGAGCTCATCGACCTGGTCTGGAAGCGAGAGATCGACCCCGGCAAGGTCTTCGATCTGACCCTGCCCCTGGAGCAGGCCGCCGAGGGCTACGCGGCGATGGATGAACGCCGCGCCATCAAGACGCTGCTGACCCTCTGACCTCTTGGCCCTTTGCTCTCCGCCCGGCCAAGCCGGCCCGGGCGGAGCAGCAAGAACGCCCTCTGCAGCAGCGCACACGGCACCCACCTGTCCCTCAGGCAGCCACCCATGTCTGCGAACGTCACCACCAGGCGACAGCGTTGAACCCGACCTACGACTTCACCGGCCAGGTCGCCTTCGTCACCGGAGCCGGCCCCGGGATGGGCCTGGCCACCGCCCGCGCCTTCGCCCGCGCAGGGGCTGCCGTCGCCCTCACCGACATCAACGAGACAGCCCTGGCCGTCGCAACGAAGGAGCTCACCGGCGCGGGCTACCGCGTGCTCGCCCTCGCCTGCGACGTCAGTGACGAAAGCCAGGTCGCCGCCGCCATCGACCGCACCGTCACCACCTTCGGCCGCCCGGACATGGCATTCAACAACGCGGGTGTCCAAATCCCGCCCAGCGACGCCGCCGAGGAGGCCCTCGAGGAGATCACCCAAGCCGTTTTGTGGCTGTGCAGCCCCGGAGCCAGCTTCGTCATCGGCGTCGCCCTTCCTGTCGACGGCGGCTACGTCGCCCGCTGACCGGCCGCTCGCCTCATGTCCGTCACCGAGGGCATCGAGATGGCCAGGTCCGAGGCTGCCCGCGCTGTCGGCGTCGGCATCGCCACCCTCTTTTACCGTTTTCCCGCCCACGACGGCCTGCCGGACGCGGTGCTCGCCGACGCCGTGGGGGCCGCACTGGCCGAGGCCCGGCATTGCTGACAACAAGTCCGCGCACCCACTGACATCAAGTGGCTCTGGCCCACTTTCGATGACGTGGTAACAGAGGATGAGGCAGGGGGCGGCTGGAGGGCAGCAGGCGAACTGATAGGGCGTTAGAGGCGGTCTGGTGGTGTTCCACAGGCCGGCTGTCTCACTCAGGGTCACCTCGTCATCGAAAGTGGGCCAGAGCCCATCAAGTCCGCGCGCAACACGCAGCAGCACCACCTGGCTGGCGTAGGCGATCAGGCGGTGGCAGCGCCAGCAGGGCGCCCCGGTGGTTCGCCAGATCGTCACCGACTGTTCTGGCGGCCTCGCCCTTATCGCGCTGCTGGCTGCTGCCGATGTTGGTGCAGGCCAAGTGCGCACGGCGGCGCGGCGTCGGGCGCAGTCCGCCCAAACGGCCCTATCGTGATCGTCACACCTGGCCCTGGGCACGCCGTCACCGCGGCGGCGAAGGAGCATGCAATTGCCCCCCGACCACGACCCGCCCCTCCTGGCCGAGATGCGCCCTTGTAGAAAGGCCTCGCCATGCGCCGAGCCCTCCTCGCCACGTGACCAGCGCCGTCAGGATGAAAACAGCTCAGTCTCTGACAAACGTCCGGACACATTTAATGGTCAGCCTCGGTGGTGCTCCCGCATCTCGCCAGGTCCTGACGTGCTGAAGCATTCTGACCAACGATCCCTATAGCGTAATCCGTTTAATACGGTCGGTAACTATTCCCACCTTTTGGCACGGGCGCCCATTGACACGTTCCAATATCTCGACAGAGGGTGATACTGCATATTCCCAGCGTGATGGTGGTGATAAGCATGGTCCGGCGGATTCTCCTCGCGCTCACCTCCCTGATCTCCGCTGGGGCCGCCGTCACTGTTCCGTCGGCTTCGGCTACCGCTGCCAAGGAACACGGCGCGATTGCCTTTTCCCCCAGCAAAGGGATCTTCGTAGGAACGCTCGACGACACTGCGAGCGGAGCCGTCACCAAGGCAGCCAAGCAGTGCCATAAATGGGCACGCTCCGGCGACTGCCAGACTGTCATCCGCTTCAGCAACGGCTACGGGGCTCTGGCCACTCCTGGCGGATCCAACGTCGGCTACGGCTCCGGCTGGGGCTCCACCCAAGCAGACGCCGACGCCGAGGCGGTCCGCGTATGCACAGAAGACGGAAACTCCGGCTGCTACGTGGTAAAACGTCTCGCCGCCGGGAGCCCTTCCGATGCGGCTGAAGGAGCTGGCCTTGGCCGCGTCTGCTTCTTCCGGGCCCTTCCCACACAGACCCCATTACATGGGATCATTGGACATATAGGGTGGGCCTACAGGGATAACAACCGAGCCGCCAATCCATGGACCATAGGGGCAACTGAACAGCTCGAGGGAAACCCTGAAGAGCCAGGCAATGCGGAGGTCGAATCGTGGACCGCTGCCAACCTGAGCTGGAAGCAAGTACTCAAGAAATTCCGGACTGGCGGCCACTTCGCCGACAAGATTCGCAAACTGCTCAACGGAAAGCAATACTACCAGGCGTATCGTTGCCTCGACACGCTATCCGCTTCTCCACAAGCCGCCAAAAACAAGTATGAAGACCTCAAAAAGGGCTATCACCTGCTCACCGACAATTGCCTGACCAAAGCCGTAGCGATCCTTCGCGCGTACGGAGCTGACCTCCCCTCGGCAAGAGCCGGGCTCACCCAGATCAGCAGCACACCCAACTACTACTTCAACACGAAGATCAGCAAATACGGCTTCCTTCCCTCCACTCCTCTCTAGGTG
>NZ_BOOJ01000086.1 GCF_016863175.1 Paraplanobispora siamensis
GGGGAGTTTTCCCGGAGACCGATCCGAGCCGGAGCCGTGCCGTACAGAGCCAGGTCCGTACAGCGCCAGGCCGGGGCCCCGGTGCTGGAGATGTAAATGAGGTGACCGGGGCGGGACGGGCTCAGTATGGTGGCCCGGGCGTGAAGATCTGGTGCGCCCGGGTGATGAGACAGCGATTCGGTGACGGGTGGTGAAGTCAGATGGGGAGGTCAGATGTGGAGTTCACCGGACAGGACGGTGATCGCTTGGCCGGCGAGTTCGACGCGGTCGGATCGCACGGTCGTGCGGATCGAACCGCCGCGTTCCGAGCACTGGTGGCCGGTCAGCGTGTCCCTGCCCAGCTTGGCCGCCCAGTAGGGGCCGAGCGCGCAGTGGGCGGAGCCGGTTACCGGATCCTCGGGAACACCTACGCGGGGTGCGAAGAACCGGGAGACGTAGTCGGCGCCCTCTCCTGCGGATAGGGCGGTCACGATGACTCCCCGGGCATCCACCTCTCCCAGGGCGGTGAAATCGGGAGAGGCGGCGCGCACGGCGTCTTCGTCCTCGACCTCGACGAGATAGTCCCACACGTTCTTGCCGATCCAGACGGGTTCCACTCCGAGGGACTCGACCAGGCCCGCGGGCGGGTCGACCTTCTCCATGGCCTTCGCAGGGAAGTCCATCGTGATGAGGCCGGTCTCGTCCTTGGACACGGACAGGATTCCACTCTTCGTGGAGAACTCGAGGGTGCCGGACGCGCCTTCGGCGGAGTAGAGAACGTGCGCGGTCGCCAGGGTCGCGTGCCCGCACAGGGCGACCTCGACCGCGGGGGTGAACCAGCGCAGGGAGTACGGTCCGCCGTCCTCCCCCGGGAGCAGGAAGGCAGTTTCCGAATGCCGCATCTCCTTGGCCAGGGACTGCATCCACGAATCCGGCATAGGGGTGTCCAGCAGGCATACTCCGGCGGGGTTGCCCCGGAAAGGCTGGCCGGTGAAGGCGTCGACGGTATAGATCCGCATGACGCGATGGTAGCCGTGGGATGAACAGGGATTGGATGCTCCTCTGCCGGGCAGGCAAGGAGCCACGTTGGTCGTACAAAATGGAAATACACACTGGGCGTGTCGCACCGTGAACTTCCGGTCGTCGGTTAGCGTCCAATGTGCAGGGACTGAAAGCCGGGACGGCGGGGTCCTGAGGAAAGGACGAGCCGATGGGGGCAGTGCGCAAGGTGGCCACCTACCTTGGCCTGGGAGCGGACGAGCATTACGACGAGTCCTACGACTACGAGGACGACGTCGAGAACGAGGAGTCGGAGGAGTGGCACGCCTCCGCGTCCGAGCGCGCGGCCAGGCGCTGGCGTTCGATCGCCGAGCCTTCGCGGATCGTGATGCTCACACCGAGGAAGTACAACGACGCGCCCACCATCGGTCGGCACTTCCGTGAGGGCCAGGCGGTCATCATGGATGTCAACGGCATGAGCACCGCCGAGGCGACCCGGATGGTCGACTTCGCGGCCGGTCTGGCCTACGGCTGCGACGGACGCATCGAGCGGATCGCGGAGAAGGTCTTCCTGCTGGCTCCGGCGGATGTCGAGGTCACCACCGGCTGATCGCCCGAGGTCTGATTCGAGGTCACGCTCGGCTGGATCCGCGTGCGCCGGGCTCGCTCGCCGGAGGCTATCCGGCGCGGGGGCCGCGGCGCAGCAGGCGGGTCAGCTCGGTGAGGTCCGAGGCCGCGTCCTGGGCGCGTTTGTCGGCCTCTCTGGCGTACTCATGCAGGGCCCACACCGCGCCCTCGGCCAGCTCGCGCAGTTCCCTGAGCTGAGCGGCGACGTAGTCGGCGTCGGCCTGTTCCTGCCGGCGCCGCAGCAGCAGGCGGTATCCGCCGAACCCGGCCAGGGCGACCGCGAGCACCGCCGCGGCGAGGGCGAGCGGGACGGACAGGCCGGGGAGGGCCACGGCGGCGACCAACAGCACCGCTCCGAGGCCGAGCAGGGCGTAGGCGGGCCATGGGCCGCCGCGGGCGGGCACGCCCTCGGTGACGACCCGTTCCTCGGCGTCGGCCAGGGACGCGGAGTCGGGGCCCTCCGGGTGGAGCACGACCTGATGCCCGAGGATCGGCAGGATCACCGTCGCTGGGGGACCGGCCTGGGTGGCCTGGGCGAGGCGTTCGGCGGCCTCGCGCACGATCGGGGCGGCCACGTGCAGGGCGATGGCCGTGAGATAGGGGTCGGCGCCCGGCCGCAGGTCGTTGAGGAGGTGCCCGGTGAGCGAGTTCATCGGGCCCTCGGGGCCGCCGGTCCCGATGAGCCGGCGGAGTACGGCCAGCGGCTCGTCCTCGGCCCAGCCGGTGGCCGGGGTGCGCGAGTGGTTGGCCAGCCTGCCGCCGACGCGGTTCTCGCGGGCCGAGGTGATCTCTACGCACCGGCCGCGGAGCCGGGCGAGCCTGGCGGCGGCGCGGACCGGCTCGGCCAGTTCGGGAAGCTCGGCGAGCTCGGGGAAGTCGGCCAGGGACGGCGGCACCACGATCGACGGCTCGTCCGGGGTCAGCGCGCGCAGCCAGTCGGCCGGGTCGGCGGCAGCCGAGACGGACACCGCGTCGAGCTTGCGCAGTACGAAGATCTTGCCCGCAGGGCCGTACGCGCCCTTGGCGGCGGCGAGCCAGAGGGCCCGCTGGCCGTGGGTGACGGGCCGGTCCGGCCGGAGCTCGCCGAAGGCGGTGCCGAACCAGGAGGCGTGGATCCGCTCGCCCTGACCGGCCACGGCCAGGGCCAGGCAGAGGAACAGGGCGGTCTTGTGCGGGTCGCGGTGGGCGGCGCGGCCGAGCGGTTCCAGAGCGTCGTCGCCGCGCAGCAGCGCGGTCAGGGCCTCGACGGCCGGGGCCAGCCAGTGGCCGGACACATCCGTGAACTCCGGCGGCGCCACGTCGAGGGAGCCGCCGGCGGCGAGGTTCGCCAGGAGTGCCTCGGCGTATCGATGCAACTCCGTCCCGGTGTGGGGGTCGGCGGTGAGGTCCATGCTCAAGGGCGGAGAACTCTCTTGACGTCGTGGCCGTTGACCGCGCCAGCGTAATCGGCCCCGGAGCGTGCGGCCGGGAGGCGCGCCGAACCCGCCTTTGCCAGACGATCACCCCGATTTGGCGAATCGGGGTGATCGTCCCGCGGGACTCACATGCGCTCGGGAACCGGGACGCCGAGCAGGTCCAGACCGGTCTCCAGCACGCGCAGGGTCAGCGCGCACAGGGCGAGCCGGGAGGCCCGGACGGTCTCCTCGACGTCGTCCCGCAGCACCGGGCAGTTCTCGTAGAACGCGGTGAACGCGCTGGCGGTGTCGAACAGGAACGCGGCCAGCCGGTGCGGGACGGACTCCTCGGCCATCTCCGCGACGGCCGAGCCGAACCCCAGCAGGCGCAGGGCCAGCGCCCGCTCGGCCGGGTGCCCGAGCACGATCGGGCCGGTGGCCTGAGCCGGGTCGACACCGCCCCTGCGGAAGATCGACCGGATCCGGGCCGTGGCGTACTGCAGGTAGGGGCCTGTGTTGCCGGTCAGGGCGAGCATGCGGTCGAAGTCGAAGACGTACTCGCTGTCGTGGCTGACCGACAGGTCGGCGTACTTGACGGCGCCCATGCCGACCGCGTGCGCGATCTCGGCGCGGGTGGCGTCGTCGTACTCGCGGTCGGCGATCACGGCGGCGGCGCGCTCGTCGGCCTCGTCGAGCAGCTCCACCAGCTTGATCGACTTACCGCTCCGGGTCTTGAACATCTTGCCGTCGCTGCCCAGCACGCTGCCGATCTGGACGTGCTCGGCGCGGACGTGGTCGGGCAGCCAGCCGGCCATCCGGGCGGAGGCGTACAGCATCGACATGTGCAGGGCCTGGGTGGCGCCGATCACGTAGATGATGCGGTCGGCCTTGAGGTCCTGGACCCGGTAGCGGATCGTGGCCATGTCGGTGGTGGCGTAGCCGTACCCGCCGTCGCTCTTGCGGATCATGAACGGCAGCGGCTGGTCCTCCCGGCCGGTGAAGCCGGGCGGGAAGATGCAGAGCGCGCCGTCGCTGATCACGGCGATGCCGCGCTCCTGGAGCTCGTCGCAGACCTGGGCGAGCATGGGGTTGTACATGCTCTCGCCGGCGATGTCCTCGTCGGTGAGGGTGATGCCGAGCCGGGTGTAGACCTTGTTGAAGTAGCTGACCGTGGCGTTCATGAAGATGTGCCACAGCCGCATGGTCTCCGGCTCCTCCGCCTGGAGGGTCACCACCCGGGCCCGGGCGCGCCTGTTGAACTCGGGGTCGGAGTCGAACTTCGAGCGGGCGGCCTGGTAGTACTCGTTGCTCCCGCCGGCCTCCAGCTGGGCGACGGCGGCCTCCTCGCCGATGTCCAGCAGGTGCTCGATGAGCATGCCGAACGGGGTGCCCCAGTCTCCCAGGTGGTTCTGCCGGACGACCTTGTTGCCGATGTGCTCGTGCACGCGCGCCAGGGCGTCGCCGACGATGGTCGTGCGCAGGTGACCGACGTGCATCTCCTTGGCCGCGTTGGGCGCGGAGTAGTCGATCACGACGGTCTGCGGCTCGTCCGTGACGGCCACGCCGGTGTGCGGGTCGGCCAGCATCTCGGTGGCCCGCCCGGCGATCCAGGAGTCGTCGAGCGTGATGTTGAGGAAGCCGGGGCCGCTGACCTCGACCGTGCCGGGGAACCCGGCCTCGGTCTTGCCGGGGGGACTGATCTCGGTGAGCCGGTCGGCGATCTCCTGGGCGACCTCCCGCGGTGCCCGTCGCAGTCGCTTGCCCAGGCTCATCGCCACGTTCGCCTGGTAGTCGGCGAACTGCGAGGGACGGATCAGCGGGTCTGCGTCGGAGAAGTCCGCGCCGAAGGCCGCGGCCAGCGCCTGCTGGACGCACTCGGCGAGGACGAGCTGCGGGTCGGTCATGCAACAAGGGTATCGGTACGGCTGCGGTGATCTCCTGCCATATAGCCGGTCGGTGATCTCCTGCCATGCGGCCGGTCCGGACGCCCGCCCGCGAGCGGAGCCATCACGCGCCGCAGCGCCCGTACACGCCGCAGCACCCGTCGCCCCGTACGCGCCGGCGGGGCCCGCTATCCGTCGCAGAGCCGTTACGGGTGGTCGCCGCGTCCCTCACGCGGCGCGCCGCCCTCCCGCCCCTGCCCCGGCGCGCCCCGCCACAGGCGGTGCGAGCGGTGGGCCGGCGCGAGGCGCTCGGCGATGCGGCCCGTGACGCCCTGGGCGGCGAGCCTGGCGGCCAGGACGCAGGCGGCGCTGATCCCCTGGGCCCGGGAGGCGCCGTGGGCGATGACCACGGTGCCGTTCAGCCCGAGGAGTACGGCGCCGCCGTGCTCCTCTGGGTCCAGCCGACGGCGCAGCTCCCGCAGGCGGCGTCGCTGGAGCATGCCGCCCAGCCTGGCCGCGGGGCTCTCCTCGATCGTGTCGCGGAGCTCGCCGAAGGCGTAGCGGACGCTGCCCTCGACGGTCTTGAGCGTGACGTTGCCGGTGAAGCCGTCGGTGACGACGACGTCGACGACCCCGGTGAGCAGGTCGTGGCCCTCGATGTTGCCCGCGAAACCGAGGCCGGGGGCGGCCGACAGCAGCTCGTGCGCCCGCCTGACGAGCTTGTTGCCCTTCTCGGGTTCGCTGCCGATCGTCAGCAGGCCGACGCGGGGCTTGTCGATCTCCAGAGCGGTCTCGGCGTAGGCGGTGCCCAGCTGGGCGAACTGCACCAGCATCTCCGGCTTGACCTCGGCGTTGGCGCCGGCGTCGAGCAGCACGGTGGGACGGGGCCGGGTCGGCAGGGCCACCGCGATGGCGGGTCTGAGCACCCCGGGCAGGCTCTTGAGCCGGAGCTTGCCGGTGGCCACGATCCCGGCGGTGGAACCGGCCGAGACCACGGCGCAGGCGTCGCCGCGCCGTACCAGGTGGCAGGCCACGGCGATGCTGGAACGGGGACGGCGCAGGCTCGCCAGCGCGCCCTCCTCCATGGACAGGACCTCCTCGGCGCGGACGATCGGCACCTCGGTGGTCGCGTCGTGCAGGACCAGTGCCTCGTACAGGATGCGGGGGGAGCCCACGAGGACCACGGGGACCCCGTGTTCCCGTACGGCCCGCACGGCTCCCGCCACGATCTCTTCCGGGGCGTGATCGCCGCCCATGGCGTCCAGCGCGATCGGTGCGACGCCGGAAGCGGCGATGTCAGGCAAGCGGTCACCTCATGCGGAAGGAGTATGTCCGCATCGTAGGCGAGGTTACCGGTGAGTTACGTGGCCGGGTGCGGTCACGGTCTGCTCCGAGATGTGTCGCGAGAGGGAGAAGAACCGGGATTCCAGAAATCCGGTGTTCGGCGGAACCCGCACGAGGGTGATCGCGTCAGGTGTATAACCGCGACAGACGCGCGAGAGCGCGAACCGGTTTACACGGAGAAGAACAAAACCGGAAGGAAAAAGCCTGGTGATGTTGAAAGAAGGCTCCATACGCGGCTTTCGTGCCTATACCGCGAAGCACCTCGACGAGCTGCTGGGGAGGGGCGGCATCCCGGAGGAGGAGCGGCTCCGGATCCGGGCGGTGGCGACCGTCCTGCCCTTTCGTACGAACACCTACGTGGTGGACCGGCTCATCGACTGGTCGGCCGTTCCCGACGACCCCATCTATCGGCTGGTCTTCCCGCAGGGGGACATGCTGCCCGAGGCCGACGTCACCAGACTGGCAGGTCTGCTCCGGCAGGGTGCCACGAATGGGGAGATTCAGGCAGTCGCCAACACGATCAGGAAGCGGCTCAACCCGCACCCCGCCGGTCAGCTCGACCTGAACGTCCCCCGGGTGGGCGCCGAGCCGATGCCCGGTGTGCAGCACAAATACCCCGAGACCGTTCTCTTCTTCCCCAAGCAGGGGCAGACCTGTCACGCCTACTGCACCTACTGCTTCCGCTGGGCGCAGTTCATCGGCGAACCCGACCTGAAGTTCGCCTCCGACGACATCCGGGGCCTGGTGGCCTATCTCAAGGAGCACCCCCAGGTGACCAGCGTGCTGTTCACCGGCGGCGACCCCATGATCATGGGGGAGCCGGTGCTGCGCCGCTATCTGGAGCCGCTGCTGGAGGTGGAGCAGCTGGAGTCCATCCGCATCGGCACCAAGTCGCTGGCCTACTGGCCCCAGCGCTTCGTGTCGGACCCCGACGCCGACGACACGCTCCGGCTGTTCGCCTCGGTGGCGGAGGCGGGCAAGAACCTCGCCTTCATGGCCCACTTCTCCCATCCCAGGGAGATGGAGCTGCCGGTGGTCGAGACGGCGGTGAGCCGCATCCTCGCCACGGGCGCGACCATCCGCACCCAGGCGCCGCTGATCAGGTCGATCAACGACGAGCCGGGCCTGTGGTCGTCGATGTGGCGGCGCCAGCTCACCATGGGCATGGTGCCCTACTACATGTTCGTCGAGCGGGACACCGGCCCGCAGGACTACTTCGCGGTGCCGCTCGGGCGGGCCTACGAGATCTTCAGGGACGCCTACGCGAACGTCTCGGGGCTGTGCCGTACGGTGCGCGGCCCGTCCATGTCGGCCACGCCGGGCAAGGTCTGCGTGGACGGCGTCACGGAGATCGCCGGTCAGAAGGTCTTCGTCCTCCACCTCATCCAGGCCCGTGACCCCGAACTGGTCGGGCGTCCCTTCTTCGCCCGCTACGACCCCGAGGCCGTGTGGCTGACGGATCTGCGGCCGGCCTTCGCCGACCGCTTCCCGTTCGACCCCGAGGCCGCCGATCTGCGGGTGCCTGCCTGATGATCCGGTCAAGCGGGTGCCGGGCGCAGGGAAAATCTGCTCCCCCGGCCCATGGCGCCCGCTTTCCCGTCTCTTTTGCCCGGCCTTGCCGCAGGCTCACGGAAAGGGCACCCCGGATTTCTTCGCCATTTCCGACATAAGGATTGTCAGACCGACATCCTTCGCGGTGCTATTTCCGTTTTAACGGCCCGTATCGGGCGGTTCCCCGGAGCCTCCCGATGCGGGCTTTCGCACGTCATCTGCCCTGTGTCGACAGGTGGTCTAGGCATCGTAAACAGGCTGGGACGTTGCTGAAGGCGGTGATAGAAATGCCGGAGCAGCTTCCGGCCCGGGCGTTGAGCGCAACCCTCCGAAACGCGTCCGCCGGTGAGCCGAGTCTAAGGGTCTGCTTTTCCGCTTTTCGCTGGAGAAGCAGGACGATTCACGAGCTGGGAAGGCAATCATGAAGCGAGTCATCAAAGCGGCTGTGGCCGTTGCGGCTTTCGGCCTCGCGGCGGCGATCTGCTCGCCCGCCCAGGCACAGGCGAGGGACGGAGCGGACGAGACCTTCAGCGACCAGGGCGCGACCGGTACCGTCTCCATGGCGATCCAGGGCCTGTCGGGCGGCCTGTTCGACAGCGGCGCCGCGCTGAGCGGTCTGGGCAGCGGACAGAGCACCATGGCCGCCGACGGCCTGACCGCGACGGGGATGGAGAGCATCAGGAAGCTCCTGGGCGTCTCCGCCGACCAGATCACCTGGGGTGCCCCGGCACGGGGCGTCAGTGACGGCACCGGCCCGGTGGGGCAGACCGTCGACACCACCGCCGGCCTGGTCGGCACCACCGCCGACACGCTGAGCTCCGGTGGGCGCCTGGTGGAGAACACCCAGAACTCCAGCGAGGGCCTGGAGGGCGCGGGCAACCAGCAGGGCGCGGTCGACGGCCTGGTGTACGGCCTCAACCAGGCGGTTCCGCAGGGTCCCGGCCAGGGCGGCAGCCTCGCCCCCCTCGTGGGCACGGTGACCCCGCAGGAGGCCGCCCCGGTCATGGACTCCGTCGAGCCGCTCACCCGCTCGGCCTCCATCGACGAGCTCGCGCCGCTGGTCGGCAGCAGCGGTGCGAAGGCCTCCGACACCGCGGCCGACGTCATGGACTCCCTCGCGGACACCATCGGCAGCGCGACCCGGAAGGTCACCGAGTAACCGAGGACCCGGCCGCCCGGCCGGAGCCGCCGCCCCGATCCGGGAACGGCGGCCCGGGTGGGTGGGCCTGAAGAGACCGGCCGGTGCGCACCGGCCGGTCTCTTCGTGTCCTCACCCGGATGTCCGGCCGGGTGCGGCCGTATCGCTCAGCGCCCCGGAGACCGCACGGCCGTGCGGCGGGCGATCTGGGCCTGAAGTCTGGCCATCTGCCAGTGCAGCTCGATGAGCTGCTCGGCGAGCTGGAGACGGGATATCTCGGACGGATCCTCTGCGGCCAGGTGGTCGATCGCGGTGGACAGCTCTCGCATCGCGCGCCCCCACTCCATGACGGCTTCCTAGGGTCGAACCCCCTGCTCGAAACAACGTTCGAATCATAGCGGAACGCCGGTCCCGGTGTCAGTCGATCGACGCGCGACTCGCCGCACGGCACCCGGCCGGGTGTCGATCAGCCGGAGACGCCGTATTCCGGGACGATGTAGCCGCGGGCCAGGGTGTTGGCGGTGATGTTGAAGCCCACCACCGCGGGCGGGGCGTCGGCGTCCACGCCGAGCTTCTCCACGCCCAGGGCGTGCACGGCGAAGATGTAGCGGTGCGGCGCCCCGGGCGGCGGAGCGGCGCCGCCGTACTCCTTGATGCTGTAGTCGTTGCGGGCGTGCACGCCCGCGCTCGTGCCGGCGCTCCCGGCGCCCGGGGGCAGCTCGGTGACGTCGGCGGGGATGTCGTACAGCAACCAGTGCCAGAACCCGCTGCCGGTTGGGGCGTCGGGGTCGAAGCAGGTCACCGCGTAGCTCAGGGTGCCCTCGGGGGCGCCCGACCAGCGCAGGTGCGGGGAGACGTTCTGCCCGCTCATGCCCCAGTCGTTGAAGACATGGGCGTCGGACAGGGTCTCCCCGTCGCGGACGTCGTCGCTCTCGACGGTCAGCGCGGGGACCTCGGGCAGGAAGTCGTACGGGATCGGCGGCCGTGGCGGCACGGTTCACCTCCGATGAGGAACGTCTTGTCGGTCGTTCCTCATCTTGCCCTGCGATCAGGCCTTGTTGTAGGCGGCGAGCACCGTCTGCGGGTCGCCGTCCATCTTGATCTTCCCCTTGTGCAGCCAGATGACCCGGTTGCAGGTCTCCTCGATCACGTCGAGGTTGTGCGCGACCAGGAAGACCGTGCCGGCCTCCTCGCGCATCTGCTTGATGCGCTCCTGGCTCTTGCGCTTGAACTCGCGGTCGCCGGTGGCCAGGGCCTCGTCGATGATCAGCACGTCGTGCTTCTTGGCCGAGGCGATGGCGAAGCGCAGCCGGGCGCCCATGCCGGAGGAGTAGGTGGACATGGGGAACTGCACGAACTCCCCGATGCCGGAGAAGTCGACGATGTCGTCGAACTTCTCCTTCACCTGGTCGGGCTTCATGCCCATGGCGTAGCAGCCCAGCACGATGTTGCGTTCGCCGGTCAGCTCGCGCATCAGGGCGGCGTTGACGCCCAGGAGCGAGGGCTGGCCGTCGGTGTAGACGGCGCCGGAGTGCGGGGGCAGCAGGCCGGCGATGGCGCGCAGGAGGGTGGACTTGCCCGAGCCGTTGCGGCCGACGATGCCGATGGCGTCGCCGTGGCGGGCCACGAAGGAGACGCCGCGGATGGCGTGGATCTCCTTCATCTGAGGGCGTCCCTGGCGCTTGAGGAGGCGCAGGAGGGCGTTGGCGGCGTTGCCCTTCTCGGCTTCGGTGGCGGCGCCGTACACCCGGTAGATGATGTGCAGGTCGTCGACGATCACCGTCGGGGTGCCCTCGCGCGGGTTGTGCGGGGGTTCCGGGTTGGGATGAACCCTGACATCCGGGCTGGGCGCACCGGACTCCTCGGCCTTCACGCGGGACAGCTCCTCGGTCAACTCAGCCACGGCCGTACTTCTCCTCGGCTCGCCAGAAGTACCAGAAGCCACCGAGCAGGGCGAACACTGCCCAGAATACGCAAACGAACCAGATGTACGGTCGAGGTTCGTGTGTCTGTATGAGCAGGTCCCGCATGAGCTCGATATAGGCGGCGGCGGGGTTGGCGTACATCACGTCGGCGACCCACTGCGGCAGGCCGGCCGAGTTCACGACCTTGTCGCCGATCGAGAAGAACACGCCGGAGGCGTAGAGCCAGGTGCGCATGATGAACGGCAGGAGCTGGTTCAGGTCGCGGGCGGTGGAGCCGACCCGGGCCAGCACCAGGCTGGCGCCGATGTTGAACATGGTCTGCAGCAGCAGCGCGACCGGGATGAGCAGCCAGAACCAGGTGATCGGCTCCTGGGTGAGCAGCACCAGCCCCAGCAGCACGCCCATGGAGATCAGGAGCTGCTGGAACTCCTGGATCGTGTAGGCCAGGGGGAGCGCCGCGCGCGGGAAGTGCAGGGCGCGGATCAGCGACAGGTTGCCGGAGATCGACTTGGCGCCGCCGCTGACCGACCGCTGCGTGTAGGTGAAGACGAACATCCCGGTGATGAGGAAGGCGGGATAGTTGTCGATGCCCTTCTGCGCGCCGAGGATCAGGCCGAACATCAGGTAGTAGATGGCGGCGTTGAGCAGCGGCGTGAGGACCTGCCAGAGTTGGCCAAGCGCCGAGTTGCTGTATTTCGAGACGTTGCGCGAGGTCGCGTACGTCATGACGAAGTGCCGTCGTTCCCACAACTGGCGCAGGTAGACGGGCAGGCTCGGGCGTGCGATGGCACGCCGAAGCCCGTAACGCTCGGCGAGCTTGGCCAGCGGCTCCTGCCCCTTCACGGGGGTGCCGTCACTCGGGCCGCCCGCCTGGGCGTCCGCGGTGGCGGATTCCGGCTGGCTCATGGCATGGACTCTATTGGATGTGGGTGGGTGACGTGCCTGCGGCGGTGTCCCGCCGCACCTTGGACGGAGCTCTGAGATGAGAGGTTCCACGGCAATTGTGTGGATCTCCCCCCGCCCTCTGACCCCCGCGATCGGGTCAACGGTAGCCCAGCCGGAGGCACTGGGGCAGTAATGGCGCGGCCACTCTGGCCAGGGAGGTATGTTGACGTGACCATTGCTGTACCACATGTGGGCTAATGTCCGCTTTAGGCGGGTTTGGTGACGCGGTGTGGGTGGTTTGGTCACCGTATGACGCGTATCGGCACATGCGTAATCGAAC
The DNA here is from genome assembly GCF_016863175.1 of Paraplanobispora siamensis. Lineage (GTDB taxonomy): Bacteria > Actinomycetota > Actinomycetes > Streptosporangiales > Streptosporangiaceae > Planobispora > Planobispora siamensis. The sequence continues at coordinate 12,066 of NZ_BOOJ01000086.1, forward strand.
TGCAACAACACGGAGACGACTCGGTGTGGGGCCGTACGGGATAGTCGCGTCCGACTGGTGTGGCGTCAGCACGTCTGCCGGGCCAGTGGGAACCGGGGGAACGCGCATCCTCCGCGAGGCCGGCCCGGGCAACGGAGCTCAATGTCGGCGCTCACCTGTAAAGGGAGGATTCACCACAAATGCGTGTCATCAAGGGTGCGAAGCTCGTCGCCGGCACAACATTGCTCGCTCTGGCACTCGCCGCCTGCGGCAACGCCACTTCCACGGGCGAGGCCTCCGGTGCCGAGGCCGTGCGCATGAAGATCGGTGAGCCGCAGAAGCTGTTCTCTCCCGGTGACACCGTCGAGTCCGAGGGCGCCGAGGTCATGGCCGCGGTCTTCGCTCCGCTGGTGAAGTACAACGACGACAAGGAAGTCGTCAACCACGTCGCCGACTCGATCAAGACGTCCGACAACAAGGTCTGGACGATCAAGATCAAGGAGGGCTACAAGTGGCACAACGGTGAGCCGCTGATCGCCCAGAACTACGTCGACGCGTGGAACTACGCCGCCAACCAGGAGAACGCGCAGAGCGCCAACTACTTCTTCGGCCGGGTGCAGGGCTACGCGGACCTCAACCCGGGTGAGGGCAAGACCCCCTCCACCAAGGAGATGAGCGGCCTGAAGGCCGTCGACGAGACGACCTTCCGCGTCACGCTCTCCCAGCCGTTCTCGCAGTTCGGCACCATGCTGGGCTACACCGCCTTCTACCCGCTGCCCAAGGCGGCCTTCGACGAGGGCACCGGCAAGATCACCGATGCCTACATGAAGAAGCCGATCGGCCAGGGGCTGTTCAAGATGGACGCGCCCTACAACAAGGGCACCGACCAGACGATCAACCTGTCGCTGTTCAAGGACTTCCCCGGCGACAAGCCGAAGTTCGAGAAGCTGCAGTTCAAGGTCTACACCAGCGCCGAGACCGCCTGGAACGACCTCCAGGCCGGCAGCGTGGACATCCAGGAGCAGCTGCCCCCCGCGGCGATCTCGACCGCGAAGGCCGAACTGGGCGAGCGCTACATCGACCAGGCCGACGCGGCCATCGGCTACATCGGCTTCCCGACGATCGCGAGCCGGGCCTACGACGACATCCGGCTGCGCCGGGCCATCTCGATGGCCATCGACCGCAAGACCATCACCGAGACGGTCTTCTCCGGCACGCGCGCCCCGGCCGACGACTTCCTCAACCCGCTGCTCGACGGCTACCGCCCCGGCGCGTGCAAGGCGTGCGTCTACGACCCGGACGCGGCGCGCAAGCTCTACGCCGAGGCGAACGGGCCCAAGACGCTGGAGCTCGGCTCCAACATGGACAACGGGCACAAGGAGTGGATCGAGGCGGTCGCCAACAACCTCCGTTCCAACCTGGGGATCACGGTCAACGTCACCCCGTTCGAGAAGTTCCAGCAGATCCTGGACGAGCTGGACGCCAAGAAGTACACCGGCATGTTCCGCTCGGGCTGGCTGATCGACTATCCGTCCCCGGAGAACTACCTGACCCCGGTCTTCTCCACCGGTGCGATCAAGGACGGCTCCAACTACACGGGCTACTCCAACCCCGAGTTCGACGAGCTCCTGGTCAAGGGTGACACCGCGGCCACCATGGAGGAGAGCCTGAAGTACTACCAGAAGGCGGACGACCTGCTCCTGCGCGACCTGCCGATGATCCCGATCTTCTACTACCGGATGAACGCGGCCTTCTCCGAGAACGTCAGGGGCGTCAAGATCAACCTCCTCAACCAGGTCGAGTGGGCCCAGGTCGAGAAGGTGGTCTGACAGGTTCCCCCGGGCCGGGCGGCCGACCGCCCGGCCCCATCAGGTCCCGCCCCGCCGCGGGCGCTCCCGCGACCCGGGAGGCCCGGCGGGGCTGTACGAGAGGCTTGTCATGGGCCGCTACATCCTCCGGCGTCTGCTCCAGGCGATCCCCGTACTGCTCGGCGCCACACTGCTCATCTACGCCATCGTCTTCGCCCTACCCGGCGATCCGATCGCGTCGATGTACGGCGACAAGCGGGCGCCCGAGAACGTCGTCAACGCGATGCGCGAGCAGTACCACCTGAACGACCCCTTCATCGTCCAGTACTGGCACTACATCTCCGGGGCGTTCCAGGGGAACTTCGGCAGGACCTTCGCGGGCGTCGAGGTCTCCTCGATCATCGCGAGCAAGTTCCAGGTCACGCTGAACCTCGCCTTCACCGCCCTGGTGATGGAGGCCGTCATCGGCGTGGGCCTCGGGCTGTACGCGGCGCTGCGCCGCGGCAGGGCGCAGGACACGATGGTGCTCGCCTCCACGCTCGTGCTGATCTCGGTGCCCACCCTGGTCACCGGGTTCGTCCTGCAGCTGCTGCTCGGCGTCAAGCTCAAGCAGAGCACCGGGATCGAGTTCTTCCCGATCTCGGGCGTGGCGGACGGGCTGCACAGCTATCTGCTGCCGGCCTTCGTGCTGGCCGGGACGTCGATCGCCTACCTGACCCGGCTGACCAGGACCAGCCTCGCCGAGACCCTGCGCGCCGACTACATCCGCACCGCGGTGGCCAAGGGCATGCCGCGGCGCCGGGTCGTCGGGCGGCACGCGCTGCGCAACGCGCTCATCCCGCTGGTGACCTATCTCGGCGCCGACCTCGGCACGCTGATGGGCGGCGCGGTCATCACCGAGACGATCTTCAACCTGCCGGGCATCGGCCAGGAGCTGTTCCGCTCGGTCTACGAGCGGCAGCAGCCCGTGGTCGTGGGCATCGTGACGCTGCTGGTGCTCGTCTACATCCTGGCCAACCTGATCGTCGACCTGCTGTACGCCGTGCTCGACCCGAGGATTCGCTATGAGTGACACCGCGGCCCCGAGGGCCAGGCACGCCAAGCACGCCAAGTCCTTCTCCCGGCCCCCGTCGAAGCCTCGGTCCGGGTCCTCAAGGGGCGGCAGGACGGCCGGCGGCGCCAAGCCCGCCAGCCTGTGGAGCGACGCCTGGCAGGACCTGCGGCGGCGCCCGCTGTTCATCGCCTCGGCGGTGCTGATCGGTGTGATCCTGCTGATGGCCGTGGCCCCCGGCCTGTTCACCTCGGTGGACCCCTACGACGCCTCGACCTGCCGGCTCGGGGACGCCCGCCAGGCCCCCAGCGCCCTGCACTGGTTCGGCACCGACAACCAGGGCTGCGACACCTACGCCCGCACCGTGTACGGCGCGAGCAACTCGCTGCTCGTGGGCCTGTGCACCACCGTCGCGACCGTCGCGGTCGGCGGCCTGCTCGGCCTGGTGGCCGGGTTCAGGGGCGGCCTGCCCGACGCGCTGCTGTCGCGGGTGACCGAGGTCTTCTTCGCCATCCCGTCGGTGCTCGGCGCGCTGCTGATCCTGGCGGTCTTCCGCGCCGGCACGGTGTGGACCGTCACGCTCGCGCTGGCCGTACTGGCCTGGCCGATGACCTTCCGCATCATGCGGGCCGCGGTGATCACCGCCAAGAGCCAGGACTACGTGATCGCGGCACGGGCGCTCGGCGCCTCCAACCGGCGGATCATGTTCCGGCACGTCCTGCCCAACTCGATGGCCTCGGTGATCGTGGTCGCCACGATCAACCTCGGCGTGTTCATCGCCGCCGAGGCCGGGCTGTCGTTCCTGGGCGTGGGCATCCAGTCGCCCGAGATCTCCTGGGGGCTGATGATCGCCGACGCCCGGCCGCGCTTCCTGGAGGCGGCGAGCCCGCTGCTGTTCCCGGCGGCGTTCCTGAGCGTCACGGTGCTGGCCTTCATCATGCTGGGCGACGCGGTGCGCGACGCCCTGGATCCGAAGCTGCGGTAGGGGGAAGCCGTGAACCAGTCGACACCGCCGATTCCGGCCTGGGGGATCCCGGACCCGGTCCGCGGCGTCACGGGCACCGAGCCGCTGCTGGCCGTGGACGACCTGCACGTGGAGTTCGCCACCCGGCGGGGGACCGTGAAGGCGGTCAACGGGGTCAGCTACGCGCTGAACCCCGGTGAGACGCTGGCCGTGCTCGGCGAGTCCGGCTCGGGCAAGTCGGTGACCGCGCAGGCGATCATGGGCATCCTCGACGCCCCCCAGGCCCGCATCCCCCGGGGACGCATCCGCTTCCGGGGCACCGACCTGCTGCGGCTGAAGGAGGACGCGCGCGCCCAGGTGCGCGGCCGGCGCATCGCCATGGTCTTCCAGGACGCCCTGTCCGCGCTGAACCCGGTGTTCACCGTGGGCTCGCAGATCGCCGAGATGTTCCGCGTGCACCAGGGCACGTCCCGGCGCGACGCCGAGGCCAGGGCGGTCGAGCTGATGGACCGGGTCCGCATCCCGGGCGCGCGGCAGCGGCTGCACGACTATCCGCACCAGTTCTCCGGCGGCATGCGTCAGCGCATAATGATCGCCATGGCGATCGCCCTCGACCCCGAGGTGCTGATCGCCGACGAGCCGACCACCGCGCTCGACGTGACCGTGCAGGCCCAGATCATGGAACTGCTGGCCGAGGTGCAGCGTGACAGCGGCATGGGCATGATCCTGATCACCCACGACCTCGGCGTGGTGGCCGACGTGGCCGACAAGATCGTCGTCATGTACGGCGGGCGGATCGTCGAGAACGCCCTCGTGCACGACGTCTACCGGACCCCGGCCCACCCGTACACCAAGGGGCTGCTGAAGTCGATCCCCCGCGTCGACCGCAAGGGCCGGGAGCTGTACGCCATCTCCGGGACGCCGCCCAACCTGCTCGACATGCCGCCGGGCTGCGCCTTCGCCCCGCGCTGCCCCTACCGTCAGGACAACTGCACCACCGAGGCGCCGCCGCTGTACCGGATCGGCCCGACGCGGGGCAGCGCCTGCCACTACTGGAGGGAGGTCCTCGATGGCAGCCACGGGTGACGCGGTGCTGGAGGTCCGCGACCTGGTCAAGTACTTCCCGCTGACCGAGGGCGCGATCTTCCGCAGGCAGGTCGGTGTGATCAAGGCCGTGGACGGGATCTCCTTCGACCTGCGCCGCGGTGAGACGCTCGGCATCGTGGGGGAGTCGGGTTGCGGCAAGTCCACGCTGGCCAAGCTGCTGATGGGGCTGGAGCGGCCGACCGGCGGCTCGGTGCGCGTCTGCGGCCGGGAGATCGCCGGCGCCAGGGGCGCGGACCTCAAGCGGGTCCGCCCCACCGTCCGGGAGATCGCCGACGTCAAGGGCGCGGACCTCAAGCGGGTCCGCCGCAACATCCAGATGGTGATGCAGGACCCGTACACCTCGCTGAACCCGCGGATGACCGTCGGCGACATCGTCGGCGAGCCGTACGAGATCCACCCGGACGCGGCGCCCAAGGGCGACCGCCGCCGCCGGGTCCAGGCCCTCCTGGAACTGGTGGGCCTCAACCCCGACGACGTCAACCGCTATCCGCACCAGTTCTCCGGCGGCCAGCGCCAGCGCATCGGCATCGCCCGCGGGCTGGCGCTCCAGCCGCAGATCCTCGTCTGCGACGAGCCGGTCTCCGCGCTGGACGTGTCGATCCAGGCCCAGGTGATCAACCTGCTGGCGCGGCTGCAGCGGGAGCTGGGCCTGGCCTACGTCTTCATCGCCCACGACCTGTCGGTGGTGCGCCACATCTCCGACCGCGTCGGTGTGATGTACCTGGGCAAGATGGTCGAGCTGGGCAGGGACGCCGAGATCTACAGCCAGCCCGCCCACCCCTACACCCAGGCGCTGCTGTCGGCGGCCCCGGTCCCCGACCCGGACGGCCGCGAGCGGCGCGAGCGGATCGTCCTGCAGGGCGACCCGCCCTCCCCGGCCGACCCCCCGTCGGGCTGCCGGTTCCGTACCCGCTGCTGGAAGGCGCAGGACATCTGCGCCCAGCAGGAGCCGCTGCTACAGCTGCGGCCGGGTACCTGGCACGAGAGCGCCTGTCACTTCGCGCAGGTGCACGACGTGATGCCCTCGTTCTGACCGATCAGCCGGCCTTCAGGGCGCTCAGCAGACCGCCCAGCAGGCCGCCGATCGGGTTGCCGCCGCCCAGCAGGCCGCCGCTGCCGCTGAGGAGGCCGCCGATCGGGGTCTCGGCCATGGACTGGCCGTAGTCGGGGGCGGAGTCTGCGGCGGAGGCGACGGCGGCCGTGCCCGCGACGGCGAGGCAGGCGAGGGCTGAGGCGGCGATGATGCGACGGATCATAGTGTTCTTCCCCCGAAGGAATCCCGGGCTCGGCACGCGGGTATGACCGCGGTGCGCGCCCATCTGACTACGCATTGGCGCATAGCAGTATGGGCGCGCACCGGCGATCGGGACCCGACGGCGCGTCACACAGTGGCGATGATGGCCGAGCCATGACCGAACAGACCCTGGTTGGCGGCCAGACCAGCCCTGGCGTTGACCACTTGACGGGCGCCCGCTGTACCTCGCAGCTGCCAGGTGAGCTCGCACACCTGCGCTAGCGCCTGCGCCGGGATGGCCTCGCCGAAGGAGGCGAGCCCGCCGGAGGGGTTGATCGGGATCCGGCCGCCGAGCGCGGTGTCCCCGGCCCGCAGCAGCTTGTCTGCCTCACCCGGCGGGGCCAGGCCCACGTCCTCGATCCAGTCGAGCTCCAGCGCGGTGGACAGGTCGTAGACCTCGGCGAACGACAGGTCCGCCGGGTCCAGGCCCGCCTCCTCGTAGGCGGCGTGGGCGATGGAGGCGCGGAAGGTCCGCTCGGGGGGCGGCACGGCCGCGGTCGAGTCGGTGGCGAAGCAGGGCAGTTCGAGTACGGTGTTGGGGAATGATGGGGTGACGGTCGAGATCGCGGCGATGCGCACCGTCGCGTCCAGCCCGCGGCGGCGGGCGTACTCCGGGGAGACCAGCACCACCGCGGCGCCCCCGTCGGAGGTGGCGCAGATGTCCATTAGCCGCAGCGGGTCGGCCACCATCGGGGAGGCGAGCACCTGCTCGGCGGTCACGGTCGCCCGGTAGCGCGCGTTCGGGTTCAGGGAACCGGCCAGCGCGTTCTTGACCTTGACGGCGGCGAAGTCCTCGGGCGTGCTGCCGTACAGGGCCATCCGCCTGCGCGCGTACAGCGCGAAGTAGGCCGGGTTGGTGGCGCCGAGCAGCCGGAAGCGGAGCCAGTCCGGATCGTCCGGGCGGTCGCCGCCCACCGGCGTGAAGAAGCCCTTGGGCGTGGAGTCGGCCCCGACGACCAGCGCCACGTCGCAGAGTCCGGCCAGGATCCGGGTGCGCGCGATGTCGAGCGCCTGCGCGCCCGAGGCGCACGCCGCGTAGCAGGAGGCGATCCGCGCGCCCGTCCAGCCGAGCGCCTGGGCGAAGGTGGCGCCCGCGACGAAGCCGGGATAGCCGTTCCTGATCGTGTCGGCGCCCACCAGGAACTGCACGTCGGTCCACTCCAGGCCCGCGTCGCGCAGCGCCGCCCGGGCCGCGGCCACGCCGTAGCCGACGAAGGGGCGGCCCCACTTGCCCCACGGATGCATGCCCGCGCCCGCGACGACGACGCTCATGGCCTGCCCCACATCCAGACCTCCGGGCCGTCGGCGAGCGGGCCCGAGGTCAGCTCCAGCTCCATGCCGACGTGCAGGTCGTCCACGGTCATGTCCTTGACCTGGCCGAGCACCACGATCCCCTCCTCGGCCAGCTCCACCGCCGCCAGGGTCACCGGCGTGTACGGCTCCGCGGCCGCGAAGGGGGCCGGCGGCGGGTAGCAGGCGTTGGTGTAGGACCACACGGTGCCCCGCCGGGACAGCCGCGTCTCGGCCAGGTCCTCGCCCGAGCAGCGGGGATTGCGGCACAGGCCGGTCTGGGGCGGGAAGTGGACGGTCCGGCAGTCGGCGCAGCGGGTGCCCAGCAGGTGGGCGACACCGTCGTCGACGACGAACCAGCCGTCGATGGCAGGTATGGGCATGGGCCCAATATGACACAAGCGCTTGCTCGGTAACATCCCCTCGGCGTCCGGGGCCGGGGGCGGTGCCCGGGGTCTAGTGCTCGGAGTCGGCCGGCGGCGGCCGGTAGGAGCAGCGGCGGCCCCTGAGCAGCCGGCGGGCGGACATGGACAGGACGAGCAGGACCAGGAGAGCGCAGACGATCTGGCGTGGCCCGATCCCCTCGCCGCTCCCCGGGCCGGTGGACGCGCCGCTCACGGGGCCGGTCGCGGTCTCCCGGACGGCGCCGCCGGGGACCCGGCGGGGGGCCGTGGCCCTGAGCGACCGCCGCTGGGACCTGGCCGCCTGCTCCAGCGCCCGGACGGCGTTGGCCACCCCGTGACCGTAGGCGCTGTCGTGCCCCCCGGCGGGGGCGTGGGTGGTGCCGCGCTCGATGGCGCGGCGGACCTGTGCCGGGCTCATCGCGGGGAACTCCGCCTTGATCAGCGCCGCGATCCCGGAGACCATGGCGGCGGCCGAGCTGGTGCCGTCCCCGATCACGTACGAGCGGGATCCGTCGGCGGTGATGATCCCGGTGCCGGGGGCGACCACCGACAGGTAGCGCTGACGGTTGGAGAAGGGCGCCACCCGCATCTTCTCGTCCACCGCGCCCACCGAGATCACGCCGGGGTAGGCCGCGGGGAAGTTCCTGCGGTTCGGGCCCGCGCCGTCGTTGCCGGAGGAGGCCACCAGCACCGCTCCCCGGCCGAGCGCGTAGCGCACCGCCTTCTGCTCGGCCGCCGTCCCCTTCCACTCGCTGCCGCCGCAGCCCAGCGACATGCTGATGACGCGGGCGCCGTGGTCCACGGCGTAGCGGATGCCCCGGGCCAGCGACCGCCCGTCCCCCTCGCGGAACCGGGCGCGCCGGGGGTCGTCGTTCTCCAGGGCGATCCGGACCGACAGGATCGTCGCGCCGGGGGCGATCCCGATCACTCCTCGGGATCGGTCCGTGCCGCGCCCACGTCCGGCGATGAGACTGGCCATGGCCGTCCCGTGCCGGCCCCACAGGGAGTCCGTGCGCGCCGCGCCCGTCAGATCGGGGCCGTCGACCACCGCGCCGGCCAGGTCGGGATGGTCGCCGTTGACGCCGGTGTCCAGCACCGCTACGACCACGCCCTCACCGCGGGTCGTCCGCCATGCCTGCTGGGCATCGAGCGGGGCCAGAGCCCACTGGCGGCTCCGGGTGCCGCCGGGATCCGGTGGATCGTCCGGCCCCCGGACCGCGGGCCAGGCGAAGGCGGTGAGAGTGATCACGGTCAGGGTCGCGCCGAGCGCGCGCGTGCAGAACACGGCGACCTCACCAGGAGGGGGACAGGTCAGATGGGGATTCTGACACGCGTTCCCAATCGCAATCCGGTGCTTTCAGTAAACAGACCGATACGGGCGGTTAGTCGCTTTAGCGGCAACAATCCCTTAAATACTGGGAAGGGGTGCTGAAAAGCGCTCCGGTGGGTAAATGGAACGGTCCTTTTCCGTCGCGTGCGAACATCGTTCCGCGCGTTCTCGCGCCGGCCTCCTTTTTCGCCCGTCCGGCCCGCCCTCCGCCCGTTTCAGGGAGCCGGGTGGATCCGCACATGGGCTCCGGGAGGCAGGCCGAGACGCTGGCAGGCGTCGCCGGAATTGATGGCCAGGGCGAGCAGGCCGGCCGAGTCGGTGAAGGCGACCACCTCGCCCGGGGCCACCGCGGCGAACGTCTCGCGGAAGGGCACGGAGATCTGCCGCCTGCCGAGCCGTACGGCCAGCGTGGTCCCCGGGCGGGCGCCCAGGGTGACCAGGTCGCCCGCGCTGATCGACAGCTGGACGTTGCCGTAGTGGTCCACCGACAGGACCTCGCCCTCCACCACGCCCTCGCTGATCGTCGAGGTCGGCGCGGGGAAGGTGACCAGCCGCTCCACCGGGACCCGGGGTCCCAGCTCCGCGAGCTCGCGGCCTGTCGCCAGGTGGGCGGCCACGGGCGCGAAGACGTCGCGGCCGAGGAAGGTCGGGGAGACCGGTTTGAGGAAGAAGTCCTCGTTGCCGAGCTCGTAGGCCGCCAAGGCGCCGCCGACGGCCTGGACCGCCCACGACAGCACGCCGTTGTCCGGGCCGACGAACACGTGGTCGCCCGCCTCCACCGCCACCGCCCGGCGCGAGCCGCCGACACCGGGGTCGATCACCGCGACGTGGACTCCGGCCGGGAGGTAGGGGACCGTCTGCGCCAGGATCGCCGCGCCACGCCGTACGTCGCCGGAGGGGACCAGATGGCAGACGTCGATGATCCGGGACTGCGGCGCGATCCTGGCGATCACGCCGTGGCACGCGGCGACGTAGCCGTCTTCCAGGCCATAGTCAGTGAGGAGGGTGATGACAGAGGTCACATCTGGTGACTGTACGTCCCCACATCCGTCATGAACAGCCGGAAATTCCCGACTATCCTGGCTTCGGGCCGCGTGCGCACGGTGCGATCACCGTATGCCGGACCGAGGAGGACCGCCAATGGACACTGCGCCGATTCCCGGTGACAGTGCTGCCCAGAAACCGGCCTTGCGGGCTCTGACGGAAAGGGAGAAGGAGCTGCTCGCCTTCGAGCGCCAGTGGTGGCGCTACGCGGGCGCCAAGGAGCAGGCCATCCGCGAGGTCTTCGACATCTCCGCCACTCGTTACTACCAGTTGCTCAGCGAACTCATCGACAGACCCGAGGCCCTCGCCCAGGATCCGATGCTGGTCAAGCGCCTGCGCCGGCTCCGCGAGTCCCGCAGGCGCGACCGGGCCGCCCGCCGGCTGGGCTTACGGCCCTGATCATGGGGTAGGCCCGGGGGCGTCTCACGGGACGGGGAACAGGGACTCACAGGAACGGGACCACATCGAATGACCGAAGGACTGGAAGCGATCCTGACCGATCCCGCGGGATCGGTGATCGGCCTCGACTTCGACGGCACGCTCGCCCCGATCGTGTCCGACCCCGAGGCGGCCAGGATCCACCCGGCCGGTCCTGGGGTGCTGGCCAGGCTCGGTGACCTGGTCGGCTCCCTCGTGGTCATCACCGGCCGTCCCGCGGCGACGGCCGTCGAGTACGGCTCCCTGGACAAGGTGCCGGGGCTGGTCGTGCTCGGCCACTACGGCCTCGAACGCTGGGAGGGGGGCGTGCTCGCCACCCCGCCGGTCCACCCCGGCCTGGGGCGGGTCAGGGCCGAGCTGCCCGGGCTCGTCGCCCCCTTCGAGGGGGTCAGGATCGAGGACAAGGGCCGGGCGGTGGCCGTGCACACCCGGCGGGCCCCGCAGCCCCAGGCCGCCCTCGACGCGCTGCGCGCGCCGGTCACCATGCTCGCCGCCGAGACCGGGCTGGCGGTCGAGCCGGGCAAGTTCGTGCTGGAACTGCGGCCCCCCGGCACGAACAAGGGCACCACCTTGAACGCCTTCCTGCAAGAACGCTCGGCCCGCGCGGTGCTGTTCGCCGGTGACGACCTGGGAGACGTGGCCGCCTTCGAGGCCGTACGCTCCTGCGGCCTGCCCGGCGTGACGGTCTTCAGCGGCTCGCCCGAGCTCACCGTCGAGGCCGACATCGTCGTCGACGGCCCCGCCGGAGTGATCGACCTCCTCGACTCCATCGCCACCACCCTCGAATCCCGCTGACGCGAGGGCGGGAGCCGGATCAGGAAGCCCCCGAGCCGCCGTGCGCAGCACGGCCATCAAACGGCCGTTAAGTCAGTGGCAAGTGGGACTCGATAGCTTCTGCGGTATGAGAAAGCGCACCATCGTCCTCGCCGCCCTGGCCGGCGCCGCCGTCCTGACCGCTCCCACGACGGCTTCCGCCTCCTCGGCGTCCCAGGTCTCCACCGCCTCCGGCGTGAAGACCGTCTCCTTCCGCGGCATGAACCTGAAGGTTCCGTCCAGCTGGGAGGTGCACCGCGACGGCGACTGGATGCTGGTGACGAGCGGCCGCTGTGACACGCCCGCCTACTTCGCCCCGAAGTGTGACGGCTTCTGGATCCTCGGCCCGAAGGCCATCAAGTACGGCAAGGAGGGCTTCGGCGCCTACAAGGGCGACCAGCCGTTCTACCCCGCCAGCGACGTGCAGGCCTGCCCCTTCAGCGCCAAGACGGGCCAGGTCATCGGCAAGCCGACCGCGCTCGGCGTGCGCCAGGTCGGCCGGGGGCACAAGGCGAAGTACGTGTCCTGGTTCGGCCGCTGCGTCAAGCACGGCAACGGCGAGCAGACGGCGACCTTCAACCAGCGCGAGTGGTTCCTGCCCACCTCGAAGATCCTCGTGGTGGACGTGTGGAACACCCCGGGCCTGTCGAACATCCTGAAGAAGGCGACCTGGAGCTGACCGACCCGCGGCGGGACGGCCGGACGGCGATCGCTACCGGCCGCCCGCCAGGATCCCGCCCACGGCCAGGCCGATCAGGGCGGGGACCATGAGGAACGCCTGCCAGGTGCCGAAGCCGTCGGCCAGGGCGCCCAGCAGGAACGGTCCCACGCCGATCGCGACGCCGGAGACGATCGAGGCCGTGGCCGAGGCCCGGTCGGGGCGGCCGCCGGAGGCGGCGAGCACGCGCGAGAGCGCCAGGGGGAAGTGCAGGGAGACCCCGGCGCCGGCCAGGACCAGGCCCGTGTAGGACAGCGCGGGGTTGCCGCTCACCCAGAAGATCGCCCATCCCGCGCCGGTGACCACGAGGGCGCCGACGAACAGGGGCGCGGGAGATATCCGCAGGGCCAGGCGCGCCCCGCCCCACCGCCCGGCCGCCATGCCGGCCGTGAACGCGGTCAGCGCGGTCGCCGCCACCGCGGCCGACAGGCCCGTCCGGTCGGAGACCAGCTTCGCCGCCCACAGGTTGAAGCAGAACTCCATCGCGACGCAGCAGAACAGCACGGTGGCGGCCAGGTGGAAGCGCCGGCCGTAGCGGCCCGTGCCCTCCGCCGCGGCCGGGGAGGCCCCCGCGCCGTCCCGCTCGGGAATCCAGACGCGGCCCATGGCCAGGGCGAGCAGCACCGTCGCGATCGGGCTCATCAGCAGCGCCGCCCGCCAGCCGAGCGCGCTCTGCGCGGCGAAGCTGATCACGAACGGCACCGCCACGCCCACGGTCACGCCCAGGGCGTTGGCCTCGCTGATCGCCGCGGGACCGGCCGGGCCGTGGTGGTCGTCGAGCGCGGCCATGCTGGAGTACAGGGTGATCGAGGCCATCCCGCTGGCGACGCCGTACCCGAGCAGGGTGACCGGCAGGGCGTGGCCGAAGATCACCAGCAGCACGCCCACGTTCATCCCGGCCAGGCCGGTCCAGGTGACGGCCCGCCGGCCGATCCTGCGGGTCAGCCAGGGGAGCGCGAGCCCGGTGAGGACGGCGCCGACGGCCATCGCGGTGCCGTGCAGCCCGGCGACCGCCTGGGTGATCCCGAGGTCGAGGCGGAGCAGCGGCAGGACCGCGCTGAGGCCGTACAGGTAGGTGGCGAAGGCGCCGAGCTGGAGGTAGATCAGCCAGGTGGCGCGATCGCGGATCAACCGGACAGGCGCAGTGGTGGCCACCTGATTCTCCCCCGAGTGGACGAAAAGTTGAAATGTCCACGAAAAACTATCTCACCTGGATGAACGCCCCACCGGGTGGTCGCCGGACGCTCCCCGCCGGGTCACTTGAGGGCGGCGAGCTGCTCGGAGAACCAGCGGTGCGGCGGGAGCGCGGTGGCCGCGGCGGCCAGCCGGGCGCCGCGCCGCACCCGCTCCTCCTCGGGCATGACCAGGCCCTGGTACAGCGCGGCGGCGGTGGCCGAGACGTCGTAGGGGTTGACCACCAGGGCGTGCTCGCCCAGCTCGACGGCGGCGCCCGCCTCGCGTGAGAGCACCAGCACGCTGTTCGGCGACAGGATGGGGCCCTCCTTGGCCACCAGGTTCATGCCGTCCCGGGTCGGGTTGACCAGCAGCACGTCGGCCAGCCGGTAGGCCGCCAGGGAGCGCGGATAGTCGTCGTTCACGTTGAGGATCAGCGGGTCCCAGTCCTCGGTGGCGTACTTGTCCTCGATCTCCTTGGCGCAGCGCTGCACCGCCGCGGTGTACTCCCGGTACTCGGGCAGGTCGTGCCGGGACGGATAGGCGAAGGCCAGGTGCACGACGCGGCCGTGCCACTCGGGATGGGTGTCGAGGAACTCCCGGTAGGCGCCCAGGCCGCGGACGATGTTCTTGGACAGCTCGGTCCGGTCGATCCTGACGATCAGCTTGCGGTCGCCGACCTGGTCGCGCAGGGCCGCCATGTGGGACTCGACGTCGGGCTCGCTGGCCCGCGCCCACAGCGCCTCGCCGTCCACGCCCAGCCCGTGCACGCCGATCCGGGTGGTGCGGCCGCCGTAGGTGACCGTACGGCTCACGCGGTCGACCTCGGCGCCCAGCAGCCGCTCGCAGCAGTCCATGAACCCGCCGGCCCAGCGCGCGGTCAGGAAGCCCGCGTGGTCGGCGCCCAGGACCCCTTCGAGGACCTCCACCGCCACGGCGTCGGGCAGCAGGGAGAAATACTCGGGAGGGGCCCACGGGGTGTGCGAGAAATGCGAGATGCGCAGGTCGGGGCGCTCGACCCGGAGCATGGCCGGGGTGAGGGTCAGATGGTAGTCCTGCACCATCACCCGGGCCCCGTGCGCCGCCTCCTCGGCCAGGGCCAGCGCGAACGCCGCGTTGTAGGACTGGTAGGACTCCCACTCCCTGCGGAAGCGGGCGTCGAAGTTCGGCGTGTTGGGGATGTCGTAGAGCAGGTGGTTGACGAACCACAGGGTGGAGTTGGCCACCGCGTTGTAGGCCCGGTGGAAGGTGGCCGGCGGGATGTCGAGCATCCGCAGGGCCCCGGTGTCGTAGCCGGCGTGGTCGAGCCGGCCGCCGGGCGCCTGCCGTACGGCGGCGCGGTCGCCGTCGGACAGCGCGGCGCAGACCCACAGGACGTTGAGGTCCTTGGCCACCTCGGACAGGCCCGACACCAGCCCGCCGCCGCCCCTGCGCATGCACAGGGAGCCGCTTTCGGAGGTGGTGAACGAGAAGGGGCCACGGTTGGAGGCCACCAGAATCGAGTTCATGTGGTTCCCTCGCCTGCGAACGTGCTTGCCACGAAGGTTAACCAACCATGACCTTCGACCATAGGATGTGCAGCGACTGTGACCGCTGATGGGGGCTCGCGATGGCGCTGGACGAGACGACCGAGGAACTGGCCCGCACGGCCGCCCGCGGCGACCACCGTGCGCTGGGCGAGCTGCTGAAGCGCATCGAGCCCGACGTGATGCGGCACTGCGGTCGGATCCTGCCCTACCGCCAGGACGCCGAGGAGGCGTGCCAGGACACGCTGCTCGCGGTGGCCCGCAACATCGGCCGCTTCGAGGGCCGGGCCAGGTTCAGCACGTGGCTGCACATCGTGACCGCCAACTGCGCCAGGACCACCTACCGCTCGCTGAAGCGCCGGGCCGCCGAGCAGAGCTCCGACGAGCTGCCGCTGCAGAAGCCGGACGTCGCCCGGGTGAGCGTGATCGCGGGTTCCCGGCTGGACCTGCTCGACGCGATGGAGGCCCTGGAGGCCGACAAGCCGGAGCTGGCCCAGGCGCTGGTGCTGCGCGACATCTGCCAGCTCGACTACAACGAGGTGGCCGAGCAGCTCAACATCCCGCTCGGCACCGCCAAGTCCCGCATCCACCAGGCCCGCAAATACGTCCAGGGAGCCCTGGGCGACGCGTACGGGTTCTGAGCGCGTCCTCGTCGGGGCGTGGCGCGTCCTCATCGGGGCGTGGCGTGTCCTCGTCGGAGCGTGCGCGGCCGGAGGACGCGTACGGTCGTCGCGGTGCCCCCGCCGGCGCAGTCTTCGTAACCGGTGCTCTTCCATCACCTACCGTCCCGCAAGCTCTGGAAACGGACGCGGACCGTGCACCCGATGATGATGGCAGCCGCCCCCCGGTGGTGATGGCAGCCGTCGTGACCCGCGCACCCGGCCTCACCGCCTCCTTCCGAGTTTATCCACACGTTGTGGACGAGGGCTTTCGGCTTCCCGGATGCCGCGGCCTGACTGATCATGGTCCTACTGTCCAGGAAATAACACGCTGTGTCTCGCGAAGTGAGACATGTGGTCAAGGAGGCTGTAAGGCGAGGTAGAGTGCATGAGACCTGCCTGTCAGGATCACAACTGCATATTGCTCATCCAGAGGGGTGGAGGGACCGGCCCTGCGAAGCCCCGGCAACCCTCCTGGTTCAAGACTCGTGATCTGACGAGGTCGGCCGGGACAGGTGCCAATTCCGGTCCGCGATCAAGGTGGTCGCGGACGAAGATGAGGGAAAGGCCTCGCTTCATGGCGCTTGCAACCGCTGAAACCACGACGTCACTCGACTTCGGCCCCGCCGTAGCCCTCTCCTGTCGGGAGTGCGGCGCCCGCTCCGAACTCGGTCCCAGCTTCGCCTGTCCCGAGTGTTTCGGCCCCCTTGAGATCGCCTACGAGTTCCCCCGGGTGACCCGCGAGGAGATCGCCGCAGGACCGGCCAACATCTGGCGCTACCGTTCCCTGCTGCCGGTCCCGGCGGACGTGGCCGCCAAGCGCAACATGGCCCCCGGCTGGACCAAGCTGGTCAAGGCCGACAACCTCGCCCGCGAGCTGGGCATCCGCTCCCTGCACGTGAAGGACGACTCCGGAAACCCCACGCACTCCTTCAAGGACCGCGTGGTGGCCATCGCCGTCGAGGCGGCCCGCAACTTCGGCTTCCACACCCTGTCCTGCTCCTCCACCGGCAACCTCGCCGGCGCGGTCACCGCCGCCGCCGCCCGCGCCGGGCTGGACGCCTGCGTGTTCGCCCCCGCCGACCTGGAGGAGGCCAAGATCATCATGGCCTCGGTGTACGGCGGGCGCTTCGTCGGCATCGAGGGCACCTACGACGACGTGAACCGCTTCTGCTCCGAGCTCATCGGCGACGAGCTGGGCGACAAGTGGGGCTTCGTCAACGTCAACCTCCGCCCGTACTACGCCGAGGGCTCCAAGACCCTGGCCTACGAGATCGCCGAGCAGCTCGGCTGGCGGCTGCCCGACCAGATCATCATCCCGGTGGCGTCCGGCTCCCAGCTCACGAAGATCGACAAGGGGTTCAAGGAGCTGGTCGCCCTCGGTCTCGTCGAGGACCGGCCGTACAAGATCTTCGCCGCCCAGGCCGAGGGGTGCTCGCCCGTCTCGACCGCCTACAAGGCCGGCCACGACGTGGTCCGTCCCGTCAAGCCCGACACCATCGCCAAGTCCCTGGCGATCGGCAACCCGGCCGACGGGCCCTACGTCCTGGACATCGCCCGGCGCACCGGCGGCGCGGTGGAGGACGTCACGGACCCCGAGATCGTCGACGCCATCCACCTGCTGGCCCGGACCGAGGGCATCTTCGCCGAGACCGCGGGCGGCGTCACCGTCGGCGTGCTCCGCAAGCTGGTCGCCGAGGGCAGGCTCGACCCCGACGCCGAGACGGTGGTCCTCAACACCGGTGACGGTCTGAAGACCCTTGACGCGGTGGCGGACCGGGCGCGTCCCACCGCTGTCATCCGTCCCTCCCTCGACGCATTCCGCGCGGCTTTCGCGTAAGAACTCCTGAAAGGTCTTTGGCTATGAGCGTTTCTGTACGGATCCCCACGATTCTGCGCACCTATACAAACGGCTCCGCCGAAGTGAGCGGCTCGGGTGCGACCCTCCGGGACGTGCTGCAGAAGCTCGACGCCGACTTCCCCGGCATCGGAGCGCGCATTCTCGACGAGACGGGCAAGATCCGGCGTTTCGTCAACGTCTATGTGGGAGAAGAGGACGTCCGTTTCGCCGACAACCTGGACACTCCCACCCCGGACGGCGTCCAGATCTCCATCATCCCGGCGGTGGCCGGAGGCTGAGCCCACCAGTCATCCGGCGTCCCTGGAGACGTCTTCCCCGACACCCGTACCGGCCCTTGCCTGTACGGGTGTCGTGCTTTGCGGCGGGAACTGACAACTGGGGCATCGGGAAATAATGCAAACTTGAACTAACTAATTGTGATAGCAAAACTCTTTCCTGTATTAAAAACGTTCTTAAAGCGTCATTTCCTAGATTGACTCTGTTGTCCCACGGTGTCCCACAGGTATGGTCGAGGACGATCGACGTAGCGGTTCCCCGCCGCGGAGATCGAGGGTCGCGCGAGTGGAATGGGCGCGGTTCTCAAAGGCCGGTAAGAGGAGTCGGAAGTGGCGCAGGGCACCGTCAAATGGTTCAACGCGGACAAGGGCTACGGCTTCATCGCGGTAGACGGTGGTAAGGATGTGTTTGTCCATTACTCCGCGATCCTGATGGATGGCTATCGTGCACTTGAGCAGGGCCAGCGGGTCGAGTTCGAGATCACTCAGGGCCAGAAGGGCCCGCAGGCGGAATCCGTCCGGACCGTCTGAGCCGGCCGTTCCGTCGCGTCGCCGGAGTCTCGCGGCGGGTGGTCCGCGTGGCAGCGCAGTCCGTGCGGACCACCGTGCGCACAGGCCCGGTCCGCCGCGTCGTCCGGCGGGCCGGGTCCTCGCTTTTCCGGGGATCGCCGCTCTCTGACCCCCGGACGCTTCCGGGGACGCCGTCTTGTGATCCTCCGGCGTTTTCCGGGGGCGCTTCCGGGGCGCCGTCTTGCGATCCTCCGGGGTTTCCGGGGCTCGCTGTCCGCCGATCTCCCGTCGATCCCCCTTTGCCCTGCTTCGCTCTCGGCTGAGTGCAGGTCAGGATGGTCGTTGCTTGCACTCGACAGGGTAGAGTGCTAAACAGTTCGTTGGCACTCTCTGTTCGAGAGTGCCAAACCTGGATCGAGGCGATGGGGCCCACCGAACGGAGTCGTGGGCCCGTATGCCGTCGCGGGCGTCGACTCGGTCCGGTGCACGCCACCCTGTGTTTGGGAGGTCTAGCCGTATGGCAGCCAAGATGATCTCGTTTGAC
>NZ_BOOJ01000087.1 GCF_016863175.1 Paraplanobispora siamensis
CCATCCCGTCCCGTAGTCGCTCGTCGGATGCTCGTCGGCACCTGATACGGCTCAGTTGCGGTGCTCTGGCTCGCGCGCATGGAGGCGTACACCGGGTGCCCCGCCTCAGCCGGGGTGTTCGGCGCCCATCCGTCCTGCCCGGTGATGGTGGTCGACGGACGCTGAAATGTGATCGCCGCCGACCGGGCGAGCACGGCTCATCCACCGGTTCTGTCAGAGCCAGTCTTTAGGCTGTCGGCCATGGGCGTAGCCGAAACGACCGGCGCCGAGCCGTCGGCCCTGCTCGCGGACGCGCGAGCCGGTGACCAGGCGGCCTTCGGTGCCCTGCTCGCACCCCATCGCCGGGCGCTGCACCTGCACTGCTACCGGATGCTCGGCTCGATCGACGAGGCCGAGGAGGCCCTCCAGGAGACCCTGCTGCGGGCCTGGCGGAGCCTGCACACCTACCAGAGCCGGGCCCCGTTGCACCACTGGCTGTACCGCATCGCCACCACCACCTGCCTCAAAGCCATCCGGGGCCGCCGCCGCCAACCCGCCACCCTGGCCGAGGTCGGCCACCTGCAGCCCTACCCCGACCACCTGCTGGACGAGCTCGACCCCGCCACCCTGGCCGAGCAGCGCGAGAGCGTGGCGCTGGCCTTCATCGCGGCCCTGCAGCTGCTGCCCGCCACCCAGCGTGCCGTGGTCCTGCTGCGCGAGGTGCTGTGCTGGAGCGCCACCGAGGTCGCCGCGTTCCTCGATTCCAGCGTCCCGGCCGTCAACAGCGCCCTGCAGCGCGGCCGGGCCACTCTGCGCTCCCGCACCTCCGCGCACGAGCGCCCGCTCATCGACTACGAACGGCGACTCCTGGCGCGGTTCGTCTCCTCCTGGCAGAACTGCGACATCGACGGGCTGGCCGCCCTGCTGCGCGAGGACGCGATCTTGCGCATGCCGCCCGAGGCGGTGGAGTTCCGGGGCCGTACGGCGATCGCCGAGTTCTTCGCCACCGTCCCGGCCCAGGGCCGGCTCGACCGGATCCGCCTGCGGGAGACCGCGGCCAACCGCCAGCCCGCGCTGGCCGCCTACCTGCCCGACGAGACCGGCCGCTGCCGCGGCTACGGCCTCATGGTGCTCACGATCACCCCGGCCGGAGTGGCCGAGATCACCGGCTTCCCCGACGCCCGGCTGCTCGGCTGGTTCAGCCTGCCGCCCGAATGACGGGCACCGCTCCCGGATCGGCGGTGCCCGGCCGAAAGCATGCAGATGTGGTCCGGCTCGCAGGCGGTCACCAGATACCGGCAGGTGAAGCCGCGCCCGAGGAAGCGGGCACCCCGCTCCACCATGGCCCCCGCCCGGAGCGGGCCGGGCCGGTCCGGGCGACTAGCGGTGACACCGGTCAACACGCCGCCGGGCGCGGAGCGATGAGTTCGCGCGGCCACCGGGATCTATCTGGGTGACCGGCCGCGTCGCGGCCCGACTTCTCGGAGGTCTCCCCATGGATGCTCGCGCTCTCGTCGCGCAGTACTACCACGCCTGGCAACACCGCTCAGGCGACATGAGCCAGGTCCCGCTGGCCGAGGACTTCACCTTCACCGGACCGGTGGCCGGCTTCACCGACGCCGAGGGCTTCCGGGCGATGGCCCGCCAAGCGGGTGCCGCCGTCCGGGACTTCCAGGTCCGCCACCAGTTCGCCGAGGGCGACCTGGTCTGCTCGGTCATCGACTGGCAGATGGACCCGCTGCCCGGCACCCTCACCGCCGCCGAGCTGCTGCGCGTCCGGGACGGCCGCATCGTCTCGGGCGAGCTGATCTACGACGCCGAGGACCTGCGCCGGGCGATGGCGGCGGGCGAGGAAGCGGATCTCGTCCATCTCCTGGAGCGCAGCTACACCACGACGACGCAGCTGCTCGCGTGCATCCCCGCCGAGGCCTGGACCGCCCCCAGCGCCTGCGCCAAGTGGACGGTGCGGCAGGCCGCCAACCACCTGACCGGCGCTCTGTCATTGATCACCCGGATCGCCGACGGGCAGACCCCTGACCCGGCCGAGGTCGACGCCCAGCACCAGGCCGACACCGACCACCTGGGCGCCGATGCGGCCGTGGCGTTCCAGGCGGTGGCCACGCGCTCCATCGCGGTGTTCGGCACGCCCGGCACACTGACCCGGCAGGTCCCCTTCCTCGGCGGGACCGCGCCCGGATCGAGGCTCGCCTCGATCTGCCTGATCGAATCCCTCGTGCACGGCTGGGACATCGCGCACGGAGCCGGGGTTGAGTATCCCGCCGATGCCGCCGTGGTCCGGGCCGTGCAGGGGTTCGCCGAGCAGATAGTCGGCGACGGGCCGCGTCATGGCGACCGGTTCGCCGAGCCCGTCCCCGTCGGCCCCGACGCCGCGCCCTTCGCCGCGCTGCTCGGATATCTGGGCCGACAGCCCTAGAACCGGGCAACGCCGGCAGGCCGGAGCGGACCGGCCGTACCAGGTCGTTGCCCGATGCGACGGCCTGGTACGGCGGAGCCGGAGCCACGCCTGCTGGAAACCACGTCGACGCCGACACAGGCCACCCGGACGAGGGGCCTGGAATACCGCAGGCCGGTGTTCAGGCGCCAGGGGACTCCCAGGGAACCGTCGCCTGCAGGACCGCCTCGCTCAACGCCTGGGTGCGCAGGAGGTGACCTGCTGGTATTCGGGGTCGGCGACCATCCGGCTGAAGGCCTCACGGCTGGGGTAGCGCACCAGCAGCACGGCGACCCACGATCGGCCGTCCTCCGCAACCAGTGCGGTTGAGCCCCGCCCGGCATACAGCACCTGTGCGCCATAACGGTCAAGGAATCGCTCCTGCAGCCGGCACGCGCACTCCTCGTAGGAGGGACGGCCGATCGTGGGTCGCCACCCTGCTGGTGCGGGCCGGGCATCCGCCCACCCGGCTCCTGGTGGAGGTCGAAGACCTGGAGACCCACTTCCTGCGCGTGGTCGGAGCCGACGATGCGTGAGGCGCTCTGGGCGGAGCTGCTCAAGCTGCGGCGCAGCCGCCTGCCCTGGCTGTCGGTGCTGGCCTTCACCGTCGCCGCCGCCGTGTGCGGGCTGTTCATGTTCATCCTGGCCGATCCACAGCGGGCCCGCGCATTCGGCCTGATCGGTGACAAGGCGCAGCTCAGCGGAGCCGAGGCCGACTGGCCCGGCTACCTGGCCCTGTTGGCGCAGGCGGTCGGCGTGGGCGGCCTGCTGATCTACGGGTTGATCGCCATCTGGCTGTTCGGTCGCGAGTTCAGCGACCGCACCGCCAAGGACCTGCTGGCCCTGCCCACCTCCCGCACCGCCGTCGTGACCGCCAAGTTCGCCGTCGCGGCCGCCTGGTCGGTGCTGCTGGCCCTCTGGACCGTGCTGCTCGCCCTGCTCATCGGCGCGTTTTTGCATCTGCCCGGCGCCTCGGCCCCGACACTGGCGACCGGGATCGTCCGCATCCTGCTGGTGGCCGTGATGGCCTGCGCGCTGACCACCCCGTTCGCCCTGGCCGCCAGCGTCGGGCGCGGGTATCTGGCCGCGGTCGGGGTCATGTTCGCCGTCGTGTTCTGCACCCAGGTCATCGCCGCCCTCGGCTACGGCGCCTACTTCCCCTGGTCGGTGCCGGGACTGTACGCCGGCATCGCCGGAGCGGATCAGGACCCGCCCGGAATCCTCGGCTACCTGCCGGTGGCGGCCGTCGGGATCACCGGTGTGCTCGCCACGGCGGCGTGGTGGCAGCGGGCCGATCACAACCGCTGAACGCACCCGCCGTCACCGGCGGACGGATCGCTTCTGTTGCCCGCCAACGCCGGCCCTTCCCCCGGCACCGAAGTTCTCGGGTGGGTCGTACTCGGCCTGTGCCCGCGGCAGGGCTGGGCGGCCGCAGGCACCGGGTCACATCAGGTAACGCAGCCACAGGTACGGCGCGACCAGCGTGACGGTCACCACCGTCACGATCAGGCCGTACTTGGTGAACTGCCAGAAGCTGATCGGCGTGCGGTTGCGCGCGGCGATGCCCAGCACGACCACGTTGGCCGCCGCGCCCACCGCGGTGGCGTTGCCGCCCAGGTCGGCGCCGAAGGCCAGCGCCCACCACAGCACCTGGGCCGTCTCGTTGCCCCCGTTGGCCTGGACCAGTTGCTCGACGATCGGGCTCATGGTCGCCACGTAGGGGATGTTGTCGACGATGGCCGACAGCCCGGCCGAGGCGCCCAGCAGGCCCATGGTGGTCAGCTCCAGCTGACCGGCGGTGGCATCCACCGCGGCCTGCGACAGCTGCCCGATGACACCGGTCTCGACCAGGGCGCCGACCATGACGAACAGCCCGGCGAAGAACACCAGGGTGGGCCACTCCACCTCGGCGATCGCCTGCTCGGTGGTGACCTTGGTGGCGGCCACCAGGATCCCGGCGCCCAGGATCGCCACCACCGACGGCTCGTAGTGCAGCACCGGGTGCAGCACGAAGGCGGCCATCACCAGAGCGAGCACGGCCAGGCTCTGCCACAGCAGCCGCCGGTCGGCGATCGCCTCGCGCTCGTCCAGCGCCATGATCGCCGACGCCCGCTCGGGGTCGTAGGCGAAGGAGCGGCCGAACATCAACCAGCACAATCCGACGAACACGACCATGAGCACGATCACCATGGGCGCCATGTGCACCAGGAAGTCGTTGAAGCTCAAGTTCCCCCGGCTGGCGATGATGATGTTGGGCGGGTCGCCGACCAGGGTGGCGGCCCCGCCGATGTTGGAGGCCATCGCCTCGGCGATGAGGAACGGCGCCACCGGCAGGGCCAGACGCTCACACACCAGAAACGTCACCGGCGCGATCAGCAGCACGGTGGTGACGTTGTCCAGCAGCGCCGACGCGCCCGCGGTGATGAGCACCAGCAGGACCATCAGCCGGAACGGCCGGCCGCGGGCCTTCTTGGCGGCCCAGATCGCCAGATACTCGAAGACGCCGGTCTCCTTGAGCACCCCGACGATGACCATCATGCCCAGCAGCAGGAAGACGACGTTCCAGTCGATGCCGGCGTGCTCGGAGAAGAACGCCGCTTCCGCGTCGGTGGCATGGATGGCCAGCATGATGCCGGCGCCGCCGAGGGCGGCGGCGACCCGGTGGATCTTCTCGGTGGCGATCAGCGCGTACGCGCCCACGAACACCGCCACCGACACCCAGGCAAGCACGCTCATCCGGCCAGCACCCGCTCCAGCAGCGCCTGCAGCGTGACCGCGCCGGCCAGCCGGCCCTGCTCCAGCACGGCCACCAGCGGGCTGTGCGTGCGGGCCATCAGCGCGGCCAGCTCCAGCACCGTCGCGTCCGGGTCGGTGACCGGCAGCTCCCGTGGCCGGGGCGGCAGGCACTCGCGCACCGTCCGGCCGCTCAGGGCGCGCAGGAAGCCGTCGGCGTGGGCCTCATCGACCACCCGGGCCAGGGCCGGATCGTCCTGGCAGTAGGCGGGCACGGCCAGGCGCAGCACCTCGGTGCCGGGCAGGATGGCCAGCGGGGAGCCGTCGTGATCGATCACGATGAGGCCGGGCAGATCCTGGTCGGCCAGCAGCCCCGCCGCGTCGACGACGGGGGAGTCCAGTCCCACCACCGGGAAATCGGCAAGCAGATCACGGGCGCGCACGGCACATCCTTCAGTCGGCGAAGCATTACATGCCGACCAGACTTCCCGGCTCACCTGCCGTCACCGTATCAGGCGCCATGGGAATGAAACGGTCTTGACCAGAGCGTGAGACGGGCGCGCCCTCGCTCGCCCCGATGAGGCTACGGTGATCCGTCGCCGTCCGGCTCCTTGCCGCGCAGGCGGGCGCGGACCCGGCCGGCGGCGCCGTACCAGGCGGGCACCTCGCGCTCGTCGTCGAACCAGCGCGCCACCACGATGTCGGTGGACGAGTGCAGCAGGATCGACAGCACGATGGTCACCGCGACCAGCTGGAAGACCTCGTCCGCCGCGGCGATGCCCGAACCCAGCACGATCAGGCCGTACACCACCGAGGCGAAGCCCTTGGGACCGAACCAGGCCACCGCGGCCTGCTCGCGCACCGACAGCCCCGAGCCCAGGAACGAGATCCAGATCGCCACCGGCCGGGCCAGCA
Source organism: Paraplanobispora siamensis (assembly GCF_016863175.1). GTDB lineage: Bacteria > Actinomycetota > Actinomycetes > Streptosporangiales > Streptosporangiaceae > Planobispora > Planobispora siamensis. Next base: position 6,080 of record NZ_BOOJ01000087.1, read on the forward strand.
CCAGCGCCAGCACCGCGAACAGCCAGCCGCGCCAGCCGACCGCGCCCAGCAGGGCCGGGGTGATGAGCGCGCCGAAGACCAGCAGCGCGGCCAGTTTGAACAGCTCGGCGATCAGTTCGCCGAAGTGCTCGAAGGACTCGCGCTGCCGCTCACCGAAGGTGGCCACCGTGATGCCCGCCGCGAAGGCGGCCAGGAACAGGTTGCCGTGGGTGGCCTTGCCCAGCGCCAGCACCAGCAGGCCGATGGCCAGCGCGTTCAGCGGCTCGTAGGCGGTGGAGGCGGCGAACCAGCGGGTCTGCTCCAGCTTGATCGCCAGCCACGGTACGGCGACGCCGATCAGCACGCCAAGGCCCAGCTCCAGCCCGAGCTCGCCCAGGTGCAGGTCTTCGGACCCGGCGGCCACGGCCAAGAACACCATGACGAACGGCAGCGCCAGGCCGTCGTTGATGCCGGACTCGACGTTGAGCAACTGGCGCAGCCGGGGCGGCACCTTGTCGTTGCCGACCAGGGCGGCGGCGAAGACCGGGTCGGTGGGGGCGAGGATCGCGCCGATCAGCAGGGACTCGATCCAGCCCAGGCCGACCAGGTAGTGCGCGCCGACCGCGGTGATGACCAGGGTGAGCGGCAGGCCCCAGCCGAGCGCGCGTCCGGGCAGCCGCCAGGCGCTGCGCAGTTCGGCCCAGCCCAGGCGCATGCCGTCGGTGAACAGCACCGCGAACAGCGCCAGCTCCGCCAGCATGCCGACGGCCTCGTCCCCGGCGCTGATCGACACCACGCCCAAGACGCCATCGCCGAGCACGAACCCGGCCACCAGGAACAGCGCCGCGGTCGACAGGATGGTGCGGTGGGCCAGGCTGGACAGCAGCACCGCCAGCAGCAGCACGCAGGCGAACGCGGTCAGGAATGCGCTCATCGGAGACTCTCCTGCACCGAGGACATCGTCTGCCTTCGCACCATGAGAACGCCTCCGACCCGGTCAGATCACCATCGCATTGCCGACCAGACTTCCCGGCGCACCGCACCCAACCGTAACAGCAGGCGGTCGGCGATGAACGGACGGGACCGGCGGTCAGAGGAGTCTCTTCCGATGGAGTTCGCCGGCCCGGCACGGCCGGCGGGCGCGCTTCTCGATGGTTCGCCGGTCCTCACCAGGCCCAGGGCGGGTTGCCGACGGCCTGCTGGGAGGCGTCCCACAGGCGTTCGCGGGCTGCGGCGTCGTAGGCGGAGGCGGGCGCGTCGACCGGCCGGAGGTTCTCATCCAGGTAGACGCCGCGCAGCGCGGCCTTGCCGGTCGCGGCGGGACCGGCGTGCTTCTGCCAGGTGCCGGTGCGGGTGGCCAGGGCCGCATACGTCTCGCCGAGGCGCTCGGCGGGGACGGCGAGCCGGTTCTTGGGTGCGTACAACGCCCGCAGAATCCACGGCAGGGCCGCGAGGCGATCGGCGTCCAGCCGTACGGCGGGCACCCGGAGGCAGGCGACGTCCAGCGCGTCGCGCGCCCGCAGAGCCAGCGAGTAGGCGGTCATGATCTGGGCCAGTTTGGCGTGGTAGTAGGCCTTGGTCGGGCTGTACCAGCCGGGGTCGTCGAGCCGGTCGAAGCGGATCGCGATGCGGGGCATGGTGACCAGTCCCTTGCTGGCGACGTTGATCACCCGTGGGCGGGGTGCGGCGGCCAGCAGCGGGCTCAGGCGCGCGGTGAGCTGGAAGGGGCCCAGATGGTTGGTGGCCCAGAACAGCTCATGGCCGGACGCGGTGAAGACGGGGGCGCGCATCGTCTGGTCGAACACCGCGGCGTTGTTGATCAGAACGTCGAGATGGCCGGTCTCACCGGAGATGCGCTCGGCCGCCGCGTCGACGGATTCGGGGTCGGCCAGGTCGGCCCGGATGAGGATCGCAGGATGGGCGGCACCGGCGTTGATCACATCCAGGGCGGTGCGGCCACGGTGCGGGTCGCGGCACAGTGCCATGATCCGATGGTCCTGTGCGGCCAGCCGCTGCGCCGCACGCAGGCCGATTCCGGAGTTGGCGCCGGTGATGGCGACGGTGAGGGGCTCAAGGTGGGGCATGGAAAAATCCTAATTGTTCGGAACATTCCGAACAAGATAGAATGCCGCCGTGGCGGATGTCGAGGAGTTCGTGGAGAGCGCCGGGCTGTACTTCGAGCGGCTGGGCCTGAGCCGCACCGCCGGCCGGGTGATGGGGTGCCTGCTCGCCGACACCGGCGAAGCCGCCGACGCCCCCGGGCTGTGCGAGCGACTCGGTGTGGCCAAGAGCAGCATGAGCGTGGCGCTGAACCAGCTGGAGCAGGGCGGGCTCATCGAGCGCTACCGGCCTCCGCGGGCACGGCGGGATCACTACCGGCTGACCGACGACGTCTTCGGACGTGCGTTCCGCGCGAAGATGGCCGAGTTCGCCGCCTTCACCGCGCTGGCCGAACAGGGGCTCGACGCGGTGGGCGACCACCCCGTCGCCCGGGCCCGCCTTGAGAACATGCGTGATATGTACGCCTTCATGGCCCGGGAGTTCCCCAAGCTCCTCGACCGGTGGGATACCGAGAGGACCGACGCACACCGGCCGGGCGGCTCGGACTGAGCGGCTCAGACATGGCGCAGCCGCCGGTTGTACTCGGCCTGCGACCTAGGCCAGGCGCCTGCTAAGGATCTTGAGGAGCATCAGGCACAGCAGAGCGTTGTAGCCGGATCCGACCGCCAGGTAAGGCCAGTAGGCGCCGCCGTCCATGGCGGACCAGAACGCGCGTAGCGGCCAATACGGCGGCAACAGCCCGAAGGCGAACTGCCAGGGCTCATCGAGGAAGAAGAACGGGATGAACGGGATCGTGAACAGCGCCAGCCCGATCACTCGCATCACGGCGAGCCCCTCGACCTTGTTCCGCCCGACGGAGGCCATCAGGAACCCGACGATCGGAGCCATGAGCCCGGCCACGACGGCGACGGGCACGCTCATGGCGAGTTCCTCGCCCGACAGCATGCGGGATACGGCCAGCGAGGCGACCACCATGACCGCGGCCAGCACGCCGGTGACGATCGCACGGTAGGCGGGATAGACGGCGTGCGGCACCGGAGTCACCCGCAGCACGGTCATGGTGCGCTGATCCCGCTCATCCAGCAGCTGCAGGGCCAGCACGGCTCCGAGCAGGATGGGCGGTCCCATGACGCAGAACGCGCTGACGATCGCGGAGTGGTAGGGGACGAGGTCGAAGTTCCACTGCCGAGCCGCGTAGGCCGTGATCGCTGGGACGAGCCACATGAGCGCCGCGTACATGAAGGGCCCCAGGAGCAGGCTGATCAGCAACGAGTCCCGGCCGACGGTGCGCAGATCGTTGCGCCCGAAGGCGGCGATGGCCCGCCTCATCTGCCGCCCTCCCCGGTGACGACGTGCTTGTGGAACACCCTTCGAGCGGTACGGCACAGCAGCACGATCCACGCCGCCGGATACACCAGGGCGTAGGCGAGCTGCCATCCTGTCAGCGTCACCTGGTGGAAGGCCGATCCCAGCAGCAGCGCGACGCCCTCGGTGGGCACCAGGTAGAACGCCCAGTGCGGGAACAGGCCGGAGTAGTCGAGCAGCGGCAGGCCGGCCAGCGTCAGCACCAGGGTCGAGGGCATCAGCCACTCGCTGACCGACGGGAACAGCGGCGCGGTGACGAACCCGGCGAGCACCATGAGCAAGACCATCTCCGTCACCCCGGCCAGCAGGGGCAGCGGATCGAAGCCGAGCCCGTAGTCGATGAGCACGACCACGGCGCAGGTGACGAGGGCCAGCGCGGACATCGTCAGCAGCTTGGCCGCCAGGTACTCGCCGAACCGCAACGGCGTGACCAGGAGCGCGAACAGCGTCCGCTCGCCCTTCTCGAAGAAGAGCGCGCCGGCCGCGAAGAACATGAAGAACTCCAGGTCGGCGATCAGGATGTACGGCATGGCCGGGCCGAGGAGGTCCTCGGGCACGAGCTGCAACACGCCGACCCAGATGAGGATGACGAAACCCGTGGCGTACCAGAACCCGTAGCGGCGCTGTAGCCGGAAGTCCAGCCGCACCATGGCCGGCAGGACGCTCATGTCAGCGGCCTTCCGGTGACGTCGATGAAGACGTCCTCCAGGCTGGCCTCCTGACTGTGCAGCGCCTCGATGTGGTGCTCGCGCGTCAGGGCGCGGAAGGCGCCGTCGTCGGCCAGGCCGTCGAGCGGGAAGTCCTTCGTCGCCAGGCTGTCGCCGTCGCGGTAGGTGACCCGGACCACGCGGTGGCTGCGGCTCAGCTTGTGCTCGGCGGGGGTGTCGAGCGCGGAGATCCTTCCCTCGTTCACGAACGCGACCCGGTCGCAGAGCTGGTCGGCGGTGGCCATGTCGTGCGTGGTGAGGAAGACCGTGCGGCCTGCGGCGCGTATCTCGCGGATCATGTCCTTGATGCGGCGGGCGTTGACCGGATCCATCCCGGAGGTGGGCTCGTCGAGGAACAGCAGTTCCGGTCTGTGCAGCAGGGCCCGGGCGAAGACGAGCCGCATCTGCATGCCCTTGGAGTATTTCCCGACCCGGACATCGGCGTGCCCGGCCAAGTCGACGCGCTCGAGCAGGACCATCGGGTCCTCGGTCGGCCCGCCGTACAGAGACGCGAAGAACTGCAGGTTCTCCAGGGCGGTGAGGTTGTGATAGTGGTTCGGCAGCTCAAAGGAGACGCCGATCCGCCGGTAGTAGTCGCTGCCCCAGGACGCCGGTTCCCTGCCCCAGACGGCGGCTTTCCCGCCGTGGCCGGTCAGCAGTCCGATGAGGATCTTCTGGGTGGTGGACTTGCCGGCGCCGCTCGCTCCCAGGAAGCCGAAGACCTCGCCCTGCTCGACAGTGAAGCTCATGCCCTTGACCGCGGGCTCGGCGGACTTGGGGTAGGTGAACGTCAGCTCATTGACCTCGACAACGCTCATGTCTCCTTCCTCGCCCGGTGTTCCAGCCACCGGTCCCTGATGCGCCCGTATTCCGCCTCCAGGAAGGCGTACATGTCGTGCGCCTCCTGCACCCTCTGGCGGCTCGCCTCGTCGCGATCACTCAGCAACTGCAGCCCCCGTTCGGTGATCTTGCGCCACTCGCCCGCCATCCTGGCCTTGTCCTCGGCCTCGCGCAGCCAGAAACCCGGCCGCAACCGGTAGTAGGTGCGCCGCGTCCCCGCCACGGGAAACCGCTCGACCGAGCCGCCGTCCATCAACATCCGCACCGACATGCTGATCGCCCCTCGGCTGGCCAGCAGCGCCTCGGCCAGTTCATCGGCGGACTGATGCGCAGGCTCGCAGACCATCAGCCAGCCCAGCACGCGACCTGACATCCGGGGCAGACCGCGATCCTCCATCCACAACCCGATCTCGTCCGCGTAGTCGTGCAGCGGGGTGCGCTCCATGCCGCGACGTTATGTCCGGCGAATCGAACTTTCAATAACTTCTGAAACTTCAATCGAAGGTCGACCTGCAGGGCAGGCATCTTGCGATGACTTTCGAAGCGGTACACGCCGCATCGCGGCTCCGCAGGAACCGGGCACCATGATGTAGGCGCCGACGGACAGGGCGGATCCCGTGCTCTGCACCAGGGCCTGGGCGATCGTGGGGGCGAAGGCGCCGCCCAGGATGGCGCCCAGCGCGTAGCCGATCTGGAAGGTGCGGACCCGGCCGATCCGGTCGGACAGCATCCCGCCGTACATCGTGAAGACCAGCCAGCCCACCGCCCCGGCGACCGTGGCGAGCAGGACGGACGGCCTGGCCAGGCCCAGCGTGGTGGTGCCGTAGCTGATGAAGTAGGCGATGAGGAGGTATCCGGCCGCGTTGTTGGCCACGGAGATCAGCGCGGTGAGCACCACGTTCCTGGTGTTGCTCCGGAAGAGGTCGCGCAGCGGCGCCGACGAGGTCTTGGTGCGCTGCTGCAGCTCCTTGAACACGGGGCTCTCCTCGACGGCCCGCCGTACGAGATAGCCGATGATGATCAGGGTCAGGGAGAGCAGGAACGGCACCCGCCAGCCCCAGGCCTGGATTCGCAAACGGGTCAGGCGCACGCAGGAACTGTTCGGGATCGCGCTGGAGAACCCGACGCACCGATTGTTGCTCGAACTGGAGCTCGGGGCGGGGGCACTCCGGCTCCGGGGTGATCGGACATCGGATTGAGGCGCCGTTGCTTTCAGTGGAGCTCGCGTGAGGTGATCCGCACCGCCTCACCGAGGTGAGGACTCCTGTGTGCCCTCTCAGCCCGTCTCAGCCTCGCCACAGGATCACCCGCATAGTGTGCGGGATCATGACGAGGGGCACGGCGAGCACACCGCGCGTCTCCGCAGCGTTCCGGTGGTCGTCGCGGGCGGGGTATGCGGCTCTCGGCTGGGCGCTGCTGTACGGCGGGTTCGGCCTGGTCGCGACGCTGACCGGAACCGCGGTGTTCCACCGTGCCGGCGAGCCGCTGCCGGTCGGACTGAACTGGATCATCGTGGTCGTGGCCGCCTCGGCGTCGGTGTCGGTCCTGGCCGCCGTACGGCCCTGGGGCCGGCGCGTTCCCCGGCCGGTCGTCTCCGTCACGCTGATCGGGCTGTGCGTGCTGACCGGCGCGGCCGCATTCGGCCTGCTGATGGACCTGGTCACGCTCATCTTCGCCCAGAGCGTCGACAACTGGACGGCGACCGTCAACCGGGCCACGGCCGCGATCGGCGTGGTGCTGCTCATCGCCACGACCCGCGTCTATCGTTCCTCCGGCGCCTGCGTGCGATGCGGCGCCGTACACACCTCCCCCACCGTACGGACCAGGCCGGAGCCCACCCCGGCTCCGCCTCGCGTGCGCATGCTGGCCTACGCGGGCGCCGCGGCGTTCCTGCCGTACGCGGCCATGAAGACGACCTGGGCGCTGGGCGGGACCTTCGCCGGCGTCAGCGGAGCGCAGGCGCTGGCGACGATGGAGCGCAACGGCGCCTCCGGGGTGATGCTCACCCTCGAACGCTGGGGCGTCGACGCCACGGTGCTGCTGGCCGCGCTCGGGGTGTTCCTCATCTTCGGCCTGGTACGTCCGTGGGGACAGGTATTTCCCCGGTGGACGCCCGCCCTGCGCGGCCGGCGGGTGCCGCGCTGGCTGCCGCTGGCCCCCGCGCTGATCGGCGCCGCCACACTCGCGCCCTACGGAGCGGTCGGACTCGTCTACGCCGCCCTCGGCACCTCAGGTGCGATAACCGTCTCCCGGGGAGACTTCCCCACCCCGGAAGACGCCCTGCTGGTGACCTGGATCGGGCTGGGCGCCTTCGCGGTGTACGGCATCGCCCTGGCCGTGGCCGCCCGCTCCTACCTGCGCCGCACCCGGCCGATCTGCGCGCCCCCCGGAGCGGCCGCGGCAGGCGTCTCGAACCGCTAGCCGTCCCGCCGGAGGGTGACCGCCCAGGCGGCACCGACGAACGTCACGGCCCACGCCACGACCACCGACAACCCCACCGGCCGATCCAGCGCGAGGTGCGGCCCCTCGGGCATTCCGAGGAAGCTCAGCGTCGCCTCGTGCGGCAGCAGCCGCGTCACCTCGGGGCTGAGACCCCGCAGCAGCGGGGAGACCAGGACAGGGAGGACGACCAGCACGGCCAGCGGAGTGACGACGGTCCTCACCAGCATGGCGAACCCGTACGCCACCAGGCCGAGCAGCAGGTAGGCCGTCACCTCAGCGGACAGGCCGCCGGTCGCCTCGGCCACGTCCGCGCCGCCGAGTGCGCGCCGGGTGAGGTGGCCCGGCAGCACGACGAGGATCGCCGCGACCGTGAGGATCCCCAGAACCGCCAGGAGCTTCGCCAGGAAGAACCGGTTGCGGTCCGGTGCCGCCAGGAGGCTCACCCGAACCTGGCCGCCCCGGTACTCACCGCCCGCCGCGAAGACCGGCACGGCCACGAAGGCGTACACCGGGGCGAGCAGTACGGTGCCGAACTGCGTGATCGCGGCTGTCCGCCCGCCTGAACCGGCGATGCGGACGACATCCGTGGCCGCCGGCAGAGCGAGCAGCGTGTCGGCCGCCAGAGTGAGGGCGAGCACGATCCACGTCGCGGGCAGGGTGCGGATCTTGGTGAGCTCGGCGCGGACGAGATCGGTCAGTCTGATCCCGCCCGTGTCCGGCACGCCGGTCGGGGCGGCGGTCATCGTGCGTCCCGCCGGCAGAGGGCGGTCGCCGCCACGGCGGTGGCCAGCAGCGGCCAGGTGACGAGGACGACCATGGCGTGTCCAGGACCGGCGGACAACCTGAGGCTCTCGTCGGGCACGAGGATCAGGTTGCGGCCCGCGCTGAGCGGGACCAGCGCGTCCAGGGCCGGGGTGAAGACGGCCAGGATCTGACTCATGGTCAACACGGTCAGCGCCACCGTGACCAGGATGCCGATGAGAGTGCTACGGGCGATCATGGTGATGGCGAAGGTGGTGAGACCGCTCAGGACCGCGTAGGCGAGGAACTTCACCTGGGCGGTCCACGCCTCCGCGCTCACCGGCAGGCCGGGATTCCAGTCCTTGATCGACAAGTACACGAACGCCGTGCTGATCGCGGCGATGACGATGGAGACGAACAGCAGGAACCCGCCGACGGCCAGCACCTTCGCACCGGCCAGCAGCCCTCGCCGCGGAACCGCGAGCAGGGACGTCCCGAGCTGACCGGCGCGGAACTCCTGACCCGCGACGACCGCGGCGACGCAGGGCAGGAACAGGCACATCTGGAACGACGACGCGGCCAGGTACTCGACGAGCGCCTCCCGGGCGGGCCGTACGATGCCGGGGAACCGCTCGATCATGCCGTCTGCGGTGATCTCGCGCACCGCCTCCGTCTCGGCGTCCAGGTTCTGGAGCCCCAGGAGCACATGCAGGCCGACGACGGCGCCGGAGATGAGCCACACCGCACGAAGTGTGACGACCTTCCCCAGTTCCGCCCGAGTCGCGGCCGCCAGGTCCCTCACCATTCCCCCCGGCCTCCCCGGCCTCCCCGGCCTCCCAGACCTCTCCGGTCCCCGGTGAGCGCGAAGAACGCCGACTCCAGCGACTCGTGTCCCGCGCTGATGTCGTCCAGCGAGCCGTGCGCGACGATCCGGCCTCCGGCGATCACGATCGCGTCGTCGGCGGTGCCGGCCGTCTCCGCCATCAGATGGCTGGAGAGCAGCACGGTACGGCCGGACGCGGCGTATTCGCGTAGGAGGTCGCGCACCCAGCGGATGCCGTCCGGGTCGAGCCCGTTCACCGGCTCGTCCAGCACCAGGACCTCCGGGTCGCCGAGCAGCGCCGCGGCGATCCCGAGCCGCTGCCCCATGCCGAGCGAGTAGCCCTTCACCCGCTGCCCGGCCGCACCGGTCAGGCCCACCAGATCGAGCACCTCGCGCACCCGGCGGCGCGGTATCCGGTTGCTCTGCGCGATCCAGGCCAGGTGGTCGACGCCGCGGCGCTCGGGCACCGGCCCCGCCCCGTCCAACAGCGCCCCGACCGTGCGCAACGGGTGGCGCAGATCGCGATAACGCCTGCCGCCGATCAGCGCGGTGCCGCCGTCCGGGTGGTCCAGACCGAGCAGCAGGCGCAGGGTCGTCGATTTGCCCGCCCCGTTCGGACCGAGGAAGCCGGTGACCCGGCCGGGCCTGACGGTGAAACCGACGTCGTCCACTGCCAGTTTTCTGCCGTACCGCTTGGTGAGCCGCGCGACCTCTATCATCCCTCACCTCGTGTCTCGTGTCGGAGCACTCAGCATCCGGCGAGGCGGCGAGCGGGCGCGTCACCCGGAAGTAGACAGTCGAAGCGGACAGTCGAAGCGGACAGTCGAAGCGGACAGTCAACGCGGCTCGTGCAGCAGTCCCGCCTCGTAGGCGAGCACGGCCAGATGGGTGCGGTCCCTGACGTCCAGCTTGGCGAAGACCCGGCGCAGGTAGGTACGGACCGTCTCCAAGCTCAGGCACAGCTCGTCCGCAATCTCCTGGTTGGAGCGGCCGCGGGCGACCAGCCGGATCACCTGCAACTCCCGCTCCGACAGCACCTGCCGGGTGAACACGTGCCGCTCGTCAGGCCGGCGCGGGCGGAACCGGTCCAGCAGCCGCACGGTCACCTCCGGGGCGAGCATCGCGTTCCCTGCGTGCACCGTACGGACCGCATGCAGCAGTTCCATCGGAGACGCGTTCTTCAGCAGGAAGCCCGACGCGCCGAGAGTGAGCGCCTCGTGCACGTACTCGTCCAGATCGAACGTGGTGAGCATCACGACCCGGGTGCCCGTCTCCGCCAGAATGCGCCGTGCCGCCTCCAGTCCACCGGTCCCCGGCATCTGCACGTCCAGCAGCGCGACAGCCGGTTTCAACGCCGCGACCAGCCGGGCCGCCTCCGCTCCGTCTCCGGCCTCTCCGGCGAACCGGAAACCGGGGGTGCGTTCGAACAGCTTCCGGTACGCCTTGCGCAGCCCCACGTCGTCGTCGGCGAGGAAGACGGAGATCGGTTCAGGCTGCGACCCGGTCACGGACCACCCCCGGAAAATACATGATCGGCTCACCGCCGATGCTGCCACGGCCGGCCGTGCCGGGCGACCCGCTCGATCGACGACGCCGACGACCGGCCACCCAGGCGGGCCCGGCGGGAACGACCCCCTCGATCCGCCGCCGTCATGAAACGCTTTCGGCGGGCAACCGGGCCTCCACCTCGAAACCGCCCTCGGGGCGGGCGCCCCACACCACCGTTCCGCCCACCAGCCGGGCCCGTTCCCGCATGCCCCGCAGTCCGACCCCCGAACCGGCGGCCGCCACCCGGCCGCCCGCCCTCCGGGCGCCACCGTCCCGGACCCGTACCACCAGCACGTCGCCCTCCCGGCGTACCCGCACCGTGCACCGCGCGCCCGGGGCGTGCCGCACCACGTTGCTCAACGCCTCCTGCGCGATCCGGAACGCCACCACGCCCACCCCGTCGTCGATCGCTCCGCCCACGTCGATGCGGGCGTCCACCTCGACGCCTGCGGCCCGGGTCACCTCGACGACCTCCGCGAGCCCGCCCAGGCCGGGCTTCGACTCACCGTCCGGGACGCGCAGTGTGCGCACCAGTCCCTGCACGTCCTCCAACGCCTTACGCGCGTGCGCCTCCACCTCCGCCAACGTGTCGCGCAACTCCTCCTCCCGGGCATCCGGCAGGCTGAGGATCACACCCGACTGCGCGAGAACCGTCCCGAGCGCATGCCCGACCACATCGTGGACATCCCGCGCCACCTCCAGCTGCACCCGCATCCGCTCGGCCTCCCGCGCGATCGCGATCTGCCTGCCGGTGGCGGTGCCGAGCAGCCAGGCCACGCTCAGCGCGGCCACCGCGAGCACCACCTGCCGCCCCGGCCCGGCCGCTTCCCCCTCCGGCACCCCGGTGACCATCGCCAGCCCCGCGAACAGCCCGGCCAGCACCCCGGCCACGGCCCTGGTGCGCCGTGCCCGCTCGATCGCGAGCGGGTACAGGCACCAGGCCGTAGCCAGCATGGGGTCCTGGCAGACCCCCAGCACCGTGCCGATGACGGTGACCGCCCCGGCGGTCAGCGTCGCCTCGAACGGCAGCCGCCAGCGCAGCACCATCGCCCCGGCCGTCACCCCGGCCAGCACCGCCCCCGCCACCGCCGGTGGCCACGTCCCGGCGCCGGCCGTCGGCCACACCCAGAAAACCCCCGCGACGCCGACCGCCGCGACGCCGTCCACCAACGGCCGCATCATCCCCCGCACGCCAAGCACCGTAGGCGAATGACCACATATCAGCCACAGTCCGTACGCTCCGCCGGACGGTGAGACGGTCCGGCTCCGCCGGAGTACATCAAGCCGTCCGGGCGGGTTCGCCCTGCCGTGGTCGTAGTTCCGCATGTCGTTCTGCATGGTGTCTCCCCCGGGTGCTTGCTTGCATTGCGTGCAGGAGAGCCGAGCGCCGCCGGTGACCGCCGGATGGAGCAGAGGCACACGCAGCGGACCGCTGATCTCGTTGGGACCCCCTTTCCTTCCATCTGTGGAGCGATCATGGACAAGCCTGTCCTCGAACCTGCGGCGCAGGCCTTCGCCGAAGCCACCGCGCAGCCGCCGTACCTGTTCCAGATCCCGCCGAGCGAGGGCCGCAAGGCCGTCGACGACGTGCAGTCCGGTCCGATCGACAAGCCCGCCGTGGACGAGGAGTGGGTGACGGTCCCCGGCGGCCCCACGGGTGAGGTCAGGGCCCGCATCGTCCGCCCGGCGGGCAGCACGGGCGCGCTGCCGGTGGTCGTCTACATCCACGGTGCGGGCTGGGTCTTCGGCAACGCCCACACCCATGACCGGCTGGTGCGCGAGCTCGCGGTGGGCGCCGGGGCCGCGGTCGTCTTTCCCGAGTACGAGCTGTCGCCCGAGCACCGCTACCCGGTCGCCATCGAGCAGAACTGGACGGTGGCGCAGTGGATCGTCGCCGAGGGCGCGGCCAGGGGCCTGGACGCCTCCCGGATCGCGGTGGCCGGTGACTCGGTGGGCGGCAACATGAGCGCCGCCCTGACGCTGATGGCCAAGCAGCGCGGCGGGCTGCCGCTGGTTCAGCAGGTGCTGTTCTACCCGGTGACCGACGCCTCCTTCGACACCGGCTCCTACCACCGGTTCGCCGAGGGCTACTTCCTGCGCCGGGACGCCATGCAGTGGTTCTGGGACCAGTACACCACCGACGAGGCGCAGCGCGCCGAGATCACCGCCTCCCCGCTGCGGGCCACCGCCGAAGAACTGACCGGCCTGCCCCCGGCGCTGATCATCACCGCCGAGGCGGACGTGCTGTGCGATGAGGGGGAGGCGTACGCCGACAAGCTGCGCGCCGCCGGAGTGCCGGTGACCGCCGTGCGTTACCTGGGCATCATCCACGACTTCGTCATGCTCAACGCGCTGCGCGAGACGTACGCGGCCGACTCGGCGATCGACCTGGCCATCGGCACGCTGCGCCGGGCCCTGGCCACGAACTGAGACGTCTCGGCGCCCTCGCCGAGCACCCGGTGGACACCCCGCCGCCGCGCATCGCCCCTCCCCTCTCCCCTCCTCATCTCAAGGACGGATTCATGTCATCGACCTCCCAGGCGTCCTACGCCCGTGACCTCGCCCAGATCGAACGCGCCAACGCCTCCGGCCGGATCCCGGTCGTCTTCGTGCACGGGTTGTGGCTGCTGCCCACCAGCTGGGACCGGTGGACGCAGGTGTTCGACGAGGCCGGCTACGCGCCCGTCGCGCCCGGCTGGCCCGACGACCCCGACACCGTGGCCGAGGCCAACGCCCACCCCGAGGTGTTCGCGCACAAGACCGTCGGCCAGGTGGCCGACCACTACTGCGACCTGATCGGCAAGCTGGAGCGCAGGCCCGCCATCGTCGGCCACTCCTTCGGCGGCCTGCTCACCCAGATCCTGGCCGGGCGCGGCATGTCGATCGCGTCGGTCGCGATCGACCCCGCCCCGTTCCAGGGCGTGCTGCCGCTGCCGGTCTCCTCGCTGCGCTCGGCCGCGCCGGTGCTGACCAACCCGGCCAACATCCACCGGGCCGTCCCGCTCACCTACGAGCAGTTCCGCTACGCCTTCGCCAACGCCGTCGGCGAAGAGGAGGCCAAGCAGCTGTACGAGACGTTCGCCGTCCCGGCCCCGGGCGCGCCGCTGTTCCAGGCCGCCGTCGCCAACTTCAACCCGTGGAGCGAGACCAAGGTCGACAGCACCGCGGAGAACCGCGGCCCGCTGCTGCTGATCTCCGGGGAGAAGGACAACACGGTGCCCTGGGCCATCGCCAACGCCTCCTACAAGAAGCAGGCGCGCAACGAGCACCACGTCACCGAGATCATCGAAATGCCCGGCCGCGGCCACTCCCTGACCATCGACAGCGGCTGGCGCGAGGTGTGCGGCACCGCCCTGACCTTCATCCAGCGCTTCGCCGGCCCGTGAAAGGAACCCCCGTGTCCGTCGTCAAGCGCGGCCGCGCCCTCGCCGCCCGTGCGGGCACCCGCACGTGAACGCGCACGGCCATCATGATCCGGCGGTCTTCCGCCGCCGGTTCTGGCTCAGCCTGATCCTGTCGGTGCCGCTGGTCGTCACCAGCCCGATGGTGGGCGAATGGTTCGGCTACACCCTGGACGTGCCCGGCCTGTGGCTGGCCGGGCCCGTCCTTGGCTCGATCGCCTACTTCTACGCCGGCCGGCCGTTCCTGGCCGGCGCCTTCCACGAGATCCACCATCGGGCGCCGGGCATGATGCTGCTCATCTCGATGGCCGTCACCGTCGCCTACGCCGCCTCCCTCGCCACCACCCTCGGCTGGTTCGACCTGGACTTCTGGTGGGAGCTGGCCACGCTGGTCACCGTCATGCTGCTCGGCCACTGGCAGGAGAGCAAGGCCATCGGCCGGGCGCGGGGAGCGCTGTCGGCCCTGGCCGCGCTGCTGCCCGACGAGGCCGAGCTCGCCGACGGCCGCCGCGTCCCGACCGCCGACCTGCACGTGGGTGATCTGGTTCTGGTACGGCCGGGCGGACGCATCCCCGCCGACGGGAGGATCACCGAGGGCCGGGCCGAGCTCGACGAGTCCATGATCACTGGGGAGTCCACGCCGGTCGCCCGGGGCGTCGGGGACACGGTCGTGGCCGGATCGGTCGCCACCGACGCGGTCGTGCGGGTGCGGGTGGAGGCCACCGGCCAGGACACGGCGCTGGCCGGGATCCAGCGGCTGGTCGCCGAGGCCCAGGAGTCCAGGGGCCGCGCCCAGGTGCTGGCCGACCGGTTCGCCGCCGCGTTGTTCTACGTCGCGGTCCTGACCGCCGTCGCCACCTTCGCGGTCTGGTCGATCGCGGGCGAGCCGCGCGAAGCGGTGGTGCGTACGGTGACCGTCCTGGTGATCGCCTGCCCGCACGCCCTGGGCCTGGCCATCCCGCTGGTCGTCGCCCTGTCCACCGCGGTCGCGGCCAAGGCCGGGATCCTGGTCAAGGACCGGCTGGCGCTGGAGCGCATGCGCACGGTGGACGCGGTGCTGTTCGACAAGACCGGCACCCTGACCAAGGGTGCGCACGCCCTCACCGACGTCACCACCCACGGCGGCTTGAGCGAGCAGGCGGCGCTCGACCTGGCCGCGGGCGTCGAAAGCGTCAGCGAGCACCCCCTGGCCAGGGCGATCGTCTCGGCCGCCTCCGCTCCGCGCCCCGCCACCGGCTTCCGGCCGCTGCCCGGACGCGGAGTGCGGGCGGTCGTGGACGGCGTGCCCTACGCCGTGGGCGGCCCGGCGCTGCTGCGCGAGATCGGCGCCCGCGTCCCGGACGGTCTGCCACGCCACAGCGACGGCGCCGCCGTACTGCACCTGATCGCCCTGGACCCGGAGCCGCGCGCCGTCGCGGCCTTCAGCCTGCGGGACGAGATCCGTCCCGAGGCGGTGCAGGCCGTCTCGGAGCTGCGGCGGGAGGACATCGCGTCCATCGTCATGATCACGGGTGATGCCCGGCCCGTCGCCGAGAAGGTCGCGGCCGAACTCGGCATCGACGAGGTCTTCGCCGAAGTCCTGCCCTCCGACAAGGACCGGGCGGTCGCCGGGCTCCAGGACCGCGGGCTGACCGTGGCGATGGTCGGCGACGGTGTCAACGACGCCCCCGCCCTGGCCCGCGCCGACATCGGCATCGCCATCGGCGCGGGCACCGACGTGGCCATCGAGTCGGCGGGCGTCGTGCTGGCCTCCTCCGATCCCCGCGGCGTGGCCGCCGTGGCCCGGTTGTCGCGGGCCTCCTACCGCAAGATGATCCAGAACCTGGCCTGGGCCGCCGGGTACAACCTGATCACCCTGCCGCTCGCCGCGGGCGTCCTGTCCTGGGCGGGGGTGGCGCTGAGCCCGGCGGTGGGCGCGCTGCTGATGTCCGCCTCGACGGTCGTGGTGGCGCTCAACGCCCAGCTGCTGCGCCGGGTCCGGCTCACTCCACGCGGGTGAGCCGGCGGCCGCCCGGATCCGCCGGGCGGCCGAGGCCCGCGGCGACGTCGCTCTCGCGCGACAGCGGTGAGGCATCCCTGCGCGTCAGGGTACGGCGGCCGCCAGATCGCGGCAGCGGGCGCTCGCCTCGGCGTGCCCGATCGTCTGGTACACCTCGGCCGCCCGCGCGTAGGCGTCGCGGCTCTCATCGGTCCGGTCCTCCTCGGCCAGCAGGCCCGCCAGGGTCTCCAGGGAACGGGCCTGCTGGACGGGCAACCGGGCCTGCTCCATGAGGCCGATCGCCTCGGTGAGCTTGGTGATCGCCTCGGACCGGTCGCCGAGCAGTCCCAGACACTCGCCGATGCGGGCCAGCGCGATCGGCCGGGTGAACGCCGCGACGTCCGGCCTGATCCCCGACCGGTCGTCGTCCAGCAGGGCCCACAGCTGGAGGTACCGCTCCAGTGCCCTGCCGTAGTGTCCGGCGTCGCGAAGGCAGGTGCCGAGGGCACCGAGGCACTGACTGTAGGTATCGACGTCGCCGTTGGCCTTGAAGATCTCCGCCGCCCGGGTCTCCGCCGCGATGGCCTCATCGAGCCGCCCCAGCCTCCGAAGCGCGCCTCCCGCGATGTGGTGGGCCGAGGCGAGCTGCGCCGTGGCGGCGTTCCGGGCGGCGAGGTCTATCGCCTGGGCCGTGTAGCTCAGCGCGGTCTCCGGGTCGTCCCTCGGCACCAGGTGCGCCCAGGCCACCTGGTTCAGCAGTCTGGCCTGCCGGACCGGATCGCCCAGGGCGGCGGCGGCCTCGGCGCCGAGGGTGAAGACCTCATGCCAATGTGGCGCGTGCATCCACCGGTCGGAGAACCAGTACATCGAATCGGCCACCTCGACGACCGTCGCGTGCTCGCCTCGACGAGCCGCCGAGTGCAGCGCCTCCAGCCAGGCCGTCCCCTCCACCCGTAGCCAGTCGCCCGCCTCCTGCTGACTGCCGAACGTGACCAGGGAACGCCACTCCGGCGGCGACGCGCCGTAGTCGGGCTCGAACCAGCGCCCGGCCACGGTGGCCACCTCCAGCAGCCAGTCGTCCATGCGCCGGCGGGCCTGCCGCTGCAGCGCGATGGGCTCCTCCTCCGCCAGTCGTGCCCGGGCGAACAGCCGGACCAGATTGTGGAAGTGGTAACGGCCCGCGTAGGGCGACTGCAGCAGACTGAGGTCGACCAGTTCTTCCAGGGCGTCCTCGGCCTCGTCCAGGCCGGTTTCCGCCAGGATCGCGGCCAGCGGCACGCCGAAGTCCGGCGCCGTGACCAGAGCCAGCCGCCGGAAGCTCACCCGGGCCGGGAGCGACAGCTGCCGATACGACAGCGCGAACGCGGCGGCCACCGACAGATCCCCCGCCGACAGCGACTCCACGCGCCGTTCCTCATCACTCAGCCTCGCGGCCAGCTGCCCGACCGTCCAGCCGGGCCGGGTCAGCAGCCGGTTGCCGGCGATCCGCAGTGCCAGCGGCAGGTTCCCGCACAACTTCGCCACCTGGTCGACGCCCCCGGGATCGGCCGCCGCCCGCTGCGCGCCGACGATCGCACCCAGCAGCCGGACGGACTCCTCGGCCGACAGGTTCGCCAGCGGCACCTGGTGGACTCCCTCCAGTCCGGCCAGGACCTTGCGGCTCGTGACGATCGTCATCCCGGACCCGTCCGCCGGCAGCAGCGGGCGTACCTGCGCCTCGTGGGCGGCGTTGTCCAGGACGATGAGGCAGCGCCGATCACGCAGCAGGGCGCGGTAGTGTCCCGCGCGCTCTTCCTCATCCCCCGGAATGCGCTGCTCGGGCACCCCCAGGGCCTTGAGCAGCCGTGACAGCACCGCTGCGGGATTCAGCGGGACGCTGTCCATGCCGCGCAGGTCCACGTAGTAGCGGCCGTCGGGGAACGACTCGGCCAGCTGCCCGGCGGCGTGCACGGCCAGGGCCGTCTTCCCGACTCCGGCGGTGCCGGAGACCGCGGCCACCACCGCGGCCTCCCCGGTCCCGGCCTGCTCGGCGAGGTGGCGCAGCAGCCGCAGTTCCTCCGCGCGACCGGTGAAGTCCCCCACACCGCGAGGCAGCTCACACGCACCCGGCGGCGGACCCATCGGCCGGGGCCGGCCCGCCCGTGCGGCCTCCGACAGCGTCACCCGCTGCTCGTCGTCGAGCCGTAGGGCTCCGGCCAGCGCCTCCACCGTGCGCTGTTGCGGGCCGCGGCTCGTCCCGCGCTCCATGTCGCTGATGGCCCGCACGCTCACGCCGGAGGCGTGGGAGAGCTCCTCGATCGTCAGCTTCGCGGCCTGCCGCAACCGTCGCAGGAGCAGGCCGAACGAGCTGACCATCCGTCCTCCTCCAAACCGCCCGCCCTCCGGCCACCGGTCCGCGATCCGATGCGCCGGCCCCCCGCGCCGTTGCGGTGCCCTCCCCCTCACGTCAGTCCGACGAAGAGGCTTCAGTACGACGAAGAGGTTAAGGCCGTACGTAACCGATGAGCAGCCGTCAACCGACGTACGCCGGCATATCCCGCCACCCGGTCTCATCAGCCGGACGACTTAATGTCCGACTTACCCGGCCATGGGAGAATGCGGAGGTGACGTTGGGGGCCTTGTACGGTCGCGACAGGGAACTGGCCGTCATCCACGATCTCCTCGACGGGATCGACGACCGCGGCGGGGCGATCGTGGTGCGGGGCGAGCCGGGCATCGGCAAGTCCGCGCTCCTGCGAGCGGCCGCGGCAGGAGCCGGGCGACGAGCGATGGCCGTGTCGGTCGCCGCCGGGGTCGAGGCCGAGACCCATCTCCCCTTCGCCGGACTGCACCAGTTGCTCATGCCGCTGCTGGAGTCGGCGGACGTGCTTCCCGCCAGGCAGCGTGAGGCCCTGTTCGGCGCGTTCGGCATGGGGCCGGCCGAATCGCCGGAGTTCTTCCTCATCGCGCTGGCCACCCTCAACCTGCTCGGCGACGCGGCGGCGGCCCGCGGGCCGCTGCTGATCACCGTCGACGACGTCCAGTGGCTGGATCGCTCCACGGTGGACGTGCTGGGATTCGTCGCCCGGCGGCTCGCGTCGGAACCCATCGCGCTGGTCCTGGCGGTACGCGATGGATACGCCACCGGCCTCGACACATCCGGTCTGCCCGAACTGCGGCTGGGAGGACTGCCGCCGGAGGCCGCGCAAGCACTGCTCGACACCGTGACTCCCGGGCTGGCGGCGGGGACGCGCCGGCGGTTACTGGCCGAGGCGATGGGCAACCCGCTCGCGCTCGTCGAGTTACCGCTCGCGCTGCACGAGGATCCCGGACGGGCCGAGGCGGAGTTCCTGCCGCTCACCGAACGGCTGGAGCGGGCGTTCGCGGCCCGCAGCGCCGACCTGCCCGCTTCCACCCGGACGCTGTTGCTGGCCGCGGCGGCCGACGACGGTGACGCGGTGGCCGACCTGCTGGCCGCGGCCACGACGATCACCGGCACACCGGTCCCGTTCGCCGCCCTGCTCCCGGCCGCCGAGGCGGGGCTGGTGCACCTCGACGAACGATCCGTCCGCTTCCATCATCCCCTGGTGCGTTCGGCGATCTACCAGCGGGCCGAACCCCCTGAGCGGCTGGCCGTACACGCCGCGCTGGCCGTGGTGCACGCCGCGGACCCCGACCGCAGAGGCTGGCACCGGGCGGCCGCGGCAGGCAGAAGAGACGAGCGGGTGGCGGGCGAGCTGGAGTCCGTGGCCGCCCGCGCGCGCGGACGCGGCGCGATCCCGGTGGCCGTGACCGCGCTGCAGCGGGCGGCCGAGCTGAGCGAGGAGGCGTCCACCCGCGGGCGGCGGCTGCTGCACGCGGCCGAGCTGACCTTCGAGCTGGGCCGCGGCGACCTGGTCGGTACGCTGCTCGGTCAGGTGGAGCGGTCGGACCTGGGCCCCGTCGAGCGGGCCAGGCTGACGTGGCTGCGCGAGATGCTGGAGGAGGAGCCCGGCGCGGGGGCGCCCAGGGTGCTGGAGCTGCTGGACACGGCGGACGCCTGCGAGGCCGCCGGTGATCACACGCTCGCCTTGAACATCGTCCGTGCGGCGGCGGTGCGCTGCTGGTGGGCCGACCCGGGATGGGAGATCCGCGCACGGGTCATCGCCGCGGCCGAACGGCTGTCGGCCGACCCGGGCGATCCGCGGCTGCTCGCGGTGCTCGGCCTCGCCGGACCGGCCGAGCGCGGGACGGACGTCATCGAACGCCTCGCCGAGGCCGACCTCTCCGGCTCCGACGCCACCGTCGCCCGGCTGAGCGGACAGGCGGCCACGGCCGTCGGCGCGTTCGATCTCTCCACGCACTTCCTCAGTGCCTCGATCACCGAACTGCGCACGCAGGGCCGCCTCGGGCTGCTCGCCCAGACGCTGGTGAGCCAGGCGTACACGACCGTCCACGGCACGGAGTGGACGGTGGCGACGCTCGCCGCGGAGGAGGCCGAGCGGCTGGCCGGGGAAACCGGGCAGCCGCGCTGGGCGGCCGCCGCGCAGACGGTGATGGCGCTGCTGGCCGGGCTGCGTGGCGAACACCAGCGCGCCTCCGCGCTGGCCGCGGCGGCCGAGAAGACCGTGGTCGCGCTGGGCAACCGCTCCGGCCTCGCCCTGCTGCAGTACGCCCGCGGCGTGACCGCGCTCTGCGCCGGCCGGCACGCCGCGGCGTACGACCACCTGTGGCGCCTGTTCGACCGGGGCGACGTGGCCTGCCATCCGTTCATCCGCTGCTGGGCGATCGGCGACCTGGCCGAGGCCGCACTCGGCGCCGGGCGGCGCGAGGCGGGCCGGGCAGCGGTCGCCGGGCTGGAGGAGGTGGCGACGCTGACCCGCTCGCCCATCCTGCACATCGGCCTGCGGTATGCCAGGGCCCTGCTGGCCGAGGACGACCGGGCCGAGCCGCTCTATCAGGAGGCGCTCGCCGCCGACCTGTCGGCGTGGCCGGTGGCGCGGGCTCGCCTGCTGCTCATGTACGGCAACTGGCTGCGCCGCCGGCGCCGTGCGATCGAGGCACGGACACCGCTGCGGCAGGCGCGCGAGACGTTCGACGCGCTCGGCCTGCCGCCCTGGGGCGAACTCGCGCGCCAGGCGCTCCGCGCCGCAGGCGAGAGCAGCGCCAGACGCCGGCCGCCGGCCTCCGACCGGCTCACGGCGCAGGAACTGCAGATCGCCCGCCTCGCCGCGGAAGGCCTGTCCAACCGCGAGATCGGCCAGCTGCTCTATCTGTCGCACCGCACCGTCGGAACGCACCTGTACCGGCTTTTCCCCAAGCTCGGCATCACCTCACGCGCCCAGCTGCGCGACGCCCTCGAAACGCAGCCGAACAGCCCCCGTGGTGTCGGTCAGAAGCGGGCGGACCGCTTGCCGCACGGACCCGGAAGCCACCCGGAGCGCCACCGGGAGCCCTATGTTCGCTCGGGGGTCGCTCGCATGCCACGGGACGGCGCGGCACGCGATGACGCAGTCTGACAGGACAGAAAGGACGACCTGGGGCGGGTGCGTCGGAACACGGCCATGGATCTCTTGGGCAGACTGGAGACGCGCCGGGCCGGGGTTGCGGCGTCTGTACGGGGAACGGTTCCGTCCTTGCTGGGGGTGCTCGGCGCTGAGGCGACGGTCTTGAGGCCGACATCCTCAGCCACCACCCCGGCCACCGCTTCGACCTGGTCTTCTGCGCCGAGACCCTCTGCTACCTGGGACGCGGCGACCGCATCCGTCAGGCCTCGGCCCGGCTGGGCGGCCTCGGCGCCCCCGCCACGCCGTCCCGGCCGGTGACGGGCGTTCGTCACCGGCCCCGGATCTCGGAGGTCGAGGTCAGGCGGTGGGGAAGGGACCCTGGTACTCGGTGCAGTCGGAGACGCCGTCGCCGTCGAGGTCGACGCGCACCTCGTCGGTGAGGGGAGGCCTCCAGAGCGGTCCGCCACAGCTCGTGATTTCCCGTCGCGCGTGAGATCCGCCGCCTGATATGGTCTCGATCATGGTTTATGCGTTCATCCGTCTTCGGACTGTCTGAGACGGTGTCCCGCCGGTCGCTCAGCGACCGACGGCGGTCGAGGCGATCCCGCTGAGGCGATCCGCCGTCGACGTCGCGGCCTGAATTCCGCGCGCCGCGTTCCGCCCGGCCGACCCGTCGTTCACGCACCCGCCCACCGGCGCACGCAGCCGTGTTCCGTCCTCGGCGATCCGCCATGGTCCGGGCCGGTGCCGTCTCCCTCCGCTTCAATCCGATCGGACTGATTCATATGCCATACATCTCGACCGACTCCTCGCACCCCCGATCCGCGTCCGGCACCGCTCCCACATTCGTGCTGGTCCACGGTTCCGGTTCCAGTTCCTTCATGTGGTCCTCCGTCCAGCGCGAACTCGCGCTGCTCGGGCACCGCAGCCTCGCCGTCGACCTGCCGGGGCACGGCCTCGACGCGCAGTATCCCGTCGCCTACCAGGCTCCGCAGGACCTCGATGCGTGGGCGGCCGAGCCGTCGACGCTGGCCGGGGTCACCCTCCAGGACAACATCGACATGGTCGTCGACGTCGTCCGCCGGGTGGCCGGGCACGGGCCGGTGGTACTGGTGGGCGCCAGCCTCGGAGGGACGACCCTCACCGGAGTCGGCAACACGGTTCCCGACCTGGTGGATCGGCTGGTGTACGTCTCCGCGTGGGCGTGCGTGCAACGGTCGAACCCGATCGAGTACATGCAGGAGCCCGAGTTCGCAGAAAGCCTGATGCCGTCCCTCGCCGCGTTCAACGTCGGAGACCCGGCCCGGCTCGGCGTCGGCCGGGCCAACTACCGCACCGCCGATCCGGAGCTGCTGGCCGGTCTCAAGGCGGCGACCATGGCCGACGTCACCGACGAGCAGTTCAGGGCCTTCCTGAACATCCTGCAGCCGGACGAGTCGATCGCGGTGATGACGGCCGACGCCCGTGGTCACGCCGGCACCTGGGGCACGATCGCCCGCACCTACGTCCGCCTCACCGGTGACCGGTCCATTCCGATCGCCATGCAGGACAGGCTGATCGCCGAGGCCGACGCGCTGACTCCCGGCAACCCCTACGACGTCCACACCCTGGACACCACACACGCGGGGTACGTGTTCAGAGCGGCGGGGGTGGCGGCCATCCTCGACAAGTCAGCGGTCTGACGACGACTCCCGACCCGTGGGTTCTCCCGTACGGGAGAACCCACGGTCATGACCTGGAACAGGTCGTTCACCGCAGAACGGCTCGGCTCAGCATCGCGCGGCAGTACCACCAGAACGCGAAGGACAGGACGCCGACGCCGATGTCGAACAGGCTCATCGACGGCCCGAGGATGTCCCACCGGTCCCGGAAGGCGAACGTGAGGATCAGCAGCAGCAGCTGAGCCAGCGCGGTCGTCAGGGCCAGCGGCACCGCCCAGCGGGAACGCAGGAGCGAAGCCGCCGCCGAGACGACGCCTCCGACGACGTTGAGGGTCCACAGGACGCCGAGACCGAACGGGTAGTCGGTGAAGTAGCCGATCTGAGGCTCCCCGTAGCCCTGGGCGGCCAAGTAGTCCGGGTTCAGGGTGAGCGTGAGCACGTAGTCCCGCGCGCCGCCGATGTAGAGCGCGAGCATGAACAGCCCGAAGACCCACAGATGCCATGGCGCGCGGCCTCGCCGGGGGCTCTCCACCGCGGTCGGTACGACGTCCTCACGCATCATCGTTCCGCTCCTTGTGGGCGTCGAGCACGGTCTCGGCGAGGTGGACGAAGTCGTCGTTGCGCAGCACTGCGATCCCGCGTTCCACGTCCGCCAGCAGCAGCAACGTGTCTCCGGGAACGATCCCGAACATGTCCCGCATGTCCTTCGGGATGACGATCTGGCCGCGATCCCCGACCTTCGCCGTCCCCGCGAGCTTTCCTGGTGGTGGTGGCGTCAACCTGCCTCCATGCGCAATGGTTCCTACTTTTCATACTTTTCACATCGAACCTACAACATGCCCCGGGTGTTGTGCAGTGATCGAAGAAGCCATGGAGCGCCCGACGGGCACGCGGCGATAGCGCCCCGGCAGACCGTCCGGCGTCTGCCCACGGTCGGATATCCGCCTCCACCCAAGGTCGCACCACCCGCTCACACCCGCCGATCAAGATGCGACCCGGGCCAGACGCGCTCCCCCC
>NZ_BOOJ01000088.1 GCF_016863175.1 Paraplanobispora siamensis
GGCGCGCCGTACCCCCTCTTTCGCATGTGCCCGCCGCGCGCGGTGCTACAGCATCGACTTGGCGGGCACGAAGGTGTAGCCCAGGCCCTTGATCCCGTCGATGGTCTCCTCCAGCCACTCGGTTCCCAGGTAGGGGTGGTAGAAGAAGCTGGCCACGCCGTCGCGCACCACCAGGTTGGCCCGGGCGGCGTCGATCAGCCTGTCGGGCAGCACCACCGGGTGGTTGTTGAAGGCCTCCGGCTCGATGTTGCCGATGTTCTCGGGCAGCACCTTGGAGCCGTAGACGTCGGTGACGGTGTAGGGGAAGAACTGCCCGGCCATGTGGTCGTACTGCGGCGCGGTGCCCGACAGGGTGCCGGCGAAGTACAGGCTGCGCTCGTAGCGGGCCGTGAAGCGCAGCTGCTTGACGGCCTTGTAGTCGGCGACCGAGGCGGCGTAGTGCGGGAACTCGAAGATCGTCGGCACGGGGAGGCCGGCGGCGAGGAACTCGGCGGCCGAGGCCATCATCCGGCCGGCGGCCCAGGCGGTGGAGTCGCCGGGCACGGGCCCGTCGTAGCGGACGTAGTTCTGCTCGTCGACGTGGGCGGTGTAGAACTCGAAGTCGTCACCGCTGGTGCCGTTGTAGGGGTTGGGCTTGTCGGTGTACTGGTGGGTGTACCCGTGCATGATCATCGTGCCGCCGTTGGCGAGCATGTACTTGATCGCCTTGACGACCGCGGGCCGCTGTCGGAGCTTGATGGTCTTGCCGGGCTCCTTGTAGACGGGGTAGACGCCGAAGGAGAAGGGGATCTTCCGGGCGGCCAGCACCTTGGCGACCTTCATCAGCTCGTCGGCGTCGTAGTTGGGGCCGATGTCCTCAAGGCGGACCATGGCGCGGTGGCGCTCCTTGGTCTCCGGCGCCAGGGCGTCGAACAGCAGGTCGGAGAAGACCAGGTAGCGGTCGGTGGCGGTGGTGTAGGCGAAGGGGATCTCGCCGATGTAGGTCAGGTTGCGCGAGCGGATCGCCCACGGGATCTGCTTGCCGTCCTTGCGCACGGCGCTGGCCAGCACCTTGGCCTTGGTCTCGTCGACGCTGGCGTAGTCCATCACGCCGGAGGCGTTGACGCCGTCACGCGAGAGGTCCTTGCCCTTGTAGACGACGCCCTCGATGGTGTCGACGTCGAACTGCGACCACATCCAGCCGTAGGTGGCGGCGAAGTCCGGGGTGGCGGCGGTCAGCTGCCAGATGTTGTTGTTCATCCAGATGACCGGGCGGACGGCGGAGCGCACGTCGTCCAGGAACGCGGCCGGCAGCGGCTCGTCGTAGGTGGAGCCGACGTAGATGACGGCGGTGAAGCCCTTCATCGTGCCCTTGGTGTAGGCCGAGACGGGCATGGCGGTGTAGGTGCCGAAGTGGCCGGTGAGGTTGGCCGCCTGGGTGGCGTACAGCTCGCCGAGCCAGCCCCACTGGCCGGTGGTGTCGTACAGCACCAGGGTGGAGCGGCCGGTCCCGGCCAGGCCGCCCTTGAAGACCGCGGGCGCGGCGGCGGCCGCGGCGGGCTGCGGCACGAAGGCGGTGGTGAACAACATCATGACCGACAGCAGCGCCGTCAGCATCGGCAGGATGAGACTGCGCCGGCGCAGGAGAGCGGGCATAGGAGAAGGACCCCCACAGCGAAGTGAATCCGGCGCGGGTGAAGGCGCCGCATGACAGGGTGTGGGTTCGGTCTCGCCATTGGCTCCCCGAGACGGCTAGGCGGCCGAATTCCTACGTGCGCGTGCAGCGTCGTTGAGGCCGTCTCGGATCATTGCTTACCCGTTGAAGCGCCGCGGTATATGCCCCTACCTGCGGGTTCTCGTCCAGGGTAACCATGGGTTACCAAAACCGGCAAACCACCCGGCAATCCTTTACCGAACGTGCGCGGTGAGGGGTACGGCGGGCGCCGCGGCGGCGGTCAGGGCGGCCGGCGCCACGAAGGCGTAGCCGAGGTCCTCGATCCCGTCGATGATCTCGCCCAGGCGCTCGGTGCCCAGGTAGGGGTGGTAGAAGAAGCTGGCCACGCCGTCGCGCACCACCAGGTTGGCCCGGGCGGCCTCGACCAGGTCGGCCGGCAGCACCGACGGGTTGTTGTTGTAGCCGGTCAGCACGACGTTGCCGAGGTTCTCGGGCAGCACCTTGGAGCCGTAGACGTCGGTGACGGCGTAGGGGAAGAACTGCCCGGTCATGTGCTCGGGGCGGGGGCCGGTGCCCGACAGGGTGCCGGCGAAGTACAGGCTGCGCTCGTAGCGGGCGCCGAAGCGGGTGAGCGCCGCCTTGTAGTCGGCGGCCGAGGCGGCGTAGTGCGGGAATTCGAAGATCGTCGGAACCGGCAGCCCCGCGGCCCGGAACTCGGCGGCCGAGGCCATCATCCGGCCGGCGGCCCAGGCGGTGGAGTCGCCGGGCACGGGCCCGTCGTAGCGGACGTAGTCGTCGGCGTCGACGTGGGCGGCGTAGAACTCGAAGTCCGCGCCGCTGACGCCGTTGTAGGGGTTGGGCCTGTCGGCGTACTGGTGGGTGTACCCGTGCATGATCATCGTGCCGCCGTTGGCGAGCATGTACTTCAGCGTCTCCACCAGCCGGGGCCGGTCCTTCAGGCTGACGGACACGCCCTTGGCCGGGTCCTTGTGGACGGGGTAGACGCCGAAGGAGTAGGGGATCTTCCTGGCGGCCAGCATCTGGGCCACGGCCCGCAGCTTGGCGACGTCGTAGGTGGGGCCGACGTCCTCCAGGCGGACCATGGCGCGGTGCTCCTCCAGCGTCTCGGGCGCCAGGGCGTCGAACAGCAGGTCGGAGAAGATCAGGTAGCGGTCGGTGGCGGTGGTGAAGGTGAAGGGGATCTCGCCGATGTAGGTCAGGTTGCGCGAGCGGATCGCCCACGGCAGCCGGGTCCCGTCGGCGCGCACGGCCTCGGCCAGCACCGCGGCGGTGGTGGTGTCCACCGAGGCGTAGGCCATCACGCCGGAGGCGTTGGCGGTGTCGCGGGTGAGGGTTCGGCCCTTGTAGACCACCTTGCCGACGGCGGCGTGGTCGAGCCCGGACCACATCCAGCCGTAGGTGGCGGCGAAGCCGGGGGTGGCGGCGGTCAGCTGCCAGATGTTGTCGTTCATCCAGATGACGGGACGGGCGGTGGAGCGCACGTCCTCCAGGAACGCCTGCGGCAGCGGCTCGCCGTAACTGGATCCGGCGTAGACCACCGCCGTGTACGGCTCCATCGCGCCCTTGGTGTAGGCCGAGACGGGCATGGCGGTGTAGGTGCCGAAGTGGCCGGCGAGGTTGGCCGCCTGGATCGCGTACAGCTCACCGGTGTGGCTCCACCGGCCGGTGGTGTCGTACAGCACCAGCGTGGAGCGGCCGGTCCCGGCCAGGCCTCCCTTGAAGACCACGGCCGCGGCGGGGACGCTGTCGGCCGCGGCGGCGGGCACGCGCCGGGTCAGGCCGGCGGTCAGCAGCGTCGCGGTGCAGAGCGTCGCCAGCGCGAGCAGGATCGCCAGGCGGCGGCGGAGGGGGCTGGTCGAGGTGGGCATGTCCCTGTCCTGGTGGAGGAGGTCGTGAATGACCGGCGGCGGGCCGTACGGCCGTCGCGGGCGAAGGTGGGCGGGGGCCCGGGGAGGATCAGGTGCGGGCGGTCTTGAGCCAGCTCTGGCGGCCGGAGACCGTGCGTCCCACGGCCCACCAGCCGGCGGCGAACCACTGGTAGCCGTAGAGCACGAACGCGTGCCCGAGCAGCAGGGAGCGCAGCAGGCCCAGCTCGCGGTCGCGCCGCCAGTAGACGTAGCCGTAGACGAGGGCGACGCCGAACGACAGCCCGTACCACAGGGCGAACATGGCGGGCGAGACCACGCTGTGCCCGGCCTGCAGCGAGGCGGCCACCAGGGCCAGGCCCGAGGCGGCGAAGGCCAGCGGCAGCAGGGAGGTCAGCAGCAGGAACCAGGGGCTCATCAGGTGGTAGACCAGGTCCGGGGCGGCGGTGGCCGGGGCGCGGCGGATGACCAGCGGCAGCAGCTTGCCGGCCTGCAGGTGGCCCTGGAACCAGCGCGAGCGCTGCCGTACCAGCCGCTTGGGCGACAGGACGGCCTGCTGGTGCACGGCGGTGGTGTGGCAGAAGCGGTTGCGCCAGCCGGTGGCCAGCATGCGCACGCCGAGGTCGAGGTCCTCGGTCAGGCAGTCGCTCCAGGGGTCCTCGCCGAGCTCGGCCAGCGCGCTCAGGCGCATGAACTGGCCGTTGCCGCCCAGGCCGACGCTGCCCAGGTGGCGGCGGCCGTTCTGGAAGACGTCGGTGTAGACGACGAACTCCATGTCCTGCATGCGCGCCAGCAGGCCGCTGTGGCGGTTGTACATGCGCACGCCGATCTGGACCGCGCCGGTGCCGGGGTCGGCGAAGTAGGGGGCGACCTCGCCGAGGGCGTCGACGTCCAGGCGCCCGTCGGCGTCGAGCACGCAGACGACGACCCGGGAGGGGTCGCGCCCCTCCAGCAGGCCGGAGCCGGTCAGGTGGGCCAGGCCCGCGTTGAGCGCGGCGCCCTTGCCGCGGCGGGCGTCGGGCAGGGTGCGCTGCAGCAGCCAGATGCGGTCGTCCTCGGCCGCGGCGGCGCGGACGATGTCGGCCGTGGCGTCGGAGGAGGCGTCGTCGACGACGAGGACCGCCAGGTCGCCGGGCAGGCCGCGCAGCCGCTCCAGGCTGGCGCCGAGCACCTTCTCCTCGTCCAGGCAGGCCATGAGGAAGACGAAGAACGGCGCGGGCTCGGCGGGCGCGGCGGGACGGCGCACGCGCCGCGACAGCAGGAACATCATCGCGGTGTAGCCCAGGCCGAGCACGATGACCGCGGAGCTGAGCTGGAGCAGCGCGCTCACCGGGTCACCTGCGCGGCCGTCGGCCGCGGGGCGGCGGTGACGGTGGCGGCGACGGTGGCGGGGGCCACGGCACCGCGGCGGCGCCTGGCGTCGACGCCGCGCAGCACAGCCCCGGCGGCCAGCAGGCTCGTCATGATGAGGAGGAAGATCCCGAATCCCGCGCCGGTGATCATCAGCATGGTGCGGGCCACGTCCACCGCCAGGGAGGCGGCCTGGCCGGCCGCCGCGGCGGAGCCCTCGGCGGCGGCGGAGACCGTGGAGACGGTGGAGGCGGTGGCCTCGGCGGCGGCGGGGTCGCCCGGCAGGACGGCGGTGGCGGCCACACTCATTCCGGTGCCGGTGAGGGCGAGGGCGCTGTTGGCGTACATCTCAGATCCCTCCCGCCATCGTCGAGAGAGAGGCCGGGGAGGCGGAGAGGCCGGAGCGCGGCGGAACGGCAGGAGTGGGCATGGGAACGGACCCTCACAACGAAACGGACCCGGACATCCCGAAGGGACGTCACCTGACAGGTGACGGGTGCGGTCTCGCCATTCACTCCCCGAGACGGCTAGGCGGCCGAATTCCTACGTGCGCGTGCAGCGTCGTTGAGGCCGTCTCGGATCATCGTGTACCCGTAGAGGCCGCAGGTATATGCCCCTACCTGCGGCTTCTCCATCAAGCTAACCCTGCGTCACGAAAATGGCAAACCCGGACCCAAAAATATTACGTAGCGTGAAAGTCACGTAGAGTGACAAACGTGGATCTTCATCGGGTACGGCGCGCGGCGCGGTGGCGCCTGGCCGCCGCCGTGGTGGGCGTCGTGACGCTGACGGCGGCGGGGTCCTGCGGCGGCGAGGAGGCCGTGGAACGCTGGCAGGAGGGGGCCGCGCACTGGGACGAGGGCGGCGTGCACGGCGACTGGCGAGTGATCTTCGACGGGGGCGGGTTCACCGGTCGCAGACCGGACGGGACGATCCTGCTCGCCCCTCCCCCACCGGAGTCCGAGGACGTCACCCACGCCGGTCTCATCGTCTCCACCGGCACCACCGGCGAGCCCGACCTGCGGATGCGGCTGCGCACCCTGGACCAGACCCGTCCCGAGCCCAACGTCTGGGAGGTCGCCTGGGCGGTGTGGCACTACACCGGCCCGCAGAACTTCTACTACCTGCTGCTCAAGCCCAACGGCTGGGAGCTAGGCAAGGCCGATCCCGCCTTCCGCGGCGCCCAGCGCTTCCTGGCCACCGGGCCGGGGCCGTTCCCGATCGGCCGCTGGTACGAGGTGCGGGTGCGCCAGAGCGGCGCCCGGATGACGGCCTGGGTCGACGGCCGCAAGCTGGTCGACTACACCGACGAGCAGGACCCCTATCTGCAGGGCGCGGTCGGTCTGTACGCCGAGGACGCCGTGGCCGAGTTCGCTTCCGTCAGCCTGGGCGGCCATCCGCTGCGCGGCTGACGCTCCCGATTTTTGCTGTTTCGGCAACACTTTTTGTCTTATGCGCAGGACATGCCGCACTGTGGGCGCACATGACGAGCGGAGGGAAGGCGACGATGCGGGAGACCTACGACGTGGTGGTGATCGGCGGCGGGGCCGCCGGGCTGGCCGGCGCCCTGGCGCTGGCCCGGGCGCGGCGCTCGGTGCTGGTGGTCGACGACGGCCGGCCGCGCAACGCCCCGGCCGGACACGTGCACAACTACCTGACCCGGGAGGGCACGCCCCCGGCCGAGCTGCTGGCCATCGGGCGCGAGGAGGTCGCCGGCTACGGCGGCGAGATCGTCACCGGGCGCGCCGAGACGGCTAAGCGGCAGCAGGAGGGGTTCCTGGTCGAACTGGCCGACGGGCGCGCCGTACGGGCCCGCCGCCTGCTGGTGACGACCGGCCTGGTCGACGAGCTGCCCGAGCTGCCCGGCCTCGCCGAGCGGTGGGGCCGCGATGTGCTGCACTGCCCGTACTGCCACGGGTGGGAGGTCCGCGACCGGCGCATCGGCATCCTGGCCACCGGGCCGCTGGCCCTGCACCACGCGCAGCTGTGGCGGCAGTGGAGCCCGCACGTGACGTTGCTGGCCAACGGCAACCCGCCGGACGAGCAGGAGGCCGAGCGCCTGGCGGCCCGTGAGGTCACCGTGGTGGGGGAGCCGGTCTCGGGACTGGAGATCGACGGCGACGCGCTGAGGGGGGTACGGCTGGCCTCGGGGGAGGTCGTCGAGCTCGACGCGGTGGTCGTCACGCCGCGCTTCACCGCCCGCTCTGAGCTGCTGGAGTCGCTCGGGCTCAAGCCCACCGACCTGGAGGTCAACGGCCACGTCGTCGCCACCCAGATCCCCGCCGACCCGATGGGGGCCACCTCCGTGCCCGGCGTGTGGGTGGCGGGCAACGTCTCCAACGCGATGGCGCAGGTCATCACCTCCGCCGGAGCGGGCCTGACCGCCGGCGCGATGATCAACGCCGACCTCGTGGAGGAGGACGCCCGCCGGGCGCTGGAGGACTACCGGCGGCGGGCGGGGACGGCGGCCGCGGAGGCCTGAGAGCCTCACCCGCCCGCCACCGGTGACGGGCGGGTGAGGCCCGATCTCGTGAGAGGCGCCGGAGCCCCGGCCCGGTCCCGTCTCCCGTGGCGGGTGCGACGCTCCCCGGCCCGGTCCCATCCCTCGTGGCGGGGCCGGGTCAGGCGGCCAGGCGGTGCAGGCCGGCGGCCGAGCCCTTGGCCTTGAGGGTCATGACGAAGGCGAGCACCTTGGCGACGGCTCCGTACATCTCCGCGGGGATCTCGTGGCCGATCTCGCAGCTCTTGTACATGGCGCGGGCCAGCGGGATGTCCTGCACCATCGGGATGCGGTTCTCGGCGGCGATCTCGCGGATCTTCGCCGCGACGGTGCCGGCGCCCTTGGCCACCACGCGGGGGGCGCCCTTTTCCGGGTCGTAGCGCAGCGCCACCGCCACGTGGGTGGGGTTGACCAGGACGACGTCGGCGGTGGGGACGTCGGCCATCATCCGGTTGCGGGCCATCGCCTGCTGGCGGGCCCGGATCTGGCCCTTGACGTGCGGGTCGCCCTCGGTGCGCTTGTACTCCTCCTTGACCTCCTGCTTGGTCATCTTCAGCTGCTTGCCGATGCGGTGGCGCGACATCGCGTAGTCGGCGGCGGCCAGCACCAGGCCGACGGCGCCCGACAGGCGCATGAGCGTGATGAGCGCGTCGCCGGCGGCCGACAGCAGGGTGCCCAGCGGCAGGGAGCCGGAGGCCATCAGGACCGGGATGAGGTCGCGGACGGACATGTAGGCGATGCCGGTCAGGGCCGCGGTCTTCAGCAGCGCCTTGACGGCCTCCCACAGCGCCTGGGCGCCGAACATGCGCTTCAGGCCGGAGAACGGGTTGAGCTTCTTGAACTGCGGCTTGAACAGCTTGCTGGCGGGCTTGAGACCGGTCTGGCCGGCCGCGGCGAGAAGAGTGATCAGTACGGTGGCCGCGGCCAGGGGCGCGATCGCCAGCACGGCGTCCTTCAGGCCCGTGGTGAACAGGCCCAGCGCCATCTGCGGGTCCGGGTTCCGCACGATCTCGCCGACCTGGAACATGATGCGCTTGCCCGCCTCGGTGGCGTTCTCCAGCACCATCGGCAGCAGCATGCCGGCCGCCAGGAGAGAGGCCCACGCGCCGAAGTCCGGCGTCTGGGGGACTTGGCCCTCCTTCTGCGCGTCCTTCTTCTTCTTGGCTGTAGGCTGCTCGGTCTTCTCTCCGCCTCCGCTCATCAGCCCGTCAGCTCCATCATCATTCGCACGGCACGGTCGGTCAGCCCGTCGATGGCGCCCGGCAGCACGGCGATGGCGATGCCGGCCAGCGACAGGGTCAGGAAGATCTTCACGGGGAAGCCGAGGGAGAAGGCGTTCAGCGCCGGGGCCGCCTTGCTGAGCAGGCCGAGCGCGAGGTCGGCGCAGAACAGCACCGCGATCATCGGGCCGGCGATCTGCAGGGCGGAGACGAACAGGTCGGCCAGGCCGCCGGTGATCAGGTCGCTGAGGGTCTCCATCGACAGCGTGCCGTTCAGCGGGAGGGTCGTGTAGGTCTGGGTGAAGCCCAGCATCACGAACTGGTAGCCGCCGCTGACCAGCAGCAGGGTGGTGCACAGCATCTGGTAGAACTTGCCGAACACCGAGCTGGCGGCCATCGACAGCGGGTCGAAGGCGGTGGCCAGGGAGAAACCGCCGAAGATGTCCAGCAGGTCTCCGGCGGCCTGGACGGCGGCGAAGACCAGAGAGGTCAGGAAGCCCAGCGCGACGCCCACGACGACCTGCTCGACGGAGCTGATCAGCATGGTGGCGACGGTGATGTCGGGAAGCTGTCCGGCCAGGCGGGGCGTCAGCGGCAGGGCGATCGCGACGGCCAGCAGTGCCTTGACCGCTCCGGGGATGGCCTTGGAGTTGAACGGCGGGCTCATCAGCAGCCAGGCCGCCGACCGGATCGAGGCCAGGAGCAGAGCCGCCAGCGTGGGGGCGGACAGCAGTCCCGTCATGGGCTCAGCCGCCGTGGATGAGCTGCGGCAGCTGGTCGAACAGGGCGGTGGTGAAGGAGGTCACCTCGTGCAGCATCCAGTTGCCGCTGAAGATCAGGGCCACGGCCACGCCGGCCGCCTTGGGCACGAAGGACAGGGTGGCTTCCTGGATCTGCGTCACCGACTGGAACAGCGAGATCGCGAAGCCGATGAGCAGGGCGGTGATCAGGATCGGAGCGGCCAGCTTGGTGGCGAGCACCATGGCCTGGGTGCCGATGTGCAGCACCTGGACGTCGGTCACGGTCAGATCCTCACTGGTAGCTTCCGACCAGGGACGTCACGATGAGTCCCCAGCCGTTGACGAGTACGAACAGAAGGAGCTTGAAGGGCATCGCCACCGTGACCGGTGGGAGCATCATCATTCCCATCGACATCAGGGCCGCGGAGATGACCAGATCGATGATGAGGAACGGTATGTAGATGACAAACCCGATGATGAAGGCGGTGCGCAGCTCCGACAGCACGAACGCCGGGATCAGGGTGGTCATCGGCACGGCCTCGGCGTTGGCGGGCTTCTGGCTGCCGGAGACCTTGGTGAACAGCGCCAGGTCGTCCTTGCGGGTGTGCTTCATCAGGAACTCCCGCACCGGCGGGGTTCCGGCCTCGACGGCCTGGGAGACGCTCTTCTCGCCCTTGAGGTAGGGCTGGATCGCCTTGTCGTTCACCTCGGAGGCGACGGGCCCCATGATGAACAGGCTGATGAAGATGGCCAGGCCGGCCAGCACCTGGTTCGGCGGGACGTTGGACAGGCCCAAGGCGTTGCGGGTGATGCTCAGCACCACGAAGATCTTGGTGAAGCTGGTGCACAGCAGCAGGATCGCCGGCGCCACGGACAGCACCGTCAGGCCCAGCATCACGACGATGGACTGGCTCGGCTTGCCGTTGACCCCGTTGAGGTCGATGGTCACCGTGTCGTTGCCGGGGCCCTCGGGACCGTTGGGGCCCTTCGGATCGGACGGCGAGGCGAGCGCGGGGGCCGCCGGGGCTGCGGTTGCGGTGGTGCCGGTGGTCACAGTGGTCACAGTGGCCGCGGTGACCTCGGCGATCTCGGTGACGGGGGCCGCCTGCCGTACGGGGCGGGTGGCGGCCTCGGCCGGGGAGGCGCCCAGGGCGATCGTGCCAGCGACGGCCATTCCGGCCAGGGCCAGGCTGAGGATGCGCTTCATCAGTTACGAGCCGTCCGTTCGCGCAGCGTTTCCAGGGCGGTCTTCCAGGTCTGGGGAGACAGGGCGGAGCCCGCGAGGGGGTTCCTGCCGGCCGCCACCTCGTCAGCCGGAGAGGAGTCGGCTGTCGGGACGGCGGCCGGCAGGGAGACGGGGACGCGCTCCTCCGGCTCCTCGCGCTGCTCCTGCAGCGCCGCCAGATCGGTCTCCGTCAGGAGGGTGACCTGTCCGTCGGTGACGCCGAGCACCAGGGCCCGGTCGGTCACGCGGACGATGGCCACCGAGGAGTTGCGGGACAGCTGCTGACGGGCGATCACGGAGAGGTGGCCTCCGCCCCGGCCCGCCAGCGG
Organism: Paraplanobispora siamensis; assembly: GCF_016863175.1. Lineage (GTDB taxonomy): Bacteria > Actinomycetota > Actinomycetes > Streptosporangiales > Streptosporangiaceae > Planobispora > Planobispora siamensis. The sequence goes on from NZ_BOOJ01000088.1 coordinate 10,905, forward strand.
CTTGCGGGCGACCTTGGACAGTCCCCACGCCAGGAGCAGGACCACCAGAAGCGAGAACGTGATACGCAGAACGGTCTCGATCATTTTCGGACGTGCTCCTACCTCGGGACGGATTCGGTCTGCTGGGCGGTGGTCCGCCTACAGGCGGTCGGCGGTCGGCGGAAGGATCTCGGTGATGCGGATGCCGAAGTTCTCGTCGATGACCACGACCTCGCCGCGGGCGATCAGGCGGCCGTTGACGAGCAGGTCCACGGGGCTGCCCGCGGCGCGGTCGAGCTCGACCACGGCGCCGGGGGCCAGGGAGAGCAGCTCGCGCACGGTCATCCGGGTGCGGCCGAGCTCGGCGGTGACGCTCATCTCCACGTCGTGGAGCATGTCCAGGCCGCCGCGACCGGCGACCGAGCCCGGCGCGCCGCCCGCGGCCGTGGCCGGCCACGGGGTGGCGACCAGCGCCACCACGGCGTGCACGACGCCCTCGGCCACCAGCGGCACGAACAGCGCCTCGCCGCGGTTGGCCAGCGCGCCCAGGCCGACCTGGACCTCCACGGCCTGCGCGGGCTCCATGACGATCGGGCCGAGGACCTTGGCGGCCGCCTCCAGGGCGGGCTGGATGGCCTTGGTCAGGTCGAGCTCGCCGAGCGGGCTCTGCCGCAGGGCGTCGACCAGGTCCTGGCTGACGACCACGGCGACCTCGCCGCGGACGGCGCCGGAGAAGCGGGCGCACACGGCCTGGCCGACGGGGACGTCATCCGGGATGGAGGTGACGGGCGTGCCCGCCTCCAGCTCGGCGCCCGAGGGCAGCAGGGCGATGGCGGCCTCGGCCGCGTCGAGGGCGAAGGCCACGCGCGGGGCGACGGTGATCGTGGTGGTCATAGCTGGATTTCCGTTTCGTTCTGCGGCGTGGGCACGACGAGGCAGGCCAGGCGCGGGCCCTGGCTGCCGGGCACTGCGTGGGCGAAGGTGATGCCGGCGGCGGTCACCGACAGCGGGGCCGTGACCGCGTGGGTCAGCGGCACGACGTCACCCGGCTCGAGGCTGATGATCTGCTCGGGCCGCATGATGATCGAGTCGAAGCGGACGGCCACGTCGATGGGCGTGGTGCCGAGCGCGGCGGCCATGTTGCGGTGGGCCTCCTCGCGCGTGCGGCGCTGGGAGTCGCTCAGCGCGACGTCGTTGTCGCTGCCCTGGAGCTTGGGGAAGATCGACGTGAACGGCAGGCAGAACGTCATCAGGCATTCCTCGCTGCCCACGGCCATCGTGAAGGAGGCCACGATGACCGCGTCGGCGGGCGCGGCGGCCTGCACGAACTGCGGGTTGTAGTCGATCGCGCCCAGCATGGGGCGGAAGTCGGTGATGGACTCGAAGGCGTAGTGCAGCTCGTCCAGGACCCGGTTGAGCAGGTCGCGAAGGAGCGGCAGCTCCATGTCGCTCAGGGGACGCTCGGTCTGCGGGCCGCCGGGGCCGCCGAGCAGGTGGTCGATGCTGGCCATCGCCGTACTCAGCGAGAACTCCATGATGGCCGCGCCCGGCAGCGGGTCCAGGGTCAGCGTGGCCATGATCGTGGGGTTCGACAGGCCCGAGATGTACTCGTCGTAGGTGAGCTGCTGGATGGAGACCAGCGACACCTGCGACACGACGCGCAGGGTCGAGGTCAGCAGCGTCGTGTACTGACGGGCGAACGTCTCGTAGGCGATCTGGAGCGTGCGGGTGTGCTCTCGCGAGAGCTTGATCGGGCGCCGGAAGTCGTAGGTGTGCGGCTCAGACGTCTTCGCCCGTCGGGACACGCGTCCTAGCAGGCGATGCGTCGGGGTCGAAGGCTGGCTCTCACTCACGAGAACACTCATCGGCCGGGCTTCGCCCCGTATGAGGAAATGCCGGAAATCGGGTTCACCTCGTGATGAGGGTCCCGTTCTGCCGCGGGGCGCGTGCGGCGCTCCCGCCCGTGTCTTCGGTTGTGCTCTCGTGCGGCTGGGGTGTCCTTTCGCCGGGTACGGCTGGCGTGGCTGGTCAGTGGGTGATCAGTGGGTGATCACTGCGCGGCCGGCGTCGTGGCGGGCCGCGCTCCCGTGCCCGCCCGCCGGAGGCGGGCCGGTCCCTGGGCCGGGGGGCGGGCCGAGGCCGGACGGCCTGCGGCCCGCGCGGGGGCCTTGGGGATCGCGGAGGACTACTGCATCACGAACTCGGTGAAGTAGATGTCCATGATCTCGCCCTCGTAGGCCTTCTCCACCTTCTCCAGCAGCTCCTGCTTGGCCAGGTTGCGGGCCTTGTTCGACGACAGCTCGTCGACCCCCTTGTTGCTGAACTGGTCGATGGCCAGGTCCAGGGCCTTGCTGCCGTCCGGAGCCTCGGCGACCTCGGCGGTGGCCTGCAGGGCCATCTTCAGCTTCAGGAAGTGCCCGTCGGCGAGGTTGACCGTGATGGCGTCCAGGGTCGCCACGGCGCCGGGCTCCGGCGCGGGCTCCGCCGCCTCCTCCCCGCCACCGGCGAAGAGCAGGAAGTAGGCCGCCGCGGCCGCCCCGAGGACGAGGACGGCTCCGGCGATGATGAAGATCATCTTCTTGGACTTCTTGCCGCCCTTCGCCTCCTCGGCGTCGGGCGCGGCCTTGAGCGTGGCGGTGGCCATGGTGGTCTCTCCCGGAGGTCAGTTGGTGGTTGCGGACTGGCCCGCGGCGGAGGGCAGCAGTGCCTTGGTCTGGGAGTCGAGGTCGGACAGGACGACCACCTCGACGCGGCGGTTCAGGGACACCGACCGGGGGTCGGTGTCGGCGTACAGCGGGCGCTGGTCGGCGTAGCCGGAGGCGTTCAGCCTGGCGGCCGGGATGCCCCTGAAGATCAGCCGGCGGACCACGGTGGAGGCCCGGGCGGTCGACAGCTCCCAGTTGGACGGGTACGGGCCCGAGGTCACCGGCAGCCAGTTGGTGTGCCCGTCGACCTCGACCTTGTTGGTCTCGCTGCGCAGCGCCGGGGCGATCGCGTCGACGATCTTCTTGCCGTCCGACAGCAGCTCGGCGCTGTTGTTGCCGAACACCACGGAACTGGTGACGACGGTGACGACCAGGCCGCGCTCGTCGATGCGGAACTGCACGCTGTCGGAGGCGTTCCGCTTCTCCAGCGCCGCCTGGATCTTCTTCTTGATCTCCTCGAACTTCTCGACCTCCGCGGCCGCGTTCTTCGCGCGGGCCGAGGCCTTAGCCCGGTCGAGGGCGTCCAGGGCTTCCTGGGCCTTCTTCTCGGCCTCGCTCTTCTCCTCCTGGGAGGCGGTGGCCGACAGGTCCATGAAGGCGTCCTCGCCGCCGCCGGCCTCGCCGGAGACGGCGGTGCCCGGGGCGGTGAAGGTGACCGCGGGCTCGCCGAAGGCCATCGACAGGCTCGACTTGAGCGCGTTGAACTTGTTCTGGTCGACCTGGCTCATGGCGAACAGCACGATGAACAGGGCCATGAGCACGGTGAGCATGTCGCCGTAGGTGACCAGCCAGCGCTCGTCGGCGTGCCCCTCCTCGTCATGGCCTCCCGCGTGCTTCTTGTGACGGCGGACCTTGGTACTCATCAGGCCGCCTTCTTCTCCGCGGGCTTGGTCTCGGCCTCACCCGGCGGCAGCAGGCTCTTGAGCTTCTGGGAGACCAGGCGCGGGTTGGTGCCGGCCTGGATGTTGGCGATGCCCTCGATGGTGAGCTCCATCTGGGCGCACTCCAGCTCGCTGATGCGCTTGAGGCGGTTGCCGATGGGCAGCCACATCACGTTGGCGCTGGCCACACCCCACAGGGTGGCGACGAACGCCGCACCGATCATGTGGCCGAGCTTCTCGGGCTCGCTGAGGTTCTCCAGCACGTGGACGAGGCTGACCACGGTGCCGATGATGCCGATCGTGGGGGCGTAGCCGCCCATGTCGGTGAAGATCTTGGCGCCGGCCTTGTCGGCCTTGCGCTTGGCCTCGACCTCGGCCTCCAGGATCTCCCGGAGCTCCTCGGGGTCGGTGCCGTCGATGGCCAGCTCCAGGCCGCGGCGCAGGAAGGGGTCCTCGACCTCCTTGATGGCGTCCTCCAGGGCCAGCAGGCCCTCGCGGCGGGCGCGCTCGGCGAGCTTGACGATCGAGTCGACCAGCTCGGCGCTGACCGAGGGCTTGGCCGTCAGGGCGCGCTGGATCTGCTTGCCGATGCCGAGGCTGTCACGCAGGACGCCACCGGCCATGGCCACGCCGAAGGTGCCGCCGAAGACCAGGATGATCGGTGCGATCAGCATGATCGACATCGGGTTGGCGCCCTCGAGCAGCATCATCACCAGAATGGAGACGGCTGCGATGCCGATACCTGCCAGGGTTGCCGGATCCATCTATCGCTCCTGCCGGTGGAGGCGGACCACGCGCGCCTGGTCCGAGTCGGACGGCGAGGTCGGGGTCGGGGGGCGGTGGGTGCCCGAGGAGACGAGGATCTCCGCGTCGGCGATCAGCTCGGCGCGGTAGCGGCGCACCAGCGTCAGGAACTCGCTCAGCGACTCGGCGATGATGTACTTGGTCCCGTCCACGAGGGTGATCACCGTGTCGGGCGTCTGATCGGCTCGCTCGATCAGGTCCGGGTTCAGCGCGAACTCCGGCCCGTTCAGGCGCGTAAGAAGTATCACGGGTCCGTCCTCGAGTCGTCAGCGGGCACGGCGGGCCCATCCCTGAACCGCGCTGTACTCCCCATCGGCCGCCACCCCCGTGGCCTGAGGAAACCCGCAGGACCAAGGTCCCGTACGGCCCCGGTCGCGGCGCCCGTCCGGCCGGTGCGGCGAGCCGTACCGCGTTCACCGGGCCGTGCCGGGTACATCGGGTCGGAGAGTTCGGCGATCTCTTCATACCGAGAGGGGTAGGGAAGTATGGTCGCTGGTATGACGAAGAAGAAGACGGCTGTCAGCCTGGACGCCTGGGTCCTGGAGGACGCGCGACAGGTCGCCGACGAACTCGACATCCCGCTCTCCACGCTGGTCCAGCGAGGACTGATGCGGGAGATCGCCGCATGGCGCGAAGCGCGGGCGTCCATGACGCGCCCGCCTCACCCCGCCGCGGCCGAGGCGCTGGATCTGGCCGCGGCCACCGCCGACCAGGCCATCTCCGAGCTCCAGGCAGACGTCTCCTCCGGCACCCGCGGAGCCGCCGCGTGAAGTTCGCGACCGGCGATGTGTGCGTACGGGGCACAGGGCGTTTCGTGGTGATCTCCAGCGACTTCTACCACTCCATCTCCGGGCGCGCGCTGATCGTGATGCTGGTGCCCGTCGCCGGCGCGGACATCACCCACTTCGCCGTGTCGCTCGGTACCGGCGAGCACGAGATCGCCGCGGCCGACTTCGTGTTCAACGTCCCGCTGTCCGACCTGAGGGCCCCCGATCCCGAGCACGGGCCGACCAGGGTCGGCAGGGACGAGGTGGCCACGATCGTGGCCAAGCTCCAGTCCATCCAGGGCATCTGACCCGTTTCACCCGGGGACGTACGGCGTCCGGGAGAACCGGGGAAACGCGAAAGGCCCCGGGCACGCGTGGGGGGCGTGCCCGGGGCCTGGTGCCGTCCCCGGCGTGCGGGGACGGGCGCTTAGCGCTTGAGGTTGACCAGGTCGTTCAGCAGCTCGTCGGAGGTGCTGATGACCTTGGTGTTGGCCTGGAAACCGCGCTGGGAGATGATCAGGTTGGTGAACTCCTGACCGAGGTCGACGTTGGACATCTCCAGCGCGCCGGTCTGCATCAGGCCCATGCCGCCGGTGCCCGCGGTGCCGACCTCGGCGGCGCCGGAGTTGACGGTGGCGCGGTAGGTCGAGCCGCCGGCCTTCTCCAGACCACCCGGGTTGACGAAGTTGCCCATGGCGATGCGGCCGATCGGGCGCTTGGTGCCGTCGGTCATGACGCCGACGAGGGTGCCGTCCTGGGAGATGGTGTAGGACTCCAGCGAGCCGTCCGTCGGCAGCTGCACCGGCACCAGCGGGTCGGCGGTGTTGATGGTGCCGTTGGTGGTGTTCCAGCCGAGCACGAAGTTGCCGTCCGGGGTGACCAGGGTGCTGTTGGCGTCGAGGCTGAAGGAGCCCGCGCGGGTGTAGAGCTGCTCGGTGCCGTTCTGCACGACGAAGAAGCCGTCGCCCTGGATCATCAGGTCGGTCTTGCGGCCGGTGGTCTGCGCCGCGCCCTGACCGAAGTTGGTCTCGATGCCCGCCAGGCGCACGCCCAGGCCGACCTGCGCCGGGTTGGAGCCACCGGCGGCCTGGTTCACGCCGTCGGCGGCCTGCGGGGCGCCCGCGGCGCGCATCATCTGGCTCAGCGTGTCCTGGAAGGTGGTCTGGGACGTCTTGAAGCCGGTGGTGTTGACGTTGGCGATGTTGTTACCGGTGACGTCCATCATCGTCTGGTGGACGCGCAGGCCGCTGATGCCCGAGTACAGGGAGCGAAGCATGTCAGTTTCCTTCGGTGGAGGCGGGTTCGGTGCCGGGCCGGCCGGCGCTGGTGACTTCCTTGACCGAGGACAGCGGTACATCCGTGTTCCCGACCTTCAGGGTCGGGCTGCTGCCGAGCGAGGCTGAGGTGACCACACCGACGGCTTCCTTGCCGTCTGGTCCGGTGTAGCTGACGGTCTTGCCGACGAGGCTGCTGGCCGACAGGCTCAGCTGCGCCGCGAGCATCTCCCCCTGCTGCTTGACGAGCTCCTCCATCTTCTCCACCTGGGAGAACTGCGCGGTCTGCGAGAGGAACGCCGAGGTGTCAGCGGGCTTGCTGGGGTCCTGGTAACGCATCTGCGCCACCAGAAGCTGCAGGAAGGTGTCCTTGTCGAGCTTGCTGCCGCTCGAGGCGGACGCGGTCGACGGGGACGCGGCCGTCGTGGCCGTGGTGATCGGGGACGAGGTCCCGCTCACGGAGTTGGTCACGTGTGATTCCTTTGATTCCTTGCGAGAGGCGGATCAGAGGCGGACGTTGAGCAGACGGGAACCGGGCCTGTCGGGTACGGGATCCGTCACGGCGGGCTCGGGCCGCTGGTAGGCGTCGCCGGCCCGGGCCGCGCCTGCGGCGGCGCGGGCCGCCGGGTCCTGCCGGCCGAAGGGCTGGTTGCGGTCGCCGGGCTGTCCGCCGTTGGGCGCCTCGCGCTGCAGGTCCAGGCTGCAGGAGGAGAATCCGCTCTCCTCCAGTTCCCGCTTCAGGTCCGGCAGGGCCGAGCGCAGCGCGTCGAAGGCGGCGTCGCTGGTACCGGCGAGCTGCAGGTGCACCGCGCCGTTGCGCAGTTCGGCCACGACGCTGACCGGGCCGAGGTCGACCGGGTGCAGGTGGATGGTGAGGCGGTGGATGCCGTCCGGGTCCTGGCGCAGCGGCACCACGTGGACCGCGATCTGCGAGGCCGGCGTGGCGGGCTGCTGGGCGGCGGGGGCGGCGACGCGCTCCACCGCCGCGGCCTGCACCGTGGCGAAGGACTGGGGTGCGGCCTGCGGCACCGGATCGGCGGTCTCGGTGACCGCGCCGGTCGCGGAGGCGGAGGGGCCGGAGCCGTCATCGCCGGTCGTGCCCGCGCCGGAGCCGGAGCCCGCGCCCGTTCCCGCGCCGGTGGGCGCGACGGCGACGGTCTGGTCCGCGACGATCTGCGGCGACGGGACGTCGCCGGAGCTCTTGGTGGTGGCGGGGGCGGTGACGGCCGGCTGCGCGGCGAGCGCGTCCTGGCCCTGCCGGGCGGCGTCGGCGGCCGCGGTGAACGCGGCCAGGGTGGCGCCGTCCATGACGACCGTCTCCGCACCCGCTCCCGTCAGGAGCGCGGCGGGGATGGCCGTGCCGGTGGAGGCCTGCGTCTGGCCCTGGGCCTGCGTGCCGGGCTGCGCCGGGAAGGCGGGCACGCCCTCCTGGAGGCCGGGCTGGGGCTGTACGGCGGGCTGCGCCTGCCCGAGGGCGGCCGTCAGGGCCTGCGCCTGGAGCGGGCCGGCGCTCGCCGGGGCCACACCCTGCGGCGCCGCGCCGTTCGCGCCGGTGCCGTTCGCACCCGCGGAGGTGTCGGGACCGGGTGGGGTAACTCCCTGCGGCAGCACCCCGCCGCCCGCGAGAAGAGCGAGAAGCGCGGCGAAGGCGTCGCCCGCCCCGTTCTGGCCCGTCTGTCCCTCGCCGGAGGAGCCGGAAGGCGCCGCCATCGGCGACGGGCTCCCCGCCAGGGGGATCGAAGGCACAGTCAAAATCGTCTCTCCTGTTATCCGATGCCGTTCATGACTGGATGGTTCGGAGTCAGACCTGGCCCGGGTCGGGCAGGCCGGTACCCAGCCCATCGGCAGAGGCGGTCGCCACCTGTGCCAAAACATCGGATCCGTTGAAGAGCGGTGTGGCGGCGCCGTGCCCGGAGCGGATGCCGGCCATCAGGGCCAGCAGCTCGGCGGCGCTCGGCGTCGCGGGGGTGGCGCTCAGCGCCGAGGAGGCGACGTTCAGGGCCGAGGGGGTCGCCTGGACCGCGGTGGCCGTCGTGGTCGCGCTCGCCGCCGCGTCGGGCAGGATGCGGCGGATGTCGGTGGGCTTGCGGTAGTAGTCGTCCATGTCGACGATCTTGACCACGTCGCCGGTGCGCGGGGCGTGCAACATCTTGCCGTCGCCGATGTAGATGCCGATGTGCGTGGCGGGGGAGCCGAAGGTCAGCAGGTCGCCGGGCTGGGCCTGCTTGAGGCTCGGGATGCTGCGGCCCTCGTTCTGCTGGTCCTGCGAGACGCGCGGCAGCGAGATGCCCAGCTTCTTGTAGACGAGCTGGACCAGGCCGGAGCAGTCCAGGCCCTTCTTCGGGTCCGTGCCGCCCCACAGGTAGGGGACGCCCAGGTAGCGGCGGGCCTGCTCGACGACGTCCTGGCCGGTGACCTTCCCGTCGGCCGAGCCGGAGGTGGCCGTGCCCGTCGCCGTGGTGGCGGTGGTGGACCGGGTGGAGCCCGTCGTACTGCTCGCCGCCGACTTGGCCTCGTCCAGCGCCGCGGCGAAGTCGGCGGCCGAGGTCGTGGACGCGGTGCCGGAGGTCGCGGAGGTCGTGGTCGCCGAGACGGGGGCCGTACCGCCGAACTGGGTCTGCAGCTGGTTGATCCTGGCTGCGATGTCGGCGATGCTCAACGCCCGTTCTCCTTGTCCGTACGGGGCCTGCGGGTGGTGGAAAGATCGTCGACGGCGCGCTGGTCGGCGGCGGCCTCGGCCTCGCGGCGGGCGGTCTCGTGCCGCTCGGACAGCTTCTCCACCATCCGGCGGCGCTGGGAGGCGGCGCTCCAGGTGTTGACGCTGGCGGTGACCCGCCGCTGGGCCTCCTCGGCCTGCTGGCGCCGTACCGACAGCTCGGCGGCCACCGCGCGCCGGGCGGCCATCGCCGCGACGAACGCGGCGGCGTCGGAGGGGTCCACGACGACCATCCGGTTCTTCAGCTCTTCCTCGTGCTGCGCGACCCGCTGCGCGGCGGCTCCGGCCTCGCCCCTGGCCCGCATCACATCGCCCTTGGCGGCGTCCTCCTGCGCCTTGCGGGCGCGCAGGATCGACGACAACCGGAATCGTGGCATGGAGACTCCTTAACGTGGAGGCCGTGGAGGTTTTGGAGGGGAGGTTTTGGAGGGGAGGTCCGAGGCTCGGCCGGTGGGAACTCGCCCCCGTCAGGCCGGTGCGCCCGTCAGCAGGGCGTGCAGCGACTCCCAGGCCTCCGCGGCCGGGGTCTGGTCGTCCATGTCCTGGCGCAGGAAGTTCTCGATGCGCGGCCACAGCGCCCGGGCCAGGTCGGCGTCGGGGTTGGTGCCGGGTACGTAGGCGCCGATCTCCACCAGCTCGCGGATGTCGCGGTGGGCGGCCATGAGGCGGCGCAGGGCGGTCGCGTCCGCCCGCTGCTCGCGGCTGGTCACGGCGCCGGCGACGCGGGAGACCGACTCCAGCACGTCGATGGTCGGGAAGTGGCCTGCGGTGGCCAGGCGGCGGTCGAGCACGACGTGGCCGTCGAGGATGGAGCGCGCCGCGTCGGCGATCGGCTCGTTGTGGTCGTCACCGTCGACCAGCACCGTGTACAGGCCGGTGATGGTGCCGTCGACGCCGGGCCCGGCCCGCTCCAGCAGGCGGGGGAGCATCGCGAACACCGACGGCGGGTAGCCGCGGGTCGCCGGGGGCTCTCCGGCCGACAGGCCGACCTCGCGCTGGGCCATGGCGGCGCGGGTGAGGCTGTCCATCAGCAGCAGGGCGTCGCGGCCCTGGTCGCGGAACCACTCGGCGATCCGGGTGGCCACGAAGCAGGCGCGCAGGCGCACCATGGGCGGCTGGTCGGAGGTGGCCACGATGACGACCGAGCGGGCCAGGCCCTCGGGACCCAGGTCGTTCTCCAGGAACTCCCGGACCTCACGGCCGCGCTCGCCCACCAGCGCCACGACGGTGATCTCCGCCTCGGTGCCCCGGGTGATCATGGACATCAGGCTCGACTTGCCGACGCCGGAACCGGCGAAGATGCCCAGACGCTGCCCGCGCCCGACGCTGACCATGGTGTCCAGCGCGCGCACGCCCACCGGCATCGGCTCGGCGATGCGGCGCCGCTGCATGGCGTTCGGCGGCTCGTTCTCCACCGGGACCATCTCCAGGCCCGCCAGGGAGGGCCCGCCGTCCATCGGGCGGCCCAGGCCGTCCAGGACGCGCCCGCGCAGCGCCTCGCCGACGGGGATCCGCAGGGAGTCGCCGGTGGCGATGACGGGGCTGCCCACTCCGATGCCGGTCAGCGTGCCCAGCGGCAGGCAGCTGAGCCGGCCGCTGTCCAGCGCGACCACCTCGGCCGGGACGGCGGCGGAGCCCTCGCCCAGGTAGACGAGGTCGCCGACCTTGCCGGAGACGCCCTCCACGGTGACCGACAGGCCGACCACGGCGGAGACGCGGCCGTTCACGACGGGGCGCGCGGCCCGGGTGGCGGCGGCGATGCGGGAGTCGAGCAGCGGGATCATCACAGGCCCAGGGCCTCCTTGACGCGTTCCAGGGCGGTGGACAGGCGGGCGTCGACGGCGGTGGCGTCGCACTCGGCGACGGCGTCACCGGGCTTCAGCCGGGCGTCGACGACCATGGTCACGGCGCGGCCGTCGATGTCGAAGGTGTTCTGACCGGCGCCGACGAGGGCGGCGTGGTCGGCGGGGCTCAGCCGGACGAGCACGGGGCGGTTCTCGGGGACCAGCTCCAGCGCCCGGGCCAGGGCCTCGCGGCCGGGCTCGGGGCTGTGGGCGATCTCCCGGCCGAGCACCGCCTCGGCCAGTGCGTACGCGGTCTGAACGATGAGCTCCTCCAGTTCGGCGGCGGCCGGAGCGGTCTGCCGCTCCATCTGGGCCGCCGAGCCGGTGATGGCGGCCAGGGCGCTGTCCAGGCGGGCGATCTTGCGGGCCTCCGCCCGGGCGACGCGCTCCGCCTCGTCCCGGACCTCGGCCACCGCGGCCTGGCGGGCCTCCTCGCGGCCCTGCGCCCAGCCCTCGGCGTATCCCGCGGCCTGGGCCGCGGCACGGGCACCGTCGACGATCTCGGTCGGCATGTTGGTGACGACGTTGAAGTCGGTGGCGAACCGCGCCGCGCTGAAGGCGCGTGCCTGGGCTCCACGTACAACCATCTCAGGCGACGAATTCATCCTCATCCCCACGGCGAATCACGATCTGACCCGACTCCTCCAGCGCCCGGATCGCGTGAACGATCTTGGCCTGGGCCTCTTCGACCGTGCGCAGGCGCACGGGGCCGAGCAGCTCGATCTCCTCGACGAGGTTCTCGGCGGCCCGCTCGGACAGGTTGCGCGTGATCTTGTTGAGCACGTCCTGGCCGACGCCCTTGAGGGCGGTCGCCAGGTCGACGGTCTCGACCTGCCGGACCACGAGCTGGACGGCGCGGTCGTCCAGGTGGACGACGTCCTCGAACATGAACATCCGGCTGCGGACTTCCTCGGCCAGCTCGGGGCTGCGCCCCTCCAGGCCCTCGAGGATCAGGCGTTCGGTGACGCGGTCCGCGCGGTTGATGATGTCCACCAGCGGCTGCAGGCCGCCCACGGCCGACAGGTCCGACGGCTGGAGCACCGAGGAGAGCTTGCGCTCCAGCGACGACTCCACCTGGCGGATGATGTCCGGCGAGGTGCGGTCCATCACCGCGATGCGGTGGGCCACGTCGGCCTGGAGCGTGGGGCTCAGGCCCGACAGGATCTGCGCGCCCAGGTGCGCTGGCAGGTGCGCCAGCACCAGGGCGATGAGCTGGGGGTGCTCGTCCTGCACGAACGACAGCACCTGACGGGGGTCGGCCCGCTGCAGGAAGCTGAAGGGCAGGTCGACCATCGACGCCGACAGGCGGTCGACGATCTGGCTGGCCCGCTCGCGGCCCAGCGAGGCCTCCAGCAGCTCCCGGGCGAAGTCCATGCCGCCCTGACCGGCGTAGCGGTAGGCGGTGGCCAGGTCGCGGAACTCGGTGAGGATCTCCACCGCGTCGAAGGGGTCGACGGTGCCCAGCCGCACGATCTCGGCGGTCAGCTCCTCGACCTCGGCCTCCCGCAGCTGCGAGAGCACCTTCGCCGAGTCGTCCTTGCCCATCTGCACCAGCAGGACGGCGGCCTTGCGGAGGCCGGACATGGTCTCGGTCATCGGCATGACTAGTTCCTCCTGTCGGCGAGCCAGCCGCGCAGCAGCTGGGCGACTTCCTCGGGCTGGCGCGAGACGAGACCGGAGATCTCCTCACGCAGGGCCTCACGCTGGTCACCGTCGGGCTCGGCGGGCTCCGGCTCGCCGGTCCCGGCGGGCAGGGCCTCGCGCTCGGCCATCTCCAGGGCGGCCTGGGCGCGGACGCGCTCCAGCTCGGCCTGCAGCTCCTGCAGCTGCGCCTGCTCCTTCTTCGACAGCTTCGAGCGGCGCTTCTTGCGGCCGCGCAGCCAGCCGATCAGGAACAGCAGCGCGATGCCCAGGGAGGCCGCGCCGATCTTGGCCATCTCGATCATGCGCTCGTCCTGCTCGGCCTTCTGGGTGGCGGCGAGCTCGGCGGCGGCCTTCTCGGCGGCGCTGTTGTCGAACGGCATCGCGGCGACGGCGATGGTGTCACCGCGCTGGGTGTTCACGCCGGCGGCGGAGGTCACGATGCGCTGGATCTCGGCCATGTCCACACCGGCGGACGCCTGGCCGTCGACCATCACGGCGACGTCGAGCTTGCGGATCGCGCCGGGAGCGGTCTTGCGGGTCTCGGTGATGAGACCGACGGCGTTGTCGCGGGTCTCGGTGGTGGACCTGTAGTCGTTGCCCGTCTGGTTGGTCGGCACCTGGATGTTGTCGGGGCCCAGGACGCCGCCGGTCGGCGTGCCGCCACCGTTGTAGGACTCCTCCTTGGTGGTGGACGACAGCGGCGGGAGGGCCGGGTCGCTGACGTAGCGCTGGCTCTTGGTCTCGGTCTGGTCGTAGTCGAGGTCGGCGGTGACCTTGACGACGGCCTTGTCCGGGCCGAGGACCTGGGTGAGCATCTGCTGGATCGAGGTGCCCATCCGCTGCTCGAACGCCTGGGTCTGCTGCTCGCGCTCGTCACCGGAGCCGGTCAGCGCCTGCTCGCCGCCGGCCGCCAGCACCTTGCCGGTGGAGTCGGCCAGGGTGACGTCCTCGGGGCTCATGCCCTCGACGCTGGAGCCGACCAGGTTGACCACGGCCTTGACCTGGCTGCCGGTCAGCGGCTTGCCGGCCTGCGTGGTCACCAGCACCGAGGCGGTCGGCTTGGCGGCGTCGTCGGCGAAGACGTCCTTCTGCGGGATGGCCAGGTGCACGCTGGCGGAGGTGACGCCCTCGATCGACTTGATCGTCTTGGCGAGCTCGCCCTCCAGGGCGCGCTGGTAGCCGACCTGCTGCATGAAGTCGGAGGTGGTGACGCCCTGCTGGTCCAGCAGGGAGTAGCCGCCGCTGTCCTGCTGGGCCGGCAGGCCCTCGCCGCTCATCTTCAGGCGCAGGTCGTACACCTGGTCGCGGGGGACCTGGATGGTGCTGCCGCCGTCGGTGAGCTGGTAGGGAACGCCGTCCGCGGTGAGCTTCTCGACGATCGCGTTGCCGTCGGTGCCCGACAGGTTGGAGTACAGGGTGGCGTAGGAGGGCTGGGAGGCCCACTGGGAGAAGAAGAAACCGCCGACCGCCAGTGCGAGCACGACGGAGATGGTGACGGCCTTCTGACCGGTGCTGAACGACCCGAACGTGGAGCGGGCCTTGCGGAGAGCGGCGAGAGCGCGTTCCTGCATCAGGCCTGCATCCTCATGATCTCGGTGAAGGCGGCGACCGCCTTGTCACGGATGGCTACGGTGAGCTGGGTGGCGAGGCCGGCCTCGGTGCTGGCCGCCATGTAGTCGTGGGCGTCCTGCAGGTCGCCGGTGGCGGCCTTGATGGCCAGCGCGTCGGCCTTGGTCTGGGTGGCCTGCAGGCTCTCGACGCTCTGGGAGAGCAGTCCGCCGAAGACCTCGGCCGCGTCGCCCGCCGCGGCCACGCCGGTGGGCGCGACGGGGGCGTTGATGCGCAGCGGTCCGGCGATGGGACCGATCGGGTCGATGCTCATCCGTTCCTCCCGAGCTGGATTGCCGCCTGGTACGCGTCGTAGGCTCGGTCGACGACCGAGAGGTTGGCCTGGTAGGCGCGCTGCGCCATCATCAGCTGCCCCATCTGGGCGCCGAGGTCGATGTCGGGATAGCGCACGTAGCCCTTGTCGTCGGCCAGGGGGTTGGTGGGCTCGTAGACCAGACGGCCCTCGGCCTTGCCCAGCTCGATCCCGCCGACCTGGACGCCGCCCTCACCCGATCCGTACTCGACGGCCTGGGCGACCACGTAGCGGGCGCGGAAGGCCTCGCCGCTGGTCGGGCTGGCGTTGTTGATGTTGGCGATGTTGTCCGACACCGCATCCAGCCACTTGCGGTAAACGGTCACGCCGGTGCCAGCGATTCCGATCGCTTTGAAGATGCCGGACATGTCACGCGCCTCCCTTGATGACGGAGCGGAGCAGGTTGTACTTGGAGTCCAGGGCCTTCAACATCGTCTGGTAGCGCAGCACGGTGTCCATGTGCGACAAGGTCTCGTGGTCGAGGTTGACGTTGTTGCCGTTCTCCCGGGTGGGCTCAAGGGAGCGGGCGATGCTCGGCGCCACTTCCCTGGGGGACGCGCCGCCGTCGACGGCGGTGCGCAGGGCGTCTTCGAACTGGACGCGGCCGGCGAGGAAACCGGGAGTCTCGATGTTGGCGATGTTGTCGGCGATGACACGCTGGCGCTGGGACAGGCCCTTCAGCGCGACGCGTACCGCGCTTGACGTGACGTCCTCGAGCACGAACAGACTCCGTTCGCTCTACTACGACCGCCGATCCATGGCGTAACGGGGCGAGCACTCCCTGCTCAGGTGGTCCCATCGGAAGCTCCCGGAGCGTCCTGAGGATTTCGCCGACTTTCTTGGCGGCCCGTCCCGGCGCGGGCCGTCAAGTCCTCAGGTGGAGGGCGTGACCTGCCGATGGTTATCCGAGTGCGTGCCCGAATCCGCCCGGCGCCGGAACCGGGGCGGACGACGGCCCGGCCGGGAGCCAGGCGCCCGCCGGTGACGGCCACCACGGACCACCACTGATCACCACGGACCTCGACAGAGGAGACGGAGGAGACGGATGACTGACGGCATCGCCGCGATCCAGGCCCGGGTCACTGAGCTTCAGGGCCAGTTCACCCAGCTCAAGAGCACCTCTGCCGCCTCGGGCCAGCAGTTCGCGGCCCAGCTCACCGCCGCGCAGAAGACGGCCGCCGGCACCACCGCCTCCACGACGGGCACCACCGCGGGCACCACCGGGACCACGCCGGCGACGACCGGCACCACCACTACGGGGACCACTACGGGGACCACTACGGGGACCACTACGGGGACCACTACCGGGACCACCTCGGCCACCGGGACCACGGCCGTGACCAAGAGCCACGACCCCTCCACGCTCGTGGGCGGCGGCAGCCGTATCACCTCGACCATGCAGAAGGTCATCGACGTGGTCGACGCGAAGTTCGGGCCGTTCCCCACCATCGGCGCCTGGCGGGCCGACGGCGGCATGCCGGGCAGCGACCACCCGACGGGCAAGGCCGCGGACTTCATGATCACCACAGGTGGCAAGATGCCCTCCGCCGCCAAGCTGAAGGAGGGCTGGGAGGTCGCCAACTACGTCAAGGAGAACGCCGAGAAGCTCGGCGTCAAATACATCATCTTCGCCCAGCACATCTGGAGCCCGGCCCGCGCGAGCGAGGGCTGGCGCCTGATGGAGGACCGCGGCAGCGTCACCCAGAACCACTTCGACCACGTGCACATCTCCGTGGAGAAGTGACCCGGGAAGTAGCCCCTGGGAAGTGACTCCGGGAAAGTGGCCCCCCCGACCGGCGGGGGCGCGCCGGGATCCCCGATCCGCCCCGGCCCCGGCGACGCCGGACGCCTCCCCGCGGCCCGACTCCTCCCCTCTCACGGCCCGCCCGCAGGCTGCCGCGACGACCTGCGGGTACGTACCGGAATCCGGGGCGGTTGAGCGGGGGAGGGACGACTGCGGTGAAGCGGATCGTGTCCGCGGTGTCGGCACCGCGGCGGGGCACCGCGTCTTCGGCCCGGCGGGGCGGGCGGTTCCGGTTGCGCGGGGTGGCCAGGGTCATGGCCGCCCTCACCGGTGCCGTGGCGCTGATCGGCTCGGCCGCCGGTTGCGGCGGCGCCCCGGAGGGCGAGCGGGCGATGTGGCTGTGGCGCCCGGCGGAACCGGCCGCGGTGGTGGAGTGGGCCACCTCGCAGCGGGTGAGCGAGATCTTCGCCTACGTGCCGTCGGAGCTGACCGCGGCGGAACGCGAGCGCCTGACCCGCCTCAAGAGGGGCTGCGACGCCGCCGGGATCCGGCTGGCCGCCCTCGGCGGCGAGCCCGAGTGGGCACTGGACCACGCCGCGGCCCTGGCCTGGCAGCGCACGGCGGTGGGCACCGGCCTGTTCCGCGCCCTGCACCTCGACGTGGAGCCGTACCAGCTCAAGGACTGGAGCACCGACCGCGACAGGATCACGGCGTCCTTCGTGGACCTGCTCGGCAAGCTGCGCCGGGTCGCCTCCCTGCCGCTGGAGGCCGACGTGCCGTTCTGGTACCACACCGTCCCGGCCGGCTCCGTCACGTTGGCCGACGAGGTCCTGTCCCGCACCGACGCGGTGACCGTCATGTCCTACCGCGACACCGCCACCGGCCCGGGGTCGATCATGGAGATCTCCGCCGACATACTGCGCCGCGGGGACAGTGCGGGCCGCCCGGTACGGCTCGGCGCCGAGACCCTCGCGCTCTCCGACTGCCCGCACTGCACCTTCCACGGCAAGAGCCGCCAGGCGCTGGACGCAGCCCTGGCCCAGGTCGACGAGGCCGCCGCCGGGCACTCCTCCTACGCCGGCGTCGCCGTGCACGACTACCACTCCTGGACCGCCATGTCCCCTTGAGCCTTTCCCCGGACGGGGCCCGCAGCGGAGCGGCGCCGAATATGATCAAAAGCTCCTGCGGCGACCCCCACAACCAGGAGACACATGGACGTCCTGACCGAGCGGGCCCATGAGCTGGCGGCGGCCGGGATGCTGCCCGCCTTCGTCTACGACCTGGGCGCGCTGGAGGCCCACGTGGCGGCCGTGCGCGAGGCGCTGGGCGAGGTCGAGCTCTACTACGCGGTCAAGGCCAACCCCGATCCGGAGCTGCTGCGGGTGCTGGCCCGGCACGTGGACGGCTGGGAGGTGGCCTCGGGCGGGGAGCTGGCGCACGTGCGGGGACTGTTCCCGGACATGCCGCTCGCCCTGGGCGGCCCGGGCAAGACCGACGCCGAGCTGACCGCGCCGGTCCACCGGCTGCACGTGGAGAGCCCCGGCGAGCTGGAGCGGCTGCTCGCCTGCGGCGCCCGCGCCGACGTCCTGCTCCGCGTCAACCTCGAGGTCCCGATCGAGGGGGCCTCACTGGCGATGGGCGGAGGGGCGACCCCGTTCGGCATGGACCCCGGCGGGGTGGCCGAGTGCGCGGCGATGCTGCGCGGGCAGGAGCGGGTACGGCTGCGCGGGGTGCACGCCCACCTGGCCAGCGGCCTGCACGCCCAGCAGCTGCTGGAGCTGGCGCAGGCCGTACTGGAGTACGCGCGGGATCTCGGGGTCACCGAGATCAACCTCGGCGGTGGCATGGCCGTCTCCTACGCCGATCCCGGCGAGCTGTTCGACTGGGTCGCCTACGGCGAGGGGCTGGCCAAGCTGCGCCGGCCGGAGGAGCGGCTGCGGATCGAACCGGGCCGCTCGCTGACGGTGTACTGCGGCCGCTACGCGACCCGGGTGATCGACGTCAAGCGCGTCCACGGCAGGCTGTTCGCGATCGTCGCGGGCGGCACCCACCACCTGCGGACCCCGGCGACCAAGGGCCACGACCAGCCGGTCGTGCCGGGCGCGCCCGGGGAGCCGGTCACGATCGCCGGGCAGCTGTGCACGCCCAAGGACCTGCTGGCCCGCGAGGTGCCGATCGCGCTGCGGCGGGGGGACGTGGTGGAGTTCGCGATGGCCGGGGCCTACGCCTGGAACATCTCCCACCACGACTTCCTGATGCACCCCCATCCCGCCTTCTCCTACGTGCGGGGCGGGCAGGCCCTCTCCCCCTGACGGGTGCTGTACGGCGGGCGCCCGCC
>NZ_BOOJ01000089.1 GCF_016863175.1 Paraplanobispora siamensis
ACGGGAGGCGACCTCGACCTTCTGGGTCAGGTCACCCTTGGCCACCGCGCCCAGGGCGCCGGAGACCGCGCCCAGCGAGCGCACGATCAGGCGCGAGACCACCAGGGCCAGCCCCAGGGCGAGCAGCAGGCCGATGCCGAGCATCGTCAGGATCTGGGTGCGGGCGGACTCGTACTCCTCCATGGTGTGGACGGTCATCGCCTCGGCGTCCTGCCGCTCGATCACCGCCAGCTTGTCCATGGCGTCGTTCATCTGGGCGGACACGTCGGTGAACTGCTTCAGGATCGCCGCGGTGTCGGTGCCGACCTGGAGTCCGGACGACGACTTCTCACCGAAGATCACGACGGCACGCAGGTCCTGGTAGCTCTTCCAGGCGTCCTCGAAGGAGACGACGGCGTCCTTCCAGCCCGCCGAGGAGGAGGGCTGGCCCTTGTAGGAGTCGAACGCGGCGGTCACCTCACCGGTGAACCCCTTCACCTGCTGCGCGATCTGCGCCCTGAGGTCGGCCTCCTGGACGGCCATCAGAGCGGAGGTCGCGTTGTACATGTCGGCCATCGAGCCGCGGGTGTCGACCAGGTGGGACAGCCGCTGGACGTTGGCCTCCTTGACCTGGTTCATGTCGTCGTTCAGAGCGCTCATGCGGTTCAGCGCCACCGCGCTGATGCCGCCGCCCATCACGGCCACGACGGCCACGGCGGTCAAGATCTTGGTGTTGATACGCCGGTCGGCGAACCACCCCAGCAACGGGTTGCGCTGAACGGTCACCACAGGCGGGGCGGATGCGGGCACAGGGTCGGTCACAGTCAGGTCCTTTCCAGTACGGGACCGGGAGAGCTGCTGGGGCAGCGAAAGGTAGATGTCGGCATCCGTATCGGCAGGAAAAGCCGTGATTTAAGGCGATTGCACCACCCGCGGCGCCCACGCCGCGGATGCCGGCCACCGGGCGGTGGCCGGCGAAAAGGACGCGGGCGAGGGACGCGGATGTCAGCTTCCGGCGCCGGCGGGCGGGAGCGCGGCGGCGGGCGTGACGCTCTCCGTCCCCGTGAGCTCCCTGGCGGGCGTCCCGGACGCGCCGGAGGCGCCGGAGGCGCCGGAGGCGCCGGACGCGGGGAAGGGATCGCTCGCCCGCCTGCCGCCCGTGGGCGAGACCCTGTCGACCGACATGGTCACCACGGTCGCGTCGTCATCCTCCTGCGGGCCGTACGAGGCGGTGACCCGCCGCAGCACGGTGAACATGAGGCTGCTGACCACGACCGCCACGAGATAGCGGATCAGGGCGGAGGCGATGTCCAGGTCCTCCAGCACGAACGCGTGCCACAGCGCCGGTCCGGCCAGGACCAGCGCCAGCAGCAGCACCGGCGGGCTAGCGAGAAGCATTGTCGGAGGCCGCCTTCCTCGCCTTGATCTGCGCGTTCATGACGTAACGGCGGACCACCTGCGCCTGCGCGTCCGGCGGGTCGTAGACGACCACGGCCATGACGCCGTGCCCGTCGTGCGCGCTGACGGTCAGCACGTTTCCCTCGAGCACGAGGAGGTTGTTGTCCAGCGCCATCTTGACCAGCACGGACTGTTCGGGGAACAGCCCCGAGGCGGCCCCCTGGCAGCGCACGCCCCGCTCCGAGATGTCGATGAAGCGGCCGTGGAAGACCTCCTCGCCGGTGCCGAGGTCCAGCAGCCGGATCGGCTCGCCGGCGGCCACCCGTACGGCGTTGCGGCGGCTGTAGTAGCTCACCGTGCCCTCGGCCTCGACGGTCCAGACGCTGACCCGGCCGCGTTCGAGGGCGGTGAAGGTCCCGGGCGCGGTGTACAGGCCGCGGGGCCCGGTCCAGTGGAGCGACACCTCCGTGCCGAGTTCCGGCACGTCGATGTCGCCGGCGCCGCGTGGCGCGGCGATCTTGAGGACGAGCCCGTCGGTGTCCTCCACCCGGGTGGGATAGACCCGGCCGTCCGGCAGGGCGATCTCCACCAGGGCGTTGACGTCGGGCAGGCCGACAGATGTCACGACTGCGTCTCCTCCAGTCGCTCGCACAGCAGCCCGGCCCACTCCTGAGGGGTGCAGGGACGGTCCGCCAGATAGGAAACGGGAATGTCCAGACCGAGCACGCTCGCCGGGTCACCGGTGGCGCACAGGGCGTTGACGGCGATGGCGTCGATCCTGCCGAGCGTGCGCAGGTGGCGCGCGGTGTCGGCGGTCTTGCGGGTGGCGTCGACGACGGCCCACACGGCGGTCGCGCCGAGCGCGTCGGCGACCGAGCACGCCCACTCGCCGTTGCCCTCCTCAGGGGTGGAGGCCACGACGACGATGTACGGGACGTCGTCCCGGTGGATCTTGCGGGCCTTGCGGAGGGCGGCCGCCGGGCCGGACAGGCGCCGGGCCGTGTGGATCTCGGTGCCCGCGGTGGAGCGGGCCGCCAGCAGGATCTGCCCGGAGCCCACGTTCAGGATGTGCGCGACCTGCTTGGCCAGGCGCAGCGCGGCCTGGGTCTCGCCGACGATGACGAGCACGTCACCGGGGCGGCCCGGCGCCGGCGCGGCCTGCGGCAGCTCCGCCATGACGCGCTTGATCGCCGCGTAGGTGTCGGAGCCGGTGACCCGCCGGGCCAGGTGCTCGGGCATGCCGAGCTCCATCAGCGCCTCCACGCGGGCCGTCCGCGGCTCGGCCACCGGGGGCCGGTAGGCGCGCGGCGCCACGGTGGCGGCCTGCTCCTCGACCAGGGCCAGCGCGGCGGTCTGCTGCTCCACCAGGGACAGGGCGGCCTGCTCCTCGGCGACCGCAGAGGGCTGGTAGGCCCGCGCCACCATGGCGCCGGTGCGGGAGGGGACGACGGAGTCGCGCTGGAGCGCGGCCAGCATGTCGGCGAAGGCCAGGTTCTCGGTGCCGGTCTCGACCACGAAGTCCCCGGGCGCCTTCGCCGCGGCCTTCGCGGCGGCGTTCTTCGCCGCGGCGGTCTTGGCCTGGGTGAGCAGGGCCTCGGCACGGGCCTGGCCCTGGGCGGGGATGGTCTGCGCCGCGGCGCGGGAGACGGCGGCGAGGCTCTGCGGGGCGCCGCTCGCGCCCAGCCGCCTCTCCTGCAGCTCGGCCTGCTCCAGCAGCGCCGCCACCGGGTCGGCGGACGCGGCCGCCGGGGCGGGCTCCGGCGTGGCCGGGCGGATGGGCGGGTCGGCGATCTCGACAGTCAGCTCGTAGCGCTGACGGGCGAAGAATCCGGCGAACCCGCCGGTGCGGACGCGGTCGGCAGACACGATGGAGACATCCGGCCCGTGCTCAGTGCGGACCTGGGCCAGCAGCTCCTCGATGTCGGGTCCCTCAAGCAGCAAGCGCTTCGGCATCGGTCACAACTCCCAGGGTTTCCACACGGAACGGGCATTCCGCGATCTCGGTGTAGGACAGCAGGGGCAGACGGGGCGCGGCGAACTTCAGCATCCGCCGCAGGGGCAGGCGCAGCTGGGGCGAGCAGACGAGCACCGGGGCGATGCCCTGCTGCTCGGCGGCCTCGACGAGCTGGGTCGCCTTGCCGATCACGGCCTCGGCGCGGGCCGTGTCGATGATCAGCTGCACGCCCTGGTCGGTGGGGCGCAGCGACTCCAGCAGCGAGTGCTCCAGCCGGGGGTCCAGCGTCAGGACCGGAAGGCCGCTCTCGGGGACGGCGTGGCGGGCGGCGATGGCCGGGCCCAGCGCGTTGCGGACGGCCTCGTGGAGCGTGTCCGGGTCGGAGGTGGTCTTGCCGGCCAGCGACAGGGCCTCGAAGATGCGCACCAGGTCCCGGATGGAGACGCCCTCGTCGAGCAGCGACTGCAGCACGGTCTGGATCTGGCCCAGGCTGAGCAGCGACGGGGTGAGCTCCTCCACGACGACCGGGTGGCTGCGCCGTACGGCCTCCACCAGCGCGCGGACGTCCTCGCGGCCCAGCAGGCGGCTGGCGTTGGCGCGCACCATCTCCGACAGGTGGGTGATGATGACCGACGCCCGGTCGACCACGGTCGCGCCGGTGAGCTCGGCCTGGTGGCGCAGCTCGGCGGGGACCCACTTGCCCTCCAGGCCGAACACCGGCTCCAGACCGGCCCGGCCGGGCAGGCTCTCCAGCCCGTCGCCGATGGCCAGCACGGTGCCGGGCGGGGCCTGGCCGCGGGCGACCTCCACGCCGTTGATGCGCACGACGTAGGTGGACAGCGGAAGGTCGAGGTCGTCGCGGGTGTGCACCGGCGGCATGATGATGCCGGTCTCCAGCGCGATCTTGCGGCGGAGCGAGCGCACCCGGTCCAGCAGGTCGCCGCCGGCGGCGTCGACCAGGTCGATGAGGTCGGGGGCCAGGGCCAGCTCCAGCGGGTCGACCCGGATCTCTCCCATGAGCGACTCGGGCGAGTCCGGCGCCGGGCCCGCGGCCACGGCCTGGGACTCCTCCTCCTTCTCCACGGGAGCCGAGGGGATGCGCTGGGCCAGGAACAGGACCAGGCCGCCGATGATGAGGAAGGGAAGCTTGGGCAGTCCGGGGATGAGGACCAGGGCCAGTGCGGCGCCGCCGCCGACCTGCAGGGCGCGCTTCTGGGCGCCGAGCTGGCCGACCACGCTGCTGCCCATGTCGCCCTCGCCGCTGGCGCGGGCCACCATGAGGCCGGTGGCGACCGACAGCAGCAGCGCCGGGATCTGGGAGACCAGGCCGTCACCGATGCTCAGCAGGCTGTAGGTCTGGATCGCCTCGCCGGCCGGCATGCCCTTCTGCATCACGCCCACGGCGAAGCCGCCGAGGAGGTTGATGACGGTGATGATGATGGCGGCGATGGCGTCGCCCTTGACGAACTTCGAGCCACCGTCCATCGAGCCGTAGAAGTCGGCCTCGGCGGTGACCTCGTGGCGGCGCTTGCGCGCCTCGGCCTCGTCGATGAGACCGGCGTTGAGGTCGGCGTCGATGGCCATCTGCTTGCCGGGCATGGCGTCGAGGGTGAAGCGCGCGCCGACCTCGGCGACGCGCTCGGCGCCCTTGGTGATGACGATGAACTGGATGATGACCAGGATCGTGAAGATCACGATTCCGACGATGAGCGAGCCGCCGACGACGAAGTGGCCGAAGGCCTCGATGACCTTGCCGGCGAATCCGTCGAGCAGCACCAGTCGCGTCGCGCTGATGTTGAGCGCCAGCCGGAACAGCGTCAGGACGAGCAGGAGGGCGGGGAAGGAGGAGAACTCCAGCGGCCGCTTCACGTTCATGCTGACCATGACCACGATCAGGGCGATCGTGATGTTGGCGGCGATGAGCATGTCGAGGACGATCGTCGGCACCGGGATGACCATCATCACGACGATCATGACGACGCCGATCGGGACCGCCAGCTGGCTCAGGCCTTTAGGCAACGGGGTGCCCCCTCCGCTTCTGGCTGGAACGCTTCGGCCGGTCCACTCCTTGACCAACGCACGCCGTCCTGGCGACCTCCCCAATCGGCCCCCGCGGCGGCCTTATGAGGTTTTTCGGGTGCGAGACGAAAAAAGGCACGCCGAAGGAGCCGCGACGCCTCGGGGGCGCGCCGCGGCTCCTTCGGGGCCGGGGTCAGGCGACGGCCAGGTCGCCCTCACCGGATTCGGTACGGCCGGCCAGGTCGAGCGCCAGGCGGCGCACGATGCGCTCCGCCGCCCGCCCGTCGCCGAAGGGGTTGACCGCGGTGGCCATCCGCTCGTACGCGACGCGGTCGTCGAGCAGGCGGGTGGCCGCGGTGATGATCTCGCCCGGCTCGGTGCCCACCAGCAGGGCGACCCCGGCGTCCACGGCCTCGGGCCGCTCGGTGGTGGTGCGCAGCACCAGCACGGGCTTGCCCAGCGTGGGAGCCTCCTCCTGGACCCCGCCGGAGTCGGTCAGGACCAGGTCGGAGGCGTCGAGGGTGGCGGCGAAGTCGAAGTAGTCGAGCGGCTCGACGAGCCGGACGCGGGGGTTGCCGTCCAGGACGGGCAGCAGCGCGTCGCGCACGGCGGGGCTCTTGTGCAGCGGAAGGACGATCTCGACGTCGGGCCGCGCGGCCAGCTCGCCCAGCGCCTTGGCGATGCCCTGCATGGTGTCGCCCTGGTTCTCGCGCCGGTGCAGCGTGACGAGCACCCGCCGGTGGGAGGTGGTGAAGGCCGCCCGGCCCTCGCGACGGCCCAGGACCCACAGCAGGTTGTCGATCACGGTGTTGCCGGTGACCTCGATCTGCCCGGCCTCGACGCCCTCCCCTCGCAGGTTCGCGGCCGAGCCCTCGGTGGGCGCGAAGTGCCAGCGCACCATGGGCGCCACCAGGCGGCGGTTGAGCTCCTCGGGGAAGGGGTTGCCGATGACGCCGGTGCGCAGGCCCGCCTCCACGTGCGCGACGGGCACGCCCTCGTAGAAGGCCGCCAGGGCGCCCATCAGCGCCGTCGTCGTGTCGCCCTGGACGACCACCACATCCGGGGCGTCGGCCCGCACGGCCTCGCCCAGACCGCTGATCAGGCGGGCGGTCAGCCCCGACAGCTGCTGGCGGTCGCGCATGACGGCCAGGTCGCGGCTGCTGTCCATCTGCAGCCGCTGCAGCATCTGGTCGAGCATCTCCCGGTGCTGCCCGGTCGAGACGACCACGGGCTCGAAGAGCGGGGAAGCGCTCATCGCGCGCAGGACCGGGGCGAGTTTGATCGCCTCCGGGCGGGTCCCGAGGATGAGGGCCGCGCGGATGCGGCCCCGCCTGCGGGGAATGGGGATCGCGGACATCGCCGGGAGACTCCTGACCTTATGAAGGGATCACGGGGAACCCGGTTCCGCAGCAGCGGCCACAGAGGTCCCGCGTCTCCGATCGGCCGCAACCCCGCGGGGTTTAGCGGGAATCCCCAGGCCGATCCGCGATCACGCCGATGAGGGGGTCCGATCCGGCGCCCCCCGGCCGCCCCGCCGTGGGTGCCCGCCGGTTGCGGGCCGGGCAGGAAACGGTTGCCGGGCGGGTGCGACATCGGCGGAGAAAAGTCTCAACTCGCGCGTTCTTCACCCGATGAACTGGCTGCCGCGCGTCTGTCGGCGGCCAGATTGAAGGGACATCGCGCCGATGAACGAGGCGTCAGGCATCACGGTCCGGCGAGACGCCGCTCCGGCCGCGAGCACACCGCGGCGCAGGACGATCCTGCGCGCCGTGGCCAACATGCCGATCTCACGCAAGCTGCTGCTGCTGGTGGCGCTGGGATGCTCCGTCGCGGCGGTCGTGGTCGCGGTCGGCCTGTCGGGGCTCGGCAGCGTCGACCAGCGGGTCGAGGACATCTACCGCGGCAACCTGGAGCCCTCGGCCCAGCTCGCCACGATCAACTCCGCCGCGCTGCGCGTCCAGAACGGCATCGCCAACCTGGCCCTGTCCGACGGCGAGGTCGCCCGCACCTCCTTCCGCAAGGGGATCGACGAGGCCGGCGAGCAGCTCGACCAGGCGCTGGAGACCTACCGCGCCTCGGTGAGCGAGAACGCCAAGCGCGAGATGGTCGACCGGTTCGAGATCTGGTGGTCGGCCTACCGCAACATCCTGGAGCACCGCCTGCTCCCGCTCGCCGAGTCCGGCGACAGCGCCGCCTTCCAGCAGGCCTACCTGGGCGACGGGCAGATCACCAGCAACAACGCCATGACGGCCCTGCAGGAGCTGCTGCGCTACGAGCAGACCAGCGGCGCCTCCGCCGCGGCCTCGGCGCACTCGGCCTACGACACCGCGCGCAACCTCATGCTCGCCGCGCTCGTGGCCGGCCTGCTCGTCGCGCTCGCGCTCAGCCGCTACATCTCCGGCCTGATCGTCAGGCCGATCCGCCAGGTGCACGACGTGCTGCAGGCCCTGGCCGCCGGTGACCTCACCGCCAAGGTCGAGGCCGTGCAACGCGACGAGGTGGGCGAGATGGCCGAGGCCCTGGCGGTCGCCACCGCCAGCACCCGCGACGCCGTACGGGCCCTCGGTGAGAACTCCGAGTCCCTGGCCGCCGCCGCCGAGGAGCTCTCGGCGATCAGCTCCCAGATGGGGTCCAGCGCCCAGGAGGCCTCCGGCCGGGCCGAGGGGGTCGCCGGAGCCGCGAACGACGTCAGCCTGCACGTGGCGGCGGTCGCCGCCGGCGCCGAGGAGATGGGCGCCTCCATCCAGGAGATCTCCCGCAACACGAGCGAGGCCGCCCAGGTGGCCGCCCGCGCGGTCAGCGTCGCCTCCTCGGCCAACGACACCATCGGCAAGCTCGGCGCCTCCAGCTCGGAGATCGGCGACGTGGTCAAGGCCATCACCTCCATCGCCCAGCAGACCAACCTGCTGGCGCTGAACGCCACCATCGAGGCCGCCCGCGCCGGCGAGTTCGGCAAGGGCTTCGCCGTGGTGGCCCAGGAGGTCAAGGACCTGGCCCAGGAGACCGCCAAGGCGACCGAGGACATCGGCCGCCGGGTGCAGGCCATCCAGGCCGACACCGACGCCGCGGTCGGCGCGATCAGCGAGATCACCGAGGTGATCGCGCAGATCAGCGAGTACCAGGAGACCGTGGCCGCCGCCGTCGAGGAGCAGGCCGCGACCACCCAGACGATGAGCCGCAGCGTCGCCGAGGCCGCCTCCGGCTCCAGCGACATCGCCGCCAACATCAACGGCGTCGCCGACGCCACCGACATGACCGGCCAGGGCGTGACCAGCACCGCCGAGGCCGTCGGCGAGCTGGCGGGGATGGCCGCGCGGATGCGCACGCTGGTATCCCGCTTCACCTACTGACCCGGCTGGCGAGCAGCCCTCCGAACGGAGACGACGAACAATGCGCAAGTACCGACGTGCGGCCGCGGCGATGGCCGTGGCGATCGCGGGCACCGTACTGGCCGGGTGCGGCATCCTACCGGGATCCGACGAGAGCGACGGCGCGGACAAGGCCGCGGGCGCCACCGGGCAGCGCGTGGCCCTGCTGCTGCCGGAGCGCAACGCCAGCCGCTACGACGCGGCGGACGCGCCCTACTTCTCCCAGCGGCTCAAGAAACTCTGCCCGACCTGCGTCATCGACTACCGCAACGCCGCGCAGGACGCCGACGAGCAGCTCTCCCAGGCCGAGGAGGCTCTGGAGGAGGGGGCGAAGGTGCTCGTGCTGACCCCGGTCGACAGCGCCGCGGCCGCGGCGATCGTCGAGCGGGCGCGGAGCAAGGACGTCCCGGTCATCTCCTACGACCGCCTGGTCCTGGGCACGCCCGTCGACTACTACGTCTCCTTCGACAACGCCAAGGTGGGCCGCCTGCAGGCCGAGGCGCTGCTGTCCGCGCTGGGGGACAAGGCCGGCTCCGGCGAGATCCTGTGGATCAACGGCTCGCCGACCGACAACAACGCCACCCTGTTCAAGAAGGGCGCGCACGAGACGCTCGACGGCAAGGTCAGCATCGCCGCCGAGTTCGACACCCCCGAGTGGAACCCCGAGAACGCCAAAGCCTGGACCGCCCGCACGCTGAAGTCCCTGAACGGGCGCGACCTGGTGGGCGTCTACGCGGCCAACGACGGCACGGCGGGCGGCGCGATCGCCGCCATGCGCGCCGCGGGCCTGCCGGCCGTCCCGGTCACCGGCCAGGACGCCGAGATCGCCGCCCTGCAGCGCATCCTCGTCGGCCGCCAGCACATGACCGTCTACAAGGCGGTGCGCCTGGAGGCGGAGAAGACCGCCGAGCTGGCCTTCGACCTGCTCAGCGGTAAGAAGCCGGAGATGGACGACACGGTGGACAACGGCGCCGGCGCCGTGCCGTCCCTGCTGCTGGACCCGGTCACCGTCACCAAGGACACCATCAAGGAGACCGTCGTCAAGGACGGTTACGTCACCCCCGGCGCGCTGTGCGCCGGCGCCTACGCCGAGGCGTGTTCGGCGGCGGGCATCGCCTGACCGGCCGGCTGGGGCGCGCCGGACCGAGGCTCTCAGCTTCGGCCCGGCGTCGCCGATCAGTCGTAGAGGACGATTAAGGAGTTGAAGATCATGAAGTGGCTGCGGTCACGGCGGGCGGGTGCCGACGTCCACCCGCTGGTGCAGACTCACCAGGCGTTGCTGACGGCGCTCGACAAGGCCCCCGCGGTCCTGCTGATCGTCGACGAGGCCGGCGAGGTCGCCTACCGCAACCAGGCGGCCGACCGCCTTCTGCAGGAGACGGCGGCCACCTACGGGTTCGAGGCGCTGGTGATGCTGAGTGACAAGCTCAAGGCCGACCTGCGCCGGGCCACGTCCTTCCCGCTCAGCACGATCTCGGAGTTGCCGTTCAACGGCGAAGTCGTCTACGGATCGGCCACCTACGACCGGATCCCCGGCGGGTACATCCTGACCTGGTCCGACGCGACGGTGCGGGTCAGGACCGACAAGGCCGTGCGGGAGCTGAGCCAGGAGCTGGCCGCGGCCGGCGCGGCCCTCACCCAGGCCGGCCAGGAGATGGTGAGCACCGCCGGTGCCAGCGCCGGCCAGGCCGAGACCGTCTCCCACAGCTCCGCGGAGCTGACCGAGAGCATCCAGGAGATCTCCCGCGGGGTCAGCAGCGCCGCCTCCAGCACCACGACGGCCGCCGACACCGCCCGTGACGCCACCCACCGGATGGAGCAGCTGCAGGAGTCCAGCCGGCAGATCGGCAGCATCACCAAGCTGATCACCGAGATCGCCGAGCAGACCAAGCTGCTGGCCCTGAACGCCACCATCGAGTCGGCCCGCGCCGGCGAGATGGGCAAGGGCTTCGCGGTCGTGGCCAGCGAGGTCAAGGACCTGGCCGCCCGTACTGCGGTGGCCACCGCGCAGATCACCGAGATGATCGACGGCATCCAGGCCGAGAGCGTCCAGGCCGCCGAGGGCATCTCCGGCATCGTCGGGCTCATCGACGCCGTCGCCGAGCAGCAGACCCTGATCGCCGCCGCGGTGGAGGAGCAGAGCGCCACCAGCGTGGAGATGTCCCGCGGGATGGCCGCCGTCGCCGACTCCGGCCAGTCCGCGGCCCGCACCGCCGAGACCGTGCTCGCCGCCGCGGCGAAGCTGCAGGACCAGGCCACCCGGCTCAACGAGATCGCCAACGCCGTCAACGCCTGACCGCCCCGGCATCGCAGAAGGGACCGGCCGTACACCCACGTACGGCCGGTCCCGCTGTTTTCCCCCGCCTTCCCGGGCCGTACGGCGGTGTCCTGGACGATCCGGTCCCGAGAGTGGAAGCGGGTACGGCGGTGCGCGGCGGCCGGGTCAGTCCTTCAGCAGGACGGCGCGGGCGGCGGTGAGGCGTTCGGCGTCGTCGCGGCCGGGGCCGCCGCCGCAGACCTCGTCGGCCCATTCGAGCAGGCGGTGCAGGTGGGGATCGGCCGGGGCCGTGACGACGCGGGGGCTGCCGGCGACGACCTCCCCGCCGGTCCCGTCGATGGTGACGAACGCGCCTTCCGGGAGGGTACGGCCGCCGGCCCGCACGCGGGCGGCCGCGGCGTCGACGGTGAGGTCCGAGGCCCCCACGACGGCGGGCTTGCCCATCGAGCGCGCGACGACGGCGGCGTGGCTGCCCGGCCCGCCGGACGCGGTGAGGACTCCGGCGGCGGCGGCCAGGCCGTGCATGTCGAGCGGCGAGGTCTGCGGGCGTACCAGGACGACCGGGCCGGCGGCCGCCATCCGGGCCGCCCGGTCGGCGGTTGTCGCCACCCTGCCGGTCGCGACCCCCGGGCAGGCGCCCAGTCCCCGGGTCAGGAGGTCGAGGGTGCCTGAGGCCTCTATCCGCGGCGTGCGGGCGTGGCGGAGGTGGTGCGGGAGGATCCGGAGCAGGGCCTCGTGGCGGCCGATGAGGCCCTGTTCGGCCAGGTCGACCGCGACGCGGACGGCGGCGCGCCCGGCCAGGCCGCCGGGCCGTACCTGCAGCAGCCACAGCCGACCCGCCTCGAAGGTGAACTCCACGTGGCAGGCGTCGCGGTAGTGCCCCTCGATCCGGTCCAGGGCCTCCAGCAGGCCGGCCCACACCGCCGGCTCCCGCTGCGCCAGCTCGGCCAGCGGCCGGGTCGCCGACCCGCCGGAGACGACGTCCTCGCCCTGACGGCCGAACAGCACCTCGCCGAACGGGACGTTCTCCCCGGTGTTGGGGTCGCGGCCGAAGGCGACGCCGCTGCCGCTGCGCCCGTCGCGGTTGCCGTACACCATGGCCTGCACGACGACGGCGGTGCCGAGGTCGTGCGCGATGCCGTGCAGTTCGCGGTAGGTCCGGGCGCGCGGGGTGTCCCACGAGGAGAACACGGCCCCGACGGCCATCTCCAGCTGCCGCGTCGCGTCGTCGGAAACCTCGGGGCGGGAGCCGGGGACGGCGGAGGCGAAGCCGGACAGCAGCCGCCGCCGCGAGTCGAGCGCGAACCGCTCGTCGCCCGTCTCGGCCGCCAGCCCCGCCGTGGCCCCGGTGGTCAGCCCGACGTTGAGGACCGTGTTCATCATGCCGGGCATCGACACGCCGCCGCCCGAGCGGACGGAGACCGCCAGCGGCCGTCCGGGCCCGCCGAGGCGCCGCCCGGTGACGGCCTCCAGGCGGGAGACGGCCGCGGCCAGCTCGGCCTTCAGGCCCTCAGGCAGGCGGCCTTCGCGCAGGAAGGCACGGCACGCCGCGGTGGTGATGACGAACCCGGGCGGTACGGGCAGCCCGAGACGGCGCAGCGTGAGGAGGCCGTGCCCCTTGCCGCCGAGCACGTCCGCGCTTTCCCCGGTCCGCTCCGAGAGCGGGCGTATCCAGTCCACGGCAAGCTCAGAACCGCGGGATGCCCAGGGTGACCAGCAGATCCTCGTGGAGCTGGAACCACACGGTGTGGTAGGACTCCATGTCGTCCGCCAGGTACTGCGGCGCCCCGGAGACGGCCCGGGTGAGCGCGCGGGCGAGCCGTACCCGGTAGCGCCCGAACCGGGGCAGCGCCGCGGCCAGGTCGTCGCAGACGGGCTCGGCGCGCCGGTGGAAGTCGGCGAACCGGTCCATGACCCGGGCGTCGTAGGCGGGGTCGGTGTGGTCGTTCGGCGTGGCGAACCCGTCGGCGGAGCGCATCTGCCAGGCCGTGCACAGGTCGAGCAGCTCCGGGTTGAGCACCAGGAAGTCCTCGTAGGACCGGGTCACCGCGGCCCGGGCACCGGCCGCATCGAGCTCATCGCGGATCCGCTCGGCGTCCGCGGCGCGGCCGGCCCCGGTGAGGCTCCACCCCCCGAAGTCCCCCGGCTCGTGCGTGACCAGGCCCGCCACCGCGAGATCGATCAGCGCCGACTCCGCCTCGGAGGCCTGCAGTCCCGCCACGTCGGCCACGCGCTCCAGGGCGGCGAAGCCGATGCAGCGCAGGGTGTGCAGCACCAGCAGGTCGTCACCGGTCGAACGGGGTGCCTCGATCATGCGCTGCGGTCCTTCCTCGCCGTGACCCCGGGGAAGCCTCCCGTGACGCCGGGAAGGCGGTGCGGGTCAGCCATCGCTCTCCTCCGGTCCGGTGGTGACCGGGCCGCCCGCGACGGCCGCGGCGTGGGCGGCGCCCCGCCCGTGGGCGCGGAAGACGATCCGGCCCGCCCGGACGCGTACCGCGGCCTCGGTGGCGTCGTCCGGGTCCGGGACTCCGGCGGCCGAGGCCACGGCGGCGCGCTCGTCGACCACGAGGCGCAGGCCCGGCCAGGCGCCGGAGGGGAACACCCGCCGCAGGCACGCGGTCAGGTCGCCGATCCTCAGCCGCGCCAGACGCCCGATCTCGGCCGGGTCGCCGGTGACCACGGCCACGGTGACCTGCTCGCCCGGGCGGGCGGCGCGGACGGCCTCCTCGGCCGCCTCCAGGCGTCCGGTCCCCAGGACCGCGATCACCCCGTCGGCGCCGAACCCGGCCGGGCGGCCGGTGATTTCGTCCGGCAGCCCGGCGGGCGGCTCCCAGGGGTCCTGCGCGGGCCGCGCGGGGGCGACGAACGGCAGGTGCGGCGGGTCCCAGGCGTCGGCGAGGTCGAGGCCGGCCAGGTGCTCGCAGGCGCGCGCCACGTCGAAGGGGTCGCCGAACCCCGGCGCCGTGCCGGCCAGGTGCCCGGCGCCGTTCAGCATCGTGAGGACCAGCTCGGCCGTGCGCACCAGCCGCGGCCGTCCGCCGCCCTCCGGTGCGCACGACTCCAGCGCCAGCGCCAGCAGCAGCGCCTCCAGCCGGGTGAGCTGCGCCGAGGCGGTGCGGCCCGGCTCGTCGTCGAACAACCCGGCCGTCGAGCGCAGCTGCAGCTTGCCGTCGGCGGGCGTGTCACCGGCCAGCGGCAGCCGTTCCAGCCAGGCGTAGGCGAAGGCGCCCAGCGCCTCGTGCGGACCGGAGGGCGGGGCCGCCGCCGTGTCCGGCCGCTCGACCGAGTCGAGCAGGACCGCCAGGTACAGCGCGCGCTTGCTCGGAAAGTTGGAGTACACCGCGCCCCGGGTCAGCTCGGCCCGCTCGGCGATCCGGTCGACCTTGGCCTCGGCGTATCCGCGCTCGGCGAACTCCCGCCGGGCGGCGGCCAGCACGGCCGCGCGGGTGCGCTCCTGCTGCTGGGCCCGGGTCAGCCTGGTCATCGCCGCTCCCGCAGTCCGTCACGACATTCGGATGATTTCATCATCTGGATGCTAACACCATCCCGATGATGTCGGCACGCTCATGACGATCCGGTGGCCGATTCCCCATCCCGGCCCGGAAGACTCACTTCGCCCGGCTGGACCGCAGCGCCTTGAGGACCCTCACCTCCGGCACCTCACCGGCGACGATGCGCTTGTACTCCTCCGAGCCCATCGGACACAGCCGCACCCGGCCCTCCCCGTCGAACAGCAGGCCCCAGCCGTACTTCTTGGGCAGCGGCGAGGTCCGCAGGCACGCCTGCGGCTTGGTGAAGAACCGGGCGCGCAATTCCGCCAGTTCCTCCTCCGACCGCTCGGCCGGCTCCTGACGGCGCAGCCAGCTCTCGAAGAGCACGTCCTCCTGCGTCAGGACACCCGGGTCGGCGTCGAGCATCTCGAACTGCAGAACCGCGACCGTCTTCTTGCCGCCCCTGGGCTCCGGCTCCATCGCGCCGCCGACCGGGCAGTCGTCCGCGACCGCGATAAGGGTGTCGTAATAGTTCAGATTCACCCGGCCATGATCCTCGGCAGGACCGACATTCACGACCCTTTCGCCTTGGACCACTGCATCTTTCGCACTATGTACAGATGTACACATAATATGTACTCTTGTACATATGGCACCCCCTACCGGCGCCCCACGGCCGACGACCGCCCGGCGGCCCCGGCGGCACGACCCCGGGCGGCGCGACCGGCTCATCGACGCCGCGCTCACCGTCATCGCCGAACGCGGCGTCTCCGGCACCACGCACCGGGAGATCGCCCGCGTCGCGGACGTACCGCTCGGCTCGATGACCTACCACTTCGCCTCCCTGGAGGAGGTGCTGGCCGAGGCGTTCACCCGGCACGCCGAGTCGACGGCCCGCGTCTTCGACGAGCGTCTGGGCGCCGCCCGGGACCGGGCGGAGGCGGCCGAGGCCGTCATCGGGCTGATCTCGGACCATCTGCTCGGCTCACAGCACGACCTGGTCCTCAGCGTGGAGCTGTACGTGGCGGCGGCGCGCAACCCGGCGCTCAGGGCCGTCACCCAGGCCTGGATGGCGCGCAGCCGTCAGGCGCTGGAGCGGCACTTCGACGCCGTCACCGCCCGGGAGCTCGACGCGCTCATCGAAGGGCTCGTCCTGCACAGCGCCCTGTCGACCGACCCGATGACGCCCGGGCAGATCCGCCACGCCGTCGAGCGGTTCCTGCGCTGACCCCTTCCGGCCCTTCCCGCCCCTCACCCCGCACCACTGATCGGAAGTCCCATGTCCGCTGCCGCCGTGCCCCTCGCCCCGCCTGCCGCACCCACCCGGCAGGCGCGCCGGGCCCGCGCCGCCGTCGCCGCGCTGTTCCTCACCAACGGCGCCGTGTTCTTCAACATCGTCCCGCGCTATCCGCAGATCAAGGCCGACCTCGGCGTGAGCAACGCCGTCTTCGGCACCGCGCTGGCCGGCGGCCCGATCGGCGCGCTGCTGGCCGGGCTGCTCGCCGGCGCCGTGATCCGCCGCTTCGGTTCCGCCCGCGTGGCGGCGTTCGGCATCGTCGTGACCACGATCACGACCATGGCCGTCCCCTTCGTGCCGCACTGGATCGCCTTCGGCGGCGCGCTGTTCGCCGTGGGGGCGCTCGACGCGGTCATCGACGTCGCGCAGAACGCCCACGGCCTGCGCGTCCAGCGGCTCTACCGGCGCTCCATCCTGAATTCGCTGCACGGCGTGTGGAGCATCGGCGCCGTCCTGGGCGGCCTGATGGGCTCGGCCGCCGCCGGTCTGCGCCTGCCCCTCGCGGTCCACCTGGGCATCTCCGCGGCGCTGTTCAGCGTCGTCGCCCTCGTCGCCTACCGGTTCCTGCTGCCGGGCCCGGAGGACGCCGAACGCCTCGCCGAGGCCCAGGACGCGGCCGCCGCCGACGGCCACCCGGGCGCCCCGCCTGCCGGCCCCGCCCGCAGGCGCTCGTTCGCCGCCCCGGCCGTGCGGATGCTCGCCGCGCTCGGCGTGCTGGCCGCCTGCGGCGCTCTCGTCGAGGACGCGGGCGCGTCCTGGGGCGCGATCTATCTCA
This sequence comes from Paraplanobispora siamensis, assembly GCF_016863175.1. Taxonomy (GTDB): domain Bacteria; phylum Actinomycetota; class Actinomycetes; order Streptosporangiales; family Streptosporangiaceae; genus Planobispora; species Planobispora siamensis. Next base: position 16,560 of record NZ_BOOJ01000089.1, read on the forward strand.
GCGGCGACCTGCGCGCCGACGCCGCCACCGCCGGGCTGGCCGTCGTGGCCTTCCAGGTCGCCATGACCCTCGGGCGCCTCAGCGGCGACCGCGTGGTGGACCGCTTCGGGCAGCGTATGGTGGCCCGCGCGGGAGGCGTCCTGGCCGCCGGCGGCATGGGCGCCGCGCTGGCCGTGCCCTCCGTCGCGACCACGCTGGCCGGCTTCGCCCTGGCCGGGCTCGGCTTCGCCACCGTGGTCCCGGCCGCCATGCACGCCGCCGACGAGCTGCCCGGCCTGCCCTCCGGCACCGGCCTGAGCATCGTCAGCTGGCTGCTGCGCGGCGGATTCCTGCTCTCCCCGCTCCTGGTCGGGTTCGTCGCCGACCTCGCCGGCCTGCGCGTGGGCCTGCTGTCCGCCGTCCTGGCCGGGGTCGTCACCGTCGTACTGGCCCGGGTCCTGATGAACAGGGCGCCCGAATAGGCACGGGACGCCAGGCGACGCGTCAGGCGATTTCGCGCGCCCGGTCGGACACGGCCCCGAGCAGCGCTCTGAGCGCGGGGGCAGTGGGGCCGTCCCGCGTGACCACGACCAGGCGGCGCCGGATGTCGGCCTCGGCGACGTCGCGGATCGCCAGGGCCGGGTCCGCCGCCGGCAGCGTCAGGGGCGGCAGCAGTCCGACGGCTCCCGTGGCGCGCACGAGTTCGAGCTGGATGTCGGCGTCGTTGGAGCGGTGCCGCACATCGGGTTCGTAGCCGCCCAGGGACCGGCAGGTCCCCACCACCATGGCGTGGTGGCCGGTGCCCTCGGCGGAGGCGACCCAGACCTCCTCGCGCAGCGCGGCCAGGGCGACGGGCCCTTCCTGCCGGGCCAGCGGATGCGCCGGTGAGAGCACCAGCTTGAGCGGTTCCTCGTACAGCTGCGCGAAGCGCAGCCCCGGCGGGCGGGGGCGCGGGTGACCGTCGTACTCGTCGCTGACGACCAGGTCGACCGCGCCCAGGCGCAGTCCCGGCAGCGCCTGCTCCAGCTCGAGTTCGGAGACCTCCACGCGCGCCTGCGGGTGCTCCGACATCATCCGCGCCACGGCGGGGATCAGCAGGCGCCGGGCCGCCGACTGCAGGGCGCCGGCGCGCACGGTGCCGCGGACCTCGCCGTCCAGGGCCGCCAGGTCCGCCGCCGCGGCCTCGGCCGCCGTCAGCAGGACCCGCGCGTGCTGGGCCAGCAGGCGTCCGGCGTCGGTCAGCCGCACGCCGCGCCCGGCCTTCTCCAGCAGCCGCGCACCGGTCTCCTTCTCCAGGACGCTCAACTGCTGCGAGACCGCGGACGGGCTGTAGTCCAGGGCCGCCGCGACCGCGGCCAGCGTCCCGCGCTCCTCCAGCTCGCGCAGCAGGCGGAGCCGGTGCAGATCGAAGGCGATCATTCATGAATACTAATGAATGAGGTCCATGAATCGTCGCTGGACGTGACGAGTCGTGTCCGCCGATGCTGTGGGACATGGGTCCCCTCCTGTGCCTGGTGTCAGCCGCGTGCTTCGGCGCCATGGCGATCTTCGGCAAGTTCGCCTACGCGGCGGGCGTCTCACCCGGGGCGCTGCTGCTGGTCCGCTTCGGCCTGGCGGCCGCCGTGCTGGCGATGCTGCTGCTCCTGCGGCCGGACCTGCGCCGCGGTTCCCCGTCCCCCGCCCCGTCCCCCGCTCCGTCCCCCGCTCCGGGGGCGCGTCGCGGCCGCGTGGGCGTGCTGGCCACGGCTCTCGGGCTGGGCGCGGTCGGGTACGCCGCGCAGGCGAGCCTGTACTTCTCCGCCCTGGAACTGATGGACGCCTCGCTGCTGTCCCTGATCTTCTACACCTATCCGCTGCTGGTCACCGTGGCGGCCGTCCTGCTCGGCCGCGACCGCCTGACCCCCGGGCGGGTCGCCGCGCTGCTGGCCGCCTCCTGCGGAACGCTGCTCGTCCTGCTCGGCACCGGCGGGCTGGACTTCAACCCGCTGGGCGCGCTCATGGCCTTCGGCACCGCGCTCACCTACACCGTCTACATCCTGGTCTCCGACACCGTCGTGCACCGGCTGCCGCCGGTGGTGCTCTCCGCGCTGGTGATGACCGGGGCCACCTTCACCCTGGCCGCCCGCGCCCTGCTCACCGGCGGCGTCGACCTCGGCTTCGGAGTGCGGGGGTGGTTCTGGCTGGCGTGCATCGCCGTGGTGTCCACCGTCGTGGCGATGCTCGCCTTCTTCGCGGGCCTGCGCCGTACCGGCCCCTCCACAGCGGCCATCCTGTCGACCTTCGAACCGGTCGTCACCACGGCGCTGGCCGCTCTCACCCTCGCGGAGTTCCTCACCCCGGTGCAGCTGGCCGGCGGCCTGCTCGTCCTGTCGTCCGTCGCCGTCCTTCAGGCCCGCCCGGCGGGGGAGGTGGTGCGGGCGGACCGGCGTCAATACAGTATTGACGGTGCCCGTCAGAACGATCCGCGCCGTACCGGAGTCCGAGGCGCTGCGCCGGGTGGGGGAGATCGCCGCCCGCCGAGCCCGGTGTCATGATCCCGACCTCGAAACCTTGTCCGACGAGCCGCTGGAGGCGGTCGCCTACGTGCTGGAGCGCCGCCGGGTGCCCGAGGCGGTGCTGCGGTGCGACGTGACGGACGCGCTGGTGCTGCTGGAGTACGTCCGCCGCGCCGTCCCGGCCCTGCCCGGCCGCCTGGACCGGCTGGAGTACCGGCTGCTGAGCCTGGGCGTCGAGCTCGGGCTGAGCCTGGGGGAGCTGGCCGCCGCCCTGGGGCTGCGCTCGCGCCAGGCCGTACAGCACCGCCTGCTGCGCCACGCCGCCGCCGAACGCGGCGCGCCGCGCAGTGAGGTGGCCGAGCGCACCGCCCGGCGCGCCGAGTCCAGGGAGCGTGCCTGGCTGGACCGCAACGCCCCCGCCCTGCTGGAGTGCACCCGCCGCCTCCTCGGCCACCGCGACCTGCTGAGCCCTCCGGCCGCCGATCCTGGAGCCGCCGGTTCCGTGACCGGCGGGGGCGCGGGTCACGGAGCCGGTGAGGACGCCGTGCGGGAGCTGGCCGAGGCGTTCGACGAGCTGGCCGAGTCCCTGGCCCGTGTGCCGGCCGACCGGCGCGATCCCGCCCACACCACCCGGGTACGGCACCTGGCCGCCCGGCTGCGCCTGCTCCTGGCCGACCTGCGCGCCCATCCCGCCGCCGGCCTGCGGGCCCGTCCCGCGGTGCGCGACCTGCTGGAGCGTACGGCCCGCCTGGCCGCGGCCCACCAGGCGGCGAGCTCCGGCGACCGCTGACACCCCGGCCCCCGGGCTGCGGAAGCCGTACCGCGTCCCGGAAGACGCCGGGGCCCCCGCCGGATCCCGGAGCTCAGCAGGGCCGTACCCGGCCCGGAAGACGCCGAGGGCGCCGCCCCCTCCGTGGAGGGGGCGGCGCCCTGCGGGTCGGACTCCCTGTCCGGTTGGGCTGCGGGCCGTCAGCCGGCCAGGGAGAGCCAGAACTTGCCCGTGCCGTAGCCGCCGATCTCGACCGACAGGTCGAGACGGGCGCCCAGGGCCAGCAGGCGGGCGGTGGCGTCCGCGGGTGCGGGCTCACCGGGCATGTAGGACTCGTACAGCTTCAGGTGGGGCAGGTCCAGCTGGTTGAGCAGGCCCGTGAGGATGTTGCAGACCTCCCGGACGTTGTCGGCCAGCATCGGGGTCAGCTCCCCGTCCTCGACGGAGGCCTCGGCCCCGCCCTGCGGGATCAGGCCGATGGCCGCACCTGCGTACGCGGCCAGCTTGAGGTCCATCCCCGCCACCGCCATGAGCTTGCGCGAGTTGTCGACATAGAGGGCGACGACCGCCTTCTTGAGATCGGCCGCGACCGCGGGGTCGGACACGCCCACGGTGACGGGACGGCCGAGCAGGTCCTCGAACAGGTCCTTGATGTTCTTCGGGACCGGAAGTGTCGACATGGCAGGCCTTTACCCCAGAATCGGACCGAGAACGTCAGTGAAGTTGTCCGCGGTGAACGGCTTGGTGATCAGGAAGAGCGCACCGGCCTGCTCGGCCATCTGCCGCATCTCGTCGGTGCCCTCGGAGGTGACGAAGCCGAACGGCACGTCCACTCCGCCCGCACGCAGCGCCCGCAGGACCTCGATGCCCGTCATTTCCGGCATGTTCCAGTCCGAGAGGACCAGATCGGGCTTCTCGGAGATGGTCATGTCGTGCGCCTGACGACCGTCGGCCGCCTCGACGAGTTCATGTCCCCCGAAACCGGCCTGGCGCAGGGTCCTCGTAACGATCTGACGCATGACCCGGCTGTCGTCGGCGATGAGAATCTTCATGATTGAGGTTTCCTTACCCAGTGCTCTTGCTGGTCCACACGCTGATCGCGATCGGCTCGTTCTGCCAACTGCCCTGCAGACGGCACACCTCCACCGCCGCCGGCCACTTGTTGACGCCTTCGTCGATTGTCGCCACGTGGGGCAGCGAGAGCAGGGAACCATCAGGCAAAAGGCTCTTGACGTTGCCACCGATCACATTGACCAGCTCACCGACGGCGTCGGCGATGTCGTCGCGGGACACCTCGTCCTCCTCGATGCCCAGCAGGGCCGAGGCGGCCATCTGGGAGGCCGACTCGGAGAAGGACATGACGACGTGTCCCTCCCACGCGCCCGTCACCGAGACCGCGGCGATCACGTGCGGCAGGGACGGGGTCTCCTCCGACGGGAGGAAGGGGGCCACGCCCTCCGGGTCGAGGTAGGACAGCCAGACCTGCTCGGTGATGGCCTGCAGGTCTTCGGTGGTCGGAGAGGTCATGACAGGGTTCCGCTCGGTACGAGGCCCAGGAGGGCCAGCTTCTCCGTGATGGCTTCGGGGGTGAACGGCTTGATGACGTACTCGTGCGCCCCGGCCGCCAGAGCGCGGACGATCTGCCCGTGCTCGCTCTCCGTGGTCACCATCATCAGCGTTATCTGCCGGTAGCGCTCCTGGGAGCGGACCGCCGTGACGAACTCCAGCCCGTTCATCTCCGGCATGTTCCAGTCGATGAGCGCGACCGTGGGCGGCGCGTCCATCTTCTCCAGCAGTTCCAGGGCCTCCCGGCCGTTGCCGGCCTCGTGCACCTCGAAGCCCAGCTGCGTGACGATGCGGCGCAGGATCAGCCTCATCGCTCGGGAATCGTCGATCACCATGGCGTGCACCGCGGTGTCACCCCTTTCTCGTCGCGCCGACAGGCGCAGTAGTCGCAGCGCGCGGCCTGTATGCCGACGCGCGCCCGGCGACGACCCGCTCGAAGCCGTCGTCGATGCCGATGGTTGTTTCGGCTGCGCCGAGGAAGAGCCAGCCGTCGGGACGCATCAGGCTGCGGACACGCCGCAGCACGGAGCGCTTGGTCTCAAGGTCGAAGTAGATGAGGACGTTGCGCAGGAACACCACGTCGAAGGGCTGCGCCGGCGGCAGCGGCGCCGCCAGGTTGACCTTCTGGAAGGAGATGTTGCGGCGCAGGACGTCGCCCACCTGCCATTCGGTACCCGCCCGCTGGAAGTACTTCACCAGCATCGGGACGGGCAGTCCCCGGTTCACCTCCAGCTGGCTGTAGCGGCCGGCCTTCGCACGCTCGAGCATCTCGTTCGAGATGTCGGTGGCGAAGATCTCGTACTGCCGGCTGCTCGTCAGCGACTCCTCCAGCATCATGGCCAGGCCGTACGGCTCCTGCCCGCTGGAGCAGGCCGCCGACCAGATGCGCAGCTTCTGCGTCGCCGGGCGCCGTTCCATCAGGTCGGGCAGCACGGTGTCGGTGAAGGCGGTGAACGGTTCGCGATCGCGCAGCCACGACGTCTCGTTGGTGGTCAGCGCGTCGACGATCTGGTCGGCCAGCGCGCGCTCCCGCTGGGCCCGCGCGACGAACTCCGACACCGATACGGTGCCCGTCCGTCTGGCGAGCGGCAGCAGCCGCGCCTCCACCAGATACTCCTTGCCGGTCTCGAGGACGATCGCCGCCTCACGCCGGACGAGCCCGCTGACGAAAGCGAACTCCTGTTGGGTCAAAGCCATCGGTTCATCCTCAGGACCTGGCCGTGCGGCCGCCGGCCGCACGGTTGATTAGATGGTGGGAAATCTCGTTCAGGGGGAGAACAGCGTGGGCCAGTCCGGCACCGGCGACCGCTCCCGGCATCCCCCAGACCACCGACGTGGCCTCGTCCTGGGCGACGATCTCGGCGCCCTTGCCGGACAGCACCTCGCTTCCGCGCTTGCCGTCCTGGCCCATGCCGGTGAGGATCACCGCCAGGGTCGCTCCGCCGTACACCGCCGCGACCGAACGGAACAGCACGTCCACGGCGGGACGGCAGAAGTTCTCGGGCGGCCCCTGCTGCAGGTTGGTGAACACACCGTTCCCGCGCCGGTTGACCTCCATGTGGTAGTCGCCGGGGGCGATGTACACCATCCCCGCCTGGACCGGCATGTTGGCCTGCGCTTCGACGACCTTCAGCGCCGAGGCGCGGTCGAGCCGCTCGGCGAACATCTTGGTGAAGACCTGCGGCATGTGCTGCACCACCACGATGGGCAGCGGGAACGTCGCCGGCAGCGCGCTGACCACCTTGGTCAGGGCGTCCGGCCCTCCGGTGGAGCAGCCCACCGCCACGACCTGGGGGACGGACGTCCCGCCGGCCGCGGGGCGGGCGATCGGGGCCGCGGGCCGCGGGGCGGGCCTGACGGCCGCCATGCGGGACGGGCCGCCGGTCCTGCACAGCGCGTGGATGCGCGGGATGATCTGTTCCCGGACGCTTTTGATCGACTCTGAGACGCTGCCGACGTTGGCGGGCTTGGTCACGTAGTCGCTGGCGCCCGAGGCCAGGGCCTCAAGGGTGGCGGACGCGCCGACCGAGGTCAGCGTGCTGAACATGATGACCGGAAGGCGCGGGTGGACCTTGCGGATCTCCTTGATGGTGGTCAGCCCGTCCATCACCGGCATCTCGATGTCCAGGGTGACGATGTCGGGCTTCAACATGTCGATCTTGGAGAGGGCGACCTTGCCGTTGGGCGCGGTTCCGACCACCTGGATCCCGGGATCCGCACTCAGCGCGTCGACAATCAGGCGCCGGACGACGACCGAGTCGTCGACCACCAGAACCGATACCACGCGAGTGCCTCCTGTGCCAGAAGCGGGACATGTGTCACCGCCCGTCCATCGCGTTCCCTATCGACAGGAGAGGGGAAGGGATGAGGATTCACCGGCCCTTCCGCTGGACCCGACGGACCGGATTCACCCTTCCCTTTGTCGCTTTTTGTACACGAAATACTACGGAAGGTCACTTAAGGCATGCCGTGCAGGTCCGGAACGCCGAAGTCCCGTCCGCCGCGTGTGCTCAGGCGCGGGTGCGCCGCGAACGGCGGCGGGCGGCACGGGGGGAACGCCCGGCGGGGGCGGCCGGCCCGGGACCGCGGGACGCGGTGGAGCGCCGGTCGCGCGGCGCGCTCTCCGGGCGCCGGACCCGCCGGGACACGCCCAGGGCGGTGATCGCGGTGGTCACGGGGTCCCGGTGACCCAGGCAACGGGCCAGCAGTACGGCGGCGCCGCACGTCACCGCCAGGGTGACCAGGCCCGCCATGAGGAGGGCGGTGCGGGGGCCCACGGTGTCGCAGAGCACGCCGAGCAGGGGCCCGCCGACCGCTCCCGAGGCGGCGCCCACCATCGACTGCGCGGCCAGCACCCGGCCGCGCATGGTGGGCTCGGTGCCGAGCTGGGCCCGCGTGCTGACGGTGGTGTCGAGCACCACCGCGCCGGCGGCGATCGGCAGCAGCACCAGGGCGAAGCCGAGCAGGCCCGGCACGATCCCGCTGACCGCCTGTCCCGCGCTGGTCAGCAGGGCGGCGGCGAACAGGATCCGGAAGGTCAGGCTTGGGCGGGAGGCCGCGTACAGCCCGCCCAGGACGGCGCCGACGGCGAAGACGACCGACAGCACGCCGTACCCGGCGGCGCCGGCGTTCAGCGGTCCCTCGCTCATCGCGGCCATGGTGACCTGGTAGTTACGGCCCAGGGCGCCCAGCACGAAGGCCAGGCCGAGCAGGACCAGCAGCCAGCGGGTCCGCCCGATGTAGCGCAGCCCGGAGGCGATCCCGATCTCGCCGGCGCCCGCGCGGGGCAGCGGGTGCATCTCACTGCCGCGCATGCCCAGCACCGCGGCCATGACCAGCAGGAAGCTCACCGCGTTGATCAGGAAGAGCGTCCCGGTGCCGGTCAGCGGGATCAGGACGCCGGCCAGGCCCATGCCGGCGATGCGGCCCGCGGAGCTGATCACCGAACCGAGGGCCAGGGCGTTGGACAGGTCCTCGGGGCCGACGACCTCCGCTCCGAAGCGGCCCAGGCTGGGGCCGTCCAGCGCGGAGACCATCCCGCCGAGCAGGGCCACCGCGTAGATGGGCCAGACGTTGTCCACCCCGGAGAAGGCGAGCACCGCGAGCGCGGCGGCCAGCAGCCCGTGCAGGGCCTGGCCGGTCAGCACCAGCGGGCGGGCGGGCAGCCGGTCGGCGAGGGAGCCGCCGACGAAGGCCAGCAGCATGGTCGGCAGCGACTGCAGGAACAGGCCGAACCCCAGGCTGGCGGCCGAGTGCGAGATGGACAGCAGCAGCCAGTTCACGCCGAGGACCTGCATCCACGTCCCGGCCACCGACAGGAAGTCCGCTCCCGCCCACAGACGGTAGTTACGGTGCCGCAGGGCGCGCAGCATGTCGGGTTTGCGGGACACGACGGTTTTCCTCTCTGAGATCCTCACGGACGAGAGGTCTCGCCGAACCGGCCCTCGCCGGGATCGCGCCGGGCCGGCGCCGTGGTCGTCGGGGGAGGGGACGGCCGTACGGCGAGGCCGGGCCGATCCCTCGGGGCACCGATCGGCACCGGCCCCGCAGGCCTTGAGGACCCCGTGAACGCCGCAACCGTCCTGCCCCCGGACGGGTGACAGGACGGTTGCGACGCCGGTGGATCAGAGAAAGAACCGGACCATCGGGCGGACCGGAGACCGGACCCGGCAGGTCAGAGACGGAACTGGGCCACGAGGCTCTGCAGCTCGCTGGACATCCGGGCCAGCTCCTCGGAGGCGCGCTGCGCCTCGCCGACGCCGGTCGTGGTCGTCTGCACGGAGGTGGCGACCGCGCCGATGCCGCCGGCGATCTCGCCGACGCCGGTGGCGGCCTCGGACACGCTGCGGCCGATCTCGCTGGTGGTGGCGGTCTGCTCCTCCACCGCCGAGGCGATCGTGGCCGAGTACCCGTTGATCTTGTCGATGACCTCGGTGATCTGCTGGATGGCGGCCACCGCGGCCTCGCTCTGACCCTGGACCGCCTGGATGCGCCGGGAGATGTCCTCCGTCGCCTTGGCGGTCTCCTGGGCCAGGTCCTTGACCTCGGAGGCGACCACGGCGAAGCCCTTGCCGGCGTCGCCGGCGCGGGCGGCCTCGATGGTGGCGTTGAGGGCCAGCAGGTTGGTCTGCTCGGCGATGCTGGTGATGGTCTTGATGACGTTGCCGATCTCGGCGCTGGACTCGCCCAGCTGCGCGATGGTGTCGTTGGCCGTCGCCGCCACCTGGACCGCGTCGTGCGCGATCTTGGCCGCGTCGCTGGCGCTGGTGGCGATCTCCTTGATGGAGGCGGTCATCTGCTCGCTGGCGGCCGAGACGGTCTCGACGTTGCGCGAGACCTGCTCGGCGGCGGCGGAGACGGAGTCGGCGCGGCCGCTGGTCTGCTCGGCGCTGCCGGCGATCTGCTCGCTGACGGTGGCCAGCTCCTGGGAGGCGCCGGCCAGCTGCTCGCTGTTGGCGTTGATGCCGGTGACGGTGCCGCGCAGCGTGGCCACGGCCTGGTCCAGGCCGGCCGCCATCGTGCCGATCTCGTCACGGCCGCTGACCTCCGCCCGGCGGGTCAGGTCGCCGGCGGCCAGGCCCTCGATCACGTGGGAGACCTTGCGGACCGAGGTGACGACCTTGCCGGCGATGAGGCGGGCGCCGACCAGCGCCACCAGCAGGCCCGCCACCAGCACGATGATGGTCGTGGTGCGGCCCGAGGAGTAGGCCTCGGCGGCCTCGTCCGCCCGCCGCTTGCCGTCGACGGCCTCCGCCGCCGCGATCTTCTCGACGACGTCGGCGGCCTTCTGGAACGCCGGCCCGGTCACCTCGTCACGGACCCTGGTTATCTCGGCGTCGTCGTCGTTCCTGCTGGCCGTCAGGAACGTCTCCCAGGTGCCCTGGTAGTTCTCCCATGCCTCGCGCAGTTCCTCCACCAGCTCCGGGGCGACGGTGTTGGCGGCGTAGGAGTCCAGGTCGCGGATGACGGTGGCGGTGTCCTTCTTGAGGGCCTGCTCGTAGGTGGCCTTGGCGGCCTCGGTGCGCGACAGACCGTGGTTGAGCAGGTTCATCCGGGTGAGCGCCATGTCTAGACGGACCTGGTCGATCTTCTGGACCGGTACCAGGCCGCCGGTGTAGAGGCTCTCGGCCTTGTCGTTGATCACGCCCATCTGGCCGATGCCGATGAGGCCCACCAGCAGCGCGACGAAGGCCATCACGCCGACGCTGGAGAGGATCTTCGTACTGATACCGCGGTCTTCGATGAGGGACCGTGCCGTACGCGGTCCCCGCGCCGCTGAGGGCGTAGTCATGGTGGAACTCTTTCTTGCGTGTACGGCGGCCCGGAGCCACCGGAAGGAGGGTCGGTCAACGGGCCGCCGGGCGATGTGCTCGTCACGACCACACCTCTTTCGTCGGCATGGCGAGACCGCACCTGAGAGGTACCGCGACGCGACGACAACCGCTCCGCTCCCCGGTCGCGCTGCGGCCCGCACGGCCCCGCGAACACCGACCGCCCAGGACCCTGAGGAGGTCCCGGGCGGTCGGCGGACCACCGGAAGGAGGGGGAGGGGGATCCGGGGTCACGCGGATGGATCAGATGGAGAGGCCGGTGGCCGGTGTCCGTCGGCCCGGCGTCAAGCCA
>NZ_BOOJ01000090.1 GCF_016863175.1 Paraplanobispora siamensis
GCCGCTGGGTGTCTGCACCGGCCAGGTGGTGCGGTGGCGCGGCTGGCGCCAGGCCGTGACGAACGGCGGCTCGTGGTGGGCACAACTGGCCCGGCTGACCATCGGCCAACGGGCCGGCACCCGCCATGCGGCACTCACCGATCTGCAGGTGGCCGCTGTCGCCGCAGCCGACAGGCCACGGCTTCGATGTTGACGCTGGTGCGGGACGGGCTGGTGCGCGGACGCCGGAAGTGATCCCGCCACCTGGGTGGCCCTTCGGCGAGAAAGCGTTCACGCCGGGGGTCCACCGACTGGCGCGAGGCGCCGCATCGGGCCGCGACCTCGTCGACGACCGATCCGTCGAGTACCTCACGCAGGCGCGGTAACGGTACTCCTGTAACCCACCTGGCTCCATCGCCCAGGCACCGTGACGCCCGCCCCCCGGACACCCTCACGATCGGAGGGACGAGTCCCCCCGGCGATCGGCCGGAACCGCCGCGGCGGGTGCCGGCGTCCGCCGACCACCCGCCGCAGGTCCACCCGGGTACGGGGCCGTCAGGTGGTGTAGCGGCCGGCGAGGTCGGCGAGCCGCCCCGCCACCTGCTTGAGACCGTCCGCGGCCTGGCTGACCGCGTCCACCGAGACCATGGTCTCCTGCGCCGACTGCGCCACCCCGTCGATGCCGACGGAGATCTCCCCCGTACGGGCGGCGGCGTCGGCCACGCTCGCGCTGACCCCGCCGGTGGCCGAGGACTGCTCCTCGGTCGCGGCCGCGATGGTGGTCTGGTAGTCGTTGAGCTGGGCGATGACCGAACTGATCGCGGTGATCGCCTCGACCGCGCCGGCCGTGTCGGCCTGGATGGCCTCCACCCGCTTGACGATGCCCTCGGTCGCC
>NZ_BOOJ01000091.1 GCF_016863175.1 Paraplanobispora siamensis
GTCCCCGGCCCGGGCGGACTCGATGGTGGCGTTGAGCGCCAGCAGGTTGGTCTGCTCGGCAATCGAGGTGATGGTCTTGACCACGTCGCCGATCTCGGCGGAGGAGGCGCCGAGGCGGGCGATCATCTCGCTGGTGTGCTGCGCCGCGGTCACAGCCTGCTCCGCCACCCGGGCCCCTCCGGTGACGTTCGTGGCGATCTCCTGGATGGCGGCGCTGATGCCGTCCACTCCGGCGGCGGCCGCGCGCGTCGAGTCGGTCACCGAGTAGGCGGCCGAGCGGACGGTTCCGGCCTGCCCGGCCGTGTCCGAGGCGACGGCGGCCATCCGGGCACTGACCTCGGTCATGTCCGCCGCGGCGGTGCTCAGCGTGGAAGCGTCCTCACGGACCGTCGCGAGAACCTGGGCCAGCGCGGCGATGGTCGTGTTCAGCGCCCGCGCCATCCGGCCCAGCTCGTCCTGGTTGGCGATGTCGAGCCGAGAGGTCAGATCACCGGCGGCGATGCGGTCCAGTACGTCGACGGCCTGCAGCAGCGGGCGGGTGATGCTGGTGGTGGCCCACCAGACGACGGCGATGATGACCATCTCGGTACAGCCCACCGTGATGAGCAAGGTGGTCAGCAGGCTCGACGCCTGGTCCTCCGACAGATTCGCCCCCGCCCACAGGTAACCGGAGCCGGTCACCACCAGGCCCATGAGCAGCCCGAGGCTGATCGCGTTGAACAGCCAGAGGCTGCGCTGACTCCGGAATCTCGCCCAGGGATTGAACATCTTTTCATCACCGTCATCTGTAGTCGCTGTCTCGAACGCGGCTTGGCGACGCAAACTCAACACACGTGCCCAGGGTTCTCTCGACCCCCTCATCGGCGATCCGGGAGGAAACCTGAGACATCCGCCCGTCCTTTCCGGCCGGGCACAGAACCCCGCACCGCCCCGGTCACCCCGGACCTCGCCGCCCGCGGTCCGATCACCGCCGCCGCTGGTGACCTACGCCGGCCAGGTGGTGCTGTTGCGCGGCTGGCGCCGGGCCGTGACGGACGGCGGCTCGTGGTGGACGCGCCTGGCTCGGCTGAATCTGGGCGAGCGCGACGGCCAGCGCCGCGCGGTCCTGACCGATCCGCTCCTGGAGATGCTCGTCATCGGTCCCCCGGCCGAGACGAGCCGCCACTGGCTCGTCACCGGCCCCGCGGACGACGCGGACCTCGGGCGGGAACGGGCTCCGGCGTGGACCTGGAGGCGGCAGCCCGCCCGCTTCCCGAACGCATCTGGCAGTCGGTCCGCGGCGAGTTCCACAGGGAGTTCCGCGGCGAGTAGAGGTGTCCCGTTCCAAAGGGATTCCAGCTGCGATTTCATCGCACGCCGCCACCCCTTTCCTTGACAGAAGGCCACAGAAAAGTCATGTTGCCATTTACTGTTAGGAAACTTTCTTTTACATTTCTGTCAACCCCCCAGCAAAGGAGTAGGACGTGCGAAAAACGATCATGCTCATCGCGGTGGCGTTGATGACCCTCGGGGCCACGGTGCTCACCGCCTCCCCCGCCTCGGCCCACGGCTACATCTCCTCGCCGCCGAGCCGCCAGGCCCTTTGCGCCCAGGGCAAGGTCCCCAACTGCGGTGACATCATCTACGAACCCCAGAGCGTGGAAGGTCCCAAGGGCCAGCGCAGCTGCCACGGCGGGGTCGCCCGGTTCGCCCAGCTGAGCGATGAGAGCAAGCCCTGGCCCGCCACCTCGGTCGGCACCAGCGTCACCTTCAACTGGGTGCTCACCGCGCGGCACGCGACCAGCACCTGGGAGTACTACATCGGCAACAACCGCGTCGCGCTCTTCAACGACAACGGCAGACAGCCCGGCGCGACGGTGTCGCATAACGTGAGCCTCGCCGGCTACAGCGGCCGGCAGAAGGTCCTGGCCATCTGGAACATCGCCGACACCGCGATGGCCTTCTACGCCTGCGTCGACCTGCAGATCGGCGGCGGCAACCCGAACCCCACCCCTACCCCGACGCCGACCGTGACCCCCACCCGGACGCCCACCCCCACCCCGACCTCGACGGCCCCCTCGGGAACCTGGCGGGCGGGCACCGCGTACGCGGTGGGCGCCCAGGTCACCTACGCGGGCGCAAGCTACCGCTGCCTCCAGGCGCACACCTCGCTGGCCGGCTGGGAGCCGCCGAACGTCCCGGCGCTCTGGCAGCGGCTCTGACGCGAGAGGAGAGGCGGTCAGGCGCCCGTCCCGGCGTGAGGCCTTCGGGACGGGCGCCTGCCCACCGCGACGCCCATGACACACCCATGAACCGGGCGCCCATGAGATGCCTGGCCCTGGTCCTCGCCGCCGCGGGCGTGCTGGGGGCCTGCGCCTGCGGTGCCGTCTCGCACCACCACGCCGGACCAGCGGCCGGTGGTACGGCTGCAGCGGCCGGTCCCTTCAACGCCGCCGATGTGATGTTCCTGCAGATGATGATCCCGCACCATCGCCAGGGCGCGGAGCTGGCCACCCTGGCGGAGACCCGCTCGACGCGCGAGCGGGTGCGAACCCTGGCCGCGGCGATCGCGGCCACCCAGGGCGACGAGGCCCAGACCATGGCCGGCTGGCTGCGGGCCTGGAAACAACCGCCGGAGGCGGAGCCGAACGCCCACGACGCGCACGGCGGCCTGCACGCCACCTCGCCCGAGGAGGCCGTGACGCTGGCGGAGCTGCACGGGGCCGCCTTCGACACCCGCTTTCTCAACGTGCTGATCGCCCATCAGCACAACGCGGTGGAGATGGCCCGCACCGAGGTGCGGACCGGTCGGAATGCGCAGGTGGTGGAACTGGCGCGGCGGATCGACCGGTCCCGTTCGGAGCAGATCCGACAGATGCTCACCGAGCTGTCCTCCTAGCGAGTGCCGGGCCCGGCCCCAGGGCTCCGGATCGGGCGGGAGAGCGTGAACCCTCCGGCGCGCTCTCCCGCCGCCCGCCCTCCGGGCTCGTGGTCCCGGTCGGCCCGGGGATGCTGCGGTTCCGATCAGCGTGCCGTGCCCGACGACGACACCGAACTCCCGCCGCCGCAAGATCAGCGCTGAGGTCCCTCGCGAACACCGGAATAACCGCTGACCTCCAGTTGGCCCTTTCCGGCGTACTTGGTCTGCCCCCTGATGGTTCTCGCGATCGACAATCAAAATCCGATGGACCAGTGCAGCTGCGATGTACAGGTTCGCCGAGCGGCCGACAGATCATGGCTGAGGGCCGACGGTCGCGGGATTCAGTCGTCATCGAAGATCTCGGTGACCGAGACCTTGATCCGGTTCGGGTAGTTGTCGACGACCAGGTACCCGTAGTCGTCATAGGCCTCACCGACGAGGCGGACCTGGTGGTCATCGGTGTCCATGAGGCACACCCGGCGGTGGAACCGCGCCAGTCCACCTCGAGGCAGGCACCGCCCGCATAAGACCCCAGGTCCTGGTAGCGATTCGGCGGCCGCTGCCCCTCCACGTGTCCTACCCCGCGCTTTCCGCGACGGCGTCCCACCGTCCTTGTGTCGCCGCGAGGCCGACCTCGCGCGCCTTCTTCCCCATCGCCGTCACGGCCCCTCCCTCCGGCTCCGAATGGCGGCCGTTCAGCCGTGGGTCAGCAGCACGGCCTGCCGCCCACAGCCCACCACCAGCCGCTGCCCCGGTGCCATCGCCAGTGCCTCCACCGCCGCGAAGAACAGCAGTTCCGGCCCGATCTGCTCACCGGTGCCCAGATCCCACATGCGCACCGTGCAATCATCGCTGCCGGTCACGGCGACCGGGCGGCCGCCCACCACTCCCAGGGTCACCGCTCTGACCAGGTCGGTGTGGCCGGTCAACGGCTCGCCGATCGGTGCACCCGTGCTCAGGTCCCACACCTGCGCCGTGTAATCGTCGCTGCCGGTGACGGCGACGCCGCGCCCCTGCACCACTGCGGCGGCCGCCGTACACGCCACGGCGGTGTGGACCTGCACCGGCCGGCCGATCGGTGCGCCAGCGCTCAGATCCCACACGCGCACCGTGCCGTCCCCTGCGGCCACGATCGCGACAAGGCGGCCGCTCACCACCGTCGTCGCCATCGCGCTCACCCAGTCGGAGTGGGCACGCAGCGGCGCAGCGGCCAGCTCGCCGGTGGCCAGATCCCACACCCGCACGCTGGCATCCGGGCCGGCGCTGATGGCCAGCGGACGCCCCGCCACCACTTCCGTCGTCACCGCGTACACCTGCCTGCCGTGGCCGGTCAACGGCTCGCCGATCGGTGTGCCGGTGGCCAGGTCCCACCGCCGCACCGTGGCATCGGCGCCGCCGGTGACGGCGATCGGGCGGCCAGCCGTCACCGCTGTCGCCACCGCGTTCACCCCGCCGTCATGGCCGAGCAGGGCCGGAGCGGCCGGTGCGCCGGTGGCCAAATCCCACACCCGCACGCCGCCGTCCCGGCCGGCGGTCAGGACGGCGCCGCGCCCGGCCAGCGCCGCCGTCGCCAGCGCGCTCAGCGAAGCGCTGTGACCGGCCGTGGCATCACCGAAGACGCCGGTGACCCAGCGCACTTTCCACCACGCGGCCGGATCCGCCGACAGCGCCACCTCACCCAGGTCAAGCGCCAGGCGCGAGGCCCCCAACCGGGCCGCCTCCACAGCCAGCACCTGCCGGCGCTGCTGGATGCCGCAGTGCCGGGCGTAATGCATCGCCCGCGTGTAGACCTGCCGGACCAGCCGGGTCGCCGGCCCCGCATCGGCCGCCAAGAGCGCCGTCACCCAATCCGGATCCCCACTCACCATCGTCGCCGCATCGAGCACCTGCTCGGCGGCGAAGGACGCATCGCATCCGTCCTCACGTCGATCGCCGGTCATGGCCGGTACGGTAACCGGCTGGTCGGAATCCGAACGGGTAAATCATTTGCAAGCGTGGTGCGGTGCCTGGCAGCGTGCGGATTCCGAACCGAAACTGCTCCCTCCGGATCGATCGAGGACGCTGCGGCGTTCTTGATCGATCTGGGTATGCTGCCGGTCATGTCCGAGCAGTGCTCGCATCCGGCGACAGAGGCGCTGAGCAGGCTGCGAAGCGATGCGCATTTTCTCATCACGGCAGCTCCCGAACGGGTCGATGCGCTGCTGCAGCAGGCCACCGATGCGCAGACCAGCCTGATCGCGGCGGTGTATCGCACCTCGGCGCACTTGCACCGCACCATGTCCAAGGCCGACCGTCGGCAGATCCTGGCACTGGATGCGGCGCGGCTGGGCGAGGGCGATCTGGCGGCCCGGCTCGTCGCGACCCGGCTGGAGGGCCATCCGCCGGCCCGGTGGAGCCCGCTGTGGGCCACCGCATCGCAGCTGAGCGGTGCGCTGCCTGCGCGGGCCGCGGCCGGTCATGACGCCGCGATACGCGCGGTGGCGATGACGGCGGACGGCCGTTTCGCGGTCACCGCCGATGAAGCCGGCGAGGTACGGCTGCGCGAGCCGGCCACCGGGCAGCGGATCGGCAGGCCCCTGCGGGATGCGGGCGGAGCCGGTCAGGTGGCCGTGACGGTGATCGATGAGCGTCCATGGGTGATCACCGGCAGCGGCCCCGAGGGAACGGTGCGGGTGTGGGATCCGGCCACCGGCGCTTCGATCGGGGAGATCCTCACCGACGCGGGCTACGCCCCGGCCATGGCCACCGCGGTGCTGGAGGACCGGCCCGTGGTGATCGCCGGATGTTTGGATGAGACGGTGCGGCTGTGGGATCCGGCCACCGGCGCTCTGGCCGGGGTTCTGCTCGGTGCGGAAGGCCCCCTGGTGTCGGTGGCCGCGGCCTCACTCGACGATCGGCCGGTCGCCGTCACCGTGACCGATGCCGACGGTGAGGGCGACTGCGGGACGGTGCAGGTGTGGGATCTGGGCACCGGCGCTCCGATCGGGGTGCCGTTCGGCCAGGAGCACGAGGTGTCCTTGGCGGCGGTGGCCTCGGCCGGTGGGCGGCTGGTGGTGGCCACCAAGGGCTGGGATCACACGGTGCGGATCTGGGATGCGGTGACCGGCCGGCAGGTCGGCAGGTCGGCGCGCCCGTGGCCGATGACGTCAGAGCGCACGCGCTGGTCACCGCCACCATGGCCGGCAGGCCCGTGGCCGTCAGCGGGGAATGGCAGGACGGCTGCGGGCGGCTGCGCGTATGGGATCTGGCCACCGGCCGTCAGGTGGGCCCGGCGTCGGTGTTTCCGGCTCGGATCACCGCGTTGGCCGCGGCATCGGATCGTCTGCTGGTCGGCTTCGGCTGCGATGTCGCAGTACTGGGCCCCTGCTGAGGGCATGGCACCCGACGGCCGGCCGAAGAGCACGATCCGGGACGGTAACGACGCACCGCGGCGAAAAGCTCGCCATCACCCTCGGAAGGAGCCTATGGACGTCCCCGTGTACTACCGCAAGCAGCTGGTCGGGTTCATCGAGGACTCGACTGTGGACAACTTCCGCACCTACGGCCGGTGGCGCGCCGTCGCCTCTGAGCAGACGACGCTGTTCCTACGGGCCGTTGCCGCGACGGCGGAACCGACGATCGGGGTGGGCGAGGCGGGGCGGCTCCCCGGCTATGTGACGGGCATCGAGGACGGATGGATCGAGGTCGTGACGGTGCCGGCGGTGCCGTAGGAGTCTTCGCTCACACATGCGCAGATCGTTGCTTTTCTGCCGGCCGTGGCCACCGACCGATGCCCCCTGACACCGACATGACGCGGCCGGGAACGGGGCGGCGGGGTCGGTTTCCGGCGCACGGGGTGGCCGGTGCTCCGGGCGCGTCTGCTACACAGAAGGCGTGAGTACGCCTGAGCAGCCTGCCGCCGACTCCCCCTTGTGCCCCCACTGCCATGGCCGGCGCGTGCGCACCGTGGTGTGGACCCAAGGGGACCGATTGAGGCTCGCCTGGGTGGGCCGCTGGAAGAGCCGGGACGTCACCGGCGTGTTCGCCATGGCCTGCACCGGGTGTGGTCTGGTGACGATGCACGCCGAGGATCTGGCCGCGCTCAGAGCCGACGTGGCCGACAACCCCGAACGCTACGGGCTGCACTCCTGATCTGCGGCTTATCGGCGTTGAGCCGATTCGGGTCCTGTCGCGCGCCGGAACCTGGCCGCCATCACCGGCTCAGCCGGGGGCGGATACGGGAGTCGTCATCGGCCGATCATGAAAATTGCACAACAACCGGTGATTCCCCGCACCGCTGGGCAGGCGGGCAATTCACGGCGTAGCGGCCCGCCGGGCGAAAGCCGTCCCTGCTGTCCGGCGCCGCGCTGGTGCCGGCGCTTGGGTGACATGCCGTGCACCCTGCCACCTGGCAGGACCCAGCTCAAACCGTGTTCTCCTGCGCCGCGGATTTCCCGGCATAAGCACCCCTGCGCCGTCTGAAGCCCCTAACGAGCCTGCAGCAGGCGCTGGTGGCCGTGATCGCGGCGTAACCGTGCGGGGCCTTCAGCGGAAGGAGCGGCGGTAGGCGGCCGGGGTGGTGCGCAGGGCGGTGTGGAAGCGCCGGCGCAGGTTGACCGCCGAGGACAGGCCGACGCGGGTGGCGATGGTCTCGACGGGCAGGTCGGTCTCCTCCAGCAGGGCACGGGTGGCGGCCAGGCGGCGTTCCAGCAGCCAGCGGGCGGGTGAGACGCCGAGCTGGTCGGCGAACTGGCGGGTGAGGGTGCGAGGGGAG
This sequence comes from Paraplanobispora siamensis, assembly GCF_016863175.1. Taxonomy (GTDB): domain Bacteria; phylum Actinomycetota; class Actinomycetes; order Streptosporangiales; family Streptosporangiaceae; genus Planobispora; species Planobispora siamensis. The sequence continues at coordinate 7,653 of NZ_BOOJ01000091.1, forward strand.
ACGCCCGCGTAGGCGGCCATGTCCTCAACGCCGATCCGGTCGGGCAGGCGGGACAGAAGCCATTCGAGCAGGGGGGCCAGGGAGTCGGGCATGGGGCCGGTGGTGGGCAGCGGAGGGTATTGGCGCTGGCAGCCCTCGCGGTGCGGTCCGGCGGCGAGCTGACGGCCGATGCGCATGGCGTGGGCCGCGCCGTACTCCCGCAGGACCTGGTGGAGGCACAGATCGAGGGTGGCGGCCGAGGCTCCGGCGGTGGCGACGTCGCCGTGATCGACGTAGATGACGGTGTCGTCGGGGATGATGCGCGGGTGACGGGCGGCCAGTTCGGCCGACAGCTCCCAGTGCACGGAGGCGCGGCGGCCGTCCAGCAGGCCCAGGGCGGCGGGGACGAAGATTCCGGCGCAGACGGCGACGATGCGGGCGCCTCGGGCGTGGGCACGGGAGACGGCGTGCAAGACGGCGGGCGAGGGAGTGAGACTCCAGCTCGCGATGAGCACGGTGTCGGCCTCATCGAGGGCTTCGAGCCCGCGCTCGACCCGCAGGGGGACGCCGAGGGTGGTGGGCAGGGAGCCGGGATGCTCGGCGCACAGGCTGAAGCCGTAATGCTGGGCGATGTCGGGGCCGTGGTAGCCGAAGACGGCTGAGGCGGAGGTGACCGGATACAGCTCCTGGTTCGGAGCGACCAGGGCGATGACGCGATGCGGGCTGGAGGGCGGCGGGGGCGTCTCCGGGCAGTCCAGGGGCATGGCGCAAATGTATCCAATGATGTCATTTGGGACACCGGTGCTCTGATCGGGGAAATTCCAGAATTGGGGCTCATGTGGACGAGGAACTTCACCCTGTACTTCGGGGCCCGCACGATTTCGCTGCTCGGGGATGCGATGATGCCCGTGGCCTCGGCGCTGGCGATCGGGAAAATCTACGGGATCGCGGGTGTCGGCTACGTGCTGGCGCTGTGGACCGCCTCGGCCGTGCTGGTCATGGTGTTCGGCGGGGTCGTCGCCGACCGGATCGGCGCCCGGCGCCTGATGATCGGCGCGGACGTGGTCAGGGTCGGCACCCAAGGCATCGTGGCCGCGGCCTTCGTCGACGGCGCTCCGCCGTACGCCCTGCTGCTGGTGACGGCGTTCGTCTCGGGCATGGCCGCCGGGGTGTTCGAACCGGGCGTCAACGGCATGGTCCCCCTGGTCGCCGGCGATCCGCAGCGGGCCAACGCGACACTGAAGATCGCCGAGGCGATCACCCACCTGGCGGGTCCCGCGCTGGCGGGCGTCCTCATCGTCACGGCCGGGCCGGTCGTCGTCTACACGGCCGACGCCGCGACGTTCGCGCTCAGCGGGGTGTGCCTGCTGCTGGTGCGGGTCACCGCCCCCAGGCCGGAGCCCTCCGACGTGCTGAGCGACCTGCGCAGAGGCTGGAAGGAGTTCACCGCCAGGAGCTGGATGTGGTCGATCATCCTGGTCTGGGTGTTTTGGGGGCTTTTGGTGATCGGACCGTACGTGCCGCTGTCGTCGCAGGTCATCGGAGCCGACTACGGGTGGGTGATGGCGGTGCTCGGCCTGGGCACCGTGCTGGGCGGGCTGGTGGCGATCAGGCTCAGGCCGCGCCGGCCGCTGGCGGCCGGGGCGGTGGCGCTGAGCGGGTACGTGGCGGTGCCGCTGACGGTCGCACTCGACCTGCCGCTGCCGCTGCTGATGAGCGGGCACCTGCTCGGCGGGGTCGCGTTGGCGTTCTGGTCGGTGATGTGGTCGACCAGCGTGCAGACGCATGTTCCGCCGCAGGTGGTCAACCGGGTCAATGCCTACCAGGTGGCCGGGTCGGTCGCGGGCATGGCGGTGGGGCAGGCGCTGGCCGGTCCGCTCACCGCGCTGGTCGAGCCGCGCGCCTTCATGCTGGGGTCGGCCCTGGTGACGGTCGGCGTGGTGACGGCGCTGCTGTCGATCAAGCCGGTCAGACGGCTGGGCCGGGACTCTCGGGAGGCCCGGGAGCGACCGGCCCCGGTCGCCGCCGACGTGCCGAGGTAGCCACCCGTCGTCTGCGGGGCGACGGGCGCGGTGATCGCCCGCAGTCGCCGGCCGGTCCACCTGGTCGTCACCCGCGATGTGGTCGCCATGCGGATGGGCAGACAACGCCGACAGGCGGTATCCCTGCCGGGGATGGCGGGCGAGTCGGCCGGTGAGGAGCTCATCGGCCACCCGGCGCACGGGGAGGAACGCGCCGGATGCCGGGGCGCCGGCGCCGATCAACACTGTCCGTGCGTTTTCGCACAACAGGAACGCGAACGGCACTTCGTATTTGATCGCCATGTTCCGCCGCGGGGTGAACGCGTGCTCGTCGTAGGTGTGGACCTGGATGTCCGGATCGATGTTGTGCTTGGCCGGCGGTGAGGCGTGAACCCACCGGGCGTTCAGCGCGCGGGACTGGAGAGTCACTGCAGTGGAATCGATCAGGGGGTGGGCCTGCGTCCGTAACCTCTCCTGCGCATGCGTCACCTTCGCCGGCCGGCATCCGCAAGGCGACCGGTGTCTTCGCCCGGGTCTGCCCGCCGCAGGCCTTTGCGTCATGCGGGTCCCTTCACCGATCAGGTGGAGCAGCGCTTCGGGCACGGAGCCTGCGCAGGGTGCGGGCGTCTTCGAATCCCACCTCGCGTGCGGCGGCCTCGGCCGTGGCGCCCGTCCCGAGCAGGTGCTCGGCACGCTCCAGCCGCAGGGCGGTCTGGTAGGCCAGGGGAGTGAGGCCGGTCGCCCGGCGAAACAGCCGGGTCACGGTCCGTTCGCTGCACCGGGTGGCCTCGGCCAGCAGGCTCAGCGGCAGCCGCTCGGTGAAGCGGGTCTCGATCAGGTCCTGGAGGCGATGAACCGTCTCATCGGCGTGCGAACGCCGCCGGAACAGGGGACTGATCTGCTCGGCCTTACCGTCGCGGTGAATGTGGATGAGCATGCTCCGGGCCACCTGCCCGGCGGCGTAGGGTCCGTGGCGTGTGGTCACCAAGTGCAGCGCGACGTCGATTCCGCTGGCCACGCCCGCTGAGGTGACGATCCGCTCGTCCTCGATGTACAACGTGTCTTTGACGACCTGTGCCCGCGGGTACAGGCGCGCCAGCTCGTCTTGGACGGTGTGGTGGGTCGTGCAGCGGCGGCCGTCGAGCAGTCCGGCGCGGCCCAGCGCATCAGCGCCCGCGCACACGCCGGCGATCGTGCCGCCCGATGCGTGATGCTCACGCAAGCGCCGCAACGTCTGGCTGCTTGCCGGGCGGGTCGGGCCGCGCCAGCCGGGCACGATGATCAGATCTTCGGGCCTTAGGGGTGGCCAGGCGCTCTGCGCTTGCAAGGTGAGCCCTTGGACGGTGGCGACCTCCTCATCCTCGGCGAGGTAGGTGAGGGTGTAAGGGTGGCCGAGGTCGTCGGCGGTGGAGAAGACCTGGGCGGGTCCGGCCACATCCAGGAGGTGCACTCGCGGGATGAGCAGGAAGACGACTCGAGGCATGGCCGCTACCTCCTAGTTTCCGGTGAGCTCGTCCACGGTCTTGATGGTGGCGAAACGGCCCGACAGAGCGTATGCGGTGCGCTCGATGATCTCTTCCACGCCGAGCGTGCGCGGGTCCCGGGCGAGTTCGTCGAAGGGGACCTCGCCGGAGGCCTCACGGTGCGGGATGGGCGTGGTCGCGGTGGCGTCGATGGCGAAGTCGACCTCGAAGCCCAGGTCGGAGGCCAGACGGGCGGTGGTTTCGCAGCACTGTTCGGTCCGGATGCCGCAGACGGTCAGCTTCTTGATGCCCCGCCGAGTGAGGAACTGGTGGAGGTTGGTGGTGGTGAAGGCGTTGTGCGCGGTCTTGGTGAGGACCGGCTCGCCGTCCAGGGGCTGGATGCCGTCCATCAGCCGGACGAACCCACGGGCCGGGTCGAAGACCGAACCTGACCCGGGGCGTGAGCCGAGCACCCACACGATTGCGTCTCCCGCGCTTCTGGCGGCGGCAGCCAGGCGGTTGACCTGGGTGACGATGTCCGGCCGCGAGGTGTGCCGCCAGTCGGGCAGCCGCAGGAAGGAGTTTTGGACGTCGATGACGACAAGGGCGCTGGTCATGCCTTGCAGCCTGGCGGCAGAGGGCCGCAGCCTTGAAGGCATCGCCTGGTCAGCCTCCGGGCCGATCCGGACAACCCCGCTGCGCCGCAGAGGAGGAGTTCGGGCGTCCCTGCCGCACGCCGATGCCGTGCCATGGCCGGCTCAGCGCTTCCTCGTGGCCAGTGGCGAGCCGGCCATGGCGATGAAGCAGATCGGCACGCTCCTCGGGGACCACCTCAGCGATGCGATCCGCAAGGTACCGGTCAAGCGCCTGTCCAGAAGTTCTGCGTGTAGCCGACGGCGAGATCACCGAAGCCGATGGGCGTTGATCTGGGCCTCGCCGGGAAGTGGCGGCGGGCAGGAACTGGCCGCGCACGCGGGCGCCGGCCGTCAAGCGGGTCCGGATCCGGTACAGCAGGCCCTACCGGTGAGGTACGGCAGGCCCTACCGGTGAACGGCCGCCCGCACTATCGACCCGCGCCCGTGCCGGCGCCTAGCGTTTTCTCATGATCACTCCCCGTTCCCGCCGGTGGACCGGCGCCTGCGCCGTCGCCCTCGCCGTACTGGGCAGCCTGACCGCGACCGGCGCCCCGGCCGCCGCGTCCCCGGTGCGCGCCGGCCCGGCAGAGGATCCAGCAGAGGACACCGTACGGCGCGCACTGCACGACCTCGTCCGCAAGGACGGCTTCCCAGCGGCCCTGGCCGCCGTGCAGGACCGCGACGGGCGTACCCGCCACCGCTCCGCCGGGGTGGCCGACCTGAAGACAGGGGCCAAGGCCCCGGCCGACGGATACGTGCGCATCGGCAGCAACACCAAGACCTTCACCGCCGTGGTCGTCCTGCAACTGGTCGGCGAGGGCAGGGTGCGGCTCGACGAGCCGGTCGAGACCTACCTGCCCGGCCTGCTGCGCGGCCAGGGCGTCGACGGGCGGCGCATCACCGTACGGCAGTTGCTGCAGCACACCAGCGGCCTGCCGGAGTACACCGACCGTCTGGCCAAGTCCGCCCTGTCCTTCCGGCACACCTATTTCCAGCCTCGCCGGCTGCTGGACATGGCGCTGGAGAAGAAGGCGGCCTTCGCCCCCGGCTCCCGCCACCAGTACACCAATACCAACTACATCGTCGCCGGCCTGCTCATCGAGCAGGTCACCGGCCGGCCGGTGATCGAGGAGATCACCGAACGGACAATCAGGCGGATCGGCCTGCGCCGTACCTACTTCCCGAACGTCGGCGATGAGAGGATCCGCACCCCCCACGCCAAGGGCTACCACCGGGACGACCCGCAGGCGCCGATGACCGACGCCACCCGGTGGGATCCGTCCGCCGCCTGGGCCGCGGGGCAGATGATCTCCACTCTCGGCGACCTCAACCGCTTCTTCACCGCCCTGCTCGGCGGCGAGCTGCTCAAGCCCGAACAGCTCGAGCAGATGCGCACCACCGTCGAGGCCCCCGAGATGGGACGTGGTGGGAGATACGGGCTCGGCCTGAGCAGCATCACGTTGAGCTGCGGCGGCCGGGCCTGGGGGCACGGCGGAACCTTCCCCGGCTACTACACCGCCAACGCGGCCACCGACGACGGCCGTGCCGCCGCGATCGCCGTCACCCACCTGCCCGCCGACGTGTCCGCGTTCGAGCACGTCGAGGCTGCGCTGGACACCGCGCTGTGCGCAAAATCGTGACTTGCCTCTGGTCGATCGCCACGATCTTCGCCTCCCGGCTGCGGGCGGCATCGACGGCGGCCAGCCTCTCAGCGCCGCGCCCGGTGCGGCTGACCGCCACGATCACATCATCCTCATCCAGCAGGCTCGCCCGCAGCTGCCGGGTCCGGCCATCGGCCGGGGCCCCGGCGCGGCAGCCGATCGCGGTGAGCCGGTAGGCGGCATCGGCGGCCGGAGCCGCGGACGTGCCCACGCCGACTCCTGGCCCACGCCCTGCACCCGGCGTACGGCGCTTCATGTCGCCGGCGACCCTGGCAGTGGCCGCTGACAGTGGCCGCCGGCGATGCCCGCATCTCCCGTCTGCCGGGGCGACAGGCAGGAGCTGCTCCACCGTCAGTCGGGAACGTACACCTCCTCGCGCAGGCGAAACAGCGAGCCGATCGGAGCGTCGAGGACCTCCTCGAACGCCGGGTAACGGGTGACCAGATCGCGCACGCCGACGATCCCGAAGTTCGTCCCGTCGGCCATGAACTCCTCAGACTCCGCACCCGACAGCAGGCCCCAGCCGCTGTCGTCGGGACCGATCGGCTCCATCCGCTCGATGAAGCGGGGCGGGTGCCCGCCGTCCAGTACCAGGTTCGACACGATGGCCTCACACCCCATCAGCCGCACCCGGCGCATCCTGCGCTGAGTTTCCTCATTGCCCACATCCAGCCGGATCCGTACCAGGCGTCCCTGCGCATCCAGGTCCCGCACGATGGTGAAGACGCCGTCGCCCCAGCGGTTGTCGAACCCGCACGCCCGGGCACCCGCCAGCGACAGTGTCCCGGCGCGGGTGTCGTTCGCGCGGATCTGCGCGTTGAGGCGTTCGAGGTTGTCATGCGGCCGGAAGTCGACGCCGATCTTCAGTCCCTCCCGCCGGGCGGCCTCCTGGACCCGCTCGGCGTGGGCGCCGATCTCCTCCTCGATCACGTCCGTCCAGCCGAACTCGCGGTCGGTCAGACGGGTGGCGCCCACCCGGGCGGCGAGCTCTGCGGCGTCGGCGCCCCAGAACACGAAGTCGGCGCGGCCGTCGAGCGACTCCCACATCCGGAACTCGCCCAGCGCGCCGAGGTCGGCGCACATCAACTGACCGTGATCGACCATCACCCCCTGGACGGCATGGCTGTCGACCGTCTCCGCGTCCGGGTCGACGATCACGTCGATGCTGCGCCAGCGACCGGGGAACTCCCCGCCCTCCATCGCCTCGGCCACTACGGGCAGCGGCCTGTCGGCGGGCAGCCCGCCGACGGCCACCGCCCACAGCCTGTTGTAGACGACCACGCCCGCGCCGCCGCCGGCCTCGACGGCCAGCCGGGCCCGCCGGGTGTGCGGCACCCGCTCTTCCAACCGCCGGGCATGGGCGTCAAATCCCCTCTCGGCGGCGAAGGCGGCGAAATGCCCGCCCATCGCCTCGGCCCGATCGACGGCGACGTCGAACAGATACCGGGGATCGAACTGCCGGTTGTAGGCCCGTCCCGCGGCCACGGCATCGGGTCCCGCGATGGCCAGGTCGACGTCCTCGCCGTCACGCGGGCGGGGCGAGCGCGGGTCGCCGTCATGACGCCAGAACCGTGCCAGCCCGGGATCCAGGATGAGGAGGATTCCGGAGGGGACGTCGATCTGTCCGAGGGTCACCAGCTCAGTCATCCCTGCATGCTCCCATCACTGGGGACATGCAGTGACATCTGTGAAATATCAGACATCACATCAGCCCGGGAGAGCGCAGACGCAGACGGGCGGGTGTGCCCCGTCCGCGAGGGTGCGAAATCGTGGTGATCCGTGTGGTGTTCGGGGCTGTGACGTTGCCGGGGCCGCCAGGCCGAGGGAGGTCGAATGGGTATCTGGGGTCCGGGCAACTTCGAGGAGGACGCGGCGGCAGAGCATCTGTCGCTCCACCTCATCGCCCGGCAGTCCTGGGACGGCGCCCAGCTGCCTGAAACGGACACGATCAGGGAGTGGAAGAAGACGTACATGGCCACCTGGGACAGCGTGATCGACAACCTGCAACCGCGTCCGGAATACCGGACACAGCGGCGCGAGGTGCTGGTGCGGACCTTCGACCAGCTGGCCGAGCTCGCCGCTCGGCTTCAGGCCTAGGGTCTGTCTTCAATGTGATCTAGTCCTGCAGGATCATGCCCTGGTGATTCGTCGTCATGAACCGACCGACCAGGAATGGGACGCGATCAAGGAGTTACTCCCACCGGGTCGGATGGGCCGTCCCCGCGAGGACGATCGCCGGATGCTGAACGGCATGCTGCGGAAGATCCATATCGGCTCGGCCTGGCGAGACGTGCCCGAGCGGTACGGCTCCTGCGTAGTCGCTCCACACCCGGTTTCGGCGCTGGGCCCTGGATGGCACCTTCACCGCCATGCTCGGCGCGTTTCAGGCACGCGCCGATGCCACCGGTGACATCGACTGGCTGGTCGCAGTGGACTCCACCATCGCGCGCATCCACCAGCACGCGGCCGGAGGCCGAAAAGGGGACCGCGCTCCGGCCCGGCGGCAGATCACGCCCTCGGCCGATCCCGCGGCGGACTGACCGGCAAGATCCACCTGGTCTGCGACGGCCGTGGCAGGCCGCCGGCGTTCATCGTCACCGGCGGCAATGTCAACGACTGCACCCGCCTGCAGCAAGTCATGGCCGCCGTTCGGGTGCCGCGCCCAGTCCCGGGGCGAGCCCCCGCACCGGGCCCGATCACCTGGTCGCCGACAAGGGCTGCAGCTCTCGTGAGATCCGCCGCCACCTGCGCCGGCGCGGCATCGGCCACACCATTCCCGAGCGGGCCGACCAGGTCGCCGGCCGCACCCGGCGAGGCAGCCGGGGTGGGCGGCCACCCGCCTTCGATCACGAGGTCCACAAACGCCGCAACGTCATCGAACGCTGCTTCAACCGGCTCAAGCAGTTCCGCGCCCCGGTCACCCGCTACGACAAGACGGCCGGCTCGTACACCGCTGTGATCACCATCGCATCCGTCCTGCTCTGGTTTTGAAGACACGGCCTAGCGGCGTAGTCGCTGGTACCCGGGGTGGATGCCGGGGTGCAGGTGCTGGTCGGCGGCGATGCAGCCGAGCAGGGCGGCGAGATTGTCGCGTTGCTGTGGATCGAGGGCGCGGGTGAGATCGGCGCCGTGGCTTTCGGCGGCGGCCCGCACTTTGCGCAATAGCTCCGTGCCGGCCGTGGTGAGGTGCAGGGCGTGCAGCCGCCGATCATCCGGGTTGCGGCGGCGTTCGATCAGTCCGCGTTGCTGCAGGTCGTCGACGAGCGTGACCACCTTGCTGGGCAGGGCGCCCAGTGTCCGGGCCAGGGCCTGCTGGCTGCAGCCGGGTTGAACGGCCACCAGTCGCAAGATCCCGGCGTGGGCAGGGGTCAGCTGCAGGGGGTGGATGCGCTCGGCGAATTTGGCGGCGGCGTGCTCGCCCAGCTGGGCCAGGAGGAACGCCACCGCGGCCGCGCTGTGCCCGTCGGTGCTGTCTGCCACGAACTCTACTATACACAACGCGAATCATTCGTAATATGAATCATTCGAGAATCGAACAATGTGGATTCGGAGGATCCCGATGACGACCCCACCGCCGCGCCACGGTCAAGGCGGCCCCCCTCTGCCCCTGCTCGCGGTACTGTCCGCGGCGCTGTTCGTGGCCGGCCTCATCACCGGCGCGCTCCTGTCCGGTCAGGGCTACCCGTCCATCTACGCCGCGACCGGCGACCGGCTGGGATACCTCACCACGCAACCGCAGGCCCTGCAGTGGACGGGAATGCTGCACTTCTCCTCGGCGGTACCGCTGGCGATCCTGGCCGCCTCCCTGCACGCCCGGCTGCACCGGCTCGGCGTGCGGGCTCCGGGAGCCGGCATCGCACTGACCGGCGGGATCATCGCCGCCACCGCCTTGATGCTGTCGGGACTGCTGCAATGGGTGACATCACGCCACGGCCAGGCCGATGCGACGGCGCTGGTCCTGCACGACCTGATCTTCCTGACCGGCGGCCCCGGCCACGTCGTCCCGCTCGGGCTGCTGGTCGCCGGCGTGGCCGTGCCCGGCCTGCTGCTGAAACTACTGCCCCGCCCGGTGGCCGTCGCCGGCCTGCTGATCGCGGTGATCGCCGAACTCACCACGCTGACCCTGCTCATCACCGAGGCGGCCTACCTGCTCCCGGTGCGCTTTGCCGCGCTGGCCTGGCTGATCGTGGCCGCAATCCAGCTTCCCGCCGACCGCCGCCAGATCTCCTCGGCTCCGGCCGCGACCGCCACGCCCGGTGCCGCCCCCACCTCACAGGAGATTCCGTGACCCTGACGCTGGAACGTCCCCGGGGCCGGCGCGTGCTGGTGGCCGTCGCCGCGGCCGCAGCCGCAGCCGTGGCGGGCGGGACCGGTGCCGCAGTCGCCGCCCGCGCCCTGGCGCCGTCCTGGGCCGCCGACCTCAATCAGCTGGCCCCGCTCGTGGTCGCCGTCGTCTACGCGGCGATCGCCGCGGCGCTGCTCCTCGCACTGGGGCGCGACCGCCACAACCGCCGCCTGTATCTCGGCCTGGCTCCTGCCTCACCAGCGGGATACGTCCGCGGGATGGCGGTATGGGCGACGGCCTACCTGGCCGCCGCAGCCGGATATTTCATCGTCGCGCGGTTGGGGGCGCCCGCCGATCAGGTGTGGCAGGTGCTGTGGGCGATCGGCGCCGACGACGGCCGCCTGGCAGCCGCCTCCCCGGCGCTGGCCGCCGTCATCCTCATCCGCGCCTGCCTGCTGGCCCCCTTGGTGGAGGAACTGCTGTTTCGCGGAGTGCTCTATAGCTGGCTGCGCGTGCGTCTTGCGGCATCGTGGACGATCGCCATCACCGCCCTGGGATTCGGGTTCATCCACCAGGTGCCGCTCTTCATTCCCCTGGCTGTTGCGGTCGGCCTGGCCGCCGGCTGGATCCGGGAACACACCGGATCGACCTGGGTGCCCATCGCCGTGCACATCGTGCAGAACATCACGGTCGTCGTGCTGTCGCTGGTGCTGACCGGCTGGCAGCCGGCCGTCTCCCTGACCGGTGCGGGGTGGTGATGAGCCGGCGGGGTGCGACGGGAAGGGACCGGGACCGGACCCGACGATAGCCGTCACTTGCCGGCCAGGCCCCCGGCTGCGCTCGAAACCCGGGCCTGGCGGGCGACGCTGAGGGCTGGTCGGCCATTGCCCGAAGCGCCCGGCAGTCCCGCCCCGCACGGTGGGTGCGGGCGGGTTTCCTCGGCGAAAGGCACACACGGGTGATCGCCAACGTCAGGCTGCGCATCGGAACCGATGAAGGCTTCCGAAGCCGCCGAACCGCACGAGCCGCGCAAGGGGGTCTTGGACGAGGCGCTCGCCCAGGCCGGCCACAGCCGGCTCGTCGCGATGCTGTGTGGTCGAATCCGCGACCACAACGGCCGGGACGTCCGCCTGACCCTCACCTGCCAGGCGCACCCAGGTGAGCCACTGGCCTTCTGCGGTCCTGATGGGCCATCGCCATGGCGTGTGGAGATCTTAGCGACGAGGGATGATCCTTGATCGGACTTCACCTGCCCTGGGCGGGCAAGGCCCGATCCCGGAGCCGTGGCAGCAGCTCACCGCGGATGCGGCGGTTGTGCATCGGCGTCCCGGGGCGGGCCCCGCCGGCGAGTACCGCTCGCGCTCCGCGGTCTGTGACAGCTCCCGCACCTGGGCGACCACGGGCCTCTTCGCCCGTCTTCGCCGCCTTGATACCGGCGGTGCGTGGCGGCTGTGTCCAGTCGCGGTCGTATGCGGGTGGCAGCGCTCAGGACGCGGCGGCCTGCAGCGCCCAGGCGATCGCGAGCGGGTTCTGGTACTCCCGCCAGCGGGCGATCCGTCCCCCGCAGGCGGTCAGCACGCCGATGAACGGGGCCGCAGCTGATACGCCCGTCTCGGTCATCGTTGCGGCCAGCTCGTATTCGACGACGATGGTGTCGGGGTCGGCGGTGTCGTGTACGGCCAGCGCGCGGCAGTCATCGAAGCGGAACGGCAGCTCGGCGTGCCCGGCGCGGATGAAGGCCAGCACCGCGGCCCGGCCCTCGATGCGGCTGGGCCGTCCGGGGGCGGCGAAGGGCATCTCCACGATGACGTCTGCGGTGAGTGAGTCGTCGTCGAAGACGGTTTCGTTGGCGATCCAGTGCGCGCGCATGCGGTCGAAGAGCTCGCGTGGGGTCATGTCTGCCTCCAGGATAAAGTGAGTTACGACTCGACTTAAGATAATGAGTCGAGACTCATTTTCCAAGGGGGCCGGCATGCGGGCGGACGCGCAACGCAACCAACAACGCATCCTCGATGCGGCCGAGGAGGTGTTCACCCACCGCGGCGCCTCGGCCTCCACCGAGGAGGTGGCCCGCCTGGCCGGCGTGGCGATCGGCACGCTCTTCCGGCACTTCCCGACCAAGGACGACCTGCTGGCGGCGATCTTGAAACGCCTGCTGGCGCGGCTGGCACAGGAGGCGGCCACGCTAGGCGGGGCCGATGGCCTGCACATCTTCTTCCGCCGGCTGGTCGAGCAGGCGGCGGCCAAGCGCACAGTGGTCGCCCTGGCCGATGTCAGCGTCCCGGCGGCGGTGGGTCAGCTGGGCGAGGCGGTGGGCCAGCTGCTGGGCCAGGCGCAGACCGCCGGCACGGTGCGCGGTGACGTCCGCCAGCCCGAGGTGATGGCACTGCTGGTAAGCCTCTGCCAAGGGGCCCTGCACGGCGGCTGGGACGTGCAGTTGCAGGAACGCACCCTCGACGTCGTCTTCGCCGGCCTGGCCGCGCAGGCGCCGTTGGCCGGGTCACTGCGCCGGCCCCCGCCCCGCCCGGGCGCTGTCGGAGGCCGCCCCTGATCAGCTGCGTCACCACTCCTGCGGGGCAATACGCCTAGAGGACCGCGCTGCCGAGCGTCACGCACACGATGCACACCACGAGGGAGACCACCGCAGACCATCATCGGCGCCCTTCGTGACGTGGTCGGAGCGCAGGGAACGCTCATAGTGACCTGCGGCTGGAATGACGCGCCCCCCTATGACTTCGTCGACTGGCCACAGAGTTGGCAGTCCACCCTTCGTGCGGAACATCCCGCCTACGACTCCGGCCTCAGCGAGGCAGACCACAACAACGGCCGCCTCCCCGAAGCACTGCGCCGCTGGCCCGGAGCCGTTCGCAGCCGTCATCCGGACGCCAGTTTCGCGGCCTTGGGAACGGCGGCAGCCGAGCTGATGGCCGACCACCCCTGGGACGACCCCATGGCCCGGACAGCCCTCTTGCACGGTTGGTCGCCCACCGCGGCCGGGTTCTTCTGCTCGGCGCTCCCTTGGACACCATGACTCTGCTGCACCACGCCGAGGCGCTTGCCAAGGCCCCCGGCAAGCGGTTCGTGGACTACGAACAGCCCATCCTCGTGCGAGGTCAGCGGGTCTGGCGCCGCTTCCACGACATCGACTCCGAAGAGGGGGCCTTCGACTACTCGGGAGTGGTGCCCCCGGGACAAGAGCCGTTCGAAGCGATCGTCCGGGACATGCTTATTGCGGGAATCGGCCGGCAGGGCAAAGTCGGCGCTGCTGAGAGTCATCTGTTCGAGGCCACGGAAGTCGTCGACTTCGCCACTGCCTGGATCGAACACCGGCTGAACAAGTAGACGCAGCAGAGGCATCCACACCTCTCCGGCCCGCTGCGATCAAGAGCCGCAGCCGGAGCAGCTTTCCGCGCCACTTCGGATCGCACGCCGGCTGGCCGACCCCGGGTGATCAGCTGACGACCACGGTCATGTCATCCAGCGGTAGTAGGAGTCCACCGCGGGCTGGCCGGTGTAGTTGGGGCCGGCCCGGTCGTCGGCTCCCAGGTACCGGTAGGGCAGCTCGACGGCGCACCGGCCCCGGCGGCTGATCCGGCGACGCCTCGTGTCGTAGACCAGCCCGGCCTTGCGGAGGTCCGCAGTGAAGCGCCGCCCGGCGGGCAGGCCGTTTTCCAGGATGATGCCGCGTGCGTCGAAGTTCGCGGTGAACAGGCCGTCGTCGGTGAGCCAGGCGGCCGCCTTGGTGATCACCCCCAACCGGTCGCCGACATAGTGGAGACCGTGGACGCAGGTGATCAGGTCGAAGGGCTCCTCGGGCTCCCACGCGGTGATCGAGGCGGTCACCAACCGCAGGCCGGGCGGCCTGGATGGCCCCGCGAAGAAGTCGACCAGATCCACGCCCACGATCTCGGCTTCGTCGCCGAGCAGGTGGGAGACCTCGATGAGGGCGTACGCCGTACCGCAGCACAAGTCCAGCCAGCGCACCGCCCGTCCGGGCCGCCGCCGCGAACGCAGCGCCTCCACCACGTCGACGCCCAGCTCGCGGTTGTAGCCGGCCAGGCGGCGCTCCCGGTTCATCCGGCAGTTGGCCACCACCGAGGAGCGCTCGAGCGCCTCGTCATCGAGCAGGTCCACGGCCTACCTCACCGGTCGCGGCGGTGCCGCTCCCCTCCTGGAGGGCGAGAGGTTTTCCGGTGGTGATGGCGTGTACGGCCGGTGCCGTAGCGGTGGGCGAGCAGGATCTGGCTGTCACGAACGAGGCCGAGCATGACGTCCACGATCGTCTGATACCGCACGTCGTGTCCCTTCACGATGTCAGTCGTTTCGGCTGGTCACCTTAGCGCGGGCAGCACTCCCATCATGGCCAGACGGCCCGTCATCATGCTGGCGACCCGGCGGTCGGCCAGGAAAAACACGTGGTCATGGACGCGCGTGCCGACTTCCTCACCCATCGTGCGGTCGCCACCCACGCCTTGGCCCTCCTGTCCGGATACACACACCAGGTCATCACCGATCTCGACAGCCAGGCCGCGCGCCTGCCGCCACCTCATCGCCGACCGCCTCGACATCACCGGCGCCCGCCGGGGCCTTGCCGGAGCCGAAGCCATCCTCGAGCTCCGCGTCCTCATCACCAACAACGATCTGCCCGGATACTGGCGCCATCACCTCGGCCAGGGACATCAGCGTGTCCATGGCCGGCACGGCTACGAGCTCATCGCCTGATCGGTTCGGTCCCTCATTAGGAGCCGCACCAACGGCGATCGAGGCGAGGACGCGCCCACGCGTCCAGGGTGTCCGGCTCGACATCTCACCGTCCAGGCGCCACCGGCCGAGGCGCCGCCGGGCGGGACACCGCTGGATGAGGCACCGCTGGGTGGGGCGAACCTTCCCAGCTCCGATGCTCACGCGTCCGACCGGTCCCGCCGGGCCTCGCGAACGTGAGCACTCCGAGCTGGGGGGAGGGCCGGCATGACGGCCGAGGAACGGGCACTGGCGGCGTCTGTTTTCTTCTCGGGACTCGCAGCGGGCTTCTTGGGAGGGCTGTGCGCGATCCTGCGCCCCATGCTCGCGGCGATGGACGGCCCGGCCTTCCGGAACTTCATGGAGACGTTCCTCCGATACGCGGGCAACGGCCTGGGCGAAGCGTTCAACTACGCCTGGTGGGCGGGATGAGCCTCGCGTCGATCGTCGCGCTCGTGCTCCTGCGGGACGATCCCGGCTCGACCTCGTTCGTGCTCACCGCGATCGGCCTGGCCGTCGTGGTCGTCGGCGTCCTCAGCATCTCCAACGTGTGGAGGACACCGCACTACAGGCTGATGCCGGCCTGGGACCCCGAGGCCAAGCCGGCGGACTGGGAGGCGGGACGGCAGCGCTACTTCACGATCAACCGGATCCAGCTCGCGACGACCTGGGGGCGTTCCTCCTCTTCCTGGTGGCTCTGCAGTTGCCGCGGGACCTTCGCCGGTCAGCGCCTCTGCAGTTGCCGCGGGGTGAGAGCCACCGAGGCGGGCACCGTGGAACGGCAGGGCGGCGGGCGAGGGGTGCGCCGGCGGGCCCGCGCAGGGGACACGGTTCCTCCTGCCAGGACCAACGCCTGTCCGGGTGTCTCATGAAACACCCGGACAGGCGTTGCCCCGCCCTCTATGGCGCCGCCTTAGCCTCTTGAGCCTCTCGGCGGAGGGCTCCGGCGGCCGGATCGCGTCATCGCGCCAGCCAGGCGGCGCATCGGCGGGTGAGGAACGGCATGACCAGCCAGGTCATCACGGCGACCGCGACGGGGATGACCACGGCGAGCCGCAGGGGCGCGGGCAGGTGCCCGAGCACCGGTTCGGTCAATGCGGCGAGGGCGATGATGACGGGATAGATGCCGAACACCGTCAGCAGCCATGTCTTCCATCGCGCCGGACGGTGGGTGGTGGCGTTCATCGGGGCCGGTCACCGCCCAGCAGGTCCAGGGTCAGGCGGGTGGCCTCGGGCAGATCGACGTGGTCGGCGTGATGGGCGCCCAGATGCCCGCCGCAGGGCAGGACCAGCGCGGTCGCCCCCAGGCCCCGTACCAGATCAGCGACGTGCTCGATCGGATCGGGGACGTTGACCGGGTCGTCGATGGCGGTCAGGACGTGGAAGCGCCGGGCGGAGGCGCAGATCCGGTCCCAGTCGAAGCCGCCGTCGAAGAAGCCCGCGAGCTGGTCGTAGCCCACCTCGCGGGAGGCGGTGGAGACCAGCAGGGCTCCGGCGAACGGCCTGGCCGTGTCGTGGGCTTGCAGGAGGCGAAGGACGTTGACGCCGCCGATGCTGTGGCCGACCAGGACGGTGTCGGCCGGTTCGGCGCCTGCCGCGGCCTGCTGCAGCGCCCGCAGCCAGGGGCCCGCCTCGGGTGCGTCGGGGGCGGGGAGGTTGGGGATGACGACCTGGTGGCCCGCCGCCTCCAGCCCGGCCCGGAACGCCGGGAACCAAACGCTGTCCTCCCGGGACTGGTAGCCGTGGGAGACCACGATGGTGCTCATGTTCTTTTTCTCCACTCAATCGAAACGATGCGTATCGTTTTGATTGAACCCGGGGTGCGTTACGGTTGTTCCATGCCCGCGGAGAAATCTTCACGCGCCGCCGGTCGCCGCACCGGGGGCCGCGTACGCAGCGCCGACGCCCGTGACGCGGTGATGCGGGCGACGGTGGAGTTGCTGGAGGAGGCCGGGTACGGCGGCGTCACCGTTGAGGGGGTGGCAGCCAGATCCGAGGTCGCCAAGAGCACCGTCTACCGCTGGTGGCCCTCCAAGGCCGCCCTGGTCGTGGACGCCTATCTGCAGGCCACCGCCGATCGCATGCCCGATCCCGACTCCGGCGACCTGGCCGCCGACCTCACCGACTTCGTCACCGCGCTGTATCAGGTCATCCACCATCCCGTGCGCGTCAAGGCCCTGACCGGCCTGATGGCCGAGGCCCAGCTCGACCCGGGCTTCGCGGAGTCCTTCCGCGTCTTCACCGCTCAGCGCCAGGCCGCGCTGGCCCAGATCTTCTTGCGCGCCGTCGACCGCGGCCGGCTGCCCCGGGACCTGGACCTCGACTACGCGACCGACCTGGTCTTCGGGCCGTTCTGGTACCGGCTCCTCCTCGGGCATCGGCCCCTGGATCCCGCCCAAGCACGCGACCACGTCGCCACCCTGCTCCGCGGGCTCCTTCAGCCGGCCGGTGATCCGGCGAGGCAGGACTGACTCTTCTGCGTCTCGATGCGCCCGCGATCGTGACCGATCCGGGCCTGCTCGAAGTCGATCGTGGTCGGCTCCTTGGACGCCATGCCCACCGCCGCGACGACACCGCCGGATGACAGCCGCTGGTACGCCTCCGCCGGCTGCCGGCCGCCGACGTTGTCCCACCACGCCCTCGACCCGTCCCCTCATGGCCTGCGGGCCGATGACGACCTCCGCCGCACCGAGGGCGCGCGGGCCCTCGCCACGTCCGGGCGAGCCGGCGGACGCGACGACCTCCGCCCCGGCCAGGTTCGCGAGCTGCACGGCGTACCTGCCGACGCCGCCGGACGCCCCGGTGACCAGCACGCGCCTTCCCAGGATGGGGCCGAGCCGCCGGACGGCCTGCAGCGCGGTGATGCCGGCGACCGGCAGCGCCGCGGTGGATCCGAGGTCCACCCGTCCGGAACGACCGCGAGCTCATCGGCGTCGACCGCGCGCGACTCCGCCCACGCACCTGCCCAGCCGAAGGCGACCGCGCGCGCTCCGGCCACCGGGCCCGAGCCGTCGGCGGCCGGAGTGACCACGATGCCCGCCGCGTCCCGTCCGGGGATCGTGCCGTCGGGAAGTTCCGGCGTCCGGAAGGCGACCTCCCCGAAGCTGAAGGAGAACGCGACGACCCGGATGAGTGCTTGTGACGGGCCGGGCTCCGGGACCGGAGCTGTGAAGATGCAGGGGCGCGGGCGGGCACGACGTGGGGGCGATCGGAACCATGGACGATGGGGCCTGACGTCGGGACCGGCGACGTTCACCAAGAACAGCCGGGGACGCCGACCCTGCGGCGGTGTCCCCGGAGCGCGCGGAGCTCCTTGCGATCATGAGTCTTGCCCGTGGCCCGCCGCTCCCGGAAGACGATTCATGATCAGTGTGATGGGCGGCACTCCGCCATAGGCCGGTCAGTCAGGCAGGGTCATGAGCGACGCCCACCGGCGTCGGGGCCGTGCTGTTGCGCACGACGAGTTCGGGACGGTAGAGCAGCTCGGTGCGGGTGCCGCGGGTGCCGCCGATCTCA
>NZ_BOOJ01000092.1 GCF_016863175.1 Paraplanobispora siamensis
TCAGGCGTTGGAGAAGACAGTCCACGCGCACCGGTCCTGCCTGCAGGAAGCCTTCGAAGCAGGCTCCGAGGGCGACGGTGAGAGCGGCGACGGGGCCGACCTCATCGAGCGCCCGAGGTTGCTGGACTCCTACGGCAATGAGCGGCCGCTGGTGGCGCGGATTCAGCAGCGATACGCCCAAGTGCAGGAATTGCGGGAGGGCGGCGCGTCGCTGAACGCGATCAGCCGCCAGCTCGGCCTGGCCTTTCGCACCGCCCGCAAGTTCGCCGCTGCCAACAGCGTGGAGGAGTTGCTGGCTCCGACCCTCAACCGCTCCAGCAAGCTGGATGCGTTCAAGCCCTACCTGACCCGGCGCTGGAACGAGGGCTACACCAACGCCGTTCCGCTTCATCAAGAACTGCGCGCCCAGGGCTGGAAAGGGAGCCTGCGCGCTGTCCAGGGCTGGCTGACTCCGCTGCGCGGACATCGACGAGTGCGGCCCGAACCCTGCCCGCCGCCCAGCCCCCGCCGCATCACCGGCTGGATCATGACCCGTCCCGACCACCTGGACGCCGCCGACCAGGTGCAGCTGAAACAGACCCTGATGCGCTGTCCCGACCTTGAGGCCGCCGCTGAACACGTCCGCGGCTTCGCCGCAATAATGACCGGCCGCAACGGTCACCTCCTCGACGACTGGATCGCCACGACCGCGGCGGGAAGCTCACCCCAGCTGGCCGCTTTCGCCACCGGCCTGCGCCGCGACCATGCCGCGGTGGTCGCCGGGCTGACCCTGCCCCACAGCAGCGGCGCGGTCGAGGGCATCGTCAACAAGATCAAATTCCTGAAGCGGCAGATGTTCGGACGCGCCAACTTCGACCTGCTCCGCATCCGCGTACTCCACTACCGCTGACTCCACATCACGCTCTGTCATCCGATCACCGAGAGTGGACCAGAGCCCAACAACCCGGCGCGCAACAGTTAATTCCGCGCGCAACAACCGTTCCGGCAAATGAATCAGATGTAACGGGAATTAACAACATCATTTGTCAACTGAAGTTGACATTTTCGCAGACAGGAGAGCCGCTTCGCGGAGCAAGTTAGTAGATAAGTCGGAGTTAACCACCGAATCGGGGGATTCGGTGGTTAACTCCGACTCATGATCCCGATCGGGGGCGATCGGGATGGGAGGACGGGGCGCGCGGCCGGTGAGGAGGGCAGGCGAGGGTGGTGGGACGACGCGGGCGGGGGCGAGTGCCCCGCGAGCACCGGGTCGGTCCGCTGCGGCTCAGTGCGATGGAGCTGGCGGTTTTGACGCTGGCGGCTGAGCGTAAGGGCATGGAGGTCGGTGCTTACGTCACCGAGGTGGCGCTGGCGGTAGCGCAGGAGGAACTGACCCCGGCGCCGGTGGATCGGCGCGCGCAGCTGGTGGAGTTCATCCAGGCACGGGTGACGTTGAACCGGATCGGTAACAACCTCAACCAGGCGGCACGCGCGTTGAACGGTGGGGCCGAGGCATCGGAGTTGGCGCAGGTGCTGGGGTTGGTGCAGCGGACGGTGCTGCGGGTGGAGGAGGCGGCTGCGACGATCGCTGGAGAATGGAATCCGCTTCGCAGATCCGCCTACCAGAAAAGGTCACGCTCTGGGGGAGCGTGCGGGCGCGGGCAGGTCGGTGTGCGGGTGCTTGGCGTCTCCTCGGTGCGGCCGTGGAGACGTGTGGTAACGATGGTGTTGGGCTGCTGCGGCCCAGTGACGCGGCGCCGCTTGGTGTATGCGGTGGAGACGTTGGCGGCTCGTTGCGGCGTTGAGTGAAGACGGCGAGGGTTTGGCCAGCCCTCAAAACCTCGTCTGGTTGTCCACTATCGCGATTTTTTTCAGTTCGGCGATTGGTGGCAAGCCTTGAGCATGACGCAAGTCCGCGCTGGATAAGTCCGCGCCATTCAGGGTCGCACCGCTTAGGAGCGCGCCGGTGAGGTTTGCGCTGGATAAGTCCGCGCCATCCAGGGTTGCACCGATCAGGGTCGCGTCGGTCAGGGTGGCACCGCTTAGGGACGCGCCGGTCAGGTCCGCGTTGGACAGGGTCACCTCGACCGCGGATGCGCCAGTCAGGTCTGCGTCGGATAAGTCCGCGCCGTTCAAGATCGCATTAGTCAGGATCGCATGGGTCAGGTCCGCGCTGGACAGGTCCGCGCTGGGCAGGGCCGCGTCGGTCAGATTCGCGCGGGACAGGATTACGCCAAACAGATGCGCTCGGGAAAGCTCAATGCCCTGGACGCGGATGCCCCGAAGATCTAGCCATCCGAGGTCGGGGTCGTCGGGTGCGTTTCTTTCCAGCACCGTCAGGGCCGCCTGGAGGTCAGGGGTCGGCTGGGCCGGCATCTTCTCCTGCGGTTCGGGGTCATGTTCGCGGACATAGGTGGCGAGCACAGCGGTGATGCTGTGTCGGTCGTCGGTGGAGTCTTTGGCGATGCGTTCGAGTGCGTAGATGGCGCCGATGCGCACATCGAGTGAGTTTTTGCTGAGCTGTTCGACGGCCTTGTTGTAGCGGTCGGTGATTTGTGCGTCCTGGGTTGCGGTCAGGGTCAGGCTGGTGAAGACCAAGCTACCTGCGGTGAAAGCCACGCCGAGGATCACGCCCCAGGTGTTGAGTGTCTGCAATCGCATGGCGCGCAGGGCGGCGAGCGCGTCGAAGCGCTCCTTGCCCTGCAGCCGGTCGGCATCGGCCTGAAGCACCTGCAGCGGTGGCACGGTCTTTGAGGAGAGGGCGCGCTTTGCCAGGCGGGTCAGGGCCGCTGTGGCCAGAGCCATCCCCATGATGGTGAGCACCACCAGCGGGACGTAAGCGGCGGAGTAGGGCGGTATGAGGTAACGCGGAAGCGCTTGTGTGATCAGCAGCCGCCAGTTTGGGGACGATGGATCGGTGTGCAGGTGAAGAATCGCGGTGGCGATGACCGCGATGATGGTGCTGCCGACGATCCAGACCAGAGCGCGCATGGTGCGTAATTGTTTCGGTCCCACGACTCATTGGAACTCGGTGCGGGTCGAGATGTCAGGACGGTGGCCGGATCTCGCCTCCTGGGCACGGGGGCGTGCCGGTGCCTGCTCGGGCGGAGGCCTATCGCGCGCGGGAGGCAGGTCGCTTTTGCCGGGTGGGTGAACCGTGCTGGCGGCGACACCGGGCACGGGGTGTGTCTACGGGGGCAACTGCGAGTCAGAAGGGTCGTAACATTTCCTGCGATCGTGATCGCCTGCGTCGCCGGTCCCCGGCCGGCGCAACAGAGCGGGGGCATGGCATGCGCCGAGAGCACCAGCATCGGTGCGGCAGCGCGGTCTGGCGACAGGAGAGGTGCCAGTGAGTAGCAGTGAGGCTCAGGCGATCGGTGCGCGCATTCGCAAGCTGCGCCAGGAGCGCGGCTGGCAGCAGCGCGAGCTGGCCGAGCCGGAGCTGCATACCAGCTACATCTCGCTGCTGGAGGCGGGCCGGCGCCAGGCCTCGCCGGAGGTGCTGGAACTGCTGGCGGCCAAGCTCGAGTGCTCGCTGCTGGAGCTCACCCACGGCATCACCCCCACCCAGGTGCATGACGTCGAAGCCGCCTTGCTGGGCGCGCAGCTGCTGCGCTCGGGTGGGCGCTGGCCGCCGAGGCCGACGGCGACCTGGAAGCGGCGATTGCCGCCTTGGTGCGGATGGTGCCGCCGGCGACCTGGAGCCGGCTGGATGAGCATGACGTCGACGCCGCGGTGGCGCTGGCCCGCTGCTTCATGCGCTGCGGTGATTTCGGTCAGGCGGTGCAGGTGGCCGAGGCCGTGGTGGACGGGCCGACGCCGCCGGTGTGGAGCGAGCGTTTCATCGCGCTCGGGGCGATGTTGCTGAGCGTGTATCGCGAGCGCGGCGATCTCCTGCGGGCCCGTATATGGGGTGCGCAGCTGCAGCAGGCCGCCGAACGGGTCGGCACCGCGAGCGCGCAGATGACGGCGTTGCGGGCGCGGGCGCTGCTGGCGGTGGAAGAAGGCCGCGAGGCGGAGGCGGTGGGTCTGGCCGAACAGGCTCTGGCGTTGTGTCCGGCGGAGGCGGGGGTGGCGGTGCGGGTCTGGGCGGTGATGGCCTGGGCGGAGGTGGTGCTGGCGGTGTGGCCGACCCGCGCCTCCCAGTGCCAGGCCCGCCTGCTGAGCCTGCAGCAGGACATGCGCGGTGTGGATGCTCAGGGCCAGCAGGCCGAGCTGGCGTGCCTGCTGGCCCGGGCCGAGCTGCTCGGCGGCCGCGTGGAGCAGGCCGCGAAGCATCTGCAGGCCATCGCCGCCCGGGCTGAGACGCTGCCGCCGCTGCTGCGCCTGGGCTATCACCTGCTGGCCGGGCAGGTGATAGCCGCGCTGGAGCAGCCCGAGTCGGCCCGGCGCGTGATCGACCAGGTCCGCCAGCAGCTGGAGGGGGAGCCGGCCACCCGCCACAGCTCCCAGGGCTGGCGTCTGGCCGCCCAGGTTTTGGCCGAGCTCGGCCAGGTCGATGACAGCGTGGCGGCCTACCAGCGGGCCCTGGAGCGTACGGGGCTGTAGGGGGCGGCTGACAGCTGCTGTGTGCCGGCTGGTCCCGGGGCGCTGGCTCGGCGGTGAGGACGTCGGTTGCCGGATCCGTGGCTGAGCCGGTGCGGTGTTCTCCGCTTTGGCAGGGTCGATCTTTGGGTCGACCTTTCAGTTGCAAGCAAGATCCAAGTTGGCGTCGGGATGCTGGCCGCATGCGCATAGGCAAGATTTTTTCCATGGCAGCGGTGTCTGCGCTAGCTACCGTTTTGAGTGCTCCGGCGGCGGTAGCTGACAGCTCGCCGACACCGCGCCCCACGGTCACTCCCACGCCC
>NZ_BOOJ01000093.1 GCF_016863175.1 Paraplanobispora siamensis
ACCAGTTCGCCGACACCACGCCCGACCACCTCGCCCACGGTCACTCCCACGCCCTATCCGACGTGCCTGGCCACGCCTTTGCCGACGGCCAGCCCGACCGATCCGCCCAGGTGCTCCCCCACTGCCTCACCCACGGCTTCGCCCACCAGTTCGCCGACACCACGCCCGAGCATCTCGCCCACTGCTTCGCCCACGCCGCGCCCCACGACAGGACCGGTCTCTCCGCGTCCTGATGTCACCTTCGATCCCAAACCCACGCAGGTGCCGGACGACTTCACTGCGGCGACGGGCAGGGGGCGTGCAGCCTGATCGCACAGGAAATGTCGTAAGAACCGGCTGCTGGACCATTTTGAGGAGACGGTGGTACTTGCTGGCTTCGTCCTGCTCCATGGGTGGGGCGAAGCCTAGGAACCGATCAGCAGATGATCTGCAGGGCTTCGTGGTGTCGACGGTAGCGGGCTGATCAGCTGAAAGCCGCAACGTGGTGGCCATCCGCGGCTGGGTTGCTCATGTGTCACACGCGCCGGTTCATTCCCCGTTATGTGACACCGACCTTGATGAAGAGAAAAGGGCGCTGTAATCTCTGCTGGCACGCCCTCTTGCGATCACCGTAGAACTGGCGCCCGGATGCGATCGTTTCTTCCCCTTTTTCTGAAGCAGGACCGTCATGGCCCTGGATCACCGACCTTGGACCCTCACCGGCACAGGTGCACTACCGGCTACGAGAGAGCACCGTCTGCGATCGCCGCCACGCCATCACCGGTCTTCCGCACCCCCTGTGGCACCCGCCCGCGACAGCCGCCGATGCCGGCCGCAGTGAGCAGGTGCCGACGGGACTGCGGTGGATCGGCTCGGCTTTGCCGGCGGTCGGGCTGAGCGCGGGCACCGGCTTGAGTGCCGCGCAGTACCCGGCGGCCGCCGCGCTGATGGCCGCTCGTCATCCGCACACCGGCCGCCGCCTGCTCGCGGAGACTGGAGCACCGCGCAACCGCGGCTATGAGATCACTTTAGCCGCCCCGGCCAGCCTCAGTACCCTGCACGCGCTGGCCGCGCCCGAGGTGGCCGCCTCCATCACCGCGCTGGTGATGCAGGCTCTCACCCACAGCCTCAGCCGGCTGGAAAAGCATCTGCTGGGCCGCGCCCGGCGCGCCGGGGTGATGGGCTGGCTCATCGTCTACCACCACACCCCGGCACTGCCTGATCGGCCGCCCCGCCCGTGCCTGCACGGCCACCTGGAGGCCATGGAGGTCGCGGCCGCATCTCGCATACGCCGCCTGCTGAGCACCCACCACGGCGTGCGCTGGCAGCGCGATGCCGCCAGTGGCCGGTGGGAGATCGTCAGCGCCGGCGCGCAGCTGTATGCGCGCTCCCCCACCCCGCCGCCCGGCTCAGGCCCGCCACCCCCGGCGACGGCTGAGGCGGGCACCAGTGTGCCGGAGGTGTCGGTCGCGCTCGTGACAGGGCCGGCCAGCGCTCCGGCCCGCCGCAGCTGATCACGCAACCTGCTCAAGGAGCAGATGACCACCCCTCGCCTGCTGCCGTGCCGCAGCGCTTGCTGTATCGCCGATCACGGGTGCCCGAAGGCCGCAGGGCGCCTCTCAGAATCGACCACAGCGCGTTTTCTCTGTTCAAAGGAGTGCCTTCATCTCTGCTCTGAGCCTTCCGCCTGTGTGCTATCCCTCTGGCGTATTGTCCAGGCATGTCATGGGCACTTCCTTGAAGAACTGACCCTCGTTGAAGGTGCCGATGGACCACTGCTCGAAATCCAGCCCGCCCAGCGGTCGGTAAGTCAGCCGCTTGCCGCTGAATACGTTGGTGTAGGTGACGCCCTGGCCGGGGAGCTCTTCCCG
The DNA here is from genome assembly GCF_016863175.1 of Paraplanobispora siamensis. Taxonomy (GTDB): domain Bacteria; phylum Actinomycetota; class Actinomycetes; order Streptosporangiales; family Streptosporangiaceae; genus Planobispora; species Planobispora siamensis. The sequence continues at coordinate 1,851 of NZ_BOOJ01000093.1, forward strand.
CTTCCAGTGCTCTCGAGGATCCTGCATGCCGGTGATGGGTGTCGTCGTGATCTTGGTTCCCTGGTCGGTGGTGGTCACGCGCGCGACCACGGCGAAGCCGGAGGGATTGAGCAGGTTACTGATGAGCGCGTAGACGCCCGGCTTGATCGGGAAGAAGCGCCATCTTTCGGCCGCGCTGAGACCGGACGAGTCCCTGGTGACCACGCCAGGCTCGATCCCTCGAGCCATGTCCCTGTTCTGTGCCTGCATGGGCAGAATACCCGCGCAGGTGGGAGGAGCAGCGGCCTGAGCGGAGCCGCCGCGAAGGCGGCCGTACCGGCCAGGAGAAGTGCCGTAGCCGTCAGCGTCCTGCCGGCACGAGTGCGGCCCGGCAGGGTGGCGCGCTTTCGGTAGAAGGTGTTGTCCATTGTGAATGAATCCCTGCTTTAGCGAATGATCGGGCTCCCAAGTACCGGAAAAGTACATCTGGATTCCACGTCCAGGTGTAGGCAAAAATACGCATCGAGCAGGGCCTGGTCGGCTACCTGCTCGGGCCCGGCCACCGGCACCCTCACCGCAACCAGCACATGATCGCCACCGATGAGCAACTGGAGATCGCCGACCGGCACCTGGCTGAACACCCCGGCCCACCACCAGCGCATCCGCCAGCTCGGCTGCGCCCTGGATAACCACCGCCTGGCCGCCCGCATCACCCCGCCACGCGGCTGGGTATGGCAGTGCATCTTCTGCCTGCCGCCGGGCGAGCAGCCGAGTGATGCACGGTGGGCCATCGTTGCCCGCACCCTGATCAGCCGGCTGGAGTTCGATGACGAGCCGGCCAGCGGCCGGGCCCCCTGCTCCTGACTTTCCTGTCGTGGGCGACAGGTGGCGACTCCTACTGCGTAGCGCGCTTGCCACGACCGCCTTCCGGGTTGTTGCGACAGTCTCTGCCTGCGATCAATTCTCCCCAGCGGATGCAGCCGCTGGGGTGGCCGAGGCCCGCCGCACCGCCGGTCAGTTCGATGAGGTCGCCGCCCAACTCAACAGCCGCCCCCGCAAGATCCTCAGCTGGCAGACCCCCGCCGAGCTCTTCGCTAAGCGCGTCGCAACAGTCGAATGACCCCGTGTTGCGAAGATCACTGGCATCCGCCTCGCGGCTTTCGGCACCACGTTGCCGGCGCCGCGTACCGAGATGTCCGTGAGAACCGGCACCACTTGTGGATCTTGCCCGCCGGTAGCGCCGGTGCTAGCTCCGGAGCCCCGTTCACCTTCTGTGCAATCAATCATGAACCGAGCCGGGCGCGAGTGCGGGATCTGCCGATGAGCGCGCCCCTGGCTTCCGGAGCGACGTCACGTGACGAGCACAGCGGTGAGCATCGAGAGATACGACTCATGGGCCAGACGCAGGCGGTCAAGGTCGGACCTGGCGAACCATGCCACAGTGTCGTGCTCGTCTGGCGCGGCGTTGACGGGTGTTCCGGTCCACCTGTCGAGCAACCAGATCTGCATGTCGAACGTCGCGGTCTGGATCTCCTGCATCGGCGGGCCGGACGGCTCCGATGCCATGATTCCCAGCTCCTCCCGAAGCTCGCGGACAAGGCTCTCTTTCGGATCCTCTCCCTCCTCAACATGACCGCCCGGCAGGTCCCACACGTCGGGATACCACCGGCGTCCGGCGCTTCGATGACACAGCAACACCCGATCGCCGTCGCGAAGAACGGCCGTCACAATCCGGACCGGACCGGAGTCGTCAGCGGAGATCGTCATCGGCACATTCTGACCCATGCGGATCTGCCGCAGCCAAGGCTCATCCCGCCACCGGCCTCCGTCACCGTGCGTGAACGATGCGTTGGCCGACGACAGAGGTATCCCGCCTCCATCGAGGGGTGGCGCCCAAACTCACGAACATTGAGATCGGTGAGACTCCGCTGGTGCTGAAACTCAGCGACATCTGGTGCCGGAACTCATGAACAAAGCCGCGGTGGCCGCCGCGGCCAGCACCGCCACATCGGCCGTCCCGGCCTCGACGAGGCGCACCGGCACGTGCTCGCAGCGGCCGCGCGGGGCCAGCAGGCGAGCGGTCCATCCGGCGGCGGTGGCGCGCTCGCCCTGGGTGGGGGCTTACAGCATCCCAGACCCTTCGCAGCGCGGCCAAGGCAACGCCGACGCGGAGCGGGAAGGGGAGTTCGCCGGGATCAACCTCGCCCGCACTCTCCCAGGCCGCGTACGTCAGCAGCAGTTCTTCCAGCTCGACCATGACGGCCGTGATGTCGCCGCCGAGATCGGGCACCAGGATGGTGGTCATCGCGCCGCTCCGTTCTGCCCGGCTGACGGATCGGCCGCGCCTGCGGGCCGCGGGCTCGACGCCGTGGCCAGGGGGGCCGGGATGTTTTCCCGGGCGCGATACAGCGTGGAGCGGCCCACCCCGATCGCCTTGGCGATCGCCAAGACCGTCTCCCCCACGCCCGCTGGGCGCGGGCGATGGCGAGCTGGTCATCATCGATCGCCGGAGGCCGGCCCCCCGGGCGGCCTTGCAGAAGCCCTCAGCGCTTCGGACAGCTCGGCATCGCCCCGGGCTGCTCCACCGGGGACGGGCGGGCCGGAAAGCTGCTGCACTCCGTGACGAAAATCTGTCTTCGCCGTAGTAGACATTCGCCGCTATGAGTACTAGAGTTTCTGATGTCACAAGGAACGGATTCATCGGGCAGCACAAGTGGTTACCGGCATTACGACGAACTGCCCGACGCAGGTTGATAGGGAAGCTCGACGGCAGAAGGTCGGACGTGACGGGCCAACGCAGCAGTAAGGGGCCCAGAGCGTGGACGCGCTGCCACAGATGAAGGCAGACCAGTGGTCTGCACGAGATGAAGGGAGTGTTGACGCCATCAGGATCGCCCGTTGCCGGCTGAGTTGCGCCGCTCGGGTACCGCAGTTCCACAGATGGGAAGGTGGTCTACGGTCACGCATCCGCGATCCGCGCATCACCGTCGCCCAGTACGGCGGTTGCGGAAACAGTAAGCCGGCCCGGTGGGCCGGTCGATGGTGTTGAACTCTTCGGGGCCCCGGCGCACCAGGCGCCGGGGCCCCCTGTGCACGTGATGAGAAAGGAATATATGGATCAACCTCGCTCGGCGCCGGAGGGTGACATGCCCGCTCACGGCAGGAGTACCGATACGGCCGGGCTCACGGCCGAAGACCGGTTGGAGGATGAGGACTACCCCGCCTACAACATGGGCACGGCCGCCGAGATGCTCGGCGTCACCGCCACATTCCTGCGGGCCCTGGGCGCCGCCGGCCTGATCGAGCCCAAACGCTCCAGCGGCGGGCACCGCCGCTACTCCCGCTACCAGCTGCGCCTGGCCGCGCGCGCCCGGGAACTCGTCGACCAGGGCACCCCGGTGGAAGCCGCCTGCCGGATCATCATCTTGGAAGACCAGCTGGCCGAAGCACTGCGCATCAACGCCGCATACGAACGCGAGCGCGCGGCCGGGCACTGACATCGACTGACCTCGGCGGCCTGCTCTGCGACCGCGTGGACGTGGTGATACCCCAACGACCCCGCCCAAGGGCCCGCCCGCAGCAAGAGCCCCGTCTACGGACGGGGCGGCCAGGGCTCCCGCTCCTAGCGCGAACGGGCAGGTGGGTGAGGGGCCCGGGTCAGGCCCAGGAGCCGGGACGCGGATCAGGCGCGGTAGATCACCGGCTATGACCGTCGCCCGGTCCCGCTGGCCGGGGTGCGCGTGGAGGCGCCGCTGGCCCAGGCCATCGAAGCCGGCCAGGCCGGTGCTGGGCTGCGCACCGGCGCGGCCGGCGGCCTGGCCGCCTTCCAACGCCACATCGCCGAACAGGTCATCAGGCAGCGCGATCCCCGGCAGGCCTGCCTGCAGGCCGCCTTGGCCCTGATGGCCGAATCACCTCGAGATGGTCGGCCACGGATGCGCATGCCGGTACGGGCGTCCTACAACAGCTCGTATGGAGGCCTTCGACGTCCTGGTAACGGCGCACTCCAACCGCGACCTGCCCGCCGAGCAGTTCGAGCACCAGGTGGCGACGCTGCGGCCGCTGATGAACTGGGATCCGAATGCACGATCGCCTGGCTGTTGGGCTATCGGCGCCTGTCACCTCGCTACGAGCGACATTCCGATGTCTACCTGGCTTTTCTCACCCCTGGTCGCGGCCATTACCTGCTACAAGCGCTACCTCAAGCTCACCATCTAGGCCGCCGTCTTAAGCCGTTGTCGGCAGGCTCTCAGGGAGAGACCTTGCGCTGCTGCTCTTCGATGATCCGGGCCACCTGGCCGGGGGCACTCATGTGAGCGCCGTGACCCTGCCGGGGCAGCGTCACACGCTCGGTCACGGGCAGCGTCTGGGCCAGCGCGTCGAGTCGTGCGCCCAGGTGTGCGGGGCTGGTCTCACCACCCAGCAGTGCGGCGGGCATCCCGATGGCCCGGTAGGCGTCCAGGCGTAGGCCCAGCCGGTCCAAGGCCAGCAGGTCGTGGATCTGGCCGGGCACGAAGGCCCGCAGCGTCGGATGGACGCACGTGAACGCTCCGACGAGCCATGCCTTCCACGGCGGCAGCCGCACGACGTCCCGCATGAAGATCTCCAGCGCCTTTCCCCGGCGCCCGCGCGCCAGCGCGTCCCGGGCCGCCGCGGCCGCAGGGCCGCCCAGAATCGATTCGACCGCGACGGGCGGCTCGTAAAGGACCAGGCCGCTGAAGGCCCCGGGCAGGGCGAGCGCGGCCTCCAGGGCGACTACGCCACCGGAGGAGTGTCCGACGAGCAGCACCGGCCCGCCGCCGAGTGCGGTCACGACGGCTCGCACGTCCTCGACCTCCTGGGCGATCGTGTTCGGCGTCGTCAGGTCCAGCCGGTACTGGCGGCGGTGCAGGCGCACGATTCGCAGCCGGGGTGCAAGGCGGTCGGCGACCTTCTTCCACTGTGAGCCGTCGTCGAGTCCTCCGTGCAGCACCATGACGGCCGGTCCTTCGCCCTCGTCCGCCCCGTGAACCTGCACGCCGTCCGCGGACGCCGCAATGATCATGTTCTCTCCTTAGCAATGATAAGGAGAACTTAGCGTTGCTAAGCTGGTGGGTCAATGAGCAAGAACGCGCGACCGGGGCTGACCCGGCAGATCATCATCGACACGGCGCTACGCCTGCTGGACGAAGTCGGACTGGAGGGCCTGACGGTCCGCCGCCTGGCCGTGCAACTCGGCGTGCAGTCCCCGGCCCTGTACTGGCATTTCCGCACCAAGCAGGAACTGCTCAACGGCATGGCGAGCGCCGTGGTGCTGTCGGCCGGGATGGGGCCCCCGCACCAAGACGAACCCTGGCAGTCCTGGCTGGCCCGCCGCGCCCGCGCCTACCGCCGGGCCCTGCTGGCCCACCGCGACGGCGCCCGCCTCCTCGCCACCGCCACCGACCTGGGCCCCGAGGTGGTCAGGAACCTCAACGCGGAGGTGACGGCGATGCTCGTACACGGTTTCACCCCCGCGCTGGCGCTGCGCACGATCACCACATTGAGCCACTACACCCTGGGCGCCGTCCTGCAGGAACAGGCCCTTCAGCAGCAGGCCCCGCGGGAACAGGCCGCGCCTCCGGTGGGCGGCGCCCCGCTCGGGCCACTCATCGCGATCCTGGGCGGCGACACCGAGGCACCGCTGGTGGCGGCGATGGCCGTGGCGATGGAGCAGGGCTCGTCCGCGGGCGGGGATGCGAACTTCGAACACGGGGTCCAGGCCATCATCACCGGCACGTCCCCGCCCGGCCAGCTGTGAGCCTTTGACCCGAAACGAGATCTTGCAGTACCCCGGGTCCGGGACGCGTTGGCCTGTTGAGTCATGGCCGTGCTGTGCGGGCGGGTTTTCCAGCCGACCGTCGGAGCTGGGCTCTGGTGGTTCCAGGCTTCCGGCCTGCCCGGGCGCGCAGGGTGCGGGCACGGTTTCACGCCGGCGGGAAAAGCCGTCCGCGTCGCACTCCTCGTGGCCCCGCCGCAGCCAGTGTCAACCGTAGTGAGTGGCTTTCCGGCCGCCCAACGCCCTGGGGCGGCTGAAGCGTAGGTGTCGGGTTTGTTCGGGGCCGGACGCCGCCAATGAGGCGACCCAGGACATCATCGCCAAATTCGGCCGTATCCGCCCAGGCTGGCGGGTGAACACGCGGCAGGCGACATGGTCTGAGCCCTCCGCCGGGTTGGCTGATGGGAAGGTTGACGCCGCGCTGCTGCGGTTGCCATTCCCCGGCCAGGAGACCTTCCGGGTGGAAGTCTTGCTCACCGAGCCACGGTAGGTGGCGCTGCCGACCACCCACCCCCTCGGGACACATGATCGGATTCCCTTCCGGGATCTGTGGGACGAGCCGTTCGTCGCCGCCCCGTCCGAGACGGGCTGGTGGCGTGACTACTGGCTGGCCGCCGACGAGCGCGAGGGCCACCCTCCACGCATCAGCGTGAGTGTCGAACACCCCGACGACTGGCTTCAGGCTATCGCCAACGGGTACGGCGTCGCCCTCGCTCCCGAGTCCGCGGCGCGGTTCTACGCCCGTCCCGGTGTCATCTATCGGCCGGTCACCGGTGTCAGTCCCAGTCAGGTCGGCATCGCCTGGCCCGTGGCGGCCGACGCCGACCCCGTGATCCAGGACTTCGTCCGCTGTTGCCTGGAGGCAGGGCAGAGAGCCGGGCGGGGCGAGCGCCCGGACCGCGCTTCGTAATCTCGGAAGCGGATCCGGGCTCCTGTGACGCCGTGCTGCTCGTAATCTCGAAAGTACATCTGCCCCGAGTGGAGGGCCATCAAGCTGGAGTACATCCAGACCCATGGGTCGTGTCGAGGAAGGCGCGGAGCAGGCGGGCCAGGTCGCGCTGGTCCTCGGCGGACATGCCGCTGAAGATGTCCTCGCTGATCTGCTGTTGCAGGTCGGCGATCTGGTCGATCGCGCTCAGCCCGGCGTCGGTGAGCGTGAGTCGGAAGGCCCGCCGGTCGCCGGGGTCCGGCCTCCTGGTGATCAGGCCGTCGGATTCCAGCGCGTCCACCAATGGGGTGATCGCCCGTCCGCTGACGCCGAGCATGTCCGCTAGATCCCGCATACGGCTTCCCGGGCGGTGATGAAGAGTGGTCAGCAGGCGGACCTGGGCTGGCCAGAGCCCGTGCTCGCCGAACCGGGCTCTTCCCTGCTGTGCAAAAGCCCTGTGCGCGGCCACCAGCAATTCACCCAGTTCCGTCGCTGCACTTGACATTCGAGCGCGTTCCTTTCCACACTGTCAGCCATATACTGAACTAGGTAACTATCTAAGGGTTCAGTAATGTCGATTCTACGAGAGGAACGTTATGGACAGGCCGCTGATCCTCGTCGCCGGGGCGACCGGCAACCAGGGCGGTGCCGTCGTGGACGCGCTGCTTGAACACTCGGACCAGTGGCGGGTGCGGGCGCTGACCCGAGATCCGGCGGGCGCCCCCGGCAAGGCTCTGGCGGCGCGGGGCGTGGAGGTCGTCGCCGGAGATATGGCGGACAAGGAGTCGCTGAAGCAGACACTGAAGGGCGCCTACGGCGTCTTCGGGGTACAAAATTCCCGGACCGCCGGGCTGACGGGGGAGGTCCGGCAGGGCATCACGCTGGTCGACGCGGCCAGGGCCGCAGGCGTCGAGCATTTCGTCTACGCCTCGGTGGGCGGGGTCGAACGTGTGCGCGGTATCCCGCACTTCGACACTAAGTGGGAGATCGAGCAACACCTGCGGGCCGCCGGACTGCCCGCGACCGTGCTACGCCCGACCACGTTCATGGACGTGTTCACCATGCGCGGTGCCTCCGTCGGGCTCGGCATGATGGCCGCCGCGCTCGGGCCGCGCAAATCCCTGCAGATGGTCGCAGTACGGGACATCGGCGTCTTTGCCCAACTCGCGTTTGAGCAGCCGGGCACGTACACCGGTCAGGTGCTGGAGCTGGCCGGAGACCAGCTCACCGTGCCGGACATCGCCGCCACACTCAAGGCAGCGGGCAGGCCGGGTCGCTATGCGCGCGTTCCAAGGGTGCTGCTGCGGGCGATGGGCAAAGAGGCGCGAATGCTGTTCTGGTTAGGAGAGTCCGGATACGACGCCGACATCCCGGCCCTGCGCAAGCAGCACCCTGGCCTGCTCACGCTCAAAACCTGGCTCGCCCAGACCAGCGGGCTGGAGGCGGCATGATCCTGGTCACGGGGGCGACGGGCAACGTCGGGCGCGGCATCGTACGGCGCATGAGCGCGGCGGGTCACCGTTGATCACGCAAAACGCAGCCGAGCAGGCGCAGCTTCAGGCGATGCTCGTGCTGCAACTGCTGACCGACCAGTATCTGCCAGTAGCCCCGAGCCCGGCTGCGCTGCGGATGCGCCGCGAGAGTGCAGAAAAGCAGCAACGCGACACGGCTTTTTCTGAGCACGCTCCTTGGCGGGTGAGCAGATCACGGTGGTTATCGTCGGAAGGTGACAGCATCGGTGAGGCCCGGCAACGCCCTTCAACCAGCGGTGATGCTCGCCACCGGCATGCATGCCCAGCCAGGGGTCTATGCTTTGCTGCTCGGCTCCGGGGTCTCCACCGGCGCTGGTATCCCCACCGGCTGGGGCGTGGTGCAAGAGCTCACCCGTCAGCTCATCACCGCAAGCGATCCCACGGCTGCCGACGCCACGGCCGCTGAGCCTGAGCAGTGGTGGCAAGACAACGGTGATGGCAGCCCGCTGGGCTATTCGAACCTGCTGGCCGCCCTGGCGCCGACTCCTGCAGGGGGTGTTCACGAATAGGCGTAGCCTGCTCCGAGTCGGGGACGGCGGTGATCGCTTCCCGTGATGCGACTGATCGTTTCCCGACGGTTCGGCGCTTTCAGGCACTGTCAGCGCTTTGCGCGCGGCACACGTCGGCGTGGAACCGGGAGGTCATGCGTCGTGGGGTTCAGGGCCCATCGGTCCAGATGTACCAAGGGCCCTTGAAATGCTCGTACCAGCCCTCGTCCGGACCCGGCACCCGATCCGGGATGTAGGCGAAGCCGTAGCTCTTCCAGTTCATCGTGAGCGAGGTGACCATGAACCGCGCTCCTCCCGGGATCTTCTCCGTGTAGCCCACCTGGTACAGCCCCCGCCACCGATCACGGCCCTCGTCGTCGCGCACCGACCGGGCGTAGCGCTCCAGGCTCGATTCCGACAGCGCGAAGCGCGCGTGTAGGGGCGCGTCGACCGTGACCAGCAGCATGGTGCCCAGCACCAGTAAGAGCGGGACGAACATCCAGGGCGGCCACGTCCGTCGGCCCGTGCGTCGAGCAAGCAACACGGACCAGGTCATGGCGAGCGCCAACCAGTACAGCGCCAGTGCCAATGCCCAGTAGGACAGGCCGGGAGTGCTCACCTCGAAGAGCGTCAGGAGCGAGGCGAGCCCGGTGGCTCCGGTGAAGAGCAGGGCGAGGGGGCTGCGGATCAGGCGCATGGAGCGATCTTGCCCGATGCCGGGACCAGGCGCATCGGCCCCGGCGTCTACACGGCGAGGCAAAGCCCACCGACTCTCTTGCCCGCGTTCCGCGTAATTCGGATCCTCTGGAGCATCGGCATGCCTGCTGACCTGCGGCCTCGCCCTCCAAGCGCCACAGGCCGCGTCTCTAGGGCTTGGCATTTCCGCAGGTAGCAGACTTGCCGATGCGACCACCAGGACGCTGGACGACAGCCTCTTGCGAGCCGAGCCGAGTGCCACGATAGGGCCCCGGTGCCACGCCCAGCTCGCGAGTCGTCAATTTTCCCTGGATCAAGATGGTTTGACTGGCCGTGCTTCGCCTCATTGCTGGCTCGCCAGCACGCTTGGGCACCTCGTTGACCTGGGCGTTTCTCTATTCCTAGAGAAACGCCGCAGCAGTACACACAAGCGTATTTCCGCAGGTCATAGGACAGATACGTGCTCTAGACATAGCGAATTACGCGGAACGCGGGGAGATCAAGATGATCCTTTCCCGGCCATCCCTGCATTCAAGGCATGGGTGGGCGCCAGGAGGAGTCCCTGAGGCGCGAGTGCCGGGCCAGAAACCAGTCGGCGCCGATGTCGGTTTGCGTGAGGCGTCCGATCAGCGCCAAGGCGGAGCTGATGCTCTCCGGACCCTCCACCGGATCGCCGCGGACATCGTCATCGCTGAGCTGGACGCGCAGCCCGTCCATCATCCGGCGAGCTGAGCCGCGATCACCCTTGGGAGGGACGCCCGGCACCGCGGCGCGGGGCTAGCGTTCATGGTCCTCAGATGATCGCCAGCTGCCTCGTCCATGGAGCGATGATGAAGGAAACACCTGCCCGGCCCCGGCGCCGAACCCGATGGATCATCGCGATCCTGGTCATCGCGGCCGTGGTGGGGGCGGGGGTGGCGATCGCCGTGCTGAACCGTCCCGGCGCGGCCGATGAGCCCCCCTTCACGCTTGCCACTCCTTTGAGCTTCCGGCCGGTGCTGGAGGCCAAGGACGGCCCCTCCTGCGCAAGCTCGGACCTGAGTACTGAGGGTGGATCGGTCTGCTACCGGCTGGGTGAGGGGATGACGGTCAGGCAAGCCCGGCAGATGCGGGCGAAGAAGCTGCCCGACAGCGGTCAGTGGGTGGTGGTGATCACCCTGCTCCCCGCCGACGGCGCGGCGTTCGGCGAGCTGAGCGGCCGGGTGGCGGGCCAGCCTTTCCCCCGCGATCAGCTGGCCATGGTCGTGGACGGGGTGGTCGAGTCTGCTCCGACGGTCACAGAGGCGATCACCGACGGAGTCGTCCAGATATCGGGGGTGGGGTTCACCCAGCAGGAGACCACCGATTTCGTGCGGCGCTTCAAGCCCTGACCCGCATGCCGATCCAGGATGGCCGCTGACGGCGCTGTCGCCGTTACGGCGCGCAGACAGCAGCCGGTCTGGACACGCAGAGCGTCGGTACCAGTGGACGGATGGGCGCGCCGATGCGGACATGACAAGCCGGACGCCAGGGGTGCAGGGCCTGCGGGAAAAGTGCCTGCCGCCCGCTACGCCCCTTCTGTAGGGTTTTGCGTCATGCGTACCCCCCGTATCACCGTGCTGGGCCTGACCTTGGCCGGCGTGCTGCTGGCCAGCACCACTGCAGCCGCAGCCCACAGCACGCGCACCACCCAGGAGACGGCCGCCGCCGCTGTCGGGCCGGTGCCCACCGGCAGTGCGGCACTGAAGCGCAATCCGCTGTATCGCAGTGGCGAGATGACCTTGGCTTGTGGCCGCCAGCCGCAAGACTCCGGCAGCAGCGCCGCGGTCAAGGCGCACCTGAGCGCGATGCTGGGCTGCCTGAACACCTCCTGGGCGGCGCAGCTGAAAAAGGCCGGCCTGCCGTTCGCCAAGCCGAAGGTCCGCTTCATCACCAAGCCGACCCGCGTGTGCGGGAGCAAGTGGGGCGAGCACACCGCGGGCGTGTACTGCATCCGCCAGCGGCAGATGACCATCTTGATCGACGAGGAGATCGCCGAGGATCCGGCCAACCCGGTACTGCTGGAGATACTCGCCCACGAGTACGCCCACCATGTGCAGACCCTGTCGGGCATCATGGGCACCTACGCGCGCCTGCCGGTGCGCAGCAAGGCCCACGCACTGATCTACAGTCGCCGTCTGGAGCTGCAGGCCGAGTGTTTGGCGGGGGTGTTTTTGAGCAGCGTCTGGGATTCGCAGGAGTACACGGCCGAGGACTGGCAGCTGGTGGTGGACTCCATCCAGGGCAGCGGCGATGACGGCCTCGACCTCGAGCGCGGCCACGGCAAGGGGGACACCCGGGCGGCCTGGCTGCAGCGCGGGTTCGACCGGGTCTCCCCGGCGGCCTGCAACACCTGGAGCGCCCCGCCCGCGCGCGTGGCCTGACCGGCGGGCAGATCGCAACGCCAAGCACGTGCGACGAGCGGGCGGAGCGATGCGCCTGGCCTCATGGAGGCCAGGCGCATCATGCGACTAGCGTCAGGCCAGAGGGATCGCATCCAGGACGCGGGTGGGGATCACCTTCACCCCGGTGGACTGGCTCGCCGCCGTTCTACGCCCGCCGTTGACCAGCCATACCGCGGCCGCGTCGGGCGACTTGACGTAGGTGCCGTCGGCGATGTCGGTTGTCAGGCCGTTCCACACGCGAGCGGGGATGACCTGCCGGAGCTTGCCGCCGTAGCCGGCCGCCTGCAGCTCGGCCATGGTATGGAAGTCGATCCGGGCCCTGCCCACGATCGCCGCCTCGGACGTGGCGCCGGCCTTCGCGATGCGCGTGCCATCGGCGATCTGGGTCGGCATCGCGGCCCAGACCCGGTTCGGGATCACCTGCATCGGTACCTTCTCATAGCCGCTGTCGATGAGCTCCTGACCACTCACGAAGCTGATTTTCGCCCCGCCGACGACCACCGCCTGGCCCGCCGAACCGGAATCCTTGATCCGCGTCGCGTAGGGGTGACCGTGTGACCCCCATAAGCCCGTCGGGACAATCCGCTCCCATTGACTGGCGCCCACAAACGCCTCATGAAGCACCTATCATGCAGGACATGCTGCAAGTATGCCGTCCGGCACGCACTCAAAATGTTGGTGCGTGCCGGACGGCATACTACTATCTTTCGACTTCTATGCGCAATGCTATTGAATCTTCCGCTAGCCACCCAGAGTACGTGTCGAAATCGAAATGATTTCCGTCAGGAACTCCGTTCTGAGCAAGTGTCAGAAGATGCCGAGCCAGAGAAGTTAGGCCAGCCGGGTTTCCAGATATTACGGCTGTCTGCTCAGGCGTTGACCACATCTCCACCCGAAGCATTGCATCGCTCTCGTTCCAGCTTCCGATGCCTCGCTCAGGGGCGTAGGCTTGGATCGCCAACTTAACAACTATTCGATGTGGCTCCTTGCCCTGACTTGCGTCTACGGCAGATGCCATCCTGGCTCCTCTGGTAGATAGATGTGGATGTTGCTTGCCGGCGGCCCACTACGCGTCCCGGGGCCGATGGGGTGATTGTAAGTCTCGAAATTAATGTGGGGGTCCTGCCTTCGATGAGCAAGGTCGGCATCTGTCATCCGAACTTGCCTCAAGCCATCCTTGCTGAGGAAGCGGCCGCCTCCCATATCTCGATACCCGGAACCGAGGAACTCTACTGCCGTGTCCAGGGCATCGTCTGTTGCCATATAGGCGCCGTTGCGGAGGTTTTCTACCCCACCTGGTACTGTATTCCGGGCTGTTCGAGCACTTCCTCCACCGCCGAACCTGATTGCACCGGTATCGTCGGCGAAATCAAATTTCTTGTACCAGTTCTTAACATTCCCCCAGATCCGTCCGGCGTTCTTAGCTGCCGATACGGCAATTGTGGCTCCGGCGCGGGCGAGGTTGATCAATCCGACGGCCGTGGCGGTCGTGTCGCCCTTGCGGTACCAGGAGTTGGCGGTGGTGGTGCAGGCGTAGCCGGGGTTGATCTTTTCTCGGGTGTAGGCGGTGAAGCCGAAGGTGATGTTGTCGATGACGCCGTTGAAAAAGCCCAGCGCATCGCCGGTGGTACCGGTGGTGAGGTCCTGCGTGGATGGGCCCATCAGCAGGAGCTTTTCGAACCAGTTGCAGGTGTCGCATAGGCCGGCGGGGTCGGTCAGCTGCAGGGGGTTGTTGCCGACGTAGGCATACAGCTGGCCGGTGGCATCGACCAGCGGGTCGATGGTCAGGAACTGGCCGGTGGCCGGGTCGTAGTCGCGGGCGCGCAGGTAGATCAGGCCGGTGGCCGGGTCGGTCCAGTTGCCGGTGTAGCCGATGCGGCTGTCGGCGCTGCCGGTGTGGGCGGTGCGCTGGCCGTAGGGGTCGTAGGTGAGGGTGCCGGCGACGGCGCCGTCGGCGTTGGTGAGCAGCCGGGTGGAGCCGAGGTTGTCGGCGTGCAGGTACTCGATCGTGCCGTCACGGCTGATCTGGGCGTATGGGGCCAGGTTCGGCCCATACAGGTAGCTGTGGTGGCCGTCGTCCAGCAGCAGGGGCATGGCGCCGATGCTGGCCCACACGAACGCCTGGCTGTTCTCCCCTACCGTGCGGCTTTGCCGCAAGCCGGTGGCATCAGCGCTGTAGCTGATGTCAGTGCCCTCGGCGGTGGTGACGCCGCTCAGGTGGTTGGCGCTGGTGTAGCGGTAGCTGACAGTCGTCTTGGTGGTCGGGTCGGTGCCGGTGGTGGTGGCGCGGGCGCGGTTGCCGCGCTGGTCGTAGGTGTAGTCGGTGGTGCCGGTGGCGGGGTCGGTCAGGCGGGTCAGCTGGCGGGCGTCGTTGTAGCTGAGTGTGCTGCCATCGGGCAGGCCGGTCAGCAGGCCGGCGGCGGTGGTGCTGTAGGTGCCGTCGGCGAAGCTGCTGGTGCCGGTCGTGGTGGCCACCGCGGCCAGCTGGCGGGTGGGGCTGTAGGTGTAGTTGCGGGCATCGCCGCCGTGGGTGGCATCGCCAGTCAGCTGGCCGGCGTCGTCGTAGGTGTAGCTGTAGCGGCCGAGGGTGGCCTCATCGTGGGTGATGGTGATGTCGAGTGGTTGGCCGACCTCGTTGTAGGCGGTGGCGTCGACCACTCCGTTGGGGGTGGTGCGGCTGCGCTGCTGGCCGTCGGCGGTCCAGGCAAAGCGGGTGGTGCGCTCGTGCCAGTCGGTGGCGGCGGTCATCTGCCCGGCGGCGTCGTAGGTGTAGGTGACGGTTTTGCCGTCGGGGTAGGTCAGGGCCTCCAGCTGGCCCAGGGCGGTGTAGTGGTAGCCGATCTCGGCGCCGGCGCCGTTGATGGCGCGGGTGCGCCGGCCCAGCGCATCGTAGGTGTAGCGGGTGGTGCCGGTGCCATCGGTCATGGCCGTCATCTGGCCGAGGGCGTCGTAGGTGAAGGCGACATCGGCGGTGGTGGCATCGGAGTAGTCGATGGCCTTCAGCAGGCCGCGGGCGGTGTAGGTGCGGGTGCTGGTGCTGCCATCAGGGGCGGTGGTGATGTGGTCGCGGCCGGCCGCGTCGTAGCTGTAGCGGGTGAGGGCGCCGCCGGGCAGGGTGCGGCTGGTCTTTCTGCCGGTGGTCGCATCGTAGGTGTAGCGGGTGATGGCGCCATCGGCGTCGGTGACGCTCAGCAGCTGGCCGTCGGCGGTGTAGGCATAGCGTTCCGCCTTGCCGTCCGGGCCGGTCACCGCGCTCAGCAGACCGTCGCGGTCGTAGGTGTTGGTGGTGGTGCGCTGGTTCGGGTCGGTGGTGGCGGCCAGGCGCCCGGCCGCATCGTAGGTGTAGGTGGTGGTCTTGCCGCGCGCGTCCGTGCTGGCGGTGGGGCGTCCGGCCGCATCGTAGGCGGTGGTGGTGCGGGCGCCCGAGGGCAGGGTGATGGCGGTCAGATGGTTGGCCGCGTCATAGGCATACGTGGTGGTGCGCTGCAGGGCGTCGATGGTCGCGATGCGGTTGCCGCGCTGGTCATAGCGGTAGCGGGTGACATTGCCGGCCGCATCGGTAACAGTGGCTGGCAGGGCGGCGTCGGTGTAGGTGGAGGTGGTGCGGTTACCGGCCGCATCGGTGAGGGACACCAGTTCCCCGGCCAGGTTGAAGGTGGTCGTGGTGGTGTGCGTGGCGGCGTCGGTGAGCTTGGTGCGGTGGCCGTCGGTGTCGTAGACGAAGGCGGTGGTGTTGTCCTCCGGATCGGTGGTGGCGGTGATGCGGCCCAGCTCATCCAGGGTGTAGGTGGTGGTTTGGCGGTTGGCGTCGGTGGTCGCGGTGACGCGGCCGTCGGCGTCATAGGCGCGCGTGACGCTCTGCCCGCCGGGCCCGGTAACCGCGATCAGGTCCCCGGTCTCGTTGTAGGCAAAGGTGCTGTGGTAGCCCGCGGCGGTGGTGGCTGAGGCCAGGGTGCCGTTGGCGTTGTAGGCAAACGTCTGGCTGCGTCTTTCGGGGCTGGTGACCTTCGTGCGGTTGCCGCGCGCGTCATAGGTGTAGGTGGTGGCGTTACCGGCCGCATCGATGAGCTCGGCCAGGTCGCCGCTCGGGGTGTAGCGCCAGGTGGTGGTGCGCCCGGTGGCATCGGTCATGCTGGCGCGCTCACCGGTGGGCAGGTAGGTGTAGCGGGTGGTGTGGCCCAGCGCATCGGTGATCGCGCTGACTTGGGAGGTGGCCGGGTCGTAGGCGTAGGCGACGGTGGCCTCGTCGGTGGTGCCGGCCGCCTTGGTCTGGCTGCGCAGCTGGCCATCGATGTAGGACTCCACCGTCTTGACGCCGCCGGGGGCGGTGACGGTGACCGTGGAGGAGCCCAGCGCCTGGCCGTCGACGTAGGCGAACGTCCATACCCGATCGGTCGGGTCGACCTGCTTGATCACCCGGCCTGCGGCGTCGTAGGTGTTGGCGGTCACCGCGCCGCGCGCGCTGGTGGCCTTGGTGAGCAGGTGTCGCTCGTCGTAGCTGTAGCGGGTGGTGGCACCGGTCGGGTCGGTGACGGCGGTTAGGTCACCGGCGGCGTTGTGCTCATAGGTGACCTTGGCGCCGGACGGGGTGGCGACGCTGGCCAGGTAGCCGGCCTCGTCGTAGGCAAAGCGCAGGGCCCGCCCGGAGGCGCCGGTGACCGTGCTCAGCTGCCCGGCGCTGGTGTAGGCATACGTCAGGGCCTGGCCGCTGCGATCGGACTGCTTGACGATCTTCCCGGCGGCATTGAAGGTCATGACCTGCCAGCGCTTGCGGGTGAAGGTCCAGCTCCCGTCGCTGTTTTTGACTAGGCTGGCCTGCACCCGCGGGGCGGCTGCGTAGCTGCCGTCGGCCTGGCGACTGAAGGCGACGATGCTGCCGTTTCCTGGGTGACCAGCACCTGGCCGGGGGCTGGCTCGGTGACGGTCATGCCGTACGGCCAGGCCCAGCCATAGCCCAGCACCGAGCGCATGCCGGCCGCGGCCGAGCTGTAGGTGCGCGCCATCTCCAGCGCGCGGGCCTGATCGGAGAGGCGCAGGTCGGTCACCGGCTCCAGCAGCGCACCGGTGTCGGTTTGCACCGGGTCGCCGTGGCAGGCGTTACAGGCAGGCGTCTGGGACGGATCGGTGCCGCCGATGGCCGGGTTGTTGCCGCCGACGGTCTCCCCCGGCAGGCTCGGCCCACCGGCCTCGGTGGGCAGCTTGGCCTTGCCCATCGCCAGCAGCCGCTTGGCGGGGCCCTCGGCCAGATACAGGAGGGTGCCGTCGCTGGCCAGCGCGTTGACCGCGCCGATCAACGGACTGCTGGAGACCAAGGCGGCGAAACCGTTGGTCTTGCTGATGCGATACAGGTGGAAATAAGTGATCGGGTCGTCGGGGTCGGTGGTATCGGTGTAGGTGGTATTGGCGTAGAGGTAGTCGCCGACCGACAGCAGCGCGGACGGAACGGAGGGCAGGGCCAGGGAGGCGATGGTGGTGGAGGCGCCAGTGGAGGCATCGACGCGGTAGAGGGTCTTGTCTGCGGTCAGCCACACGTGGCTGTCGTCGGCAGCCAGCAGAGAGCTGTAGGGGACGCTGGTGGTCAGGGCGCGGGCAGTGCCGTTAGTCAGGTCGAAACGATGGATGGTGCTGGAGCCGTCGTAAGTGGTGTAAAGGGCGTCGCCGGCCACCACGGCCGAGTCGGGTGCGTGGTTGCCCCCAAAGAGGTCCCGGCTGATGGCGCCGGTGACGGGGTGGACGGCGCGCAGCCCGCAGTCGTCGAGGACGTAGATGAGGGTACCGTCGGTGCCCACGACCCTGGCGTTCTCATCGACGTGCTGGCAGCCGTCGAACGGGACCGCTTCGACCAGGGTGGAGACCTCCCCGCTGCCTATGTCGATCTTCCTGATGGCGGCCTGGTAAGTGGAGCCGTCGATGAAGCGGTCGGCGACGAACGCGTGCTGGCCGATCACGGTCACACCGTTGGCTGACCCTCTCAGCGCGCCGGGGGCGGTGACCGCGCTGGCCGCACCAGCCGCCAGCACCGGAGCGGTGGCGACAGGAGCCAGGGAGCGGCGGCTGGCCGGGGTGATGATGTTCAGCGAGTCATGGTAGATGTCGGTTACATACAGTTTGACGCCGTCGCTGGCGATGCCACTGATGTTGGTGAGGAAGCCTCTTTCAGTCGTTCCGGCGATCAACTGATGCGTTCCGTCGCGCTTGCTGATCCGTACCAGGGCGCGCGACCCCCCCGAGTAATACTCGCCTACGCCGGCGTAGAGGTAGTCGCCGACCGACAGCAGCGCGGACGGACTGGAGGGCAGGGTGAGGGAGGCGACGGTGGTGGTGATGCCGGTGGCGAGGTCGATGCGGTAGAGGGCGTCGTTCGACGCCACCCACACGTGGGTGTCATCAGCTGCCTTCGCCCCGGGGGGAAGGCCGGTGGCCACGATGTACCAGGTGCCGTCGGTCCGGTCGTACCGGTAGAGGTCGTTGTCGAAGATACCGTAGAGGATGTCGCCGGCCACGATGGCGTCTTGGGGGTGGTTGGTCCCGGGGGGGTAGCCGGGGCCGGGTGGGGCGGTGGGGATTCCCTTCACCGTGGTGGTGGCGCCGGTGTCGGGGTGGACGGCGCGCAGCCCGCAGGTGCCGTCGTAGACGTAGATGAGGGTACCGTCGGTGCCCACAACCCTGGGGTGAGGCCAGTAGAAGCGGGCGTCGGCGCCGCTGGTCGCGTCGGTACATTTCATGACGGAGGCCGATCCGGCCAGCACGGTAGCCTCCCCGCTGACCGTGTCGATCTTCATGATGCGGTTGGCGTCGGCGACGAACGCGTGCTGGCTGATTACGGCCACCCCTCGGGGTGCTGTCAGTGCGCCAGCCTTGGTGATGGCTTTGACTGTTGCGCCCTCCATCACCGGACCGGTGGTAGCGAAGGTGCGGGTGGTGTCGACGGTGTAGGACTTGTCGTCCGACCAGGGGCCGTAGTCGATGCCGTCAAAGCCGCGGGCGCGCCAGCGCCAGGCCTGGCCGTCGGCGAGCGTGCCGGCCGGGACCTCGATCGCACCCTGCTTGCCGGCGCTCACGCCAGAAACGCTGCCGGTCCACAGCACCGTGCCGGTGGCCGTGGAGACCTCAAAATCCAGGCGGACGGTGTCGCCGTTGGCGTCGGTGGCCGCGGCATACAGTCGCGGGGTGGCGCCGGTGTAGGAGGTGCCGTCGATGCCGGTGACCGCGCCACCGGTGGCGGTGCTGGCGGTGGCCGGGGAGGCGGGTTCCAAGGTGAGGGTGAGCGCATCAGTGCAGTCTTCGCCCCCGGCGCCGCCGGTGAAGCAGGCGCGCAGGTGCACGGAGCCG
>NZ_BOOJ01000094.1 GCF_016863175.1 Paraplanobispora siamensis
AGCTATACCGATCCGCCCCTGACCACCGTGCGCCAGCCCGTGCAGTCCATGGTCACCGCCGCCGTCGACACTCTTGTGGAGACCGTCGTTGCGACCCCGGCCAGCCATTCGGAGCTCATCTTCCAGCCCGAACTCATCGTGCGCGGCTCGACCGGCTCCGGCCCCAGGGTGCTTCGCTGAGCTGTGCGGAGTCCCGTGCTCGCAGGCGCGGGCCACATGACTGATCCGCAGCCGCAGGCATGACGCGAAAGACGGTAAAGCCTCACAAGGAGATGAACGCTTTTCCCGAAAATCGAAGAGCTGTCACCGGTGTTTTCTCGGGCGACATGAAATCTCTCATGTCGCCATATTCTGATTCCTGAAAAAGCATTTAAGTGCTCTTCCTCGCGAACTGGTCGCGCAGATTTCCGATCCATTGCAATCGCGTTGAATCCTATGTAACCTCCCGGAAACGCTGAATTATTCCAGCGAAACCGGAGGACCTCGTGGTCCGTATTCTCCGTCCCCCACCCAGGCGCGCCGCCCGCGCATCCGCGAGGCGAGACATTTACCAGACCCCCGCCAGAACGTCCGGGGAAAGCCCTTCAACGCCGTGATGTCCACGCGGCCGTGAAAGCGTGGCGCCGACCGGCGTGACGGACCGGCCGGCGCCCTTCGAGGAGATTCCCGCCCTGCGAAAAAGGAGTCAGAGTGCGAAGAAAAGCCCTCTGGGCGCCGATGCTGACCGCGTTGGCCGCCGTCGTCCCCGCCGCGGTCGTCGCGCTGGGCGTCGGGCCGGGCCCGATGGCCGCCGCTCCGGCCGCGGCCACCACCGCGGTCTCCACCACCGCGCCCGCCTCCGCTGAGGAGCGCACGACCATCGTCCAGCTCTTCCAATGGCCATGGAAGTCCGTGGCCGCCGAATGCGAGAACGTTCTGGAGCCCAAGGGCTACGGAGCCGTGCAGATCTCGCCCCCGCACGAGCACATCGTGCTCGACCGTCCCGGTCGCGACCACGAGGCCTATCCCTGGTGGCAGGATTACCAGCCGGTCAGCTACCCCCACCCGGATGCCGCGGGCGACTGGCACAAACTCACCACCCGCCGCGGTGACGCCGCCGACTTCAAGGACATGATCAAGCGCTGCCACGCCGCAGGCGTCAAGATCTACGCCGACACCATCATCAACCACATGACCGGTGCCGACGGCGGCCGGGGCAGCGCGGGAACCGTCTTCCCCGACCGGCACACCTACTCCGGCCTCTACTCCGACCGGGACTTCAACGACTGCCGCCGCGACATCGACGGCGACAAGGGCGACTACCAAATCCGGGAGGTGGTGCAAGGCTGCCGCCTGGCCGGTCTGGCGGACCTGCGCACCAGCAGCCCCTACGTACAGCAGCAGCTCGGGCGGTACCTGAAGAACCTGGCCGCCCTGGGCGTCGACGGCTTCCGCCTCGACGCCGCCAAGCACATCCCCGCCGGGGACGTCGCGGCCGTCTTGGCCCAGATGCGCGAGCAGATCACAGCAGACCCGGACTTCGAAGGGACCAGGAACCCCTACATCTACCAGGAGGTGCTGTGGGGCGCCGATGAGGCGGTCCACCCCAGCGAGTACCGCGGCAACGGCGCCGTCAAGGATCTCCAGGTCAGCAACCATCTGTCGGAGAAGTTCTGGGAGGCCAGCACGCGGGAGAACGGCATCCACGGCCTGCATGCCTACCCCAACGGCTGGGGCGACCGGATGGAACCCGGCGACGGCGCCGTGGTGATGATTGACAACCATGACAGCCAGCGCGACGCGCTGCCGAAATCGGCGGGCGGCTACAGCCGCAAGATCCTCACCTACAAAGACGGCGCGCGTTACCGGCTGGCCAACGTCTTCCTGCTGGGCTGGGACCACGGCACCCCGCTGGTGATGTCCAGCTTCGCCTTCACCAGCCGCAACACCAGCCCGCCCCGCCACGGCGACGGCACCACCGAGCAGGTCGAGTGCGACGGCACCGAATGGATCTGCGAGCACCGGTGGTCGGAGACGGCCGACATGGTGGGCTTTCGCAACGCGGTCGCGGGCACCAGGGTCAACAAGACCCTTCCCCAGCCGGAACAGGACTGGTACAGCGACTACAGCGAGGGCGACGCCGGCGGGAAGATCGCCTTCAGCCGGGGCGACAAGGGCTACGTGGTGATCAACCGTGACCCCGGCTCCGGCTGGAACCGGACCTACAAGACCCGGCTGCCGGCCGGCACCTACTGCAACGTGATCAACGGCAGGTACGACCCCGCGACTCGGACCTGCGGCAACGCCTCCAACATCATCAAGGTCGGGGCCGACGGCACCTTCACCGCCGACGTCCCGGCCATGAGCGCGCTGGCCATCCACGTCGGTGCGATCCACGACCCGGGCGAAGCCCAGCCGGTCGACGTGACCTTCACTCTGTCCGGCGAGGTCCCGGCCGGGGAGAACGCCTACGTGGTCGGCAATGTCGCGCAACTGGGCGCAGGCGATACCGACAAGGCCGTCAAGCTGAGCGAGACCGGCGACGCCCGCTCGGCGCGGGTTCCCGCCCTGGCCCCCAACACCCGGGTGACCTACCGCTACTTCACCAGGAACGCCGACGGCGAGATCACCGAAGATCCGTTCGGCGATCGCACCTTCCAGACCCCCAACAGCGGAACGGCCACCCGCAGCGACGCCTGGGGCGAGAAGCCACGCGGCGACGTCGAGGTCACCCACAGGCTGATCGCCACCACGGTCCCCGGGCAGGACGTCTACGTCGCGGGCAACATCCCCGAACTGGGCGGCTGGGACCCGGCCAGGGCCGTCAGGCTCACCACGGGCCAGGACACCTACCCGCAGTGGAGCGGGAGCGTCACGCTCAAGCCCGGCACGGCCGTCGAGTACAAGTACATCAAGAAGCACGGCGACCAGGTCGTCTGGGAACAAGGCGCCAACCGCGTGTTCACCGTCCCCGCCGAGGGTGAGGTGGTCCGCGACGACGGCACGTTCCGCGGCGACCAGGGGCAGAAGGCGGTGACCGGCAAGTACAACATCCACGCCCACACCCAGCTGGGACAGAACCTGTACGTGGTGGGCGACATCCCAGAGCTGGGGGGCTGGGACCCGGCCAGGGCCGTCAGGCTCACCACCGACCAGGGATCCTATCCGCGCTGGTGGGGCTCGGCCAGCCTGCCCGGCGGCATCCGGATCGAATACAAGTACCTCATCCGTCAGGACGGCAGGGACACCATCTGGGAGCAGGGCGGCAACCGCGTCGTCACCACTCCTGCGAACGGTGAGTACGTCTTCGACGACGGCTGGTTCCGCCGCTGATGTCCGCACCGCTCCGGCGGCGGCTCGCCGTCTCGCCGGACCGATGAGTGAATGAACCGTCCGGGCCTCCGCCGGCAGAGACCTTCCGGCGGGGCCCGCGTGCCGTAGAGAGGTTCGGATGAACGACGAGGATCTGCAGCTGCTGGCCGCGGCCCACGGTGTGGCGACCGAGTACGAGGGATGGCGGGGACGGGTACGGGTGCCGCGCCGGACGGTGGTCGCGGTCTTGAGAGCGCTGGGCGTGGATCCCGCCGCACCGCCGGTCCCGCACGCGGTCAAGCAGGCGGCAGGGTCTCCGGTCTCGCACGTGCTGCGGGGTCCGGCCAGGGAGGCGGCCGGGCCTGCGGCCGCGTCGCGCGGCCCGGCCCTGCCGGAGCCCGCCTGGGGACTGATGGTCCAGCTGTACTCCCTGAGGTCCTCCGGTTCCTGGGGCATCGGCGACCTGCACGACCTGGGGGTGCTCGCCGAATGGGGCGCGCGGGCGCACGGCGCCGGGTTCGTTCTGGTCAACCCGCTGCACGCGACCGAACCGGTGCCGCCGCTGGAGGCCTCGCCGTACCTGCCGGTGAGCCGTCGCTATCGCAGCCCGCTCTATCTGCGCCTGGAGGACGTGCCCGAGTGGTCCCGCCTGGAGCCCGCCGAGCGGGAGGGGTTCGACAAGCGCCTGGCCCGGCTCAAGGAGCGCAACCGCACGCTGGACCCACTCGACCGCAGCGGAACCTGGGCGGTCAAGCGCCAGGCGCTGCGGCTCATGCACCGGGTGCCTCGCGATGGCGCGCGGCAGGCCGCCTACGCCGAGTACCGGCGCATGGAGGGCGAGACGCTCACCCGGTTTGCGACCTGGTGCGCGCTCGCGGAGGCGCACGGGCCCGACTGGCGATCCTGGCCTGCGGCGCTGCGCGATCCGCAGTCGGCGCAGGTCGCCGAGGAGCGGAAACGCCTGGCCGAGCGGGTGGACTTCCACATCTGGCTGCAGTGGCTGCTGGATGGGCAGCTCGCCGCCGCGCAACGCCGGGCGCGCGGGGCGGGCATGGCGATCGGGATGATCCACGATCTGGCGCTGGGATCCCAGGCCGGCGGGGCCGACACCTGGGCGGACCCGGAGCTGGTGGTACAGGGCGTCTCGGTGGGGGCCCCGCCCGACGCCTACAACCAGGCGGGGCAGATCTGGAACCAGCTGCCGTGGCACCGGCGGGTGCTGCACGCGCGATCGCACCGGCCCTACCGCGAGCTGGTCCGCGCGGCGCTGCGCCACGCGGGCGGGGTACGCATCGATCATGCGCTCGGTCTGTTCCGGCAGTGGTGGGTGCCTGAGGGACTGCCTCCGCAAGAGGGCACGTACGTCTCCCTCGACCACCGGGCCTCGATCGCGGTCATCGCAGAGGAGGCGGCCCGTGCCGGCGCCGTGGTCGTCGGGGAGGACGTGGGACTGCCGGAGCCCTGGATGCAGGATTACCTCGCCGACCACGGCATCCTGGGCACCCCCGTCCTCTGGGAGAGGACGGACGGGGCGGGAAGGCCGCTGGCGCCCTCCGCCTGGCGGGAGGCGTGCATGGCGACGGTCGCCACGCACGACTATCCGCCGGTCGCCGGCTACCTGGCGGGTGACCCTGTCACGTTGCGCGCCAGGTTCGGCCTGCTGACCCGTACGGCCGAGGCCGAGCGGGCCGATGCCGCGCGGGCGCTGGGCCGGTGGCGGTCGGCGCTGGCCGGGTTGGGCCTGCTGGATCCCGCGGCCGACCCCGGCGACGCGGACGGTTTCACCGTGGCTCTGCACGAATTCCTGTCGCGTACGCCTGCCCGGCTGGTGGCGCTCTCGCTGGCCGACGCCGTGGGGGAGCGGCGCACACAAAACGTTCCGGGGACCGCCGGGGAGTATCCGAACTGGCGGGTGCCGCTGGCCGACGCGGGCGGCGCGCCCGTCCTGCTCGACGACCTGGTCGCGGGCCGGAGCCGCCTGCGGTTGTTCCGCCGCCCGCAGCGATGAGGGAGCACCGGCGAGAGCGGTGAGGGCTCCCGCCGGCGCCCCCGTCAGGACGCGGTGAGCAGGAACTGGCCGGGCTGCGAGCGCAGGTGCCGCGGGCGGGACGGCCGCAGCCCGGCCTCACCCAGCCAGGAGCCCAGCTCCTGCGGGGTGTACAGCCGGCCGCCCTGGGTGTGCAGCAGGTTGAGCTCGAAGCCGCGCAGGAAGACCTCGTGCGCTCCGGAACCGGGTTCCTGCGTGCCGGAAGGCGCGCCGTGCGGGTCGATGTCGAGGACGACGAGCCTGCCGCCGGGGGTCAGCAGGCCGGCTGCCCGGTCGATGAGCGTCCGCGCCGGTTCCTCGGCCATGCCGTGCAAGACGTTGAAGAGCAGCACCGCGTCGTGACGCCCCACCTCGGGGCCGAGGCGGAGAAGGTCGCCGGGGTGGAAGACGATCTGGGCGGCGAGCCCGGCGGCGGCCACGGCCGGGCGGCCGAGCGCCACGGTCGCGGGATGGTCGACCACGGTCGCGCGGCGGCCCGGATGGGCCCGGCACAGCGCGATGGCGTGTGTCGCCCGGCCGCCGCCCAGGTCGAGCAGGCGGCACTCCTGCGGCAGGTCGGCCAGCCGGGCCACCTCCTGGCTCATCGAGGAGGCGATGCGGTCCTGCAGGTCGTGGAAGGCGCGCAGGGTGCCGGGCCGTCCGGCGAGCCACGAGTAGAAGTCGGCGGCGGGTATCCCGGTGCGCAGCGACTCCATCAGGTCCGGCCACAGCCCGGTCATAACGTCGTGCCAGAACGCCATGGTCTGCGCGTATTCGCCGCGGGTGGCCGGGGTGATCCAGGCTGTCGCCGCGGGCCCGTTGGCGTAGCCGCCGTGCTCCTCGGCGAGGTATCCGGTGCGGACGAGCAGGTCCAGCAGGACACCCAGTCCGTGCGGGTCCGCTCCGAGTTGCGCGGCGAGTTCCCCGGCCGTGCGGGGGGCGGCCTGCGCCAGGGCGTCGAAGACGCCCAGCCGCAGGGCCGCCACGGCGGCGTGGCAGGTCATGGCGGACAGGACGTCGAGCCACGGCGCCGGGGCGTCGTGGGTCTGCAGGAAGCTGCGGGCCTCGGCGGCCGACAGGTGGAGCGGCATTCAGTCTCCCTCGGTTCCACGGTCGTGCATGCCGGACGGGGCGGATGCGCCCTCCAGCGCGGGCTCCGCCAGGGCGCGCAGAGCGGGCAGGCGGGCGGTGAGCGCGGCCAGCGCCAGCATCGCCGCCCCCGTCAGCAGGAACACCGCTGCGATGCCGCGGCCGGGCCCGGTGCCGGTCAGCGCGCCCACGCTGGAGGCCAGGGCTGCGCCGGGGCGCAGCAGCGGTTCGGCCAGGCGCTCGGTCAGCGGCGCCGCACACAGGTACGCCACCGGCATCGCGAGCTGGCCGAGGGTGGTGAAGGTGCCCATGACCCGGCCCAGCCGCTCCGGCTCGATTCGCATCTGCATGATCGTGCGCCCGCATGCCTGCACCACCGGCAGCGTGAACAGGAACACGGCGGCCGCCACGCCGACCGGCACCGGCGCCGGCCACGGCGCGTGCGCGATGAGTGCGACACCGCCGACGGCCGTGAACACGGTGACGCCGGTCAGCGTGCGCCGCGGTCCGCCCCAGGCGGTCATCAGCACACTGCCCGCCAACACCCCGCAGCCGCCCGCGAGCATCAGGACGCCGAGCGTGGAGACGGACGAGAACGACAAGATCAGCGGCTGGATGAGCACCCCGGCGGCGCCGAACAGGAAGTTGTAGGCGGTGAAGACCAACGTCAGTTCCAGCAGGCCGCGACGGGAGCGCAGATGACGCCAGCCGTGCAGCAGGTCGGCGCGGAGCGCCGGGGGCTCGGCTGGGACCGGTGGCCTCAGCACGCGTGCGGGCAGCCGGACCGCCGACAGCGTGGTCACCGCCAGCGCGAAGGTGACCAGGTCCAGCAGGATCACTCCGGTCACGCCGACGGAGGCCAGCAGGGCGGCGGCGATGACCGGTGCGCAGACCTGTACGGCGAAGCCGAGCTGCATCAGCCCGTTGATCCTGCCCAGCTGCCGCTCGGCGACCAGCAGGGGCGTCATCGCCTGGTAGGCGGTCAGGTGGAAGGCGCCGCAGACGGCGCCGATCGTCGCGCTCGCATAAAGGTGCCAGACAGCCAGATCGCCGGTGTGCGTGAGCACTCCGACCGCGGCGGTGGGCAGGGCGTTGATCGTGTCGGCGGCGATCAGCACGCGGCGGCGGTCGAACCGGTCGGCCACGACGCCGGCCAGCGGCCCGGCCAGGATGCCCGGCAGCGTCGAGGCCAGCATGAGGAGTGCGAAGGCGGTCACCGATCCCGTCGTCTGCAGGGTCCAGACCCCTAGGACGAAGGTGGACAGGGCAGATCCGACGGTGGACAGCAGCGAGGTGCACCAGATCCCGGCGAAGCGGAGCAGATCCCCGCCGTGCTTGGCCGGTGGCGCGAGGGCGCTCACGCGCGGGCCGCCCGGCGCAGGCGCCCGTCCGCGGTCAGCGCGTCCAGATAGACGCCGAGCAGTGTGCCGTCGGCGGGCGGGCAGACGATCCCCGCGGCGGCCAGTGTGCGCTCCGTGGCCGAGCAGTCGAAGCCGGGCCGGGACGGCTGCGGCTCCGCCTCGGGCAGCATGGTGATGAACGGCGCCAGCGCCGGCTCCCGACCGGCGGCGAGACTGTCGTGCAGGGCGGCGCGCCAGCGGGTCCACGGAACGAGCTCGACCGGGTGGCCGCGGGCGGTGAGCGCGGCGGCGATCTCGGGATATCCCACCGTGGCGCTGTTGAAGTAGTGGAAGTCGCGCCCGGTCGCGGCGGGGTCGGCGACCAGGTGGGCGATGGCGGCGGCCACGTAGTCGACCGGGGCGAGGTCCTCGGCGTGCGGCAGGTCCGGCACCTGGCCGAGCTGGGCGAAGGTGAGGAGCATCCGGATGAAGTAGTCGCCGGGGTTGCCCCGGCCGCTGCGGCTGTGCCCGCTCACCCGGGCGGGCCGGTGCACCGAGACGCCGAGCCCGGCGCGGCGCGCGGCGCGGGCCAGCCGGTCGGCCGCCCACTTGCTCTGCTCGTACGGGCCGGGCAGCCCGGCCGGATCGTCGGGCGGATCGTTCTCGCTGACCCCTCGTCCGGACCAGGACGGGGTGAGGTACACCCCCAGGGTGGAGACGGCGTGCACGGACGCGCCGCCGAGCGCCGCCAGGCGCAGCACCTCGATCGTGCCCCCGACGTTCACCGGCCGCAGTCTGGCGTACGGCTCGGCGAAGTGCACCAGCCCGCCGTTGTGGCAGACCGCCTCGACCCGGGCGGCCAGCTCGGCGAAGGCCGCCGGATCCATCCCGAAGTGCTCGGATCCCAGATCCCCGGGCACACCGACAAGCCGGTGCAGCGCGAGGCCGGGGCCGTACCCGTGGGTGCGCAGATTTGCGCGCACGCGCTGTAGCGCCTGCTGCGGGGTTGCCGCACGGACCAGGCACACGACGGTGGCGGTGGTCCGGCAGAGCAGTTCGGCGACCAGGTGCGCGCCGAGGAACCCGGTCGCGCCCGTCACCAGGATCGTGCCCGGCGGCCGGTGCGCCGGTGCGCCGGAACCGGGCACCCGGTGCGGCGCCCCGGAGACGTGTACCTGCGGTGATGTTTCCGCGCCCACCCGCGGCGGAGTCTCTGGGCGCGCGTGCCGCGGTGTTCTCGCGAGCACCTGCGGCGGCAGTGTCTCCGCACGCAGCACCGCGGCCATCGGATCGTGACCCGGTCCGGCAGACGCGGCGGATCCGGCCGCCAGGACCAGCTCGGCCAGGGCGGCCAGGTCAGCGGTCTCGAACAGCGCGCCGAGCGGCAGCCGGGCGCCGAGCTCGCGCTCGACGGCGCCCAGTACCCGGGCGGCCAGCAGGGACGTGCCGCCCAGGGCGAAGAAGTTGTCGCTGCGGCCCACCCGGCCGATCCCGATGACCCGCGCCCAGATCGCCGACAGCGCCCGCTCGACCGGTCCCTGCGGCGGCACGTGCCCGCCGTCGGCCGGCGGTTCGGCCGGCGGGGGCAGCGCGGCCTGGTCCACCTTGCCGTGCGCGGTCCGCGGGATGCGCTCCAGCGGGACCAAGACGCCGGGAACCAGCGCCGCGGGCAGCCGCTCGCGCAGGAAACGCCGCAGTTCCCCGAGCGGGACCGGGGCGGGCGCCACGTAGGCGACCAGCCGGTCGCCGTCGGCGAGGACGGCCGCGTCGCGGACGGCCGGATGCGCGGTCACCGCGGCCTCGACCTCGGCGGGCTCGACACGGTGGCCGCGGACTTTGACCTGCCGGTCGATCCGGCCGAGGAACTGCAACGTCCCGTCGTGCCGGTATCGGGCCAGGTCCCCGGTCCGGTACATCCGGTCGCCGGGCCGGCCGGAGAAGGGGTCGGGCACGAAGCTGCGCGCGGTCGCCTGCGGGTCGCCGAGGTAGCCGCGTGCCAGGCAGTCACCGCCCAGGTACAGCTCGCCGGGCGCGCCCGCAGGCGTGAGCCCTCCGGCGCGGTCGAGCACGTAGGCGCGCACATGCGGCAGCGGCCGGCCGATCGGCAGGTGTTCCTCCCCGGACGGCCGGGCGGTGACGTGCCAGGTGGTGGCGCAGACGGTGGCCTCGGTGGGACCGTAGTGGTTGACCAGGGTGACCCGGCCGCTGGTGGCCTCGGCCCAGGCCTGCGCCGATCGGACCGGGACGCGTTCCCCGCCCACCGTCATCAGCCGCACCGGCCAGTCGGTCGGCACCCGTCCGGGGGACAGGTCCTCGGCCCACTGCCGCCAGAGCGAGACCGGGGCGTCGACGACGCTCACCCGGTGCCGGGAGCAGAAGGCCACCAGCTCCGCCCCGTCCACCCGGGCGGGCTCGGGGTGCAGCACCAGCGCCGCACCCGACGTCAGGGCCGGGAAGAGATCGCCGACGGAGGCGTCGAAGGTCAGCGGCGGCACCATCCAGATGCGGTCACCCGACGTGAGTCCGTGGTCGTCCCGGAAGGAGCGGGTGAACCGCGCGAGCGTGCCGTGGGTGACCATGACCCCCTTCGGCCGTCCCGTCGATCCCGAGGTGTAGATCACATAGGCCAGATCCCGGGCGCCGGACGCAGCCGCCGGGACCATCGGCGCGTCATCGGCCGGGTGGGCGGGGGACAGGAGCACGCCGCGGTAGCCGGGTGGGGCGGTGTCGGCGATCACCACCGGGACGGCGGCCTCGGCCAGGATCGCGGCGTTGCGGTCGGCCGGGTCGGCCGGGTTCAGCGGCAAATAGGCGCCGCCTGCCCGGAGCGCGGCGAGGATCGCCACGACGGCCTCGGGCCCGGTCGGCAGCACGATGCCGACGGGCGTGCCGGGGCCCAGTGCCGCGGTGACCCGCAACCGGGCGGCCAGGTGCCGGACCCGCTCCTCCAGTTCCCCGTAGGAGATCTCGCCCTCAGGAGTGATCACCGCGGGGGCGTCCGGCCGTTGCGCGGCGCGGGCCGCGATCAGCTCGTGGACGGGTGCCTCGGGCTCCTGCGGCGCCTGGCGCCGGTCCGCGGGCTCTTCTGCTTCCTCGCCGTTCCGGCCGGGACCGCGCCGAAGGACGCCCGCGCCGACCAGGTCGCGCTCGCGCTCGTCCAGCAGCGGCACCCGCCACAGGCGCTGTCCGAGGTCGTCGGCCATCGCCTCCAGCATCCGCACCAGGTGGCCGCCGAACCGCTCGATGGTCTCCGGCTCGTACAGGCCGGTGGAGTAGGTCAGGTTCAGGCGGGCCCGGGGGCCGAGTGTGACCATGACGTTGAGGTCGAAACGCGCCACCTCGGGTGGCAGGTCCCACGGGGCGGCGGTCAGGTCCGGCAGCGACCGCTCGGCCTCGCCGGTGTCCTGCTCGAACACGAGCATGGTCTGGAAGAGGGGGTTGCGGTTGAGCTCCCGGGGCGCCGCCGCGGCCTCGACGATCTCCTCGAACGGCAGCGACCGGTGCGTCAGGGCGCGCAGCAGGGAGGAACGCGCCTCGCCCAGCACGTCGAGCAGGGACGGGTCCCCCGGCAGCCGGGTGCGGATCGGCAGTGTGTTGACGAAGAAGCCGACTGCGTTCTCCAGGTCGGGCAGGTCGCGTTCGGCGGCGACGGAACCGACCACGATGTCGTCCTCGCCGCTGTGGCGGGCCAGCGTCGCGGTCATGGCCGCCATGAAGATCGTGAAGGGGGTGCAGCGTTCCCGCCGGGCCAGTTCCCGCAGCCGGCCGGTCAGCCCCTGCGGCAGTTCGACCCTGCATTCGCAGCCGTCGGAGGAGAGCCCGGCCGGTCGCGGCCGGTCGGCGGGGACGCTTTGGAGTACCGGGGCCCCGCGCAGGTAGCCGGCCCAGAAGGCACGGTCGCGTTCGTGCGCGGGTGCCCGCCGCGCGGCCAGCCAGGCCGCGTAGTCGGTGAACTGGGCCGCAGGGGGTCGCGTCTCGGCGGCGCCGCTCAGCAGGGCCGCGTAGCGCTCGAACACCTCCTGCATCAGCAGCGCGAGGCTGGGGCCGTCGCAGACGATGTGGTGCAGGCTCCACATCAGCAGGTGCTCGTGCGGCCCGAGCCGCAGCAGTAGCACCCGCTGCAGCGGGGGCCGGTCCAGCCGGAAGCCGCGGGCGTGGAACTCGCGTGCGCGTTCACCGGCCCGCTCCCGCCGGATCTGCGCTGTCGCCCCCTCCACCTCCGATATCTCGCACAGTGCGGCGCATTCGGCCGCGGTGAGGTCGTGGACGATCTGCACCGGACCGGCGGGACCGTCGGCGATCGAGACGCGCAGCACCTCGTGCTGCCGCATCACCGCGGCCATCGCGGCGATCAGCGCCTCCTCGTCGAGTCGGCCGGAGAGCAACCGGTTGGCACCGCACAGGTAGGCCGGGCCGCCGTGACCGGCCCGGTCCAGGAACCACAGTCTGCTCTGGGCCGGGGTCAGCGGGATCGGCGTGCCGGGTGCGCGGCGGGGCAGGGGGGCGGGACGGTCCGTCATGCCGCGCCTCCGCCGAAGCGCTCCAGGTAGGCGGCGTGGTGTCGCGGGTCGCCGGACAGGAACGGCTCGTCGCTGGCGATCATGTGCCGGATCGCCAGCAGCGGGACCGGGCTGCGCAGCGGCCGGAAGGCGGGGTTGCGCAGCCCTCCCTTGTCCGGCGGGCCGTCGTGGAACTCCCCGATCATCAGCCCGGAACGGGTGTAGCCGTCCTTGAGCCGCCGCTGCGCCTCGTCGATCAATCCGCGGCTCTCCGGGGGCAGGTCGGGGAAAAGCACCAGGATCGTGGTGAAGAGCGCGCCGTCATGGGTGCGGGGCGCCAGGTCGGTGAACCATTCCCGGTAGGGCTGCATGGAGCGGACGATCTGCTCGGCGCTCCGCGGCCGGCCGGGCCGGACCGCCAGGTAGAACCGTCCACGGGTGAGGGAGCCTTGGGCATAGGGGCAGACTGCGCCACGGCGGCCCAGGTCGGGATGAGGGGCGCACAGGTAGGAGCCGGCCCAGTCCACGATCGCCCGCAGCGCCGGGCGGTGGCGGTCGATCACGGCGCCGGTCGGCAGCCGGTCCAGGTCCGCCGGCTCCAGGAGCCGCAGGCCGGGGTCGTCGGGGTGGAAGATCACGGTCGTGCGGGTCCTCTCAGCAAGGGGGTTTGCGGGCACCGCGCACCGCGGCAGCGGTCAGGGCCGCGGTGACGGCCGTCGCGCCCGCCCAGCGGAGCATCCGGTCCTGGTGGCGCGCCCGCCGCAGCGCCTCTCCGTAGGGCAGCGTGGTGTGGGAGACCATGGTGTGCAGCGGCGCCCAGGCGGCCGGGAACAGCCGGTGCAGGGCGTGGTCGATCCGGCTGCGGGCCAGCCGCAGCGGTGAGCGGGTCCCGTCGCGCAGCTCGGCGAAGTTCTCCGCCGACAGCGCGGCGAGCACGTCGGTGTGCGGCTTGCGCCGCCGCTGGTAGTCGGCGAAGGCGGCGGCGCGGTCGCGGGGGTGGCGGTCCAGGCATTCGTCCAGGACCAGGCAGTCCTCCAGCGAGGAGTTCATGCCCTGGCCGTAGAAGGGGTAGACGGCGTGTGCGGCGTCGCCGACGAGCACGACCCGGTCGCGGTGGTGCCAGGCGGAGGTGCCGACGGTCACCAGGTGCCCGACCGGACGGGATGCGTACTGCTCGGTCAGGTCCGGGACGATCGCGGCGAAGCCGGGGAAACGTTCGGTGAAGAACGCGGTGACCGTCTCGTTCCCGGCCAGGGTGGTGAAGCCGGGCTCGCCCCGGTGGGGCAGGAAGAGCGTCGCGGTGTGCGAGGCGTCGACGTTCGGGTGCGCCACGATCAGGCCCTGCCGGGCAGGCCAGAGGTTGAGTGCTTGCGGCGGGACTCGGGACCGGCCGCCGGCGCCGGGCGGGATGGTCAGTTCCTTGTAGCCCCAGGCCAGGAACTCCTGCCGGTAGTCCACCGGTCGGCCGTGCTGGACCAGCCGCCGTACGGTGGAGAACGCGCCGTCGGCGCCCACCACGAACGACGCCCGCACCCGGCGGGTCAGGCCGGCCTCGGTGACTGAGAGCAGTCCTTGGTCCGGGTCGAGCCCGACGCAGCGGGCGCCGAAGAACAGACCGATCCCCGGGTGGGCCGCGGCCCGCTCGACCAGCCGGGCGTTGAGCTCGTTGCGCCGGATGGAGTGGAGGATCTCCTGCGGGTCCCTGCCGTAGGGCTGAAACAGCCGGGCGCCGCCCGGCCGGTGGACGACCCGGCCGCGCATCGGCACCGTCAGATCCGACAGCGACGTCCACAGTCCGATGCGGCGCAGGGCGCGGATGCCCCGTGCCGAGACGCCCAAGTTGACCGAGCGTCCCTCGCCGGCCGGGCCGGTGCGCGGATCGGCGCGGCGCTCGTACACCTCCACCCGCAGGCCGCGCTCGGCGAGCAGGATCGCCAGGAGGGTTCCGGCCAGCCCGGCTCCCACGATGGCGACGGGATCCTGCGGATGTCCGCCGTGCCCCGCGGTCATCGTCCCTGCCGCCCATCGTGCAAGGGGGCGGCGAGCGCGGCGCGGTCGAGTTTGCCGTTGGGGGTGAGCGGCAGCTCATCCAGTTCCAGATAGCGGCCCGGGAGCATGTGGCGGGGCAGGGTGCGCGCCAGGTGGGCGCGCAGTCCGCCGGGATCGATCGGGCGCCGCGGCACCAGGTAGGCCACCAGGGTGTCGCCGTGTACCGCGGCCGCGGCCGCGGCGACCCCGGGATGCTCCAGCAGCGCCGCCTCGATCTCGCCGAGCTCGATCCGGTGGCCGCGCAGCTTGACCTGCTGGTCGGTGCGGCCCAGGTACTCGATCCTGCCGTCGGCGCGGTAGCGGGCCAGGTCCCCGGTCCGGTACAGCCGCTCACCCGGGGCGCCGAACGGGTCGGGCACGAACTTCTCGAGGGTCAGCTCGGGGCGGTCCAGGTAGCCCTCGGCCAGGCCGGCGCCGGCGATGCACAGCTCGCCGGGCACGCCGACGGGCACCGCTTCCAGGTGCCGGTCCAGCAGGTAGATCCGGGTGTTGGCGAGCGGGCGGCCGATGGTGATGCGGTCCTCGGACGGGTCGATCTCCTCCATGGTCGACCAGATGGTGGTCTCGGTGGGGCCGTACATGTTGAACAGCCGGCGGGTACGGGCGGCGAGATCGCGGGCGAGAGCGGCCGGCAGCGCCTCCCCACCGGCCAGAGCGGTCACCGAGGGGGCGTTCAGGCCGCATTCCAGCAGCATCCGCCAGCCGGAGGGCGTGGCCTGGACGTGCGTCACCCCGTGGCCGGCGATGAGCTCGACCAGCTCCCGGCCGTCGCGGACGGCGTCGTCGTCGGCGAGCACGATCCGGCCGCCGCTGATCAGCGGCAGGTAGAGTTCCAGCGCGCTGATGTCGAACGACAGCGACGTGGCGGCCAGCCATACGTCGCCCGCGCCGCTTGCGAGCCGGTCGCCGACACTCAGCAGCAGGTTGGCCAGGGCGCGGTGCCCGATCCGCACGCCCTTGGGCAGGCCGGTCGAGCCCGAGGTGTAGAGCACATAGGCGAGGTCGTCTGCGGCCGGCGGCGGAAGCGGCCCGCCGCCGGCGGGATGCGGACCGTCATCGGTGGCGGGCCGGAGGTCGTCGAGATAGACCACCTCGCCGGCGTGGCCGGGGAGCCGCTCGCGCAGATGCCGCCGGGTCAGCAAGATCGCGGCCCCGGAGTCGGACAGGACGAACGCGAGCCGGTCGGCCGGATAGTCGGGGTCCAGCGGCAGGTAGGCGGCCCCGGTCTTGGCCACCGCCAGCATGGCGATGAGCGCGTACGGCGAGCGGTCGCAGCACAGCGCCACAAGCGAGCCGGGTGCGGCCCCGGCCCGCCGCAACCGGTGCGCGAGCCGGTCGGATTCGGCCTGCAGCTGCCGGTAGGTCAGCTCGGCGGGCCCGGACGGCGCTCCGGTCGGGCGGACCCGCCGGGCGGTTGCGGCGACGCAGGCGACGGCGTCGGGGTGCAGGGCGGCCCGCTCGGCCAGCAGTTCGACGATCGTCACCGGGGGCAGGTTCCGGCCGGTGGCATTCCACGCGTGCAGGGACATCCGGCGTTCGGCCGCATCCATCAGCGGCAACTCCGCCAATGGCAGGTCCGGGTCGGCGACGGCCGCGGCCAGCAGGGTGCGCCAGTGACGGCCGATGCGCCCGGCGGCGGCGTGGGACAGCACCTCGCGGTTGTAGCGCAGGCCGACCCGCAGCTCGTCGGGGCCGTCGGTGAGGTGGATGCGCAGGGCGCCGCGTACCGCGTGGCTGCCGGGGACCCAGTCCGCGGTGACGGCGAGTCCGGGGAACCGCGGGAGCCGGGGGCCCTTGAGGTAGCTCACCGTGACCGGCGGCAGCACGGCGGAGGGGCGGCTGCGGGGCACGGCGCGGGTGAGCGGCACCTCGCGGATCCGGTACAGGGCGCGCAGGTCCGAGGGCACGCCGTTGTCCGCCCGCAGGCTCTGCACCAGCCGCCGCAACGTCCAGTCCGGCTCGAAGGCGGGGAAGAGCGGCAGCTCGTTGGCGAACACGCCGATCCGGTCCCGTGTCGCGGCGTCGCGGGTGCCCAGGTCGATCCCGATGGGAGCCCCGGCGTTGCCGTAC
Organism: Paraplanobispora siamensis; assembly: GCF_016863175.1. Taxonomy (GTDB): domain Bacteria; phylum Actinomycetota; class Actinomycetes; order Streptosporangiales; family Streptosporangiaceae; genus Planobispora; species Planobispora siamensis. Next base: position 16,365 of record NZ_BOOJ01000094.1, read on the forward strand.
CGGTGCAGGAGCGTCTGCCAGCAGGCGAGCAGGATTTCGAAGCGGGTGGCGCCCAGCTCGCCGGCGACCTCACCGAGCCGCTGCGACAGGCGGCGCTCCACGGTGAAGTCCGCGGCGGCGCCGGGCCCGGCCTGCGGGACGGGTCCGGTCAGTTCGGGCAGCACGGGTGCGGGAGGTTCCCGCCACAGGCCGTGCCAGTAGTCCCTGGCCTGCGGCAGCAGGGCGGCGATCCTGGCCTCTGCGGCGGCGGCCAGGTCGAGATCGGGCAGTTCCGGCAGGCCGGAAGGCTCTCCGGTGATCTCAGCCTGGTAGAAGGCGGCCAGGTCGCGGACGAACACGGCCTTGGACTCACCGTCGAAGACCAGGTGGTGGGCCGTCAGCAACAGCAGGCAACGCTCCGGCCCGGTCCGCACGAGCCGGATCCGGGTCAGCGGCCCGCCGCTCAGGTCGAAGGGGCGCGCGATCTCCTCGGCGCATCGCCGCTGCAGGCGGCCGGCCCGCTCGGCGGACGGCAGGCCGGACAGGTCCTCAACGGCGACGGCCGGCGGGGGCGTGGCGGGGACCAGGTGGGGGATCCCGTCGTGTTCGACGACGGCGGAGCGGAGGATCCCGTGACGCTCCAGGACGGCGGCGCAGGCCGCGCGCAGCGCCGCCAGGTCGATGCGCCCGCTGAAGGTGAGCGTGAACGGCATCGTGTAACAGGTCCCGGTGCCGCCCAGCTTCTCGGCGAACCAGATTCCGTTCTGCGCCGGGACGGCCCGGACGCTAGGGGTGTCCGCGGCGGTCATGGTGTCCGCGGCGGTCATGGTGTCCGCGGCGGTCATGGTGTCCGCGGCGGCCGATCGCGGCCGGGTAAGCAGCTCGCGCACCCGACTCTTGAGGACCTTCCCGGCGTCGTTGCGCGGCAGCGCGCCGACCAGCTCCAACCGGGTGGGCAACTGGTGGCGGGCCAGCCGCGCCGACAGGAAGTCGCGCAGGTCGTCGGGGTCCAGTTCACCGCCGGGCCGTACGGCGGCGCCGACCGTGGCGCCCATCACGGGGTGTGGCAGGCCCACGACGGCGGCCTCGGCGACGGCGGGGTGTTCCAGCAGCGTGGCCTCCACCTGGACGGTGGAGACCTTCAGCCCGCCGGTCTTGATGACGTCGCTCTCGCGGTCGATGAGGTACAGGTAACCGTCGGGGTCGAGGAAGCCGAGGTCTCCCATCCGCACCCAGTCACCGGTGAACATCTCGGCGCTGCCCCGCGGGTCCCCGTAGTAGGAGCGGGGCGCGGCCGGGCAGCGCAGCCGGATCTCCCCCACCTCGCCCGGTGGCAGCACCTCGCCCGCCGGACCGCAGATCCGCAGGTCCCGGGAGTCGGTGGCGCGGCCCAGCGCCGCCGGGCGGCGCGGGTCGACGACCATCATGGTGCGGGCCGGGGCCGACTCGGCGGACATGTAGCAGTTCACGACCGTGGCGCGGGGGAAGGCGCGGGTCAGCTCCAGCGCGACCGAGGGCGGCAGCGCCGCGGTGGAGGAGCCGAGCAGCAGCACGCTCGACAGGTCGTGCCGTTCGTGGGCGCGCGAGCGCAGCAGCTCGACCGCCATCGCGGGCACCAGGAACACGGTGCCCACCCGGCGGCTCTCGATCAGCGAGCAGAACGCCTCGGCGTCGAAACCTGCCTGCGGCAGCGCCGTCGGGTGCGCGGCGAGCGCGTCCAGCAGCATCATCTGCCCGGCGTTGGTCCCGATCGGGAAGGCGTGCAGGAAGTACTCCGAGTGCGCGTACGGCCGCTGCCGCGGGCGGGGGCCATAGCCGAAGGTGAGGTTGGCGTGGCTGGCCACCACCCCCTTCGGCGTGCCGGTGGTGCCCGAGGTGAAGACGATCTGCGCGGCGTCCTGCGGGCGGATGCGGACGCCGAGCGGCCGGTCGGCGTCGCCGTCGAGGTCGCCGACGGCGAGCGTCGGGGTCGGCACGTCCAGCGCCGCCGTCCGCTCTGCGCGGACCAGGACGGCGGCCGCGCACAGGCCGAGCACGTCGCCGATCTCGGCGGGGGCCAGGCGATCGGAGATCGGCACGGGGACGAGCCCGGCTTTTTGGGCCGCGCAGTAGGCGACGGCGAAGTCGATCCAGTCCCGGCCGCCGAACAGCAGGCCGACCCGGTCCCCGCGCAGCAGTCCCCGATCGAGTAGCGCGTGCGCCGCGGCGCTCGAGCGGCGCTCCCACCCGGCGAAGGTCAGGACCCCCTCGGGGGTGAGCATCGCGGCACGGTCCGGCTGGTCGTGGGCGCGCGCGGCGAGCAGCGCCGGAACCGTTCCCGCCGCCCCCGGAGCGGGCGCGCTCATCGCCTGGCCGCCTCGACCCATCTCACCTGTCCGGCCAGGCTCGGCCGGTCGAAGGCGAGTGACGGCGAGGCCGCCACGCCCAGGCGCTCGCCGACGAGCACGGCCAGCTGCGTGGCGCGAAAGGAGTCCCCGCCGAGATCGAAGAAGTCATCGTCGGGGGAGACGGCGGCGACGGCGAGCACCTGCCGCCAGATCGCGGTCAGAATTTGCGTGGTGTCGGTGGACATTGCGCTCTCCAGGCTGTCCGGAAAACGTGCGGGGGAGGGGAGGCGGTTCACTCGGCCCGGGCGGCCCGGACCGCCGCGGCGATCCCGGGGATGGTCGGGTCCTCGTAGAAGACGTACAGCGGCAGATCGGCTCCCAGCCGGGCATGGACGCGCACGGCGATCTGATTGATCGTCAAAGAGTGCGCCCCGAGTTCCAGCAGGTCCTCCTGTGGGCCGATCCGGGTCAGGCCGAGAACCTCGCACCAGATCTGGTGGATCTGCAGCTCCAGGCCGGTGAAGGCCGGCTGCTCGGTGACGCCCGGCTCGGCGGGCGGCGTGACGGACGGCGTGACGGACGGCGTGACGGACATGGTGGGTGTGGCCTTTCGGTCGGAGGAGGGGGAGGGACGCCCACGGCGCGCGGCCGGACGCCGGCCGGGGTCGGTGACCATGACCCTGATGTGGTCGCAGAACGACTCCGCCAGCAGGGCGGCGGTCCTGGGGGCGTATCCGTAGGCGTTGTAGACCACCGCGGCGGCCATCGAGCCGTCGCCGCGCTCCTCGATGACGAGGGTGGGCGCGCTGAGGTCCGCGGTCCCGGGTGGAGCGGCCCAGTCCAGTTCCTCGGGATCGCGCGGCAGCGGGAACGGTTCAGAGGGCAGGCCGGGCAGTTGCGGCCCCACTCGCCAGCTCTCGTAGTGGATGCGGGAGGGGTAGGGGATCTGCGGGCGCAGCCGGTGGTAGGCGTGGGTCTGGTGGGCGAGGGCGTCGAGGACGGCCGCGCGGGTCCGGTCGAGCAGTTCGCCGTAGCCGGGAGCGCCCCCGGCGTCTATGCGTAGGTACATCGACTGGACCAGGCAGCCCACGATGCCGTTGTGCTCGGGGAGGGTGCGTCCGGGCACCGGTGACATCAGCACGATGTCCTCGGAGCCGGTCCAGGCGGCCAGCAGCGCGGTCCAGCAGGCGGTCACCGCCATGAACGGCGAGGCGCGCCGGGCGCGGGCCGCGGCCCGCAGCCCGGAGCCCAGCGCGGCGTCGATCTCGAAGCGGTGCACCCGCCGCCGGAACCGGACGGCCGGGCGGCGGCCCGGGAACGGGCCGAGCGCGGGCGGGGCCCCGCGCAGCAGGGCGTCCCAGTAGGGCTGGTTGAGCGACCACTGCCGACGGGTCCAGGCGCAGTACGCGCCGTAGGTCATGGGCAGCGGCCGTAGCAGGCGCAGCGGGTCGGGATGTTCGGCGCTCAACGCGGAGTACAGCACGCCGAGCTCGGTGAGTACGATGCCCATCGACCAGCCGTCGAAGGCGAAATGGTGGACCGAGAGCACCACCACGTGCGCCCGGGGGGCCAGCTCGATGACCAGCGCGCGGACCAGCGGGCGGCGCGTCACGTCGTTCATCCGCATGCGCTCGGCGTGGGCCAGCCGTACCGCCTCGGCCTCCCGCTCGGCGGGGGTGTCGCCTGCCGCCCGCACGAGCCTCACCTCGGGTTCGAGGGTGTCGGCGATCGCTACTTCCAGCGTGCCGCCGGCGGCACGGCAGGTGGTGCGCAGGGCCTCGTGCCTGAGTGTCAGCAGGGTGAGGGCCCGCCGCAACAGGTGCGGATCGAACACGGCGGTGAGGCGCACCGCCACCGATACCGAGCCGGCGTCACGCGGCGGATCCGACTCGAACATCCACTGCAGGAAGTCCTCCTGCTGGGTGCTCAGCACAGCCTGGACGTGCGGCATCGGCGAACCCCTCTGAGGGAGCGGGCGGGAGACGGGCGGCGTCGGCCGGGGGCCGTGCGGCGCCTTCCCAATATCCCGATCTCGGACAACCTTTTCAATGGATTTCAGTAAGTTTCAAGAAACTTACTGAAAGAACTGACAAGAGTTGCCGGTTGCCGTCCTCTGCTCCGGCGCGGCGACGCCGCGCCGGAGCAGAGGTGCGTCAGAAGCGGGGAGTGATGTCGATGCTCTGGCCGCCGGTGCCGGTGTGGTCGGCGCCGATCGACCAGCGGGTGTCGTTGATCAGGGGTTTGAACCGGAACCCCTGCCCGGCGGGGATCCCGTGGATCTCGCACTCCCACAGGCCCGCCGCCTTGCCGACGCATTCCTGCCCGGTGTCCCAGCGCAGCGGGGCGGTGTCACCGCGCAGGGTGATCCGGTTGCCCCATCCCGCGTCGTAGTGCACCCGTACCACCGTGGTGGCGCCGGTGGCGGCGCGGACCCGGTAGGCCCGGCGGACGGCGTGCACGACGGTGTTGCCCGCGGCGTCGGCCAGACTGACGCGCAACGACACGTGGCCTTCGGCGGCCGGGTTGGCGATGGTGACCCGGCCCAGCACCCCCGGGGCCGGGGTGATCGTCAGCGGGCTCCAGGTGGCGCCGTCGTCGAGGGAGACCTCGGCCCCGGTCGCCGACACCGCGCCCGAAGGCGTGCCGCTGTGCCCGAGGAGCACCTCGGTGCGCGATCCGCCCGCCGCGCGGTTGGCCTCGTCCAGGCCCAGGGCGGTCAGCCGGGGCACGAACAGCGGATTGTCGACGTACTCGGAGGTGCCTTCGGAGGTGAACCTCCAGGTGGTGTCGATCCGGGTGGCCAGGGCGGCGTCGGCGGCGTCCCTGGTCACGGCGGCGGTGAGGGTGTAGGTCTCCCGGGCGGTCGGCAGGGCGTCGACGTAGCCGTAGACGCCGGCGCTCCACTGGGCGAGCTGCTGTCCGCCGCGGCTGAGGGTCATGGTGCCGGCGACCGGGGTGGAGGCCCATCTGCGCGGCCCCGCGTCGGTGAACCAGGAGATGTTCGGGATCGACATGAAGTCCAGCCGGCGGGCGCCGGTGGCGCCTTCCAGCAGTGGACCGCTGACCGCGCCGTTCCAGACCTCGGTGTCGTCCCGGCCGGGGCCGTACTCCCGGTCATGGGCCACCAGCCAGTGCCCGCCGAAGCGCAGCCCGGCGCTGTAGACGCCGGGGCTGCGGTACTCGGTGACGGTCGAGGGCAGGGCGACGGGGAAGGTGTGCATCAGCGTGGGCAGGCCCTCGGAGACCATGCCCACTTCGGCGGTCCCGGCGGCGGGTGCCGCCTGCGAGCGGTAGACCACGTTCACCTTGGTCAGCTCGGCCTTGGTGAAGGCCCGCCGCGGGTCGGCGGGGACCCCGGTGCGGACGTCGGCCACCCGGTAGACGTACGGGGTGGGTGCGTCGTCACCGGAGCCGTCCTTGTCGAAGACCGCCCGGGCGCTGTAGCCGACGCCGGCGTCCTGCAGCGGGACCACGGCCCAGCGGCTGTCGCCGGAGAGGTTGCCTCCCTCCGACAGCGCCATGCGGCCGCCCACCCTGACGCTCAGCGACAGCGACCGCGCCACCGGGCGCGCGGCGTTCTCGTCCACCGTGAGCTCGACCTGTCGGCCGGCGCGGGCGTCGATGGTGGCGCTCGTCACGGCGTCCGGCTCGGTGACGGTCACCTTCTGGACGGCGGCGGTGTAGGTGAGGTCGTCGGGGGTGGCGGGGTAGATCGTGGTCGCCAGATAGTGCGTTCCTGCGGGCAGCAGGAGGCGGCCCCTGCCCGCCTTGAAAGCGGCCCAGGTGACTTCGCCGGTGGTGCCGTCGACCGCGGCCACCGAAGCCGAGGCGGGCTCGCCCCGGCGGTCCAGCAGACTCACCTCGACGTTGTAGCGCGCCTCCTCGTACAGCGCCAGCGCGGTCTTGGCGACCACGGTGCCGCCGGCGTCGGTGGCGGTGAGCAGCCCCAGCTCGCGGCGCTCCGCGCTGCCCGCGCTGCGGTAGGTGAGGGTGACCTCGGCGCTGCCGCCGGCGGGCACCTCCAGCCGGTCGGCGCTGAGCGTGACCGATCCGGGCGTCGTGGTGGTGGCCAGCCTCAGCGACACGGTCGAGGCGCCGGTGTTGGAGTAGGTGACGGTACGGGTCGGCGCCTCCTGCGGGCGCGGCCAGGGCTGGACCAGATGGACCGAGGCGATGCCGGGTGTCACGGCGGCGGTGACGGCCGCCTCGGCGTCAACCCGTCCCAGTCCGTAGCGGTCGGAGGGAACGTTCTGGGTGCCGGCGTGGGCGGTGCTCATCAACGCGGCCTTGAGCCGCCGCCCGTCCCAGTCCGGGTGGCGCTGGGCCAGCAGCGCCGCCGCCCCGGCCACGTGCGGGGCCGCCATCGAGGTGCCCGACAGCGCCCGGTGGCCTCCGCCGGGGAAGGCGGCCACGATCCCGGCGCCGGGCGCCATGATGTCGGGTTTCATGACCTGGTCGTCTCGGCGGGGCCCGCAGCTGGAGAAGTCGGTCACGCTGTCGTCGCGGTAGACGGCGCCGACGCTGAGGGCCGCGTCGGCGGTGCCCGGGGATCCGACCGTGCTGCCGCCGAAGCGGCAGTGGCTGTTGCCGGCCGAGATGGTGAACAGCGCCCCGGTCTCCTGCGACAGGTCGTTGACCGCCTGCTCCAGCGGGTCGACGCCGGGCTCGTCCGGGTGGCCCAGACTCATGTTGATCACTTTGGCTCCGGCGGTGCGCGCCGCCCACTCCATCCCGGCGAGGATCGCCGATTCGGGGCATCCGCCCACGGTGCAGACCTTGCCGACGGCGAGCTTCACCCCGGGCGCGACGCCCTTGTAGGGGGCGTTCTGCCCGGCGATCGTGGCGGCGACGTGTGTGCCGTGGCCGACCTCGTCCCCGGGACCGCCGCTGGAGGTGAAGTCGGCGGAGCTGGTCACCACCCCCGCCAGGTCGGGGTGGTCGGAGTCGTAGCCGGTGTCGAGCACGGCCACCGTGACGCCCTCGCCGGTGTATCCCGCCGCCCAGGCCTGCGGGGCGCGGATCTGCGGGACACTCTGGTCGAGCGTGATGCGCAGCGTGCGGTCGAGCCAGATCTTGGTGACGCCGCCGCGGAGGCTGCGGGCCTCCGCGGCGGCGCCGGTGATCGCCTTCCACATGCGTGCGGGCCGTTCGGCGCGTACGGCGCTCACCCCGAGGCGGGGCAGCGCCCGCACCACTTTCGCTCCGGTGCCCAGTGCGGTTTTCGCCCGGTCGGCCCTGTCGGCTCCGCGGGAGTGCTGCACCAATACGGCGGGCGTGCCGCCGGAGCCGTTGTCGAGCAGGGCGTTCAGGTCGAACAGCGCGGGATCCAGCCGGTCGGCGGCCAGCAGGGCCGCGGTGTCGGAGGGGATGACCGACAGCTGACCCTCGCCCTTCGAACGGGTCAGGAAGGTGATGTGCCCGCGGCCTTCTCCCGGCGTGATCCGGTAGGAGGCGATGCCGCGGGGTCCGCGGCCGACGGTGACGGTGTCGCCGGTGACCAGGGTCAGCTTCACCGGCCCGGCCGGAACGTTCCCGCCGGGGCTGGGCGGCGCCGCACCGGGCGCAGGAGGCGCCGGGGACGAATCGGCGGATGTCGGCGGAGCGGTGATCACGGTCGTGGCGAGGACGGTGACGGTCAGTGTATGGAGAAGCGCACGGGGAAGGCGTCTCAGCATGATGACCCTTCTTGCGAGGAGAGGATGTAACTTTCTGCAATTTTCATTAGATCATTCTTCGCCGACTGAAGATGCGCGATCATCGTGGGCCGGGCGAACAGCGTGCTGATCCCGCTGTGGGGCCCATCGCCGCCCGGGCGAAGACGCGCCGCGCGCTTCCCGGCCGGCCTCGCTTCCACGGGGCTGCTCGCGGTCGGCCACGTGCCCTCGCGCAGCGGGCCCCGGACGGCCGGGGCGGAGATCTGCCGGCCGCTCACCTGGCGGAAGGCTCATCCCTGCGCACGCCGGTGAA
>NZ_BOOJ01000095.1 GCF_016863175.1 Paraplanobispora siamensis
CCCCTTCCCGACGGCCTGACCCCCGCACCGCCGCTGAGGCACCGATCCGGCGGCCCGGCGACGGGCCGGTGGCGGGGGGTGGCCGTGTGCGGACCGCCGGTGAGATCATCGCTACCAATCGGTAACATCGGTGGTTGAGGAGCTCGGCGATGCCTTACGGCCCGCGGGGGCCGCGGCGCAGTGACGCGCGGCGGAACCGGATGGCGATCATTCAGGCGGCGGTGGATGTGATGTCCGATCCGCGGGCGCCGGTGATGATGCCGGAGATCGCCCGCCGGGCGGGGGTCGGGCAGGCCACGCTGTACCGCCATTTCCCGGACCGCAACGCGCTCGCCGAGGCGGTGATCGGATATGAGATATCCCGGCTGGAGGCCTGCATCGACGGCCCCGGCGAACCGGTGCCCTTCCTCGATCTGCTCAGGGAAGTGCTGCGCACGCAGGTCATGATGCGGTCGCTGGTGGCGCTGACGTACCGCCTGGACCCCAGGACCCGGGAACGGTACGAGCGCCGGATGATCACTGTGCTGGCCGGGCCGCTGCGGCGCGCCCAGGAACGCCGCGAGGTGCGCGGCGACGTGCGAGCACGCGACCTGGCGTTGCTGTTCGGCATGCTTGAGGGCGTCATGCGCAGTAGCGGCGGCGGCAGCCGTGGGGGCGGCGACGCGGACGCCGCCACGGCTCATGCCGACGCCTGCCGGTCGATCGAACTGATGCTGGACGGATTGACGGACCGCTCTTCCGCGGTCTGAGGATCACGGCGCACGGCGGGCGCCGGCACGTGGAAGCCGGCGCCGGCGCACCGGGCTCCGGAGCACGGCTCGGCCGCCGCACTGCTGTGGCCGCAGCGTATGGACCGATAATGAGAATTTGTAGGCGGTGAAATTCTCGTTACCAGCCGGTAACGTAGAGGACTTCCAGATCGCCGATCAGTGTGCCGGCGGGCGGTCCGCAAGAACCCGGCGCCATACGCGGAACCGTCTCCGCTCCAGCCTCGTTGGGCTTTTCAAAGATCCATCAGAGGATCCGGAAACCCGGCGGCAGGAGGAATCATTGCCTGATTTCGGAAATGACCGGAGAGCGGTCCCCGCTCCGTCGAAGTGGCCGGCTCGGGCGATGATCGCCTTGCTGATCGTCGGCGTCCTGTGGATGGCCGTCTACTACGTGGCACCCGACGCGCCGGTCCTCGGCGCCCTGGGGAACTGGAACCTGCTGGTCGCCTCCTGTCTCCTCGTCCTCGGTGTGGTTCTCGCGATCGGCCTTCTCCTGCGCCGCAGGTGACGGGATCGGCGGGAACGGCGCGACGGGCCCGCCGGGGGCGGGCCGGCGTGTTCCTCTCACGAGGAGGGGCGGTCGCCGGGGGAGTCGACCCAGCGGGCGATGGTGAGGGCGAGCTGGTCGTAGTCGAAGGGCTTGGCGATGAAGTCGTCCATGCCCACGGCCAGGCAGCGCCTGCGGTCCTCGGCGAAGGCCCCGGCGGTCAGCGCGATGATCGGGGTGTGCCGGGAGGCGCCCTCCTGACGGCGCAGCAGCGTGGTGGCGGTGTAGCCGTCCATGACGGGCATCTGGCAGTCCATCAGGATCGCCTGGTAGCTGGTCTTCTCCGCCATCTCGACGGCCTCGGCGCCGTTGGTGGCCAGATCGGCCTGGTAGCCGAGCAGGTTCAGCACCTCCAGGGCCGCCATCTGGTTGAGCTCGTTGTCCTCCACCAGCAGCAGCCGGGAGCGGCGGGCGGAGACCGCGGGGACGTCCCCGCCCCCGGCGACGGGCTCCGGCTCGGCGGCCTCGACCGGGGCCAGCAGCAGCGTGCAGGCGAACGTGCTGCCCTCACCGGGGCGGCTGGACACCAGCAGATCACCGCCCATGGCCCGGGCGAGCCGGCGGGAGATGGCCAGGCCCAGGCCGGTGCCGCCGTAGCGGCGGGTGGTGGAGGCGTCGGCCTGGACGAAGGGGTCGAACAACCGCTCCCGGACCTCGGCGGGGATGCCGATGCCGGTGTCGGTGACCTCGATCCGGACCTCCAGCCTGCCGTCCGGCGCCGCGCCGGCGAGATCGGCGCGGACCGTGACGCTGCCGTCCGGGGTGAACTTCACGGCGTTGTCGACGAGGTTGAGCAGGATCTGCCGGATCCTGACCGAGTCGCCGCGCAGCCGGGCGGGCACCCGCGGCCCGCACGAGCCGGTCAGGATCAGCCCCTTGTCGCGGGCCGTGGGCGACAGCAGGCCGACGACGTCGTGTACGGCGCCGCCGAGGTCGACGTCACCCTCCTCCAGGACCAGCTGGTCGGCTTCGATCTTGGACAGGTCCAGGATGTCGTTGATGATCGCCAGCAGTGCCTGTCCCGCGCTGAGGATGCCCTCCAGCTGCCGGCGCTGCTCGTGGCCGAGCGGACCGGCCAGCAGGACCGCGGCCAGGCCGATGACCGCGTTCATCGGGGTGCGGATCTCGTGGCTCATGGTGGCCAGGAACCGGGACTTGAGCCGGGAGGCCTCCAGCGCCCGGTCGCGGGCGGTGGCCAGGTCCCGCTCGAACTGCTTGCGCTGGGTGATGTCCCGGGCGAAGGCGTTGAGGTGCCGGCGGCCGGCGGACTCCACGCACCAGACGGTGATCTCCACCGGGAGCGGGCGGCCGTCGCGGTGCCTGGCGGTGATCTCCATACGGTCCCCGCAGGAGTCCGGCGAGGAGAAACGCTCGGCGTACACCTCGGCGGGGATGATGAGCTCGGTCAGCGGCCTGCCGACCGCCTCGGCGGTGGACCAGCCGAAGGTCGTCTCCGCGGCGTGGTTCCAGTCGGTGACCGTCCCGTCGGCGTCGAAGCCGATGAAGGGGTCGCGGGCGGTGGCGATGATCGAGCGGGTGCGCTCCTGCTGGTCGTGCAGCGCGGCGGTCGCCTGCTCGCGCTCGGTGATGATCGCCGCCACCAGTGTGCTCGTGGCGATCAGCACCACCGTGTAGCTCTGGGTGATCAGCAGGGTGACGGGCAGGGAGGGCTGCACGAACGGTCCCACGCCGCGCGCGGCCGCGTAGATCACCACGGCGGAGGTGAACAGGCTGGCCAGGCTCGCGCCCGGCAGCCTGAACCGGATCGCCGCCCACAGCAGCACCGGCACCACGAGGGTCAGCCGCCCGGCTCCCAGGACCGGCCAGGTGGCCAGCGGAAGCGCCAGGCACAGCAGGACGGCCTCGGCCACCCGGCCGCCGCTCAGGGTGGGCCGCCGGTGCCGGTGGACCCAGGCCGACAGCAGCACCGGGGTCAGGGTGATCACGCCGATCGCGTCGCCGAACCACCACAGCACCCACGAGGGCGTCACCCCGGCCGCCGGCACGATCCCGCCGGCCCACAGCGCCGCCACCCCGATGCCGGCGCTCACCGCCGAGGCGCCCAGGCCGGCGAGGCCGACCAGGAGCAGTACGTCGCGGAGGCGGGCGACGGGCCGGCGGAACCCGGCCCGGTTCAGCAGCCAGGCGGCGACGAGCGCCTCCAGGGCGTTGCCCGCCGCGATGAGCGCGGCCACCCACAGCGGGACCCCGGTCGAGGCGTTGAACACCAGCGCCCCGATCAGCACCGCCGGGGCCACGCGGTAGCCGTACAGCACGACGGCCGCCACCGCCAGTCCGCTGGGCAGCCAGATGGGCGAGATGCTGGTGTTGACCGACGCCAGCGCGGAGGCCGCCAGCGCGGCCAGGATGTAGAGGACCGTCAGCAGAATGATCTGCCCGGAATACACCGCGCGGCGGCGAAGCATGGCAGCGGCTCCTCACGTCGGGCCCACAGGTCCCGGCTCCAACCGGCAGGTCCTGCTCCGCAGGCCGGGGGCGTCGCGGAACCCACGGTGCGTCCCGGACCGTGCGGCGAGTTTACTCCCGTCCACTCCCTGTTACATGCCCGGCCCGGAACCCCGGCCCGGAACCTCGGTCGCGAGCGTCCGCGGGAAGGACCGGTGACGCTTCCGGGCGCGCGCAGGAGGCCGCCAGGTGACCAGCAGCGCCAGCGCGAGCAGGAGTTCGGCGATGTCCCCGCCGTAGTACATCAGCTCGGCGCCGCCCCGGCGCTGGTCGGCCGGGACGCCCGGGACCGGCAGGATCCCGGCGTACATCAGCTGGGACACGACGGCGTGTCCTGCCACGGCCGCCCCGAGCACGACCAGTCGGAACGGGACCGACGGCCGGTGCGGGGCCGGGTCCGGACCGGCGATCGCCCAGGCGAACAGGCAGCCGGAGATCAGGAAGTGCGCGTGCACCAGCCGGTGCACCCAGGGGTCGGCGGCGGCCAGGGCGTACAGCGGAGTGCCGTACAGCGCGACCAGCCCGCCCAGGGTGAGCAGCAGGCCGGTGACCGGGTGGGCGAGCAGGCGGGCCGTACGGCTGCGCAGGACGCGGCCGAGCTGGCGGTCCCAGCGCGGCGGGAGGGCGCCCAGTACCAGGGTGAGCGGTGCGGCCAGCACCAGGGCGAGCGGTGCCAGCATGCCGATCAGCAGGTGCTGCAGCATGTGCCCGCGGAAGTCGCCCTCGCCGAAGGGCAGCACGTGCCCCAGGGCCAGGGCGAGCAGGGCGCAGCCGGTCAGGAAGGACGCGCTGCGCCTGTGGCTCCACGGCCGCCCGGCGGCACGGCGCCGGGCCGCCAGCAGCAGGTACCCGGCGGCCGGCAGGGCCACGGCGATCATCGTCGGCGCGTCCGGCCCGGCGTGCGCGTGCGGAACGGGTACGGCGTGCGGGTGGAGGGCGAGCACGCCGTACGCGGCGGAGACGAGCGCCACGGTCAGCGCGTCTCGGTGTGGGACCCGGTGTGCGACCCGCTGTGGGACTCGGTGCGTGACCCGGCCGGATCGGCGTCCAGCGGGCGGGCGCCGCGCTGCAGCAGCCAGCCTCCGGCCACCAGCAGCGCGCCCAGCGCCAGGAAGCCCAGGTCCCAGGCCAGCTGGCCGGGGCCGGTGCGCACGTGGTGGATGCCCAGCAGGTGGTGGTCGATGACGCCTTCGACCAGGTTGAACAGCCCCCAGCCGACCAGCATCCAGCCCCACAGCGCCCGCGAGGCCCACAGGCGGCCGCGGGCGTGGGTGACGCGGGAGTACAGCAGCGCCAGGCCGGTCAGCACCGCCAGCCAGGTGAAGGTGTGGAACAACCCGTCCCAGAGGGTGTTGATCTGCAGGCCGTGCACGGTGGTGGCCGGGTAGGCGGCCACGCCGATGTTGTCGGTGTCGGTGCTGGTCAGCATGTGGTGCCACTGCAGGATCTGGTGCAGCAGGATGCCGTCGAGGAACCCGCCGAGGCCGACGCCCAGGACGATGCCGGGCAGGGTGATGGTCGGGCGTGCGCTGGCCATGGGGACCTCCGAGGGTGGACGCCGATCCCCTGGGCCTACCCGCCGTGCCCCGATCAATCGTGCGATCCGGGACGGACTCCGGACCGCCGGGGTCAGGGCCGGTTTCCGAGCCGGGCGTAGGCCGCGGGCGGCATGCCGACCGCGGCGGTGAAGTCGCGGGTCAGATGGGCCTGGTCGGTGTAGCCGAGCTCGGCGGCCAGCGTGGCGAGGTCGAGGCCCCGGTAGATCCGCTCCGCGGCCTCGTGGAGCCGGAAGCGGCGGATAACCCATTTGGGACCGATGCCGACATAGTCCCGGAACAGCCGCTGCAATGAGCGCACCGACCGCCCCGACCTGGCGGCCAGCTCGTCGACCCTGGTCACCGAGACCTCGTCCTCCGCCATCGCCACCAGCGCCGCGGCCTCCTCCGCCAGCGGGTCGGGATCAGGTTCCAGGTCCAGCAGGAACGTCTCGACGAGCGCGACGGCGGCCCGGGGGTCGGGCTCGGCCAGGACCCGCTCGACCACGGTCGCGCCCGCCGTGCCGTACATCTCGCCGATCTCCACGAAGCGGCCGGTCAGCCGGGACACCGCGGCGCCGAGGAACGGCCGGAACCCGCCCGGGCGGAAACGCGTGCCGAGCACCCGGCCCTCGTCCCGCATCGTGTAGGAGAACCCGCCTTTGATCACTCCCGCGATCCGGTGGAAGTCCCGGGCGATCGCCATGTTCACGGTGGGGTGCGAGACGATGCGCTGCTCGTACGGCTCGGCGAGGCCGCTCCATGTGACGACCCAGAAGTGGTCCACGTACGCCGAGAGCGCGGGTGAGGGCTCCTGTCGGAGATAGTCGAAGGCGTCGAGCCCCGCGTACGGGTCGACCCAGCCGCGCTGTCGCGTTTCTACAAGCCGCGGCCCGGGCACGCGGGGCACCATCCCTGCCATGGAAGACATAATGCCGGTGATGACCCGCGCCGCCGAACGGACCGCGGGGCTGGTGCGGGCGGTACGGCCGGAGCAGTTCGGCTCCCCTACCCCGTGCGAGAAGTTCGACGTCGAGAAGCTGGTCAACCACCTGGAGTGGGTGGCGGAGATGTTCGAGTCGCTGGGGCGCGGCGGGCCGGCCCTCGAGCAGGGTCCCTACGCGGGCGACTTCCCCGAGCGGGCGGAGCGCATGCTGGCCGTCTGGTCGCGGCCGGAGGCCTGGGAGGGGGTCAGCCCCGCGATGGGCCTGCCGATGACCGCGCTGGCCCACATGTTCCTCGTCGACATGGTCGTGCACGGCTGGGACCTGGCCAGGGCGACCGGTCAGGAGTACGAGCCGGACCCCGAGGCCGTCGCGCGGGCGCTGGCCTTCACCGACCAGATGGTGGAGATGGGCAGGCGGCGGGGCGTCTTCGGGCCGCCGGTGGCGGTGCCGCAGGACGCCCGGCCGTTCGACCGCCTGCTCGGCCTCATCGGCCGCGACCCGGCCTGGATCCCGTCGTCCTGAACCTGTTCCGGGCCCGTCCCGAGTTCGGACGAGAACTGCCGATCGCCTCGCGCGGCGAGGCGATCGGTTACTCGTCCATCATCTTGACCCAGTCGTTGACCAGCTTCTCCAGCGTGGCCCTGTTCGCCTCGATGTCGTCCATGGAGCGGAACTTGGCGTAGGCCCGTCCCTTGGGCCCGGCCTCCAGCAGTCCGGAGTCGTCGTCGAACAGGGAACCCTTGTGGAAGATCACGGGGACGTAGTCCTTCACCCGCGGGTTGAGGGTGGCCATCTCCTCCTTGTAGGCGAAGCTGGGACCTCCCCACTTCACGTCTTCCTCGATCTTGGGGTTCGCCTTGACGATGATGTCCCGGACGGCCTCCATCTCCGCCTTCATCGGGTGGTCGAGCTTGCTCAGGAAGTCGTCTACTTTCTGCGTCGCACTCATATCCGCAGTGGTACATGACGGCGGCGGAGGGGACGACGCCCCGGCCCGCCTTCAGGGGTCCCCCCGCCCGGATTAGGGGTGCGGGCTCATTCGGGCCGGTAGCCGGGGATGTCCTCGACCCGGTGATAGACGGGCAGGCCGCGCTCCGTCGCGATCCGCACATCCTGGTCGGCGCCGGTGGACTCCCCCGGCAGCCGCAGGACCGCGTCGCAGTGCCGCAGCAGGCGCTCCGCGGTGGGATACATGATCTGTTCGGCCACCGGGTCGGCCGGCCCGTCGCCGCCCGCGCCTCGCAGCACGGGCAGCGCGACCCACTCGCCGATCATCGGGACGTGGCCGCTGCGGAAGATCGGCCATGCCGCCTCCTCCAGCCGGGCCAGGTTGCGCGCCATCAGTTCGGGGTCGTCCCCGGTGCCGGAACGGTAAGGACCTGCGATCAGAATCATCATGCCGCCGACCATAGTGTGCAACAATGTGAAAAAACAAGGAGAAACGTGCATGCTTGCCGCCCAGCGTCGTGACCTGCTCCTCGAACGCCTGCGCACCGACGGCCGGATCGTCGCCAAGGACCTCGCCGCCGAACTCGGCATCTCCGAGGACAGCATCCGGCGCGACCTGCGAGATCTGGCCGCGGCCGGCCTGTGCCAGCGGGTGTACGGCGGCGCGCTGCCCGCCTCCCCCGCGGTCGCCGACTACACCACACGCCAGGGCGTCGAGGTATCCGGCAAGCAGCGGGTGGCGGCCGCGGCGGCGGCGCTGGTCGAGCCCGGCGCCACGGTGATCCTCGACGGCGGCACCACCGCCCTGGCGGTCGTGCGCGCGCTCCCCGCCGACCTGCGGGCCACCGTCGTCACGCACAGCCCAACCGTGGCCGCCGCGCTGGTCGACCACCGGGAGGTGGAGGTCTACCTGATCGGCGGACGGCTGTTCAAGCACTCGATGGTCGCCTGCGGCGCCGCCGCCGTGGAGGCCGCCCGCGGCCTGCGCGCCGACCTCTTCCTGCTCGGCGTGACCGGCGTGCACCCCGAAGCGGGCCTGACCACCGGCGACGCCGACGAGGCCGCGATGAAGCGCGCCCTGGCCCGCCGGGCCGCCGACACCTACGTGCTGGCCAGCTCGGAGAAGATCGGCGCGGCGTCCCGCTTCACCGTGCTGCCGCTGGCGGAGGTCGCCGGGCTGGTCACCGACGCCGGGGCCGGCAACCCGACGGTGCGGGCTCTGGAGGTGCCGGTCATCCACGCGCCGTGATCTCCGGCGGCGATCCCCGTGGTGATCCCCCACGGCTCCCGGCCGCGGCCCGGGCCCGGGCCCGGTGATCCGGTATCACGGACGCGCGAGATGCCTCTATAGAAGAAGAGTCCCCCTCCGAAAGAGGGGACCGTCGAAAGGTGCCCCGCCCGCCGCGTCCGGCGGGCCGGGTTCCGCGAACGACATAGCAAGGAGGCATCCGTCATGCCGTGCTCATCCGACCTGCTGCTCATCGCACGGGCGCAGGCGCTGTTCGTGAGCCCCCTCTCGGCGCACGTGCTGTCCAGCGCCGCCGACGTGGCCGAGGCCATCAGAGCGGCCGTGCACAGCCACGGCGGCGTCCGGCGGTGCGCCGGTGAGGTCGCCGCCGCCTACGGGACCCGTCCCGAGCTCGCCGCGGAGCGCATGCGCTGGGCCCTGCGCACCGTCAGGGGCCTCTACCCCCCGCGCGGAAGGCGGGAGGGCCGGGCCCCGTCCGCCGCGCGGCGGTGTCAGGCGCCGGCCCGGCGGGCGGTGGCCAGCCCCTGCGGATAGTCCTTCAGCCCGACCCTGTCGTGCATCCGCACCCCCCGGCCGCCGAGGCCGGTCAGGGCGCGCAGGATCGGCGCGGGGACGTGGTTGACCAGCCGGATCCCCTGGACCATTCCCCACACGGCCGATCGGCTGCCGGGGATGAGCCGCCGGGCCGCGCCGACGGCGAAGGCACGGCTGCGCCGTACGTAGTCGCCGATCTCCCGCTCGTAGGCGGGGAAGGCCCGCGTGTGGTCGCCCCCGGCCGCGGCGAGTTCCCCGGCCAGGACGTAGGCGCCCACGACCGCCAGGCTGGTGCTGCCGCCGACGGCGGGGCCGGGGCAGTAACCGGCGTCGCCGGCCAGGCTCACCCGGCCCCGGGACCAGCTGTCCAGGCGTATCTGGGTGATCGAGTCGAAGTAGAACGCCGAGGCGCGCTCCAGCTCCTCTCCCAGTAGCCGGGGCACCTCCCAGCCCAGGCCGGCGAAGTGCCGGCGCAGCAGTTCCTTCTGCCGCCCGACGTCGCGGTGGTGGTGGTCGAGCTCGGCGGCGGGGCGGAACATGAACAGGGCGCGGGCGTCGTCCATGTGCGCCCCGCCGTAGACGGCCGCCATCCTGTTCACTCCCGCGATCCCCTCCATGCGGTCGCGCAGGCCCAGATAGTTGGGGATCGACATGACGGCCAGGTAGGCCCCGATCCAGGCCGAGAAGCGCGACTCCTCGCCGAAGACCAGGCGCCGGACGTTGGAGTGCAGCCCGTCGGCCCCGATCACCAGGTCGAACCTGCGGGTGGTCCCGCTCTCGAAGGTGACGTCGACGCCGGCGGCGTCCTCGGCCATGGCGGCGATGGAGTCGCCGAAGAGGTACTCCGCCCGGTCCCGGGTGGCCTCGTAGAGGATCTCGCTCAGGTCGTCCCGCATGATCTCGGCGTGCCGGTCGGATATGACGCGCACCAGCCTGCCGACCTCCATCTCGTGCGGGCGTCCGGCGTCCTCGGTGCGGAGGGCGAGCCACTGGGTGCCGGTCCTCTTCTCCTGGACCTGACCGATCAGTCCCATCCGGTCGACGATGTCCATGGCCGGGCGGAACAGGTCCACGGCGTGCCCGCCGGCCTTGCGCAGCTGCGGGGCCCGCTCGACCACGGTGACCGCGAAGCCGTACCGGTCGAGCCAGTGGGCCAGGACGGGGCCGGCGATGCTGGCCCCGGAGACGAGGATCCGCATGCGCTGCTCCTTACTTAACGGAAGGTAAGTGGCTTACTTAACGATAGGTAAGCACGGTTCCGCAGGCGGCGCAAGTACCTACTTAACGATAAGTAAGCGCTACCCTTGGCCCATGGCGAGGCCTTCGGACACCAAGACGCGCATCCAGGACGCGGCGCGCGAGCTGTTCATGAAGCAGGGCGTGCAGAACACCAGCCTGAAGCAGATCTCCGACCGGCTCGGCATCACCAAACCGGCCCTCTACTACCACTTCGAGTCACGTGAGGAGCTGGTCAGGAGCATCCTGCAGCCGCTCCTGGAGGACCTGGACACGTTCACCGACACACTCGAACCGGGGGACGCGCGGCGGCTGCTCGAGGACTGCTTCGAGCTCATGTGGCGGCACCGCGAGGTGCTCGTGATGCTCCTGCACGACCCGGGCACGATGCTCGGGCTCGACCTGGTGGACCGGGTGTGGGAGTGGCGCAAGCGGCTGACCGCGCTGCTGCTCGGCCCCTCCCCCTCCGCCTCCGCGCGGATCCACGCGACCGTGGCGATCGGCGGCATGTCCGACTGCGTGGTGGAGCACGCCTCCCTCCCCTTCGAGGAGGTCAGGGCCGCCGCCGTGGCGGCCGCGCTGGCGGCCCTTCAGTCATGAAATAACACCATTTTCAGACAGTCCATTTATAAATCAGTCATTTACGGTCCGTTTCACATCTCGACTCCATACGGACAGATATGTATGAATGACCTTGATCTGATGTAACGCGCTGCCCACCCGAAAGTGAGACAGGTGTGACATCCTCGTCCGGGCTGTCCTCGAACAACGTCCGGCTCTCCGACCCCAAAAGGGCACTCCTCGAACAACGGCTGCGCCGCCGTACCCCGGCGCGGGCCCCCGCCCTCCCCCGGCGCCCGGCCGACCGTCCGGTCCCGCTCTCCTTCGGCCAGGAGCGGCTGTGGTTCATCGACCAGTTCATCCCGGGGAGCGCGGCGTACACGATCCCGATCTCCCTGCGGCTGCGCGGCTCCCTCGACACCGACCGGCTGGAGCTGGCGCTGCGCGCCGTCGTGGCCCGGCACGAGAGCCTGCGGATGCGCTTCCCCGCCGGTGAGGACGGCCAGCCGTACGTTCTCATCGGCGAGGAGGCGGAGATCGGGCTGCGCCGCGCCACCGCCGCCGGTGAGGCGGCCGCGGCGCAGATCCTGACCGCCGAGATGGCCCGCCCCTTCGACCTGGCCTCGGACCCGCCGATCCGCTCCGCTCTCGTCCGCCTGGCAGAGGACGACCACGTGCTGCTGGTGGTCGTCCACCACATCGTGGCCGACGGCTGGTCCGTCGAGATCCTCACCGAGGAGCTGCGCGCGCTCTACGGCGGAGCCGACCTGCCCGACCTGGAGGTCCAGTACGGCGACTACGCCCTCTGGCAGCGTGAGCGCCCGGTCTCCGAGGCGGATCTGGACTACTGGCGCACGCGGCTGGCCGGAGTGCCGCCGCTGGAGCTGCCCGTCGACGGCAGGCGCCCCGCCGAGCAGACCTACGACGGCGCCTCGTACGCCTTCCTCCTGGATCGCGGGCTGGTGGACGCGGTGGCCGGGCTCGCCAGGCGGGAGGGCGCGACGCTCCACATGGCGGTGCTCGCGGCCTACCAGGCCCTGCTCGGCCGCTACACGGGCCAGGACGACTTCGCGGTCGGCTCCCCGGTGGGCGGGCGCCCGCGCCGGGAGCTGGAGGGCATGATCGGCCTGTTCATCAACGTCCTGGCGGTCCGGGCCGACCTCGGCGGCGACCCGGCCTTCCGGGAGCTGCTGGACCGGGTCCGGCGGAGCACCACCGAGTCCTACGCCCATCAGGAGCTGCCCTTCGAGCGGCTGGTCGGGGAGCTCGGGATCGTCAGGGACGTGTCCCGGCCGCCGGTCTTCCAGGTCGCCCTGGCCTTCCAGAGCTACCGCGACGCCCGGCGGCCGCCCTGGCCGGAGCTGACCGCCGAGCCGTTCGACCTCCAGGCCCGCAGCGCCCGCTTCGAGCTGGAGCTCTTCCTCGAGGAGGAGCCCGAGGGTCTGCGCGGGCTCTTCATCTACAACCGCGACCTGTTCGGCGCGGACACCGTCGCGGCCATGGCCTCGCACTTCGAGACGCTGCTGCGCGCGGCGGTCGCGGCGCCGGACACGCGGATCTCGGAGCTGGAGATCCTCCCGCCCGCCGAGCGGGAGCGGATCCTCGCCCACGCCGCCGGGCCGCGCGAGCCGTACGACGATGAGGCCACCCTGGGCTCCCTGTTCGAGGCGCAGGCGGCGCGGACCCCGGACGCCGTGGCGGTGGAGTTCGAGGACGTCCGGCTGACCTACGCCGAGCTCGACGGGCGGGCCAACCGGCTGGCCCACCGGCTGCGGGAGCTGGGCGTCGGCCCCGGTTCGCGGGTCGCGATCTGCGCCGAGCGCTCGCCCGAGCTGGTGGCGGGGCTGCTGGGCGTGCTGAAGGCGGGCGGGGCCTACGTGCCGCTGGACCCCGACTACCCGGCCGACCGGCTGGCCTTCATGCTCTCCGACGCCGGGGCCGCGGTCCTGCTCGTCCAGGAGGCCGTCAGGGACCGCCTGCCCCCGGCCGCCGCGTCACCCGGAGCCTCGCCGCAGCTGCCGGTCGCCGTGTCGCTGGACGACCCGCTCACCGGGTACCCCGGCACTCCGCCGCCGCCCGCGGCCACCTCCGCCGACGTCGCCTACATGATCTACACCTCGGGCTCGACGGGCCGGCCCAAGGGCGTGCCCAACACCCACGCGGGCATCGGCAACCGGCTCGACTGGATGCAGCGCGCCTACCGCCTGTCCGACGACGACGTGGTGATGCAGAAGACCCCGGCCGGGTTCGACGTGTCGGTGTGGGAGTTCTTCTGGCCGCTCGTCACCGGCGCCAGGCTCCTGCTGGCCCGGCCCGGGGGCCACCGCGACACCGCCTACCTGCGCGACCTGATCACCGCGCGGGGCGTCACGACGATGCACTTCGTGCCGTCGATGCTGGCGGCCTTCCTCACCGAGGAGGACATCGAGCGCTGCTCCTCGCTGCGGCGGGTGGTGTGCAGCGGCGAGGAGCTGCCCCCGCACGTGGCCGAGCGGTTCTCCGCCCGGCTGCCGCAGGTGGAGCTGTACAACCTGTACGGCCCGACGGAGGCGGCCGTGGACGTCACCCTGTGGCGGTGGGCGCCCGGCGAGGCCACGGTGCCCATCGGGCATCCGGTGCAGAACACCGCCTTGTACGTCCTGGACCGGCACCTGCGGCCGGTCCCCTTCGGGGTGCCGGGCGAGCTGCACATCGGCGGGGTCCAGCTGGCCACCGGCTACCACGATCGTCCCGCACTGACCGCCGAGCGCTTCGTGCCCGATCCCTTCGGCCCGCCGGGCGCGCGCCTGTACAGGACGGGCGACCTGGTACGGCTCCGCCGCGACGGGGCGATCGTCTTCCTCGGCCGGATCGACACCCAGGTCAAGATCCGGGGCCAGCGCATCGAGCTGGGCGAGATCGAGGCGGTCCTGCGCGAGCAGCCGGGCGTGGGCGAGGCGGTGGTGACCGTCCGGGAGGACGGCGCCCCCGGTGACAGGCGGCTGGTCGCGTATGTCGTGCCCGGCGGGGCGGGCGGCGTGGGTGACGCGGCGGTCGACGTCGCCGTCCTGCGCTCGTCGCTGCGCGCGGCGCTGCCCGACGCCATGGTGCCCTCCGCGATCGTCGTGCTGGAGGCGCTGCCGCTGAGCCCCAACGGCAAGCTGGACCGGTCGGCGCTGCCCGCACCGGAGCGGCACGGGGAGGAGGGCGGGCGGGGCGCCGAGCCGGCCACGCCCGCCGAGCGGGCCATCGCGGAGGTGTGGCGGGAGCTGCTGGGCGTGGAGACCGTCGGCTCCGACGACGACTTCTTCGAGCTGGGCGGCCACTCCCTGATGGCCGTCCAGCTCGTCGCCCGGCTGCGCAAGGCCCTGCCCGGCCTGGAGGGCGGGCGCGCGGTCGGGGTGATGGACCTGTTCAAGCACCCGACGGTGCGCGGGCTGGCGGAGCTGGTCGAGCGGCCGGACGCGCCGCAGGGGCCCCGTTCCCTGCTGTACGAGCTGACCCGGCCGGGTCCTCAGCGGAGCATCACCTACGTCTGCATCCCCTACGGCGGCGGCCAGGCGATGGTCTTCCAGCCGCTGGCGGACGCGCTGCCCGAGGAGTGCGCGCTGTACGCCATGGCCTTCCCCGGCCACGACCCCGGTCTGCCCGAGGAGGAGACCAAGCCCCTGGAGGAGATCGCCGACCAGTGCGTCACGGAGATCCTGGAGGGCATCGACGGCCCGCTGGCGATCTACGGCCACTGCGGCATCGGCGGCGCGCTCGCCGTGGAGGTGGCCCGGCGGCTGGAGGCGCGGGGCCGGGAGCTGGAGGCCGTCTACCTCGGCGCGATCTTCCCGTTCACCCGGCCCACCGGCCGCATCGCCGGGCCCCTGGGCCGGCTGCTCCGGACGGACCGGCTGCGCGGCGACCGGGCCTACGAGAACCGGATGAAGTCGATGGGCAACGACGTCTCCGGCCTCGACGAGGAGCAGATCAGGTTCATGGTGCGCAACCAGCGCCAGGACACCCTGATCGCCGAGGAGACCTTCACCCGGCTGCTGGCGGAGGAGATCGCCCCGCTCCGCGCGCCGGTCGTCTCGGTGGTGGGCGAGCAGGACCCCGCGACGGACTACTACCTCGAGCGCTACAAGGAGTGGCACTTCCTCAGCCCCGAGACGGCGCTGGTCATCCTCGACGAGGCCGGGCACTACTTCCTGAAGTACCGGGCCGAGGACCTGGCGGAGGTCCTGACCAACACCCACATCGCGATGGGGTACGGCGCGGCGCACACCCTCGACCGGACCTCCCGGGGCCCGGCCGCGGGCTGGTGGATCGAGGGGACCTCCACCCGCCCCGGGGGGACCCCGGGCACCGGGACGGAGAAGGCGGCGGGAACCGGGGCCGAGAAAGCCGCAGGCACCGGGACGGATGAGGCCGCGGGCGCCGGGGCGGGGAAGGCGGCGGGCACCGCTCCCGAGGCGCCCCCGCCCAGCATGCGGCGGTTCATGACCGTCGCGCTGGCCCAGCTGGTCTCGATGACCGGAACCGCGATCACGGACTTCGCGATCCCCATATGGATCTATCTGACGACCGGATCGCTGGCGGACTTCGCGGTGTTCATCGCGCTGTCGATCATGCCGGGCGTGTTCGCCGCGCCCCTGATCGGCGCGCTGGTGGACCGGGCGGGCAAACGCCGGATGATGGTCACGGGCGCCTGCCTGGCCGGCGGGACCCAGCTCGTCCTGGGACTGCTGCTGTGGACCGGGAACCTGGAGATCTGGCACTTCTACCCGCTGACGGCGTGCCTGTCGGTCGCCCTGATCTTCCAGCGCCTGGCCTTCACCACCGCCCTCCCCCAGCTGGTGCCAAAGCAGTACCTGGGTCACGCGGCCGGCGTCGTGCAGATGGTGATGGGCACCTCCCAGTTCGTCGCGCCGCTGGTGGCCGTGGCGCTGCTGTCCTCGATCGGCCTGAGCGGCGTCCTCGTCGTCGACGTGGCGAGCTTCGTGCTGCTGCTGTGCGTGCTGGCGGTCGTCCGCTTCCCCTCCACGATGGCGCACGTGCGCCGGGAGACGCTGACGGCGGAGATCGCCAACGGGTTCCGGATGTCGTTCGGCAACCGGTACCTGCGGGCCGCTCAGATGTACTTCGCCGTGCTGAACGTGATGCTGTCGGCGCTGCTGCTGTCGATCTCGCCGCTGGTGCTGTCCTTCGCCTCGCTGTCCACCGCCGGGCAGATCTCCGTCGCCGGCGGCGTGGGCGCCACCCTGGGCGGCCTGGTGGTCGCACTGTGGGGCGGCCCGCGCCGTCGCCGGATGCGGGGCGTGATGCTGGCCACGCTGCTGCTGAGCTTCTTCGCGGTCGTCACCGGCCTGAACGCCTCCCCCCTGGTGGTGGGAATCGGCGCCTTCGGCCTGTGGGGCAGCCTGTCGATCGTCAACGGCATCTTCATGACGATCGTGCACGTGAAGGTGCCGCAGCGCTTCCACGGCCGGGTCATGGCGGTCAACCAGATGATCTCCTGGTCGACGCTGCCGGTGGGCATGGCCGTGGTCGCGCCGCTGGGCGAGCGCCTGCTGGAGCCGCTGCTGGCCCCCGGCGGCGCGCTGGCCCCGACCGTGGGCGCCGTGATCGGTGTGGGCGAGGGCCGGGGGATCGCCTTCATGTACATCGTGTTCGGCCTCGGCATCGCCGTCCACGTGCTCGTCTCGATGCGGATCCCCGTACTGGCCCGGTTCGACGAGGAGATGCCCGAGGCCACCCCCGACGACCTGGTCGGCGCCCAGGTCCTGCGCGAGCGGGCGGGCAACCGGGTCAGCCTGGCCTGGAGCGCGCCCGCGTTCGCCAAGGCGCTCACCATGCCGCTGTCGGCCCAGAAGGCCGCCGAGCTGCTGGGCGCCGAGGTCGAGCGGGTCGTCCTGCGCACCGGCGGGGAGATCAGCGCGGTCTACGAGGTCCGCTGCGCCGACCGGAGCCTGCCGCACCCGGACGTGATCGTGAAGATCTACCCCGACCTGTTCACCGCCAGGCTCCACAAGGAGATGCAGGTCTACGACCTGCTGCGCGGCAGCGGCGTCCCGGCGCCCGAGGTGGTGAAGTGGGACGACTCCAGGCGCGACCTGCCCCGCGCCTACCTGATCATGACGAAGGTGGCGGGCAGGCCGCTGTCGGAGGTGTCCGGCGCCCTGCCCGAGGCGGCGATCGCGAGCCTGTACCGCGAGATGGGGACCGCGCTGCGCGCCCTGCACCGCGTCGGGCTGACCGAGTTCGGCCCGATCGACGGGGTGCGCGAGGCGTCCAACGAGGCCTACCTGGGCGGCCAGCTCGACCTGCGCACGGCGCAGTTCGCCGAGTTCGGCGGCGACCCGGCGCTGCACGCCGAGATCACCGGGTACGTCGCGGCCCGGCGGCACCTGCTCGCGCGCTGCCGCACGCCCGTGCTGTGCCACCACGACTTCCATGAACGCAACGTGATGGTCGCCGAACACGAGGGGTCCTGGCGCCTCACCGGCGTCATCGACATGGAGAACGCCCTGGGCGGCGACCCGCTCATGGACCTGGCCAAGACCGACTACTTCGCCGTCAGGGGCGACCCCGTACGCCGCCGGGAGCTGCTGGCCGGGTACGGCGAGCTGCCCGCCGACTGGGCCGAGCGGGTGGACCTCTACCGGCTCTACCACGCACTGGACCAGTGGGGCTGGCTGGCCACCATCGGTGAGACCGGCGCACTGGAGCCCATCACCGACGAGATCCGCGCCTGCCTGAAGGAGAGCCGATGACCACCGAGGACCTCTTCCCCGCATCCTTCGCCCAGGAGCGGATCTGGTTCCTCACCGCGCTGCAGCCGGATCTGGCCGTGTACAACGTCGCCGCCTGCTCCACCCTGCCCTGGATGCGGCCGGTCGACCCCGACCTGCTGGAGCGGGCGCTCGGGCTGCTGGTGCGCAGGCACGAGCCGCTGCGCACCGCGTTCGCCTTCCATGACGAGCAGGTCGTCCAGCGGATCTCCGCGCAGGTCCCGGTGGTCCTGGAGCGCAGCGACGTGTCGGGCGCGGCCGACCCGCAGGCGGAGTTCGAGCGGATCGCCGAGCGGGAGGCCCGCGCGCCGTTCTCCCTGGACCGGGCCCCGCTGTGGCGGGCGCGGCTGGTGTCGCTGGGGCCGGGAGAGACGGGCGAGCAGGAGTGGCGGCTGCTGTTCGTCGCCCACCACACGGTCTACGACGCCTGGTCGTCGCAGGTCCTCTCGCGCGAGCTGGCCGAGATCTGCGCGGCGCTGCGCGAGGAGCGCCCGCCGGACCTGCCGGAGCCGGCGATCCAGTACGCCGACTACGCCGTCTGGCAGCGTGAGCGCCTGGCCGGCGGGGCGCTCAAGGCCGACCTGGAGTACTGGCGGGCCAAGCTCGCCGGGACCGTCCCGCTGGAGCTGCCCGCCGACCGGCCCCGCCCGGCCGAGCTGAGCTACGCCGGCGCCAACCTCGACTTCTCCGTTCCCGGCGAGACCGCCGAGCAGGTGGCCGCGCTCGCCAGGCGGACGGGCTCGACCCCCTTCATGGTGCTGCTGGCCGCGTTCGCGACCCTGCTGGCGCGCTGGACGGGCCGTACGGACGTCGTCGTGGGCTCCCCGGTGGCCGGCCGCGAGCTGCCCGAGCTCGACCCGCTGATCGGCATGTTCGTCAACACGCTGCCGCTGCGCGTCGATCTGGACGGCGACCCGTCGTTCTCCGGGGCGCTGGAGCGGGTGCGCGCCACCGTGCTGGAGGCCCTGGAGCACCAGAAGGTGCCGTTCGCCCGGCTGGTGGAGGAGCTGCGCCCGCCGCGCGACCCCGGCCGCACCCCGCTCTACCAGGTCGGTTTCAACCAGCTCCCGGTCGAGGCGCACGGGCTGCAGCTCGGCACCGGGACGGCCAAGACCGATCTGACCCTGGAGGTGCTGAGCTCGCACGACGAGCTGGGCGGGTGGATCGAGTACAGCACCGACCTGTTCGAGGAGGACACCGTCCGCCGCCTGCTGTCGGGTTTCCTGACGCTGCTGGAGGCGGCCGTACGGCACCCCGAGCTGCCGATCTCCCGCCTTCCGCTGCTGCGCCCCGGGGAACGCCGCCGGCTGCTGGCCTCCTGGCACGGCCCGGCCACGCCGTACCCGGACCGCCCGCTGCACGAGCTGGTCGCCGAGCGGGCGGCGCTGACCCCGGACGCCCCGGCGATCGTGTCCCGCTCGGCGACGCTGACCTACGCCCAGCTGGAGCAGCGGGCCGACGACCTGGCCCGGCGGCTGCGCCAGCGCGGGGTCCGGGCGGAGAGCCCGGTGGCGGTGTGCCTGCCGCGTGAGCCGGAGCTCATCGTGACGCTGCTGGCGGTGCTGAAGGCCGGGGGGTGCTACGTGCCGCTGGACCCCGACTATCCGGTGGACCGGCTGCGGTTCATGCTGAACGACTCGGGCGCCGTGCTGCTGGTGACCCGCGCGACGCTGTCCGAGCGCCTGCCCAGCGACCATCCCCCGGCGATCCTGCTGGACGCGATGCTGCCCGGCGCCCTGCCGCCGCTGCCCGGGGAGAGCCTCTCCCCCGACGCCCTCGCCTACGTGATCTACACCTCCGGGTCGACGGGGCGGCCGAAGGGCGTCACGGTCCCGCACCGCGGCGTGGTGAACCTGGTCACCTCCCTGGGCTTCACCGAGGCCGAGCGGATGCTGCTGCTGACCTCCCTGTCCTTCGACATCGCCGGGCTGGAGATCTTCGGCCCGCTGCTGGCGGGCGGGACCGTGGTGATCGCCCCGCCGTACGGCACCGGCTCGCTCGGTGAGCTGGTGGCCCGGCAGGAGGTGACCACGGTCCAGGCGCCGCCCTCGGTGCTGGAGGAGATCCTGGAACGGCTGCCGTCCGGGCTGCCCCGCGTCTTCAGCGGCGGGGAGCCGCTGCCGGTCCACCTCGCCGGCCGGATCCGGCGCGTCGCCGGGGAGCTGTGGAACCTCTACGGGCCGACGGAGACGACGATCTGGTCGACGGTCCACCGGGTGCCGCCGGACGCCGCGGCCATGTCCATCGGGGTGCCGGTGGCCAACACCGTCGCCCACGTGCTGGACGCGGCGCTGGAGCCGGTCCCGCCGGGGGTGGCCGGCGAGCTGTACCTGGGCGGCGACGGCCTGGCGCGCGGCTACCACGGCCGTCCCGGGCTCACCGCGGAGCGGTTCGTGGCCGACCCCTTCGGCGACGGCGCGCGCCTGTACCGGACCGGTGACCTGGTACGGCGCTCGCCCGACGGCGCCCTGGAGTTCCTGGGCCGGGTCGACGACCAGGTCAAGGTGCGCGGCGTGCGGATCGAGCTGGGCGAGGTGGAGGCGGCGCTGTCGGCCCATCCCGCGGTGGCCAGGGCGGTCGCGGCGGTGCGCGACGACGCGCCCGGCGGGCGGGCGCTGGTCGCCTACGTGGAGTACGCCGGCGAGGAGGTCCCCGCCGGGGAGCTGCGGGCGTTCCTGCACAACCGCCTGCCCTCCACGATGCTGCCCAGCCTGTACGTGCCGGTCGCGGGCTTCCCCCGACTGCCCAACGGCAAGCTCGACCGGACCGCCCTGCCCTCCCCGCTCGGGGACGGCGGCACGGCCCCGGCCGCCGGGCCGTCCACCGCAAGCGAGGAGCTGGTGCACGAGATCTGGTGCGAGGTCCTGGGGCGCGGGGACCTCGGGATCGACGACGACTTCTTCGACGTGGGCGGCCACTCGCTGCTCGGGACCCGGGTGATCGCCAGGATCTGCTCCGAGGTCGGCGTCGACATGCCGCTCAACGCCCTGTTCACCGCGCGGTCGATCCGCCGCCTCGCGGTCGTCGTCGAGGAGCTCCTCGCGGCCGAGATCGACCAGCTGTCCGACGAGGAGGCCGAGTCGCTGATCGACGGGCGTTCCTGATCCCGGCGGACGGGTTCCGCGGCGCGGGCCGGGACCTCCGGCCTGCCATGCGGGCGGTGCGGGCCGGAACATCCGGGCCCGGAAACGCGGTGGGAGCCGGATCTGAGGGTAGGCGGACGTCATGGCATCTTCCTCACCCGATCCGGCCCGGCCCGGCGGAGGGACCGGAGCCGTCCACGCGCTGGCCCGCGGCGTCGCGGCGCTGCGCGGCGGCCGGGCCCTGCACACCCGCGGGCGGTTCTTCCGGGCCGCCTTCGAGGTCGTCGACCATCCCGACATCTACCTGGGCATCCCCGTCCTCGACGATCCGGGCAGGACAGAGGTGACGGTGCGCCTGTCCAAGGGCGCGTCACTGCCCGGCCCGCTGCCCGACGTGCTGGGCCTGGCCGTACGGCTGCCGTGTCCCTCCACGCCGCGCGGCCACCTCGACCTGCTGCTGTCCACGGCCGGCTGGCCGAAGTTCCTGCCCTTCCCCAGCACCGGGTTCGCCTCGGGCGTCTTCTCCACGCTGGTCTCCTACCGGCACGCGGCCGGGCGGATCCGCTTCCTGGCCGTCTCGGCGGACCGCGGCCGGCGTCTGCCGGCCGATCCCGCCGCGCTCGTGCCGGCCGTCGAGGCGCGGCCGGTGCGCTTCGCCCTCGGCATCGAGGGGTTCCAGCAGCGGCCGACGGCGTTCCTGACGCTGCACACGCCGCTGCCGGACGACCTTCCGGACGATCCGCCGGGCGGAGGGGACCGGATCTCCTTCGACCCGGTGCTGAACAGTCATCCGGCCCTGCAGTTGCACGGGCTGCTGCGGCGGCTGCGCGCGGTCGCCTACGCGGGGTCGAGGTCGGGCCGCCAGGAGAACGCACAAGATGACGAATTCCCCGAGCACGGGACAGCCGGATCTTCAGATAATGACTGGGAAACGAACAAGTCAACTACACGTCAGGCTATATAAGGACTTCCGGAGTCATACCATTGCCTGACCTGATCTGGGTCGAGAGATGCGATGGTGAACGATGGCTGAGACCGCCGACACGGCGAGGCGCGGTACCCCGACTGCCGGAGGCGTGGAGGAGCTGGACCTGCGTCAGCTCCTGGCCGGTCTCACAGCCGTCCGTGACGGCGACTTCGGCACACGGCTGCCCGACGAGGGCGACGGGCTGCTGAAGGAGATCGCCACCGTCTTCAACGGCATGGTGGACCAGCTCTCCCTGTTCACCTCCGAAGTGACACGTGTGGCCCGCGAGGTGGGCACCGAGGGCCAGCTGGGCGGTCAGGCCGACGTGCCGGGCGTCTCGGGCACCTGGAAGGACCTGACCGACTCGGTGAACGCCATGGCGGGCAACCTCACCGACCAGGTGCGTGACATCGCCCAGGTGGCCACGGCGGTGGCGACCGGCGACCTGTCGCAGAAGATCACCGTTGACGTCCGCGGT
>NZ_BOOJ01000096.1 GCF_016863175.1 Paraplanobispora siamensis
AGCGCTGGTCGTCTACGCCAGGCAGGCGGTCCTGCTGCGGGGGCGGTGCCGGGCCCGGCCGGCTAGGTGACGGGCGCGACGGCCAGCGGCGCATGGTCATGGTTGATCGGCAGGTGGCCGCCGTCGAGATCACCCCGCTGCCCGGTCAGGAGTAGGCGCACCTGCCTGCGCCCGCCCGGTGTAGCAGGTAGCCACCTGCCGTCCTGCTGGGCGCGCGGGCTGGCGGCGCCACAGCCGGGCCGTTCCGTCATTGCCCGCGCTGACTAGCAGCTGGCCGCCGGGATGGAAGGCCAGCGCGTTGAGACCCAGGCCGTGCCCGGTCGAAAAGACACCGGCGTGCTCGCCGGTGAACACCTTCCATAGCCGTACCGTGCCGTCGTTGTAGCCAACAGCCAGCATCTGGCCGGCGGGGTGGAAGGCCAGCGCCGTGCCGTCCGTCATTGAGGAGCGCCTGCCGTAGATCGATCTGGCCAAACTCGACGGCCAGGACCAGGGCTCCCCCGCCGTCCGGGCGTCCTGCTGGTGCTGGCGCCGCTGCTCATCTGAACCAGGCTGAGGCCCTCTAATCGACAACGCGCTGGAGCGGTGGACGGCCAGAGCATGCTGATCGTCTGCACCCGGCCGCAACACGGCACCATGACACTGGCGCAGGTCGGTGGCACCCGGTTTCAGATCTTCCCGTGAGCAATCGGACGATCCGCCTCACCCGCCACGTCTGCCTCGGAACCGTCGGCAGATCAGTTGACCACAGTGGACGGGATTTTACCGGATGCCCGCCTCCAGCGGGCCATAACGCGCATAGCGGGCCTGGGTGATGAACGCCCAGTAGCGCTCCCCATAGGACCAATGCCACCACTCGGTCGGGTAGTTGACGAAACCCGTGTAGGTCATGGCGGTACCCAGGATGAGGCGGTTGCTGCGGGCCTCGGCGGAGATGGCAGGTGAGGCGGTGTAGCAGCTTTCATCGCTGTCTGGCGGGGTGGCGTTGACGGGGGTGCCCATCGGCACCTCCACACCGCCTGCGGTGCACAAGGTCAGATCGACCGCGCCGCCGGTGACGTGGGGGGCCACTTCGAGCGGGGAGACATACCGGCTGGCCTCCAGGTGGATACGCGCCTCGTCCCAGTGCGGATGCGCGGCCCGCTGGCTGGTGACAGATGCGGTGAAGTAGCGCCGCTGAAGAGCGGGCGGGCGATAGCCCTCCACCACCAGCAGGCGCAGCTCACGAGGCAAGCGGGTTTGTGCGGTGACCAGGCGATCGGCCACGCTCAGCCGTACGTGCGCGAATGCGCCCGTATCGGTGGCCAGACGCGAGTCGACCCGGATCGCCTCCAAAGCGCGCAAGTCCACCAGCGGTTCCCCGCACTCCCTGAGGGGAACCTCGGCGATCCGCGGATCGGAAAGGAGCACGATCTCCGACATGCAGGCCTCCATGGCGAACATGGACGCTTCACCTGAAACGCCGCGCCGCCATAGTGCACCAGCCCGGTCCAAAAACGCTGTAACCGCTGTGCCGGCGCTCTTACAGCGACAGCTCGTCGTACTCGCGGCAGCCGTGCAGCCGGAAGGTCTGGCGCGCGGTTGCCAAAAGCGCGTCGGCGGTGGTGTCATCTCCCAGCGCTTGGTACACCAGCGCAAGGTCACGCTGGGTACGCGCTGAAAACGGGCCGACGCGCAGCGTCTCCCACCGCTGCAGGGCTTCCTGCAGATGGCTCTTGGCCTGGTAGAGCCGGCCTTCGGCCAGGTCCAGCTCCCCGGGCGTACGCAAGGTACAAGCCTCACCCCAGCGATCTTGCAATGCCCGCATCACGACCAGCACCTCCTCCAACGGCTTGCGCGCCACATCGTGCTTGCCGAGCCGGATGCGGGCCTTGGCCAGCGCGCGTTCGCAGTAGGCCATCAGCAGCTGGTCACCGTTCCTGCGGAAGATCTCCAACGCCTGCTCGCTGAGCTCCTCGGCTTTGGCGTACTCCTTTCTGGCCCGCCGATACAGCGACATGCTGCGCAAGGTCAGCCCGACGCCGCGGTCGTCGTCGGCCTCCTGATAGAGGGTCAGCGCGGCCGTCAGGTCGGCCCACGCTGCGGAGTAGTGGCCGCGTTCGAGGTGGACGGTGCCGGCCAGCCGCTTGACATGCGCGCTGGCAGCCACGTCGGCGAGATCACCACAGAGATCCTCAGCCAGGGTGAGAAAATGCAGCGCCTCGGCCAGGTAGCCCTGCTCGCGGCAGGAGGCGCCGAGCGCGGCCAGGGTGGCGGCCTGCCCGCCGGTGTCCTTGGCCGCGCGAAACAGCGAAAGCGCCTGGGTGAGGTACTGGCGGGACTCCACGAAGGCGTCGCGCGCATAGTACAGGTGGCCCAGACCGGCCAGCAGTGCCGCCTCGGCCAGCACGTTGTCGGTTCGCCGGGCGACCACGAGCGCCGCCTGGTGCATGCGCTGCCAGGCCGCGAACGGGTCGTCGAAGAGGTACTGGCTGCCCTCGTACACCGCTGAGACGGTGCAGGCGATTTCGACGGCGAGCCAGTCGAGGTCCAGGGCGGCCGCCAGCTCGACGCCGACGATCAGTGATTCCTCTTCTCTGCGGAACCAGGCGTGAGGATCGGCGAGCGCCGAGCGCGCCACCTCATCGGCCACGGGAAGAGCCAGCCCGCGGCAGGCGGGCTTGAAGATCGCTGTGGCGGGAACGGCTTCGCTCAACCGCTTGACCAGCCACAGCCAGCTGCTGAGCACCCTGGCGACCATGGCTGTCAGCTCGTGCGCGCTCTCCTCGGCGCGGGCGCGTTCAGCTGCGAACAGCCGGATCAGGTCGTGCAACCGGTATCGGGACTGACCCGTCGTGCCCGCGTCCACCTCCTCGATGAGGGATGCCTCCACGAGCTGCTCCAGCAGCTGCTCGCTTTGGCGCAGCCCGGTTTCCACGGCGGTGGCGGCGACCCAGACGGGAAAGCTCGGCAGGCCCAGCAGGCCGAGCCGGCGCAGCACCGTTTTCGCGGTGGGGGGCAGCATGGCGTAGCTGAGAGCGATACTCGCTCGCACCTGCTGGTCTCCGGCGGCCAGCTCGTCGAGCCTGTGCTGCTCGTCGGCCAGCCGGTCGGCCAGGCGCCGCGCCGACCACTGGCGTCGTGAGGCCAGCCGTGCCCCGGCGATCCGCAGGGCCAGGGGCAGGTGACCGCACTGGTCGGCGATGCTCTGCGCCGCGCCGGGGTCGGCAGCGATCCGTTCCCTGCCGGCGATCTGGGTGAGCAGGTCGATCGCGGCCTGGGGCGGCAGCATGCCCAGGTCGAGCAGTGCCGCGCCGGCCAGCCCGGACAGCCGGTTGCGGGAGGTGACGATCACGCCGCTGCTTGAGCCGCCCGGCAGCAGCGGCCGTATCTGCGCCTCAGAGGCGGCGTCGTCGAGCACGACCAGCTTGCGTTGGTCGGCCAGCAGGGTGCGGTAGCGGCTGATGCGTTCTTCCAGCGTGAGAGGGAGCTGCGTGCCGGCCGGCTCGAGCTCGCGCAGGAGCCGGCCCAGGGTCTCCTCGGGGCTGGCGGGTGCCGGCGTGCTACCGCGCAGCTCGACGTGCAGCTGGCCGTCGGGGTAGAACTGCGCGATCTCATGTGCCGTGCGCAGGGCCAGCGCCGACTTGCCGATGCCGCCTTGTCCGGAGATGACGCAGATCGGCGTGGCAGCCGGACGGGTCAGGCGCTCGCGCAGCGCCGCCAACTCCTGCTGACGTCCGGTGAAATCGGGCACGGGGCGGGGCAGCTGGCGCGGCATGCGCGCGACCGGTTTGGCGGGGTTTTTCAGTGCTGGGTCCGAGCGCAGGATCGCCTCTTGGGCCTGACGCAGTTCAAGGCCGGGTTCGACGCCGAGTTCCTCGATGAGGACCTGCCTGCCCTGCTGGTAGACGGCCAGAGCGTCGGCCTGCCGGCCCACTCGGTAAAGCGCCACCATGAGGTCGCGGCGCAGCCGTTCACGCCCCGGGTGCAGCGCCACCAGCTCGATGAGCTCGTCGATGAGCTGATCGTCGTCGCCCGCTGCCAGATCGGCGGTGATGCGCTCTTCGGTGACCGCCATCTTCAGCTCTCCCAGCCTGACGGCTTCGGCATGCAGGTAGGAGGTGCCGATCCCGCCCAGGGCCTCGCCCCGCCAAAGCCCCAGAGCCGTGCGGAAGGTCTGCCCCGCCTCCCGGTGACCGCCGTTGCGCGCCGCCTGACGCCCTTCGGTGACGAGCCGTTCGAAGACCTCCTTGTCCAAAACGCCGGGAGCGATCTGCACGAGGTAGCCGAGCCGGTGGGAGACGATGATGTCGGGCAGCGCCGCACCGGCGAAGGCCCTGCGCAGCGAGGCGACATAGCTTTGCACCACCCCGCGTGCGGTCGTCGGCGGATCGTCCTCCCAGATGGCCTCGACCAGCCGCTCTCTGGTGACGACCCGGCCGGCCTCCAGCAGCAGCGCAGCCAGCAACGCCCGTGGTTTGGCGCCACCGACCGCCACCTGTCGCCCACCGTTCCACACTTCTACCGGACCTAGGAGCCGTAACTCCATGGACTCTCCCCGTTTCGCGTGATCTACACCAGACATTAAAGGTCGCGCCGACGACCCGCCAGCCTCGGTTATTCCTCCGCCGCCTCTTGTTGCACGGGACTTACAGAGGTTTTCCACCGCCACCAGCCAACCTTTCGGCGCAGCAACATTTCCGAAAGGAATCCAGACCATGAGAAAATTCCACCGCTCACTCGGCCGGTGGCTGGCCGCCGGGTTCACGCTCGTATTGGCGACGCTGGGCCTGACCGCCGTCGACGTCGCCGGCATCCCGCGTCAGGCGCATGCCGCAAGTTCCCCCAACGGGATGATCACCCGCTCGGAGGTGCTGGCCCGAGCCCAGAACTGGGTCGAGCGCAACGTCCGCTACAACAAGACCCGCGGCTCCGCAACGCTGATCACCGATGTGGAGGGCGATAACCGCTACGGGCCCGACTGCTCGGGCCTGGTGTCGATGGCCTGGCACATCACCGCGAACGCAGCCAAGGGCGGCAACAGCACCTCCGACTTCCTGCGCTCTGCTGACATCGACACCCTGCCGAGCATGCACCACCTCTTGCCGGGAGATGCGATCCTGCGCGAGGGTCACATGGAGTTGTTCGCCCGCTGGAAGAATGAGGCCGACCACAGTCAGGGTGCGTGGACCTACTCGCTCAACGGCGCGGGAAATCCCGACGGCAATGGCTGGGAGAATGACTGGGCCAAGGGTCCTGCCGTCAATTCCCACGGTCAGCGGGGCGATGAGTCGTGGTCCAGCATGACCAGCCAGTACATCCCGGTCAGGTATTCACGCATCGTCAACGACATGCACTCGAAGTCAGGATCGGATTTCAATTCCGACGGTATCGGTGATGTGTTCGCCACCTTCAACGGCGCGCTCTACATCTGGAACGGCCGCGGCAACAACACCTTCGCCGACGCCATCACCTACGGCGCCGGCTGGTCGGCCTACAGCCGCCCCACTGCCGGGGACTTCAACAATGACGGCCGCAGCGACCTGGCCGCCATCAAGGACGGGGTGCTGCACATCTGGAGCGGCCGGGGCAACAACACCTTCGCCGAGGCCATCGACATCGGCCGCGGCTGGAGCCCGTATGCCGCAACCTTGATGACGCTGGGCGATGTCAACCGCGACGGCCAGGCCGACCTGGGCGCCGTCGACGGCGGCGCACTGCACATCTGGAACGGCCGGGGCAACAACACCTTCGCCGACGCCATCGCCATCGGCCGCGGCTGGGACCCCTACTTCCCCCACTAAGATCTGTCCGGTAATCAGGGACGCGGCGGTCGCACCAGCGACCGCCGCGTCCCTGATGCGCATAGCCGATCCCTCGACCAGCGCCTGTAGTGATGCGGGCGAACAGGGAATCGCCCGTCACGGTGAAAGAGCATCACATGGCGTATCGGCGTGATCCGGTTCCCCGTACATGGTGGGCGTGGTAGAAACACCCGCATGCTGCGCAAGCAGCGGCACCGAGGAAGCTGCGGTCCTCGCGCGGGCTCGCATCCCGAGCACCGTTGTTCCACGTCCTGTCCAAGATGCGGGCCCGGCCGGCCTTCTACCCCTCTTGGCCTGGACGATCATCTCTCGAGGTCGACCTGCAGGGGGCCGCCGCCGAGATCACCCCGCTGCCCGGTCAGGAGTATGCGCACCTGCCATGCATGTGCGACGTGCACCAGTGATCGCCTAACCGTCCCGAGCCGTCGTGCGGGGGCGGAGCTTGCAGCCACCAGATGACCCAGCGAGGAGATGGCTGCGGGCTCCGCATGCGAGGGTCGGACAATGCATCCGGCACCCGCTCTTGCACTACCCCGGGCTGGGCTCGGCTATCGCGCTATGTCTAGCAGGGCGGCGCCCGGGCACAGGTCCTGCTGATCAGGGTCGGTCACGCCCCTGGGGAGTCACATGCTCATCCATGCCCACCGCCGTAAAGGCGCGCCCACCTTGGGCGCGACCCGCCGCGGGCAGGTGGGGCCGTTCGGCCCCTACGGCGCCACCGGCCACGATGACCATGACGCCGCTCCCCCGCTGCTTGACGGCTTTGCCGGCGGGCAGGATGGGGTGGCAGCATCCCTGCGCCGGGTGCAGACCCCTCCGCTGCGGGAGACAATCTCTCACCCCGAGGCTCCAATGGCCACCGGGAGCCGGTAAGTCGATGTCCTAAGGTCGGCTCACAAGGACGGTTACCGTCGTTGCTCCGCGCTCACCTGGATCATCCGGTCGGATCTTCCGGATGGCCCGGCAGAGCAAGGAGGGCAACGAGCGATGGATGCTCCCCATTCTGATGGTGATCGCCACCAGACGATCCGCACCGGTCTGGCGGCCGTGCGCTTGGCGGTGTGGCTGGCCTGGCTGATCTGGCTGGCCGGCGATCACGACGCCACCCGGTAACGCTACGGGTGGCCGGGCCTCCTACCGCGAGAAGATCGGCTCTGACCGGGTAGGAGGCCCGCTGACTCCCCAGCGTAGGCGCGCTGCCATCAGCGCTGCGGGCGAGGATCGGTTTTACCTCCCCGGCCGGGTCGGCCGAGATGCCACCCGGACATACCCGGCCCCCTCCGATGATCACGAAAGCCCCGCAAACCGGACAGGATCGGTGCTCCGCAGCGGCCGTGCGGAGAGGTTTTCTCCCCCGCGCTCCCACACTGCCGCAGCCTCCGCGGCCCGGCTCGGCTCGGTTAATCCGCCTCTCCTGCAGGAGCATGTACCCGGCCGAACCCCTGCAGGAGAGGCGACAGACCTTTCCGTCATCACTTGACGCACTTGCTGTATTCCGTGCTGTAGTGGAACAGGGATCGCTCGGGGGACAGCTATCAGCAGAAAGGGCGATCAGCGGCGTGCAGGCTTCCACCCGGATCCGCATCGGCGGCTACGGCGCCGCAGGGCTGCTCGTGGCCACCGCTGTCTTCAGCAACCAGGTCCTCGACGAGGGGACCTTCAGCTGGGGATGGCTGATCGCCGCCCTGGCCGTGGCCGCAGCCACCGAAGCCTGGAATCGGTGGCACGCCCAGCCGGCCCCCGCCGGGCAGCTACGCCTGACCGACGCCACGGGCCGCCCACCCCGCCTGGATGAGATCGACCCCTATCAGCTGGGTGTGCACCGCTCCCGCTTCGCCGACGCCGATACTCCCCCGCCGCACATCCCCCGCGCCTGCGACGCCGCCCTGGCTGCGGCCCTGACCCGTCTGGATGAACCCGGCACCCCGCGGCTGATCGTCATTGAAGGCGAGCGCCTGGCCGGCACCAGCCACACCCTGGCCCACGCACTGCGCAGCCACCTGCCCACCTGGCGCCTGGCCGCCTTCGTCGACGACCCCACCGTGCGCCTGAGCGACCTGATCAGCCAGGCGCTGGGCTGGGCCGAGCCGGAGGCCGGCGTGGTGCTGTGGCTGGATGCCATCGACACCGACCGGCTCGGCGAGCTCACCGCACCGCTGCTGCAGAGCCTCACCCAGGCGCGCCTGGCCGCCGTGCCCAAGCACCTGCTCCTCGCCATCACCGTGCACCAGCAGATCACCGGCCTGGACGGCGAGGAGCCCCTGCGGCTGGCCGGGCACGTGCGCGAGCTGCTGCGTGAACGCGCCCTGCACCTGGTCTTGGGCACGCTCACCGCCGACGAGCGCACCCAGCTCTCCTCTGAACCCGCCTACCACCGCCTGGGCCCGCTGCTGGACGATGCGGCCCGTGAGCTGTTGATGGGCCGCCTGATGGTCGCACTGGATCAGCTGCGCCACGCGCTCACGCTCGGCACGAGCGAGCAGGCCGCCGACCGGATCGCGCTGCTGCGCGCGGCCACCGACTGGCAGCGCGCCCAGGTCCCGGCCCGCCTGACCAAGAAAGCCCTGCAGCGGCTGTGGAAGGCCTACCGGCGCCAGATTGCGAACCTGCCAAAGCGCACCCGCCTGCCGGCTGATGCCTTCACCCGAGCGCTGGCCTGGGCAAGTGTCCCGGCCACAGCGACGCGGCCGCAACTGATCGCCTTCGGCTCCTTCTATGAGCCGCATCCGCTGCTGGCGGTGGTGGCCGAGGAACCCGAACTGGCCGGCTGGCCGATCAGCCCGGCCTTATGGGACTACGCCGAAGCTCACCTGCAGGCCGGCCAGCGCTACACGCTGGCAGCCACCGCCATAGATCGCGGTGACCTTCCCGCAGCCGATCGCCTGCTGCGCTCGATGCCCTCAAGCATGGTGTCGGCGCAGACCGCATCCACCCTGGCGCGGCGTCTGCATACCAACGGGTTCCCTTCTGCCGCCCGGCACTGGTACCTGCACACCATCGAGTCCAGCCATGCCGATCAGGCCCCGCACGCGATGGTCAACCTCGGCAACCTAGAGCGCGACCAGGGCAACATCGACCAAGCCCGCACCTGGTACACCCGCACGATCGCGTCCGGCCACACCGATCAGGCCCCACCGGCGATGATCGGCCTTGGCGTCGTGGAGGAGGAGCAGAGCAATATCGACCAAGCGCACACCTGGTACACCCGGGCCGTCGCCTCCGGCCACCCGGACGAGGCCCCGCACGCGATGGTCAACCTCGGCAACCTAGAGCGCAAGCAGGACAACATCGACCAAGCGCACACCTGGTACACCCAGGCCGTCGCCTCCGGCCACCCGGACGAGGCCCCGCACGCGATGGTCAACCTCGGCGTCGTGGAACACGAGCAGGGCAACATCGACCAAGCCCGCACCTGCTACACCCGCGCGATCGAGTCCGGCCACGCCGATCAGGCCCCCATGGCGATGGTCAACCTCGGCCTTTTGGAACACCAGCAAGGCAACATCGACCAAGCGCGCACCTGGTACACCCGCACGATCGCGTCCGGCCACGCCGATCAGGCTCCGAAAGCGATGGCCGGCCTCGGCCTTTTGGAGGAGGAGCAGGGCAACATCGACCAAGCGCGCACCTGGTACACCCGCACGATCGCGTCCGGCCACACCGAATGGGCCCCGAAAGCGATGGTCAACCTCGGCCTTCTGGAACAGCAGCAGGGCCGGTTGGAACAGGCCTGCTCCTGGTACACCCGGGCGATCAACTCCGGTCACCCCGACGTCGCGCCGGAAGCGCAGCACCGGTTGAAGGCGCTGCAGCACTGGCAGGCACAGCAGCGGCGAGCGATCTGGGAAGCCCGCTATGCCCGCCGGCCCTTGGATGACTGAACGGCCCTTGATGCACTCGATGCGATCTCGGGCGGCCAAGGCCGCGACCAGATCGCTCTGGCAAGCAGCGGCCTGGGGCGTGCTCTTGGCCCGGCGCGGGCGTTATGGTCGCGGCGGTGCTGCTCCAGTGTGGCGCGCGTGCGCGTCAGCTCAGCGCGCAGCTCGACGCGGACGCTGTCCACTGTCAGCTGCTCACTGGGCCGGGCCGCGACCTTGATCTGCCCGGCCAGCACCGACCGGGCCACAGC
The DNA here is from genome assembly GCF_016863175.1 of Paraplanobispora siamensis. Taxonomy (GTDB): domain Bacteria; phylum Actinomycetota; class Actinomycetes; order Streptosporangiales; family Streptosporangiaceae; genus Planobispora; species Planobispora siamensis. The sequence goes on from NZ_BOOJ01000096.1 coordinate 9,934, forward strand.
GGCCTTCACCGCCGAGTCGCGTTCTCATGTGTCCGTCTATCGCATCCCGTCCAGCGGCTGAACAGCGCCTCATGTCATGCGAGCCACTCCATGGCCGCGGTCGGCAGGGTGCGGCCCGGCGATCAGGTGATTGAGGTACGGCCGTGCCGGACCTGCGTGGCCCTCAGCGCTTGAGGTAGCTCTCCAGCAGGTCCGCCAGGGCGTCCGGCCTGCTGAGGAAGACGCAGTGGCCGCCGGAGATCTCATCGGGCACGATGCCCAGTCGTTCCCGCGTGAGCCTGCGGAAGAAGCCGGCCGGGAAGAGGCGGTCGTCCCTGCACAGGATGAATTTCGTGGGCACCTCTGGCCAGGCTTTCAGCGGCCAGGGTTCGCGCCCCGCGCGAGGGGATTCATCGCGTTCCCGGCGCAGGGCTTCCTCAGCCAGTTCGCGTGGGACGTCGTGGTAGAAGCTCTCGAACGGATCGTCGATGCCGGACAGGCCCGCCTCCTGCCTGGCCTGCACGCACCCGGTGGTCTGCCACCAGTCGTCCGGCCGCTCGCCGGGGGCCGGGATCATCCCCGCCAGCAGGACCAGGACCTCCACCGGGAGCCGATCGGCGACCAGGGGCGCGGTGAAGGCGCCGTAGGAGTGGCCCACGACCACGAGATCGCGCCGGTCGCCGACGGCCTTGACGACGGCGTCGGCGTAGTCGTCCAGCCCTGCGTAGACGTTGTCTGATGGCAGGTCGGGGGCGAGCGTGTGGTGTCCCCGCGAGCGCAGTCCGGCTTCGAGGAGATGCCAGGACCAGCCGCTGTCACCGCCGCCGTGGATCAGCACGAAGGTTGCCATTGCCCACAGATACAGGGGGCGAGTGACAAATTCCGTCGCATCGCTCGGTGGCTGCGTGGCCGCCTTTTAGACGGCCCCTCCCCGCAGAGGCGTCTTACCAGGCGTTGCGTCCGGATGTCGTCCATGAGCGAGTGGAGTAGTGCGATCGAGCTTGCGCACTCTGCCGACCGAACGGGCCGGGGGTCTATGTGTGGCCTTGGTAGAAGATGGAATCGAGGTGGTTGCGGATGAGCTGGGCGTAGGTGTCGGTGCCGGAGTCCTTGGGATGGAAGGACTCCCGGCTGGCACACAGGCCGACCTCCAGCCAGGCCCAGCATGGGGCGATGAGGGGATCGCCGATGTGGTAGTCGCCCTCGCCCTTGGGGCCGCGGACGGCATTGTTGATCAATTCTCCGCCGTCGCCGCACGCGCCCTGCCCTCCGAAAGCGGTCAGGGCGGAGGCGAAGGAGACGTGCTGGCGATTGGGCATGTTCAGCAGCTTGTGGTTTTGCTGGAAGTCCAAGTAGACGGCCAATTCTCCTAGTGCCACCCGCTCTCCGACGCTGTACAGGGGACACAAATCGGCGGTGCCGAACAACCGCGGATAGCCGACGAGCACGATCTCGGCGGCGGGCGCGCGGGCGCGGATGTCGGCGATGGTCTGCTCCAGGTCCGGCAGCATAATGTCGATCAGGCCCTTGAAGTGCGGCAGGAAGCCTTCGGGGAAGGTATCTGCGCTCTGGCAGTCGCGTCTGAGGGAACATTCCTCGATCGCATCGGAGAACCCGTCGCTGTTGTTGCCGCCGATGATGAGCAAGACCAGTGTGGTGGCGGGGGTCAGCACTCCGGAATCGATCTGGGAAATCTCGCGAAACTGCCCATCGCCGCGGGGCCAGGCGCTGCTGCTGTTGGAGCGCACATTCTCGGTCTTGGCGCCGGAGCAGGCCACCGACCCCAGCTCGGCATCGGTGCTCCAGTCATCGGCCAACTGCCCCAGCGGGGTGCGCGTGGTGGGCAAGACCAGTTTCCGGCTCCAGGCGTCGGCGCTGCGCCGGCAGGCGTTCCAGCGGGTGGTGCCGTGGGAGGCGTTGCTTTCGGCGTAGTAGTCACCGGCGCCCTCACCGGCGGCGTAGGAGTCGCCCAGCACCGCGACCTGGTGGCGGGGTCGGCCGGGCAGCGGTTGGAAGGCGACCGCATCGAAGGCGATGTCTTCTTCGCCGTAGCCGTCCAGGGTGCGGCTGCTGAGCCGGACCCGCGGGGTGCCGGTGACCGGGTAGACGCCCAGCGAGACCCACATGTTGGCCTTGCGCGCTTGGGAGAGATAGCGGACTGGCTTGCCCTTTTGGGAGGCAATGGCCGAGTCGGCGGCGAAGCCGTTGCCGGTGTCGATCGCATAGCGCGCTTGCTGGGTATGGGCGCCGTGATCGGGCAGGTGCACCAGCACCCGCATCCAGCCGCTCAGCGGCCGATCTAGCGTCCAGGTACCGGTCACCTGCATGGTGCCGGCATACATGCTGCCGGTTCGGGTGTGGGCGAAGTAGAAGTGGCCGGCGTACCCGGCGCCGAGCTGGTGGAAGTCGATTTTGGCGGGATAGTTTCCGCTCCCGTCACCGGCGAATGCCAAGGCGAAGGAGCCTGATGAGCCCGGATGCGAGCATCCCGGACGGGCCGAAGGGATCGAGGCGGGCAGGTTGTCGACCACCAGGGCGTTGCCCGGCAGGCCGGTGCGGCTGCAGGTGGGCGGATAGGAGGCGCCATCACCTTGGTAGGGATAGCCCGGATCGAATCGCAGCAGCTCATTGCCGCAGGTGGCATCGCAGTCAGGCTTCCAGGTGCTGGATTGGTGATACCAGCACTTGGAGTCGGCGCGGGTGCAGGCCGCCGTCCCGGCCGCAGGATTGCACTCGTTGCTGGCATCGCAGAACTGGTCGACGGGTGGTTTGACGTTGCGCCGGTTTTGCACCCCGATGCTGCCATCGCCGGCCCACCATGCCGGCCGGAAGCCGGCGACGAGGGTGTCGGGAGACTCGATCGCCTCGATCGGGTGGCCCGCAAAGCCCAGCACCTTTTCCGGGTAGGGCCACTTTTGCGGCTGGGCGGCATCAGCGTAGGTGAACTCCATGAACGGCCGCCGGGTGATGTCGTAGGCCGGGTTGAGCGGGTTGTTGGCCCAGCCCACACCCCAGGCGCCGTTGTTGGGCTTTCCGAACCGGTCCACCCCGAAGCGGTTGGACTCGGGGTAGAAGCCGGAGTTGTAGGCCCAGATGGCATAGAACCAGTTCTCCAGCTTGCGGTGGTCACCGTTGTTGATCATCAGACCGGCCTGGCGTACCTCGTTCCATTTACGGCCGAGCAGTTGCACGCCCGCGGCGATGTTGGCGGCGAAGTCCAGGGCGATGGCTCGCTGGGTCTGATACGGCAGCACGCTTTGGCCGGCGGGCGTGCGATGCGGCAGGCGCATGCCATCGGTCATCTGGCTGACCCCATAGCCGCAGTCGGCCTCGGCCCAGTTGATCTCCCAGTCCGTCAGCGAGCCGGTGGAGGTGTAGGACAAGCCGTAGAAGTTGCCGATCAAGGGATTGGCGGTGACCCCGGGCAGCGCGACCCGGGAGGCCTGCCACAGATTCGACTCCTGCGCCAAGATCCCCAACATGACCTGGGCCGGGATGTCACTGTCGGGCACACCGCTCAAGGTGGTACGCGGGAACAGGCCTTGAGGGCTGTAGGCCGGCATGCCCAGGCCTTTCCAGTTCGACTCGCGCGGCACGGTCAGCGCGCCACGCACGGCCTGGTCGGCCGCCCACTCCACCTGCCGCGGTTTGGGCTGGGTGGCCTGGTTGCGCGGGTCGTTGCGGGCAACGGCGCAGGTGCGCTCCTCTTCGATCGGATCGGCCGGGTCGCCTTGCTGCGCCGCGCGGGGTGCAGCAGACGGCGCGGCCCGCAGGAGACTGGGATGCAGCGCGCGGCCGGCGGCGGAGGCATCGTGCGGGGTCAGCCCGAAAGCCAGCCGGCTGCCGGTCGCGGTGGCGATCATGTCGATCCGGACGTGATCGGCCAGGGCCGAATCGCGCGCCGGCAGGCGAGGGTCGGGCCGGTGATCGTGGATCACCTGCGTCAGCGCCGCGCGGCCGGCCGAGGAGACCCCTGCGGCCTTGGGCACGCTCAGCTTGGTGACCGTGGCCGGCAGCGCCGAGGAGGTGGTCAGCTCCCCGGTGAGATAGACCTGCCCGGCCGCAGCGTCGATGCCGACCTCGGTCAGCGGCCCGTGGCCCAGCGTGACGGCCGCGGATCCGGGCGCGGTCGAGACGAGCCGGCGCACCTGGGCCTGGCCCCGCGCGTGCTCCAGGTAGACCACGCCACCCGCACCGTCCACGGTCAGGTGGGCGGGCACGGAGGCGGCCGAGACCAGCTCGCTGCGCCGCCCGGCCGCATCCAGCTTGATCAGACCGGGGCCGGCGGCGGCCACGATGGCCGAATCCACCGGTACCGCCGAGGTGACCTGGCCACTCAGCTCCAGCGGCCGACCCAGCCGGGCGGTGGCCGCATCCAGCCGAAACAGCCGGGTCTTGGGCATGCGCTCGCCACCGCCCTGGCTGAGCACCGCGCTTTCCCCATCACCACACCCGGGATTGTGGTAGGCGATGGAAGATTGCACCGCGACCTTGCGCACCCGGCCGTCGGCCAGATCCACCACGGCGGTGAATGCCCCCCGGTTGAACAACTCCTCCCTGTTGGTGAAGGTGCGCGGGGCGTAGACGACCACCGCATGCCGGCCCGAGCGGGTCAGGCAGGCGTTGCCGATCCACTGGTCGGCATCGAAGCCCGGCTCCGCCAGGGTCGCGACCGTCCGCCAGGCATACCCGCTGCGCTCGGTGGCCACCAGCACATGAAATCCGCTGGCATCGCCGATAGTGGTCCACGCCCGGTCGGCCGAACGCCGCCACTGGGCACCCAAGACACGATCCCGCGCGGCAGCCTCGACCGCGCCCTCAACAGCCGCGACCGGCTGGGGCGGCGGATCGGGCGCAGGGTGCGGATCTTGAGTTGCCGACATGATCGGTGCTGCCGGCGCAGGCGAAGCGGCCTGCGCCGGCACCGGCGCCAGCACCACGATGAGCATCGCCAGCACCCCGGCTGCGCGCGACATGCCACCCCTCATCGCTTCCTCCAGGTCAGATCCGACGCTCAGGGGCCCGGGCGCATCACGGCGGGAAGATCAGATGCGCCGTCTCACACTGGATGTCACACGGCCTGCGCTCAATCGAAGGCAGTGCAGTAGGTTGATCCGTAGGGGTCACGGCCGGGGCCGTACGTGAGCCTCCAGCAGGCCCGGACGTCGCGGGCCCCGTGGTAGCCGATCATCTTGGTCCAGCCGCTGAAGGTGCCGCTGGCGCCGTTACCGATGGTCTTCGCATACCCCCGCAGGTAGGTGTGGTTGCGGTCGTATTCGCGGATGTAGGCTCGGCGGTAAATGCTACTTGCGGTGTTGGTCGTCAAGCGTGCCCAGTAAGCGTTGCAGGCGAATGAGTACCGCAATTCCAGAGTGACGGCTCCACCCACGGTGTCATAGCGCCTTTTGGTCGTGTAGGAGTCGGCCCCGCAGCCGTTGGCCTGAGGGTCTTTCCCGGTGCAACTTGAATTCGAGCACCCGACTGCCTGAACCGATACCGACGGATCGTTTTCCGGAGCGGGGGTCGGGGTGGGCGCCGGATCCGGCGCGGGCGGGTCCGCCGGTACCGGTTCTGACGTGGGTGATGGTTCTGACGTGGGTGGAGCCGTTGGCGCCGGTTCGGCGTACGCCGAACCGGCGAATGCGACCACCACCATGCAGATCGCCATAAAGAATACCAGCAGTTTTTTTCTGCGCACGCGCGCGCCCTCCTCGGAGGCGATGATTATCCAGCCCTTTTTTATCCCTAAAATAAGGGACCGGCTGGCACTGCTTCACTGGGAATCTATGATCCGACTTCCATGTTGTCGTCAAACCATGAGGGGAGAGTCGAATACATTTTCTGCGGTATTTTCCTGGCCGCCTCAACCGGCTGCGGTATGCCTATCGCGCTCTAAAACTCCTTGCATCGTTCCAGTGAAGAGCTCCTGGAAGGCGTTGCATGGATTTTGTGCATCATCTCCGCGATCCGAAAGCCGAGAGCAGCGTTAACGGGCCGGCCTGGTCCAGGAACTCATGCCGCAGCCTCTTGTGGAAGCGCTCGATCTCGCCGCTGGCGGGAGAGCGCGGCTTGGCCAGCCGGGCGGTGATGCCGTTGTGGTGGCAGAACCGCTCGAACATCACTCCCCACCGACGCCGCGCTTGGCTGCGCCCGCGCTGGCGCCAGCACCACCCAGGCACTGCTCAGCATGGCCCGCCTCATCACCGTCGGCGCGTGCGGCTGGGAGGAGGACCGCTACGACCGCACGCTGGCCCACGTCATCGACACCGCAGCGCATGTGTATGCCGACTTGTCCGTGCAGCACGAGCTGCGTGACGGCTGGACCTACACCGCCACGGCGGGCTTCGACGACATCACCCGCACCGACGAAGAAGAACTGCTGCGCAGCGTCGGCTCCCACTTCCCCGACGGCGTGGCCGGCTTTTGCCAGTACCCGACCAAGCTCACCGCGTACGGCCTGCCCGCCCAGACCTGCCGCGCCGGCGCCACCGCACGCAGCCCTGCCTCGATTGGAGCCCTTCCCCATGCGCCCCGATGTGATCGTCTTCTCCTACCGCATCCACGACGACGAGCGCATGACCGAGATGCGCCTGCCCAGTGAGCTGACGGCGCAGCACCTGACCGGCCGGCTCACCGGCGCCATCGGCCGCCTGCGCGCGGGCACGGCCAACCCCGCGATCACCTGGGGCATGATGAGCGCCCTCGCCGGCGCCTACGCCGAGCACCAACTGTCGACCGGGCCGCACGCCGCACGCCTGCTGGAGGAGCTGCGCGCCCTGTGTGGTGCTCCCCCGCTGGATCTTTCTTGAGCGACGACAGCGCCCCAGCGCACCATTCACGCGCCCAGGTATCCCCCACCGCATCGGAAAGGCACCCGTTGTCTGCCACTTCGCACCCCGTCGCCGGTGAGCAGCACACCTTCACTCGTCGCGCTCAAGCCGCCCTCGAGGCCATCTGCCGCACCACCGGCCGCCCGTGGGGCCAGGTCCTGGAAGAGGCGGTGCTGCTGTATGCCCACCTGACCGCCGCCGAACGGATCGGTGTCTTCAACCCCTCCACCGGCTGCTACGAACATCGGCGCCTGCCGCGCTGACCGGCGCCGCCCGCCCGCGTAGAGACCCCCTTTTTCTCCTCGCGTCACGACTCAAACGCCCACATGCGCCTGTCCCCACCGCCCCGCTGAAAGGACCCACCTCTCAAGCCGACCACTGTTCCGGCAGCCGCCTCAGCATCGGGCCGGGTGGGCCAACTGAGAACCGCGCAGGCAGCCCACAGGGCCAGCTCGACCAGCCGTTGCGTATGGGCGGTGACACGCTGGCGGTAACGGGTCTGCTACAGGCGGGGACATTCCCGCCCGAAGGCGTCATCGTGAAAGCATGCCGGCTTCTCCTGAGGGTGCTGCGCAGCCGCGGCACCGGTGGCGCAGCGCCGCGCTGGGCGCGCTGGTGGGTGGAGCGGCACTGTTTTTTCTGGCCGATCCGCTCGACCTGCCCGACCCGGTGCTGGCACGGCTGGATCAGCGTGACAGCGTGATCAGCATGCTGGTGGGCCTGGTCGGGCTGGGAGTCGGCGGGGCCGCATTGTGGCTGCAGCTCCGCTCATCGGCCGCCGCTGCCAATGCTGGTTCCGGGCCGACGACCTCGGGAGATGGATCACCGGGGATCGGCACCGTGTCCGGAGGCATGGTGGTCGGCCAGGTCACCGACCGTGCGCAGGTCAGCGGGCCGGGCAGTGCCCACGCCCATGGCGCGGGGCCGGCCATCGGCACCCATACCGGTCCCCTGGCCATCGGCGAACGGGCCGTGGCAGTCGGCGCCGGTAACCGTGCGCCGATCCACACCGGAGATGTGCACCTGCCCCCGGCGCCCCCGCCGCTGCCGGCGCTGGCCGGAGTGCCGGCCCCGCCACCGGACTTCACCGGCCGCGACGAGATCCGCCGCCAGCTCCTGGAATGCCTCACCCCCCACGCTGAGCGCACCGAAACCGCGAGCAAGACCGCGGTAGTGCTCGCCGCGGCGGTGGCGGGCATGGCCGGGGTGGGCAAGACCGCGCTGGCCTTGGTGGCCGCACACCAGGTGCTGAAAGAAGGCTGGTATCCGGGCGGGGTGTTCTTCGTGGACCTGCACGGCTACACCCCGGGCCAGATCGAGCCGGTGGAGGCCGCAGCCGGGCAGCTGCTGCGCGCGATGGGCCACCGCGACCAGGAACTGCCCGCGACCGGGCCGGAGATGCTGGCGCTGTATCGGTCGGTGCTGGCCGAGCGCGCCCAGAAGGGCCGCGGGGTACTGGTGGTGGCCGACAACGCCGCTGAGGCCGGGCAGGTGGAGCCGCTGGTGCCGGCACAGGACTGCCACCGGCTGCTGGTCACCTCCCGCCACACGCTGCCGGTGCCGGCCCGCCCGGCCATGAAAGCCAGCCGCGCCTGCAGCGCATCAACGCCGGAAAACAGCACGGTGGTGTAGTCGCCGCCGCGCTCGATCGCGTGCACGCTGCCACAGCGGGCAGCCTGGCGGGACAACTCGGTGTAGATCAGCTCCAGCTCGTCGAGAGCCTCGCCATGGACGATGGTCACCGGGACCAGCCCAGCGGCCGCCAGCGCGGCCTGGGCCAGCGCGGCATGCCCGGCTAATTCGGCGCTGACAGTTGCGCGACGCCGGACGGCGGGAGTGGGGACGCTACTCATTGCGTGATCACCTTCCCAGCAGGGAGTGAGAGGGCGGGGCTCACGGCACGGGCGGCAGGGGTGGTCATCAGCGCTCCTGCGGGGCGGCGGGATCGGGCTCATCGTGGCGGCGGCCGCGGATCGCCGCCACGATGGCCGGAGCGGCGGTGGCATCCCCGCTGATCAGCCGGGTCAGCAGGGGCTGGAGGGCAGGGTCGGCGGCCAGGGCGCGGATCTGGTCGCCCACGTCAGCAAAAGCGCGGTGGCCGCCGATCTCCAGCGAGGTGAGGATCAGGTCGATCAGCTGCGCGTCCGGCAGCAGGCCGCCCTCGGGGGTGCAGCCGTGCGGGCAGCGCATCGCCGCGTTGGCGCCGGCGCCCCATAGGCGGCAGATGGTCGGCCGTACCGCGTGCCCGGTGCAGCGGCCCTCGGCGCTCAGGGCCGGGCACGGCGCCCCGGCCGGCCAGTGGGCGCGCTCGGGGATGCGTACCCCGGTGGTGGTGCGCATGCGCTCGCGCTCCAGAGTGGACATATCAATCGGGCTGCGGCAGGAATCGGCGCATAAGCCCTGGCAGGCGACCTCGGGCAGGCGCGCATACAGCTCCTGCAGCGTGCGCAGCGCCCGCTGCCGGGCGGCCTGCTGGGCGCCTGGACACCACCCAGCCCACGACGCCGTAGTCCTCTGCCGCAGGGCACCATCAGCGAAGGTGAGCCTGCGTCATAGGATTCGGCCGTGGCCGATGACCAGCACCCGCCAGGGGATCATCGGGGCGACAGCTTCACCACGCAAGCCTCACCGCGGCCTGGTGGCTGCCGGCTGTCCTTCACGCAGCACCGCGGCCAGGTGGCTGTTCATCCCGGCCAGCAGCAGCAGTTCCTCCACCAGCTCGGTCAACGGTGCGCGGTGGCGGACCAAGGCCTGGGCCATGCAGTGCTCGGCGGCCGCATCCAGGCCGCCGCCGTCATCGCTGACCTTCAAGCAGGCGTGCAGCGCGGCCAGCGGGGCGCGCAGATCACCGGCCAAGCGCTGCAGCAGGCCCACCTCCCGCGCCGTCACCGTGCGCAGCCGCTGCAGCACTTCGCCGTGGTGGCGGGCCTGCAGCTGGGCGGCCGCGGCGGTGGCCAGCGTGGCCAGCGTCCGGCGCTGGACGGGCGACAGCCGGCGCGGCCTGTGGTCCATCACGCACACCGTGCCCAGCCCATGACCGGCGGCGCTGAGCACCGGCACACCGGCGTAAAAGCGCACATACGGCTCCCCGGCCACCACCGCATCATCGCGAAAGCGCTCATCATCCAGGGCGTCGCGGATCTCCAGCAGCGCCCGGCCGCAAATGGTGTAGGGGCAAAAGGCCACCTGCCGGTCCATGCTGACCTCGGCGGTACCGAAATGACCCTTGAAGTGCTGGCGCTCGGCGTCGATCAGGTTGACCAGCGCGATCGGCGTCTGGCACAGGTGAGCGGCCAGCTCGGCGATGGCCGAAAAATCCGCATGCGGCACGACCTCCAGCGCGCCCAGGGCGTGCAGTTCGGCCAGACGCTCGATCTCATCGCCGGGCCATGGGATGGCAGCCATGATGGGTCTCCCCTCGCGCGCAAACAGATGATTCGGTACCGCGTGAGGGGGAGCTGCGCAGGTCAGGGCCGCAGCATGCGGTCAGGGTATCTCCACGGCGTGCGCCGGCCGGGTACGGCGAGCCGCAGGCGGCGATAAAAGATCGAAAATGTCGGCTGCCCCTGCGGTGACCTCGGCTCGGCGCTGGCGCCAGGTGTGCCAGGCTGCTGCTCACCCTCGTCACAAGGAGCAGCCCGCCGCCATGCTGGATCGCGCCGATGCCGTGCTTCTGGAGCAGGTGCACACCGTGCTGCGCCAGGCCGGGTTCGCCCTCTCACCCGCCCCCGACGTCGAGGGCGGCTTGAGCATCCGCAGCGATCCCGGTCGGGGTGTGGTGATCTCCTGGACCACCGCGGCCGAGGTGACCGTCAAGAACCGCACCGCTCACCAGCAGGTGGCGGCTGCGGTGCATTTGGCGCTGCTGGCCATCATGACCGGCGCCGGCTATGCCGCCACCGGGAAGCCGGCCACCGGCGAGGTGGTCATCACCGGTGTCGGTCATGCGGGTGAGGCGGCCCTGGGCCGGTGAGGTCACCGGCCCAGGGCATGAGCGTTTGTGCGTGCTGCCGGTACCCGCCACAAAGACGATGGCCGCTTCTTTTATGGCGGG
>NZ_BOOJ01000097.1 GCF_016863175.1 Paraplanobispora siamensis
CCGCCAGCCGCAGCACCCACGCGGTGCCACCCATCAAAACGACGTTGGCGGTAATGATGGCCAGGGCCAGCGCCACACCGAGCCCGGTCGTGGTGTCCAGATTGGAGGCCTGCGCCGTACCGGCCACCACCGCCGTGGCGGCCACACCCAGCAGCCGCCACGGCCAGAGCAGAAGGGTGAAGGCGTAGATGTAGGGGATAGGGGTGAACAACCCGAACGCGGGATCCCGCACCACCAGGACCGCCGCGATCACCAGGAGGCCGGTGAAGAACACCCCCATGATCCGGGGCCGGTCCCACCAGCCGGGACGCAGGGTGAACATGCCGAGCATCCACACCGCGGCCAGAGCGCACAGACCCAGATCGATGAGCAGGGACTCACCTGCCGAAGGCTCCGCGATTGCTATTTTGAGCACGACGATGGCGGCCAGCAACGTATAGGGCACCGCGGTGACCAGGAAGAACGGTCGCTCTTCCCGCGTCGCGGCCCGGCGCCCGGGCTGTGTCTGCCTGTTCAGGGTTCCCTCCTCCCCACTCAAGATCTTCTGTTTCGTGGTGAGTCTATTCCCAGCAGAACCAGCCGATCGCGATGATCGTGCGGCCGACCGTGCAGCCGCACGGGTCGACAGGGGAGTGGCGGGACTCAGTCTGCTGGATGAGAGCTTTCCCCGACATCGATCAGCGGACGAGGCCTGGTTGCCGATCGGCGGGCAAGTCGCCTCGGCGGGGCGATCAGACAGATGATCGACGGATCGCCGGCGGGACTGGAAAGGGATCGGCTCCGGCCGGTGCGGGTTGCGCCTCGACCCTGGCATGCACCCATGCGGCTGCGTTCATGTGTCGTGGTTTGCGGGGTGGGAAGAGGACGGGGGCGGGGTTTTCGTGGCCGCAGGGGAGAAATCACAAGTGATGCATAAGTGCGATTATGCATCAAACGCGGGAAAGCGGTTGGTAGAAGACCCCGCCCGAGACCCTGCGACAGGCCTGTTCCACGCGCACTGCATGCATCATGCATCCCGCGCACCGCATGCGTCCGGTTGCGCACGCGGCCGCCACCTCACGCGCCTCCGGCGCGACGCCACACATGACACCACGAAGACGACGCCATCAGAACACGGTGTTCGCCGCACCCGAACGCACTGCAGCTCTCCAGGCGCCTCGAGGTGCGACCGCCCAGGCGACGAACGCGCCAGACGGCAGAGAAGAGATGACGGCAGGCGTACGGCACGCCGTACCACCGATCCTTGATCATCCAGGATCGGCTCAGACGGAGCCTGGATCCCCCTTGGCCCCTCAGCGGCTTCCGCCTCGGTTTCCTGTCCATCGCCACCTGCAACCGTTCCGGGAATCCGTGCACGGGGGCGGTGTCGGCCCGATCCGGAGCGGTGGGCGGTGCACCTGTCCCCGAACATGGACATGCGGTGCGATAAATTCCTATACAAGACAGAATTAGCGTTCTGTCTGGTATAATCCCTATAGCTCCCCCCGCCGATGGGCCATCGATGATCTCGGCCACGATGAACAGTCCGTACTGGGACCTCAGCTCGTCTGTGATCGCGCGGAGGGGGCTGCTCACGGCATCTGCCTTTGTTGGGAGTGACCTCATCTGGAGTGCTCGAACGGTTTGGTGTGCCTGACGACGGTGACCAGGGTGCTCGCCGTTACCCGGGGTCCGTCAGGTCCCGCCCCCCCGACCGTCTGACTCCCGTTCCACTCACTCGCGGGCCGAAACCCCGGCTTCCGGTGGAAACTCTCCGGCCCGCCTCCTCCCAGCTCCCCTGTCCACCACCGGTCAGACGAAACGCTCCTGATCGGGCCGGACTTCCATGACGGTGGCCATTTCAATGGCGCTGGGGGTGATATCCGCCGTTCTCACGACGGGGAATCCACCGGTTCGAGCACACCCGTGCCCCCGCCCGCGCCGGTGGTCGCCCGGAGGCGTATAACCGGGGTCATGACAGCGGATACCTTCACGGATTCGACGACATTCCTCATCTCCAAGGGCGCCGCCGAGATCGCCCACCCCGGCGGAACGCTCCTGCAGCACCTGCAGCGCGTCGCAGTCCAGCTCAACGCCTGGGGAGCGGCTGAAGAGGTGCGATTGGCCGGACTGTGCCACGCGGCCTACGGCACCGACGGCTTCGACCGGCGGCTTCTCGACCTCGCCGATCGGGCCACACTGGTGGAGCTGATCGGGCCCCGGGCCGAGGCGCTGGTGTACCTCTACGCCTCCTGCGACCGTAGGGCGACCTATCCCGCCCTGCGCTTCGCCGATCGCTTCACGAGCCGGCCGGTGGACCCCTGCGATGCCGAGCTTCGGGCATTCGTCCTGATCACAGCCGCGAACGAGATCGACGTCGTACGGCACAACCCGGACATCCGTGCGCGGCACGGGGCGGCGCTGCACGCGTTCTTCACCCGCAACCGGAATCTGCTGCCACCGGCCGCCTGGGAGAGCGTCAAGGAGACTTTCGCGGTCCGCATCGCTAGCCTCGACCACCTGGTCCTGACCGTGGCCGACATCTCCCGGACGATCGACTTCTACCGGGACGCCCTCGGAATGGAGCCGGTGACCTTCGGTGACGGCCGCCACGCGCTGACCTTCGGCTGCAGCAAGATCAACTTGCACGCGGCCGGGCACGAGATCCGGCCGCACGCCCTCCGTCCGGTGCCCGGCAGCGCCGACCTCTGCCTGATCACCAGCTCTTCCCTGGGCCAGGTGGCCGCTCACCTGGCTGCGACGGGCGTTCCCGTCGAGGAGGGGCCGGTCTCCAGAACCGGCGCGCTCGGCCCGATCACCAGCCTGTACATCCGGGATCCGGACCACAACCTCATCGAGATCGCCACCTACGACTGATCCGGCGCGGCGCAGGGTCACCCCTCCCCTGGACGTTGGATGTCAAGCAGCGAGGCCGATCCAAGCGCGTATCCAGAACTGCATGTAACAGGGTGTGAGATCGCCGGGGCCGATGGGCGTTGACATGAGCCTCGCCGGGGGTTGGATCGAGGTTGCTCAGACCATCTGTCCGCCCCGGCGAGGTCGTGGTCAGTATGCGCCCTGCTGTCGTGTTCGCCAATGCTCCGGACGCCTCGATCGAGCACTGCGCGTCGCTCTGCGCAGCCGGTGGCGGCAGGCCACCCGCGCGGTGATGCCGCTGGATCGCGCGCTTCAACCGGCTGGGACCGGACGGGCTGGCCGACCACCCACGTTCGGGCCGCCCGCCGCTGGGGGGACGGCGGTTGTGCGACCGGATCGCCGCGCTGTCGGCCCGGCCGGGCCCGTGGACCATCCCCCGGCTGTGGCGGTATCTGCAGCGCCCCGCCCTGAGCCGGCGCACCCTGTATCGGCGGGTGCGCCAGGTGGCCCTCTGGCGGCGGCCCAAGCTGATCGCCAGGGGCGATCCGGACCGCCGGCGAACGGTCGCCGCCATCGCCGCCCGGCCGCGCGCCCTGCCCCGGGAACCAATCGGCACGTCACCGTGCTGGGCGCGCTGGAGCTGACCACGGGGCGGTGGGTGTATCGGCTGGGGCGCCGGTGCGCGGCCGACTTCCTGCTCTTGTTGCGGCAGGTGGTTGCCGCCTTTTCCGGCCGCCCCGGCGATCGTGGTGATCTGCGACAACGACAGCATCCATCACGCCAAGGCCGTCACCGCCTACCTGGCCGAGCATCCCCGGCTGGAGCTGTTGTACGCAGCGCGCTACAGCCCGCACGACAACCCCACCGAGCGCATCTGGGCGGCGCTGAAGGCGTTCCTGGCCAGCACCGCCGTCAGCTGGCCCGGCCAGCTGCGGCAGACCCACACCTTCTTCCGGGCCCGCTCACCGGATCAGCTGCTGGTCATCGCCATTGTTGGCCACCACTCGAGATGAGCATGCCGCGTAACTCGCCGTGAACGCGGCCGGAATCTGCAAGTCGGCGACGACGTTGTGAAGATCGTCGCCAGGACGGGGAAGCCTTTCCCTGCCTGGGCGTGACTGCCCAAGATCTCAGAGTGGATCACAGCCACATGAATCGAGGAGACCCACCCATGGTCAGCGTCAGTATGGAGACTGCGGAGCAGACCGAAGCACGCCTAAGACGCGTGATCGCGGCAGCCGGGTTCGTCGTGCACAACGGCGTCTGGTGTTTCGAGGAGTCTCCGGCCGACCACCCACCAGCCCTTACCGGTGACACGCTGGCGGTGGTCCGGGACAACGAGAGCTGGAGCGCCTTGGTTCCGTTCGCCCAGGGGCACGAGGGTGTCGAACAATTCGGAGTCTTCTCCTTTCACTTCCCGGCCGACCTGGACAACAGTGGCTTCGTCGGCTGGCTGGCCACCCGTCTCAAAGTTCAGCTGGGGACCGGCGTATTCGTCATCTGCGGCAGTAACCGTGCCAATGGAGGAATCTACGACTACTGGGGCTGCCCCATCGACCTGGTCGGCGACGCTATCGCGGTCATCAAGGAACTACGTGCCCACTGACCTGATCCTTCGTGCACTCGCACCAGGCCACCGGGAGTGACGCCACATACTTGCGGGAAGTGGTGACCAACACGATGACATGCCGTACGAGACCGTTGCACTACACCTGCCGCGGTCGCTGCTGCCTGGTCCAGCAGCCGATGAGCTGCACAAACGTGAGAATCTGACTGCAGTCCACGGAGCGACCCCCGGAGAAGGATTCGCTCTCGGCCGGCAGCGCGAACAGCATGCGGTCCCGCAGGTTGCCACGCCACTCCCCTGCCGCCTCATCGAAGATCGCGCAACCGTCGAGGATCGCCTGCACCTGCTGCGGCAGCAGAATCGGCGGGCGCTCCCGCGCCCGGGTACGCCGGATCCGCACCAGCGACGACGACTGCACAGGGCTCTGCCGGTCCAGATGCGCCAGCAGCCCACGCGCCGGTGCTCGCCGCGGAGGCCCCCCTCAGCAGGCGCTTGGCCACCACGACGTCGTGCACGAGATGCTGCCAGCGATAAAAGACAACGACGCCGTCAGGCGGGCCTCCAGCGTGCCGGCCGCCGGTGGTTCCGCCTCCTTCGGGCGAAGGTCAACCTATCGGGGCGACCATCGTGCAGCCAGGAAATGAAGGCGGACACTGCCGGCACGCCGAGACGATGCCAGCCTGATCCAGCGTGGTCGGCGCGTAGTGCGCCCGCCGCGACAGCTCCCGATAGCCCGGATTGCCGGCCTGTCGCCGCAGCTCGCGTAACTCCCACGTGAATCGCTGGAGGACCCCGGCCTCCGGATCGACCGGACGCTCGGGACGCGCCATCTCCTACCTCCGGGGCTGCCAAGGCGACTCGGGCGACTGGGACGGCTGTGCAGTTGTGCGGTGTTGATTGTGCACCGGCCACCCCGAAACCGCACAACCCGGGAGCAGCTACACCTGATTACTGCACGAGGAAAACCGCTAGCCGACCGTCTTGTCCTCGTGCACCGCCCGGGGATTGGAGCGATGCCTGCACCGGCGCCGTCCACTGATCTCTCACAGGGCGGAAGAAAAGCCACCAGCAAGGCAAGGGAGAGAACATGAAAATCGCTGCGTTCACGTCCGGATTAACCGCGCTGACGCTGGCCGGCGTGATGCTCGTCACTCCCGCAGAGGCAACGGCCCTCTCTCGGTCTGCGACTGTGACCGGGCAGTCGACTTCGGTCACCCAGATGGCGTGGGTGCACTTCAGGACCTACTACAGCCAGTACGCCTACACCTTCTGTCTCACTGACCTGATCTATTACACATCCAAGGCCTACACCGTTCGGTGTGTGCAGATCTCCGGCACTCAGACGGACATGATCCGCCAGATCTGACCTATCACCGCAGAGCGACCGGGAAGCTTTATCCGTAGGCACCACGCACGTTGTGACGGCGGTGCCGAAGTATCCAACCGTGCGGGGCGGCAGCACACCGCCCCGCACGGGACTCTGCTCGCCGGTTACCCGTCACAGCAGAGCAGAGTCGCATGGAGCTCAGGCGTATCTGCAGTTTCATAACGCCGGGCTCCTGCCCCTGTTCCGTCACGCCGCAACCGTCATCAGGCATAACCGTCTTTATGCTGCATCTGGTGCGCGCTCTCCTTAAAGTGCCAAGCAGGTGCGGCTTGCGGCACCACCGAGTCGCGGACCGGCAGCGGGCGTTCAGCTCGGCAACGGCAGGTGGGTGGTGATGAAGTTTTCCACCGGACTCGACTACCCTCCCCCGCCGTCGTACTTCCGCCCCGCCTGCTGAGCTTCAGCGTCGATCTGGCGTACCGCCATCGCCAGCCGCCGGTCATCGCCGGAGATACGTGGTTTTATCCATCGGTTTTGATCCGATCGACGACAGTACCCCGGCTCTACGAGGCCCATGTTCGTCAGTTCTGACCACGCCCAGAAGCTAACGCGCGGGCCCCCTGACCCCTGACTGTGATCGCGTCGTCGGACCTCGCGATCACGGCGCCGTCCTGCAGTTCTCTTTTTCGGACAGGAGTTTCCGGACGCCGTGCGGGTTTGCGGGTCGGCCACGGAGGTAGGCCAGGACGGCGAGGACTCTGCGGTGGGTGTCCTCGGTCTGGGGAAGGTCGAGCTTGGCGAGGATACTGCGGACGTGTTTGCCCACGGTCGCGTCCGTGACGACCAGCCGCCGGGCGATGGCAGCGTTGGAGTGGCCTTCGGCGATGAGCGTGAGCACTTCGTGCTCGCGCGGGGAAAGCTCGGCGAGCGGATCTCGTCGCCGGCTGATGAGCTGGCGGATGACCTGCGGGTCCACCACCGTGCCGCCGCCTACCACCTGGCGCAGCGCGGCGACGAAGTCGGCGACGTCGACCACCCGGTCCTTGAGCAGGTAGCCGACCCGGCGGCCGGCGCCGGAGTCCAGCAGGTCGGCGGCGTAGCTCAGCTCGACGTACTGGCTGAGCGCCACCACCGCCAGGTCCGGATCGGCGTGGCGCAGCTCCACAGCCGCTCGCAGGCCCTCATCGGAGAAGTCCGGCGGCATCCGGATATCGGTGATCACCAGGTCGGGGTGGTGCTCGGCGACGGCCGCGCGCAGGGCCGCGGCGTCGCCCACGGCGGCCACGACGTCGAAGGCGAACCGGGCCAGCAGGCCCGCCAGGCCCTCCCGCAGCAGGACGCCGTCCTCGGCGAGGACTACCCGGACGACGGTCGGTTCAGATCGCACGGAAGCTCCACACGTACACAGGTCGGGCCACCGGCCGGGCTCGATACCAGCAGTCTGCCGTCGATCACCGCCACCCGGTCGGCCAGCCCGGTCAGTCCAGTGCCGCGGCCGGGATCGGCGCCGCCGGCACCGCCATCGATGATCTCCAGGGTGAGGACGCCGTCGTCCCAGCGCGCAGCCACTGCGGCCCGATCGGCACCGCTGTGCTTGGCGGCGTTGGTGAGCGCTTCGGCGGCGGCGAAGTAGGCCGTGCTCTCGACGTGGCGGGGCGGCCGTCCGGGCAGGTCGGCCGCGACGGTGACCGCCAGAGGGGAGCGATCGGCCAGTTCGCCCAGCGCCGCCGTCAGTCCCCGATCGGTGAGTACGCGGGGATGGATGCCGTGCACCAGTTCCCGCAGCTCGGTCATGAGCTGTTTGGCCTCCTGGTGGGCGTCGGCCATGCTGTCGGCGGCCGCAGATCCGGACGGCAGGTCCACCCGGGCCAGCCCGAGCTTCATGGTGAGCGAGAGCAGCCGTTGCTGGGCGCCGTCGTGCAGGTCGCGTTCGATGCGGCGGCGTTCGGCCTCGAAGGCGTCGACCAGCCGCGCCCGCGAGCGCGCAACCTCGACGAGTTCGGCCTGGAGCCGTTCGCCGGATCCGCGCTGGAGCAGCGCTCGGGCGAGCGCGGCCTGCGCACCGGCGGTCAGTGCCAGCAGGTAGGGAACGGCGGGCAGCAGCACGAGCGCGGCGAGCGCGTACGGCAGCGCGGCCGCCGGGGTCGCGACCTTCACCAGGCCCAGCGCTATCGGGCCGTCGCCGCCCAGCAGGATTAGCGGGGCGGCAATGGCGCAGAGCTGCAAGACCAGCGCGGATACCAGCGCCGCGTAAAGGACGGGAGTGGTGGCGGCCAGCAGCAGGAAGTAGCCGAGTTCGCGCCAGGTGACCGATTCGGCATAGCGGGTGCGAAGCCACATCATGACGCCCCGGCCCGGCGGCCGCCGATGGCCCGAACCCGTCGAGCGGAGATCCACCAGGCGCAGCCGGCGCCGCTCCAGCCTGGCCAGCGGGATGGTCACCATCGGTCCGAGCCCGGCGGCCAGCAGGACGCCGAGGACGGCGAGGAACACCCATTCGCCGAAGGTGGCGTCCGGCGCGACGGCCAGAAACGGCGGCAGGCCGAGCAACACCGGCGGCAGGCCCACTGTGAGCACGACCGGCACGGTCGACAGCAGGTAGCCGGCCGCGCGCCAGGGCCAGGTGGTCAGCAGAAACCCGCGGCGTCCCATCGCAGCCAGCGGGGTGGGCGGCGGATCGTTCGGCACAGACGTACGCTAGTCGACCCCGCGATCCGCTCCGGCACCGAGGTAGTGCTGGGCATACCTCCAAGTTGGTAGATCACCGTGATGCGGGCGCCGGTGCTGCGGTGGTGGGATCCGAGGCATGAGACGAAGGCTTCCCGTACACGTCACCGCTCTCCCGGCAGTCCTTGCCGATGCGGCATTGGCCGGTGGTTTGGTGGAGGCGGCGTCCGGTTGCCCGCGGACTCCGGCGCGGGCAACGTCCCAGCTGTGCGCGAGCTGGTCGCAGAGCCGGGACACCGTGATGCGGCGGCCGATCGCCGGTGGTCCGGACGAAGAGCCCGACTGGTCGGCGGACGGCTTCAGCGACCCCTTGCCGCGCCAGGTCGTCCGGCTCGGCACGGGCGGCGGGGCCTGCGACGCGGTCCTGGATGCCGACCGCATCCTGGCCGGCCCCACCGGCCCGGAGCGCCCCCGGCCGTCCCATGTGCATGAGGACGGGCTGCCCCTCGACAACGTGCGGGTGCGGGCACTGGCGCGCGGTATCGGCCTGGAGGTCGTGCGATGAGGGCTCCTGCCGCCGCGGGGCCGCATGCCGGCCTCCCGGTCGCCCCCGTGCAGCTGTACCAGGTGAGCATGCATTACGGGGCCGGTGAGACGCAGGTGCAAGCGCTGGCCGGCGTCAGTGTGACTTTCCCGGCTGGTTCCTGGACTGCCGTGATGGGCCCGTCAGGGTCGGGAAAGTCCACCCTGCTGCACTGCGCCGCGGGCCTGGATCGGGTGAGCGCCGGTCGCGTCCTGCTGGCCGGGCAGGACATCACCCACGCCACCGATGCGGAACTGACTAGGCTGCGGCGCCGCACCGTGGGGTTCGTCTTCCAGAACTTCAACCTGATCGGCTCGCTGAGCGCCGAGCAGAACGTCGCGCTCCCGTTGCGGCTGGCCGGGGCCCGGCCGTCGCGCCGTGATGTGCAAACCGCGCTGGCCGATGTGGGGCTGGCCGACCGGGGGCGGCATCGACCGCGGGAGCTGTCGGGCGGGCAGCAGCAGCGAGTGGCGATCGCCCGCGCGATGGTGATGCGGCCCTCGGTGCTGTTCGCCGACGAACCCACCGGAGCTTTGGACACCGGGTCGGCCCGCACGGTCCTGCGGCTGCTGCGCCGCATGGTCGATGCCGCCGGGCAGACCGTCGTCATGGTCACCCACGACCCGGTCGCGGCGGCAAGTGCCGACGCGGTGGTGTTTTTGTCCGACGGCCGGATCGCCGACCGTCTGCTGCGTCCCTCCGCCGCCCAGGTGGCCGAACGGCTCACCCGGTTGGAGGGCTGATCCCATGCTGCGCATCTCCGCCAGTACCGTTCGCGATCGCTGGCCGCTGTTCGCCGGAGCGCTGCTGACGGTCACCCTCGGCGTGGCCCTGGTCCAGTCATCGGTGCTCGTGCTGGTCTCCACGGGCGATCCCACGATCCCGCCGGGCGCTTCGGGTCGGCTCGCCGAGCAGATCAGGGAGGGGTACGTCGGGGCCGCGACGCTGCTGGGCATGGCCACACCGCTGGCGATGTTCCTGGCGGTGTTCATCGTGGGCTCGACGTTCGCCTTCTCCGTCGAGCAGCGACGCGAGGAGCTGGCCCTGCTGCGGATGCTCGGCGGCAGCCGCCCTCAGCTGATCAGGCTGTTGCTGGGCGAGGCGTTCCTGCTGGGGCTGGCCGGCAGCGCCTTGGGGATCTTGCTGGGCATGCCGGCCACCTGGCTCCAGGCCCGGCTGCTGATCGGGATCGGGCTGCTTCCCGGCGACTTCTCCGCCCGCTGGTCCCACGGGATGCTGCTGTTGTCGCCGGCCGTGGGGATCGGTGTCGCAGTCTTCGGGGTGCTGTCGGCCTCCTACCGGGCGGCGCGGGTGCACCCGTTGGACGCCCTGCGCAGCGCCCCTCGTGCCACCCGCGTGATGACCCTCGGCCGCTGGCTGTGGGGGGTGTCCTCACTGGTGCTGACCGTCATGCTCGTTGTGGCAGGGCATGGGGCGGATCTGCTGGGCGCCCTGCTGGTCGCGATGGCGATCCCGGTCTTCGGATCGATCGCTTTGAGCGCGTTGAGCCCGCTGGTCGTTCCACTGGTCGGCCGGCTGCTGGGGATGGTGCTGCGCACCAGTGCGCTCGGCGAACTGGCACAGGCCAACCTGCGTGATGCGGTACGCCGCAGCGCCTCGACAGCCGCGCCCGTCATCGTGCTGGTCGGCCTGCTGGTCGGCTTGACCGGCGCGCTGAACTCGCTGGCCCGCGCCGCCGGCGTCGACCTCGAACGCAGCACCGCTGCCGATCTGGTGGTCACATCGACCGGCGCAGTCGCAGCCCGGATCCCCCAGATCCCCGGCGTCGCCCTGGCCTCCCCGCAAAGCCAGGTGGAGATGTCGGTGACGGCCCAGCATCGGGTGGACCACCGCTCCTACCGGCAGACCCACCATTCGGGGATCACCGCGGTCGACGCCGCCGCCTACCGGCGCACCCACCGCCTCACCCTGCGTTCTGGCTCCCTGGAGGCCCTGCACGGCCGCACCGTCGCGATCGGCCCCCGGCTGGCCGCCGAAGGCGTTCGCGACGGCGCGGTCACGGCGCGGATCGGCCCTCACAAGCTCAAGCTGCGCATCGTCGCGCGTCTGCCGGAAGTCCTGGAGAATGGCAGCGACAACTTCCTGGTACCGCGCGACCTCGTGCCCACCGCGATGCTCGCCGACGCGCCGACCGAGACCCTGGTTCAGATCGCCCCCGGCACATCACCGCAAGCGGTCGCCGACCGGATCCGCGCCGCCGGGATCGGTGAGGTGCGCACCCTTGGCCAGTGGGCCGACGCCCGGGTGGAGGCCCAGCAGCGCGGCACCATGGGGATCATGGCCGTCCTGATGGGCATGTCCGGCCTGTACGCCGCGATCGCGGTGATCAACGCCGTCGTGATCGCCGCCGCAGAACGCCGCACCGAGTTCGCCGTCGCCCGCGCCACCGGATTGAGCCGCAGCCAGGTCGTCCGGATGGCCGTCATCGAGTCCGCCGCGGTCACCCTGATCGGCCTGCTGCTGGGAACCCTGGTCGCCGCGGCTGCGCTGGCGAGCTTCTACCCGGGTCCCGCAGGCGTGCACATCCTCTCCGTACCCTGGACCCTCCTCGGTCTGCTGATCATGGCCTCACTGGCCGTCACCGCCGTCGCCAGCGCCCTGACCGCTCTGACAGCGACCAGGCCGTCCCCCACGGCCCTGATTGCCGCCCGCGGGTAACCATCCGGTGGAGACCCGGCAAGGAGCCCGGCCGTGATATGACGATCTGTCGGCCATACGGCGAACTCGTACATCTTGATGCACTGGTCCATCAGGGTTTGATTTACAAACTCAGATAGCCGTGAGCGAGGCCACAAGATCACCCCCACCCCTGTGCAGGCAAGATCAAATAACGGCGGTGAGGCGACGGCTGTACGGCACGGACCATGATCGCGCCGCCCTGCGGCACACATGACGGGAGTCCTGCGACGTGAGCGCCGTCGTGATCACTGGCGAGGTCGTATGTCAGCAAGTGTCCACTGATTCACGTACAAGATCGCCGGTCGGCGGGGCCGCGGGGCGATCAGGCCTGGGCGACCTTCGCGGGCGTATCCGCGCGGCGTAGGGGTCCTTGGCACCGGCTCGCCAGGGGTGGTCGTACAGCGTCGCGACCCAGCACAGCCGCTCCGCGGGCCTCGGCCACCTCCTGGCGCTGCTGCTCGGTGATCTCGGCTTCGCCGGCTCGGACACCGCTCATGCAGACATATCCCAGAGATGGCCGGTTCATCCGGGAAAGTATGGGTATGGGCGTTTATCCGTGCAAAGTGGTGAGGGGGTCACCATGCGACAGTGGTCGGTCCTGGGTGAAGGGCCCCTGCACGCCGCCCGGCAGATGGGGCTGCTGTTCGCCCTGGGCGCGGCCCTGACCCTCGTCAAGACCGTGATGGTCCCGGCTGGTCAGCGGCCGCTGTTCCTGGGCCTGACCGTGTTGCAGGCGAGCGCGGCCGCCGCGGGGTGGTCACCGCTGTGGGCGCGGCTGCACCCGCGGGCCCCGCTCGTGCTGACCGCGCCGGCCTTCGTCGTCCTGGCCGCCTCCATCGCGGCGGCCGCAGGCACCGCCGCCGGCGCCGCGCCGTTCTTCGTGCTGGTGTTCGTCTGGGTCGGCCTGCATTTTCCTGCCCGCGCCGCCCTGGCGGTGACGCCGATGGCGCTGCTGGCCTACCTGGGCCCGATGATCGCCGCCGGCCGCCCCGCACAGGTCATCATCAGCGCGGTTTTGTTCATCCCTACTCTGTTCGCCGTGGCGGTGGTGGTCGCCCGCCAGGTCGACCACCACCGCCGCGACCGCGCCGCCCTGCGCCGTGCCCGTGACGAGATCGCCCAGGCCGAACGCTGGCGGGCCGCCCTGACCTCGACCCTGGCCCATGATGTGCGCTCCCCGCTGACCGCGGTGCAGTTCGCCCTGGAAACCCTGCATGATGACGACGGCGACCTGCCGGTCGCTCAGCGGCGTAAGTTCACCGAGGCGGCACTGCGCCAGACCGCGCGGATCCGCCGCCTGGCCGTCAGCTTGCTGGATGCCGACCGCGTCGACGAACACGGCCGGCTACGCCTGGACCTGCAGCCTGTTCCGCTGCGCGCCGCCATCGATGCGGCCCTGACCTACCTGACCCACCCGGTCACCGTCGCCATGGACGGCGATATGAAGATCTGCGCCGACCCCGCGCGCTTGGAGCAGATCCTGATCAACCTCATCACCAACGCCCTGCGCCATGGCGATCCCCCGGTCGTCATCAGCGCCGCCCCTGCCCCCGGCGGCCAGGTCGCCATCTGCGTGCGCGACCACGGACCGGGCGTGCCCGAGGACAAACAGCAGGTGTTGTTCTCCCGTTTCAGCAGTGCCGATACCGCCCCTGAATCGGTCGGCCTCGGCTTGTGGATCACCCGGGAGCTGGCCCGCGCCCACGGCGGCGACGTCGTCTACAGCCCTGCCGATCCGGGCGCCTGCTTCACCGTCACCCTGCCCGCCGACCCGCCGCCTCTCAGCCGGGCCGATGACGCGGGATGGCCTGCCCCATCGGCGCCCCGCCGATAGGGCAGGCCGACCCGGAGCATTCCCCGTTTTCACCCACCGTGGTGGAATGAATACTGATAGAACCAAATATGCGACGGTGCCTCCTCATGGAGGGAGAGTGCACCGGCCGGCCGGGCCTGCACGGGGAGCCAGGGTCAGCAACGGTGAGGGATCGCCGACTCCGTGCAGGTATCGGCTGCGCGCTCGAGCGCGGGCCGCCAATCGCCGGCCTTCAGTCGGCCTTCGCGCGTGGCAGCGGCCCCGGCGCCGAAAGGAGCGCTGCGCTGATGGGGCGGGCCCGCCGCAGGGGGCATGGGTGAGGGCCGAAAACAACGGCGCCGCTGCGGCGGGCCCGCTGATGGTGCGCGATGCCTCCCCCGGATCACCACGCGTTCCCCATCATGCAGCTTTGCGTATCGTCTTGACTACCCTGCGTTGAATCGCGGTGGCCGGGACGATAGATCTCCCTGCTCCTTGGGGCCGTGCCCTGATAACCGGCTGCGGCTGTGGGGTAGAGCAGCGGCCAGGGTGCAGACACGACGCGCACACAGGCGATCGCCTCCACCTCCGGGGCCCGCGGGCGCCGCCTCCACCAGGCGGGCGGCACCTCATCCGATGCTCGCGGGCCCTTGCCAGCCCCCCCGTCGAAAGGGCGTCAACGCGGGCCGGGCCGGTGGCGCCCGGCCAGGGCAGCAGCGCGCCGGGCAGGGCGCGGTGCCCGGCCGCTGCGACTGCCGCGGACGGCAGGGGCGGCAGGGGCGGCAGGGGCGGTGGGAGTCGCGGCGTCGGTGCGCAGATAGCTGCCGGCCAGGATCCGGCCGGCCACCCCGTCCAGCCCGTCGATGTGCAAGGCGATGCCCTCACGCTCGGCGCGGGTGAGCGCACTCAGCACCGCGCGCAGCCCGGCGCCGTCGCAGCCACTCAGCGCGCAAATATCCAGCACCAGCCGGCGCGGGCCCAATACCTCGGCGGCCTGCACCGCACCCAGGCACTGCTCCAGCGCGGGCGCGTTGGAGGCGGCATCCAGCACGCCGCACACCCGCACGGTGAGCACCTCATCGGTGCTCTGGACGGTGATGGTCCCCTGCGGAAAGGGCGGGCCGGCAGCAGCGGGCATGAGAAGTCCTTTGCGGCGCGGAAGCAGGACGGGTGGAGTTTTCTCCTGCCACCAGGGGGCGCCGGCTAACCCGAGCGTTTGGCTGAGCAACGCAGCAGGCCCGCGCCTCCCTCTGCAGGAGGCATTTCTTCAAGACTGTCCTAGCTCAGCAATGGGGGTTGGCATATTGAAAAAGACAGAGCCGTCGCGGTATCCGGGCCGCTACCGCGCCGGGGGCGGCGAGGGTCAGGCACGGCTTCAGGAGTGATCATGAGTGGCGATCAGGGATCACGCACCACCGACGAAACCCCGGAGGAGCGGGCGGCGCGGCGACGCGATGTGCTGGCCGGCCGACGCGATCGGGCCGCCCTGGCGCGCGACGCGGCCGCGGTAGTGCGCGATCAGGCTGGCGAAAACCGTGACCAGGCCGCCGAACAGCGCGATCTGCTGGCCGGGCGGCGCTGGGCGGCCGCGCGGGAGGACTCTCTGGCCGTGGAGATCGACCGGCGTATCCATGATCTGTTGTGGGCGGCTGAGCAGCGCGACCTCCTCGCCGCACAGCGCCAGGAGCATCTGGCCGATCTCGGTGATGAGATCGCCTGCGAGCTGGCGGTGCTGGCCGGTGAGCGCGAACAGGCCGCCACCGAGCGGGCCGTGCTGCGTGAGCTGCTGGCCCAGCTGCGCGTCCAGCGCCTGGCCGAGCACGACGGCCGCGAGCAGGACCACCAGAACGCGGCCTGCGACCGGGCGGCCAACGCTGAAGATCGCCGGGATAGTCAGGACGATCGGCGGGCCAGCCGCAGCGATCGCCAGCGGGCGGCCTCCGACCGGCTGGGCGCGGGCGTCGACCGGCAGGCGGCCGCGGGCCGGCGCACCCGCCAGCGTCTGGGCCGCGAGCAGGACAGCCCCGCACGCGAGGAGCGGTGAGAGGGAACACGGGCCCGCAGCGGCAGGAGCCGCCAGCGCCCACCGGCGCGGCAGCGGCGGCAAGGCAAGGACGCCTGCCCCCGGCGGGAAGGAGAGCCCAGCCGGGGGCACAGGCGCCCTGCTTCATCGGTGCGCCCCGATTCGGGTGAAGCCGGGAAAGGAGCGCGATGGGCACAGCGGCCTTTGCACCATCCGGTGCCTGAGGCGCAGGTACCGCCGGCCCCTCCCCTGCGGGTAAAGAAGGCAGGCTCAGGCAGTACCCGAGGACGGGGCCGCCTGCTGACCGGGCAGAAGCGGCCGGGTGCGCAGCACCCGCACCGCGGCCTCCAGGTCGGGGCAGAGCGCAAAATGCTCCAGCAGGTGCATCACGCCAGCAGTCGCCAGACCCGGCCGTCGGCTGGCGCGACCAGCACCAGGCGGCCGGCGTGCTCTTCGACCTGCCCGCGCAGCCGCACCAGAGCGCCGATGCCGGCCGAGGCGATGAAGCTGACCTGGCTTAGATCCACCACCAACACCGGCGCGCGGTCGATGAGCATCTGCTGCGCGCTGCTCAGGGCCAGCGGCGCGGTGAGCGCATCCAGCGCTCCGGCCAGGCGCAGCACGGCGAGGTCATCCAGCTGCCAGGTGGTGGTCTGCAAGGAAGGCTCAGGGTGGGGCAGCATGCGCCACCGCCTGTCTCCTCACGTGGCCGCCTTGAGGATGGCTGTCCTCGGCCGAAGGTGGCCACCGGCCGGCACATCGCGATCATGATGGTGGTCACGGCCTCCGCCGCTGCCTGGTGGCCTCGGCCAGCGGCCGATACCCGCCCCTGCGTGCCCGGGCTTTGGCACGAGCCGGTGCCGCGAGCACGGCGGTGACCGATCCGGCCTCGGTGCAGCAGGAGCCGGCCGCCCACGGGCGCCGCCATGGTGATCTGCCCCGGTCGCACTCAGTGGGGATCATGCGCCGTGCTGCCGTTCGGGCCGCTGATGCGCAAGGGCAACTCCAGCAGATCGGCCAGGCGCTGCAGGTAGGGCGGCACGTTGATCAACTGGGCCACACCCGTGGCGCACAGTTGTGACTTGCAGAATTTGATGGCCGGAAATCTTCACTGATAAGTGGCGGCGCCAGGCGATGGTGCCCGCAGTAGATCTTTCTGCTTCGAGCGGGACGGCGGAAGGGGCCGTCTGACCATGCTTGTCGCCCGGATACGGTCATCCGATGAGCAGCTTCGCCGAACAGGCGCGTCGAGTGTACGACGATCAGCTGGCGCCTTACGCACGGCTGCTGGCCTTGAGAGAGTGCGCCCTGCACTTCCCGCTCTACGGGTTCCGCGCCACCTGGCATCATCTGATCATCAGTGCCCGGATTCCCTACCGCCTTGAGGGCTACCTCGAATCGTTGGTCCGGGCAGTCACGGAACTGAAGGAAGCCCGGGATCTTGGATTGGCGCACCTTGCTGCCCGCACCGACCAGCGCAGGCGAGACAAGGCTGCTGGTCGGCGCACCCCCCGCATAGCTCACCAGTGGGACCAGCACGGGTGGAAATCCGTGGCCTACTGCCCTGAACCCGCTATCCATCCTCAGGAACGCCTCGCGGTCATCGTCGAACGCATGATCTCTTCCTACGTCCCGGACAAGATCGAATTTCCTGAATGTCTCGCGTGTGGGACTACTCGCGCGCTTACCGAGACCTGCCCCACCTGCGGCGTCAACCCGCCAGGCTTCTACGGACACTGCGTTCCAGATCGCCTGCTGCGCTTGCAGCCGACATGGCAGGAGATCTGGAGCCGGAGCTTCGTCATCGATCACATTCCGTCCAGATAGCGATAGAGCTGGGAGGCTGTTCCGCTTCCTTGGAAGCGGAACAGCCTGCCTCCTGTCGCCGACGGCGGCCGGAACCCGGCCCGAATCCGTTCCGCAAGTCGGCCCACAACAGGTGTTCCGGAAAAGTGGTACGGGGCTGATTTCCGGTACGGTTGCCCGCATGCCCCCGGCCTCCGCTCATTCCGCGCGCGGTCTCGAACTCGGCTACGCCCGCGTCTCGACCACCAAGCAATCCCTGGAACGCCAGCTCGACGCCCTGAGCGCCGCCGGCATTCCGGCCGAGCGCATCTACACCGATCGCAAGACCGGCACCAGCATCGAGCGCGAAGGGCTGGCCGCGCTGCTGGCCTACGCCCGCGCGGGCGATGCGATCGTGGTGCACACCCTGGACCGGCTGGGCCGCAACCTGCGCGAGGTCCTCAACCTGGTACACGAGCTATCCGAGCGGGGCGTCGGGGTGCGCTCGCTGGCCGACCCCCTGCCGATCAACACCACCGACGAAGGCATGGGCCGCATCGCCTTCCTGCTGCTCGCGCTGTTCGCCGAGATGGAACGCACCTACACCGCCGAACGCGCCGCCCACGCCCGCGCCGTAGCCGAAGCAGCCGGCCGCCGCATCGGCCGGCCCCTGGCCCATCCGGCCGACAGGATCGAACACGCCCGGCTGCTCCAGGCCCAGGGCGACTCCCTCGGGCAGATCGCGGCCAAGACCGGCATCCCCAAGACCTCCCTGCACCGCTACCTGGGCTCCACCGCGTCTGCTGAAGGACGCCCATGACCAGCCAGCTCACCCACCTGGGCACCACCTTCATCAACTTCAAAAACGCCACCTACCAATGGGTCGACATCAAGCGCTTCCGACTGCCCGAGGCGCCGGGCGATGACCACGATGCGCTGACCCTGCTGATCGAGCACGAGCTGTACGGCGACACCTACGCCACCGACCCCGGTGACGATCCCCACCGGCACGGCCCGTACTGGCGCAACCGCATCACCTGCGGCTGCTTCGAGGCCACCGCCGCCGACACCGAAGAGCTCCGCCTGCGCGCCTGGGCCGAGGAGCATGCCGCCCTGCCCGACCACCTGCACGCTGAGCTGGAGCGCCAGCTGTATCGGCCGTTGCGCACCGCCGAGGCCCTCTACCGGCTGCGCGACCTCGGCGAGGACTCCTTCCATGACTGGGGCTGGGTCCTCGGGCCGTTTCACGAACTCGTCCTTTTCGACCGCACCGCTCGCGCACTCGCCCTGGTCGTGGCATCCGACGACTGAGGCAGCACCATGGCCGGCCGATGCCGACACCCCGGCAGGACTCCCGGGGCCGGGCGGTAGGGTCACGGCCGATGACAGCATCGTCGCGGACGGAGATCGCGTGGATCAGGTGTGGGCGTGGGATCAGGACGTGCCGCTGCGGTGGCTGCTGATCGACGAGGGCAGCAGCGGCGTGGACGGCTCCGATGTCCCCATGGCACTGTGCGCCGACATCGACGGCCTGTTCGTCGAGCCCGAGCCACTCCCGGCCGCAGAGCACTACACCCTGATCGGCTGCGATCCGGCCGGACCGCTGCGGGAGACACTGGCAGATGTCGGCACTGGCCGGGCCTGGCTGGGCGATATCGTGCTGGATCCGGTGCACGATCCCCAGCGCCGGCCGGCCGGTTGCCAGCCGTACGATCCCGGCTGCTCGTGCATGGAAGAACTGCTGGATGTCACGGTGCTCGGCCGACGCCCCTCGGCGGAGGGACCCGGTCTCGTCGATCTCGATTTACGCGGGCATCTGCGCATCCTGCCGGAGGACGGCTGGCCCCCGGCGCAGCCACCGGCCGCCCAAGCCTTCACGCTGACCGGCGGCGACGGGCAGGCACTGGGCACCTGCCGGCGCACCCTCGGGATCTTCCGCGAGCGCCCGCGCCCGCCGGTGCAGCCGATCACCCTCCTCGGCTGCCGCCCCGAGCCACCGCTGCAGGCCCTGATGGAGCGGCAATCGGCCCGGCGGCGTTATCTGCGGGCGATGATCTACGCCGTCGACCGCAGTGGACAGGTGGTGGACATGTCTCAGATGGTGTCGGCCACCGTCACGGGATCACGTCCCTCCCGGCTGGGCGCAGGCCTGGTCGATGTGATCCTCGACGATGGGCTGGAGGAGCCGCTGCCCAGCGGGGCCCGGGAGATCTGGGAGTTGTGGCGCACCGGCGGACCGGCCCGGCCCAATCTGTGGGCCGGTTATGAGCGGGCGCTGCGTCATGAATGGTCCGGCTCGGCCCTGTTCCACCATCACTCCAGGCGGCCCGATCGGCCCGCCGGGCACACCTACCACCTGGACGGCCGGTTCATCACCGACATCGAGGGCTTCTACTGCGCCCTGGGCGAGGCGATCAACGGTCCCGGCGGCTACTTCGGCTGGAACCTCGACGCGCTCGATGACTGCCTGCGCGGCCGGTGGGGCGCCGCGCCGCCGTTCCGGCTCGTCTGGCACCACGCCGACGTGGCCCGCCGCCACCTCGTGCCGGGTTACAACCGGCCGGCCTACACCCAGCGCACCTGGGGCTCGGCGATCGACCTGCACTATCTGCTCGACATCTTCGCCGAGAGCAGCGTCGACGTCGACCTGCGGTAAACCGCGCTGTCGCTATGCCGTCCCGGCGGCCATGCTTGACGATCAAACGTCGCGTAGCGGTGAAGATTCACCGCCATCTACTGATGAAAGTCACATGCAACGCACCTTGGCCGGGAATGTGCAGCCTTATGTGGCCGCATGTCACCCTGGTGACAATCGAATCCGAGGCTGAGATGCCTTGGGCGACCCGACTAACCGAACTTCGCTGGGTGAGCGTGGGTATCGCCCTGAGGGCTTGAGCTTGACCTTAAGTCAGGGTGCACGCTGAACGGGTGACCAACTCAAACTCCGCTTGGACCGGCACGGTGTTGGCCGACGACACTGCGCTGGCGGTGACCGACACCGGTGGGCCCGGCCAGTGCGTGCTCTACCTCAACGGCCAGTTACCGCAGGATCAGCGGCGGGCCACCGCCTTCAGCCGGTGCTCGGTGTGAACGTTGCGCGCAACGCCTGACAGGTGGCATACGTCTGCTGCTCAACAGCGATGGCGAGCGCCGCGGCCGCAACACGGTCACCGTCGTTGGCGGCCTGCTCCAGATCGGCGCAGGTGCCTGAGAGCACGGTGCCGGCCAGGGTGCCGCTGCTGCCACGCAGTGTGTGGGCAAGGCGGGCGAGTTCGGCCATGTCGCAGCGGGCGGCGGCCAGGCGGATGGCGGCGGCGGTCTGTGATGCGGTGCGCAGGTAGCGGGGCAAGATGCGATCGGTGAAGGTCGCTCCGGTCTCCCGCAGTTCCTCAATTATCACCGGATCGAGGAGA
>NZ_BOOJ01000098.1 GCF_016863175.1 Paraplanobispora siamensis
CGCGCTACGGGAGTACGAGCGGTTCTACAACCGGCACCGCGCCCATCAGGCCCTGGAACAAGCAGCCCCGCTACGCGCCGTTCCGGATCCGATCACGGATCCGATGCGAATCGCCAAGCTGAGCGTCCGTAGACGGGACCGGCTCGGCGGAGTCCTCCACGAATACTCACATGCCGCTTGACCTGTACGGATGTAATTTTCGGCTGGTGCAATGTCGTGGTGCCGATGGAAGGCCGGATCGAACGCCACAAGGTACTCGGAGGAGTGATCAACGAATACCGCCGAGCCGCATAGCCCGGCCGGAGAAACCCCAGCTCAAACCACACGCGCGAGTTTTGACGCCCTACAGGCCATACCATCCCAACGATCCCAAGATCAGAAAGCAACACCTTATTTCTTGACGGCTCCACAAGATCCGCAATGTCCGTGACAAGCTGCCGCAGAAGCTGCGGGCCGCAACCGAAAAGCGCATGCGCGCGGCCTATCACGCGGAGACGGTGCTGGAGGCCCAGGCGGCGCTGTCGGTGCTGGTGGCCGAGTTGGAGGTGAGGTATCCCGGAGCGGCGGCCTCGCTGCGCGAGGGCCTGGAGGAGACGCTGACCGTGCTGCGGCTGGGGGTGCCGCCGACGCTGGCGCGCACGTTGCGTTCGACCAACCCGATCTGGGGGTATCGGCGGGTGCATGGCGAGCTGGCTGTGCTCGGTATTGCGGTCGCTCCCTCCACCGTGTGGGAGATCCTCAAGCAGGAAGACCTTGATCCGGTACCTGAGCGGGCGTCCACTACCTGGGCTGACTTCCTGCGCTCGCAAGCCGAGACGCTGCTGGCCGACAACCTCATCGAGACCGTCACTCTCACCGGGCAGCGTCAGTACATCCTGGCCGTCACGAGCATGCCACCCGGCGCGTCTGGGTGTTGGGCACTACCGCCCATCCGATCGCTGTCTGGACCATCCAGGCGATGAAGAGCCTCGTGATGGACCTGGCAGAGGTTGGTTGTCAGGACCGCTATCTGATCCGCGACCGGGAGGGGAAGTTCCCCATCCTCATGGAGGAGATCCTGGCCGAGGCCAACATCCGGATCGTGCTCACCGGGATCCAGATACCGCGGATGAACGCGGTCATGGAGCGGTGGGTGCAGTCGTACCATCGCGAGCTGCTCGACCGTTGTCTGGTATGGAATGAATGCCACCTGTGTCATGCCCTACGTGAGTACGAGTGCTTCTACAACCGGCACCGCGTCCATCAAGCCCTGAACCAAGCGGCCCCGTCGCGCACTGTCCCGGCCCGATCATGGATCCGACGCGAATTGCTGAGCTGGGAGTACATAGACGGGACCGACTCGGCGGGGTCCTCCACGAGTATTCACATGCTGCTTGAACTGCATGGATGTAGTTTTCGACAGACGCAGAGCCGCCTCAGCGCCATATGTTTATTCCTGTCCCGGCAGCGTCCCTAGTGGTACGAATGATCTGTCGCGCTGCTGTGGGAGGGGGCGCACATGCACATTGTGCACGGGCTGATTCGCGCGCCGGGGGAAGCAGATTGGGGCGGTCACCGCGTCGACCTAGTCTACGGCGAGACCGTCGCCGTCAACAGAGGGTCGGAAGATCCACCGGAGAAGCTGACCGTGGCCAGGTCAGTGAGCGCCTTTCCCGCTACGGATGGCGCGTTCGAGATGGTTACCGCCGATCTGGCGAATATCGTGGCACCCATCGAGATCTCCGTTGCCGGGCCGGACGGTGCGGTCCTCGCCGGACGGGCGTTGTCGGTCAAGGAGCTGGAAGAGGACGTCGTAATCGACGCCGTCCCGCTGCGGCCACGCGTCATCAAGCCCAGTGACGTGCCCGCTCTCGGCCGCAGGCTGCGGTTATCGGGGCGGGTGTTCGACGAACTCGGCAGGAACGTGCCCGCCGGGCTCCCAGTGCTGATCTCCGGCGTCCCCAAGGGCCGTCAGGGTCTGGTGCCATTGATCGCGACGGAGACGCAACCGAGCGGCTACTTTGGCGCAGACTGGGCTCCTGATCTGCTGGACAACGCGCACGCGCAGGTGGCGGGTGGCCCGCCACTGACCGTGCGTCTGGCGGACGGACGGCTGCCGCTGAAGGTGATCCTGGTGACCCGGCTGTCCGACGAGGTGCTGGCCGAGGGGGCCTGCGATTGTGAGACCGCCCCGCCACTGGGAGCGGCGGCCGACGACGTGGCGGGCAATCCACAGGGGTTCTCCCAGGACCTGGGCGGCACGTGCCAGGACCTCACGACGCCGAACCGGGTGGTGGAGGAGTTCACCTACAACCTCGTCGTGCGTACCACAGAGCCGCAGATCAAGGGCACCACGCTGGCAGCGCGGCGGGTCGTGCCTCAGCAGGTACTGTCGGATCTGGCCAAAGTAACCATCCCGCCCCGCGGCGACCTGGCGCTGCCCCCGGGCGTGGCCCTGTCCGACGGAGACCAAGCGGACGGCCACGCGGACAATCCGGCAGACGACCCGCCCCGCCGTATAGCGCCGATGGTGGACGCCGTCACCGTACGCGAGCTGCTGCGTCGTCCCACCGCCCTGACCACCGACGTCGTCCGGCTCACCGTACTCAACAAGGAACTGCGCCACGTCATGGACGTCGTGGACGTGGCCCGCAGGACGGCCGCCACCCGCGTGGCCCTCGATGCGGCCACCCCCGTGGACTGGGACGACACCCCCACCCTTTACCAGGCGACCACCGTGGCTCACGGCCACGTGCTGAACTTCCGCCAGGTGTGGCGGGCCGACGGCTACTCGCTGGGCGATCTGCTGCACTCGGTACCGCTCGCGCCGGGCCAGCAGCGCCGCCTGGCCGTGCTCGACTGGGAGCGCCGCGAGGAGACCCGCCGGGCCGAGACGCTGGAGTTCGAGGAGGAACTCGACGCGGTGCTCTCCCGTGACCGGGATATCTCCGAGATCGCAGGGTCTCGGCTGGCCGAGGAGTCGGCCGGCGGATCGAGAGCCTCTCAGTGGGGCGTGGCTGGTGGCATCGGCGGCGGCTTCATCGGTAACGGATGGGGCATTTTCGGCGGCGTCGCCGGAGGCGCGGGCGGTGCGAGCGCCGACGCCTGGCAGGCATCCTCGCGCACGCTCAGCGCGAGCACGTTGCAGGCACTACGCGACCGCACCTCGCAGCGTGCCTCGGCGGTGCGCGACCAGCGTTCGACCGTGGTCAAGACCGTCGCGCAGAGCGAGGGCGTACGAGCCGACACCGAGTTCGTGGCCAACTTCAACCACTGCCACGCGATCACCGTCCAGCACTTCGAGGTACTGCGCCACTTCTTGGTGGACCACGAGCTGGCCGATGTGCGCGAATGCCTGTTCGTGCCGATGCCGATCACGTTGTTCGACCCGGACAAGGCACGGCGCTGGCGTGAGTCGCTCCAGAGGCACCTGCGCGACCGGTCGCTGCGGCCCGCCTTCGACGCGGTGGAGCGGGTGCTGGACCACTGGCAGGGCTACGACCTGCCGGAGCACCGTTTCTCGGAGGAGGCGCCGGAGGAGCTGCGCGGCGAGCTGCGTGTGTCGTTCGTCCTGCCGCGCCCGCGTGACGCCGCCGACGGCGGCTTCCAGCTGGAGCACTGGCGGCCGCTCCGTCCACTGCTCTTCTCGGACGCGCTGGAGTTGTGGACCGCCCGACTCAACGGCCGTGTCCAAGGCGAACGCGACCGGATCTTCCGCACGGAGATCGCGCCGCAGCTGGCCGAGCGGCTCGTGCAGCGCCTGCGCTTCGGTTACGTCACCCGCTCGGGCACCGAGGTACCGCTCCCGCTCGACGCAACCCTCGTCTCGCGCTATGCCGAAGGCATTCCGCTGTACGTCAGCCTGCGCCCGTCGGGCCCGCTGCCGCCGATCGCGCGCGAGGAGATCGCCCGCTTCACGATTTCCTACCCCGAGGGCGACCTGCCGCCGGACGCCCAGGTGATCGTGACCGGCGGGCGGGTGCTGTACCACAGCCCGCACATGGACCATCTGCTGTTTGACCGGCCGCGCCTGCTCAACGACCTGGGCGGAGCCGATCGCGTCGTGGTTCCCACCCCGGTCACCAGACAGGAGCTGCGCAACCCGCGCGCCCAGGACCGTCACCTGGCCGAGCGCCTGGTCGCTCACCTCAATGAGCACATCGAGTGGTACCACCAGGCCATCTGGGCCAACATGAACGCCGCCCGCCGCTACATGCTGCTCGACGGCGTGATCGCCCCCAACTCCGGTGGCCGCAGCGTCGCCGGGGTCGTGGAGAACCGGCTGATCGGCATTTCCGGCAACTGCCTGATCCTGCCCGTCGCGCCCGGCATCCACCTCGACCCGACGCTCGTCCGCGACGACAAGCGCATCGGCCTCCGCAACGCCTACGCCGCCGACGCACCGCCACCGCTGCGCGTCAGCGTTCCCACTCGCGGGGTGTACGCCGAGGCCGTCGCCGGAAAGTGCAACTCCTGTGAAGTGCCCGACGACACGCGGTTCTGGCGGTGGGGGGAATCGCCGCTGCCGGAGACACTGACCCCTATCGAGCCGGTGTCAACGGTCAGCCGCGCCGTGCCGCAGGAGGCGCTGACACCGTCACCACTGCCGCAACCGCTGGTCTCCATCCAGAACGCGCCCGAGTTGCCCGACCCGATCGGACTGCAGGACGCGCTGAAGATCCTGGCCCAGGGCAACCTGTTCAAGGACATCACCGGGCTCACTCAGACGCAGAAGAACGCGCTGGCCGCGTTCAAGGGCGCGCTGGACACCGCGCAGTTCTTCGGCCAGCAGGCCGCCGACTTGGCCAAACAGCAGAACCTCGGCCGTACGGTGGACCGCACGCTGTCGCAGATCGAAAAGGCCCGTGCCGACGGG
The DNA here is from genome assembly GCF_016863175.1 of Paraplanobispora siamensis. Taxonomy (GTDB): domain Bacteria; phylum Actinomycetota; class Actinomycetes; order Streptosporangiales; family Streptosporangiaceae; genus Planobispora; species Planobispora siamensis. The sequence goes on from NZ_BOOJ01000098.1 coordinate 4,856, forward strand.
CTGCTCAGTCCCGAGCAGGCGCAGTCGCTGGCGGTCTCGGCGCTGCGATCCCTGGTAGGGCAGCCGCGGCAGGCCGACCAGCCGCCGGCCGACGATCCGGCCGTGAAGAAAGTGATCGACGCGGCGGCCCAGTCCGATCAGGCCCAGGTCGCGGTGCGCACGCCGGAGGAGACGGTGGAGGCTGCCTTCGCAGGCGTCGTCGGCGCCGCGGGCGCGCTGACGCCGCGGAGCGAGACGCGGGCCGAGTTCGTGCGCTTGCCCATCCAGTTTGACGATCTCGCTGGCGGCGGCACGACCAGATTCATGCTGATCAGGCCGCCGACCCGCGCCACGGCCGCCGTGAGGGGGCTTCAGGAGTCCCTGGGACAGAGGCAAGTCGGGCAGTACGGCAAGGCGTTCTTCGACGCGGGCCTGCTGGTCCCCGACCCCGCCGCGGCGGGGCAGTTCCAGGCCAGGATGCGGCTGCGGATCACGTGGCCGGCCAGCGGCGGCGGCGCGGTGGCCGGAGGCGGGCGGCTGCCGGTCGTCGTGCTGCTGCACGGCCAGCACAAGGCATGGAATGTGAAGTGGAAGACCACGCCGACCGGGACCGTCGGCGGTGTCGACATCTTCGACGCTGACCGCGTGGACGAGGTGCCGAACTTCCAAGGGTACGCCTACCTGCAGGACGTCCTAGCCCGGCTGGGCATCGTGTCAGTGTCGGTGGACACCAACTACGCCAACGTGTTCGGCTCGCTCGTGGAGACGCGGGCTGACATGGCGATCGAGGCGCTGCACGCAATGCGCAGGTTCGATCTCGACCCGGCCTCCCGTTTCCACGGGCGGCTGGACTTCGACCGGGTGGGCCTGTTCGGGCACTCGCGGGGCGGCGACGCCGTCGTACGGGCGGTCAAGAAGAACCTGGCCACGGCCGGATCTCCGTACAAGATCGTGGCGGTGTGCTCGCTGGCACCGACCGACTACACCGGCACCGCGCGCCCGCCGACCGGCGGGGAGATCGGGCGGCAGGACCTCGCAGCCGGCGACCTGGACTTCTACCTGGTCCTGCACGGCGCGCAGGACGGCGACGTGTGCGGCCTGGGCGGCGCGCCCGACCCCGTCGGCACCGGCTTCCGCCACTACGACCGGGCCCGCTGCCGGAAGGCCCTGGTCTTCCTGGACGGCTGCAACCACAACAGGTTCAACACGACGTGGCCGATGACTGACCCGTTCCGGGTTCCCGGAGAGGCTGTGCGCAGCGCGACCGAGCATCGGATGCTGGCCGGCGAGTACATCGGCGGCATGTTCGCCTGGCAGCTGACCGGCCATACCGAGTTCGCCCTGCTCTTCACCGGCCAGCGGGCCAACGAACGCGGCGTGCCGGCCTCGATCGTGTGGGCGTTCGGCACGCAGATGTCCCTGCTGGATGGTTTCGAGGGCGCCGCCCCCGCCGGCACCACCCGTACGGTTGGCGCATCGGCGGAGGTCAAGCCGTTCGGCGACGTCTCGATCGGTGGCGCTGCCATCGCATCGCGCACCGCGCACCAGACCCGTGTGCTGCACGCCGACGTGACGGGCGGCGCGGGCAAGTGCTTGGAGCTGGCGTTCGGCGCGCCGAAGGACCTGAGCGGGTTCTCCGACCTCTCGATCGCGCTGACCGCGGACTTCAACATCACCACCAAGACCGCGATCGCAGGAAGCCCGCTGCCCGACCTGAAGATCACGCTGGTGGACGACGCGGGCAAGAGCGCCACCGTCACGCGCGCGGCCTTCCGGCCGGGTTCGGTTCCGGGGCGGCCCGCGTTCCACATGGTGGACGTAGGTAGGGGCCCGCAGAACGCGACACTGCTGCACCTGGAGACGGCAGGCATCGCATTCAGCGCGTTCGCCGGGGTCGATCTCGCCAAGGTGCGCAAAGTGATCCTGGACACCGTCGCGGGCACCGCCCCGCATGTGTTCGTGGACGACATCCGCGTCAGCAAAGTGTGAGGGGGAGCCATGGAGCCGCTGCTCGCGACCTCGGCGCTGTTCCTCCGGGTCCCGGACGGAGTATTCCCGCAGTGGCGGGTGCGCCTGCTCGTGTCCGGCTCGGGTTTTCTCGATATCGGTACGAACCTGCGCGCCAAGGTCGGCGATCAGGAGGTCGAGGCCGTCATGGTGGATTCAGGGGGAGCTGGTTTCACCGGATTCCTGCCGGCCGAGCCCCCGGAGGGAGCCCGGCTGTCGGTGGGCTACGGAAGGCCGCTCGTCGCCACCGGTGTGACGTACCACGGTCCGCTGCACGATCCGATCCCGCTGGTGGAGGAAGGGCCGGTCGCGTAACGGCCGTTGGGGGAGATGGCGATGACATCGCTAACAGGGCGCCTGATCGCACCACCACCCGCGGACTTCACGGGGTGGCGGGTGAGTGCCGACTTCGAGGTGGCCATCGGCCCGGAGCCGGTGCTCATCCCGGCGCACCGCTCGGCCGGCGTGTCGCCGGACGGAGCGTTCACACTGCAGCTGCCGCCGGGGTTCCGCGAGCCGGTCGCGCTGGCGGCCGTAACGCCGAGCGGATTCGTGGCGGCGCGCGTGCGGCTGCGCGGTCCGGACGTGACGCAACCGGTGGAACTACAGGTCGCCGCCGCGCCACCGGCGCCGATCGAGGAGTCGGAGGATCCCGCGCTCGGGCGCAGGTTGCGCTACTCCGGGCGGGTCATGGACACGCGCGGTGTCGGGGCCGCTGCGGAGCTGCTCGTCGTGGTGTGGGGGGTACCGCAGGGCGGAGGCGATCCGTATCCGCTGTCGGTGACGCGCACGGCGGCCGACGGCTATTTCTCCGATCTGTGGCCAGCCGACCTGCTCGACAGCGCGTACGGCGTGGTGCAGGGCGGCGCGCACACGCCGATTCCGCTGCGCGAGGGGCGGCTACCGGAGAGCATTCTGCTCGTACTGCCCGAGCTGCCTGTGCCCGCCCCCGTTGACACCACCGACGACTGCGTCTGCATGCCCGCGCCGCCACGCGTGCCGGACGCGATCGACCTGGCGCGCAACCCGGCCAGTTACGCCTCCGACCCCGGCGGGTGCGCGAACTTCACCGTGCCCAACCGCACCGTCGAGGAGGTCACCTTCCACACGGTCGTGCGCACCAGCGAGCCGGAGGTGAAGGGCGTGCCCGCGCCCGACCCGGTGGAGCTGTCCAAGCCCTTGGCGGACTACGTCGCCACGCTGGTCGTCGAGCGCGAGCGCCGCGGCGAACCACCTGGCCCCGGCGAGGCCGTCGGGACTGTCAACGCCGCCGCGGCCGAGCTGGTGTCGGCCAGGCTGGCCGCCGAGGACGGGCCCGCGTTCCGGCTCGATCCGGCCGTGCTGACCGCGATCGCCCGCCATCCCGACCGGCTGCGTCCGCTCGATCTGATCCGGGCCGAACACCTCACGCTCAGGAAGCAGATCGGTGAGGCCGTGCTGCCGCTCACCCGGCCCGAGGCCGGGCGGGTGCTGCTCGACGGCGACCGCGAGATCGACTGGGACGACACGCCTACCACGTACCAAGCCACCACGATCGCGCACGGGCACCTGCTGACGCTCAAGCAAGTGTGGCGCGCCGACGGTTACTCGCTAGGCGACCTGCTGTACTCGTTGCCGCTCGCGCCCGGCCAACGCAAGCGTGTGGCGATGGTGGACTGGCGGCGCGAGGAGGTCGCCTCCAGGACCGCCGAGCGCAGGGAGAGCGAGACGCTCGGCGCCCAGCTCGTGCACGACCGCGACATCTCCCAGGTCATCGACACGGCTCTGCGCGAGAACAGCCGCGGCCACTCCGAGTCGACGGTCGGCGCGGTCGGCGGTGGCATCGCCGGGTTCATTGGCGCGGTCGTCTTCGGTGTCGGCGGCGGGTACGCTTCCAGCTCCTCCTCAGCCTGGCAGTCCTCGGCCCGCACTGTGTCGGCCACGTCGCTGAGCAACATGCGCGACCGGACCCTGCAGGCGGCCACCGCGGTGCGCAGCCAACGCTCCACCGTAGTGCAGGGCGCTCGCGAGGGCGAGTCGGTGCGCGCTCAGACCGAGGTGCTGGCCAACCATAACCATTGCCACGCCGTCACTGTCGAGTACTTCGAGGTACTGCGCCATTTCCAGGTCACTCATGAGGTTGCCGGGGTGCAGGAGTGCCTGTTCATCCCGCTGGAGATCACACCGTTCACGCCGGAGAAGGCGCTGCGTCACCGGCGTGTGCTGGAGGCCAGCCTGCGCCGGGCCGACCTGGCCGGGGCGTTCGCGGCGCTGGAACGGGTCGTCACCGGGTGGGCGGATGCTTCTGTGCCGACCAGGCGCAACGCCGACGAGCCGATTACCGACCTCGACGGCGAGGTATGGCTGGCCTTCAGCCTGCTGCGGCCACGCGACACCGCCGATGACGGATTCGACCCGGCCGACTGGGGCACGTACGTACCGTTCCTGCCCCAGACGCCCGGCGTACCGTCCGACAAACTGGCCGAGCACGTATGGCGCACATATCTGGGTGTGGCGAGGAAGGCCGACCGGGACCGGATCTGGAACGCCCGCATCGCGCCCCGAGTGGCCAGGCGGATCGCCGACACGCTCAAGCTCGACCTCATGACAGCCGACGGCACTCGCCATCGGGTCTCGATCGATCCCACGCTGGTGACAACCTTCGCGCAGGACCGGCCGCTCCTGGTCACGCTGCGGCTGGACCAGGCGCCGCCCGCGCTCACCAGGGCTGCGGTGACGCGGGTGCGGCTGTCGTTCGGCGCCGCCCTGCCGGGACTGGCCAGGGTGCTGGCCAACTCGGCCACGATGACCTACCGCACGCCGTTCGCCGGCTGGGCGCTGTTCTCCGACTGGCGGCTGGACAACGACCTGTCCGGCACCGACGACGTGATCATTCCCGCGCCGCTGGACACCTGGGAGAGGCGCAATCCGCGCCAGGAGGACGTCCGTCGCTCTTCCAGCCTGCTCGGCCACCTCAACGACCACGTCGAGCACTACCACCACGCCATCTGGTGGAACATGGACCCCGGCCGCCGCCACCTGCTGCTCGACGGCTACTTGGCGCCCAACACCGGCCGAAGTGTGGCCGGGGCGATCGAGAACCGGCTCATCACCATCGTTGGCAACTGCCTGGTCATGCCGGTGACGCCCGGGCTGCGTCTCGACCCCGGGTACAAGGCGAACGGCGTTTCACTGCTCGACGCATACGCCGCACCACCGACGCCGCCGATCCGGGTCAGCGTGCCCACACCGGGAGTGTTCGCCGAGGCGGTGCCGGGCGCGTGCAACTCATGCGAGGTCATCGATGACACACGGTTCTGGCGATGGGAAGAGGAGCTCATCCCGGGCGAGCCCGCTGACATCATGCCGCTGTCCACGGCGACCCGCCGCACCACGCCGCCCGGGGTAACGGCTGAGGACTTCCCGGCTCCTCTCGTACGGATGCAGGCCACGCCGCGTGCCCCCGACCCGACCGGCCTCGCGGCGGCGCTCAGTCTCATCGGCACGCCCAACCTGTTCCGTGACATCACCGGGCTCGATCTGACCCAGGCCAACGTGGCAGAGGCGTTCAAGAGCACGATGGATGCGGCCAAGGCGTTCGGCACTCAGGCCGCGGGCCTGGCGCAGCAGCGCTTCCAGGCCACTGAGAGCGAGCGCAACCTGGCGCGCATCAAACAGGCGCAGAAGAGCGGCCTGATCACTGACCAGCAGGCCGGTGAGCTGACCGCCGCCGCACTCGGCGGCGCCGCGGGTCAGCCCGCCGGGGGCACTCGGCCGACCGGCAACACGTCCGTTCAGCGGTTGCTGGAGCGTGCCGCGGACAGCTCGGACAGCCATGTCAAGATCACTCGGCCGAGTGGAGAGGTGGACGTGCGGACCGGTTCGCGGGCCGGTGGGAAGCTGGAGTTCGCCCTCTCTCCCGCGATCGCGCCGCTGCGTCAGACCAAGCCGCTCAACTGCTGGGCCGCGGTCGGTGCGATGATGCTGGGCTGGCGCGACCGCATCTCCATCAGCGAGGAGCGCGCCGCGGAGCGCGCCGCGCCTGAGTGGCTGACCAAGCAGCAGGCGGGTACCGGTCTACACCCGGGCGAGGTGACCGCCTACGCCGCGGTGCTCGGCCTGCGGGCTGAGGCACCACAGAGCTACCTGCCCAAGGGGATCTTCCTGCTGCTGGAGGCGCACGGGCCGCTGTGGGTGATCGGCGATATCGGGTACGAGAACGACCTGCTGGTTCACGCAATGATCGTCACTGGCATCCGTGGGGACGGCACGGCTGAGGGCACCCGGGTCACGATCGTCGACCCGGATACGGGAGCGGCGCGGGAGGAGACGTACACGAACTTTGCCCGTTCTATGGAGACGCAAGATGTCGTGGGCACCGGCCTGGGCATCTTCCACTGGTGACCGGATGTCATCTGCACGATTCCTCGAACGCGGATCCCCGCCCCGGGGGAGCCCCAACGTGCCGATGGACCTGGCCGCGCTTGACGCAGCAATGCCCTGCGGGATCATCTGGCACAGCCAAGCCTGCTGCTCGGCCGGTGCCGAGGGGCCCAGTAAGTACATGCGGCTCCTGGTCCCCGGCACCAGCGCCGCGCTCGTGGTCGAAGAAATGGCCAAGCTTGGGACTGTACAAACAACGGCCCTGTCTCACATTCGGTGGTGACGGAAAGTCGCGAAGATCGTTGACCTTCCTGTGAAGGATGTCAACGAGCTTGCGCAGCTAGTGTTCTCGGGTCTGTCCCCGCTGGTCATAGAGGATGTGGCCGCCGAGAGCGAGCAGGTCGTGGTGCGGGCGAGGACTCCGCAGCGGGACGCGCTCTGTCCGGCGTGCGGGGGATCGTCACGGCGGGTGCACGGCTATCAGCTGCGGACGGTGATGGATGTGCCGGTCGATGGGCGGCGGGTGGTGGTCCGCGTGCGGGTACGGCGTCTGAGGTGCCCGAAGCGAGGTTGCCGCCACACCTTCCGCGAGCAGGTGCCCGGGGTGCTGGAGCGCTATCAGCGCCGCACCGCCCGCCTGACCAAGCAGGTCCAGGCCGTGGTCCACGAGTTAGCGGGCCGGGCGGGATCGCGTTTGCTGGCGATACTCGCGGTGAGCCTGTCGCGGCACACGGCCCTGCGCACCCTCCTACGGATCCCGTTACCCGCCGGGCCGACACCCCGCGTGATCGGCGTCGACGACTTCGCCCTGCGTCGGCGCCATCGCTATGCCACCGTGGTGATCGACGCCGAGACCCACGAGCGGATCGACGTGCTGCCCGACCGGACCGCCGACACCCTGCAGGCATGGCTGCGTGATCATCCCGGCATCCAGATCGTCTGCCGCGACGGCTCCGCGACCTACGCCGAGGCCATCCACCGCGCTCTTCCCGACGCCGTGCAGGTCGCCGACCGATGGCACCTGTGGCACAACCTGTGCGAAGCCGCGCTCAGCGAGGTGAAGGCGCACAGCAGCTGCTGGGCCGGCGTCCTGGATGCACCCATCTACGACGGGCCCCGCGCGCAGACCACCTTGGAGCGCTGGCACCAGGTCCACGGCCTCCTCGATCAGGGCGTCGGTCTGCTCGAATGCGCCCGCCGCCTCCAGCTGGCCCTCAATACCGTCAAACGCTACGCCCGCGCCGACCGGCCCGAGCGGATGCTCCGCGTCCCCAAATACCGCGCCAGCCTCGTCGATCCCTACCGCGAACACCTGCGCAAGCGCCGAGCCGAGAACCCCGCCGTCCCCGTCAAGCACCTCTTCGAAGAGATCAAGGACCTCGGCTTCACCGGCTGCCTCAATCTCCTGCACAAGTACATCAACCAAGGCCGCGCGGACGCCGACCGCCCTCACATCTCCCCGCGCAGACTCGCCAGCATGATCCTCACCAGGCCCGACAACCTCAAAACCGAACATCACGACCTCCTGGCCCGGCTCACCGCCGCCTGCCCAGAAATGACTGAACTGGCCGTCAACATCAGGGACTTCGCCAAGCTACTCACACCTCGCCAAGGCAATGCCGACAGGCTCTCGGCCTGGATCGTCCAGGTCCGCGCAACCGGACTGCCTCATCTGCACGCCTTCACCCGGGGCCTGGACCGAGATCGCGCCGCCGTCATCGCCGCGCTCACCCTGCCCTACAGCAACGGCCCCACCGAGGGCGTCAACACCAAGACCAAGCGGATCGCCCGCCAGATGCATGGACGAGCAGGCTTCACCCTCCTTCGCCATCGCATCCTCCTCGGATAGCTGCACACTCCGTCACCACCGAATGTGAGACAGGGCCGTTCATTGGACAGACCCCCAAGCTTGGCTCGACGGTAGCTCCGGCGCCGCTGTGTCTACTCGGCCGTGCCAACCCAGTACGGGCTGTCGTCGGGCATGTGGAGCCCACCTTCGACTGGACACTCCGTGTCGCCGAGATTCGTCAGCCACTAGCCTCTCGACCTGGCCTACAGTGACTACTGCGCAACCGTCGACATGCTGCACACGCTCTATGCCACCACGGTCGATCTGCTGAACTCCGGTGACCTAAGCCAACGCGCCAGCCGACCAGGATTCGCCTGTCGGCCTTCGACCGGCAGAGCCGCGTACTGCTGGGCGACCCGACCGCCACGCTCTAGTCGGCGCCTCCGCTGGAATTGGCTCAGGACAGGAGCGCGGCCAAGAGGGAAGACGCGATCCTCAGAAGCGAATCCTAGGGATATCCCCGATATCTCCCCTGGGGCAAGGGGTTTGCAATGCATCTAACGTGGGCCGGGGATGCTTTAGGAGGGGGCCGTGCCGAGTCTGACGATCGCGCTGGAGGAAGGATTCTCTGGTGAACAGGTGAGGATCCTGCTGGACGGCGAGGTCGTGTTCGACCAGGCAGATGTGCGGACACGGATGCAGCTCGGTATGGCGAGGATGTTGACGGTTGAGGTGTCACCCGGCACGCACCGCATCCAAGTGCAGGTCACGCCCCAGGGCGAGCCGGTGGAGATGGAGATCGATCCGGCCACAGCCCCAGTGGTGCGCGTGTCACGGGACGTCGGCGGGTTGTCGATCAGTGCCAGTGACGCGCCGCCCCGTTATCTCTGACCACCCTTCCGAGAAGGTCCCACTTCGCGAAGAGTCGAGGAGGGGAAGCGGCCGTGGCGAGTAAACACCCAGCGAAGAGCGCGTCGACGCAGCAAGAGGGCACACCGAAGGAGGAGGTGGTGGTGCGTGTGGCGGATCTCGCCGAGTTCGCGGAGGAGGCGTCGGCCATACCGCTCCCGCCGATCCGGCGCAGCGGCGTCTACATCCGCAAGGGCCTGGCCTCGCAGCAGTCGCCGCTGGACCGGAACTTCCCGGAGCCGTCGCAGGCTGACGGTTTTTCGGAGTCGGAGACCCAGAGCGTTCCACAAGCCGAAATGCAGGTGGAGGCCGCACAGGCGATCCCGCCACTGATCCAGATCGAGGAGCTGCGGGTCGATGTGGACGGGCTGGTCCCGACCATGACCGTCAGCGGCACGATCTTCAAGCTGTTCGCCGGACGGCTCACCTGGATCGCCCGAGTCATCCGCAACCCCGTCACCCAGACCTACGACGGCACGATCACCTACCGGGACGGGGATTCGTCGCTGCTTCCGCAGACCCGGGTGTCAGTGCGTCTGCTCGGCGTACTGCCCACCGGTCGCGTTGCGCAGGCCCGCTTCAGCGGCGGCGGCATGCCGAGCGTCACCCGGACCTACGTCTACCGCGACTCCCATTTCCGTACGGTCGGCATCGAGTTCGACTACGCCAGCGACGCCTCGCTCGTCACGTCGTATGCACTGCACTCCCATTCCAACAAGCCAGTCGACCTGCCAAATATCACGCTGACCATCGAGAGCGCCTACAGCCGTCAGGGTATCCGCATGACCAACACCGGCGACGGCAACAACGAGATCCCCATCGACGAGGCCATGAGCGACGCGCTGTGGTCCGACCTCGAGATGCACGACGCGATGCAAAAGCACTGGTCGAAGTGGGCCGACGCACCGCAGTGGCAGGTCTGGACGCTCTTCGCCGGCCGGCACGAGATGGGACCCGGCCTCGGCGGCATCATGTTCGACGACATCGGCACCGCCCAGCGGCAGGGCTGCGCCGTCTTCATGAACTCCTTCATCTCCGATCCTCCTCCCGGCGACCTGAACGCGCCCGCCGCCATCCGCCGGATGCAGTTCTGGACAGCCCTCCACGAGATCGGACATACCTTCAACCTCGCTCATTCCTGGCAGAAGTCACTGGGCACGCCCTGGATTCCCGCGCTCGCCAACGAGCCGGAGGCCCGCAGCCTGATGAACTACCCGTTCCGCGTGGCGGGCGGCCCCCAGGCGTTCTTCTCGGACTTCTACTACCTGCTCAGCGAAGAAGAACTGGTCTTTCTGCGGCACGCGCCGTCCAGGTTCGTCCAGCACGGCAACGCGCCCTGGTTCGACCACCACGGCTTCGAGCAGGCGCGGGCCCGCTCGGAGGGGGCGCTGCGGCTGTCGCTCAGGGTCAACCGTGACAACGCCCGATACGAGATGCTGGAACCTGTCACCGCCGAGCTCAAGCTCAAGAACGTCTCTACCCTGCCCGTAGTCGTCGACTGGAACATCCTGCGCAGCGACCAGCTCGGCGTGGTGGTGCTCCGCGAGGGTCGCGAAGCCCGGCAGTGGGTCCCGTACGCGCAGACCTGTACCGCGCCGCAGCCCCACGTCCTGCAGCCCGGGGAATCGCTGTACGCACCGATCTTCCTGTCCGCGGGCCAGACCGGCTGGCTGATCGACGAGCCGGGACTCTACCTGGCGTACGCCGCCGTCCAGACCGAGAACGGTGGCGCGCTGTCGGCCCCACTGTCGCTCAGGATCGACAGGCCGGCCTCACGCGAGCACGAGCGGATGGCCGACAACGTACTCACCGACCTGATGGGGCGTGTCCTCGCCTTCGGCGGTAGCCGGCACCTGACCGGGGAGATGGACCTACTCAACCGGCTCATCGAGGAACAGCCGGACCGGGCGGTGACCAGGGTCGCCGCGACATGCCTGGCCCGGGTGGCCGCGGTCCCCGGCAGGCGGCTGGAGGGAGAAGGCGCCGAGCGTAGGTTCATCGCGACGACTCCCCAGCCTGAGGTGGCCGAGCAGATGCTCACCGTTGCATACGACGACATGAACGCCGCCGCCGAGACTCTCGGGCACATCCGCCTCACCCAGGAGGTGACACGCGTGGCCAGGGCTCTGGTCAGGCAAGGTGACGATCAGCATGGCAGTCGCCTGACCACCGACCTGGCCAACACACTGGAGCAGCGTGCGGTGCTCGGCTCGGTCGTGGCTACGGTGCGCAACACCGTCGAGGAGGCCAAGAAGGACCGCAAGGAGTCGCCCCGCTGAGCCCGGTCTGCACCCGGTGACCGCCACCGGGTGCAGACCGCCTCCATCGAACCCGGGATAGACTAGCGACTCCACCAAACCAAGAACACATCACGACGCTGGTTGTACGGTTCACCCAAAACTCAGGGGAAATCCCCTGGCCATCCTCCGAAGCAGGCCACTGCGCCCCGTATCTACCGTCGGGTCGTACATTTCGTCGTCGACCTAGCACACACCGTCGATGGCGTATGCGGTTCCATATTCCGCGATGGTTCGGCCGCCCTTTGAGGGTTTCGTAGGCTGGATGGAACTCCTGCGTCTCCTGGAGCCTGCCCCGGACCAGGCGGATCCAGCTGATCGTCTCGACCAGGACAGGTGATCACCATGGTGCAGTCGGTGCAGTCGGTGCAGTCGGTGCAGTCGGTGCAGTCGGTGCAGTGGGCGCAGGCCGCGGCAACAGTCTTCGTCGGTCTTGTCGGGTTGTGGTTCGCCAACAACTACCGCCGCCAGCTCCGGCTCAAGCTCTCCGACCGCCGGCTGCAGGCCTATGCCCGGCTCTGGGCACTCACCAAGGTGGCAGCGCCAATGCGCAACAACCGCCCCTTCCCCTTGGAGGAGCGGCATGACCTCTTCAACGCCATGACGGAGTGGTACTTCGAGGCGGGCGACGGCATGCTGCTCCCACCCCGCACGCGCGAACTGTACCTGCACGTCAAGAAGAACCTCACCTGCGGCATCAGCGAAATCCAGCCCGGGTCGCTCATGAACTTGTTGCAGAACGACTCAATTCCCCAAGGCGCCATTGACAAACGGGCATGCATCAGCATCCGGCAGCTGTCGATGCTGCGGACCCAGCTCAAGGCCGACTTGGCCATCTACGGCGTGCACTTCGCCGGGATGCTGCTCGACGACGAAAAGGATCTGCTCCGGCTGGCGCGGATATCACGGCTACGGCGGCCTTGGCGGTCGAAGCGGCAAGACCGCCCTACCTCCAAACGCCGGGACTGTCCATGCCAGACATGCGTTCCGAACTGAGATGATCAGGATGTGGAGGGCGACTCAATGCCCGTTTCCCAGCAACACATCACCCGCAGCACGCCAATGGGGGCGAACCTGGTCGCCGACGGCGCCACCTTCCGGGTCTGGGCACCCGGAGCCGAGCACGTGCATGTGGCGCTCGGCGGCATCGCCGACTACTGGCCCACCGCGAACGATGAACTGGTCAAGGACGTCACCACCGGTCACTGGACCGGCTATTTCCCCGGTGTCGTGGACGGGACCAAGTACCGATTCTTCATCCAGGGACCGGGAGGATCAGGGTTCAAAAGAGACCCTTGGGCTCGTGAGCTGGAACTGCACGGCTACCCCGACTGCGACGGCATCGTCCGGGCCCGCGACTCCTACCCCTGGCATGACGAGGATTTCCAGACGCCCGCGTTCAACGAGCTGATCGTCTACCAATTCCACATCGGTGTTTTCCACGCGCGCGACCATCGGGGACGCGACATCCGTCCCTACCGCGTCGCCAAGCTGCTGGACGCACTGGATCGCATCGAGTATCTGGCCGACCTGGGAGTCAACGCTGTTCAACCCCTTCCCTTCGTGGAGTTTCAGGGCGAATGGAGTCTCGGCTATAACGGCACAGACCTGTTCTCCCCTGAAATGGACTACTGCGTCGCCCCCGAGAACCTGGGCCCCTACCTGGACCGGGTCAACGCTCTCCTCAAGGCCAAGGGCTGCCCGCCGCTGGAGCCGCGCCAACTCAGCGGGCAGGTCAACCAGCTCAAAGCCTTCGTCGATGTCTGTCACCTGTACGGCATCGCCGTCCTGGCCGACGTCGTCTACAACCACGCCGGCGGTGGCTTCGATCCGCAGAGCATCGACCATTTCGACTTCCCCGCCCACCCGCATGCGGGCAACAGCCTCTACTTCTCCGGCGATGGATGGGCCGGCGGACGGGTTTTCGCCTTCCACCGGCCACCGGTGCGGGACTTCCTCATCGAGAACGCCAAGATGTTCCTGACGGAATACCACGCCGACGGCCTGCGCTTCGATGAGGTCTCCGTCATCGATGCCAAAGGCGGCTGGTTCTTCTGCCAGAACCTGACCCAGACCCTGCGCCACCACAAACCCACCGCCGTCCTGATCGCCGAATACTGGGGAGAACACCGGTGGCTGGCGGTATGGCGGCCCCCGCAGGGCATGGGGTTCGACGTCGGCTACTCCGATCAACTACGGCATGGCGTCCGCGACGCGCTAGGCCGTGTTTCTTGGATCGAGGGTTGATCTGACCTTCGATCCGGTTT
>NZ_BOOJ01000099.1 GCF_016863175.1 Paraplanobispora siamensis
GAGCGTGACTCATTTGGCGGTCGCTCGTTGGACATGCTGTGGATGCGTTCCTTCAGCGGCTGGTCCCCGATGAGTTGTGGGAGCTGTTCCAGCGCGTGGTCCCGCCGGCGCCCACCCGACCGCAAGGCGGCGGACGGCGACGCGCAGACGATCGGATGATCCTGGCCGCGATCATCTATGTGGCCACCACCGGATGCGCCTGGCGGCAGCTGCCACCGGTCTTCGGCGCCTCCTGGCAGACGGTCAACCGTCGGTTCGCCGAATGGAGCGCGATGCGGGTATGGGCCAAGCTGTATCGGATCATCCTGGATGAGCTCGGCGCGCGCGGAGAGCTGGACTGGTCGCGGTGTGCGATCGACTCGGTCAGCCTGCGTGCGGTCAAAAGGGGGAGCTGACCGGCCCCAATCCGGTCGACCGTGGCAAGAGCGGCTCGAAGATTCACCTGCTCACCGAGCGGAGCGGGCTACCGCTTTCGGTGGCGGTCTCAGCGGCCAACGTCCATGACAGCCTGGCCGTTGAGCCGCTGGTGCGGGGCATTCCGCCGATCCGCTCCCGACGCGGGCGGCGCCGTCGCCGTCCGGCCAAGCTGCATGGCGACAAGGGCTATGACTACTCCGGTTGAACGCGTAGGGTCCGGCCATGTGATCACCAGGGTTCGATGACCAGGCCGCTCGCGGCCAGGCAGCCGTCGAGGAGATGCGGCCGGTACTGGATCTTCTTCAGCTTGCGCTTGATGATCCGGACCAGGCCATCCAGGTCCGCTGCGACGAAGTTGGCGATGGCCCGTTTGAGTAGCGACCAGACCCCTTCGGCCGGATTCAGCTCCGGCGCATACGTCGGCAGCTGCACCACCCGCAGCCAGGAGGAGTTCGCCGCGGCGAAGTCGGCCAGCTCCCGCGCCAGGTGCACGTTCAGGTTGTCCCAGCACCACACCAGTGGCGCGCCGCCGAGCTGGTGATGCGTGGAGATGATCAGGTCCCGGTACTGCCACCAGCGGAAACTCTTCGCCTCCCCCTTGGTGCCGCGGTAGGTGTGCAGCGCATAGAACAGATGGGCGCGCTCGCCGGGGCGAAAGCAGAGCACCCCGGCCACGTTCACCCGCCCGGCGCTGCGGCCGCGCACGGCCACGATCGGCCGCACCCCGCGCGGAGCCCAGGTGCGGGCTTTCGGCGGCCTTGAGCCCTTGACCCGTCTCGTCGGCGAAGCAGATCCAGGCGCCCAGGTCCGCCGCGGTGGTTTTGCCCGCGGCCACACCTCGTCCTTCCACCCGCCGATGGCCTGCTCATCGCGCTCGATGGCCCGGTGCAGCGGCACCTGAGCCGACCAGTCGTGCCGTTTCCAGCAGCTTGGCCACGCCCTGGACGGTGTAGCCGAGGTGGAACATCCGGCCGATCACCGTCTTGATCCGGCCCAGCGTCCAGTACTGGTCATCGGCAAAGCCATGGGCCAGCGGCCCGCGCTTGAGTTCGGCCTCCAGCTTGGCCCACGATTGCGCCGACAACCGTTCCCGGGCCACCGGGCCGGCCGAGCGCAGCGCCTGCTCACCGCCTTGCTGCCAGCGGGCCCGCCAGCGCCGCACCGAACGCGCGGTGATGCACAGCTCGTGCGCGATAACCGTGGTGCTGTCCCCGCGCGCGAAGCGCTCAGCGGCCTGCAGCCGCACCTGCTCGCGCCGTTCCTGCTCGGCGGGGGTGTACCCGCCCCTCTGCGCGTATCGCATGCCTCGGTCGTACAGCCGAACTCGCGAAGCGTCACGCCCCCGCGGACTCTACGAGTTCAACCGGAGTAACCATTCCCTCCGTCGCAGCGGCCCGGTCAGCGGGCGCGACATTGGACTGGCTCGAAGCCCATGGCCATGAACGGCTTGCTCATTCTGCCACGGTTGTGCTATCGGGCGTTCGGCGGAGCAGCAAGTCCACCGTTGACATGGATGCCCTCCACGCTCACTTCGCCGACCGTTGCTGTTCCGTCGTCAGCATTCCATTCGATCCTCACCTCGAAGAGGATTCCGAGTTCGACCTCGACCGGCTCACAGAGGCGGCACAGGAGGCGTATCGGCAACTCTCAGCAACCGTCGGCGACGGCTTCACTCGCAGCCACATGCCCTAGAGAAGCTACCTATTTGACGATCTCCCAAAGACGTGCTATGGCTTCGCACGTCAGCGCTCCTGCACCGACATCCACATACTTCTTTCTTCTTTTTTATTCCAGATAAAGCAATCCAGCTTGCCATCGCATGCCATCCAAGATCGCCACACCTCACCCTCTTGGGGGTATTGCGTACAAATGATGAGAGGTGCTTTGATTGGATCGCTTTGGTGCAGCTGGTGTCCTAGCGACGCTTAAGTGAAGCATCCCTCGTTGGGAGGTATGCTTCAATCCGGCAGCTATGTCCAGGTGTGCCAATGTTGGATCTCGTGCGTCCTGGAGCTGGGGGCAGGAGCGATCTGGGCACGCCCCAACTTCGCGCCTTGCCCTCTCTTGCGGTAAATGGCGGGACCCCCTGGCAGATACCGGGACTTCGGCTCGCCTATACCGCGGGTATGTACTCGCGGACATTTAGCGTCGCCCTGATCAAGCCCACTTTCTAAATCCCGACGAACCCAATAGTGATCAACTCCGCATCGGACGCCCCGTGCCGTCCGGTCATGGCGTGGCGTACTGACGCCGCAATCCCCCGATTCAGCGTTCCTTAGCCCTGCCCCTCAAGAAAGGTTGCCCCATGCCGGACGGATTCGAGACATCTTGGGAACGGCTTCGGAGGCTTTCCGAAATGTCGGCTCCCGAGCGGATCCAGCACGTCAGCCGATGGGCAGAGGAGCTCACGTCTCGAGACGGCATGGACGGGATGCTCCCGTACTTCAGGACTGCCCATCAGGAGATGATCGCCGCCGTCCTGCTCGCGCTAGTGGATCACGGCTGGTCGTCTTCGAATGTCCCAGTATCCGAAGCCTCTGCCCTGCCGAGCTATGCCGCGACAGGTCGTCGAGCTGACCGCTCGGACGAAGCGCCAATCATTCGCGCCTGGGCCCGGGACAAGGGCCTCTCGATCAGCGAGCGGGGCCGCATCCCTCAGTGGGTTGTGGACCGCTACCACACCGAGAGTGCAACACAAGAGCCTTCGTCCGACGTGCTTGCGCTCAAGATCCGCCAAGCGCTGCAGCTGCACGGTGAGCTAACCCGGTCAGATCTGTGGAACATCGTTGGCCGCAACCAGCCATCCTTGGTGATCACGAAAGCCCTCGACCTTCTCCCCGACGTTGAAGCATTTGAGGGTGAGAGCACTGGTGGACGGCCTCCGCTGCTCTACCGCCTCACTAAGGACGTAAGTCGGGTCTCTGAAGCAACCCCCTCTTCTGCTCCTTCCGAGCGCAGCGAGCTCGATCCCTCAGTCCACGACTTCCTGCAAATGCTGCACGGAGAGTCACATGACGCCTAGCACGCCCGCATACCCCTCATCGATGGAGACTTCCGTGCTTGATCCCGAAGCGGCGGCTTGCCTCCTCCTGCCGAGCGGGATTACGCAATGAGCCTTTCCAGGATCCCTATCGAGGACTCCTACAGGAGCGACACCAGCAACGTTGCCCGCGACTTCTACGTTCCCGTGCTCGCCGAAGCAGTCCAGTATGACCGCGCCGTCGGCTATTTCACCGGTACCTCTCTTGCCCTGGTAGCAGATGGCCTTGACGGCTTGCGCGCGAATGGTGGACGGATCCGCATCATCGCTGGCCCTCTGCTAGCCCCCGAAGACATCGAAGACATCCTCAAGGGCTACGAGTACCGCGAAGTCATCAAGCGAGCCATTGTGCGCGAGGTCACCTCAGACACGATCGACGCACCAACGAGAGCAAGGCTCGGAATCCTGGGCAGACTCATCGCCGAAGGCGTCCTGGAGATCAAGATCGCGGTCGTATCGGAGACCAAAGGGCTTGGCATCTACCACGAAAAGATCGGAATCATCGCCGACCGTGGAGGGGATGTCGTCGCTTTCACCGGCTCCCTCAACGAGACACGAGCCGCTATGGAGAACAACTTCGAGTCCATCGAAGTGTTCGTTTCATGGGTTCCCGAGGATGCGCGCAGAGTTCGCAGGATCAAGGACAACTTCGCGGCGCTCTGGGAAGGCAGGACCGAGCGTCTGGAAGTCCTGAACTTTCCAGAGGAGGCGCAGGAGCATTTGCGTGAGCTCGCGAGGCAGGTTGCGCCCACATCCAGCGCACATCGGCAACACGGCGACGCGCATGACAGTTGGGCCACCACACCCGAAGATGTCCAGCTGCGCGACTATCAGAAGGAAGCCATCACCAAATGGCTTCAGGCGGGTGCCCGCGGCATGTTCGAGATGGCGACAGGCACGGGCAAGACCATCACCGCCCTGGCCGCCCTCGATCAGATAGGTCGTCAGCTTCGCGCACGCGACGGCTCGCTTGTCACCGTGGTTGTGGTCCCGCTGCTCGACCTTGTCGAGCAATGGGGCAATGAAATCAATCGCTTCGGGATCACCCCCATCAAGTGCCGAGACTCGGTAGCGACGTGGTGGGACCAAGCAAGCAACGCGATCGCTGGCCTTCGCCCAGGGCGCGCCGTGACACTCGTTGTAACGAATAAGACGTTTGGGTCGACTGCGTTTCAGGACCTACTGGCCTCGGTCGGAAGCGAGTTGCTGATCATTGCGGACGAAGCCCATCACCTGGGGGCCGAGCACAATCGCTCGAGACTACCCAGCCATGCATCATGGCGTCTGGCTCTCTCCGCAACCCCAGAGCGATGGTTCGACGATGAGGGAACCGAAGCGCTCAGGGACTACTTCGGTGACACCCTGATTCGCCTGGGGCTCAAAGATGCAATCGAGCTTGGAGCGCTTACCAGGTACATCTACCGCCCCGTTCTGGTTCCGCTCACCGAAGAGGAAGCGGCCTACTACAGCTTGCTCACCGGCAAGATCGGCGCTCTTTATGGTCAGGTCAAGGGAAGCAAGGGCCGAGCACGAACTGACGCCGAGGCTCGACTCGGGCAGTTGCTCAACAAGCGGGCGAAGGTTCTTGGCCATGCAGAAGGCAAGATCCCTGCGCTGAAACGAGAGATCAGCAAGCGGCAGGGGCAGTCCTACCAGCTGGTCTACTGCGCCGAAGGCGGCCGGCCGCAGCTTGATGACCCCAACGGCGGAGTACGGCAGGTTGATCAAGCCCTCGATCTGGTTGGCAACCGGCTTGGGATGCGCGTCCACTCCTATACCTCGCAGGAGTCCAAGTCAGATCGCCGCGACATCCTCGATGCATTCGGATCCGGCCGCCTGGAGGCGCTCGTCTCCATGCGCTGCTTGGACGAAGGTGTCGATCTTCCGGATGCCCGGATCGCCTACCTGCTAGCCAGTAGCAGCAATCCGAGGCAGTTCATCCAACGGCGAGGGCGAATCCTGCGCCGCGCGCCAGGGAAGACAGAAGCCGAGGTAATCGACTTCATCGCGGTCCCGCCGCAAGATCGCGAGCTTTTCGAAACCGAACGAAATCTGTTCCGGAGAGAAATGCAACGCTTTGTCGAGTTTGCCAGATATTCGGAGAATTATGGCGAAGCGCTATCCGAGCTTCGCGAGCTTCGCGAATACTACGAGTTGATGGACGTTTAGGAAGGCATCACGATGACCGACAAGATGGATCAAGAGGAAATCCAAATGATCTCAGGAGTCCTCGGCGGGCTCTCGCCTGACGCGCACGAGATCATCAAGATGATCCTTACGCTGGAGCAGGAGAACCTCCACAAGGCCGAGCCGACTGCCCGCACCAGCGTGCGCGAGGAAATGATCAAGAAGATCGAGGGTATCGCATAATGAAGTTCACGTCGGTTGAGCTTGAGAACTTCCGCCCATATGCGGGAGTTCAGCGAGTCAACTTCGCTATCGATGGGGACGCCAACACGACGGTCCTGTGGGGCACGAATGGCGGCGGCAAAACGACCCTTCTGAACGCCTTCACCTGGGCTCTTTACGGCGCGCTCAGCAATGACGTGGAGAATCGGGACCAGCTCATCAACTCGACCGTCTGGAACGAGGCACCCGAGGGCACGCCGCTCACCGCTTCCGTAACCATCGAGTTCGAACACGATGGCTTCGACTACATCGTGAAGCGATCTGTTTACGCCTCCAAGCATGGCGCAGTTCAGCCCCGGCCCAAGCCCGAACTGCAGCTGTGGCGCCGCGAGAAGGGCGGCAACCTGGACAAGCTGGATGGACCGAGCCTCCACCTGGACCAGATGCTGCCTGAGCGCCTGAGCCACTTCTTCTTCGTCAACGGCGAGCGCATCGAAGCTCTGGCAAAACACGAGGGAGGCGATGACGTTCGCCAAGCGGTTAAGACGCTTCTGGGTCTGGAAGCGATGGAACGAGCGATCGCGCATCTTCCCTTGATCATCCAGAAGCTCCGTCGCGACATCAAGGCGGAAGGGAACTCCCAGGAGGAACTTAACAACCTCCTCGGGAAGCTCGAAGACACCGAGCGCATGATTCAGGATCAGCAACGACGCCGCAGCGCCGCCAAGAAGGAGTTCAACCACTTCGAGGCTGAAATCCATGCGCTCAATCTCAAGATGACCCAACTTGCTGAGGCAAAGGAACTGCAGCAGGACCGCTATCGGCTGGAGGATCAGCTTCAGCGCACTCGGTCGGCGAGGCAGGATCAAGAGCAGCAGCGCGCCGCGCTGGTGGCTACGAGCGGATTCCTAGCCTTCCTGCCCGCGCTCCCTGACAAGATCTTCGCAGTCACCGACACGCTCTATGAGCGCGATCAGCTCCCTGCACCTCTCAAGCAGAGCTTCGTCGAGCATCTGCTCGACCGGGGGACATGCATCTGTGGGACGCAACTCGTAAACGGCAGTTCACAGCGGGACGCAGTCGAGCACTGGCGCACTCGTGGGGGGCTCGCGGAAGTCGAAGCCGCGTGGAACCAGCTCCGCGGCACCATCGGCGGAATCACCGAGCACAGAGAGCACATGCAGCAAGCGCTTCGCGGCTTCGATGAACGCATTGCCGAAGCGCAGGACACCGAGCGTCGTCTCGAGGGAGAGATCGGCGAAATCGGGAAGAAGCTCAAGCGGCTCCCCTCGGAAGAGGTAGTTGCGACCGAGGAGCGTCTCCAGACGGCAAAGCTCCAGCGAGACGAGAAGGTGGCCGCTGAGGGTGCGGCAGACCACGAGATCAAGCGGTTGGACGAGCAGGCAAATGCCCTTAAGAGCCAGCTCGACAAGTTCAAGGGGAAAGACGCCCGAAGCCGACGGATTCAGGCGAGGATCGCCGCGCTCCAAGAGGCACAGACTGTTCTAGCCAAGATCTTCGAGATTCTCTCACAGGGTGTCAGGCGTCGTCTCGATGTCCGCATCCAGGAGCTCTACCGCTTGGTGTCCCTCAAGAGCTACCAGCCGGAGCTCACCGCGGACTTCGAGTTGGAGCTGTGGGATCTCAGCGGAAGCGAGCGAATTCCTGCACCAAAGTCAACCGGCGAGAACATGCTGCTTTCGCTGGCCTTCGTCGGGTCGCTGGTGGGTGAAGCCCGAGACGCCCAGAAGCTCGGCCGAACCTTCATCAAGGGGATCGGCGGCGACTTCCCCGTGGTGATGGACGCCGTATTCGGCAATCTCGATGAGGGCTATCGAAAGGCTGTCGCCGACTTCCTGCCCAGGCTCGCTTCGCAGGTGGTGATCCTCACCAGCAAGGCGCAAGCGCAGGAAGTTGTCGAGCAAGAGCTCCAGCCCCGTATTGGTAGGCAGTACGTGATCGTCACGCACACCACGAAGACAGAGGTGAGCGGCGCTACAAACACCCTGACGTTGAACGGCAAGTCCTACCCGTATCAGGTAGTGGGTTCGAACCGTACCGGCGCTGAACTCCTGGAGGTCGAAAACTGATGGTTCTCAACGCAGATATCCGTGTCCGGCGCCCCCAGGACCACGAGGATCTCATCAATCGCCTGAACACCAAGGAAGGTGGCCCGTTCCCGAATAACTGGCAGGTCTTGGTTTTCGCCGCGGCCCTGGGCTGGTCACGAGGACGCCGAGAGCCGTTCGAGAAGTCGGGAGAACCGATTCGCTACGGGTTGTTCAGCAACTCTGCGAGCGTCGCTGCCATGATCGATTCGATGGGCGTTCTAGCGTCTCCCGATGACGCCGGCATCATGGCCGATGAGCGGCTGTCCGAGCGGATTACGGTGTTTGAGGAGTACGCCAACGGGGGGCTCGCTATCATCCAGGGCGAACTCAATAGCGGGGCGCATGTCCGTCCGATGGACGTCATCCTAAACCTGTCGCGTCGTGGAACGACCCATACCGAGAGCATGGTGCAAGACATTCTCGGCACAAGACTCTCCGGTTTCGGCGCGCCTGATTTCGGGAGCTGATCGCGCAGCCGCTGGTCCTCGCTCGGCAAGCAACTGCCGAGCGAGTCCCACCGAGGCGCGAGCGATAGAGCTGAGGGAGCAGCGTGTCCGGACTGCACTGGGAGAGCGATCGACGCCTTACTGCGATTGGGCGCACTTCCCTGTCGGTCGCAGCGCGACAAGCAGTCATCGACGATGAAGTTCATGCCGCCACCAGCGTCCTAGACTACGGAAGTGGCCGCGGCGACGATGTCGCCGCTCTACGCGAGATGCGGGTTCAGGCTCAAGGCTGGGATCCCTACTACGCACCCGACACCTCTCCCAGGCCGGCACACGTTGTCCTGCTGACCTACGTTCTCAACGTCATCGAGAATGTGGAAGAACGCCGGGAGGCTCTACGACGGGCCTGGGGTCTTGCAGAGCACCTCCTCGTCGTTACCAGCCGCCTCACCTGGGATCGGTCCAGGGTGAGAGGCCAGCAGTTCGAGGACGGCATCCTCACGAGCCGGCGGACGTTTCAACACCTGTTCTCCCCAGCGGAGCTTCGCTCCTACGTGGAGGAGACAACCGGGGTCCGCTGCGTTGCCGCTGCTCCTGGGGTGGTCTATGCCTTCAAACGAGACGAAGCGAGGCTTCGCTACCTAGCGCGCAAGGTCGTGCCGGATGCCGTCTGGCTTGCTTCAGAGGACACAGGCTCGGCGATCGCGGCCGTGGTGGACTACACAGAACGACGTGGCCGGCTGCCAAGGCTGGAAGAGATGCCTGAGGAGATGGCCAAGCTTCTGTCACATCTCCAACCCACCGAGCTTCAGCGGATCGTTCGTAAATCGGCATCTGCAGAGAAGATTGCAGCCGGGGCCACGGCATCGACGCTGGCTACGCTCCTGGTCCTTGGCATCGAATTGTTCAGCGGGCGCGGGCCGTACAGCACCTTGCCCACATCCCTGCAGTTAGACATCAGAGCCTTCTTCTCTTCATACAAGGAGGCATGCCAACGCGCGGATCGCCTCCTCTTGAAGCTGCGCGACGACTCCTATGTCAGAGGTGCCATGCAGGCATCGAAGATCGGAAAGCTGACACCCACTGCCCTGTACGTTCACCGACGCTGGGTCGACCAGATACCGACCGTGCTGCGGCTCTACGAGCATTGCGCCTCGATCGCCGCCGGACGTCCGGCCAGCTGGTCGTTGATCAAGCTGCGGCATCAAGGACGAGGTGTGAGCTGGCTTGATTACCCCGATTTCGAGGCAGATCCACACCCCCGGCTCCGTTCCTCCTACATGGTCGACCTGACCACGCTGAAGACGTCATTCACCTCCTACGACGAGTCGTCTAACCGGCCCCTGCTCCATCGCAAGCACGAGTTTCTATCCCCAGACGATCCCGACGCTCCCAAGTACAGGCGCCTTACCGAGAGCGAGGCGCGAGCTGGCCTTTATGCCAACCCGCACCTCATTGGCACCGAGCAAGGGTGGGAGGCGGAACTGATCCGTTGCGGTCGAGCTCTGCGCGGTCACCGACTCGTCAAGCGAAGCTGACGTCAGCCTGGTATCCCGCGATCACGTCAACGAACTCATCGACGTCCAGTTCCTCTGCCTGGTCTGGATACCAAGAGAGCCTGAGCCCGTTCGCGGCCTGATCTGTCGGCAGTCCCATTGCTGCCAAGACGTGGCTAGGAGTGTAGGAGGCGCTGGTGCATGCCGAGCCGGTGGCAACAGCCGCATAGTTCTTCAGCTGAAGGATCAACGCCTCGGTATCCACGCCCTCGAAGGAAAGGTTGAGGATGTGGGGGGCAACATGATCCTGATCGCCATGCAAGTGGAACCTGGTCCTCCCGAGAGCTACCAGGAGCCGGGCGCGGAAGTCGCTGGCAGCCTTGAACCACTCAGCCCGACCATGCTCGAAGACCTCCAGAGCTTTGGCTAGACCCATGATCAGCGGGACCGGCAGGGTACCAGGCCGCAGCTTGCGCTCCTGGCCGCCGCCGTACATGAGCGGAGTTAGAGGAGCCGAGTCTCGTCCACGCCGCCGAACCACAAGCCCACCGACGCCCTTCGGTGCGCCGATCTTGTGCCCGCTGAAGCTGATGAGGTCAATGGGCGCTCTGAGGTCGCTGGGAAACTTGCCGAAGCCCTGCGCGGCATCGACGTGGAAGTAGGTTGACGTGTCTCGTAGGTGCTCGGCCAGCTCCGCCACAGGCTGGATCACACCAGTCTCGTTGTTTACCTGCATGACCGACACCAACAGGGTGTCAGGGCGGAGCCGCTCAATCACCGCCTCCACCTCCACCCTGCCCGAGGGCCCGGGCTCGATCAGGTCGACTTCAAAGCCCTGGGATGCCAGGTGTTCCAAGGGCTCAAGAACTGCCTTGTGCTCAATGGCTGTGCTGATGATGTGGCGTCGGTCGCGCTTCATCCCGTAGGGCGCCAGACCAAGGATGGCGATGTTGTTCGATTCTGTGGCACCGCTCGTGAAGATCAGCTCGTCAGGGCGGGCTGACAAGTGGGACGCCAGTCCTTCTCTTGCACGCGCTACCGCCTTCTTGGCACGCGTGCCGTACTCATGCGTCCGGGAACCGGCGTTGCCGAACTCATCGCGCATCCAGTGCAGGACAACCTCAGCCACCTCAGGGAACACTCTTGTCGTGGCAGCGGCGTCAAGGTAGGCGACCACAGGCTCGTCCTCGATCCATATCAGCGATGGGGAACGTTAAAACAGTGACGTTCTTACGTCAGAGAGACGTACATACGGTACTGTGTCACGTGTGGAAACACTCGGGCTGGCTACACGTCACGGTGATACCTCAACCGCAGGGTTCGAGTACATCTTCCCAGCGATCCGGGGTGTTCAGGCTGGGCGGGAGTACTACGCATCAATGTGCCCCCTCCGGCTCATCCCAAGAATCTTCCTGTTCGATGATGATGAGCTCGCACCCGAGGTGCGTGCGCAACGAGTCTTGAACAAGGGAAGGGTCCCAGCCCTGACGCGGTACATCCTCGACAACCCAGACGACTACGTCTTCTCTGCTCTCACAGCCTCGGTCGATGGCGTGATGAAGTTCGTCGGCTTCTCCGACGAAGGTCCTGGTATGCGCGTTGGTCAGCTCCACATCCCGATGGCTTCGCGCTTCCTGATCAACGATGGCCAACACCGTCGCGCGGCGATCGAAGCAGCGCTGCGCGAAAACCCCTCTCTTGGCGACGAGACGATTGCCGTTGTCTTCTTCTACGACGCAGGCCTTGAGCGAAGCCAGCAGATGTTCGCCGACCTCAATCGCCACGCTGTACGGCCAGCGAGATCGATCGGCGTGCTCTACGATCACCGCGACGAAATCTCGCAGCTCACACGACTCCTTGCGCTCAAGTCTCCGATCTTCAAAGACTCGGTAGAGATGGAGCGCAGCACTCTCTCGGCCAAGTCACGCAAGCTCTTCACACTCAGTGCGTTGTACTCAGCCACCACGGCGCTACTGCAAGACCTGAAGCTCGACAATGCCGAGACCGCACGAACCATATCCGAAGCGTTCTGGCTCGCCGTTGATGAGCTGATCCCCGACTGGCAAGAGGTCCGATCGCGACAGCTGCAAGCCACAGAGGTTCGGAAGCAGTATCTACACACCCATGGCATCGCCCTGCACGCGCTCGGTCTGGTGGGGAATACCTTGCTGCGCGATTCACTTGATCCCGAAGACTGGAAGCCGCGATTGGCTCCACTCGGTCAGGTGGACTGGTCAAGATCGAACCCAGACTGGGAAGGCCGCGCGATCATTGGCGGCAGGGTCTCCAAGAACCACCAAAATGTCGTACTGACCGTGAATTATCTACGACAGCAGCTCGGGCTCAAACTGAGCGCCGAAGAGCAGCAGGCCGAGGACGCGTACAAGCGAGGAGACCGATGACCACCCTGCCGCGCAGCGCCGTCATGTTGAATACCCCCACCAGGCGGGCCATCCCGTTTGAAGACAAAGGGGGTCTAGCTGCTGTCGTCAGCGAGATCACCAGTGAGATTCGTGAGCTGTACACAGCCGATCAGGTGCCGTGGGTTGTCGGCTACAGCGGAGGAAAGGACTCCACAGCAGTCCTCCAGCTCGTGTGGATCGCGCTTCAAGGGTTGCCTTCCGAGCAGCGCACCAAGCCTGTCTATGTGATCAGCACTGACACCCTGGTAGAGAACCCGGTGGTGGCAGCCTGGGTGACGGGTTCTCTCGACACCATGCGCCAGGCCGCGGAGGGCCAAGGCTTGCCCATTCAGCCCAATCGGCTGATCCCCGACGTCAAGGACACTTTCTGGGTTGGGCTCATCGGTAAGGGCTACCCTGCGCCTCGTCCCAAGTTCCGCTGGTGCACCGAGCGACTGAAGATTCGGCCTTCGAACTCGTTCATTCGCCGCGTTGTTCATGACCATGGTGAAGCGATTCTGGTCTTGGGCATCCGTAAGGCAGAGAGCCAGGCCCGCGCCCGGGTGATGGAGCGCCACGAGAAGCGTCGCGTTCGCGACCGGCTCTCGCCCAATGGCAACTTGCCGAATTCACTCGTCTACAGTCCGATCGAGGACTGGAGCAACGACGAAGTGTGGACCTTCCTCATGCAGCAGGCCAATCCTTGGGGGCACGCGAACAAGGACCTGTTGACCATGTACCAGGGCGCCTCCAGTGATGGCGAGTGTCCGCTTGTGGTGGACAGTTCGACCCCCTCCTGTGGCGACAGCCGTTTTGGCTGCTGGACTTGCACTCTCGTAGACAAGGACAAGTCCATGTCCGCGATGATCCAGAATGACGAGGAAAAGGAGTGGATGCTCCCGCTCCTGGAGCTGCGGGACGAGCTAGACGTTGCCGACGATAGCCATCTCCGCGACTGGCGCAAGATGAACGGCTCCATTCAGCTTTTCTACGACCGCAACGTGCCCGGCCCCTACACCCAGAAGGCACGCGAGGACTGGCTCTCGAAGCTACTCAACGCCCAGACCTGGATCCGGGAGCACGCGCCGGAGTCCGTCCGCAACATCGAGCTCATCACGATGGATGAGCTACACGAGATCAGGCGTATCTGGGTCTTCGAGAAGCACGAGGTCGAAGACTCGCTCCCACGCATCTACAAGCAGGAGACCGGCGAGGACTTCCCTGGTGGCCCGCTGGATCAGCACCTTGCCGTCGCTACCGATGAGGTTGAGCTCCTACGCGAAGTTTGTGGGGACGACGAGCTTCACTTCCTGACCATGCGTGAGCTTCTGGCAGTCGAGCGCAAGTTCAGAACAATGACTAGGCGTTCCGGTCTCTTCGAGGCTCTCGAAAAGACGATCAAGAAGGGCTACTACGCCGACAAGGAAGACGCGGTGGACATGGCCCTACGGAACCAGCACAACAAGACCGCGCCCATGCTGCCCGGACTTGATGAAGTGAGCGCCGATGCTTCTGCATGAGATCACCCTTGAGAACTTTGGGGCCTACAAGGGCGCCAACTCTCTAACGCTATCTCCCAAGTCTGGCCGTCCGATCATCCTGATCGGCGGGCTCAACGGCTGCGGAAAGACCACCCTCCTTGATGCTATTCAGCTGGCCCTCTACGGATCACGTGCGCGATGCAGCGGTCGCGGCGCTCGCTCCTACGAGTCGTTCCTCCGCGACAGCGTGAACCGCCAGGCAGAGCCGAAGGAAGCTAGTGTGACGCTACGCTTCTCCGTGACGATCGAAGGTGCGGAGCGGCAGTACGAGGTCGAGCGCTCCTGGAAGATCAACGGCAAGACTGTCCCTGAGTCACTCAGAGTCTTCATCGATGGCAAGCACGACAAGGCTGTGAGTACGAACTGGGCCAACTACATCGAAGACCTCCTTCCCTTGGAAGTCGCCTCGCTCTTCTTCTTCGACGGCGAAAAGATCGAGTCTCTTGCTGACCCCGAGCGTGCCGCACCCGTCATTGAGTCCGCGGTTCAGTCACTTCTTGGCGTGAGCACGGTGGAGCAACTCCGAACCGATCTGCTCGCCCTCCAGCGGCGCCAAAAGGTCACACAGGAGTACAAGGATGCCCGGGATGAGATCGACCGAATTGAGTCTCAGCTAGTCCAGAACGAGGTTGCCCGCGCAGACGCCTATCAGCGCATCGCTTCCATCAACTCTGGTCTGCACCAGGAGAGGAAGGAACTCGCGACCGTCGAGGCGATGTTCGCCAAGCAGGGTGGTGAGCTCTTCCGCAGACGGGCCGAGTTGGAAAGCCTACGCTCCCAGGCGAGCAAGCGACTGGAGTCGCTCAACGAGACTCTTGCCAGCGTGGCCTCAGGACCTCTTCCGCTGCTCCTGTTGTCTGATCAGATCAGGGCACTGAAGGAGCAGGTCACGCGTGAAGAGGAGGCAGCGCGAGCGGAGCGAGTGCTGGATGCGCTGAAAGTGCGGGATGACGAGCTCCTTGCTCTTCTAAGCTCAGACGCCTCACCTGCTCAGATGAGCCGGATCCTCGAGTATCTCGAAAAGGACCGGGATATGCGCGCCTCGTCGACCGATGTGGCGCGGGTCCTGAACATGTCTGCGTCCGGGATCCAGCAGATCAACTCGTTGGACCATGTCCTTGAAGCGGAATCCGTCCGCGCCCGGACCTTGCTTACCGAAGCCGGGGAGCTTCGAGACGAGCTCCAGTCGCTTGATCGTCAACTCGCAGGCGTGCCTGCTGAAGAGGCCATCGCTGACCTCGTCGCCCAGCAGGACAAGGCCAGGCAGCGTGTAGTGAGCCTCGAACGAGAGCTCGCTACTGCACAGGAGGCCCACGCGACCCATGATCGAGAGCGAGAGCAACTCACGGCGGCGAGAGACCGGGCCTATGCCAAGTACGCCAAGGGTCTTGCGGAGACCGAGCACCGTGAGCGGGTCGTCACGTACTCGGATCGTGCCCGCACCACCCTGGAGAAGTTCGGCGAGCTCCTGTTGCAGCGGCACATCAACCGACTTGAGGTTGCGGTCCTGGAGAGTTTCAAGCGCCTGATGCGCAAGGAAGGGCTCGTCCAGGATCTCCGCATTGACACCGAGAAGTTCACCTTGACGCTGATTGGCGCCGACGAGGATGAGATCAATCCCGCTCGGCTGAGTGCGGGCGAACGTCAACTCCTCGCCGTCTCGCTTCTCTGGGGGCTCGCGCGAGTGGCCGGCAACCGCCTTCCGAGCGTCATCGACACTCCTCTAGGCCGCCTGGACAGTCGCCACCGCCAAAACCTGGTACAGCGCTACTTCCCGTATGCCAGCGAACAGGTCCTCCTTCTGTCCACCGACAAGGAGATCGATGACCAGCTCCTCCAGGAGTTGATCCCGGCCATCGCTCGGACCTACACGCTGGTCCATGACGACCACACGTTTACGACCAAGATCGAGAACGGCTACGGCTGGGGAAAGACCCAATATGTCGCTTGACACAATTCGACTGTCTCAGCCAGCAAAAGATCAGCTCATCAAGCTCAAGCGCATCACCGGAATCAAGACCTGGAATGTCCTGTGCCGCTGGGCTCTTGCGACATCACTTTCCGATGCCTCAACTCCTCTCGTGCGAGACATCGTTCTCGACTCCAACCTGGAGATGTCCTGGAAGACCTTCTCTGGAGAGTATGGAGACATCTATCTTGCGTTGATTAAGCATCGATGTGTTGTAGATGGAGAGGAGCCTTCCACAGAAGTCGTCGAAAGGACCTTCTCCATCCATCTCCACCGGGGAATCGCTCACCTAGCCGGACGGACCGACCTGGAGTCCATGAGCGATCTCATGCATCTAGCGCTGCCAGGTCTCGACCGCTAGTTCAGCAAACGCGGCCTGCCGGGCCTCTATCTGCGCCGCGTTCCAGTCTGGGACTCTTGCAATCGAGCTCGTCAGCAGAAATTCGGAGGCCGCAAAGATCGGCAACTTGTCCTTGAATGGCTTGTTGCCAATCTTTGAGTTCTTGCCCTTGCTCAACAGAGCCATGTTCCCCAGACGATGGACCATGCCTTCGAGCTCGTCCTTATCGAACGACTGCCAGTCCCCGTTCTTCGCGTTCCGTGGAAGGATATGTTCGAGGTTAACCTTGGCCTCATCCTCATTGGGAACGAGCTCCGGTTCGGACGTTCCCATCCGGGTCCGTTCGAGAGCCTGCAGGAAGTATCTCGCCTGCCAGGCAGTCTTGACTTGTAGGACCTTGAATGCAGCTTTGAACTCGCTGTCTCCTGGGAGGACGTTACCGAGGTGATCGCGGAGTTGATCGACGGTCTCTATCTCCTTGGCACGAATCTTCCGCGCTGCTGAGCAGTACGATTCTTCGATTCTTCCTGCGTTCATCTGCTCCAGAACGATTCCGCGTACCGACCAGCTCACCAAGGCTCTGAGCAGCTTCTGAATCTCTTCCTTTGAGAAGGTCTCAAGGGCGGCGAGCAGAAGTGGCTTGTTGGGCGAGAGATTGAAGCGCGTCAGCAGCATTACGTCCTGCCGCGGAGAGGTTCCGTATCCCGTCCAGTAGTCATGCTGGGCGTTTCCAAGCGCGCTGTAGATGTTTGCGGCTCCGTGCAGTTTGCTCACAAAGTCCACCGTTGCGCTCTGCGACGTGACCCCCTTACGGATCGCCCTATAGAGCTCCTTCTCCCGCGTCAGCCCATGGCGGGAGCTCCAATAGTGGCGAAGGAAGGGCGTGAACTTGGCGTCCGTCGCGCTGGGCTCAAGCGTGCTGAACGACTTAACCCAGTATTCGCTGACAAGTTCAAGCTGCTGCCCTGCCTGGCTATAGAGATAGTTCTTAAGAAGGTCGGCCGTAGTTAGATCGGCCCCACGATTATTTAGAGTTTCGAAGATGACATATGCGTCAGCCTCGGTGGGGACCTCGATGACTCCAATACGCGCACGGTTCTTGAGGAAGACTACCCAGTCGAGTAGTTTCTCGCCGCCGGAGGCCTCCGCAAACTCATGGACCTTCTCCTTTAGGAAGGCGAAAGCTTCCGCGAGCAGCTTCTGCGAAGCTACCTTTAGTTCTGGCGTCGGATTCGGAAGATCGGCCATGATCTGCCGGAAGTAGACATTGTCGCTGTGGTTAAGCGTCAGGCGAGGCTCTTTTCCGTCCGACTCTAGAGTCTCCTTTGCAAGGTAGTCGCGCTCGATAATTTCGGCCTTACGGCGAAGGTTGCAAGACCTCAACTCGTCTCGGATCGCCGCCAGAAGCAAGGAGGTTGTCGCCAATCTCTGCTGGCCGTCAACTACTTTCCTACGGTCACTTCCCCCCACATCCGTGGTCAGAACTACGGCTCCAAGGAAATACTCTCCATGCTCCTTGAAGGCATTAGACAGGTCCGACCAGAAGTCTTGAACCTGTTCTTCGGCTCTCCAGGAATAGGAACGCTGGTACGTTGGCACGCTCAGCTCGCGCGTTTCAAGGAGTTCTGCAATCCCGGGCAGGAGGAACTTGATTGAGGTGCCATCGTGGAGGGGAAGCGCCTTAGACATGCGCTGATCATACGATCACATACCACCTTTTGCCTACCATCTCTTAGCGCTCACCTTCACATACGGCAACAAAGAGTGCATTTCTCCAGCGATCTTGGGAACTGCTATTCGAATATTCGGGGTGCGAGCGCTCGGCGTTCCCGAACGTGGGCGGGCTAGGCGCACGCCATCCAGTACAGCCCTATGTTGACGAAATCGTCCCACGCGCACTTCGCTCAGATTCTCGCCCACCCGGAATTGGGTCGGAATCGGAGGCGAAACGAGTTATCCCAGCAGGCCAGCAAGCCCGGCATTCTTGACAGATCGCCCCCACCGGGGAGATCGCCGAAACACACGCGCCAGCTGATCTCCACTGGGCAACCGCCCCTCCGCGTCCTGCTGCTCGAGAGCCCACTGCCATGCCTGCCGCTGAAGCGACCTTCCTCGGAGCTTCTCTGTAAGGGGACCCTCGACCACAGGCTCGGGCTCCTCAATGCCATCGCTCTCCACCGTTGGCCTATCTCTCCGAGCGGAAACCCTGATCATCCGCATGAGCATTTCGTAGCTGCCGGTGAGAGCCAG
>NZ_BOOJ01000100.1 GCF_016863175.1 Paraplanobispora siamensis
GGCGTGCCTGTTCGGCGTGGGCGAGTCGCTGCGATGTGCGCTGGCGTGCGGTCGCGGTGTCATCCACCCTCATAGGCGACCCCGGGTTGACGTCGGCGGCAATCCAGGACGATGGTGAAGTTCGCTGGACGGGCAAACGCGACGCTTGACACGCATCAGGTGCAGTGCCCCGGCGAAGGGAGCGGGCCCATGGCTGCGCCGACGTCTCACCTGCCGATCGAGCGTGTCGCGGTGCGCTCCGGCGATCTGGAGTGGGTACGGGAAATGATCAGCCAGCGGTACACCGATCACGTTCGCCGCGTGCGGGGAGAGGTTCGCCGGTTCGGGTTCCGCTCGGAGTTCGCGGCGGCCGGGGCGCTGAGTGTGGACCGAGTCCGTTACCAGGCGTGCATGGCGGTCACCGCCGATCCGCACGACACCATGCTGATCATCAGCATGCGCGGTGGCGGATTCGACGTGTCGACCGGGCGGCAGCGCTGCCAGGCGGGCGGCGGCGAGGCGCTGTTGTTGCCCCAGGCCGGTCTTGACGTGGTGCAGGACTGGCCGGCCTGCGAGGTGGTCCAGTTTCCGGTCGAGGCGGTGACCCGGATCGCCGAGCAGTTCGGCGTCGTGCCGGCCGATTTCCGGTTCGACGCGATGACCGCCGTATCGCCTGCGGCGAACCGGCGGTGGCTGGCCACCCACACCTACCTGGCCCGGCTGCTGGACACGGCCGGCGACACCGGCATCCCGGTGCTGCTGCTGAGCGCGGCGATCGACGCCGCGGCCACCGCGGCGCTGAGCGTGTTCCCCAACACCACCATGACCATGGACTACGTTGCCGGCCCGGGCCGGGTGCCGCCCGCGACGGTGCGCCGCGCGGTCGCCTACATCGACGCGCACGCCGACCAGCCGGTCACCTGCGAGGACATCGCCGCCGCGGCCGGGGTCAGCGTCCGCGCGCTGCAAGCCGCTTTCCGCCGGCACCTGGACACCACCCCGCTGGGCTACCTGCGCCGGGTCCGGCTCGAGCGCGCCCACCGCGACCTGCAAGCCGCCGACCCCACTACCGGCGCCACGGTCGCCGCGATCGCCCGCCGCTGGGGCTTTACCGACCTGAGCCGGTTCGCCGCCGACTACCGTAGAACCTTCGGCCGCCTGCCCCGTCACACCCTGCACCATTAGCGGCCTGGCCCGGACCAGACGGCTGTCATCCGAAGGAGGGCGTCACGGTGAGCACACAGGTGTACGAGGCGCATAATGTCGATGCCGCCGAGCAGCTCATCAGTGAGCTGTTCACCCCGGTGCGGCTGCGGGTGTCCGGCGGGAACGGAACCATGTGCCTGGCCCGCACCAGTCTGGGCGACCACGTGGCGCTCAACCGGTTCACCTTCGGGATGGGGTACACCACTCAGGGGCCCGCCTTGGGCGTCATCCCGATCGCCCGGATCCGGGCGGGCACCGTCACGAACTGCTACGACGGCCACGAGCACGACAACGGCCCCGGCGATGTGATGATCTCGCTGCCGCCTGACCGGGACTGGCAGGGCATCGCCGCCAATCTCGATTCGGAAACCGTCTACCTGGACCCGGCCCTGCTCGCCCAGGTAGCCGACGGGCCGCCCCGGACCGGACCGGTCCTGCGGTTCACCGGGCACCGGCCGGTCTCCGCCACCGCCGCCCGCCTCTGGTCCGACACCTACGACTTCGTCCTGGCTACCGTCGACACCCTGCCGGCCGGCACCGGATCCCTGCTCACCGGCAGCCTGGCCCGGCTGCTCACCGCGACCGCCCTGACCGTCTTCCCGAACAACGCCCGCACCGACCCGACCAGCGCCGACCGGCACGATGCCCACCCCGCCACCGTGCGCCGCGTGGTCGCGTTCATCGACGCCCACGCGCACGCCGACATCAGCGTGGCCGACATCGCCGCCGCCGCCCACGTCACCATCCGCGCCCTGCAACTGGCCTTCCGCCGCCACCTCGACACCACCCCCACCGGCTACCTGCGCCGCGTGCGGCTGCACCACGCCCACCAGGACCTGCTGGCCGCCGATCCGAGCAGCGGCGACACCGTCAGCGCCATCGCCGCCCGATTGGGCTTCGTCAACCACAGCCGATTCACCGCCGCATACCGCGCCACCTACGGCATCCCCCCATCGCACACCCTGCGCCAGTGAACCGCGACGGCCAGCGTTCCCGCCGACCGGCAGCCCAGCCGCCCCAGGAAGAAATACCCGGCCTGCTCGGCGGCAGTCGGCGGCGCGGCTTCGTCAACGCCGATCGGGTGGCGCTCTGCCTCGGGATGTGGGGCCACTGGGGATAGGCCCCCACTTCCATGCCGTTGTGATACGGAATCGCGTATTCTCTGTCACAGCGCCGATGTTCTATCCCTCGCCACTTGCGGGGCGCCCTCACCGCGACGGGGGCGACTCGGCCGCATTCTGTGTCACATCCCGGCAGGAGGCCGTCGAGCTGTCCGTGATCCCGCTGCCGACCGCCCGGTGCCCGGTGGCGCTCGTGGCCGCCGTCGACGCGTTCCTCGACCGCTTCCGTGACGCCCCCGGCACCCGCGCCACCTACACCGAGACCCTGCGCCGGCTGCGCGAGATCGCCGGGGATCAGGTGCCGGTCGCCGCGCTCACCCCGGAACTCTACGAGCAGACGATGGCCCGCTGGGACCAGGGCGCCGCGAACACCCGGAACAAGCACCTGTCCGCGTTGATCTCGTTCACCGCCTACTGCCGCCGTCAGGACTGGCTGAGCACCGACCCCGGCCGCCGCCTGGAACGCCGCAAGCTCACCCGGACCCGGGACAAGGCCATCCCGCGCGCCCGCCTGGAGCGGCTGTTCACCGACGACCGCAACCCGCTGCGCGAGCGGGTGCTGTGGCGGATGCTCTACGAAACCTGCGCCCGCGCCGAGGAGATCCTCGGCCTGGACGTGCCCGGCCTCGACACGGAGTGCCGCCGCGCCCTGGTCACCGAGAAGGGTGGCGACCGCGCCTACGTGCACTGGGAGACCCCGAGCGCCCGCCTGCTGCCTCGGCTGCTGGCCGGTCGTACCGCCGGGCCGGTGTTCCTTGCCAGCCGGCGCGCCCCCGCCGCCGGGCGCCGCGCGCCGGCCCTGGCCGACCTCTGCCCGGACACCGGCCGCGGGCGGCTGTCCTACCCGCGGGCCGAGTACCTGTTCAAGCAGGCCTCCACGCTTCACGACCCGCACGGCGCCGGGTACACCCTCCACCAACTGCGCCACTCCGGGCTGACCCACCTCGCGGCCAAGGGCCGCAGCGCCGCCGAGCTGCAGGCCAAGTCCCGCCACCGACACCTCACCACCCTCGGCATCTACGTCCGGCTCGGCGAGGAGACCTCCGCCCGCATCACCGCCGAGAACGACGAGCACCACCGCCGACACCGCCGCTGACGTCGCATCCCACGTACCGGGATCACAGAAAACGGCGATGTGGTGCCCCTGCAGCCCGCTCCCTTGAGACAGCTGCCGAGGTACAGACCTAGATCAACTGCTTAGCGTTGTTTTGGTCTGGAAACTACGGACCGGCCTAGGGCCCGCGTGTGGCTGGTGTCGGCGTGCCGCCCAACTCGCCTGCAGACGTTCGCGCTGTTCGCGCAGGCTGCGGCAAATCTCCCGGTTCATCTCGGCGATACGCCTGCTGCCGCGGTGAATCGCTTGGGCCTGCTCTTTGAGCAGGGCCGCGGTGCGCAGGGTCTGCCGGCGGGCCGCGGGATCACCGCTGGCCGCGCGGCCTTGCCCTGGTGATGGGTCTCTATCGGTTCGCATGCCGCTCCGCCTGCTTCATTAGCCGTGCTGCCAGCCTTCGACCCGGACCGGTCCGCCGATAGCACCGTCAACGAAGCATCACCCCCGCCGCTGTCCACGAAACGAAACGACCCAACGTCAAGCCGTGCACGAACGTCACCCGGACGGGGTGATCGCAGGAAGACCGGTCGCCGCATCAAGGCCGTGGACCTCTTTCACCCGCCGAGACCGCAACCAACGTGGGCCGGCTTCATGGCGCGGCGCGGAGTCGGCTCAGGGCCTCAACTGCGGCTCGCGCGGTTGCGCGGGCCGCAGCGGCCGCCATCCGCCGCCATCGAGCTTGGCCAGCTCCGCCTCGACGTTGACGACACCGAAGAAGTTGATGTTGTCGCTGTGGCCGGGCGAGATGTGCGACAGGATCTCATCGCTCACCTGTCGGCCCTGGGAACGCAGCTGAAGCACCGCTCTGGAATAATATTCCGTCGTCCAGGCGACCACGGAGTTGGTCAGCAGGGTCAGGCACCACGCCTGCTCGGTCTGCTGCTCCAGATGCGGGCGGGTGAGGGTGCCCTGCTGGGCGTAGTGCAGGTCGCGGCGCAGCGCGTGCAGGGACTCGCCCTTGTTGAGCTGGCGGGAGATCTTCCGCCGATACGCCGGATCCGACAGGTATTTGGCCAGGTGGACGGTCCTTCGGAGCATGCCCCACTCCTTGAGCGCGGCGGCCAGGGTGTTCTGCCGGGAGGCGGCCGGCCACTTGCCGACGATCAGGGAGGCGCTGGCCTGGCCGTACTTCAGCGCCCCGGCCATCCGCAGCAGGCCGCCCCAGCAGGAGGCGATGAGGTCCTCATTCCAGCGGGCGCCCAGCAGCGGCCCGGCGTGCGGGTAGCGCTCGGCGATCTCGGTCGGGGTGTCGTCGCGCACCAGGGTGATGCGGCTCAGGTCCCGCAGCCTGGGGGTCAGCGCCTTGCCGACCAGGTCGAACAGCGCGAAGTTGATCAGGGTGGCGCCGTGGGAATCGGTCGCGTGCTCATCGATCGGCAGATCGGTGGCGTTGCCCAGGAAGTCGTCCAGCACGTAGTGCGCCTCCCGCGCGGTGGGCACGATGACCTTCGTGCCGTAGGTCGACCACTGATCGGAGACGTGGGTGTAGGTCGACAGCACCTGCCCGCCGTGGACGACCATGTGCCGGCCGGTCAGGCTCTTGCCGCGCAGCGGAAAGCGCTGCCCGTCCGACGACGACATGGTGCCGCCGCCGAACACCTTCGACAACGGCAGCTGGTAGTGGTGATTGACGATGACGGTGTTGGCCTCGCGCAGTGTCTCCTCCCGGATGTACCACTCCAGCGTCCAGGCCAGCACGTCATAGGAGACCCCGCATGCCTCCGACATGCGCGACAGGCCCAAGTTCGTGGCCAGGGCGATCAGCACGGCCAGGATGTTGCGCTTGGTCTCGGCCGAGACGCTCAGCTTGCGGCCGCCGGCGTGGGTGAAGCAGTCCAGAAAGTGCGTGCGCGCATCCAACTCGATCAGCAGCGAGGCGATCGGCGCGAACGGCAGCATCCGGGCCAGCTCCTCCTTGAGGATCCTGGCCTCGGTGGGCACGTCCTCGGCCGACAGCGGCGGCACCACCAGCTGATCGTCGTCCTCCAGGCGCACCGCGCCGACCTCATCGGGCGCCGCGCCGGCCAGCGCGCTCTCCAGCTCCGCCAAGGCGGCGTGCAGCTCCTCCTTGCCCTGGGCCAGGGCCTCGGCCGCGTCGGCGGGCTTGCCGACCAGGCGGCAGTAGGCGGCTTGCTCGGGTGCCCACTGCTCGGCCGTATACAGGTAGGTGGCCGGATCGGCGTAGCGGCGCGAGCCCGGCACGAACACATCCCCGCTGCGCAGCCCGTCGCGCAGACACAAGATCACGCACAGTTCCCAGTAGTGCCGAAACGCCGCGTCCTCCCCGGAGCGGCGGGCCCGCTGCAGATAGTCGGCATAGCGGGCAGGCACGAAGGCGGTCGGCGCCCCGCCGGGAACCTTGCGGCCGCCGGTGCGGTTCAGCTCCTTCAGCACGGCCACCGCAGCCATCAGCTCGGCCGTGCCCGGCCCGCCCTGGAAGTCGACCGCCGCCAGCACGTTCGGGGTGAACTGCCGCAGGTAGGTGTAGGAGGAATCCAGCTCCGAGAACCGGCCATGGTCGCGGGGCAGCGGCTTCCACGCATCAGCGGTGATCTCCCGCAGCCGCTGCATGCCGATCCGATTGCGCAGCAGGACGCAGACCTGCTCATCGGGAACCGCCGGATCGGCCAGCACCGGCAAGATCTCCTCCATCAGCAGCTGCCGCGCCTCTCCCCGCTTGGCACGCTCCACCAACGCCTCATCGATCTTGGCCTTCGCCCGCGACTCCCGCGCTGAGACCGCCTGATCGAACAACGCCACCACCTCATCCGGCTGGTCGCTGGCGGCCTGGGCAACGTACGCCAGCACGATCGGGAACTTGCGCTCCTGGCGCCGCTCCAGACCCTGGCCGGTCGAGCGGCGCGCGACCTGGGCCAAAAACCGGTGCCGCTCGTTGGGCAGCACCGACACATCAATCCGGTGGGCGTCGATGCCGCGCAACCAGGCCAGCTTGTCGATCGCACTCTTCACCGCCGCGGCCGAGGCGTCCTTGGCCGGATGAGTCAGCCACTCCAGCCGGGTCATCCCCAAGGTCGCATCCACCACCAGCATCCGCTCCAGATCGGCACGGACCTCCTCGGTCAGCAGATGCCCCACCATCTGCGAGGTCAGATCGGAAGCCGCCCGGCGCGCGGCGCGCACCATCTTGGCCAGCACCAGCACACCGGGCCGGATCACCTTGGCCGCCATCAGATACTCGCGCGCCAGGTTGAACAGCAGCGTCGGCGAGTCGTGCTCCATCGCCCGATCCAGTAGGAACTGCTCCAGCTCCTTCATCGCGGTGCCGCCGGCCGGGGCGCTCTTCCACCCCAGATATGTGGCGATCTCGGCCAGGTGGTCGGAGCGGGTCTGCGCCCGCTGCCCGTACAGCTTCAGCGCCGCCGGGCCCACCCCAGCCGCTCGGCCAGGCGGGCCACGGCCGCCGCCGGCGCCGCGGCCACCTCATCGGGCACGAACCCCAGCCACGGCAGCGTACAGAGCTGGACCAACATGCCCAGCCGGTCGACCGGGCCCCGCCCCCGCCCCGGATCGACGAACGCCACATCCGCCGTCGTCGGCGTGAAGTACCGGATCAACTCATCGCTGCTGATCTCCGGGAACGACCGCAGCTGCTCCATCTGCTCCTCGGAGAGGATCTTCTCTGACAACGCACCACTCCACGTGCCGTACCGGACAAAACCGGCACGAACGTAGCGGCAGTGATCGCCAGCCTGCCACAGACGGTCAAACCCCTCCGTTGTCGCAGGTCAAGGGCTACCTCGTTGGAAATTTCTTCATTGCTACCGGGACCCCCGGAAAGCCCAGAGTTCAGGCGAACTGAAGGTTCCTCAGGATGAACCGAAGGGTCTTCAGGCTCTATATGGGTCGTGGGCCCTTGGGTTCGTCCCGACCGGCGGAGTCTTGCTCCTCGACCATGGTGACGAGCAGAGCCCGGGCGTTCTCGGCGTAGCGGATGGCGGTCTTGGGATCGAGGCCGAAGACCGCAGCGAGGTGGAGCGGGTCAGGGCCGCTGGCGAGGGCTTCTTCGAGTTGCCGGTCGACGCGGAGGCGTTCGAGGGTCACGGCCTGGCCGCGAAGCTTTTTCTTGGCGAAGTCGATGGTGCTGACCGGTCCCGTTCCGTGGGCGCTCATCTGGTTGATGAGCAGGTGGGGGTTGGCGGTGTTGGGCCAGCGGGTGCGCCGGTAGCCGAGCCATTCGGTCAGGATCTGGTGACTGAACTCGTCGATCGGGCGGGTGCGGCCGGCGATCGTCAGCCGCCGGTTGCCGAGGTCGACGTCATCGAGGAGGAGGGCGCGGATCGCGCCGGTGCGGGCGGCGTGGACGGCGGCGAGCATGAGGACCAGGCGGGCGGCCGGGGTGGTGGCGGCCTCGGTCGCCCGGTCGACGTCGTCTTGGTCGAGTCGCTGGGCGAGCCGGTAGGGGTGCTGGCCGACGCGGATGCCCCGGGTGGGGTCGCGGAAGACTTTCCCGGTCTTCTTGGCGAAGGCGAACAGGGACCGCAGTGAGACCAGCAGGTTGGCGCGGCGGGAGCCGGTGAGGGTGTCCAAGGCGGCCAAGACATCATCCCCGGTGACTTCCCGGAGATGGTCATAGCGCTGTGACCAGGTCAGGAGCGTGGAGCGCAGATGGCTCATATGGTTCCAGACGGTCGCTGGATCACGCGGTTTGGTGCGGGGGCCGCCCTCGCGCATGGTCCGTAGCCAAGCCTCGGCGGGCTGGCGGATCCCATCGGTCAGGCCATCGAGCTTGCGCTCCAGCCAGTTCTCGAACGAAGCGGTCCGGTCGTCGAGAAAGACGCCCATCGCGGTGAGGACTTCCGCCACGCGCTCGACACTGATCTCAAGAGCCCGCATCGCCGGAAACAATTCCGAGTATCGAACGACGTCGCCGGCGGCATGGAAAGACAGCACGATGATCAGACCCCTGCGCACGTCATAACGGGTGCCGCGGCGCCATCCGTGAGCCTCACCGATCTGGTGGGCGAGGTGGATTCCCCAAGCCAGCCAGGGGTTGCCAAGGTCAGCGTTGGTGTCCTCATCGAAGCGAGTGAAGTCACGGCCAACGTCGAGCAGCTTCGTTTGGATCCAGCGTCCCCGTGGTCGGTGCGCTGGTGCCGGTGGCGGCTTGCGCGGGGCTCCGCGCCGGTCGTATCGGCGTTCGGGAGTGGTGGTGGCGCCCTTGCTGATCTGCATGCCGGCGAAGAACAGCTGGTGGAAGGCCCCAACCTGAGTCAGGAAGTTGGAGGCGATGGCCCTGACCCCAGGCTCACCGCTCGCCCGAGCCTCGGCTCGCGCCTGGTTCCAGCACAACCGGCAGTAGCCTTTGCCGATCAGCTCTGTTCGGCCGCAGCCGGTGCAGACATCCTCCTGGTGACGATGCTTGTTATGCCGCCAGAGTGTGCAGGCGGCGCAGCGCCGTCCGTTCAACACTCCCCAGGCCAGGCAGTCGATGCAGCTGGCCGGGGGCCGATCGGGCGAGGAGGCCATCTCAGGTGGGCGGGAGGGTCCGGCCGCCTCGCTGCTTGGGTGTCACCGTCACCGCGCCCGATGAGGCCACGGCCGCGGGCTGCTCGTGCTGGCCGGCCCGCTGGATCTTCTCCGGCTGCGGGATGAGCAGTTCCTCAACCCCGCAGCCCAGGACGGCGCAGATGACGTTGAGATCGTCGAGCTTGATGCTGGCCGGCGTGCCAGACCACAGACCGGACATCTTCCCGGCACTGATCGTCATGCCGTGCTCGGCGAGCATGCGCTGCAGCTCGCTGGCCTTCCAGATGCCCCGGTTGGCCGCGGCCAGCCGCAGGTTCCACTTCATCGCCGTAGTCCTTCCAGCCGGGTGGCGGCGCGCTTTTGGCCGGCCAGCCAGGCATCCTCGACGTGGGTGCCGGTGACGTGCACGTAGTTCATGGTCGTGGCGATCCAGGCATGGCCCAAAAGCTGCTGGATCGCGATCAGGTCCATCCCGGAGGCATAAAGCTGGCTGGCGCAAAAGTGCCGCAGGAGGTGCGGGGTGACGACGTCCGGCCAGTCTGGCAGGTGCGCCGCGGCAGCTCTGGCCAGCGCGGCGCGGATCGTCTCATCCCCGACCCGCGCCGAGGTCCCATCGGCGCTCTTGCGCTCCGAGGGCAGCAGCGCGACACCGGGCCGGGTGTGGTCGTCACCGAACTGGCCCCACACATCCTCAACGAACCAGCGCAGCGTCGCACCTGCGTTGTTGATCAGCGGCACCATCCGCTCCCGGGGGCCCGAGCCGCGGGCGCCCTTGCCCAGGCGGACATGGATCTTGCCGAACCGGCCCAGATCCCACTTGATGTCGGGCAGGTCGAGCTTGCAGGTCTCATTGACCCGCAGCCCGATCTCGGCCATCAGCCGGCAGGCGGTGTAGTTCCGCGCGGCCGGCGCGAACTTCCGACACGTCGCCAGCTCCTGGCGCCACCCGGAAAACAGCCTGCTGACCTGCTCGGTGGTCGGCGGGATGCGAAGCTTGGCCTGCTGGCGGCCGCGAGGCCGGTTCATCTCATCGATCGGGCACTCAACGACGCGGCCGGTCAGCTGGTGGATCTCGACCTTGTGCCGCAGCTCTAGGAACAGGAAGAACGTCTTGAGCGCCTGCGCCCGCGACAGGCGGGTGCCCTTGGCGGTGCTACGCAGCGCCTTGCCGAAGTACACATCGGCGTCGGCGGGCTCCATCTCCCACAGCGGCCTGCCGAACCATGCTCGCACCTGCTCCAGGTGCACCACGTCGGAGGAGATCGTGCCGTCCGACAGCCCCGCCGCGGCCCGCGCCAGTACGAACCCGGCCAGCACGTCGGTCTCCAGCGCCTCCAGGTCCTCCGCGGTGGCCGGGGCACGCGCCACCCGAAGATCTTTGACCACGGCCAGTGCCAACTCCGGCCACCTCGCCTTCACCCTCACAGCAAGACGAACGACCAGGACGATAGACCTTCAGAATCTCTGAAGTCTCATCAACACCTGAAGAAGCCGGAGCGCCAGCACATAGGCCCAGGTAGTGCGGTTAGAGCGGCTGAAGAGCCTTGGAGGAACTCAAGGGATATTTCTTAGAGGTCACGGCTCGGTCCTCCGGGTGGTGAGCGACACCACCCGCCCCAGTGACTCCGCCTGGGCTCGCCGGGCCCGTTCGCGCCGGGTCACGCTCTTGACGTTCGCCGGAGCCACGCTGACCCCGTGGTCACGGAGCCAGTCGATCACTTGGGCCGGGGCCGCGTCCGCTCCGAGGACGGTCAGCGCCGTCCGGATCCGGTCGGCGTCGCTCGGCAGGGACGCGAGCGCGACCGATGTCGCGACACCCTCCGCCCGAGAGCGGGGGCCACCGGCGCGGCCCACCGGGACCAGCGCCGGAGGCGACTCCGGCTGGGACGCCGGGACCGGTGCGGAAGCAGGGGTCAGACCCGGGTCACCGGCGGGGGCGGGGATCAGACTCGGACCACCGGCGGGGGCGGGGATCAGACCACCATGGGCGGGGGCGGGGGCGGGGGCGGGGGCGGGGATCAGACCCGGGCCACCGTGGGCGGGGGCGGCACCCGGAGGCGCCGCCGTCTCACGGCCGGGGGCGCCGCGCCCGGGACCTCGCCCGGGACCTCGCCCGGGACCGGGGCCGGCGGGGTCGGGCTCGGGTTCGTGGTCGGGTCCCGCGGGCCCGGCGGGGTCGGGGTCGCCTGCGGGCGCGGCGGCCGTGGCCGCCCGGACGGTCGCCCCGGGGGCGCGGGACGGGGAGGTCTGAGCCGCGAGCCGGTCCCGGTGCAGCATGTGCGCCAGGGCCGCGCCCAGCCCCAGCACCAGCACCGGCAGGCACGAGACCAGCACCGTGACCGCCGCCGGCGCCTTGCTGGCGCCCGCCACCTCCAGCAGGTGGAAGGCCACCTGGCCGAACATGCCGAGCCCGAGCGCCGCCAGGGCCGAGGCGCGCGCGAAGCGCCGGGTGCCGGCGGAGACCGGGGCGCTGGTCAGCCAGGCCGACAGCGCGAACGCGGCGTAGGCCTCCACCCCGATCGGGAGGGTGACCGCACTGTTGATCACGACGGTGTCGGCGATGCCGGGCAGGAGCTTGACCGGCCCGAATCCGGTCATCTCACCGAGCCCGACCCACCCGGACCAGGTGGCTACCCCGGCCGGGAGCGCCAGCAGGGCCAGGGGCCAGCGGCGCGGCCAGCGGACGGGCGGGTGGAGGGTGGA
Organism: Paraplanobispora siamensis; assembly: GCF_016863175.1. Taxonomy (GTDB): domain Bacteria; phylum Actinomycetota; class Actinomycetes; order Streptosporangiales; family Streptosporangiaceae; genus Planobispora; species Planobispora siamensis. The sequence continues at coordinate 11,608 of NZ_BOOJ01000100.1, forward strand.
CATGAGCTGGTCTCCATGGGGAGTCATACGTGATCAGTGGTTCCACATACGGCGTTCGGCCCACAGACCTCTGAACATTTCACTCGAAGTGCGGAGAATACCGGCTCTTTGCCGGGCGGCGCGTCAGGTTCCCCGTACGGCGCCGCCGAGCGCCCGCCGGACCGGCCCTACGCGATCTGCTGACGGCGGCCTCGTTCCCAGTCCTGACGCCAGTGCGGCCAGGAGTCCCGGAGGTACAGGATGAAGGGCAGCCACCAGATGAGGTCGTTGGTCGCCACGAGGACTCCCGTGGCGACGGGCCAGCGGCCGGTGGCCGCCAGCCACATCCAGCCGAGCGGGCCGAGAACCTTGCCGGCCAGTCCCACGGCTGCCACGAGGAACCCGCGGGCGGGCCGCAGGGCCACGTCCAGATACAGCACGCCGTACAGCCCCAGCACCATGCCGAGGGTCATGAAGATCTGCGGGTGGTTCTGCGGCGCGATGCCGGCGAACCGGAACAGCCACTGCGGATCGATCGCCGCGTAGGCGCCCCAGGCGATGTTGTAGACGCCCGCGGCGATGAACACACTCCGATGCAGGCGTTGGCGCCGAATCCGCACGAAGGCATCCTAACCACCGTGCCGTCGCCGCCGATCACGGCTGGTCCGCCGGCGGAGCCGGGAGCGGACTGCTCCACCGTCCCGGACGCCGCTGTCCCGACAGGCCCACGGACTCGGGACCTTCGGCTCTGTGCGCCGGGCGCCCGGCGGACTCGTATGGGATCTACATCCGTCACGGAGCGAAGGAGAAAATCATGTCCGATCCCGTCGTCGTGGGAACCGACGGCTCGGTGGCGGGTTCCGCCGCCGTGGAATGGGCCGCCGGGGACGCGGCCCGCATGGGTGCCCCGCTGCACATCGTCTTCGCTCTCGACCGCTCGCCGTACGACATCGCCAGATTCCCCATCCGCGACGAGGGCGACGCGCTGGCGCGCAGCGCGGAGAAGGTCCTGGCCGAGGCCGAGGCCGTCGCCCGCAAGGACCGGCCGGAGCTGGAGGTCGTCACCCGGACGATCGAGGGGACGCCCGCCGTGATCCTGCGCGACCAGGCCGCGCACGCCACCGAGGTCGTGATCGGCAGCCGGGGCCTGGGCGGCTTCACCGGCGCGGTCCTGGGATCGGTGAGCGTCCACGTGGCCGGGCACGCCCGCGGGCCGGTGGTCGTCGTGCGCTCCGGCCCGCGATCCGCCCACGGAGAGATCGTGGTCGGCGTCGACGACTCGCCCGAGTGCGACCCCGCCATCGCCTACGCCTTCGAGCAGGCCCGTTCCCGCGGCGCCAGGCTGCGGGCGCTGCACGCCTGGCAGGCGCCGGTGCACGCCTACGCCCCGGACATCGCCTACGACATGGACGAGGTCAACCGGGTCCACACCCAGGCGGCGGTCGAGAGGCTCGCCCCCTGGCGGCGGACGTATCCGCAGGTGGAGGTCATCGAGGACGTGCGCGTCGGGCACCCGGTCCAGGCCCTGGCCGAGGCGTCGGAGCAGGCGGACCTGGTGGTCGTGGGCTCCCACGGCCGGGGCGTCGTCGGCTCCCTCACGCTGGGCTCGGTCAGCCGCGGCCTGCTGCACCACGCCCGCGGCGCCGTGGCCGTGGTCCGCTCGCCCCGGCTGGAGGCGCAGGGCGCCTGAGCCCGGACGGCCGGGGACGTCCGCCGCCGACGGGCCGGAACGTCCCCGGCGACCCCGGCGGCACCGACAGGGAGGTGGGTCATGTCGCTGCAGGTACGTGACGTGATGGGACGTGTGGCCATCGCGGTTCAGAGGGAGGCCCCCTTCGCGGAGATCGTCACCGCGATGAGGCGCTTCGCCGTCGGCGCCGTCACGGTGATCGACGCCGACAGGCACCCGGTCGGCATCGTCTCCGGGGACGACCTGCTGCTCAAGGAGACCGATCCGGTACGGCACAGCGCCACGCTCTTCGAGAGCCCCGGGGAGCGGGAGGAACGCGGCAAGGCCGCGGGCCTGACCGCCGCCCAGCTCATGACCCACCCGGCGATCACCGTGACCCCGGCCACGCCGGTGCGCGAGGCCGCCCGGCTGATGCACGAAAAGAAGATCAAGCAGCTGCCGGTGATCGACCCCGTCACGGGCCGGATGACCGGCACGGTCCACCAGCAGGACCTGCTCAAGATCTTCGCCCGCCCGCCGGAGGAACTGCTCGCCGAGGTCGCGGAGGTCGTCCGCGACGAGGTCGGGCTGGATCCCGCGAGCCTGTCCATCGGTCTGGAGGCGGGGATCGTGACGATCGGCGGCCACGTCGCCCGCCGGTCCCAGAGCGTCCACCTGGTCCAGGCGGTGCGCCGGGTGGAGGGCGTCATCGACGCCGTCCCGGCGGTGACCTACGACAGGGACGACATCGTCACCCCGCCCTTCCGCTGAGCCGCCCGCGGGGTCCCGGGCGGGCGGCGGCCACAGGTCCCGCGGCGCCGGGACCTTCGTCCGTACCCGCCGCCCGCCCGGAGAGCTGTGATGGATCCGTACGACGGAGGACGCGACGGTCCCGGCGGCCCCGGGCCGGTCCACCGGCCGTCGCCCGCCCCCGTGGCCAGTGAGGAGACCGTGATGACCGGTTCACATGACGATCTCGGTGTGGTGGTCGGCGTCGACGACTCCGCCTCCGGCGGCACGGCCCTGGAGTGGGCCGCGGCGGAGGCGGACGTCAGGGGCGTCCCGCTCACCGTCTGCCACGCCTGGCGGTGGCCGTACCGCCGGTGGCCGGGCGAGGTGGTGCCGACGGGCCTGGCCCGCCGCCCGGCGCTGCGGATGCTCGACCACTGCGCGGCGTGGGCCCGGCGGCGCCATCCCGGGCTGACCGTCCGGACGCTCCTGCCGGAGGGACCTACGGTGGAGACCCTGACGGAGCTGACCCGCACGGCGGAGCTGCTCGTGGTCGGCACCCGGGACCGGGGAGGGGTCGCCGGCCTGCACCCGGGCTCCGTCAGCTCCCAGGTGGCGGCGCACGCCCACGGCCCCGTCGTGGTGGTGCGCGGGGGGTCGGGCCCGCGGGCGGAACGGGCCGTCGTCGTCGGGTTCGACGGCTCGCCCGGATCCCACGCGGCACTGGACTTCGCCGCCCGCGAGGCGTGCCTGCGCGGGGTCCCGCTCAGAGTGGTGACGGCCACGGGCGAGGGCGGTCACGACCTCTTCCCGGGCCACGAGATGGAACGCCTGGAGGTGGGAGGGCGGCTGCGGGCCGAGCTGGCCCCGTGGCTGCACGGCAGTCCCCGGCTGCGGATCCACTTCGAGTTCACCGACCACCCGCCGCGCCGGGCGCTGTCGGACGCGGCGCGGGACGCGCTGCTGCTCGTGGTCGGCTCACGCGGGCTGGGCGAGCTCCGCAGCGTGCTGCTCGGCTCGGTCAGCCACGCGATGGTCCACCACGCGCCCTGTCCCGTGGCGGTGGTCCACCGGGCACCGGGTGACCCGGGGACGGGGCCGTGGCCCCGGGAGGGAGAACTCGTCCGCATGTGAACCGGAGCGGTGCGGTCCGCGCCGCCTGACGTGAGACGGTACGGCCTGCGTAGCCCGGTATGAGGGGACGCTGCCAGATATATGGCATGGCTTGCGCTGTACCAGCATGGCCTGGAAATGTGGGAGATCGTGACGGATCGGAGCCGCTTCCTCCCCGGGTTGGGACAGGCGCGCGAATACCGGCGGGCATGGCTGGGGGGCGACCTGCTGGCCGGGGTCACCGTGGCCGCCTATCTGGTGCCCCAGGTGATGGCCTACGCGGCGCTGGCCGGGCTGCAGCCGGTGGCCGGGCTGTGGGCGATGCTTCCCGCACTGGCGGTCTACGCCCTGCTCGGGTCGTCGCGCCAGCTGTCGGTGGGCCCGGAGTCGACCACCGCGCTGATGACGGCCGCGGTCGTGGCGCCGCTCGCCGGGGGAGACCCGGCGCGCTACGCGGCGCTGGCCGCGGGTCTGGCCGTGGTGGTGGGCGCGCTGGCCGTGGCGGCCTGGGTCGTCCGGCTGGGGTTCGTGGCCGATCTGCTGTCGCACCCGATCCTCGTCGGCTACATGGCCGGGGTGGCCGTCATCATGATGATCGGCCAGCTGGAGAAGATCAGCGGTGTGCCGGTCGAGGGCGACGGCTTCTTCGCCGAGCTGATGTCCTTCGTCGGCGGGCTCGGCCAGGTCCACCTCCCCACGCTCATCCTGGCCACGGTGAGCCTCGTCTTCCTGTTCGCCGCCCAGAAGTGGCTGAGCCGCCTGCCCGGACCGCTGCTGGTGGTGCTGCTGGGCACCGCCGCGGTCGTCCTGTTCGATCTGGAGGAGGCCGGGATCCAGGTGGTGGGACAGGTCCCGGCCGGGCTCCCGCAGCTCGCGTTGCCCGCGCTGGACGACCTGCCCCATCTGATGTTGCCCGCGATCGGGGTGTTCCTGGTGGGCTACACCGACAACATGCTGACCGCGCGCGCGTTCGCCACGCGCGGCGGCTACCGGGTGGACGGCAACCAGGAGCTGCTGGCGCTGGGTGCGGCGAACCTCGGCGCCGGGTTCGTCCAGGGGTTCCCGGTGAGCAGCAGCGGCAGCCGTACCGCGCTCGGCGTCGCGTCGGGCGGCCGCACCCAGCTGTACTCCCTGACCGCCCTGGCCTGCGTGGTGGGCGTGCTGCTCTTCCTGTACCCCGTGCTGGCCCGCTTCCCGACGGCCGCGCTGGGGGCCATCGTCATCTACGCGGCGGTGAAGCTCATCGACCTCCCGGGCTTCCGCCGGCTGGCGGGTTTCCGCCCCAGCGAGCTTCTGCTGGCGCTCGCGGCGCTGGGCGGGGTGCTGGTGTTCGACATCCTGATAGGCATCCTCGTGGCGATCGGGCTGTCGGTCGCCGACCTGCTGCGCCGGGTGGCCCGCCCGCACGACGCGATCCTCGGCCGGGTGCCGGGCCTGGCCGGGATGCACGACATCGACGACTATCCGCAGGCCGAGACGATCCCAGGGCTGGTCGTCTACCGCTACGACTCGCCGCTGTTCTTCGCCAACGCCGAGGACTTCAAGCGCAGGGCCCTGGACTCCGTCGACCAGCAGGGCGGGGCCGAGTGGTTCGTCCTCAACGTCGAGGCCAACGTCGAGGTCGACATCACCGCGCTGGACGCGCTGGAGGAGCTGCGGGCCGAACTCGTCGGCAGGGGTCTGGTGTTCGCCCTCGCCCGCGTCAAGCAGGACCTCCTGGAGGAGCTGCGGGCCTTCGGGATCGCCGACAGGATCGGGGACGACCTGCTCTTCCCCACACTGCCGACGGCGGTGGAGGCGTTCGAGCGCAGGACCCGCAGCCACCCGCCGGACGCCGACCGCGTGTGACCCTGTGTGACCCCGGGCGCGCGAAAGTCCGATTGGGGCCGTAAGCCCTTCGGGAACCGGGACTTCCGGGGTCCGGGACGCAAGCGCAAGGACACTGTCGGGAAAGACGGGACAGCGGTGTGCTGGATGCATACGGAAGCACATCGCTGAAGGAGGCGGAGATGGCCACCACCGAAGGACGGCACTCCGTGCAGGGCAACCCGACCATCGACATCGCGGCCGGCAGGACGGAGTCCCGCCCGGTC
>NZ_BOOJ01000101.1 GCF_016863175.1 Paraplanobispora siamensis
GGCCGCGCTGAGCGGACCGCCTCCGGCCCGGACGAGTTCGGCCTCGCCTGTCGCCGCGACCACGGGAGCCGTGATCCGAGCGCGTGCGGGAGGACCGGCCGTGTCATCCGACACGGTCACGACGGCGAAGGCGCCGAGTGCCAGGGCGGCGCCGGCACCGAGGACCTTGCCGGCGGCTGTGTGGCGATGTCGACGAGGCACGTGTTATCGCTCCTCCCGGTGGTACGGCCGGTCGCGATCGGTTACAGGGGGATACGCGCGGCTCACGGGTGAGGTTCGATGCCGAGGCCGGATCCGGGCCGGCGCCCTCCTGCTTCCCGTCCCCTCACGCATGCGCCTGCCGGCCGTACGCAATGACTGGTGCGCATTCGAGTTACTTGCAATTTATTTGCAATAGCAAGTCACAGGCTCTACGGTCGCCTCCATGAGGCGCAGATCCGTACTGATCGGGGTGATCGCTCTCGTGCTGGCCGGATGCTCGGCCCCCTCGCAGCCCGCGACGCCCCGCGGTGCACAGGACACGGTGGTGCTGGGGTTGGGCTCGGAGCCCGACTCGCTCAGCCCGGTGCTCGGCTATACCCCGGACGGCGGCTCGCTGATCTTCGACGGGCTGGTCCGCCGCACCCCGGACCTGAAGCTGGAACCCGCGCTGGCCGAGGCGCTGCCGGAGGCGGAGGGCACCACGGTGACGTTCACATTGCGCCGGGGCGTCACCTTCCACGACGGCAGGCCGCTGACCGCCGCCGACGTGGCCCACACCTACAACCAGGTGCTCGACCCGGCCAACAACTCACCGATCCAGGGCGACTACGCGGCCATCGAGCGGGTCGAGGCGCCGGACGCGCGGACGGCGGTCTTCCATCTGAGGTACGCCTACGCGCCGATCCTGCAGCGGGCCACGCTCGGCATCGTTCCCGACAAGTCCGATCCGAAGGCCGATCCGGTCGGCACCGGCCCGTTCGCCTTCGTCTCCTGGACGAAGGGCGACAAGGTCACTCTCAAGGCCAACGAGCGCTACTGGGACGGCGCCCCGGCGGTGAAGAACCTGGTCCTCGCCTACACCGCCGACGACAACGCCCGCGCGACGCGGATGGCCGCCGGGGAGTTCACCGCGACCGAACTGCCCCCCAAGGCGACGGCCCGGTTCAGGAACCGGTCCGGGCTGACCGTGTACGAGGCGCCGAGCGCGGACTACCGCGGCGTCGTGTTCCCGCTGGACCAGCCGGTAACCGGCGACCTGGCGATCCGCAGGGCGCTCGACCTGGCCGTCGACCGCGGGGCGATGGTCTCGGTGATCCTGGCGGGCTCCGGGCAGGCGGCATTCGGGCCGATCCCGCCGGGCACCGACTGGCACAACCCCGCCGTCCAGGGCTCGGCGGCACCGGACCGGGCCGGGGCCGTACGGGTGCTGGAGGAGGCCGGATGGAAGGCGGGCGCCGACGGCGTCCGGGTCAAGGACGGCACGACCGCGACGTTCACGCTGATGTATCCGGCGGGTGACTCGCTGCGCAAGGAACTGGCGCTGGCGGTGGCCTCCGACGCCAAGCGGATCGGCATCGACGTCCGGCTGGCCGGGCTGGACTGGGACGCGATCGAGCCGCGCATGGCGAAGGACGCGCTGATCATGGGCTGGGGCACCCCGTTCGACCCCGACTACATCAACTACGAGCTCTTCCACTCCTCCTTCGCCGGCGAGGGCTTCTTCAACCCGGGCCGCTACGACGACCCCGAGGTGGACAAGCTGCTGGAACAGGGACGGCGGAGCACCGACCCGGCGGTGCGCAAGAAGGCCTATGACGAGGTGCAGCAGCGCATCCGCGACGACGCGGTCTGGTTGTACCTGGTCTACCTCAAACACAACTACGTCGTACGGGGTGACTGGAGCGGCCTGAGCGTGGGAGTGGAGCCGCACGCCCACGCCACCGGCGGCCTGCTGGGCACCGTGGCCGGCTGGAAGCCCGCTTCATGACCTGGGTACGGATCGTCGCCTGGCGGGCGGTGATGGCGGCGCCGTTGCTGCTGGCGGTGACGTTCGCGATGTTCGCCCTGGCCAAGGCCTCGCCGTTCGACCCGGTACGGCAGTATCTGGGCGACCGGGCGATGACCACCGGCCCGGAGATCGCGGCCCGGATCCGCGCCAACTGGGGCCTGGACCGGCCGCTGGTCGAGCAGTACGTCACCTGGCTGGGCAATCTGGTCACCGGTGACCTCGGGGAGTCGCGGTCGTTGCGGCTGCCGGTCACCCAGGTGATCGGCGAGCGGCTCGGCTGGACGCTGCTGGTGGTGGGCTGCGCACTGGCGCTGATGCTGGTGATCGGTCTGGTGGGCGGCACTCTGGCGGCCTGGCGCCGGGACTCGTGGCCGGACCGCCTGATCACCGGTACGGCGTTCGCCGTCGAGGCCGCGCCGGTCTTCTGGGTCGGGCTGCTGGCGATCTGGGTGTTCGCGGTCAAGCTCGGCTGGCTGCCCGCGGGCGGGCTGACCGACGCCGCCTCGGCCACGGTGACACTGCCCGACCTGCTGCGCCATCTGGTGCTGCCGGTGGTGGTGCTGGCGTTCTCGCAGTCGTCGTGGCTGCTGCTGTTCGTCCGTGAATCGGTCGTCGGCGTGCTGCGGGAGGACTTCGTACTCGGGGCGCGGGCCAGGGGCCTGCGTTCCCGGACCGCTCTGGTACGGCACGCGCTGCGCTCGGCGCTGCTGCCGTTCATCACGATCATGGGGGCGCGGGTGCCCGAACTGGTGACGGGGGCGATCCTGGTGGAGGCGGTGTTCTCCTGGCCGGGGGTCGCGGGCACGACGATCAAGGCGGCGCTGGCCGTGGACTTCCCGCTGCTGGCCGCGCTCACCCTGCTGGCCACGGTCGCGGTGGTGCTGGGCAATCTGCTGGCCGATCTGGCCTACACCGTGGCCGATCCCCGGGTGCGCGTGCTGGGGGTGGGCTGATGGCCGCGCCGAAGACGCGGTGGCGGGCACGGCCGGAGACGTCCGGCCGGGTCACGGGATGGCCCGCCCGCCGTCACAGGCTCGCCCTGGGCACCCTCGCCGTGCTGGTCGCGGCGGTGGTGCTGGTGCCGCTGTTCGCCCGGCTCGACCAGCAGCTGGTGGATCTGCCCTCGTCCGGGCTGGCGCCGTCGTGGGCGCATCCGTTCGGCACCGACGAGGTCGGCCGTGACGTGCTGCTGCGCTCGATCTACGGGCTGCGCGTCTCGCTCCTGGTCGGGCTGACCGCGGCGGTGGCCGGCGTGCTGATCGGCGGGCTGGTCGGGCTGGCGGCGGGTACGGCCGGCGGGGGCGTCGACCGGCTGCTGATGCGGATCGTGGACGGCTTCAACGCGCTGCCGCACCTGTTGTTCGGCATCTTCATCGTGGCGCTGTTCTCCCCCAGCGCGATCGCGGTGATCGTGTCGGTGGCAGTCACGCACTGGACCACCGCCGCCCGGATCGTCCGCTCCGAGGTGCTGTCGCTGCGCGGCCGCCCCTTCGTGGACGCCGCGATCTCCGGCGGCTCGTCGAGAGCGCGCATCGTCCGTCGCCATTTCCTGCCGAACCTGGCACCGCACCTGCTGCTGGCCGCCGTGCTGATGATCCCGCACGCGATCTGGCACGAGACCGCCCTCAGCTTCCTCGGCCTGGGCCTGCCCGCCCACCTCGCCTCGCTCGGCAACATGATCAACGACGGCCAGCGCTCCCTGCTGGCAGGTGACTGGTGGTCCAGCCTCTTCCCCGGCCTGCTGATCCTGCTGCCCACCCTGGCGATCTCCGCCCTCGCCCAGCACCTGCGCGACCGGAGCAGTCCACGCCACCGATCGGAGTCGGCCCTGTGAAGCTGCGTGTCGAGGGCCTGTCGGTCCGCTTCCGGCTGCCCGGCGCGGTCGTGCACGCCGTCACCGACGCCCGGTTCGAGCTGCGCGAGGGCCACTGCCTGGCGCTGGTCGGCGAGTCCGGCTGTGGCAAGTCGGTGATGGCCCACGCCCTGCTCGGCCTGCTGCCCGCCAACGCCACCGTGACCGGCCACGCCTGGCTGGACTCCCTGGACCTGGTCGCCGCCGGCGAGCGGACGCTGGCCCGCGAGGTGCGCGGCCGCCGCATCGGCCTGGTCCCGCAGAGCCCCGCCGCCCATCTCACTCCGGTCCGTACGGCGCGCGCCCAGCTGGCCGAGGCGCTGCGCGAACTCGGCCGTCCCGAGACCCCCGACGAGCTGGCCCGGCGGGCCGGTCTGCGCCCCGGCGACCTCGACCGCTATCCGCACCAGCTGTCCGGCGGCATGGCCCAGCGCGTCGCCAACGCCCTGGCCCTGGCCGGGGACCCGCCGTTAATCCTGGCCGACGAGCCCACCACCGGCCTGGACCGCCCGCTGGTCGAGGCGACCATGGCCGAGCTGCGCCGCCTGTGCGACGAGGGCAGGGCGGTCCTGCTCATCACCCACGACCTGCGCGCCGCCGAACAGATCGCCGACGACGTCGCGGTCATGTACGCCAGCCGCATCGTCGAACTCACCGAGGCCCGGACCTTCTTCACCGCCCCACGTCACCCCTACGCCGCCGGGCTCCTGGACGCGCTGCCCACGCGGGCCTTCACCCCGGTCCCCGGGCAGCCGCCCGAGCTGACCCGCCTGCCCGGCGGCTGCGCCTTCCAGCCGCGCTGCCCGCGCGCCACCGCCCTGTGCGACGAGCAGCCCGTCCTGAACGGAGTGGCCTGCCACCATGCTTGAAGCCACTGACATCACCGTCACCTTCGGGCGGCACCGTGTGCTGGACCGGGCGGCCGTCACCGTCAGCCCCGGCGAGGTCGTGGGACTGGCCGGGCCGAGCGGCTGCGGCAAGTCCACCCTGGCCCGGGTCCTCGCCCTGCTCCTGCGCCCCTCCGGCGGCCGGGTGGTCCTCGACGGGCAGCCGGTCCACCGCTGGCGGCACCGGGCGCCCCGGCGCACCGCCGTCGGCCTGATCTTCCAGCAGCCCCGCCTGGCCGTGGACCCCCGCTTCACCCTGCTCGACGTCATCACCGAACCGCTGCGCGCCAACCGCCGCCCCCTGACCCGCGCCCACGAGCTGGCCGAGGAACTGGGCCTGACCCCCGAGCTGCACTCCCGCCGGCCCCACGAGGTCTCCGACGGCCAGCTCCAGCGCGCGTGCGTGGCCCGCGCGCTCGCACTCGAACCCCGCTATCTGATCTGCGACGAGATGACCACGATGCTGGACGCCTCCACGCAGGCGCACCTGGTGGCCAGGATCGAGGCCTACCGGGAGCGCACCGGCGCCGGCGTCCTCGCCGTCAGCCACGACATCGAGCTCCTGGAGCGCTGGTCGGGAGGGAACGTACGCGAACTCGCGCCGACGCTGCCGATCAAGGAGGCCGCTCCCGCGACCGGGGAGCGGTCTTCTGCCTGATGTCTCATCGGTGCCCTCGGCTGGATTCGAACCAGCGTCCTCCTGCTCCGCAAGCAGGCGCGCTCTCCTCTGCGCCACGAGGGCCGGAGTCCCGGAGAAAATCCCGGGAATTCTCCGGAGAAGACTCCGGGGGAGTCTTCGGGGAAATACGGGAAAAGGAACCGGGCCGTGGCGGGTGTGGGAATCGAACCCACCTGGAGCGGCTTATGAAACCGCCGGGCACGCCAGCGCCCCCACCCGCCGGGAATGCGAAAAGCCGCCCCGGGAACATGTCCGGGACGGCTCGCATGGGACGTCGCCAATCGTCACATGCGAGCCTGCCCGGGCATGCTCATTCGGCGTCGAGTTCGCATTCTTCGTCCTTCCATCGGTATTCCGTGAACCGATCGTGTCGCGCCGGGGCGCCCCGGCGCAACACGTTTTCCGGTGGCGTTCCCGGAGCGCGGGTCAGCCGATCAGCTCGCCCTCCAGCATGGTCATGAGAATCATGTCGTGCCATTTCCCGTCACGGCGGAACGCGTCGCGGCGCCTGCCGTCGCGGGAGAAGCCGACCTTCTCGTAGACCCGGATCGCCGCCTCGTTCTCGGCGACGACCCACAGTTCGATCGAGTGCAGCCGCATCCTGTCGAAGCCGTAGCGGCAGATCTCCCGGGTGGCGTCGGTGCCGTAGCCCTTGCCCCAGCAGTCCTTCTCGCCGATGTAGATGTCGAGCTCGGCGCTGCCGATCTCGGGTTCGGCGTCGCCCAGCCGGACGATCCCGATCAGCCGTCCCTCGTCGAGGGTCTCGATCCCGAGGAGCACGTTGTCGTAGGAATTGCGGTTGCGGTCCTCGCACCGCTCGGTGATCTGGGCCAGGGATTCCGGATAGCCCTCGCTCATCCAGCGCACGACCTCCGGATCGTTGTTCCAGCGCCACAGCGTCTCGGCTTCGGACGGCTCCATGGCACGCAGCCGTACGAGTTTCCCAGTGAGCATTCAAGCGCTCCGATCGGTAGCGGCCGGTAAATAGGATCAGTTCCTAGCAGCTGCCGTTTTCGCGGTTCAACCGGTTAATCCGGGTGTCCGGCCGAGCCGGTGCAGGCGCAGGGCCAGGCGGGTCTCCAGCGCGCGGCCGGGGCCGTCCCAGCCGGGGCCGAGGAGTTCGGTGACGCGGCGCAGGCGCTTGTACAGGGTGTTGGGGTGGATGTGCAGCGCCGCGCAGGTGCCGGCGTGGTGGCGGAAACGGTCCAGGTAGGTCTCGGCCGTCGCCGTCAGGTCCTCGGATCTGCGGTGGGCGAGCAGCGGGCCGACCGTGGCCGTGACGAAGCGTTCCAGCTCGCCCGGCCCGGCCTGGCGGAGCAGTACGCGGTAGACGCCCAGCTCGTCGGGGAGCGCGCAGCCGCTCCGGCCGAGTGCCCGCAGCAGCGCCACGCAGCCCACGGCCTCTTCGTAGGCCCGCCGTACCCCTGCCGGACCGCCGCCCGCACGGTCGCCGTCGCCCGCGTACCTGTCCGCGTGCCCGCCGCCTTCCGCGTGCCCGCCGCCTTCCGCGCGCCCGACGGCGGGTGCGACGGCCGCGGCCGGGATGCCGGGGGCGAGGGTGAGCAGACGGGCGCGGACGGCCGCGGCGTCGCGCGCGGGCAGCAGCACCACCGAGTGGCCGTCGTGCTCGGCCGCCCAGCCGCCGTCGCGGCACAGGCGCTCGGCCACGTCCGGAGCGGGAGGGGACAGGACCGCGACGCAACCGGTGTGGTCCAGGTCCACTCCGGCCAGCGCGGCCCTGCGCCGGGCCGTCGCCTCGTCCAGCCGCCCGCCGAACAGGGCCGCGGCCAACTCGCCCCGGGTCCGCCGTTCGGCCTCGGCCACGGCCCGTTCGGTGGCGATGGCCAGCGCCAGCACGGTCGCGCCCGTCTCCACCAGGTGGGCGGGGAGGTCGGCGCCGCCGACCACCAACTCGCCGACCGGCTCCTCGCCCACGAGCACCGGCACGGCCCGCCCATGCGAAGACGTCGGTACGGCGCGCCCACGCGGGGCCGAAGACACGGCCTGTCCATGCGGAGACGACTGTACGGTCCTCCCGGCGTGCCGGGCCGCGGGCAGGAAGACGACCTCGGCTCCCAGGGCGTCCGCCAGCGCCGTGACGATCTCGGCCGGACCGCCGCCGCCCGTGGCGATGCGGACCAGGCGCCCGTGCAGGTCCACCGACCGGCTCAGCGCGTCGGTGGCCCGCTGGTAGCGCTCGAGCAGCCGGGCGTTGTGGATGGCCACCGCCGCGTGCGCGGCCAGGGACGACAGCAGCACCACCTCGCGGTCGGTGAACGGCCGCGGCCCCCGGGAGGCGGCGAACAGCACTCCGATCGCCCGCCCGGCCACCCGCAGCGGCACCCCGATGATCCCGCCGAGCCGCTCGCCGACCGCCGCCGCGTCGATCGCGCGCGCGTGCTCGAGCCCGCCGTCGGTCAGGTAGTCGGCGCTCCACCGCGGCTCGCCGGTCTGCATGATCAGCCCGCCCAGGCCGACGCCCTCGGGCACCTCGATGCCGTCCAGGGCGTTGCCGAGGGTGCCCTCGGAGACCTCGATGCGGAGCATCCCGTCGGCGCGGGCCAGCATGATGTAGGCCACGTCCACGCCGAGCAGCCGCCTGGTCTCCACCGCCACCCTGCGCAGCACCTCGTCGGGCGCGTGGATGGAGGTCAGGCGGCTGCCGAGGTCGTTGAGCACGGCCAGCTCGGCCGCGGAAGGCACCGGGTCGCTCACCCCGCCAAGGTCGCTCACCCCGCCAAGGTAACCGGCCCCGCCTCCGGCCACGGCAGACGCGATCGGGCCACCGCGACCGGTCACCTGGCGAAGGCCACCAGTTCCTCGCTCAGCCGTCCGGGCTGGTCGGCCGTGACCACGTGGCCGCAGTCGTCGATCACCGTCGCGGTGGCCTTCGGGCTGAGATCGGCCGCGGCGGCGGCGTGTTCGCACGGCCAGAACTGGCTGTCGCGTCCGGCCAGGAAGAGGATGGGCACATCCGCCCGCGCCACCACGTCGCGCCAGTCCTGGAAGGCGTGGTCGCGCAGGAGGGGCCGGGTCTCCGGGCCGGGGCCGGGGGCGGCCGCGACCAGTGCGGCCACCTCCTCGGTGTAGGGCGGGTTGCCCCGGCCGGTGGCGGGGATCCCGTGGTCGAAGAAGGTGCCGGCGTTCTGCGGGGTCAGGCCGTAGAAGCCGTGGACCCAGTCGTCGGTGTTGATCATCTTGGGGGTCTGGTCCACGCTGACGACGCCGCGTACCCGGCCGGTGCCGAACAGGTCGATGTACGCCCAGATCACGTTGGCGCCCATGGAGGCCCCGACCAGCAGCGCATCCCGTACGTCCAGCGTGTCGAGGAACTCCGCCAGGTCGGCGCCGTGGCGGGCCATCCGCTGGCCGTACGCCGGGTTGTCGGACTCGCCGTGCGAGCGCCGGTCGAAGGCCAGCACCCGCTGGCCCGCCGCGACCAGCGCGCTCTGCTGCGGGGCCCAGCCCGCGGCGGGCGCGCCGTACCCGTGCACGAGCACCGTGACGGGCCCGGAGCCCTCGTCGAGATAGTGCAGTCCCACTCCGTCGCCGCTGGTGATCCTCGGCATGCCGGCGTCCTCCTTAGATGATCTTTCCGGGGTTGAAGATTCCGGCCGGGTCCAGGGCCGACTTGATCGCGCGGTGCAGCGCCAGCACGTCCTCGCCCACCTCGGCGTGCATGCCCCGCTTCTTCAGCAGGCCCACGCCGTGCTCGCCGGTGACGGTGCCGCCCAGGGCGATCGCGTCGTCGAGGATCGCCTCGAACACCCGCTGCGCCCGCGTGCGCGCCTCGTCGTCCCCGGCCGGGACGACGATCAGCGGGTGCAGGTTGCCGTCGCCCGCGTGGGCGATGTTGGCGATGTGCACGCCGTGCGTCTCCGCGTGCCGCTCGATGCGGGCGAGCATCTCCGGCACCAGCCCGCGCGGCACGCACACGTCCTCGGTCAGTACCGGTCCGAGCCGTTCCAGCGCGGGGTAGGCGAGCCTGCGGGCGGAGAACAGCGCCTCGGCCTCCTCGGCGTCGGTCGAGCGGGTGCTCCACACGGCGCCCGCCGCGTCGAAGCACCCCTGCAGCGCGGCCGCCTCCAGCTCGTCGCCGGTGTCGATCCGGCCGAGCAGCAGGACGTCGCCGAGGTCGGTCAGGCCCATGTTCCTCCAGTCGTCCACCGCGCGCAGGCAGTAGCGGTCGACCAGCTCCAGCGCGCTCGGCGTGATTCCGGCCGCCGCCGTGGCCGCGACCGCCCTGCCCGCCCCGACCAGCGAGTCGAACGCGCCCACGATCGTCCTCGGCGTTTCCCGCGGCAGCCGCAGCAGGCGCACGGTGATCTCCGTGATGACGCCCAGCGTGCCCTCGGACCCGACGAACAGCCCGGCCAGGTCGTAGCCGGCCACGCCCTTCCTGGTCCGGCGGCCGAGCCTGACCAGCTCGCCGGTGCCGGTGACCACCTGCAGGCCGAGCACGTAGTCGCGGGTCACGCCGTACTTCACGCAGCAGACGCCGCCGGCGTTGGTGGCCGCGTTGCCGCCGATCGTGGACCACGGCGAGCTGGCCGGGTCGGGCGGGTACCACAGGCCGTGCCCGGCCACCGCCGCCCGCAGGCTGTCGTTGACCACGCCGGGCTGTACGACGGCGAGCTGCTCGTCCCGGTCGATCTCCAGAATGCGGTCCATGCCGTCGAGGGCCAGCAGCACGCAGCCGTCCACGGCGTTCGCGCCGCCGGACAGGCCCGTGCCCGCGCCGCGCGGCACGACCGGCACCCGGTCTTCGCCGCAGACCGCCACGACCGCGCGCACCTGCTCGGCGCTCTCGGGCCTGACCAGGGCGACGGCCCTGCCCTCCGGCGCCCAGGCGGCCTGGTCGCGGGAGTGGGCGGCCATGACGTCGGGATCGAGGACGATCCGGCTCGCAGGCAGGGCGGCGGACAGAGCTTCGATGAAGCGCACGGGCAGCACGGTAACAATCCGCCCGCGCCCGGTGTGAGGTGGAGGTCCTCCACCTTTTCCAGGTCCCGGGGTGGGAGGTGCCCACCCTCTTCGAGGAGGGTACGGCGGGCCTGAGGGGGTACGGCGGGCGCGGGCGGGGTCAGCCGCAGGTGATGTCGGTGAAGGCCGGCGGCGCGGTGGCGGCGCCGACGAACCCGATGCCGGAGACGGTGGCGCCGGGGGCCAGGACGGGGTCGGCGGCCGGGGCGTGGATCATGGCGATCGGGCCGCTCTGCATGTGCGTGCCCTTCCACGCCTGGGTGATGGTCGCGCCCTGGGGGAGCAGCCACTGGATGTACCAGTCGCGCATCGGGGTGCCGGTCCGGTTGCTGATCGTCGCGGTGCCCCGGTAACCGCCCGGCCAGGACTCGACGAGGGTCAGCGTGGCCGTACATCCGGCGGACGCGATCGTGGAGTGCGGGGAGGCCGCGGGGGAGGACCCGGAAGGGAGAGCGGGGGAGGTCTCAGGAGGGAGCGCGGGAGAGGTCCCCGAAGGCGCGGCGGGGGAGGCCTCGGGGAGGAGGGCGGAGGAGGGCCCGTGCCCGGCGGCGTGCGGCGTCGGCGGGGTCTCGCCGAGACAGGCCGCCGCGACCAGGGCCACCGCGGCGACCAGGGACGCGGCGCCCAGCAGCGTCGTGGTCCTGCCCTGCGGCACGGCGGGCCCTCCTCGGGGAAGGGGGCCCGGTCCCGGCGGACCGGGCCCCTGCGGATCGTCGGTGACCGGTAGGGATCAGTGGCCGGTACGGATCAGGGACTGGTGCAGGTCAGCGTGGGAGAGCCGCTGGTCCCGTTGGCGGTGAAGCCGAAGGTGGTGGAGCCGCGTGCGGGGATGCTCCGGTTCCAGTCGGCGTTCTTGGCTGTGACGGTGGATCCGGAGACCGTATGGGTGCCGTTCCACAGGCTGTTGATGGAGCTGCCGCTGTTGAGCGCCCACTTCACGGTCCAGCCGTTGATGCCGGAGGATCCGGGGTTGCTCACGGTGACCTCACCCTGGAAGCCGCCCGTCCAGGAGCTGACGGTCCGGTAGGCGGCGGTGCAGGAACCCGGCTCGCCGGTGGGCGTGACGGTCGGGGTCACGGTGGGCGTGGCGGTCGGGGTCGAGCCCGGACGGCCGACGCCGGTCACCTCGCCGTTGCCGCCGTCGAAGACGACGTCGGAGCAGTTGTAGAAGGTCTCGGCGCTGTCGGAGCGCTTCCACACCGAGTAGATGATGTGGCGGCCGGACTTGCCCGAGGGCAGGGTGGCGTTCCAGTAGTAGTGGGCGTCGTTGGTGCCGGGCGAGCCGACGCTCTGCGGGTGGTCGGCGGTGTGGAAGGGCTGTTCCTCAAGGTCGTCCCAGGTGAGCGGCCGGTTGGGGTTCCAGCCGTCCTTGGTGACGTAGAGGTAGAACCAGCCCGGGTGGGCGGCCCACTTGTTGTACCGGAACTGGATCTGCGCCCCGGCGGTCAGGTGGGTCCTCGGCCAGTCGGCGTGCGCGAGGTCGTACCCGCTGAAGTTGGGGTTTCCGCCGCTGCACAGCTGCCCGTCGGGGATGAAGCCCCGGGTCCGTCCGGCGCCGTCGGAGCGCAGCACGCTGAACCAGTTGTAGAGGGAGTTGGCCCCGCTCTGGGCCACGGCGGCCGAGCAGGCGGGGTTGATGGGCACGATGTTCCCCTGCGGGCTGAGCCCGTCCTGCCAGCAGAAGAAGGTCCGGCTGCCGGGCACCATCATGGCGCCGTGAGCCGAGGCCGTGCCCGGGAGGAGGACGACCGCGGTGATTGCCGACAAGACGGCGGCCGCACAGGCGACAGCGATTCTTCGCCAATTGCGCACGGGAATGACCGACCTTTCGAAAATGACGGATTATCGATCGGATGCAGCGAAGCGCTCACGCGAATCGGACTGTAGGCCGGTGTCCCTGAGGGAGTAAACCGAAGATCGCGCCGCCGGGCGCGGCGGAGACGACAATCCGCAGCTCAGAAAGGAACGGCGGGAACGGGGGCGGATGAAAGATTCATATGGGGCCCGCCGGAGAGGACCGTTATCCGGAAACGCCGCCGAACACGTCCCGGTGCGCGATGGACAGGGCGGTGAACAGCGCGCCGCGCAGAATCGCGTTGCCCTCCACCGTGCTCGGCCGCACCTGGACCGGGACGGGGGAGAGGGCGGCCAGATGCTCGGCGGTCCGCGACGCCAGCGCGTCGCCGCCGGAGTGGCCGGTCCCCCCGCCGAGGACGACCAGGCCCGGGTCCAGGACCGCGACCAGGGTGAAGGAGATCTCGGCGAGCAGGGCCGCGAGGGCGTCCGGGTCCAGGGCGCGGGCGGCCTCGCTCGTCACCATGTCGCAGATCGCCGTGCCGCCCGGCCGCAGGAACCCGATCTCGCCCGCGCCGCCGGAGACGCCGCGCCGCAGCCGCCCGCCGAGGGTGACCGCCGCGCCGACCCCGTCGTCCAGCCAGAGCAGGACGAAGTCCTCGCGTCCCAGGGCGGATCCGGCGCGGTGCTCGGCGACGGCGGCGAGGTTGACCTCGTTCTCCAGGATGACCGGGGCGTCGATCCGGTGGCGCAGGGTCTGGAGCAGGTTGGGCTTCCATCCGGGCACGCCGTTGTCGGCCACCAGATCCCCGGCGTTGGGGTCCACCAGGCCGGGAGCGCCCAGGACGACGGCGTGCATGCTCCTGGACCCGGCCGCCTCGGCGACCGTGGCGACGATGAGCTCGGCCAGGTCGTCGCCGCGCCGCAGGGGCCGTACGGCCGAGCCGACGGTCCGGCCGGTGATGTCGGCGACGGTGACGTTGACGGCGGAGCGGCGCACGTCGATCCCGGCCACGTGGGCGCGGTCGGCGACGATGCCGTACAGGCGGGCGTTGGGGCCCCGGCGGTCCTCCCCGCTCTCCCCGGCGACCTCGATCAGCCCGTTGACCCGCAACCGCTCGATCAGGTCGGACACGGTGGGGCGGGACAGGCCGGTCAGCGCCCGTAGCTGGGGGGCGGTCAGCGGGCCGCGCTCCAGCAGCAGGTCGAGCGCCAGGCGATCGTTGATCGCCCGGGCCATCTGCGGAGTCGCGGTCTTCATCTGTCCTCTTTTCATCAGGAAGCCTGCCTGTTAATTTTTAGCATCATGCGTACCGATCTTCAACGCGCCAGGATCGCCGTCGCGGCCGTCTTCGCGGTGCACGGAGCCGTCTCCGGGAGCATGGCGACCCGTATCCCATGGCTCCAGGATCACCTCGACCTGAGCCCCGCCATGCTGGGCTTCGCCCTGTTCTGTCCGGCTCTGGGAGCTTTCGTCGCCATGCCGATGGCGGCCCGCCTGGTCCACCGGTACGGCGGACGCCGGGCCACCCGGGTCCTGCTCGCCCTGTGGTGCTCGGTGCTGGCGCTGCCCTCGCTGGCCCCCGGGTTCGCCGGGCTGTGTGCGATCTTCCTGCTGTACGGCGCCGCCGCGGGCATGTGCGACGTCACCATGAACGCCCAGGGGGTGATCGTCGAGCGAGGGCTGAAGCGCTCCATCATGTCCAGTCTGCACGGGATGTGGAGCGTGGGAGGCCTCGCCGCCGCCGGGGTCGGGACGGCCGCCGCCCAGGCGGGGATCGACGCGCGGCTCCACCACGGGGTGGCGGCGCTGGTGCTGCTCGCCTTCGGCGCCGTGGTGAGCCGTACGCTCCTCGACACCCGGCCGGAGCCCGGGGAGAAGGCGCCGCCCCGGTTCACCGTGCCGTCACGGGCGATCCTCATGATCGGCGTCGTCGGTTTCTGCGCGACCTTCGCCGAGGGCGCCAGCCAGAACTGGGCCGCCGTCTACGTCAAGGACGTCACCGGCGGCGGCGACGGCGTCGCGGCCGCCGCCTACGCCCTGTTCGCCATGTCCATGGCGGTCACCAGGCTCTCCGGCGACATGATCGTCCGCAGGCTCGGGCCGGTCACGGCCGCCCGGCTCAGCGGCCTGCTCGCAACGGCCGGCGCCGCCCTGGTGGCCGTCGGCCGGACCCCGGCCCTGGCGATCGCGGGATTCGTCCTGATCGGCCTGGGCGTCGCGGTGGTCGTCCCGCTGGCCTTCGCGGCCGGGGGCAACGCCACCGCGGACCCCGGCCAGGGGGTGGCGGGAATCGCCACGTTCACCTACCTGTCCAGCCTCCTGGCCCCGGCGGCCACCGGCTGGATCGCCCACGCGACCTCGCTGCCCGCCACCTTCGGGATGATCGCGGTCATCACCCTGACCGGCGGCCTGCTCGCCGCGGCGCTGCGGCCCCGCACCGCTCCGCGGGAGGCCGTCCCGGAACCCGCGGGCTCCTGACCGGCCCGCCGCGTCAGGCGCGCACCTGCTCCGCGAGCCGTTCGAGGCTCTTGTCCAGGGCGTGGTCGATCTGCTCGGCGGGCGGGGCGTGCTCCTCGTCGAAGAAGGACAGGTGCACGGTCACCTCGCTCGCCTGGTCGCTGATGGTCGTGACCTGCAGCCATCCCGCGTAGCGGTCGTCGTCCCGGGTGCCCCACTCCATGCGGAGCTGGTCGCGCTGGGCGCGGAACAGCCCGCGCTCGTCCTTGCCGGTGGCGTCCTCGTGCACGGTCACCGCGGGCAGGTCCTCGGATCGCACGTGCAGATCCCGCGGGAGCCAGCTGTCGAGCCGGTCCACGTCGCTCGCCCGGTCGAAGACCAGGTCGGGCGGGGCGGTCATGGTGCGGGAACGCTGGTATTCGCTCATCGGATCCTCACTTCTCGATTGGGAGCCTGCGCCGGGACGTACCCCGCCCGCGCCCCTCCATCCCCCGCCCGTCCCGTGGTACGGCGACGCCCCGGAACGCCTACCGTGAAGTGATGCGCCTGAGCGAGCTGGGGCTGGTGGAGGCAAGGCGAGGGCGGGGCGGCGGGATGCGCCTCACCGAGGCGGGGCGCCGCGCTTCGGTCGGCGGCATCGTGCGCCGGCCGGAGGGCGCCGGGGACACCGCGATGCTCCAGCACCTGGCCCTCGCCGGCTCCACCTCCCGGGTCCCGGTGCCGCACGCCGACCGTTCCGAGGCCGACCACGCGCTCCGCCGGGACATGGAGTGCCTCGCCGAGGCGCTGCCCGGGGCCGAGCGGATCTTCTGGTACGAGGAGAACGGGTGCGGCTGCGCCCGCACCGGCCGGATGGACCTGTCCGGCGTCGAGATCCCGGAGGGCGCGGTGGCCTACCTGTGCGGCCCGCTGCCGTTCATGCGCGGCGTGCGCGCCCAGCCCATCGCGGCGGGCGTGGCGGCGCGCGACGTGCGCTACGAGGTGTTCGGCCCCGACCTGTGGCTGGGCGCGGCCTGAGGCCGGCGAGGGACCAAGGTCCCTTCCGGGA
>NZ_BOOJ01000102.1 GCF_016863175.1 Paraplanobispora siamensis
GGCTGCCCTCCTCGACGCTGACGGCCTCCTTCTCCAGGGCGGCGATGCGCTGGCTGAGGGACTGCTTCAGCGCCTGGCTGACATCCAGGCCCACGGCCCAGGCGTCGCTGGCCGGGCCGCCGTTGATGTTCTCCAGCGCCTTCGTCCGCGCCTCGAGGGTGCCCTCGGCGAGCTGCGCCATGATCTTGTCGTCCTCGACGAAGAACGTGTCCCAGGCGGGCTTGAGCTTGTCGAACTGGGCCTTCTCGGCTTCGGTCAGGTACTCGACGTGGGTGGCGTCGATCGCCTCGTACAGGGCCTTCTTGCTCTCCAGCTCGCCCTCGCGGTTCATCGAGTCGGGCGCGGTGGCGGCCTTGCCCCCGTAGACCCCGGCGTCGGCCACCACGAGTCCCTGCCAGCCGGTCACGTCGGCGACGTGGTAGGCGAAGGTCTGGATGTCGTCCTCGACCTGCTCCAGCTGGCCCATGCGCACGTCGATGTCGTGCTGGCGGACCAGCCCCCACTGGCCGACGGCGACGGCGACGACGATGAGCAGGGTCACCAGGGAGAACGACAGGCCCAGGCGTTTCCCGACGCCCAGGTTGCGCAGGCTGTGCATCACGGTTCCTCACGTAGACAAGGCATGCAGACAGAGCACGCCTCGCGGCGGCCGTACATCCAATCGGCACGATCGAGCGGAAACTGAAGGCGCCGCGTCCCGGCCCCGGGACGCGGCGTCGCGTTTTTCAGGCGCCTTTCGGCAGGTCGAGGCTGTCCTCCCCGGCGACGGATCCGTCGCGGGTCAACTCGAACCAGACGACCCTTCCCGAGTCGTCGCCGGAGTGGCCCCAGCAGGCCGCGCACAGGTCCACGATGGCGATGCCGCGGCCGCCCGGGAGCTGCTCCTCGTCGAGGTCGATCAGCCGTGCCTCGGGGGCCGTGCGCGTACTGCCCTCGTCGGCCACCTCCACCCGCAGGCGGGAGTCACCGACATACACGCTGACCTCGAAGGATCCGCCGTTTCCACTCTCGGTGTGCCGTACGGCGTTGCTGGCGAGCTCGGAGGTGAGCAGAACCGCGTACTCGGTCGCGGAGCACTCGCCCACGGCCAGCTCCACGAAACGCCTGGCATGACGGACCTGCTCGGGACTGCCCGCGAAGCGGCGGCGGCTCAGCAGCGCCATGGGACCCGCGCCGGGGTCCGGGGAAATGCGTGTCATCAGGACACGGTCGTTGTCATCAGGCATGGTGATCACGCCTCAGATGAGGGCGATGTCCTGCTCGACGGCGGTGGCCATGAGATAAAGCTCAAACCACGTCTCGTCGTCGACCGAGTCCGGAATCCAGGAAGAGCGGACCTTGTGGCGCTCTTCCTCGTACTGCAGCGCGGACGCGCGCAGGTCGCGTACCCATCGTGGATCGACCCCTTGGGCGATCACATCGAAATCCGTCATAGCGGTGTCTCCTCAATCCGTTGAGAAATCTGGTGTCAATCCCTTGACTGGGCGATCGAACCGCTGGCCCGCGGCGTTCCGGGCCCGGGATACAGGTCGCCACTCCGACATTCGGCAATCGCGGGGCCGACTGAAGTTGCCGACCGGGTGCTTTTCAGGAGCGATCACCCATGCGCGCCGAATGACCACGCATTGGATTCGGTTGGTAACATTCCGAAACGGGGTGTCCGGGCATGGGGGTCCGGATCTCCTCAGGGGGCGATCCCGATCATGGGGTGGAGATCGGATGGTGGGCGGTGGCGCAGCCTCGGGTGCTCGTGATCGAAGATGAACAGGACGTCCTCGATCTTTTGAAACGTCACCTCGACGGGCTGGGGTGTCAGGTGCAGACCGCCACCACCGGCGAGCTCGGGCTGACTCTGGCCGTCAACGACCCTCCGGACCTGGTCGTCCTGGACATCCGGTTGCCCGGAGTCGACGGCCGTGAGGTGACGCGGGTGCTGCGTGCCGATCCCCGGACCCGCAACTGCAGGATCGTCGTGACCTCGGTCCTGGACATGGAGGATCTCCTGGACATCAACGCCGACGCCGTACTCCCCAAGCCGTTCCGGCGCGCCGACGTCAAGAAAGCCGTGGACTCACTGTGGGAGGTGGAGTGACGCGATGGCCACCGTTCTCGTCGCAGAAGACGACGCCGACATCCGGGACCTGATCATCTTCAAGCTCGAGCAGACCGGTCACACCGTCATCGCGGTGGGAGACGGCCTGTCGGCCCTGAAGCTGGCCCATGAACAATCTCCCGAGATCGTCCTGCTGGACGTCATGATGCCAGGCATGTCGGGCATCGACGTGTGCAGGGCGCTGCGGCAGGATCCGGTGACCGCCGGTCTGCCGATCATCCTGCTCACCGCGCGCGCCCAGGAGAGCGACGTCGAGACGGGACTGACCGCCGGGGCCGACGACTACATCGTCAAGCCGTTCAGCCCGCGGGTGCTGGCCGACCGCGTGCACTCCGTGCTGGCCAGGACCCGAGCTTGAACAGCGCCCAGCTCGTCTCACTCTCGATCGCCGTACTGGCCGTCGCGGTGGTCCTGCTGGGCCTGGTCATCATCACGGGCCGGGCGCTGAACCGCCACCGGGAGCGCCGCGACGCCCGGCTGTCGGCGGACGTCCGGCCCCTGCTGATGGAGCTCATCGGCGGCGACAACGACGAGGAGCTGAGCGAGCCGCTGCTCCTGCTGGCGGCGCTCGACGAGCGCGTCTGGCGCACGCTGGAGCCCAGCGCCATCTCCATGCTCGGCAAGGTCAGCGGCAACGCCCGCGTCGCGCTGGTCCGGCTGCTGGAGCAGCGCGGCCTCGCCCGCACCGCGTCGCGCGACCTGTCCGGCCTCGGTGCGGTACGACGGGCCGTCGCGGCCCACGTGCTCGGCCTGCTGGGCCACGCCGAGGCGGCCTTCCCCCTGGTCCGGATGTTGTCGGACCGCAACCCCGAGGTCCGGGCCGCGGCCGTGCGGGCCCTGGGCCAGGTCGGCGCGGCCGGAGCGGCCGGCCCGATCATCTCCTCCATGGCCGGCGGCCGGGTGCCCTTCCAGCTGGTGGCCCAGGCGCTGATCCGGCTCGGCTCGGGAGCCCGGCCGGCACTGGTGAAGGCGCTGTCCTACGACGACCCCGCTCAACGGGCCGTCGCCGTCGAGGTGCTCGGGCTCATCGGCGCCGTGGAGACCGCCAAGGTCCTGGTCAGGGTGCTGGCCGGGGACGCCTCGACCGATGTCCGGGTGCGTGCGGCCCGCGCGCTCGGCCGGCTGGGCACGCCCGTGTGCCTGGACGCGCTCCTGCACGCCACCGGGCCCGGCCACCCCCACGCCGTGCGGGTCGAGGCCGCGGCCGCGCTGGGCGACCTTGGCTCCCCCCGGGCCGTGCCGACGCTGCAGGAGCTCCTGGCCGACCCCCGGTACCAGGTCGCGCACAACGCCGCGCTGTCCCTGGCCCGCCTGGGCGGGCCCGCGACGGCGGCCCTGACCGAGACGCTCACCGAGCGGGCGGGCACGTCGGCCGCCGACCACGCGTGGGAGGCCCTCGCCATCCAGGATCTCCAGGCCGGCCACATGCCGAGGCTGCCGGCGTCCCCGTCGCGGTGAGCGCGACCGCCGCCGGCGTCCTCGCCGGCCTCGGGACGACGGACGTGCCCGGCGTCCTGGCAGGGGCCGCGGGGGCGGCCGGTCAGAGTGTCGATGAGATCGTGGACGCGATCCGGGCGGGCGCGCAGTGGACGCTGATGGTGATCAGCGCCATCATCCTGGTCTACTCGGTGGCGATCAACACCAGCTACCTGATGCTGATCTTCCTGGCCACCTGGGACGCCATCGACAGCCATCGCAGACTGCGCTTCTTCAGCCAGGAGGACACCTACGCCAACCCCCTCACCCCGGCCATCAGCGTGATCATGGCCGCCTACAACGAGGAGGCGGGCATCGCCGAGTCCGTCCGGGCGATGATGTCGATGCGCTACCCCACCTTCGAGGTCGTCGTCGTCGACGACGGTTCCAAGGACGGGACGTTCGAACGGCTCCGCGCCGAGCACAACCTGGTCGAGGTGCCGCGGGTCATCCCCGACGACCTGCCCATGCGCGGCAAGGTGCTGTCCACGCACGTGCCCGCCGACGGCTCGGCCTCCCTGCTGGTGGTCCGCAAGACCAACAGCGGTCGCGCCGACGCCAACAACGTCGGCATCAACCTGGCACGGCACCCTCTGGTGTGCATCGTGGACGCCGACTCCCTGCTCGACTCCTCGGCGCTGCTCCAGGTGGCCAGGCCGTTCGCCGACGACCCGCTGAACGTGGTGGCCACCGGCGGGGTCGTGCGGATCGCCAACGGCTGCGAGGTCGTCGGCGGGCGAGTCGCCAAGGTGAACATGCCGCGTTCCTGGCTGGTCCGCATCCAGGTGATCGAGTACCTGCGGGCCTTCCTGCTGGGCCGTACCGGATGGTCGCGCCTGGGCGGCCTGCTCGTCATCTCCGGGGCCTTCGGGCTCTTCCGCCGGGACGTCCTCATCGAGGTGGGCGGTTTCGACCCCGACACCATCGGCGAGGACGCCGAGATGGTCGCGCGCTTCCATCGGCACCTGCGGGAACAACGGCGCGACTACCGGATCGTCTTCGTCTCCGAGCCGGTCTCCTGGACCGAGGCCCCGTCCTCGATGGCCGTGCTGGCCCGGCAGCGCCGACGCTGGTCGCGCGGGCTGGCCGAGCTGCTGTGGCGGCACCGCAAGATGATCGGCAATCCCCGGTACGGGCGCATCGGGATGCTGACCCTGCCGTACTTCGTCCTGTTCGAGCTGCTCGCGCCGGTGGTGAACCTGGGCGGGCTGGCCCTGGTTCCGATCGCGCTGTGGGCGGACGCCATCAACGTGGAGTTCGCCCTCGCGCTGCTGCTGGCCTCCTACGGCTACGCGGTCCTCGTCGGCTTCGTGGCGCTGGCCGTGGAGGAGTACGCCTTCCGCCGCTACAACAGCTGGCGGGACCTGGGCGTCGCCGCGGTGGCGTCGGTCGCCGAGAACTTCGGATATCGGCAGTTCAACGCCTGGTGGGGATTGCAGGGCATCTTTGCTGCACTTCGCCGTACGAAGCAGGTCTGGGGGGTAATGACGCGAGAGGGGTTCTCGACGCCAGGACGGTCCACGGGGGGAAACAGGGGATGACGTGGCTGAAGCGCAGCGTCGCAAGCGTCCTACGCCGTGCCTTCGGGCTGCTCGTCGCTCTCGTCCTGCTGTCGGGGGCCGTGGCGACGGTGGAGTCGGTACGGCAGGGCAACGCGCTCAACCAGCTCATCGACCACAACCTCCCCCTGCGGCTGAACAACCTCAAACTGCGCTCGACGATGGGCGACGCCACCCGGGGCCTGCGCAACTACCTGTTCTACGACCAGCCCAAGACCACCTACCTGGAGGCGCGCGCGACCTACCGGCCGTACCTGGACGCCCTGCTGTCACGGGACGACCGCCCCGAGGAGAGCAGGCTGATCCAGGACCTCCAGACCAAGGTCATCGCTTGGTTCGCGTACGCCTCCCAGGCCGAGCAGCTGAAGCCGGGAGAGCCCGAGGTTCCGCAGTACGCCGAGGGCAGCCGGCTGCGCTACGAGGAGATCCTGCGCGCCCACGACGCCCTGGAGACCCAGCTCACGCGCAGGACCGTCGCGCTCGACCAGCAGAGCGACCGCAACCGCCGGTGGGGGATGATCACGGTCGTCGCCTTCGCCCTGATCGCCGGGGCGGCGGCCCTCATCACCTCGATACGCACCTACCGGGCGCTGGTGCCGCCCCTGTCGGCCATGGGAGGCACCCTGGGACGGCTGGCCGCGGGCGAGCACCAGGCACGGGTGCCGCCGTCGCTGGCCGGACCGGCCGAGATCCAGCGGCTGGGCGGCGCGATCAACATGCTGGCCGACGAGAGCGACCGGCTGCGCGCCGCGGAGCGCGAACGCGCCCGCCTGGCCAAGGTGGCGCACGAGACCGCCGCGCGCATCCGCCAGACCCTCGACGCCGAGTCCGTCCTGAAGGAGGCGGTGGCCGCCCTGGGGTCCAAGCTCCCCGCCGACCGGGTGTTCGTCCAGCTCGTCCACGACGGCATGATCGGCCCGGCCGACATGGAGTGGTCCAACGGGCAGGTCATCAAGGACGGCACGCGTTTCCCCCCGATCCCCGCCGGATCGGTCGAGCAGCTGTATCTGCAGGACCGCACCCCGTCCGGGCGCACCCAGGACCCGCCCGGCTACGTTCCGGGGCCCGCCGCGCAGGCGCTGGGCGGACTCGGGGACATGGAGTTCCTGCTCGTCCCCTTCGGCGTGGGCAAGCAGGTGCTCGGCGGCATCCTGCTCACGCGTCCCGTCGCCAGGGGGCCGTGGGACACCGACGAGATCGAGGCGGTCAAGGTCGTCGGGACCGACCTGGGCCGCGGCCTGGACCAGGCGCGCCTGTACACCCGGGAGCGGGAGCTGGTGGAGGAGCTGCGGGCCCTGGACTCGGCCAAGACCGACTTCATGTCCACCGTCTCCCACGAGCTGCGCTCACCGCTGACCAGCATCGCCGGATACCTGGAGATCCTGCGCGACGAGGAGGCGGGCGAGGTCAACCCCGCCCAGGACCGCATGCTCGACGCGATCGAGCGCAACACCCAGCGCCTGCGCCTGCTCATCGAGGACCTGCTGACGCTGTCGCGCATCGAGTCGGGGGCCTTCCGCACCGTCCGCCAGCAGACGGACCTGTGCGCCGTGGTCGATGCGGCCGTCACCTCGATACGGCCCGCCGCCGCCAAGGCGGGGGTGGAGATGACCTTCGACTGCGACGACGATCCGATCATGGTCGAGGGGGACTCCAACCAGCTCGACCGCGCGATGGTCAACCTGCTGTCCAACGCGGTGAAGTTCACCCGCGCCGGCGGGAACGTGCAGGTGGAGGTCGTCGTCGAGGACCGGCACGCGGTGATCCGCATCGCCGACACCGGGATCGGCATCCCGAAGGAGGAGATGCCGCGGCTGTCCACCCGGTTCTTCCGCGCCTCCAACGCCACCGAGCTGTCGATCCCCGGCACCGGGCTCGGGCTGTCCATCGTGCGCAGCATCGTGGCCAACCACTCCGGCACCTTCGACCTGCAGTCGGCGGAAGGAGAGGGGACGACGGTGACGATGCGGATCCCGACGTGCACCGCCGACCGGGCGGAGGCGGCGGGCTCCGGCGGGGCCGGGGGCTGAGGCGGCCGGGTCAGCGCAGGCCGTACAGCTTGCGCATGGCGCTGTAGTCACCGGCGCCGAGGGTGTTGACCGAGGTGCAGGACTTGATGGTGGAGGCCATGACCTGGGTGCCGTGCGTCGTGGGCGAGACGTGGTTCAGGCCGTAGGCGTGGCCCCACTCGTGGGTCAGCACCGAGCGCAGGTCGAAGGTGGACGAGCAGCGGGCGGGCTTGGAGGTGAACCAGCGGTACTTGCTGTTGATGGCGATGTCGGCGGAGACGACCTTGCGGTCGCTGGTCCACCAGGTGCAGGTGACCGCCAGGGCGCTGGTGGTCATGCGCTTCCAGCCGACCGTGCTGTAGTTGTCGTTCTTGCCGCAGGAGGTGGACTTGGAGGTGGCGGT
Source organism: Paraplanobispora siamensis (assembly GCF_016863175.1). Taxonomy (GTDB): domain Bacteria; phylum Actinomycetota; class Actinomycetes; order Streptosporangiales; family Streptosporangiaceae; genus Planobispora; species Planobispora siamensis. Next base: position 7,561 of record NZ_BOOJ01000102.1, read on the forward strand.
GACCGCGGGCACGAGCTTGGTGGCGCCCCGGTACTGCTGGGCCACCTTGAACGGGCCGCGCAGGCCGCACTGGTTCTGGGCGCCGACCAGCGTCTGCGCCGCGGCCTTGATCGAGGTCAGCGCCGTGCGCGAGACGGTGGAGGGGGCGCCGGAGGCGTTGTAGTACCAGCGCAGGTTTCCGTTGACCCGCCATCCGGCGAGCGTGTAGGCGCCGTCGCGGCACTGCGCGCGCGAGGCCGTGGCGGCCAGGGCCTTGGACTTCGTCGCCTTGCCGGCGGTCTTCTTGGTGCCCCAGGAGGTCTTCTTGGCCTTCTTCAGCGCCGCGGCCTCGGCGGCCTCGACGGGCTCGGCGTGTCCGGCGTGCTCGGACCAGGACTCGGTGTGGCCGTCGGGGTAGAAGGCGTCCACCGTCACCCGCAGGCCGTCGGTGTCGGACGCGGCGCCGGCCGCGAACGCGGCGACCGTGCCGGTGCCGGCAGGAGAGGCCGCGGCGCCGGGCAGCAGCTCATCGACGCTCCAGGCCACCGAGGTGACCAGTACGGCGGAGGCCGCGAATCCCGACAGAGCTACCGGGAACATCCGGCCGAAGCGACTCCTCACCCTGCGACTCCTCGTTCACCTCGCCCGCCTGGCGAGAGAGAGTCGCCGGTCCGGGAAGGAGCGGCACTGCGGCCGTTCCTCTAGGAGAGGATCGGCAGCCGGGATTTGGAGTTGGGGTCTGAGACGGTTGCAGCGCGGTAGCAGAGGCCGTGGGAAGGCCCGGCGCGGATCACGCCGGGCGGAGGGGAGACCGGGTCAGCGCCGGGCGGAGACGGCGTTACGTCCGCCTTGGCGCTGGGCCGGGGGGCGGTAGCGGTACCCCACACCGCGGACCGCCTCGATGGGAGAGCTGGCCGCGTCGGCGCCGATCCGGCGGCGCAGGCGCAGGACCGCGAACTTCACCCGCTCGGGGCTCAGCCCGGTCGGGTCGTCCCACACCAGGGAGAGCAGCTGGGAGGAGCTGAGAACGTTGCCGGCGTGCCGTACGAGCGTGTTGAGCAGGCGGAACTCGGTCGGCGTCAGATGGACGTCCTGGCCCTCCACGAAAACCGAGCGGGTCGACGGCTCCACCCGGACGACTCCGTCGTCGTAGACGTCCTCGGCCCAGGTCGCCGCGCCCGAGCGGCGCAGCAGCGCCTCCACCCGGGCGGTGAGCTCGGCCCGGGAGAACGGCTTGACGAGATAGTCGTCGGCGCCCGCGCGCAGGCCCCGCACCTTCTCCCGCTCCTGGCCCCGGCCGGTGAGGATCAGGATGGGCAAGTCGCTGATGTCCCTGACCCGTTCCAGCACCTGCCAGCCGTCCATGACGGGCAGGCCGATGTCGAGGATCAGCACGTCCGGCTTGGTCTCGTGCAGCAGCCGCAACCCACTGCGGCCGTCCGTGGCGGGGATGACCTCGTGCCCGCCGTGGCCGAGGAGTACCTGGATGGCCGTCAGCGTGTCGGCATCGTCTTCGACGACCAGCAACTTGCTCAAGGTGCTTCCCTCCGGTCACGGACCGGTTCCCAGGGCAGCTCCACCCTGATCACCGACCCCTTCGTCCCCTCGTCGGTGATGTGCAGTGTGCCGCCGTGCATGCCGGCGATGGCCCTGGCCATGCCGATCCGCGGCCAGGACTGCTCCCCCGCCGGCTTGCCGGCGTGCTCCGCCTGGCTGTCGCCGCCGGGCCGGCAGTCGATCTCGATGGACCAGCCGTCGACGGTGGGGCGGGCCTCGACCATGACGGAGTCGCCGGGCGAGGAACGGGTGATCGCCGCCGTCAGCAGGATGTCGAACATGCGGCGGATGCGGATCGCGTTGCAGCTCAGCGCGGGACCGGGACGTGCCTGGTAGCGCAGGGTGATCCCGGCGTGCAGGGCGCCGGGCCTGACCTGGGTGACCATGTCGCGGATGAGCTCCATCGGGTCCACCCGCTCCCGCCGCATCTCCGGCTCCGGCGTGGCGGGGTCGGCCAGCAGCGGCAGGTCGTTGAGCAGGTCGGACAGCCGTACCGCGTTGCGCTCGATCACTTTCACGAACTCGCGCTGCTCGGGGCTGAGCGGCCCGGTGTCCGGGTCGGACAGCAGGCCGGCGTAGGCCAGGATCGGTGTGATGGGAGTGGCCAGGTCGTGGACGACCGTGCCGATGAACTCGGTCTTCGCCTTGGTCAGCGCGACGTCCTCGGGAACTGACCCGGCGCGGGACTCGGCGTCCCGGTGCCAGATCGCCTCCAGCGACGCGGCCAGGCAGGCGAGCGCCTCCATGACCATGCTGCCCTCGTAGCCGCGCTCCAGCGTCGCCACGAGCAGCCGGCCGGGACCGGCGGGCCAGAAACGTTCCCCGTCCGGCGGCGGGGTGGAGTCGGCGGCCCGCAGTTCGGCGCGCAGGATTCCGGGCACGCTACGCAGCCCGGACAGGAGGGTCTCCTCCGCCCCGGCCGCGCCGGAGTCGTCGGTGGCGCGCAGCCGTTCTCGCAGGAGACCGAGGATCGCCCGCGTCGCGTCGGAGGCGTCGGGTGGGGACGAGTACGCGTGATCAATGTGATCGCCGCTGTTCAGCATGGTGCCCTCCACCTGATCCCCCTGTGCCCCCCGGCCCTCCCCAGAACCTTGAAGCTTCGTCACATATAGCGATTCACCCCAAACAGAACGTTATCAACCCTGTTCATGTGGTTGTGACTGAGGCTTTCACTTGTCATGGCCTGGCAGGCAACGGATCTGCACCCGCCGGGCAACCGAGAGTGCATCCACGGTGACGCACCGTCGGAATCATGTCCGAGCCCACCCCGACCCGAACGATGAACTCCCTGCTCATCGCCGGTGCCGTGACCTTCTCCTCCCTGGTCGCGGACGCGGGCGTCCTCCCCGGAACGGCGCAGGCCGCCGACGGGCTCCGGACTCCGGCCATCGTCACCACCTCGGCCACCTCCACCGCCCTCGCCGCCTCCGCGGCCCCCGTCACGGTCCGCGCGCGCACCGGCGGCGGCGCCCTCAGCGTCCGCCGCTCCCCCACCAACGCCTCGGGCCGGCTGCACACCATCCGCAACGGCACCCGTTTCCGCGTCCAGTGCCGCGTCTCCGGGCAGAAGGTCAAGGGCAGGGGCAGGACCACCACCGCCTGGCTGCGCATGGCCTCCGGCGGCTACGTGTCCGACGCCTACGTCGTGCGCCCCTCCGCCGTCGCCCGATGCGCCCCCGCGGTCCCCGCCCCGGCCGCCGCCCCGGCTCCGGCCCCGGCTCCCGCACCCGCGACCCCGGCGCAGTTCCTCGCGCAGGTCGGCCCTTCGGCGCGGCTCAGCCAGAAGGAGACGCGCGTCCCCGCCTCGGTGACCCTGGCCCAGGCGATCCTGGAGTCCGGCTGGGGCCGCAGCGACCTGGCCGTCTCCGACCGCAACTACTTCGGCATCAAGTGCTCCTCGGCCGGCCACGGCCCCTACGCGACGGGCTGCCGCCGCCACCCCACGACCGAGTGCGACTCCGGCGGCTGCCATCGGACCACCGCGCTGTTCCGGACCTACCGCTCCCCGGCCGACTCCTTCAAGGACCACGGGAACTTCCTGGCCTCCAGCAGCCGGTACCGGACGGCGTTCTCCCACACCGCCGACCCCGACCGCTTCGCCAGGGAGATCGCCAAGGCCGGGTACGCCACCGACCCCGCCTACCCCGCCAAGCTCATCGAGCTCATGCGCTCGTACGACCTGTACCGCTACAACTGATGGCCTCCACACGGGAGAAGACGATGCAGCCAGACCTCTCGTCCGGGGAGCTCCCCGTCGGACACCGGCGGCGCCGGACGGGCGCGGCTGTTCAGCTCTGGGCGGGCCTGGCCGTGCTCGGCCTCGCGGTCGCCGCCGTCGGGCTGCTCGTGTCCGGCGACGCGGGGGTGGGCATCCGTTCGGCCCTGCAGACCGTCTCGGCGCTCGTGATGATCGTCGCGATCCGCGCCCGCCGGCCGGCCGTACCCGCCGCCTGGTGGCTGCTGGCGACCGGCATGACCGTGTGGGCGGGCGCCGACCTGCTGTGGACCGTCTGGTACTTCACGGGCTCCGACGGCCAGGTCCCCCCGCTGATCGACATGGCCTACCTGCTGACGTACCTGCCGTTGATAGCCGGCCTGGTGCGGCTGCCCGGCAACGCGATCCGGGGCGGGAACCTCGCGCTGATGATGGACGCGATGGTCGTGGTCCTGGGACTGGCCTTCGTGTACTGGACGGTGACCTTCAACCCCTACGGCGGGCTCCGGGAGCTGACGGGCAGGGAGATGCTCATGGCATCGACCTACCCGCTGGCCGACACGGTCGTGGCGTTCATGGCGCTGCGGCTGTGGTTCACCCACGGCCTGCGCAACCCCTCCTACGCCCTGGTCGGCCTCGCCTCCGCCGGCATGATCTTCGGTGACGTGACCTACGCCCTGATGCTCCAGCGCGGCGAGAGCTGGAGCTACGGCCTGCTCGGCAACGCGGGCTGGCTGGTGTGGTTCGTCCTGATGGCGGCCGCGGCGCTGCACCCGTCGGCGGCCGGGCCGGAGCAGACCCCCGCCGCCCGCCTGACCACCGCGCGCAGCCTCGTCTTCCTGCTGATGGCGTGCGCGGGCCCGTTCTCCCTGATGATCAACTTTGATGCGGAGCTGGCGGTGGACACCTCCGACTTCGCGGTTCCGCTGGGCCTCTTCGCCGGGCTGATGGCCTTCCTGGTCTTCCGGCTGATCAGCAACAGCAACACGGCCGACCGGCGCGCCCGGCTCCTGGACGAGCAGGCCGCCGAGCTGTCGCGCGCCCTGGACGAACAGCAGGCGCTGCAGAGCCTGCTCAGCCACCGGGCGATGCACGACCACCTGACCGGCCTGGGCAACAGGGCGCTGTTCCAGGACCGGCTGGAGCAGGTGACGCAGCGGCACGGCGACACGGCCGCCCTGCTCATGCTCGACCTCGACGGATTCAAGGCCATCAACGACACCTACGGCCACCCGGCCGGCGACCAGCTGCTCATCCAGGCGGGTCAGCGGCTGCGGGAGATCCTGCGCGAGAGCGACACCCTGGCCCGGCTCGGCGGCGACGAGTTCGCCATCCTCCTGGAGAACACGACCGCCGAGCAGGCGGTCGAGACCGCCGAGCGGGTCGTCGAGGCGGTCGCCCAGGCCTTCGTCGTGGGCGCGCACTCCTTCCACGTCACCACCAGCGTGGGCCTGTACATGATCACCGAGGTGTCGGAGGCGCAGGACGTGCTGCGCGACGCCGACCTGGCCCTGTACGCGGCCAAGTCCGGCGGCAAGAACCAGATCAGCGTTTTCCACCCCGGGCTGCGCGTCGAGCAGCTCGGCCAGGCACGGGTGACCGAGGGACTGCGCCGTGCCCTGGAGAACGAGGAGTTCGTCCTGAACTACCAGCCCGTGGTCGACCTGGCCACCGGCAGGATCCAGGCTGTGGAGACGCTGCTGCGCTGGCAGTCGCCGGAGGGCGTGGTGCCTCCGGACCAGTTCATCCCGACCGCCGAGGAGACCGGCCTGATCGTGCCGATCGGCGCGCACGTGCTGCGCCGGGCCTGCTTCGACGCGGTGCGCTGGTACGAGCGCTACGGCGTCTCGGTCACCGTCAACGTCTCCGGGCGCCAGCTGCGCCGGCGGGAGTTCGTCTCCACGGTCCTGGCGGCGCTGGAGGACAGCGGCCTGCCCGGTGAGGCGCTCGTGCTGGAGATCACCGAGACCGCGCTGCTGGCCACGGGGCGCGAGGAGACCGCCCGGGTCACCGGCTATCTGTCCGAGCTGCGCCTGCACGGGGTGCGCATCGCCATCGACGACTTCGGGACCGGCTACTCCTCCCTGGCCTACCTCCAGGACCTGCCGGTGGACGTCATCAAGATCGACGGCGCCTTCACCACGCTCGACCGCGGCACCGACGCGGCCTCCCGCCAGCGGCACGCCTTCACCAAGGCGATCCTCAGCCTCTGCGAGAGCCTGGAGCTGCCCGCCATCGCGGAGAAGGTGGAGACCAGCGAGCAGGAGGAGTTCCTGCGGGACATGCGCTGCCCGCTGGGCCAGGGCTACCTGTTCAGCAAGCCGGTCCCGGCCGGGGAGCTGAACCGGCTGCTGGCCGACGGCGTGGGGACCGGTGTGGGGAGCGGCCGCCCCGCCAACCCCTACTCCCACCTCGAACTGGTCGAGGGCGAGCAGCTGGCCGGCTGACCCGGATCGCGCGGGCCGTACGGCGGAGCAAGGCGGCGATCCACCGGCTCATGTACGGCGCGCACGTGCCGATGAGGGGGGCCGACGACTATGTCACGGACGCCGCCACCGGGTGGCGCGATCAGAAAGGGGCGGGGAATGCGGCGATTGCTGATCGACCGCACGGTCAAGGCGAAAATCTTCATCGTGGTGGCCGTCATGCTGCTGGCGGGTGTGGCGATCGGCATGACGGGCCTGCTGAAGATCGGCACTCTGCAGGACGAGCACCACCGGCAGCTGGGCCAGGCCGTCCCCTACATCTCGGCCCTGCAGCAGGTCGCGACGACCGCCAAGGCGGCCGCCGTCGACGAGCGGGGCTTCCTGCTCAGCGGCGAGGAGAAGTTCAGCGACGAGTTCGCGGAGCGGTTCACGAAGATCGAGGAGAACCTCGACGCGGCGCGCGCCGCGGCCGCCTCCCCGGCCCAGACCACCCAGGTGGACGAGATCGCCGAGGGGATCGGGGCCTGGCAGGACGCCGTGTCCGCCGAGTTCACCCGCTACGCCACCGACGAGCAGGGCGCCACCGAGGCCGCCCTGGGTCCCAACCGCGACCTGCGCAAGGCCTACGAGACGGAGCTGGACGCCGCCCTGAAGGACGCCCAGGAGCAGCTGACCGCCGGAACCGGGTTCGATGAGACCGTGGACTCCGCCCGGTTCCTCGTCATCCTCGTGCTGGTCCTGGGCATCGTCTGGAGCCTGTTCAACGCCGTGATCCTCACCAGGGCGATCGTCACCCCCGTCCGCGCGGTGGCCGGGGTGCTCACCAGGATGGCCGCCGGTGACCTGACCGGCCGGGCTCCCGTGCGCAGCAAGGACGAGCTGGGCCAGATGGCCGGCGCCCTGAACCAGGCGGCCGAGGCGATGCAGACCACGGTGCGCACCATCGACGGATCCTCCAACTCCCTGGCCGACGCGGCCG
>NZ_BOOJ01000103.1 GCF_016863175.1 Paraplanobispora siamensis
AAAGGCCCCTTCGCCTCCTGTGTAGGCCCGGGCGGCTGCAGCTTTGCCGCTGCGGCCGAAAGCGGCTGCCAGCAGGCCGGTCCTCCGCCGGGGGAGTCGGAGAGGACGGTGGCTGCGGTGGGTAAAACGCCACCGCCGGAAGGCGGCGCAGGAGCCGCCCCGTCAGCGGGCCGTCTCCTTTATGCCGGCAGTGCACGACACCACGTTCGGCTCGGTCGGCAGGCGTGCGATGTGATCGATGCGCCGTCATGAGCAGGGGCGAGCTGCAGCCGTCTTTCCCTGGTGATAGGGCGGCGCCGGGAAAGTCGATCCGCCCACTGCCACTGGAAGAAATCACCGGCCGTGAGGCTTGTAGGTTCTGGTTCGACCACGCCGCTCGATGTCTTGAGTCGAGGGTGCGAAACCATAACGGGACTGTGATAGCGGCGGGTGGAGTGGGGGAGTGGATGCACCGGATTCATTTCACCGCCGAGGATGTGGCCCGGGTGCGCATGGCACCGCTGGGTCCCATGGCCGAGACCCTCTTCAGCCTGCACACGCTGCGCAGGCGCAGCCAGGAGGCGATACGCCGCCGCCCCCGAGGTCTACCAGCGCACCCTGCTGAACGTCGCCACCCGCGACGGCGCCACCCTGCTCACCCCGGCCTCGGCCTACCAGGTGACCATCGCCCGCAGGCCGCGCGCCCAACCGATGCTGTTCGACCTGGTGACCTCACCCGGCGTCGCACTGCACGCGCTCAGCGACCGTATCGACCTGGAAAATGCCGCCTACCTGGCCGCGCCCTACCCTGAGCTGCATCGGGACGTGTGCACTACGCATTGCTGCCTGCTGGCGGTGCAGACCGGCTGGCCGATCGTCACCGCCGAGCCGCAGCTGTATCTCCCGCTTGGGCTCGACGTTGAGAAGATGCCGTAAGTCGGCCGATCCGGTTCGCTCGAGGCTTCGAAAAGTCGGACGCATCCTCGCTGTCTCCTACTACCGCAGAAGTATCGCGTTCGGGACATGGGCCGCCTGTCGGTTCCGGCTGAAGACTGACCCTGTGATTCCGCGCGGGTTCTAGTGTTTGTCGCAACACACCTGATCATGATGGGCGTGTTGATGGCTGTGCGGCAGGGTGCGCAGCCGGACCGCCAGCTCCGAATCGTCGCCGGGCGGCAGCGGCAGCGCGCCGTAGCCGAAGAAGGTCAGCTCACACAGGCATACGGCCGGTCCTTGGCCCGCAGCGTGCCCGCGGCGGCGTTGCGCGCATTGGCGAAAGTGGTGCCGTCATGCGCGGTGCGCTTTTCGCACGCGGCCTCGAACTGCTCAGCGGTCATCATCACCTCGCCGCGGATCTCCACGGTGACCGGCGAGGAGAGGCGATCCGGCAGCCCGACGATGGTGCCGATCGCCCGGGACACATCCTCACCGGCCGTGCCATCCCCACGGGTGACGAGCTGGGTCAGCCGGCCGTGGTGGTAGCGGGCCGAGATCGCCAGTCCGTCGAATTTGGGCTCCACACTCCAGGCGGTGACCGCCCTGCCCAGGCGGCGCTCCAGCCCGGCCGCCCACCGCTCCAGGCCGGCGGCGTCGAAGACGTTGTCCAGACTGAGCATGGGCACGGTGTGCGGCACATCGCCCTCTACGGCGCCGCCGGCGACCTTGCCGGTCGGCGAGTGCGGCAGCACCTGCTCGGGATGCGTCTGCTCGTAGGCCTCGATGCCGCGCACCAGCCGGTCGTAGGCGTCATCGTCCGGCGGGGAGGTGCCATCGCCGTAGTAGGCGGCCGCGGCGTCCACGGCCAGCTGCACGGCTTCGGCGTAGGCGGCCGCATCGGCCAGGACGGTCAGGGGAGTGGCAGGCGCGTCGTTCATGGCTCCATTCTCTCCAGGGCGACCGACATTCTCGGGTGCGGAAATGCGGGGTGAGCTGGGGGTCGCCGCATGTGCGGGCGGGTGGGCACGCTGCTGGGCGTGGTCGTTCACGCAAGTCTCCGAAGGAAGCGGGTCAGCGCCGGTTGTCCGGCGCCGAGGCCGTCTGGACCGCGGGTTCTGCGCGCTGGGGCGGTCGCCCGCAGGGCGAGCCGCGCAGCGGCGCACCGCCCGGGCGCGCAGGTTCCGTGGTAGGCCTCGCAGCGGCGCCGGACACCCCGGGGGAGGCGGCGTCCGGCGCGTCAGCTGACGGTGAGGGGCTCGCTGTCGTCGGCACAGCACACCAGGTGGTCTGGTGGTCCCGGGCTTCGGGACCGGCCAGCGCGGCAGCTCACCGTGCATAAGTCTCAGCAGTGACAGGTCGTCGTGGGCGCCATGAACGCGGTGGTGGATCCGCGAGCGGCACGGCCCGGCCAGTCAGCCGGCTGGCCCAGCCGGACTACAGACCGCTGATCGGGTGGATGGATAGATCGTCTTCGGCGCGGGTGATGATGATGGCGAGTGTCTGCCCGGGGTAGTGCACCGCGCAACAGGAACACACGGACATGACGAGGTCATCGTCGGCGAGGGCCTGGCTGGCCGCGCGGAAGGCATCGGCCTTGATCTCCTCATAGGGCTCCAGGGTGAAGGCGATGAGCTTGTTGTCGCGGTACCAGCCGCGCAGGTGGTCCAGCATGTCCGGGCCACGGTGCGCCTCTTGGAGGTAGCACAGTCCTGGTTTCTCCCCGCCGTGCCGGCGGCGGTGCAAGGCGCCCCGGGAGTCGCGAAGATAGCAAGGGCATGGGCTGGACCCGACCGTGATGCGGCGTTCAGCGAGCTGGGCGATGCGCCGTTTGCTGAGCACCGCGGCAATCACCCGATCCAGGTCATCGTGGTCGGTGAGGCTGTCCAGCGCCTCAGCCGCGGCGGCCAGCCGCGGTCCCCGAGGTTTGTCGGCGGGGTCGAAAAAACGCTCCCAGGGGCTGGAGGGTGTCCGTCGAATCATCGGGGCGCCTGCCTTTCGGAAGGGGAGCTCAGCGACCGCCCAGGGGGCGTATGCGACGTGCCCTGCTGCGCCCATCGTAGGGTTCAGCGCCCGCGGTGCAGCTGGCTACGCCTCCGGACCTCTGATCGCATGATGCCTTCGATGCCGATCACGCTCTTTCGGGGCGTAGGCTCGCCGCACCCAGCGGCCGCGCCGGAAAGAAGCGCCACGTCATGATCACAGCGGATGACCAGCTGATCACCGTGCTGGCCAAGCGCACCGGGCTCGCCCGGGATGCGCTGTTTACGCCCGTGGCCGCAGGCCGCATCCAAAAGGCGTTCTCCTATCCCCTGCGCGACGACGAAGCCGAAGAGGTCGTGCGCCGGATCATCGAGGAGATGACCCGGGTGGTGCCCATCGGGTCGACGGCCGAGGCCGATCCGGCAGCGCGGTATGTGTGGCTGCAGGAGATGACTGCGCACTACGTCTGGGCGCAGACGCGGCTGGTCATCTTGCGCATCAGCAGCGCAGGGCAGATGCCGGCCTGGCGATCGCCGGGTGATGGCTGGGATCCGCGACGCGACGGCTGGGAGTTGGACCCCGACGACGATGACGCCGACCTCATCTGGGCCGCCCAGCAGTGGGATTGGTGGAAGCGGGTCAAGGCCGCCGGGGTGCGCGAGGCCTGGCAGCTGCCCGAGCCCTACGTCGGAGCCGACAGCGACCTCCCGCTGGATCGGGCGCTGGATGCGCGCCACCGCACCGGGGATGCGGCCGCCTATCGCAGGAGGCTGCGGCAGATCCGCGACGCGAACTACCGCGACATCGATGCCTGGGCGCATTCGGGGCACGACGCGCTCGCCCGAGCCGACGCGATCAATCGAGGGTTCCTCCCTTCTCACGACGGCACGGCGGTCCAGGGTGTTGATGCCTGCTGCTTTCAGATCGGCGTAGACAACATCGCGCGAGATGCGGGCGGTACGCGCCAGCCGGGCGACGTTACGCTCGCCTGCCCGCCAAGCTTCGGCCAGGAGTTCGCGCCGGGCGCGGGGCTGCAGGGCCGCCCAGTTCTCCAGGGCGGCCAGGGCGTCGGCGCGTTGCCGCGAGGAATCATCCACCCCCGCCACCTTGATGGAGGCAGAGCGTCAAAATAGCGCTCTCCTCAGGCGAGATGAAGGCATTCCTGCGACATGGGGGCATCCCAAGGGCTGAAGTGCTGCTGCGGAGAGCGACACCTTGACGTGGCGGTGCGACGATTCCCTCATCGATGTGGTCGTGCAGTGGGTCCGCACCTCGTGGACCAAACAGTCACGCGGAGGAACCGCCGCCGCATCCCGGAACGCACTCGCCGTCGGATTCGAGCTGCCGGACGCCTCCCATCCGTTCATTCACGAGATTTCCATGCGCGAAGCCGACGCCTTCCGTCCCCATTCATCCGTGCATCCCCTGACCGGAGACGTCAGAAGTGTGCGTCTGAAAGAGGCCGACGGACGTCTGCTGGTCCAGCCGCTGATCCCGGCGCTCTTCACCCTGCCGCCCCGGCGCCGGCGCCCTCCCGCGATCCGGCTGACCTTGGGGCAGTGGCTGAGGTGGCAGCTCAACTACCGCTTCAGCAGCGCGGCCGGCATGGCCGACTGGTCCTACCATCTGCACACCCTCAACGTCGCGTACGGCCCGGCGGAGCGGGACGTGTTCCTCGGGACCCCCACCCGGTACGTCGACGAACGCGGCCCTCTCCGCTGACGAATTCCCGTGAATTCCCGTAGATTCCCGTGAATTGCCGACAGGCGATATGTGATCCACTTCACAGTGAAGCCCTGTCATGGATCGGCCCGCTGTCTCGCTCAACTGGTAAGCGGACAGACAGGAGCAAGACCATGACGCATCACATCGTCGTCCTCGGCGCCGGTTACGCCGGGGCCTACACGGCCGGGAGCCTGGCCCGCCGCCTCGACCCCGCCGACACCAAGATCACCGTCGTCAACGCCGAACCCGACTTCGTCGAGCGGATGCGCCTCCACCAGCTCGCGGCCGGTCAGGACCTCAAGAAGCGCCCGCTGGCCGACATGTTCGCCGGCACCGGGATACGGCTGCGCCTGGCGCGCGTCGAAGCGGTCGACGTCGAGCACAAGAGCGTCACCTTGGACGACGGCGAACTCGCCTACGACACCCTCCTTTACGCGCTCGGCAGCACCGTCGCCGACCACAGCGTTCCCGGTGTCGCCGAGCACGCCTTCCACGTCACCGGCCGGGCTGCGGCGCTGCGGCTGCGCGATCACCTGGACGGCCTGGGCGAGGGCAGACACGTGCTGGTCGTGGGCGAGGGCCTGACCGGCATCGAGACCTCCACCGAGATCGCCGAGTCGCGACCCGGGCTGAAGGTGGCACTGGCAGCCCGCGGCGAACTGGGCGCCTGGCTCTCTTCCGGCGCCCGCCGCCACCTACGCCGGGCCTTCGACCGCCTCGGCATCACCGTCCACGAGCACACGTCCATCGAGCGCGTCGAGCCGGCACGGGCGATTGCCACCGACGGCACCGTCCTCGTGTCCGAGGCGACCGTGTGGTCCGGCGGGTTCGCCGTCCACCCCATCGCGGCCCGCAGCGGCCTCGAAGTCGCCGACACCGGCCAGATCGTCGTCGACGACACCATGCGCTCGGTCTCGCACCCCGACATCTACGCCGCAGGCGACAGCGCCTACGCCATCGGCGAGAACGGCCGGCCGCTGCCGATGTCATGCGCCTCGGCCGGTTTCACGAGCATGCAGGCGACCGATGCGATCGTCGGACGCTTGACCGGCCGCGAAGTCCCGTCCACCGCGCTGAAGTACTACGGCAACCACATCAGCCTCGGGCGGCACGATGCGATCTTCCAGATGGTGGACGGCGACACCCGGGCCAAGTCCTGGTACCTGCGAGGCCGCACAACCGCACGTCTCAAGAACGCCATCCTCAAAGGCGCCGCCTGGGGCATGGGTCACCCGACCTTCGGCATGCCGACCCGTAAGCATCGCCTGACCGCCTCAACCGGACGCTCCGCCGAGGCCGCCACCGCCTAGAGTCGGCCGCATGGACGCCCTCGCCACCGAGCAGTTCGAAGCCAGCCGGGACCGGCTGGCCTCGCTCGCGTACCGTCTGCTCGGCTCGGCCACCGACGCCGAGGACGCCGTGCAGGACGCGTTCCTGCGCTGGCAGGCGACCGGCCGCGATCGGATCGAGGTGCCGGAGGCATGGCTGACCAAGGTCGTCACCAACCTGTGCATCGACCGGCTCCGCTCCGCGCAGGCGAGACACGAACGCGCGGTCGGCGCGTGGCTGCCCGAACCGCTCCTCAAGGGCGACCCGATGCTCGGCCCGGCCGATACCTTCGAACAGCGCGAATCGGTGTCGCTGGCCGTGCTGACCCTCATGGAGCACCTCTCCCCCAACGAGCGCGCCGTCTACGTACTGCGCGAGGCGTTCTCGTACAGCCATGCCGAGATCGCCGGCATCCTCGACATCACCGAATCCGCCAGCCAGCAGTACCTGCACCGGGCCCGGCGACGCGTCGTCACCGCGCGCCGCGGTGACATCATCGACAACGCCGGCGCGCGCCGGATCGTCGAAGCCTTCTTCGACGCCGCCACCTCGGGACAGACCGAGCGGCTGATCGCACTGCTCACCGAGGACGCGGCCGCGATCTCGGACGGCGCCGGACTCGGCGAGAAGCTGCTGTTGCTCCCCACCCCGGAGCGGATAGCCGCCGCGCTACGAGGTGCGCTCAAGCCGAGCGAAGGCAAGCGGCGGCTGATCGGTGGCTCTCCCGCGCTGCACGCCGGTGTGGTCAACGGCTCCCCCGCCTTGATCGCCGTAATCGACGACCAGGTGGCGGGCCTCCTGGTACTCGAAATGCGTGAGGGAAAGATCGCGTCCGCACACGGCATCGCCTCCCCGAAACGACTCGGCCGTCTCACCGCGGTGTGGTCGGAGCAACAGCACGACGCACCGATCGTCGAGTCCTGGTGACTGACGCCGCGGAAGAGCCGTGCCAGGGAGCAGCCGAGACAGGCGGCGAGACCGAGAAAGATCATCAGAGTCGGGGCCGCCCACTTCGCGGTGATCTCCATGACCGCTTCGAGATCCTGGCGCAGCGGAGCGAGTGGAGACAGCGTCGATCCGCCTTACCGCTGCACGGAACCTCGGAGACGGTCATGCCGTGTTCCAGCTCTTCACCAGGTGGGTGTTGACGTCGGCCAGCAGCGCGTCCAGGCGCGGCCCGGAGCCGGCGGCCACGCGCACGCCCGCCTCCAGCAGCTCGCCGCGGGTCAGCGCGATGTGCCGGATGGGCGCGGTGAAGACATCGTTGGGGGCCAGGATGCGCGCGCGGCCGTCGGTGTCGATGGCCAAGCCGGTGCGGTGCGCGGCGGCCGCGGTGGAGTCGTCGTCTTGCAGCAGCAGGGCGGCGGCGTGGGCGCGGGTCAGGCGGGGCGGGCGGGTGCGGGCCATCAGCGGGGTCCTTTCCCGGGCGGTGACGGGGTGGTCGGGTGCGGCCGGCCAGGCGGCGGCTTTACATGCCGATGTTGTACAGCGCGTTGTCTTCGCCCCAGCCCTCCATCAGGCGCAGGTAGCGGCCCAGCGAATCGCTGTTGTACTTCCAGCCGCCCTGGGCGGCGATGGCCACGGCGTCGTGGCCGGCGGCCCGGGCGGCCGTGGCCATGCCGGCGCGCATGCCGTGCGCGGTGCGATGGCCCAGCCCGGCCCACTGGGCCAGCAGGGTGATGCGATCGCCGACGCCTTCGGGGTGAGCTTGCTCCGCTTTGGCGGACACCTTCGGTGTGGTGATCAGGCCGCGAAGGCGGCCTCGTAGGCGGCAGGGCTAACGTAGCCCAGACTGCTGTGCAGCCGGTGCAGGTTGTACCAGCCCTCGATGAACTCGAAGACCGCGCTGCGGGCGGCAGCCCGGCTGGGCCAGGGGCGATCACCGAGCAGTTCACCCTTCAGCGTGGCGAAGAACGACTCGGCCAGGGCGTTGTCCCAGCATTGGCCGGTCCGGCCGACCGACAGCCGGACCCCGAGCCGCTCGGCCAGCTCGGCGAACGCCCCGCTGGTGTACTGCTTAGGTTCAAGGGGTCGTCGCAACACTGCTGCTCAGCAGCGAGTCTAGGTGATCGTTGAAGGCCTCGGCAGGGGTCCTCCAGCCAAGGCTCTTGCGGGGGCGAGCGTTGAGCGCCGCTGCGACGGCAGCGATGTCGTCGGCGCTCCAGCGGGACAAGTCGGTGCCCTTCGGGAAGTACTGGCGCAGTAGGCCGTTCGTGTTCTCGTTCGTGGCGCGCTGCCAAGGGCTGTGGGGGTCGGCGAAGAAGACCGGGACGCCCGTCTCGATCGTGAACTGAGCATGTGCTGACAGCTCCTTGCCTCGGCCCCAAGTCAGTGACCGGCGCAAGTGCTCGGGCAGGGCGCCGATGGTGGCGGCGAGGGCGGTCTTCATCGTCTCGGCGCCATACCCGGCCAGCGGCGGCCCGTTCTTGGTCCGCGGGATGATGCCGTATCCCTCTTGGCGAGGTAGGTGGACCAGCATCGTGAAGCGGGTCGTGCGCTCAACCAACGTACCGATTGCCGACCGCTCCAACCCGATGACCAGGTCACCCTCCCAGTGTCCTGGCACAGCGCGGTCATCAACCTCGGCCGGCCGCTCGCTGATCATCACCTCGGGTGTGACGTGCGCCCACGCCTTGCGCTTGGAGCGGGCTCGGGGAGCCCGCAGCGCACGACCTGTGCGCAGGCAGGCGACAAGCTCGCGCTTGAGCGCGCCCCGGGACTCGACGTAGAGGGCCTGGTAGATCGCCTCGTGGCTGATCCTCATGGACGCATCATCAGGGAAGTCTGCCTTCAGCCGGTTGGCTATCTGCTCCGGGCTCCAGGCGCTCACCCACCGGCGGTCTCCTCGATGCGGCTTGTTTCGCCCTTTCCACGGCCCAGCCTCCGGCCCGAGTACCGTCCCGTCCGGCCCGTGGATCTGACCGGACAGCCTTTCCTGCACGTAGTGGCGCAGCCGGTCGTTGGTGGTCAGCTTCGCCGCCTTTGGACGCTGGGCCACCAGGTCGGCCTTCCACTGCGCGACAGAGGCGCGGTAGTCCAGCCGGCCGCCGCGGGTCGCGGCGTTGCGCCGTAGCTCCCGGGAGATCGTCGACGGGGGGCGGCCGAGCCGCCGGGCTATCTCCCGAACCCCGACATCCTGCGCCTTCCAGATCGCGATCTCCTCCCGCTCCTGGAAGCACAGGTAGCGGCCGGAGAGCGCGGCAAGATCCATCGGTGGCATGCCGCCACCATGTCGGAACCACCGACCACCCACAGCCTGCGACGCCCCGACCGCAGCAGCCGCCTCCTCGGCAAGAAGTCCTTTCGCGATCTCTCGCCAGAACGCCCGCTCGATCTCCCGCCGATGCGCTGGAGCGCCCGGCGACTTCATCGGTGACCGCCCCGTCAACGCCTGCATCCATCCAGCTGGCCGACCCATCAACACCTCCCAAATCGAGGTGTTGCGACGACCGGTTGAATCCGCCCTGACAGCCGCGGTCCGAGTGGAAGATCACTTCTCGGACGGGGCGGCGCCGCCGGCAGGCCGCTTCCAAGGCGTCGGCGACCAGTTCGGTGCGCAGATGATCAGCAGTGGCCCAGCCCACCACCCGACGGGAGGCGATGTCGATGACCATGGCCAGATACAGCCAGCCCTCCTCGGTGGGCAGGTAAGTAATGTCGCCGCACCAGCGGGTATCGAGCGCGGCCGCATCCGGGCGAAAGTCCCGGCCGATGAGGTCGGGGCGCAGCGCGGCCTGCGGATCGGCGACGGTGGTCTGCTGTCGGCGGCGCCGGTGGCGGCCCTGCAGTCCGGCCGCGCGCATCAGCCGGGCCACCCGGCGCCGGCCGCAGCCGGTGCCTTCCCGCTGCAAGAGCGCGTGGATGCGCGGAGCGCCGTAGATGCCGCGCGAGTGCCGATGGACCTCGGCGATGCGCTCGGCCAGGTGCGCATCGCGCACCGCGCGGGGACCGGCAATGGCCTGACGGCGGGCATAGAAGGCGGATCGGGAGACCTCCAGCAGCTCACACGCCCGTTTGACGTTGTGGCCGCCCTGCTTTTCCGCCTCGATGAAGGGATGCACCTTCACCGGGTCTCCTTGGCGAAGAAAGCCGTGGCCCGCTTGAGGATGTCGACGTCCTCGCGCAGGCGGCGGTTTTCTCGCCGCAGCGCGGCCAGCTCCTCGCGTTCGTCGCTGGTCAGCCCGTCCCGTCGACCGGTGTCGACCTCGGCCTGGCGGATCCACTCGCGTACCGCGGTCTCGGTCAGATCGAAGTCCTTGGCCACCTGGCCGATCGAACGGTCCCCGCCCTGACACAGCTCGACGATCTCCGCCTTGAACTCACGCGTGAACGAGCGGCGAGGACGCGGTTTCTTCTTCCCCATGTGCTCCATCATGGACATCCTTCCGGGGACGAGCCCCTGATCTCGGATGTCTGTCAAACCGGATCAAGCCCACCAATACCCCACAATCCGGGAGCATCGGCCGACAGCTTGGGCCTGTTACTGACACACCAGATCACGCGCCCAATCGACCTGCCCGCGCCGATGAGGCCTGACACAGACCTCTCAACTGGCGCGCGCTGGTGCCGATAGATCAGACGTTATGCGAGTCGACAACAGGTATGGATGGAAGGTGGCGGGGCGTTTCGTGCCCGCCTGGCTGGTGTGCGCGCTGGGGCAACTACTCGGCACGATGGTGTTCTTTGCACTGCCGATGGGACAGGTGCAGGCGGCGCTGATGGTGACGCTCAACGCCATGTGCGTGGTGGCGCTCGTGGTCCCGGCTCGCCGCCAGCACTCAGGGGCGACGGGCTGGTATGCGCTGGCGCTCGGGCAAGCACTAAGCGCTGCCGCCTGGGTGTGTTTCTATCTGTATCCGCTAGCCGCCGAGGTGACGGTGATGGCGCCGTCGCTGGGGGACGTGCTGTGGTTGTCGTCCTATCTGGTCTCGGCGCTGGGGTTGACGGTGCTGGCCCGCGCCCAGGGCGCCGATCGGGTCTCGGTGCTGGAGACGGCGAGTCTGGCCACGGCGGCGGCAGTGGTGATGTGGGTGTTCTTCGTCGCCGACCACGCCAGCGCGTCGGGGATGAGTCTGGCTGCGCGGCTGGTGAATGCGGCCTATCCCGTGCTGGATGTGCTGCTGCTGGTCTCTGCCGCCCTGTTGGTGTTCACCGGCCGGCGCTGCCTGCGATCGCTGCTGCTGGCCGGTTGGGTCCTGCTGCAGCTGACTGGGGATGTGCTCTACAACATCGCGGTGCTGGATGGCTCATTTGCCCTCGGCGGCCCGGGATTCGCCTGGTGGCTGGTGTCGTTCGCCGCTTTGAGCGCGGCGGCCCTGGCACCTGAGGGCGCGCAGGCGACCGTCGTGCCCGCATGGGTGCGGAACGCGGCGCTGGTGCTCGTGGTGCTGCCGTTGCCGGTCCTGCTGATCATTCGCGCAGTGCAGGGTTCCAGCGCGGACGTGGCAGTGATCGCCGGCGGCTCACTGGTGGTGACGGCGCTGACCGTGGCGCGGTGGTCGGCGTTCGACCGCGATGCCAAGATCAGCTGTGCCGCCCGCAGGGCGCTGCGCCGTGCGCTGCTGCGCCTGTGCGCGGTCATCATGGCCGTGGCGTTGCTGCCACTGGCCGGGCTGGCGTATCTGTCGGTGCACCAGGCCACCGCGGTGGCCGAGGCGGACGTCGAGCGGCGTCTGGGCACCAGCGCCGAGGTGAGCGCAGCCTACCTCGGTGACAAATTGGCTGCGCTGCGCGCGCTGGTGGCCTCCTACGCCGAGCGACGGCTGCTGGCCGCCGAGCTTGCCCGAGGCGCACAAGCCGACCCTGCGCTGTTGCAGCGGCACGTAACGGCCCTGGAGTCGCGCGACCCCGCCTTCATCGGTGCATGAGTGCTGGACGCCTCCGGCACCATGCTCGCCTTCGACCCCGCCCAGCCCAGCGTGATCGGCAAGAACTTCGCCCACCGCGACTACTTTCAGGGTGCCGTCTCCACCCGCCGGCCGTATGTGTCGCAGGCGTTCGAGGCCGCGCTGCCCGGCCGCCCGAAGATCGTGGCCATCACCGCACCGGTGCTCTGGGAAGGGCAGGTCACCGGAGTGATCGGCCTGGGGTACCGGCTGGAGGCGATCGCGGCCTTCACCGACCGGCTGGCCGAGGTACAAGATGTGCACCTTCGGGTGGCCGACCGCCACGGCGTGCTGCTGGCCGGTCCCGGCAGCCGACAGCCGGGCCTGCTCTCAAGCCTGGCTGATGAGCACATCCGGGCCGCGCTGGCCGGCGGCAACCGCACCGCCGGCACCATCGAGGCCGGTGCACAGACCATCAGTGCCTATCGGAGCGTTCCTGATCTGGGCTGGGCCGTGGTCGCCGAGGTCCCCGCCATCGACGCCTTCGCCGCTGTAAACCAGTTCACCGGCCGGGTACTGGCAGTGACTTCACTGCTGGCCCAGGCGTTGTTGGGTGGGCTGTTGCTGGCCGCGCACACCGAACGGCGCCGCCGCGCCGCCGAAGCCGACCTCCTCCACCGTGAGGAGCAGGTCAGCGCCATCCTGGAGGCCGCCGGTGATGCCTTCGTGGCCGTCGATGCCCAGGGCCGTGTCATCCGGTGGAACTCCCGTGCCGAGATCGTCTTCGACCGGCCGGCACCTGAGGCGCTCGGCCGTCCGTTCAGCGACGTGATCGCTCCCGCCGACCAGCGTGAGGCCTACCAGTCCAGATTCGCGCTTTTGTACGCTGAGGGCCGGCCTCACATGATCAGCCGACAGAGTGAGGTGGAACTGAGCCGCCGTGATGGCACGCTTTTCCCTGCCGAGATGGCCTTGTGGGCCTCCACCGCCGGTGGAGAGGTGACCTTCAACGCCTTCGTGCGCGACATCACCGACCGCAAACGGGCTGAAAGCGAACTGGCCGCCGCCCGTGACGCCGCCCTGGCCGCCTCCCGGATGAAGTCAGAGTTCGTGGCCAACATGAGCCATGAAATCCGCACCCCCATGAACGGCGTCATCGGCCTGACCGGCCTGCTGCTGGAGACCGATCTCGACGATCGCCAGCGCGACTATCTGACCACGGTGCAAAATTCCGCCGACGCGCTGCTCAATGTGATCAACGACATCCTCGACTTCTCCAAGATCGAAGCCGGGAAACTCGACATCGACCCGATCGACTTCGACATGCGGGCCCTGGTTGAGGACATCGTCAGTTTGAATGCACCCACCGCGCAGGCCAAGGGCCTGGAGATCGCCACTCTCGTCACCCCGGTCGTGCCGCCGGCGCTGCGCGGTGATGCCCACCGCATCCGGCAGATCCTGACCAACCTCGTCTCCAACGCCGTCAAGTTCACCGAACACGGTGAGATCGTCGTCACCGTGGACATCGGGCCGGCTGCCGAAGACGACCGCATCCGCCAGGTGCACCTGGCCGTCACCGACACCGGCATCGGCATCCCCGCCGAGCGCCAAGCCGACCTGTTCGACGCCTTCACCCAGGCCGATGCCTCCACCACCCGCCGCTACGGCGGCACCGGCCTCGGTTTGAACATCGCCCGCCAACTGGTCGACCTCATGGGCGGCACCATCGGTGTTGACAGCGCACCCGGCCGGGGCAGCCGCTTCCATCTCACCTTGTCGTTGCCTGAGGCCAACGCACCAGTCGACGCCGCCCCCGCGGCGACCGATTTGGCCGGGGTGCGCGTGCTGGTCGTCGACGACAACGCCACCAACCGCACCGTGGTGGGCGACCTACTGGCCACCTGGGGTGTGCGCGTGCACGCCGTGCCTGACGGACACAGCGCCCTGGCCGCGCTCGGCGAAGCCGTCCGCACTGGTGATCCGTACGCCATCGCGCTGCTGGACATGCACATGCCCGGCCTCGACGGCCTGGACCTGGCGCGGATCATCACCAGCGATGTCACCTTGACCGGTACCCGTCTGGTGATGCTGACCTCCACCAATCAGGCTGGCGAGGCTCGCACGGCCCGTGAGTGCGGCATCGAGGGCTATGTGACCAAGCCCATCCGCTCAGCACAGCTGCGCGCCATCATGCTGCAACTGCTCGGCCAGAGCGCCGATCCGGACGCCGACAGCACCAAGCGGATAGTCGCTGCCCGCGCGTCGCTACCCGAGGCCAGCGCCCGGCCGATCCTCGTCGCCGAGGACAACGAGGTCAACCAGCATGTCATCGCAGAGATGCTCACCAGCCTCGGCTATGCCCCCACCATCGCCGCCAACGGCCAGGAGGCCCTGCGGATGTTGCAGGAACGCCCCTACGACGCGGTGCTGATGGACTGCCAGATGCCCGTCATGGACGGCTACCAGGCCACTGCCCACATCCGGTCCCTGCCCGCACCCCTGAACACTGTTGCGATCATCGCCCTGACCGCATCAGCCCTGGCCTCCGATGAGCAACGCTGCCGGGCCATTGGCATGGACGACTTCCTCAGCAAACCGCTGCGCAAACAGCACTTGGAGATCACCCTACGGCGCTTGCTGGCTGCCCGCCCCACCGTTGCCACCGCCATCGCATCCGGCCCACCGCAGGCCGATCCGACGCAGATACACCCACCGCAGGGTACTTCAGCGATCGAGCAGCCAGTCGATGACCGACTCAGTCCTCTT
>NZ_BOOJ01000104.1 GCF_016863175.1 Paraplanobispora siamensis
TACTATACCGGCTCTTGCTTATATAAACCACGGCTGATTATTAGCGTCGCGGCGGGTCAGCGGGCGCAGCCTCGCTGGAGGCGGCCCGCGCCGGCATCGGGGCGCAAGCGATCGAGACCGCCCAGCCGGCGGCGCTGCAGGGCGCACGCCTGCATCAGGGCTTTGGCCATCGTCACGGGGATCGCAAATCCTCAGCGTTGCGGAGGACGAACGTTGCGGAGGACGAACGAGGATGAACTCTGTGTCCGCGGTCTCAACGGCGCGCCGTGCGAGCTCGCTCGCGGCGCGCTGTCGGGCGGAGGCGGGGCCGGGTGATCATCCGGGGATCACTGGCGGGGCTCCCATGTGACAGGGAATGTGTCGCCTTCGGCCGTCATGGGGCCACGCACCATGGAACACCTGGAGAGCCGGTTCGGCGCCGCCGGGATGCGGCTGAGCGACGACCTGCTCGACGGACGACGCGATCGTGCCGCCCGGCCGCATACGCTCAATCCGGCCTATGCGGTCGGCAGCCGCAGCTCGCCGGTCCGTCCGTCTGTTGCGCGAAGCCCCCCCGCAACCGGCCGGGCAGGTGGCGCGCCACCCTCACGCCCAGTTCGGTGGGCAGGTTCGGTGTGTCGCCGATCGGGGATCAGGCCGGGGATCAGGGCAAGATCGAGGCCAGGTCCTTCGGCATGGTGGACTTCACGTCCTGCCACTCGCCGTCGCTGATGTGCTTCCTGAGCGCGTGCAAAACCTTCTTGACCAGGTCCTCCTCGCTCTCCTGGAACTCGAATGCCAGCTCGCAGGAGACGCGGTTGAGGAACTCCTTGCGAGAGGCCTTGACCGGCACGGTGCTCGGTCGCCAGCCGTCGTAGTAGACCCCGCGCATCAGCAGCGGCAACTGGGCGGCGAACTGGGCGCTCTCGTCCACGGTCAGCCGGTCGCGCAGCGCGTGCAGCACGGCGCGCAAAGCGGCGTAGGACTGGTTGCGGCGCTCAGGCGTCCACCCGTGCGCCTCCTCGATCTCCCGCAGCACGCGGTTCGTCTTGTCCACCGTACGGTTGAACGGCGCATAACCGGTTTCCGCCATCTCCTTCACCCCTTCCCTACCTGGGCGGGCATGCCTCTGTTCGAGCTTCGGCGAGGCGGGCGTGGAGTCACATCCCCCAGCCGGGTAGTCGTCCCCGTCAGGAGCGAAAGATTTTGCCGGACATGGGATTCCCCGCTTCCTGCCGTGGGAGGCCCTCCATGGGAGGAATCATGCGGGGACGCGATCGGGAATGGCGTCTCGTCGATGGCCTGCTGCAGAAGTTGCGGCGAGGTGAGGGCGGGACGCTGCTGGTGGACGGCGAGCCGGGGTTGGGGAAGAGCCGGCTGCTGGCCGAAGCCGTCGCCGAGGCGTCCGAACGCGGGATCGGGGTCGTGCAGGGCAGGGTGGAGGAGCTGGGCGAGCTCGCCCCGTGCAGCATGTTGCTGGAGGCCCTCGACCTGCGGTCCGAGCCGGGAGACGGCGACGGCGCCGCCGAGTTTGGCCCGCTGCTCCTGGAGCGGTTGCGGGTGGGCCTCGAGAGACTGGCCCCGGGGCCGGTGCTGGCTGCGCTCGACGACCTGCAACGGGCGGACCCGGCGACGCTGAGGATGGTGCACACCCTGCACGACCTGCCGGACGACCGGCCCATCAGCTGGCTGATGTTCCGCTCGACCGCGCCGATCGCGTGCCAGGCAGTGTCGCTGTTCGACATCCTGGAGCGGGAGGGGGCCGAGAGGGTGACGCTCGCGCCACTGTCACTGGCCGCAGTCGTCGCGCTGACCGAGGACACCCTCGGGAGATCGTCCGATCCGGCGACGCGGGCGCTGGCGGCTAGGACCGGCGGCAATCCGCTGCTGATCACCGAGTTGTTCGCGGGACTGCGCGAGGAAGGGCTGCTGCGGGACACAGCGCCCGCCCGCCCGCCCGGTCGGCTGCGGATCGTGGTGCAGGGCTGGACCGACACCTTGAGCACGAAGGCCAGGAGCCTGGTGGAGACGATCGCCGTGCTCGGCCGCTCGTTGTCGCTGGAGCACGCCGCGTCATTGCTCGACACCACGCCGGCCGCGCTGCTTCCGGTCACGGAGGAGGCTGCGGCCGCGGGCATCCTGATCGTGACCGAGAACGGCCTGGCCCTCCGTCACGAACTGGTCGCGGACATCGTGGCCGCGGGCATCCCTCCGTCGGTGCGGCAGTCCCTGCTCGACCAGTCCGGGGTCCTCATGAGCTCTGAGAGGGTGGGGCCGGCTCGTCTGCTCACCGGCCCGGCCTCCACCGCCATAGACGCGGCGATCGCCAGCGGGCGGCTGCACGAGGCCGAGGAGATGGTACGGGGCCGCCTCGCCGAGCACGGCTCCGTGTACGGTTCGGCCGAACTGCGCTGCCTGCTGGCGGACACGATGTACCTGACGGGCAGAGGAGACGAGGCGATCCACGAGGCCGAGACGGTGCTGGCGGTCCCGGGTCTACCCGGCCACGTACGCGAGCGGGCGACCTTGGTCCAGTTGTACGCCATGGCGCGCCTGCGGGACGACGGCACCGCGCGGGCGCACGCGCAGGAGATCATCGACGGGAAGAACCGTTACGGTCCCGCGGCCAGGAGCGCCGCGCTGGTCGCCCTGGCCATCGCGGAGCGGCGCGAGGGCAGGTTGTCCGGCGCGCTGGCCCTGGCGGAGAGCACCGGACGGCTGGCCGGGGCCGGCTCTCCGAAGGAATGCCGCTATGAGGCATGCCTGACCGCGGCGGGCGTGCTCGTCGACGTCCACCGGCTGGACGAGGCGCGGGCGATGCTCCGCCAGGCGCGCAAGGATATGTTCGGCCACGGTCATCTGGCCTGGGCCGCGGACGCCTCGACGCTGGAGGCCCGCCTGGCGCTGCTCGCGAGCCGTTTCGACGACGCGGTCACCGAGGCGAGGCGAGCCCTGGACCTGGCCGGCGCGCTCAACACGCCGCTGTCGGTCGCGGCGGCCTGCGCGGTGCTCGCCGCCGTCGCGCTGCGGCGCGGCGACCTGCAGGGAGCGGCGCATCATCTCGGGGAACAGCCTGGGGGAACGGCCGAGGCACGCTTGCGGCACACCTTGCTGGCCGCGCAGGTCGCGGAGGCCCGCGACGGGCCGCGCAGCGCGATGAGCCTGCTTGCGGAGCTGCCCCGCCCGCTGATGCTCACCATCGAACCCGCGGCCGGCCCCTGGATGGCCCGGGTCGCCCTGGACGCGGAGGACCGGGCGGCGGCCGAGTTCGTGGTCGCCGCCGCAGAGGCACTCGGCGCGGCCAACCATGAATTTCCGGCGTTGGGCGCCGCCGCCGCGCATGCCCGGGGCCTGCTCGAGAGGGATTGCGATGCCCTCGCCCTGGCCGCCGAGCGGGCCGAGGACATGTGGGCGCGAGCCTCCGCCGAGGAGGACCTCGGCAAGGTGCTCGCCGCCGCAGGCCGGCGCGTGGAGGCCACAGAGAGGTTGGAGCGCGCCCTGGGCACGTACGACGACATCGGCTCGGCAAGGGACGCCGCGCGCGTCCGCCGGAGGCTGCGCGGCATGGGGGTGCGCCACCGGCACTGGAGCTACGCCGAACGGCCGGTCTCCGGTTGGGACAGCCTGACCGAGACCGAGCACGCTGTCTCGTCGCTCGCGGCGGACGGCTGGACCAACCCGCAGATCGCCGAACAGATGTTCATCAGCGTGCACACGGTCGCCTTCCACCTGAGGCACGTCTTCCGCAAGCTGAGCATCAGGTCCCGGGTCGAGCTCGCGCGGCTCGCGGCGGAGCAGACACGAGACGGCTTCGATCCGCCGCCCGGTGACAGGCACGCTTGAGCCGCGCCGGCACGGGGCGCGGCGATGACTACCCACCTGGGGGATGTGGCCGCGAAGAGCGGGCGGAAGGCTCGAAACAAGGGAGGAAAAGAGCGTCATTACCCGTGCCCAAGGCGCAGGCCTCCGAGCCCGGCACATCGAGCTCCCAGAAGGTCTCAGCCTGAGCAGGAAAGAAGGAGCCATGTCCGTCGCGCTGTCTGGCCCCATCAGGACCAACCGCGAACTGATCGGAAGTTACGGCAGCTACGAGGAGGCGCAAAAGGTCGTTGACTACCTGTCCGATCACGGGTTCACCGTAGAGGGAACGCTGATCGTCGGCACCGGCCTGCACTCGCTGGAACGCGTCATCGCGCGCATGACCTATCTGCGGGCGGCCGGCTGGGGTGCGGCGAGCGGAGCCTGGTTCGGGTTCCTCATCGGCTTGTTTCTGGCGGTCTTCTCCACCATGGTCGCAGCCGTGTTGCCCGTGGTGTTGTGGGGGCTGCTGTGGGGTGCGATGGCGGGAGCGGTCTTCGGATTGATCTCGCACGCGATGCTGGGCGGTCAGCGGGACTTCGTCTCCGAAAGCGCCCTCGTCGCTGACAGGTACGAGGTCCTCGTCGAGTCGGAGCATGCGGCCAAGGCCCATCAACTGCTCCGAGGAATGACCGGATAGAACCCGAAAAAGGAGCACGAGGGAGAAGAGAGAAATGGCGAAGGCAGTCGGCATCGATCTCGGTACCACCAACTCGGTGATCGCCGCCACGGTGGACGGTCACCCCACGGTGATACCCAACGCTGAAGGCTCCCGGACGACGCCGTCCGTGGTGGCGTTCACCGATCAGGGCGAACGGCTGGTCGGCCAGCTGGCCCGCCGCCAGGCCATCCTCAACCCGAAAGGAACGATCTATTCCGCCAAACGCTTCATCGGCCGGCGCTACGACGAGATCCAGAGCGAGCAGCACGCCGTCTCCTTCGACGTCGTGGAGGGGCCCCAGGGAGCCGTGCGCTTCCAGGTCGGCGACAAGCAGTACGCGCCGGAGGAGGTCTCTGCGCTGGTGCTGCGCAAGCTGGTCGCGGATGCGGCGAAGTATCTCGGCGAGAAGGTGACCGAGGCGGTCATCACCGTTCCGGCGTACTTCAACGACGCCCAGCGCCAGGCGACCAAGGACGCGGGGCGCATCGCGGGGCTCGAGGTCCTGCGGATCATCAACGAGCCGACGGCGGCGGCGCTCGCGTACGGGCTGGACAAGAAGTCCAATGAGACCGTGCTGGTCTTCGACCTGGGCGGTGGCACCTTCGACGTCAGCATCCTGGACATCGGCGAAGGCGTGGTCGAGGTCCGCTCCACCTCCGGGGACGGGCATCTCGGCGGTGACGACTTCGACCGCCGGATCGTCGACCACCTGGCCGATGAGTTCCAGCGGGATCAGGGCATCGACCTGCGCAACGACCCGCAGGCTCTGCAGCGCCTGTTCGAGGCGGCGGAGAAGGCCAAGGTCGAGCTCTCCGAGGTCACCCAGACCACAATCAGCCTGCCGTTCGTCACGGCGGACGCCTCGGGGCCGAAACACCTCAACACCACGCTCATGCGTTCCACGTTCGAGCAGATCACGGCCGACCTGGTCGAGCGCTGCGTCCCTCCCGTCAAGCAGGCGATGGAGGACGCCAAGCTCAGGCCCGCGGACATCGACGAGGTGATTCTCGTCGGGGGGTCGACCAGGATACCCGCCGTGCAGAATCTCGTGCGGCGGCTGACCGACGGCAAGGACCCCAACATGACGGTGAACCCGGACGAGGTCGTCGCCATCGGCGCGGCGGTCCAGGCCGGGATCATCAAGGGCGAGGTGCAGGACGTCGTCCTGCTCGACGTCACGCCGCTGTCGCTGGGCGTGGAGACCCTCGGCGGCCTGATGACCAAGGTCATCGAGCGCAACACGACGATCCCGGCGCGCCGTACCGAGGTCTTCAGCACGGCCGAGGACAACCAGAGCGCCGTCGACATCGTCATCCTGCAAGGGGAGCGGGAGCGCGCCGCCGACAACCGGGTGCTCGGGCGCTTCCGGCTGGAGAACATCCGGCCCGCGCCGCGGGGGGTGCCGCAGATCGAGGTCACCTTCGACATCGACGCCAACGGCATCCTCAACGTCTCCGCCCGGGACAAGGACACCGGTGCCGAGCAGCGGATCACCATCAGCGAGAGCTCCAACCTGGACAAGTCGGAGATCGAGCGGATGGTCGCCGACGCCGAGCAGCACCGTACGGAGGACCTCAGGCTCCGGGAGGCCATCGACGCGCGCAACGAGCTGGACTCGGTCGCCTACCAGGTGGAACGCCGTCTGGAGGAGCTCGGCGACGCCGTGCCCGTGCACGAGAAGGCGCGGGCGGAGCAGCTCGTCCAGGACGCCAGGCAGGCGATCAAGGAAGAGGCGCCGGTGGACCGGCTACGCACGCTCAGCGGAGAGCTGCAGCAGGTCTATCACGGACTGGGGGCCGCTGCGGGCGGCGGGCCGAGCGTGCCGCCGCAGGGCAGGACGGAACAAGCCTCCAGCGGCAGTGACGAGGACGTGATCGATGCCGAATTCACGACTTCGAGGCCCGAGTGACATGAATGAGCACAGATCCGAGACCCGGGACCAGGCCGGCCCGGCCACCCCGCGGGGCGAGCAGGTACCCGCGGAGGCGGCCGCGCCGGCGGAGACCGATGCGAAGCTGGCGGAGCTGGAGGACCGGTGGCTGCGGGCGGTCGCGGAGCTGGACAACCTGCGCAAGCGCAGCGCCCGCGACGCCGAGCGGATCAGGACCGAAGAGCGGTCCAAGGTGGCGGCCGGGTGGCTGCCCATCGTGGACAACCTGGAGCTCGCACTGAGCCACGCGGTCCGCGGCGACGGGGGCGGGGGCGCCGTCCTTGAAGGGGTACGAGCGGTACGGGACCAGGCGGTCACCCTGCTCGACAAGCTCGGCTACCCCCGTCATGACGAGAGCGGCGTGCCCTTCGATCCCGCCCGCCACGAGGCGGTGACGACAGTCGAACGGGCAGATGCCGATCCGGGCACCGTGGTGGAGGTGCTCAGACCCGGCTACGGCGACGGTGAACGGCAGCTCAGGCCGGCGATCGTGGCCGTCGCGAAGAAGGTGGAGTGATGGCCGAACGCCGGGACTTCTACGAGGTGCTCGGCGTCAACCGGAACGCCGACGCCGACGAGATCCAGCGGGCCTACCGCAAGCTCGTACGCGCCTACCACCCCGACGTCAACAAGGATCCCGGCGCTGAGGACAGGTTCAAGGAGATCTCGGAGGCCTACAGCGTGCTCTCCGATCCCGAGACGCGTCGCCGCTACGACGCGTTCGGACACGATTTCCGCCAGGTGCCGCCCGACGTCGATCCCGCGGACTGGGCCCGCGCACGCAGCCGAGCGGGCGCGGGAGCGCGGGCCGGCGCCGGGGGCGGCCGGTGGCGCTCGGCCGGAGCCGAGGACTTCGGCTTCGGCACGGACGAGGGCATCGACCTGGAGGACCTGCTCGGCGGCATGTTCGGTGGCCGGGGCAGAC
Organism: Paraplanobispora siamensis; assembly: GCF_016863175.1. GTDB lineage: Bacteria > Actinomycetota > Actinomycetes > Streptosporangiales > Streptosporangiaceae > Planobispora > Planobispora siamensis. The sequence continues at coordinate 7,354 of NZ_BOOJ01000104.1, forward strand.
GGCAGTGGGGGCCGGTGCCCGGCGCCGATCAGGAGGCGGAGCTGACGCTGACCGTGGAGGAGGCGTATCACGGCGGGCGTCGCAGCATCACGCTGCCCGGAGGCAGGCGGCTGGACGTCACGATCCCGCCCGGTGTCACGAACGGGCAGCGGATCAGGCTCGCCGGCCAGGGCGGGCACGGCAGTGAGGGAGCCCAGCCGGGCGACCTCCACCTGATCGTGCGGATCGCCGACCATCCCCGCTACCGAGTGGAGGGCCGCGACATCTACGCCCCGCTGCCCCTGGCCCCCTGGGAGGCGGCGCTCGGCGCCACGGTCGCCGTCGACACCCCGGGCGGCGAGGCGAAGGTGAAGGTGCCGCCGGGCACATCCACGGGCCGCCGCCTTCGCCTGAAAGGACGCGGCATGCCCAGTCCGCGCGGGGCGGCGGGCGACTTCTACGCCGAGTCCCGGATCATGGTGCCGCCCAGGCTCACCGACGAGGAGCGGCGCCTGTTCGAGCAGCTCGCCGCCGTCTCGCACTTCGACCCCAGGAGGCGCTCATGAGCTACGCGCTCGTTCGCCAGGTCCGGCTCGACCTGGACGCCTACGCGCGGGCCACCGGCCTGCACCCGCAGGCCGTGCGCCGGCTGGTGGCGCTCGGCCTGCTGGAGCCGGTCAGGAACGCCAGGGGAGAGCTGTGCTTCATGCCCGCCCAGGTGGCGGCGGCGGCCCGCATCCAGCGGTTGCACGAAGGACTGGCCATCAACTACGCCGCGATCGGCGTGGTGATCGACCTCCTCGATCGGATCGAGGAGCTGGAGGCCGCCCTGCGCGACCTCCCACGACCACGCTAGGGGGCTGGAGTGGACCCGAACAGGATGACGCAAAAGTCGCAGGAAGCCCTGCACGACGCCCAGACCAAAGCCTTGCGCTTCGGCCACACCGAGGTCGACGGCGAGCATCTCCTGCTGGCTTTGCTCGACCAGCCCGAGGGGCTGGCGCCCAGGTTGCTGGAGCAGGCCGGCGCCGATCCGCAGCGCCTGCACGCCGATCTGGAGGACGAGCTGTCGCGACGGCCCAAGGTCAGCGGTCCGGGCGCGGCACCCGGTCAGGTGTTCCTCACCCAGCGCCTGTCGCGGCTGCTCGACGCCGCCGACCGGGAGGCGCGCCGGCTCAAGGACGAGTACGTCTCCGTCGAGCACCTGCTGCTGGCCCTCATCGAGGAGGGATCCACGACGGCCTCTGGACGTCTCATGCATGCTCAGGGCCTGAGCAGGGATCGGTTCCTGGAGGCGCTCACCGCCGTACGGGGCAATCAGCGAGTCACCTCGGCCATGCCGGAGGTGGCCTACGAGGCGCTGGAGAAGTATGGGCGTGACCTGGTCGCCGACGCCCGGGCGGACAAGCTCGATCCGGTGATCGGCCGTGACGAGGAGATCCGGCGGGTGATCCAAATCCTCTCCCGCAAGACCAAGAACAACCCGGTCCTGATCGGCGATCCCGGCGTCGGCAAAACGGCCGTCGTCGAAGGGCTGGCGCAGCGCATCGTCCGCGGCGACGTGCCCGAGGGGTTGCGAGACAAGACCGTCTTCAGCCTGGACATGGGCTCGCTCGTGGCGGGCGCCAAGTACCGCGGGGAGTTCGAGGAACGCCTCAAGGCCGTGCTGAACGAGGTGAAAGCGGCGGAGGGGCGGATCCTGCTGTTCGTGGACGAGTTGCACACGGTGGTCGGAGCCGGGGCGACCGAGGGCGCCATGGACGCCGGCAACATGCTCAAGCCGATGCTGGCCCGGGGCGAGCTGCACATGATCGGCGCGACCACGGTGGACGAGTACCGCAAGCACATCGAGAAGGATGCCGCCCTGGAGCGCCGGTTCCAGCCGGTGCTGATCGACGAGCCTTCGATCGAGGACACCATCTCGATCTTGCGCGGTCTGCGTGAACGCCTGGAGGTCTTCCACGGCGTGAAGATCCAGGACAGCGCGCTCGTCGCCGCCGTGACGCTGAGCCACCGCTACATTGCCGACCGGTTCCTGCCGGACAAGGCGATCGACCTGGTGGACGAGGCGTGCGCGATGATCCGGACGGAGATCGACTCCATGCCGGCCGAGCTGGACGCGCTGACCAGGCGGGTGATGCGGCTGGAGATCGAGGAGGCCGCGCTGGCCAAGGAGAACGACCCGGCCAGCAGGGAGCGTCTTGCCGAACTGCGCCAGGAACTGGCGGGCACGCGGGCCGAGGCCGAGGCGATGCGGGCACAGTGGGAGGCCGAGCGCTCCGCCCTGCGCAAGGTCCAGAGCCTGCGGCAGGAGATAGAGGCCGTGCGGCGGGAGGCCGAGCAGGCCGAACGCGACTACGACCTCAACCGCGCCGCCGAGCTGCGCCACGGCAAGCTGCCCGAGCTGGAGCGCCGGCTGCACGCCGAGGAGGAGCGGCTGGGCACCCGGCAGAACGGCCACCGGCTGCTGCGCGAGGTGGTGACCGAAAGGGAGATCGCGGACATCGTCTCCCGCTGGACCGGCATCCCGGTGGCCCGGCTGCAGGAGGCCGAACGGGACAAGCTGCTCAAGCTCGACCAGATTCTGCACGAGCGCGTCGTCGGACAAGAGGAGGCCGTGCGGCTGGTGGCCGACGCCATCATCCGCGCCCGCTCAGGCATCAAGGACCCCAAGCGTCCCATCGGGTCGTTCCTCTTCCTCGGGCCGACCGGCGTGGGCAAGACCGAGCTGGCGAGGTCCCTCGCGGAGGCCCTGTTCGACACCGAGGACAACATGGTCCGCATCGACATGAGCGAGTACCAGGAACGCCACACGGTCAGCCGCCTCGTCGGCGCCCCTCCCGGCTATGTCGGTTATGAGGAGGGCGGGCAGCTCACGGAGGCGGTGCGGCGCAAGCCGTACTCGGTGGTGCTTTTCGACGAGATCGAGAAGGCCCACGCGGATGTGTTCAACGCGCTGCTGCAGGTCCTGGACGACGGCCGGCTGACGGACGCGCAGGGCCGCACAGTCGACTTCCGCAACGCCGTGATCATCATGACCTCGAACATCGGTTCCCAGCACCTACTCGACGGGATCACCCCCGACGGCGAGATCAAGCCCGAGGCTCACGACGGCGTGATGGCAGAGCTGCGCCGGCACTTCCGGCCCGAGTTCCTCAACAGGATCGATGACATCGTGCTGTTCAAGCCGCTGACCGAGGCGGAGATCGAGCGGATCGTCGAGCTGATGTTCACCGACATCAGGCAGCGGCTGGCCGACCGGCGGCTCACCCTGGAGGTCACCGAGGAGGCCCGCAAGCTCATCGCCAACCAGGGATACGACCCGGTCTACGGTGCCCGGCCGCTGCGCCGGTTCATCGCTCGCGAGGTCGAGACCAGGATCGGCCGGGCCCTGCTCACCGGAGACATCCCCGACGGCGCGACCATCGTGGTCGGCGCCGACAAGGGCGAACTGAACGTCACCTTCTACGCCCCGGAGAGCTGACATGCACATCGCGCGCTGTACCAACTGCGGGAGGCCGAACAAGGTTCCGGACGCTGCCTCGGGCACGCCCCGCTGCGGCAACTGCCACCAGCCGCTGCCGTGGATCGCAGACGCCGGCGACGACACCTTCGCGGAGGTCGCCGAACGGGCAGACCTGCCAGTACTCGTCGACTTCTGGGCGGAATGGTGCGGGCCGTGCAAGATGGTCACGCCCGCGCTCGAACAAGTCGCCCAAGAGATGGCGGGACGTGTGAAGCTCGTCAAGATCGAGGTGGACCGCTCCCCGGTCCTCTCCCAGCGCTTCACCATCACGGGCATCCCGGCGCTCATGATGCTCAAGGAGGGCCGCGTCGCGGCTCAACACGTCGGCGCGGCCCCGGCAGCCCAGTTGCGCGAATGGGTCGAGGACACGCTGAGGACGCCGTCATGACGCGGTCGCCGGCCACCCTGCCCGAGACACCGGACCTGTACGGGGCCTATCCCCGGCTGGATGAGTGTCGCATCGCGGACTTGTCGCGGTGCGGCGAGCGCAGGTCCGTGTCGCCCGGCGAGGTCCTCTACCGGGAGGGCGAGCCTGCCGATGAGTTCATCGTGATCCTGCGCGGCAAGGTGGCCACGGTCGAGGGGTACGGCAGCGCGCAGGAGCGGACGATCGCCGTTCACGGCCCCGGCCGTTTCCTCGGCGAGCTGGGCCTGCTCACCCGCCAGGTCGCGTTCCTGACTGCGGTCGTGCGGGAGGCCGGCGAGATCCTGGTCGTCCGGGCCGACCAGGTGCGTACGCTGGTGGCCGGTGATCCCGCGTTCGGGGACCTCATCCTGCGCGCCTACCTGACCCGCCGTACCCTGCTGATCGGCATGGACGCCGGGTTCCGTATCATCGGCTCCCGCTACTCGCCCGATGCCCGCCGGCTGCGCGAGTTCGCCGCCCGTAACAGGCTTCCGCATCGGTGGATCGACCTGGAGGAGGATGAGGAGGCGGAGGCGCTGCTGCGCCAGCTCGGTATCTCCCCGCAGGAGACGCCGGTCGTGATCTGGCGCGGAGACCAGGTGCTGCGCAACCCAACCGTTGCCACGCTGGCCAAGACCGTCGGCCTGCCCGTACCGCGGCGCGGCGACGGCGTGTGCGACCTGATCGTCGTGGGTGCGGGCCCCGCGGGCCTGGCCGCGAGCGTGTACGCGGCCTCGGAGGGCCTGACCACGGTCGTGCTCGACGCGGTCGCCACGGGCGGCCAGGCGAGCACCTCCTCCCGCATCGAGAACTATCTCGGTTTCCCGTCGGGCATCTCGGGCGCCGAGCTCGCCGAACGCGCCGTCATCCAGGCGGCCAAATTCGGCGCCTGGCTGACCGTACCGGCCGAGGCGAGCGGGCTGGAGTCCGACAACGGCCACTACAGCGTGCTCGTCGAGGGCAGACCTGCCGTGCAGGGCCACGCCGTGATCATCGCCACCGGCGCTCGCTACCGCAAACTCAACGTTCCCGACCTGGAGAAATACGAAGGCTCTGGCGTCTACTATGCGGCGACGCCGTTCGAGCTGCGCATGTGCCGGCAGGCGCCGGTGGTCATCGTCGGCGGCGGCAACTCCGCGGGCCAGGCGGCACTTTACCTGGCCAGGAACGCCTCGTCGGTGCGCATGCTCGTCCGCAGCGGAGATCTCAGCGAGAGCATGTCCCGCTACCTCATCGACGCGATCAGCCGGACGCCCGGCATCGAGATCATGTTCCACACCGAGGTACGCGAACTGCTCGGGGACGGCTCCCTGCGGGCCGTCCGCGCCCAGAACAACCAGACGGGGCACCCCATCGAGATCGAGACCAATGCGATGTTCGTGTTCATCGGCGCGGATCCGCACACCGGCTGGCTGGCGGGCGCCGTCGCGCTGGACGACCGGGGCTTCGTCATCACGGATAACGGCTCGTCGCACGGGGATGCCCTTCCCCTGGAGACCGGGCGGCCGGGCGTGTTCGCCGTGGGAGACGTTCGCAGCGGGTCGATCAAACGGGTCGCGTCCGCGGTCGGGGAGGGCGCCATGGCGATACGCCTTGTACACGAAAGGTTCACCAAGACCGGGAATCGACAGGGATGATGACGCGTGCGCATCAACAGTCTTCGGTGCCACAGCCGGGACGGGGTCCTGGTGACCTCACGCCCGGCGACTGAGGATGCCGATGTCGCCACCGTTCGGCATGCCCGTCGGGCGGCTCCGCCGGCATGCGCCGGTCACCGCGCTGCCGAAAATCTCATCCACCCGGCTCGAACTGCATGTGAGTACTCGTGGAGGAGCCTGCCGATCAACCCCTGCTCTACAGGTGGCCATGGCCGGGATAGGCATGTCCGACGTGCCATACCCATCAGGTGTGCAAGGGTTCTCCGAGGTCGGCGCCGTGTGTGGCTGCGGCTGCATTAGCCGGCCGATGGCGGAGGCCGAGCCAGGGGCCCCGGCGTAGGCGGCGTGGCCCGCAGGGCAGGTCTCCGCACCGCTTGGTGGCGCCGCCCCTCTGGCCCTCGCGATATCAGATCATCGTTTCGAGCCCTCTGCTGTGTGACGGTTAGTAATTGATTGACTACTAAAAGTGTCCGGCTGTGGGTTCAGGAGGTTTTCCA
>NZ_BOOJ01000105.1 GCF_016863175.1 Paraplanobispora siamensis
AAGGTGTTTTCGGTGGTCAGTGGGCGCCTTGAAATCGCTATATGCCGGTTTTGGTGCCGAGCTGCTCGATGCGTTCTTTGAGCGCCACGGCATCTGCGCTGTCGAGTTGCTCCATGATCGTCAGTGCTGAGCGCCAGCAGTCTCGGGCCTCGTCGTGATCGCCCGCAGCGGCGTGCGTCTCACCGAGGTGGGTCAGGATGGCGGCCTGCATCGAACGCTCGCCCAGTTCCCGGAACAGGGCCAGCGCCTGCCGGTAGCAGTCGGCCGCCCGGTCCAGACGGCCGAGATGGTGATGGGCGTAACCGATGCTGTCCAGGGTGCACGCCTGGCCGTAGGCCGAGCCGATCCGCCGCTGCAGGGCCAGGGATCGCTCGCCGACCGCCAGCGCGTCGGCGTGGTCACCGAGCCGGGAATGGCACCAGCCGATCATGTTGAGGGCGTTGGCCTGCCCGGTGGTGTACTGCGCCGCCTGGAAGAAGGACAGGGCCTGGAAACCGTGCTCCAGCGCCGCCCGGTAGTCGCCCTTCGTCTCCAGCGCCAGGGCCAGGCCCATGTGGATGTTGGCGCGGCTGTCGTCGTCACGTTCGGCGACCAGCTCCAGCGCCTCCCGCAGATAGGTCAACGCCTCATCGAAGCGGCCCAGCTGGGCATAAGTGGTGCCCAGTCCGCGCAGCACCTTGACCTGGCCCGGCCGATCACCCAGGCGCCGGGTCGCCGCCAGCGCCGCCAGCTGTACGCTCGCCCGGTCACTCCAGTGCCCCCGCCATTGCAGGAACTCGGCCATGTTCCACGCCAGTTTCCAGGCGTGCACGTCGCACCCTGTGTCACCGGCCCGCTGTACGGCCGCCAGCAGGTTGTGGTGCTCGGCGGTGAACCAGCACATCGCCCGGTCGCGGTCGGGCACCTCGCCCAGCGTCACCTGTGGTGCGGCGGCGGCCACCTCGACATGGTTGCGGTGCGGATTGAGCAGGACGGCCGCGGCGTGGGCGGTGTGCAGGTAGTGATCAAACAGCCGTCGTACGGCCGCCTCTCGCGTGAGGTCGTCATCGCGTCGAGTGAGTTCGGCGCTGTAGGCACGCAGCAGGTCGTGGCAGACGAAGCGGCCCGGCCGGTACTCGGTGACCAGGCTCGCCGCACTCAGCTCGGCGAGCAGACCTCGCACCGCCGGTACGGCCAGCCCGGCCAGGCTGGCTGCGGCCGCCATCGAGATGTCAGGGCCGGTGACCTGCCCGAGCAGGCGAAACAGGCGTGCGGCAGCGGGAGTGAGCGTGCGATAGGACCACGACAGGACCGCGCGCACGGCGGTGGTGTCATCGCCCGCGCTCAGGGCGTCCAGCCGGCTGCGCTCCTCGCGCAGTTCGCCGGCGAAGGTGGCCAGCGGGAAGGCCGGATGCTCGGCGGCGCGGGCGGCCACGATCGCCAGCGCCAGGGGCAGCCGCGCGCACCGGGTGATAATCTCATCGACCGCTCCGGGTTCGGCGGTGACGCGTTCGCCGCCCAGGCGGCGAGTCAGCAACTGCCGTGCCTCTTGGGGGCTCGGCACGTCCAGCGACAGCGGCAGGGCGCCTTCGGCGGCGACGAGCCCGGTGAGCCGGTTGCGGCTGGTGATGAGCGCCAGGCAGCCGGGTGCCCCGGGCAGCAGCGGCCGGATCTGTTCGGCGTCGCGGGCGTTGTCCAGTATCACCAGCACCCGCCGCCCGGCCAGCAGGCTGCGATACAGCGCGGTCCGGGCGTCGAGGTCGACCGGCAGGCGCGCGGCGGGCACGGCCAGGGCGTGCAGGAACCCGCCGAGCGCCTCATCCGGGCTCATCGCCGATCCTTGCGGAGCGAACCCGCGCAGGTTGACGTACAGCTGGCCGTCGGGGAAGCGGCCGACGACCCGGTGCGCCCAGTGCACCGCCAGCGCCGTCTTGCCCACGCCCGCCGTACCCGACAGCGCCGTGATGACAACCGCGGTGGATTGGTCGGACGCCTGGGTGGCAATTGCATCCAGGCGGGCAAGTTCGGTGTGACGTCCGGTGAAGCCGCGGATGTCCGAAGGTAACTGTGCAGGCGCCACAAGGTCGGTTTTCACCGCCTTGGGCGGCGCAGGGGCCGGCCGCTGCCTGTCTGTATCCGCACGCAGGGCGCTCTGATATGCCTGTTGTAGTTCGGGTGAGGGATCGATGCCCAGTTCCGTAGCGAGGCGCTGGCGTGCCTCGGCGTAGCACTCCAGCGCCTCAGCATTGCGCCCCGCGTCGGCCAGTGCACGAACCAGGGCGGCGATCAACGGTTCGACCAGCCGGTGCTCGTCGAGTAACACCTGCAGCTGTTCGATCATGGCGTTGCCGCCACCGGTCTTCATCTCGATCGGCGCCAGGTCCAAGACGGCTCCCAAGCGCTGCTGTGCCACTTCCCGGCGAACCGATTCCACCCACTCACCGCTCAGGCCCGTTAGCGGTTGGCCACGCCACAGGCTCAACGCGTCACGCAGCAACCATGCTTTGCGCAGATCGTCACCCCGCGTGGATCTCGCTTGGTCGAGAAGTCGCCGAAACCGGTGCAAGTCCACTTGATCACGGTGTGCACACAGGACGTATCCGGCCGGCCGGTACTGTACGGCCAAGGTGTCACCATCGACGATGTTGGCCTGGCTGAGGGCTCGGCGCAGCCGGGTGATGTAACTGTGCACCGCACTGCGCGCCGTCGCCGGCGCGGCTTCTCCCCACACGCGGTCAATGAGCTTCTCGATGGGCACGGGAACGCCCGCGTCCATGAGCAGCGCCGCCAGAACCGTCTGTTGTTTGCGGGTACCCAGTTCCACCAGGTGCGTAGCTGTCTCCAGCTCGATCGGGCCCAGCAGCCGAAACTGCGTCATGGCGTTCACCCCCGGTTCCGGATCCGCCACCCCCGCATCTCCGGACATCAGCTAACCAGCAAGATCCGGTCGGCTCAAGGATTCGTTAAGCACAAATACAGCCGACGCCGACATCGTCGAAGAGCCCCAGGATCGTACAGCTGCTAAGGCGCAGTCACAGACTTCATCACGAGAGAACCACAGCAGATACAGAAGGGAGATCATCGCTGTGAGGTGATGTCAAGGGCTGAAAGCCGACTATTGCGGATGCTGCGCTCACCAGGGTTGTGCTGTGGACATCAGGGTGCTGCTTGCCGGATTCCGAGTTTTCCGATGGATCCCCAGCCACTACCCGCATCGTTCGTCCGCGCCAGTCGAAACAGCTCCGACTCTTCCCCTGACACCTGCGCCAGGTGAGCTACCGGGCAGGGGCGCATACGGCCATAGAGGATAGCCAACGGAAGGAACGCCATGCGCAAGAAGTTCGTCGCTCCGGTGCTTGTCGGAGCCGCTCTATCACTCGCTACCATCGCGGCTGCCGCTCCCGCCTCAGCCTCGGCTTCCGGTTCCGCATCTCGGCTGCTGGCCTGCAAGGAGTTCTCCACGAATACCGGCGGCGGCATCAACATGGAGATCCGCCTGAAGGTATGCGGGACCGGGAACTATGTCGACTACGTCGAAGGATACGTAATCAACAGAAGCGGTTCATACGCCCACGCGGGGCACGTCCGTCTCCGCTTCAGCAACGGAGAGGAAGCCCACGGGTCGACCGTGAACGTCCCTCCCGGCCGGTCTGGGGGACACGTCTCCATGGATCCCAACAAGAACTACTCTTCCGGTACCCGGGTGTGCTCTGCCTGGATCAAGACGACCGGCACCGTTACACCGGGCTATGCCTGCGCCACCATCGGATAAGCGACTACCGTTCCAGGCTCTGCTCACTTTATGAGCTGCTTCTATGTAGTCGACCAAGCTGCTTGAAACAGCACATGCTGCCACGTCTCTGCCATAGCCCTCGCTATAGTTCCGAGCTCTTGGTTCGGAGCGGCTTGAAGGTCCTTCCTCATCCGGGGGCTGTTCCCGCAACGGCCTGAAGCGTGTTGGCGAGATCCCGTCCGATCACCTCGATTGGGCGGGATCTCGCATCGGCCAATGTGATCCGATCGGCAAGAACGGTGGCATCGCCACCTACCACTCGTTGCAGCGCGCCCGAGGGATCAGCGACAGCCACTCACGCCTGAATGGGGACGGGGCGGTAGTCGTTCAGTGCAAACAGCCAACACAGGGCGTCCTCGACCCCCTCGACGTAACGCCGGGGCGGGCGCATCTCCGGCCGGATACGTCCCTCGGCCAGATCCAGCGCCACCCGTGTCTCGTGGTAGACATCGCCCAGGTCCGGCGGCCACTGCTCGGCGGGATCGCCGCTGATCGGCCCGGCCCGGGTCTCGGATTTGCCGATGGCCCACCACACGCCGGTCAGCACGCCCCTGGCGTACGTTTCAGCGTCGTAACTGGAGCCGCGAGTTCGCTCGAAGTCCTGCACCACCGCGGAGACTGCCTGCGGGGATCGAATAATCCCTAAGCTTGGACGTGCCCGCCGCTGCCGGATCGTCAGATGCCCCCGGGGGCCTCCCGGAGCATTCAAGAGCGCCCGCAGCTCTTCTTTCTCCTGGCTGCTCAACGGCCGCTCGTCGAAGAAGTCCGGGAAGATCGCTTCGATCTCGGCGCGTGACATCTCGGGAGGGCCGTCTGCCGCCGGGCTGCTCATAATCATCACGGTAAGCTCCGCCGCCGACATCTGGCCATCACCGATCAGCGCCCCCGGCCCAACTCGGGGCCCTCGTCGTAGCTCGGCGTCCGATACTGCTGTTCCCGCTCACGGTCGGCGCGCCCATGCTCACGGTCCTCCAGCGCGTTCCGCTCCATGGCGGCTCGCTGCCGCTCACGCTCGATGGACTGCGCGTCCACCTGGCGGGAGCGCTCGCTCCTCTGGTGCTCGGGTTCGCGCTCGCCGCGCTCGGCCTCGCGCGCCTCGGTGATCGCCCGTGCGGCGCGCGCTGTCTCCAGTGCCTCGGCCAGCGCTGGATCGGCCTCCCGCTCCACCGACCGCACGCCGAACAGTTCCAGCGCCTGCTGTCCGGGCACCTGCTTGCGCTCGACGTCTTGGCGCTGCCGTTCGCGTTCGATCTCTTGCTCGCGTTCGATCTCTTGCTCGCGTTCGATGTCTTGGCGCTGCTGCTCGTCCTTCTCGGGCTCGGCCCATGCGGCGGCGCGTTCGATCTTCGGGCCCAGGTTCAGCGTCAGCTGACCCTCCGCGACCGCCGGCGCCTTCGCCCGCTCGACCTCCTGGCGCTGCTGAGCCTCGATGCGCTCGCGGGCCTCGGCCTGGTCGACGTGCAACGGCGGCAACAGGCGCTCGTCAATGTGCTCGCGCCGGCGAAGCTCGGCATCGGCGCGCATGGCCAGCGACCGCACCGCCTCGGTCGTCTTGTGCCAGAGTGTGCGGGCCTCGTGCACCTCGGTCAGCGACGTCACCCGCTGCTTGAGCCCGTGAGCGAGTGCTTCTTGCCCGCGGGCCCGGCCCTCCAGCGCGGCGGCGCTCTCCGGGTTGTGCGCCTGCAGGCTTCGGGCCTGTGCGCGCAGCCGGATCCCTTCGGCTTCGCGCTCGCGCGCCTGAACAGAGGTCTGCCGCAGCTCCTCGCCGACGTGCGGCGGCGCCCAGCGGGCTTCGCGCTCGTAGCGGGCCCGCATCACCCACAGCTCCCCATCGGTGGCGCCGCTGATCTCCCGGGAGGTGTCCGGCCGGCCCATCGCGTCGTGCGCCGCCCACCACGCGGCGCGGGCCTCGGGGTTGGCCCGTGACGGTGCCGGTCCGATCGCCTCGGTCGTGGTCTCATAGCCGTACTGCTCTCGATACGCCATGATCCGCCCAGCGCGCTCGGCCCACGCCCCGCGCTTGATCACGTCCTCAGGATGCGGCTCCCCGATCGCCTGCGTCAGCCAGGCCGGCGGGCGCTCCAGCGCATCCTGGCCCAGCTCGGCCTGTCGGACCTCCATCCGCGCGGCGGTCTCGCCAAGCAGCCGGTCGATCTCCGGGATGCCCACGCTCGGGGTGCGCTCGCGCCAGGTGCCGCGGATCTGCTCCTCGCTGACCTCCAGGCGGGTGACGTCGATGCCGCGTTCGGCGCCGGCCTGCGTGATCCGCCAGTGCAGGGTTTGCGCGAGGCTGTCGGCCGTGTCCAGCTCCCGCTCCCGGATCGCGGCCTCAAAGATCGCCCCGGCGTCCTTGCCGGACATCTCCAGCGTGCGCAGCAGCCGGCCGAGCGTGTCCGTGGCCTCATCGTCGCGGAGCCGAGCGGCCTCGCTCGCCGACAGAGCACCGGACTGCTCGGCCTGGGTGATGTAGGCCTCGGCGGTGGTCGACCGGATCTGATCAATCCACATCGACCCGAGGTGACCAAGGTTGCGGGGCCGTTCCCCTTCCTCGATCATCGCCTCGATGGCGGTCTTGGACGCGTTCTCCCGCTCCAAGATCCCCGACAGCACGGTGAACCGGTCACCCTGTGCTTGGCCCTCAAGCGGCTCCCGCTCGGCGGCCGTCCGCTCCGCTTGGCCACCGAGCAGCTCCTTGGCGCGCGCCTGGGCCTGCTCCGGTCCGGGCCGCAGATCGGCCTCTCGGGACCGGTCGACCACCACGTAGGCGTAGTTGCCCTCGGTGCCGCGGGTCAGCATGACATACAGCATTTCCCGGCTGCCGCTGTCGTCGACCAGGGAGTGACAGCGGTACACGTTACGGCCCTGAGCTGCATGAACGGTGCCCGCATAGGCCAGCTCAACATGATCACGGACGTACTCCGGATCCAACGTGACGATGTTGCCGTATGTTCCGTCTACGTTGACCAAGCGAGCCAGGATTCTCCCGTCCGGGGAGGCATGATCAACACGCATGACGTCGCGGTTGAGATAGGTGTACTCCCCGTTCTCATCGCGGACGTTTTCCCTGGTTACGATGAGGTCGCCGCGCCCGGCAGTGTTGCCGTCATGCAACCTCGTGCCCTCCGGGGAGACCTTCTTGAGCGCGACCAGTTCTTCCCGCACCCGACCGGCCAGCTCGGCGGCTTTGTCGTTGGTCGGGGCCAGCAGCAGTGAGGACTTCCCGTCCAAGTAATCGGCGAGGAAGCCCTGATAGGCGGCGGTTTCCATCTCCTCGCGCGTGCCATCCTGCAGCCGGCCGCGCTGGTCGTACTCGATCAGCGCATCGGCCAGGCCATCGCGCAGCTGGACCGATGCCTGGCGCTCCCACTCCGCGCGAAAGCGCACCACGGTGTGCAGTTCCTCGGCACCGCCGATGGTGACCAGGTGCCGCATCGCCCCGCCGGCCTCCGGCGCCGACAGCTGCGCAACGTCGCCGGCCCACACCACCTTGGCACCGTAGTGGTCGGCATAGCGCTGGATCAGCTCCAAATGTTCGGTGGTGACCATGCTCGCCTCGTCCACCACGATGAGCTGACCGGCAACCAGCCTGACCTGCCCGTTGTGCATCTGCGTCAGCCACAGCGCGATATTGCTCGCCTCGTCCAGACCTTCCCCGCGCAGCACCCCCGCGGCGTTCTGCGCGGTCGTCAGCCCCAGCACCGGCGTGCCGGTGCCCACCCGCCACACCTCCGCCAGCGCGGCCACGGTCCGGCTCTTACCGGTACCGGCCGCCCCCAACAGCACGTCCGTACGGCGACTGGAGGTCGCGATGCCCAGCACCGCGTTGGCCTGGTCGGCATACAGCCGCTTGATCCCTTCGGGCGCGGCTGTACGGGCATCGATCGCGGCGAGCGCGGCTTGCTCGTGGGTCAAGCCGATCAGCTCGGCCACCCGCTCGGCGCTCAAGCGAGGCGCTCCACCGGCGAGCGCGGAGGCCGTCAGCGCCGCTTCGCGGTCGAGCTGATCCACAGTGACATACCGCTCGCACGCCTGGGCCTGGTAGATGCTGCGCCCGTCCGCCCGGCGCAGGCCCTCGGGGATGTGCACCACGTCCGGGGCGGTCAGCAGCCGCACCCCGGCCGGCCCGGCCGGGTTCAATGCGGCGTCGGTGAGCTCCTCCAGCACCGCCTCCACCCGCTCGGGGTGCAAGCCGCCCAGGTAGTCGGGCAGATGGCGGTCAATGAACCGGGTGATCTCAAAACGGGAGAACTCCGCCTTCTCCCGCTGGGCATCGGCAACAGCGGCCTGAATGACCTTCGCCAGCTCGGCGTCCCCGAGCGCTTGTGCTTGGGCTGCGGCGCGGCCCTGCCTCAGCCTGCCCAACACCTTGCCCGGGATCTGGCTGAGCTGCTGAATCTCCCGTGCTCGGGTCCGCTCCTCCCACGAGCGCAGTTGCTCGGCCGGGCTCGGCGCATCCGGGCTCTTGGTCTTGGCGCGCTTGGTGTCCTTGGTCGCGATCTGGCCCATGGTGAACAGCTGGCGGGCGGTCGGCTGGCGGCCGTACTTGGCCACATACGCCTCCACCTGCTGCTCAATGTGCCGGGTCACCGCCGCGCGGCGGGTGGAGAACTCCGCGATCAGCTCCGGGGAAACGCCCACCACTTCGCGGCCGTTGCCATCCGGCCGGCTGCGGAACTCCAGGCCCAACCGGCGGGCCAGATACTCCGTCATGACACGCTCGCCATGCACAGCCGCGGCCGGCCGCGCCCGGTAGATCGCCTTGCCGTCCAGGGCCCGCCACTTGCCGTCCGCGCACAACTGCCGGTTCAAAATCGCCTGATGCACATGCAGCTGGGGGTCACCATCACGGTTGGTGTGCTGCTCAAAACGGGCCACCACCCACTGATTGGCCTCCACCCAGCGCCCGGTCGTGCGGCCGGCGGTGTCCTTGCCGTGATAGCCGGCGCGGGCCTCACCGGCGTGCTCCTGCAGATAACGCAGGCTCGCCTCCGCCCCGACCCGCACGCCCTCCCACGTCACGTCGGCGGCCTGCCGGTACTGAGCGGCCAACGCACTCTTACCGACGCGCTCTGCCTCGTTCGCGGCCGCCAACAGCCCGGCGTGAACCGCCGTAATCGACTTCTGCGGGGAAAACGTGGCGTCGTGATGGATGACCGCCTGGCGGGCGTCCTTCTTCGCCGTGATACGGATCTGCTCGCGCCGCTCATCCGTCGCCTCCGGCTCGGCGGCCAGCCGCTTGGCATAGATCGTCTCCCAGGACTGAAACACCGACTTGCGCCGACCCAGCCGCGCCTTCTCCCGGTCGGGCACCGAGTCGTTCAGGAAGTCCGCATCACGTGGATCAAGGAAATGCTCATAGAGCTGCTCCATCACCGGGCCGTCGATCTCGCTGCCCGGCTCCAGCCCGAGCGCCTCGGCGCCCCGTCCCCACCACCGGCCCGGCGGCTCACCATGCTCGATAGTCGCTGACAGATAGTAGTTCTCACAGCCCTTGCCGACCTGGCGCGTCAGATAGCGAGGGTCATACCCGGGAGCGATGCTCAGCACGCCCGACCCTCCCTTCCACCTGGCGCGCCGTCGCCCCCTCGGGGCGGCCGGCGGCACGTATGAGTGATCGTCAAGCTACGCTCATCCTACCAAGATCATTAATAATGCGTAGGTGTGATGCCTTTAGTTTGTGGAGTGTCATCGGTGGCTGCTGGATGAGTGGATGGGATGGCTGAGTGGTGATCGGTTGATGGTCGGTGGGAGGTCTGGCTGAGGTGAGATCGGTGCTGGTGTGAGGATCTCGGGTTCGGTGGGTGCGGGTCGCGGTGGTCGTAGCCGTCCTTGCATGTGGCCACGCTGCGTCACCACGCGCGGGGCGCGCTCATGATCACCGGGCGTGTTTCCGCGTCCGCCCTCCCATGATCACCGGCGCGCGGACAACGCCGTGTGATCATCACGGGTCGCCGAAAAGCTTGACCTCCAAGCGTCCCCGGCGCTGCTGCTGGCTGCTCTGGAGGCCATCGGTCCAGATCCACACGGTCAGTACTCCCGGCGCCTGCGGGGCCTGGTGCTCGACCTGCACCCGGTCGACGTCACTTCGCTGGGGCTGCTCAGCGGCCCACGCGACGATCTCCGGCCAGCTCACCGCTTCGACCCACTCCGAGGTGCGCCAGGTTCCACCCTGGCCCTGCAGCGTGGCGACGTAGGTTTCCCAGGCCGGGGGCGCTGGCTGTACCGTACGGCTCAGCCGCCGGTCACTCCAGCCGAACATGATCCAGGCCCATCCGGGCCACCCCGACATCGGCATAATCACTCCTCCTCAGTCGTCGAGCGGCTCCGCTTCGCTCCCGAGCGGAGCCGGGCAAGCTCCGCTCGGACCTCAATCAGCTCGCGTTCCAGGGTGCTCCGCGCGGCGTCTGTGGCCTCGGCTCGATGTTCCTGGGCGCGGGCGGCCTCGGCCTGCTCGGCGTGAGCGCGCTCGATCGCGGCACGGGCCTGCTCAGCGTCGGTGCGGATCTGCTCGACCTGGCTGGCGGCGCGCTCACGCTCGGCAGCGATCTCCGCACGGGCTTCCTCGACCAGGGCGCGTGTTCGCTCGGTCTCGATCCGGGCGGCCTGGCTCGCCTCCCGGGCCTGCGTCCAGGGCGTCGTCTCGCTGGGCCTGCGCCTGGCGGATCTGTTCGGCGGTCTCCGCCCGAGTCCGCTCGATCTGCTCGGCGGCCGTCACGTGAGCGGCGCTCACCTCCACGGCGGCGGCGTCCGGATCGACGGCGGTGCGCAGCTCGGCGGTCCGCCACCTCCGCACGGGGCCTGGAGCAACCCGGAGTGTGGGGCTGGGTGGGCACCCCGTGGTTGGCCGCCGGCCCGGTACTTCTCGCGCTGGCGATCGTGCAGCCCTGGCACCTCAGCCATAGCGCCCGCAGGGAGATCATCGCCGCCGTCGTCCTGGTCATCCTCTCCGCCGTCGCAGAGCAGGACAGCGGCGCGCCCTGGGCGCAGCCGATCCTCCGGCTTGCCGTGCTGGCCCTGATGCTGTTCGTACCGCGCCCCCTCGATCCTCCTCGCGAGCTCGATGCCGGGCAAGGCCGCACCCACCCGTAGGAGTGCTACCGGAATACAGCGGAAACGGGCCGCAAGCTTGATCATCGTCACTGAAATCTGGGCGAATCCGGAATTCCCCCCGGCGACGGTACCGCGCCCGGGCCTTGGCTCTGCCTGGTGCCCCGTCGTCGCAGTGGTTGCTGTCACTGCTCCGGGCAGTCGTTGTCGGGGAGGCTGTCATCGGCCGGGGGAAGCGCGTTGTCGGTCTGTGGGTGCGGGCGGGACAGGGCAGCGCGCAGGTCGTTGATGACGCGCAGCAGGGGCAGACAGGCGCGCAGGAAGTCGGCCAGCGCAGCGGGAATGCGACTGGCGGTGTGCAGGATCAGCGTGAGCGCGCCGATGGCGGCCAGGATCGTGGTGGTGGTCATGCCACGACGATCGGTCTGACGCGGCGGCTGGTGCATCCGGCGGGATCAAATGGTGCGTTACGGCTGGTGACCAGGCATGGCGGACTCTAAGCTCCGAATCAAACCGAATGGCCATGCTCCGCTGTGATGGTGCACTTGTCCATGGTGCGATACCCGGACAGGGCAGAGAGCCTCGGTGCCGGGAGGGCTGATGGTCGACCCGTCCACGATCCGGACCCGCGCTGATCTGTGCGCGGCGCTTAAGCGTATGGTCCAGGCTGACGGACGCTCCTACCAAGACCTGGCCGTCGCCGCCGAGATCGGGACGGCCACCCTGCACGACATGGTGAACGGGAAGACCTTTCCCCGCTGGGACACCTTGTGTCGGGTGCTGAAAGCCTGCGGGGTGAGCACGCATCAACGGTTACAAGCCTGGCGGGATGCTTATGTGCTGGCCAGAGCAGATAAATCGATCCCCTCACCGGCTGCGGCCGATGCCCCTGCCGAGACCGCAGGGGCGCCAGACCAGACGCTGACCGGGCAGATCGTGGAGGGTGACATCCCCCGGCGGCCGCGGGCTTTCCAACCGCGGACAGATTTGCTAGAGGCGTTGCGGGCCAGGATGCGACAGGAGGGGGCCGCGGTCATCGATGCGGTGACCGGCATGCCGGGGGTGGGCAAGAGTGTGCTGGCCGCCTCCTACGCCTGGGATCGCCAAGCTGCCGGCTGGCCGCTGATCATCTGGATCAGCGCGCACACCCCCGACCAGATCCTCACCGGCCTGGCCGGCCTGGCCCGCCGCTTGAACCTGCTGTCCGTCGATGACGACACCCCTGCCGCGGCGGCCAAGGCCCGCGACTGGCTGGCCGCCACCGCCCAGCAGGGCCTGCTGGTCTTCGACAACGCAACCGAGGTGGAGGCGCTGGTGCCCTGGTGCCCGGCCACCGGCACCGTCCAGATCCTGATCACCACCCGCAACCGTGCCTTCCACGCTCTGTTCGAACCGATCGACGTCGACGTCTTCACCCTCCAGCAATCGGTCGACTTCCTGCACCAGCGCACCGCCATCACCACCGAGGGCGCCGACGAAGTAGCCGAGGAGCTCGGGCATCTGCCGCTGGCGCTCGGGCAAGCCGGTGCGTTGATCGCCCGCCGTCGCCTGAGCTATCCCGCCTACCTGACGCTGCTGCGCGACTTTCCTCTCAGCGACTATCTGCCACAGGCCGGCGGCGGCTATCCCGACAAGACCGCGCAGGCGATCTTGCTGTCCATCGACCACGCCGAACACACCATCCCGGGCGCGCGAGAGCTGCTTGAACTCCTGGCGGTGCTGTCGGAAGCCGGTGTGCCCCGCGCGATCCTGTACGGCACCCCCGACCCCGACCCAGCCAGCACCACCGACCTGGACCAACTACTGGCCGACCTAACCGACACCTCACTGATCAGCTTCAGCGAGGACGGCACCACCGTTCTCATGCACCGCCTGACCAGCCGCGTCCTACGAGAACGCGCTCAACTCCCCGCGGCACCTGAGGATCTGTCCGGCATCCTGATCCGCGCCACCGACCTGCTGCACCACTTCAACACTCACATCCTCGCTGATACCGGAGCCTGGGCCGCCCACGCCGCCATCGACATGCTGGTCGAACAGACCACCACCGTCTACGCCCACGCCACCGGCGTGGGCGAACTGACCGCCGATCTGATCGCCCTGCGCAGCTGGTGCGGCCTCTATCTCCACCGGGTGGTCGATCTGGCCCGCGCCATCCCCCTGCTGCAGCAGACCCTCGCCGATGCCCAGC
>NZ_BOOJ01000106.1 GCF_016863175.1 Paraplanobispora siamensis
CCCCCTGCTGCAGCAGACCCTCGCTGATGCCGAGCGCATTCTGGGGGAAGACCATCCGTTAACAGGGATCGTGCGCAGAAATTTGTCGAACAGCCAGCGCGCCGATGCGGAGCTTGCTCGATCGGCCGCGTCCAGTGAGCGTACGGCTTACGGCGATGTGGAGCGCAACGCAGTGTGTCGGTGCGGGTCGGGTAAGAAGTACAAGCGTTGCCATGGGGCACCGACGGCTGAGACTGGCGCGGCGAAGTGATCCCGCAGATCTTCTCGATCACTCTGGTGCCACGTCCACTTTCTGGGCAGGGCGCCCCGGCCTGACCCGGCACTCGTGCTTCTCATGCTGTGGCGCTGAGGCGCTGCGTGGCCACGCCGAGGCGGGCCGCCCGGTGGTCGGCCCGGCCGTGGTGGTCGCGCGGGTAGCGGTCGCGGTTGCCCCAGCGGGGCAACCCAGCCAGCACGAGGCGAGATTGGTCCGGCTCGGGAGGCCTGCGGCGCTTGCCTGTGGTGCGCATCCATCCGAGTTCGGCCAGCCACCAGGTGTAGGCTTCGCGTTCGATCGCGTAGCTGCGGTGGCGGCGCTCGCGGGTGCCGGCCGCGCCGATCCGGACCGCGACGGTGTGCAACCGGGTCCGTGTACGTCGCCAGGCGCCGGGTTCGGGACGCTCGCTGGTGCGGGCCAGGCGGTGGGCACGCAGGATTTCTAGGTGGCGGCGGGTGGTCCGTAGGCTGTAGCCGGTCACCCTAGCCATGTCCTGTACTTTGTAAAGACCGGTATCAAGGACCGCAGCAGTCCCCGCCACGTGACGCCCCAGTCCAGCCGGACCCCGGGCCCGGTGCGGGTGCGCGAACACGTCGTGACTGACCAGCGTGCGCCGCGCCAGCAGCTCCGAGCAGTGCCGGGCACGGGCCGCCCGCAGTCGTTGGAGCTCTGCTGCTAGGGGCGGGTTTCCTTGTGTCCCACCCTGTGCAACGGACCCGGAAACCTCGTTCGTCACAGGCGATGCGGCGACCTCTCCGTGGCTCTGCGGGAGCACCCGATAGCGGTGGGCGCGCTGCCCCTCCCCCCTGGCGGCCAACTCCAGCCACCCGTCCAGGATCAGGCGCTCCAGCGCGCGAGCGGCCGTACTGCGACCCATCCCCGTGGCCAGGGCCAGACGCCGGCAATCCAACTCGATCTCCTCACGAGCCGTCTGCAGAGCGAGCTCCAGCACATACTCCAAAGCCCGGCGATCCGCCGGCCCGGCCGGGGTGCTCCACCGGCCCGGCTCGGCGGCAATCGCCTCGCGCACGCCGGCCACCAGCGGCACCACGGCGGCCAGGCGCACATCCCACTCATCGGCTGGCGCACTCTGCTCGGCCTCGCCAGGGGGGCCGTCGACGGGCGCGGCCAGCGGACGCAGCGTGGCGGCATAAGCCACCGCGCGCTCCCACTGACGAGCGATCAGGGCGACGCGCTCGCCAGGCCCGCGGTGCCGGCTGCGGGCTCCGCCCTGGCAGCGCAGATGGACCAGGCCCGGCGCCTGAAGATGGTCCTCCAGCAGGCGGGTAGCCTCCGGCGCGCTCCAGCGGGCCAGGGCCAGCCGAACCAGAATCCGGGCCAGATGGGCGTGTCCGGCCCCGGGCCCCGGGGTGGTGGCCAGCAGCTCGGCTACGTCGACCGGGTGCCGGCGCCCGGCCAGGCGCGGGCCGGCCGGGGTGGTCTCGATCGTGCGGACCGCCTCGGCTTCGATCTGCTCGGGGCCCGGGTCGTCGGCGTCCAGCAGCACGGCCAGGCGCTCGATCGCCTCGGCGGGGTTGCGCTCGGCCAGGGCGGCCGCGGTGGCCTCCGGCGTGATCGGCACCCACTGGTGCACGGGCACGCTGATGCCACCGGCCCGGTGCGGGGCACCGGGCGGGCGCACGCAGCCGGTCCGCGTGTTAGTCAACGGGCTGATGTCCAAGGTGGGCAGGCGGCGGGCGGCGGCACGGGCCAGGGCGCGCACCACCGCGGCGGCCACCGGCTCGACCGGCACCCAAAGGTGCAGTCCGCGCGCGGGGCCGGACACGCACACCAGATATCGGATGTCGGCGGCCTCCAGCACGCTCATCAGCTCATCAGCGTCGCGCTCGACATCGCCGCGGCCGCGGTCCAGGTCGAACACGATGAACGCGAACTCGCGGCGGGTGTTGGTCAGATACCAGGCGTACGGTCCCGCCGGCGGATCCTCGCCGAGCTTCGCCGTGGCGGCGTAGGTGTGCGCCCACGCGTCTCCGGCATCGGTGCGCACGTCAAGGCGCGCCCGGCCACGCGGGGCCAGAGCGCGTAAGGCCGCGTAGAACGCGGCGGATTGTTCTCCGGCGTCAGCCTTGCCGCCCGTCTGTGGCGACACACCCGAATCAGGACATGCTGGGCTAGCCGGACGGTCATCGGTTATCGTTGACTCACTCCGGTCACACCTGAGCCGGGCATGCGACAGCGCCCGCTCTCAGGTCAGTGATTGCGACAACAAAGGCCCGGTCAGCCAGACCGGGACGTCATAAGCAGGTATCCGCTACGCGACTCCCTTCTCTTCTCTCGCAACTCGTAGGGACGTGTGGTGTTGCTGGTCCGCTGGATGCGGGCCGATGATGCAGCCCCGTTGGCGCGGGGTTGTGCAGCGAGATCCGGTCGGTTGCCGCCGAAGTGGATCTCTCAAAGACGTAGGCTTCGCCCCGGCTTACAGCCGGGGCCTACGCATTTATGCGCTCAGTTGGTCGGCCGGCTGGTCGTCGGCTTCCCGGGGCGAGAGAAGTGGCTCAAGCTTGATGAGCTCTTCCAGCAAGCGGGACAAGGACAACCCTTGCCGCTGAGCGGCAGCGTCGTATTCCTCCTTGAGCCACTTGGGCATCCTGGTGGCGAACGGCACCTGGCCGCCCGTCCCGTAGGTTCGCCGTTCTCGTCCTGCTACTGATGGCATGCAGGGATCTTTGCGCATCCTGGCTGAGCATGCATTCCGAACACGCGGCGTGTCGCCGAAAACTTGGACGGTGTATCGGGCGCGTAGCGCGGCCCTGGATGCGCACAAGGGCGCGGCCGTACGGCGCGCGCCCTTGCTGATCTTGTTATCAGTCCTGATGGGATGCCGATGGATGCGGCGTCCCGTCCCCTGGCTCATTACATGACCTGCCGTCCAACTCCCCGTTAACATGTTGGTAAAAGGATGCCATGTTTGGGGCAGAAGTGGCGGAGTTGATGCTCGATGGAGGAGATCATTTTTGGTCTGGTCGGCGGCGGGTTAGGGGCGGCCGCTCTGGCTGATACGGCACGTCCGTCCTGACCTGCGTCTTTATGCTTCCTCGGCCTCCTGCGGTTCCTCGACGGGGTTGGGCACCTCAAACGGCTCGCCGCGCAATCCACAGTCGGTGGTGCTGGTGCCATCCCGTCCGCCTGGGCCGTCTCGATCATCCAGGCGCCAGGGGTGCCGGGCGGGGTCCCCTTGGGGTGCCTGGCGGCCGCGGGGGCGGGGTGATAGGCCCAGAGCCGGCGGGCGGGGTGGCGTCCAGGACTGCAGGCCGCCCTCGGGTCCTGCTCGGGTGATCGTGCGTGCCATCCCGGAGCCTGGCGGGGTCCAGGGGCGCCGAGCGCCCTGGCCGCCGGAGGCCTCGGCCGTCAGGCCGATCGCTGTTCCGGCCAGACGGCCGGCAGCGCGGTGTTCGGCTCGCGCGGCTCCCAGGCGTCGGCGCCAAGCCGGGCGTCCAGGCGCAGCGCCACATCGGGCGGGACGTGGGCGCGGTCGCGGTGATCGCGCAAGGTGACCCCGTGCTCGGGGCAGCAGCCCTGTTCGTGCTCGCAGACATCGCGCGGCCGGGCGTCGAAGACAGCCATGGCGGCCGCCAGGGCACGCAGGTTGAACGCGGCGTCACGTGGCCGTGCCGCCGAATGGCCTCCAAGCGGGGTGAGCCGTAGGCCGCGTCCAAAGTCGCAGTCACCAGCAATGGCGGGGCCTGCTGTTCGGCGAGGGTGTGCACGCGGATGAGAACGTTAAGCGCCCCGCAGTCCAGGAAGGTCAGCTCGCTCAGGTCCAGCACCAGCGGCTCGTCGGGTCGGCGGCGAGCGCGGTGGAGGTAGGTCTGCAGCCGGGCGGCGGTGAGCGCGGTGGAGGTAGGCCTGCAGCCGGGCGGCGGTGAGCGCGTCGGCCTCACCGGACACGCGTACCAGCGTGGCGCCGGGCAGATGCTCGCAGGTCAACATGAGTGGAGCCAGGAGGCCTCCCGGTCCGGTGCGCCGCTCGTCGGGGGCTGCCGCGCAGGAGAAGTGCTCGACGCCGGGAAAGAGCTGATGGCCGCGTCGACTGAGCCATCGACTCGAAGCCGCCCTCGCACCTGTGCCAGCCGTTCGGCGATGACAGGGGCACGGTCGCGGGCCTGCTGCGCGCGCTTGGCGGCGGCTCGCGCGCGTTCAGCGGCGACGCCGGCCTGCAGGGCGGCCCGCCGGGCTATCTCCCGGGAGATCGACAGCAGCACCGAGGCCGCGGCTGCGGGCTCTACAGCGCTGACGGGCTGCGGATATGGGGCGGCCATCGGTACCCCACTCCCGATGCGGCAGTTTTCCTTCGGAAGCGATGGCTTGTCGCATCGGTGACATGGCCGGCGAATCGGACCGCCATCGCCATTTCTGTGGAAATGGCTCGGCTCTTTGGCTGAAGCCGGCGTTCCCGTCACCTCTGTCCTTTCTCTGCCGTGGCCGACACCTCGCCGGTCCCGGTCGGCGCCGGCGCTTGGCGTGGCGACAGGCGGTCGCTGGATGCGGCGCGGAGCCGGTCGTCACCCTTGATGAGCTGGCCGGCGCGCTCGATGCGCTGGTCGGAGCCCTTGATGCGCTGCTCGCTACGCTCGATGAGCTGGTCGGCGCGCTCGATGCGCTGCTCGCTGCGCTCGATGAGCTGGTCGGCGTGTTCGGACTGCTGACCCCGGCGTTCCGCGCGCGCCGCGGCGGCGGTGCTGTATTCCCTCGCGTGTGGTGCCCGATGCTGCCGTGGGGTGCCGGGTTCGTCGATGCTTCGCGCGGTGCGCGAACCGGCGGGATCATCCGGTGGCGGCATGGCGGCTCCAGGTGCGGCGGCAGGTGTGACGTCTTCGGTGTTACCCTCACCACATGGGTGCCGCATCGACGCGGGATGACCGGCCGGTCAACGACTCACCAGCGCACGAGCCGCTGCGCCCGGCAGTGACGCGGCCGGTGATCGCTTTAGTGGATGACGAGGCGGACCTGGTCGAGATGGCCACCGCCTACCTCACCCGCGACGGATTTCGGATCTACACCGCCGGCGACACCCGCGGTGCGGCGGCGGTGCTGCGCACCCACCCCGTCGACCTGCTCGTGCTGGATCTGGGCCTGCCCGACGGCAACGGCCTGGACTTCCTGCGCGGGGTACGCGCCGGCCGTCACCTGCCGGTGATCATCTTGACCGGCTGGGTCGAGGAGCGGGAACGCGTCGTCGGGTTGGAGCTGGGCGCCGACGACTACGTCGTCAAGCCGTTCTCCCTGCCGGAGCTGGCCGCCCGGATCCGGGCGGTGCTGCGGCGCGCGCACCCTGCGGGTGCCGAGGCGGTGCATCGCGTCGGCGCGCTGGCCGTCGACACCCGGTCACGCGAGGTCACCGTGGACGGCGTGCCGATGGCGTTGACACCGCTGGAGTACGAGTTGCTGGCGCTGCTGATCGCCCAGCCCCGGCAGGTGTTCGCCACCGGCCAGCTGCTGAGCGCGGTGTGGGGCGCCGACCCGCACCGGCAAGACGGCTCGTCCGTTATCGAGCATGTGTACCGGCTGCGCCGCAAACTCGCCATGGCCGGCGCGAGCAGCCCGCGGATCACCACCGTGCGCGGCATCGGTTACCGGCTGGACCCGTGATGGCCTCCGCAAGCGGATGGCCGTTGGACTACGAACGGTTGTTCGAGTCGCTCCCGTCGCCGTACTTGATCATGACGGCGGACTTCACCATCGTCACCATCAATCAGGCCTACGCCGACGCCACCATGATCGACCGGGAGGCGGTGGCCGGCCGGCCGATGTTCGAGGTGTTCCCCGACAACCCGGAGGACCCGGACGCCGACGGCGTGCGCAACCTGCGCCGATCCCTGCAGACGGTGGTGGACTCCGGCCGGCCCGACGCCCTGGCCCTGCAGCGCTATGACATCCGTACCCCCGAGGGCGGGTTCGTCGAGCGATACTGGAGCCCGGTCAACACCCCACTGTTCGCCGACGACGGCAGTGTGGCGTTCATCGTCCACCGGGTCCAGGATGTCACCGACCTGGTCGAACTACGCCGTCACGGCCACGAGCAGCAACGCATCACTGTGGCGCTGCAGACCCGAATCGGGCAGATGGAGGCCGACCTGTTCACCCGCGGCCGCCACCTGCAAGACGCCAACCGGCAACTGCAGCGCGTCAACGCCGAGCTGGCCGCCGCCGGCGACGCGCTGCGAGCCCAGCAGCAGGCCAAGGACCGGTTCATCGCCACCCTGTCACACGAACTGCGCAATCCCCTCGCCTCGGCCCGCGCCGCCCTGGACGTCCTTGGGCTGGACGTGCCCGACCATCCGGCCCGCGCCGTACTCGCCCGGCAACTGACCGCCCTGACCCGGATGAGCGACGACCTGCTCGAAGCCGCCCGGGTCGTCACCGGCCACCTGCAGGTCGCCCGCCGGCCGCTGGATTTGCGCACGCTCGTGGCCGCCACCGTCGGCGACATCGAAGCCACCCGCCCCGGCAGCGCCGGGATCCATCTCGCGTTGCCCGACATGCCGGCGACCGTCGAGGGTGACCCGGTCCGCCTCGCCCAAATGATCAGCAACTTGCTCGACAACGCCCGCAAACACGCCCCCACCGACCTCCCGGTCCACGTCGAGGTGAGCACCGACGCCGGGCACGCCGTCTTGCGCGTGCGCGATGAGGGACCCGGCTTCGCGCCTGAGGCGGCGGCCGGCCTGTTCGACCCGTTCGTGCGGGCCGGCACCTCCGGCCAGAGCACTCCCGCCGGGCTGGGCCTGGGCCTGGCGGTGGTCCGCGGCATCGCCACGCTGCACGAGGGCACCGCCACTGCCCACAGCAACGGTCCCGGGACCGGCGCCACGTTCACCGTTCGGCTGCCGCTCACCGACGCCGCGCCCAATGGCGCCGAGCAGCGCCCCGCGCCGGCCACCACCCGGGCGCCGATGCGGGTCCTGCTCGTTGAGGACAACGCTGACCTCGCCGCCATGTACGCCGTGCTGCTCCGCCAGCGCGGCGACACCGTCACCATCGCCACCAACGGCGCCGACGCCCTCGCCGCGGCCCACCACCCGTTCGATCTGATCCTGTGCGACCTGGCTCTCGGCGACGACCCCGACGGCTACACCCTCGCCCGCCGGCTGCGCCGCACCCCGACCCACCGCAGCACCCGCCTGATCGCCGTCTCCGGATTCAGCCAAGATGCCGACCGCGAACGCAGCCGCGCCGCCGGATTCGACGCCCACCTCGCCAAACCACTCGATCCCGCCCGCCTCGACCAACTCCTCGGCGACTGGACCGATCAGCCCGCCTCCGGACAGCCCAGGCCCCGCCCCGCCTAGCGTGCCCCTCCCGCATCCCGGTCCACCATCTGATCGCCCTGTTCACCGGCCCTGACCCGCGCCGCCAGGCCGAACGATCAACGAAACACCGTCCTGGCGAGGATGATGCTTCACCGCGATGAGCCCAGCGGCTTCACCCGGCGCCTCACCATCAAAGACTCGGGGGTCGATGAGCATCGGAATCCGGCGGGAAGGGGGGCAGACCAAGTAAGCCAGAAAGGGGCAGACGGCAGGTCAGAGGCCCTAGTTAGACGGCCTTGCGGCGGCGCGCTGTGCGCTCCTGCAGACCGGCCGCATTCTCGGCCAGGCGCTGGCGGTTCTGCTGGAGCTGCTGGGCCAGGACCGCGATCCGGTGCCTGCGTTCTTTGGCCGACACCGCCCGCGCTTGCGCCGATATCACCCGCGCTTGCGCCGCTACTACCCGCGCTTGCGCCGCCGCCACCCGGGCCGCAGAAGCAGAGGTCCGGCCCCCAACGGTCCGCATCTGCGATGGTTCAGCCGACATCATTCTCCGATCGTCACATACGCCTGCTGAAAGCGCAGCAGCCTCCTGTTCCGCGCCCGGCGCCCCGGTTTCGACGTGATGCTACAGATCGCAGCGCCGCCGCTGCTGCCGAAGCGACGATCACTCGGATGCAACGACCGGCGCTGATGCTCGCGATCTCCTACCCCACCCGGCCGGCTGCTCCCGGTCGATCAGCTCTTTTCCGCCGTCACCGGCAAGGCGCCGCCGGAGGCGAACGATCCGACAGTCCCCCGGCGCCCTCAGCGCATCCGGCATCGGCTGCTGCCTGCCCTGACCCGGCCCGCCCGCCCGCAGAGAGGGATGCGGCGCGGGTGCGGACACCGGCGATCCAGGCGCCGAGCCCGTCGGCCGGCCCCTGGCCGGCCCGCGCTCCTGTGCGCTATCGGCATCGGCGGGAAGGCCGGCCCTGCGCCCGATGCCCGGCCCGATTGCCTCCACAGGGTCGTCAGGCGCAGCAATGCCACCGCTTGGACGGCGGCCATGACCAGGCCCGCCACCGGGCCCCAGGCCAGTGCGGTGGTCAGCGCGCTGCCGGCCACCGCGACCAGGCCAAGGATGGCCAGGGCCAGCACGTCACGGCCGGGCCGATCAAAGCGCCCGGCAACCGAGGGGAAGGTGACACGGCTCACCTCACCAGGATCGGCGAACACCTTATGTGCTCAATCCATCGCTTTGAGTGTTTTCCGTATGCATGCCCAGCGGTCCACTCGGCGCTGCGTCCTGGACCCCGCCGGAGAGGAGGGGAGGCATCAGGGGCGTCCGGAAGGCGGAAATGTCCGGTTCACCAGGGCGCGAAGCAACTCCCGGGAATAGGGATTCCCGAAAGTTACCAGCAGGTAGAGCGGTGCTCTGGCGCCACTGACAACCGCCAATAACCCGCAACAGCCATCACCACCCAGCCGGGTTCACCGGCCTCGCCGGGCCATGCGCTATGTACATGTACTTAGCGCGCCGTATCCTGGAAGCCCAGGGCTTGCCTACCAGTCAAGCCCTGAAATCAGAAAGAGGCCCCGACCAGCCGTAGGGAAGCAAGATCGGGGCCCTGTGCGAGTGCGCTCGGGCCTGTCCTAGCCGGCTGCTAGGTGGGCCCGATTGCGCGCAAGAGGTGATCCACCACAATCAGCACCGCTCGGACGATGAGCAGGTGCTTCTCGGTGGAGTCCGCCGTCTTGCGGCGTCGGCCACGCGGCATGAGTTTCCTCTCCCTGTATGGGCCTCGGTACTACCGGTCGCTAAGGACCGATGGGATGACCGTGAGACCCGATCCCGGTCGATCCCATGGGAATACCGACCGAGGCAGAGACGCCACGTCAACGACGTTGAGAACAGCGTAATTGCCCGCAACCCGCCATGCACTTAGACCCGGCTACCTATCCGGCGTCAGGCAGGCGTCAAGCGTCCTCAGCGCAGGCATCACGGGGCATCCACGCAGGTGAGAGCCGCTTCCCTGTTCAAGTCAAACCTTGGTCATAGATTGCTAAAACTTTGGCCAGTCCGCAGAACACGCACTTCACCGGTCGCGGGACTCTTTGGACTACCGGCCATGATTGAACAGGAACTCGTAGGAGATCACCGGCCCCGAATTATGGAAAGGGCCGGTGAACTCGTAGCAAGAGGCGGTATGAGTTCGCTCAATCCCACAGCGGAGGCGCGTTCTCCCGGCGCCACGTCGACCGCGGGACCGTGCGGTGGTTCCACATCCAGCGGGCCGACCAGATCGCCGGCATGGAGTCGACCGCGAAGAAGAGGGCGGCCGGGGTAAGCGAGTTACAGGGGAAGCCTCCGGGTGAGAAGATCCCGGGCGTCCATCCCGCTCACGTGGAGTGCTCGGGCAGGGTGAGAGCCTGCACCGCGTGGTGGGCGGTGTCGTGGATCTCAAACGATCGGACCAGGCCGGTCAGTGCCAGCAGCCGCGCCAGGGTGCCCTGCACGCCGCTGAGCGCCAATCGCTTGTGCGCGGCCTGGCCCTGCTTGCGCACGCCGATCAGCGCGCGGAGGCCGACCGAGTCGCAGAAAAGCACCCCGGTGACATCCAGCACCACGGCGGTCACGTCGCTGCGCTCCCACAGCGGCCATACGCTCTCCCGCAGGGTCGGGGTGGTGGAGGGACCCAGCTCGCCGTCCAAGCGGGCGACCATGACCGTTGCGTGCTGGAGCAGGGAGATCGACAACGGGCCGCGGTACGGAGGGCGGGTAGGGACGGTCATTGCCGGCGGTATGCGGGGTTCAGGGCAGACACGGCCTCTTTCCTACCAGACCACCGCGCGTTCACGCGTCTTGACGCACAGCACGATGCCACATGGCCGAAGCGAGGATGACGCGGCCAGCCCACTGTCGGGTTACCTCCAGAACACCAGCGCCATGCCGAGCCGGTGAGGGAGCCGATCAGCTGCTTGTGGAAGGGGCCGGTGAACTCGCAGCAAGAGGGGGGCGGGTTCGATCAGTCCCACAGCGGAGGCGCGTCCTCCCGGCGCCTGCCCGGCCGCAACGCGGCGCGGTTGGACCACAGCCACCGGGCCGCGCTGATCCCGCCGGGCGCGGGCGCGGCCGTCGACGCGCTGTCCTCACTCCGAGACTTCATCCAGAACGGCCGCGGGGCCGTCGACGCGTTCGAGGTGCCGGCGGGCTTCATCCAGAACGGCGGGGACGCCGAGCTCGGCCGGGACGGAGTCGACGGCCGCGCGGGCGTCGACCAGAACGGCAGACCCTCGCTGCGCAGCTGCGCGCCGCGTACGCCCCGGATCACCCGCTCCCCAACCCGCACGGTGTAGGTGCCATCCCACCCGGTGGACTGGATGACCCCAACCGCCCGTGGCCCGGTGGTCGCATGCGCCACCCGGACTCTGTCCCCTCGCTGGAACCCCACGACATCCATGCTCCGCCGGGCCAGAGCGGCGGGCAAGCGGCCCCGCCGCTCTGGCCGGTGCTGGTCAGCCCCAGTTGCCGCGCGCCAGCTCGTGGGCGCATCGACGCTGCGCATCGGCACACGCCTGGGCCCCCTGCTCCTGCCAGCAGTCGGGGCAGGGGTGGACGTACAGGTCTTTGCCGGTGTCCAGCAGGACGCCCAACGGCAGCGTGATCCGCGGATCGACACTCCAGGCCCCGCACCGCGGGCACAGATAGAGATCGGTGCGGCGGACGCCCGGGTGCCGGCCGGACTCCACCGCCGTCCTCAGCGTGCAGATCAGGTCCCAGCTGCGGGTGCTGCGGGCGGCGTGCTCGTCGCTCCAGCCGTCGCCGGCTACCGGGGGCAGGCAGGCCGGGCAGTGCGCGAGCAGGGAGGTACGGCCGTCCTCGGTGACGTAGCCGACGTGGCCGACGCGGGCAACAGCCCGGGTCAGCGCGCCGGTCTGGCCGCACTGGCAGCGGTAGCCGCGCGGGCTCTTCCACGTGGCGTCTACCGGCTCGGGCGTGATGGTGATCGTCGTGATCTGAACGGCCGGGGCCGTATTCGCCTGCGGCTGCTCCTGGTGCGCGCGCTCGGCCGCCATGCGCTGTAGGGCCTGCTGGTAGGTAAGGCCGTGGGCGGCGGCGTAGGCGCGGGCCTGGGCCTTGCGGTCGCTGTGACGGACCATGAGAGTCGTCCTTCCGGCGGGGCCCACGCACCCACCGAAGGATCAGCCATCTCCCGGGCCGGGCACGGCGAACGTCGTGAGGCGCGTCGATCCCCTGGGGACCTTCTCCCCGTCGCTGCGGGTCCGGGATCGCGGAACTGTTCTCGTCGGTTCGCTTGTCGCCGAAGGTGTTCGGCAGCGTTCGGGGCCGTTCAAAGATGCTCGGACCG
>NZ_BOOJ01000107.1 GCF_016863175.1 Paraplanobispora siamensis
TTAGGCCCGTACCACCGTGGTACGGGCCTAAGGTGTTTCCCGGTCAGTAGGAGCTTGTAGGAGATTGCCGCAGGTGGGCGTATTCGTCGTATTCCTGGCGGCTGATGTCGTGGTGGGTGGACAGATACCGGACCCGCTCTCGGGCGGCGGTCACGTCGTCCGTTGAGGCCTTCGGGTCGTTGCTGAGTTGCAGGGCGTCATACAGCTCCGCCAGCACCTCCCGGCGTAGCGCTTGGGCCAGGGCGGGGGTGTCATCGCGCCGTTCCGGCACGACCAGATGAGGCCTTCCCGCATGGGCATTGGAACAGCTGAGGGTGCGCTCGTCTGCCCATTTCAGGACGTCGCGGAGCCAGAAGTAGAAGTCGGCCGCGCAGTGCGGGCTTTTGTCCTGCCCCTCACCGTAGGCGGCGTGGTAGGCGGCGCGCAGCCACAGAAGAGCATTGACGATCTCCGGATGGTAGGGCCAGCAGCATTCGAGGAGCGTTTGGGCATGGGGCCAGCCGACGAACAGCACGTCACGCACCCAGTCGACCAGTTCGGCCAGCGCATCGGCGCGGTGTTCGGCCGGGATGTGGGCCAGGTCGACCAGCAGGGACGGCGCTTCCTCCGTGGCCGGCTTGTCCAGCAGCTTGGCGACGCTGGCCGACAGGCCCCGCACCTCCGCCGACAAGACGGTGAGCGTCTCGACCCTGTTGCTCAGATGGTTGGCCCGCTCGCCGAGCGCCTCCAGACGGGTGTCGAGCGCGGCCAGCGCGGCGCGCGCCTGGCCGAGCTCGGTGCTGAGCACCAGCAGCGCCGTCATCGTCTCGTCGGGGCCATCGGCCCGGGAGTCCGGGCCGATGTCGCCGAGGTAGTCCTCACTCATTCGTCATGCTCTTTCGTGTCCTGCCAGGGGTTCCACTCCTGGGGAAGGGGCGGCATGGGCCGCGTCTCCGGTGGAGGCGAGGGCAGCGGCCGGGGTCGGTCGTAGGGATTGCGCCGGGCTGGCCGCCCGGTGATCTCATCCAGCGGGGGCGGTGGCACCTGATGGGGGTCCATCTGCCGCTCCATCTCGAAGCGGATCTTATGCAGCAGCTCCGGCATGGCCGCCGGAATCGGCCGGGGCAGGACCGGCCGCAGCCCGCGGATGCCGGCGCCGGATTTGGCCCACAGCTGGTAGTCGCGGCGGGTGCGGATGTTGGCCATGCGGATGATGGTCGGATCGGCGGAGGTGCTCACCAGCAGCGCGTGACCGGGCGGCAGCTTGCGGATGTCGGAGGGCGGGATGATGTCGATGTCGTCGTATTGCGGTTCGTAGCGGGTGCGCCCGTCGTCGTCGCGGATGCGCCGATCGCGGTCGCGCACGGTCACCTTGCCCAGCAGGTGACTCATCAGATCCAGCAGCTCGCCCTCGCCGACCGAGGAGGAGACGATCTTGCATTTGGCGGCGGCGAGCAACGCCTTGGCGCCTTCTGCGCCCCACCGCTTGACGATTTGGGCGTAGGACTGGAAATACAGGTGGATGCGGATGCCGCTTCCGGCCGCCCAGGAGGCCCACCGGTCGACCGGCACGGGGGAGGTGTTGGCCGCCTCATCCAGCTCCAGGCTCAACGGGGGATCCAGCCGGGAGACCTTTTGCCCGTCGGCGCGGATGGTCTTGGAGCCTAGCCGGGTGGCGTGCTCCACCAGCTCGGCGAGCATCGCCGAGAACAACGGCGCCACCGGACTGCCCTGGCTGGTGCCCGACACCAGATACAGCGTGTCCTTGCTGCGCAGGAAGCGCTCGAAGTTGAAGCCGGGCCCGGCGACCGGGCACAAGGCGTCGACCACGCTCGGATGGGTCATGAAGCGCAAGACCCGCGACAAGGTGGTGACCACGCCGTCGCGGGTCTTGGTGCCCAGCCGCAGGAAGGCGCTGACCTGGGTTAGGGCCGAGTCATCGCTGTGTGGATGGGCGGCCAGTACGCGCAGCGGCTCATCCGAGCGGTCCAGGATCCAGCCGTACACGGTGATCATGTTCGCGCCGACCAGCGCGGCCGCGTGCATCATCGCGGCCAGCGTCATGGAGGCCAGATCGGCCCAGAAGTCCGCATCCGACAGGCCCCGATTTTCGGAGGCTTCCACCATGTGGCCGGCGCGCCGGACCGCGGTGACGATGTCCTGGCAGTCCTCCACCAGGTTCCATCGCATGTTGGAGTCGTAGTCGCCGACTCCTTCGGGGTTCCACACCCAGGCCCGGCCCTTGACCTGACGCAGCGCTGCGGTCAGCGCGATGAGGTCGCCACGGATGCTGGTCACCACGGTCGGGCCGGGGGCATCCACGATCGAGCAGGCTGCCTTGAGGGACTTGCCCTCCTGGGGCGGCGCGAAGGTGATGGTGATGTCCTCAAAGGTGGTGTAGACGCCCCAGCGGTGCAGCCAGCCCTGGGCGCGGCCGTGGAAGGTCGCGTACTCGCTCCACGGGCCGAAGTGGCGATCGGACCAGGTCAGCGACTTGCGTCCGTGCTTGGCGACCGTGCGGGCCGAGCGGCGCCCGTAGTGCAGATACAGCTTGGTGCGGGTGGCGAATCCCGGGCCCGGATACCAGCGCAGCCGCACCCGCATCCGGCGGGTGATCCAGCGCAGCCGGCGCGGCGTGGTGGTGATCTGGCTCTTGATCAGCCCGGCCGCCACCAAGGCCGCGGCCCCGACCGCCGGCCAGGGCCACAGCGCGATCTCACTCACCAGCGGGACCCCGGCGGCCACGGCCGCGACGGCCTCGCCGCCCAGGATCAGGGGGTAGGAGGGCGGGAGGGCCTCGGTGGTGACGGCGCCCGCGCAATCGGCCCGGTGCATCGCATCTCCTCCCAGGCCATCGGGGGAAACAGCCCAGGGGGTCATTGTGCGCGTCGGGTGTGACATTTGCTGTGAGGGCGCGCGTAGGGGCTGCGGTGACGCCGGGCCCATACCGGGATACAGGTGACGCATCACGCGTTCACCCCCCGCGCGGCGTTGATGTGCTCATACAGGTAGGCGCGCGCCGTGCCGTCCGACTTCAGGCCCGCCCCCTCATACAGCTCCCGGGCCACCTCACCGACCCGGTCACGATCCATCCAGCGCGCATCTCCCACGGCGCCGAGCTGCTCATAGGCGGCGATCAGGCGCGCCTTCGCCGTTGAGCTGCCCACCAGGCGGTCATAGTCGGCCCGGACCCGGTCCAGCTCACCGGCCAACTCATCCCGGGCGGCGTGCGCCTGGTCGAGCTGGTCGTGTGCAGAGCGGCGCCAGCGCTCGGTCTCCTCCTGCTGTCGGCGAAGCTGCCCGGCATGCTCGTCCTGGACCCGGGCGAGATCCTCGCGCGCCGCCTGCCGGACGGCCTCCAGCTGCTCCGCCATCTCGGCGCGGACCGCACTGATCTGCTGATCGGCGGCATCGGCCGATGCCTGCACCTGACGGGCGTTCTCCTGCTTGATCTGCTCCAGCTCGGCTAGGGCCTCGGCGCGGGCCCGCTCGGCCGCCGCTTCCACGGTGCCGGCCTGGGCGATGGCCGCGGCCGCTTCCAGACTGGCTCGGGTGCGGCCCGGCGCCAGCGGCGCGACATCAAGCACCCACTCCCGCACGCCCGCCCAGGTTCCGCGCCGGTCGAAGACCAAACGCAGTAGCCACAGCAGCAGTCGGACGGCCGCGCGCAGGACGCGGACCAGCGACAGGAGGACGCCCGTCAGGATCGGGCTTTCGTCCATGGGCACGCCGAGGCGGTCACCGGCCCAACGCCGGACCTCGATGATCAGCGTTTCCAGCATCCACGCCAGGCTGATCGGCGCGATGATCGCGACCAGGACGCCCTGTGGAGTCGGAGGAGCGTAGAGAATCTGCGCGGCCAGGGAGAGGGCGAAGAAGACCAGGACGCCGACCCGGGCCCGCAGGCTGGAGCGGCCGCGCAGCGCGGCCACCAGGGCGACCAGCGCCATGGCGATCCACCCGACATCGGGAAGCGCGGCCACGATGAAGGCGCGGATCTGGTCGAGCTCGGTGAGCACCGGTCCGGTGTGGTTGTGCTGCTGGGCGAAGAGCAGCTGTGAGGCGTAGGTGACGATCGCAGCGCCCACCAGCGCCGCGAAGATGAGAAGACTCGCGCCGCCGAGCAGTCGGCCGGACAGGCGATCAAGCCTGGCCGAGCCCTCAGGGCGGGGCGGCCGTACGATCGTGCGAATCTCACGAACGCCGGGTTCGTCAATCCAGGGCGAAAGAGGAGGGACATCGGCCGCAGGCGAGCCGTTCACACGCTGGCCGTTGTCGTCAGGACGTCCGCGCCCCTTTAGGCTGATTCCGAACATCGGGAAGTCACCTTTCTGGTGGTCACCCGGGCGGCGGCGGTCGTTCCGCCAAGATCAAGCGCCGTCGCTCGGGAAAGTTCTGTCGTTAGTAGCCGCGAGACTCCAGGTATGTCGAGATGGCATCTTCGACGATCTCTTGAATCTCGATCTCTGCGTCTACGGAGTAGCGCCGTAGACGCTTCCTCGTCGTAGCCCGGATCTTTGTGCCGAGCCCGACCAGGGTGTCCTCTTGCGGTGGCGCCGGTGCCGCTTGCACGTTGGCCTCGCCCTCCTTCTTCCGCTCTCGCACAGCGCTCCTCACTGGTCATGCGCCTCTCCATAGCGCTGACCAGGACAATACGCCGTAGTTCGCTCGTCACGTAGCTTCCTCGCCACCGTTCTCTATCACTAACTAGGGAACTAGTTGACAAGGTACCTAGGCACGTAGGAGCGTGTCAATCAGCGGGACATTAGCCCCGACACGAAAAGGCCCCGGGGCGAGCAACGACCAAGAAGACCGCCCCGGGGTTCCCTTGAAGGGAGTCTCAGAATGGCACAGATCGACACATCAAGCTGCACTGATCCCAAGTGCTCGGTTTGTCAGGGGAGCGGTGGCAGATGAGGCGCGCGCTGCCTACCGCGGCCGCCGCTTTGGCGACCACGCTCCGATGTGCCGCCGTGGCTGTCCTGCTCGTCGGCGCCGGGTTCGAGGGCGACATGTCCGACGAGCTGCCGGAGACAGACGTGAGTGCCCACGTCATCCACCACCAGTTCGGGAAAAGCCGGTGACCATCATCCGAGGCCCTCGCACGTTCTCCGCGTGCGGGGGTCTCCCTCCGACCCACGGGCGCAGGGAGTGATCCACGTAGGCCCCGGCTACCCCTTTCGGGGCGCTGTCCGGCCAAGAGGTGCAGGGAGAGATCGCCCGGTGCTACCAGCACCGGGCTCTCTGCCCGGTTCGTGTGTGAAGAGAGGCGGCCGGGCGTGGTCCTACAGCGCTTTCTGCTCGACTTCATCCAGCAGGGCGCGTAGTTCGGCGACGGCCTTTTTTACCTCATCGGGATTCTCGACCGCGGCGCCGCTGACCAGGTCCTTGGTGATGAGCCGCTGTAGGGCGGTCCGTAGCCGGCCCACCTCAACGGTGAAGGCCGAGACGATATCGCCGGCACCGGTCGCCGGGGAGTGTTGCCGGCCGGTGCCATCGGCCAGGTAGCGGCGGATCTGCTCGGCGGCCTCGGCAGGGTCGAAGCGGTCGGGGGGCAGGATGCTCACTGCCCCCTTGAGCAGCGGGGCGGTGACTTTCACGCCGTCGGTCTTCACGACCGTGCGATACACCGTTTCCGCGGCCTCTGCTCCATGCTTGGCCGCCAACGGCAGCAGCTCGCGCACCTGGCTTTCGTTCAGGTCTTTGTCTCCAATTGGAGACAAACGCTGGGCCAGCGGCCAGGCGTTGATGAGCCGGTAGGCCTGCGGGCGCGACATCTGCCAGCGGTCGGCGACGTAGTCCTCGAAGGTGGCGTGCGTGTCCCGATACAGCCGAGCATCACGAATGACCTGCAGCGCCTTGCCTGCCTGAGTGAAGGCGATGCGCAGCACGTCCAGGGCGGCCTCGCAGGTGGCCAGATCGGCCCGCTCGCGCTCGGTCAAGGCGCCCTCGGCGACCGCCTCATACGGATCGGGCACCACCGGTGCTTCCGCAGTAGCCGGCTGCGGGTCGGGCGGGACGGTTTCCAGGGGCGTCGCGGCCGCGGAGGTGTCCACGACGCGTTGCTGGGCCAGGAAGTCGGCCATGCTGCGGCGCGCCTTGCCGCTCATCGCTGACCCCCCAGCTCTCGGCGGCCCAGGTCCAGCAACAGCTCGGTGTGCAGGCTGGCGATGTCCTCGCGCAACCGGGGCGCGTAGCGCTCATTCCACCGGGTGATCGGCACGCCGGCTTTGAGACTGTTGGGCCAGGCGCGATACAGCCGGATGGCCGAGCGGAAGTGCCGAATGCCGGCGCTGTGCAGCGTCTGCCAGGCGTCCATGATGTATTCGGCGCCCAGGCGCGGATCGGCTTTGGTGACGACCACGGCGTAGGGCACGCCGCTGGCCTTGACCCGCTCGACCGTGCGCACGGTGGGCATGATGGATTCGGGCTCGTGGTCGTAGGGGATGATCACATACGTGCTGCGGGCCAGCACCTCGGCCAACACGTCGTGCCCTTCCAGGGAGCCAGGGCAGTCGACCAGGATCGTGTCGAAATCGCGCAGCTGGCGAATCTGGGTCAGCTGTACGGGATCGAGCTCGTGCAGCACCTCATAGCCGGGATCGTCCATCACCCGGGTCAGGTCATAGGAGTTGGCCTGCGGGTCGACATCGACGACCAAGGCGCGGCCATGGGCGGCGACCGTGTGCGCCGCCAGCGACAGGGTCAGCATCGTCTTGCCCACGCCGCCCTTCTGGTTGGCGACGGTGATCACATAGCTGTCGGTTTGCCGGGCGGTGTCTGGCTGTGCGCCGCTCGAAGCGGTGGCAGTAGTCATGGACGCCACCGTCTCACATGATCAC
Source organism: Paraplanobispora siamensis (assembly GCF_016863175.1). Classification (GTDB taxonomy): domain Bacteria; phylum Actinomycetota; class Actinomycetes; order Streptosporangiales; family Streptosporangiaceae; genus Planobispora; species Planobispora siamensis. The sequence continues at coordinate 6,822 of NZ_BOOJ01000107.1, forward strand.
AGATCTGGACCGCAGCGCTGCCAGGAAAGGCTCCGCCCAGCTTGTCCCGGCCGCGGAATACCTTGCGCGGAGATCCTCATCGCGTGAAACAGTAGTCGTCTGAATACTTAAAGTGAGTACTGAAGGGGTGTCGGGAATGATGCCGGCTGATTCGCCCTTGCCGCCGGAGGAGGCCGCCGGATGGTGGCGTGATCCATTCACCGCTCCCCCGCTCACTCTGTCCGACCCCGGGCCCGGCACCAACGCGTCGGGCCCCGTCAATGATCAACGTGATTTCGACGAGCCCGAGTTCTACGGGCAGAGCTGGACGCCGACCCGCTGGCAGCGGATCACCACCTTCGTGAGCTCGCACCTCATCCCCGTCACTGCAGGTGCGGTGCTGCTTGCGGCCGCTGGCATCGGTATCTGGACGGCCCTTCCCGCGTCTGAGGCTGAGACCGCGTCTCCTCGCTCAGCCTCTTCACCGACACCACGGCACTCAGTGACGTCTGAGCCCGCCGACACCGGCCGCCCGTACCTGGCCTACCCGACCGCCGGGCCGTCGAGCTGGACACCGACCCCGACGCCGAAGGCCACGCCGACGAGCTCGCCGAGCGCGAAGACGCCGCCGCAGGAGCCTGGCGGCCGCGAGGGCACGGTGCACGCGGTGCCGCTGGCCGAGCCGTACCGGCCGCCGCACATCTCCCAGCCGGCACCACCGCGCCGCTCCTCGCCGTCGGTCAGGAGCACCAAGAGCAGCACCTCCCGCAGCGAGTCGAGGCCGGCCAGCCGCCCGCGCACCGACAGCCGGCCGCGCACCTCCCGGCGCGACAGCCAGCACCAGAGCCCGGCCCGCCCGCCGACGGCCGGCAACCTGCCGGCGGCCGCGCACGCTCAATGCGATCGGCTTTTCGCGGCCACGGACTTCCGCCGCGGCGCCTGTCATGCCTACCTTCACAGCCAGGGCTACTGACGCGGTGGCGTCGACCGCCGGGGGCGAGCGCGGAGCGTAGCCTGACATTGGCAGGAGGTACCCTCATGCGCTCCCCCAACGATCACGACCGCAGGATCGGCGACCGAGTCCGCAGAGCCCGGCGCGTGCGCCGGCTAAGCATCGAGACCCTGGCCGGCTTGTGCAATCGCTCCAGCGGATGGCTGTCGGAGGTCGAACGCGGCCTACGCCCGCTGGACCGGCGCAGCGACATCGCCGCCCTGGCCAGCGCGCTGCAGGTCGACCCCGCCGATCTGTTCGGCGAGAGCCGGCCCCCCATCGCCACCGAGCCCGAAGGCGTGGCGCAACTGCGCACCCTGCTGCATGACACGGCCCTGGACGACCCGCCGGACGTGCCCGCCCGGCCCTTGGCAGTGCTGGCCGAGCTCACCGCCGCCTCCATCGCCGGCTACCGCCGCCAGGCCGACTACGCCAGCCTCACCCGCCAGGCCGCCTCCGTGCTGGCCGAGCTGCACGTCCACGCCACCACCGGCACCGAAGACGACCGCATGACCGCGCTGCGCCTGATCGTAGAGCTGGCCACCAGCGCGGCATTTTGCGTGCGCCACCTGGGCGCCGTCGATCTGGCCTGGATCGCCGCCGACCGGGCCCGCCAGGCCGCCGCCGCGCTGGACGACCCGGTCTACATCGGCGCCGCCTGGTTCGGCCGCGCCCTGGCCCGCCCGAGCGCCGGCACCGCCCGACCGGTCCGTCTGGCCGGTCAGGCCGCCGAGCGCATCCAGCCCCACCTGCGCGCCGGTGACGCCTTCGGCCACCAGGTCTACGGCATGCTGCACCTGACCGCCGCGCTGGCCGACCAGATCCACGGCAGCGCCTCCGGGGTGCGCGCCCACCTGCAGGAGGCCGAGCGCGTTGCCGGCCTGGTGGGCGAGCGCGTCGGTGCCTGGCAGTCCTTCGGCCCGGCCAACGTGCAGGTGTGGAGGGCCGCCCTGGACATCGAGGCCGGACGGCCCGGACAGGCCCTGGCCCTGATCCCGCAGATCGATACCCGCCCGCTGGGCCGCAACCGGCGCGCGGCGCTGCTGATGGAGGTCGCCCGCGCCCATGCCATGCTCGGGCGCCGGCACACCGAGCAGGCCGCCCTGCACCTGCGCGATGCTGAGAAACTCGCTCCGGAACGCGTCCGGCACAACCCGCTGGCTATCGAGCTCGTCGCCGACCTCGTCGATCACTGCCAGCGGACCGCCGTGGGGGAGGTTCTGCGTGGCCTGGCCTACCGCATGAACCTGTCCACCTGAGCAACCTCGCCCGTTCTTCATTTTCGTGAAGAACCACCTCGCAGGGGCGCGCTACGGTCACGGCCAGTCATCCACCAACAGAAGGCCACCCCTTGTGTCCGCGCCCCCGCGCCTTGCTGTCGAGCGCTCGCCCACCGCCGCTGAGCGCCTGGCTGCCGAACTCGCCGACCTCCTGGCCCGCGAACATCACATCCTCGCCGACACCCACGCGATCATCGACGGCGAGGCCGCCGTCTCGGTCTATGTCAGCCTGCTGGCCCGCACCGATGGCCGGCGCATCTGGTGGCAGGTGCCCACCACCCAGCGCCGACGCCCACTGTGGACGTATGCCACCACGCCGGCCGGCGCCGCGCGCCGCCTGGCCGTCCACTGCCGCCAGCTGCAGACCCGCCCCATGACCGAGCTCGTGCGCGGCCGGCTGATGCTGGCCGATGTCCTGGTGAACCGCGATGCCACGCCCGTATAAGCGCCGCGCCGACGGCGCACATGAAGCTCCGGCAGGTCCCTGGTCCTTCCCACCCCACCCCGGCCGCGCCGCCCCCCGTGTGCGGCCGACCGCTGCAGGGACCTGCCGGTTGACGTCGTGGCCCCGGGGTCGACCTCCCAGGCCGATCGGAGGGATCGGCCCACGGGAGCGCCCAGTCCTCCGGGGCCACGACCCCACCGGGCGGCGGATGGGTTGTGGCGGAACGACGCCGCCGCCCTGACCACCAGAGCCGGGGATGGACGAGGAGGCCTGTCCATCCCCGGCGGTCGTACACTGAGCCCCAGGACGCCACGGCGACGAAAGGGGCGACCACCCATGAGCGCGCAGCCCGTCGAGCAGAGCGCCGGCTACGACCCGGACGAGATCCTGCATCGCCTGGACGAGCGCCACCATGCCGCGTTCCTGGCCGACTACCGCGCGGCGATGGTGGCCGCCGCCCATGAGACCTGGCGCTACCGCCAGCTCCAAGAGGTCCTCAAGCTGTGGCATCTGCGGGCCGTCATGTACGCCAGCCCCAGCTATGCGCAGGCCCGCGCCGACGCCGACGCCGGAGTCCCTGGCATCCCCGCCGAGGACGTCATCCCCGGATGGGCTGAGCTCGTCGCGACCGAGGGCCAGCACTGACGTGCCCTACCGGGTGACCTTCCACATCACCGCCTCCTCCGCCATCCCCGGACTGCCGCCCGAGGCCGGCCACGCCCTGTTCGAGGCACTGAGCAAGATCAGACGCGATCCGCACAGCGCCGGCAGCCCGGACCCCGACGACCCCGCCCACCGGCACGCGGTCTTCGGCGGTGTCGGCGTGCTCGCCTACCGGATCAACGAGGAAACCGAGCTCGTGCACGTCTACCAAATCACCTGGGCCGGCTAAGCCTCATCGCCGCGCCCTGGTAGTACTCCGACCGCAGGCCAGACCGTTAACCGCGCGCATGGGACATCGATATAAGCCCACCGAGTCACTGCCCGACACATCTTGCGAATCTACGATGTAAAGGACGTGTCTGGTCGCTGACCGTACTGCGCCGTAAGTGTTCGTTGCTCAATTGGCCAGCGTCTTACTCGCTCGCAGGCCACGGCGATGATGGAGGCGTGTCACGCGGCCTGGGGCGTATCCAGCGCGCCGCGCTGGAGTACCTGCGCAGCGCGCCCGGCGAGCCCGACCGGATCACCGGGGCGCCCGCCTGGTCCAGTCTGAGCGCAATCGCCGCCGCCACCTTCGCCGTCGAGCCGGCCGCGCACCTCCTGGCGCGCCGCCCCGCCCCGGAGCCCGGCCCGCCCGCCGATGAACGGCAGCATGTCGCAAGCGGCGCACGCCCAGTGTGATCGCCTGTTTGCGGCTCATGACGTGCGGCGCGGCGCGTGCCATGCCTACCTGCGCCAGCAGGGCTATTAACGCAGCCCAAGGCGCCCGCCCTACGGCAACAACGTGGTGTGATCCGGCGGGGGCAGGGCCCGTCGGCTCTCACGGATCAACTCGCCGTATTCCCGGACGGCGGGCTCAATCCGGATACCGGGTCACCAGCCCGTCATGCAGCTCTGCCGCCCGGCCGATGAGGCCAGCCGTCCGGCGCGAAAACGCCAGCCCGCTGCGGCCGTAGTGGATCACCTCCTCCAGCTTACCGCGCTGTCCGGCGATCGTCCCCAGCAGAATTTGGATAGTCCCCAGGCGGGCCTTCCAGCGGACCGGCCGCCCGTGCTGGTGCTGCGCTCCTCAAAGGAGGTAGAAGATATACAACCGGGTGGTCTAGCTGTACCGCGTGAAGGCAGCAATCGCCGATCATGCCAGCAACGAAGTTGTTTCAGGCCCCCCCTGGGCTCGCACCCTCATTCGCCCACCCGCTAGCGGCTCTGACGCAGCACGAATTTTTCTCTTGACCGCCCTCGGCCATAACGTGCCCTTCTCCCAAATCGCGCCAGTCAGGTTCACGCCGATCAGGTCCGCATCGGCCAGATCCGTGCCGACAAGGATCGTGTTAGTCAGGTTCGTGCGGGCTAGA
>NZ_BOOJ01000108.1 GCF_016863175.1 Paraplanobispora siamensis
ACAACCCGGAAAGCGATCATTCGCCCTTCCGCAACTCCTTCTCCCATGCACCGAAACGCTCCCTGAGTGCTTCAGCCCTGGCCGCGTCGACGCCGTATACGACGAACTCCTCATCGGTACGGCGACGCACATACGCCAGCATCTCCGCGAACACCTCCCGATCGAACCCGGCATCCCGGCGAGCGGCCAACTCCAGAAGCTGATCGTGCGTGTACCGGCCGGACTCCACGAGCGCGTCCACATCGATGAAGTCACGCGCGAGCGCGCGGTTGAACAACGCCTCGGTCTTCCCTGCCGCAACGTCGTCAGGATGAAGGACCGGGCCCATCTCCATCCGCACCGGCGGCTGAAAGCGCACGTCCGCGACGACCTCGACCTTGCAGCCATGACCTGTGCCACGTTCAGAGATCCACATCCGGACATACCGATCGGTGCTCTGCAAGATCTCAGCCTGGTACCCGGCCACACGGTACGCCCCGGCCACATGATCCGCCGCCGCCGGGCAGTCCATGTCCAGCGCACCGAACAGATCGACGTCCTCGCTCGGCCGCTCCACGATCCCGTACGCCTGTACCGCGTACCCACCGGCCAGCGCGAAGCCGTACTGATCGGCGACACTGAGACCGATCTCGATCAGCCTCCGATGGAAAGGGTCCATCACGCGGCCCGATCACGCAGCCCGATGAACCGCGACTCCCACAGCCGGCGGACCCGCACCGGCAAGATCAGAGCAGGCCAGACGCGAGCCAGCAGATCGGCATTCAGATACGCCGTGAGATCCTGCTCTCGGCCCTCCTGGATGACCTGCTCATACATCACCCGCAGCGCCGCCGGATCGGACAGGTTGTAGGAACGCCGCGGGCTCCAGTCCAGCCAGCCGGGCAGCGTGACGATCCCGTCCGCAGGCCCGGCCAGTTCCTCCAGAGAATGGGGAACCGCGTACGGACGGATGTTCGCGTAGTTCAGTGCCCTGTCCATGTCTCCAGTGTGACATTTCCGCCAGAGCCACACCCTTCGATGATGCAACATCACACCGCACCGGACAGACCATTGGATACGGTGACCGACGCCGATGACCGCACCGTGAAGGTCGCCCGAACCAGCTGGGACCCGGACAACGGTCAAGGGCCCATGTTTGCTCGGTGGTTGCTCGTGTGTCGCGGTACGGCGCGGCACGCGACAACATCATCCGACAGGACAAAAAGGACGGCCTTGGACAGGACGTCATCAGGCGGCACGGCGCGGCACCGGACGACAGTGAACCCGTCGGCTTTTAATCCGTAGGTTCTGGGTTCGAGTCCCAGGCGCCCTACCCCAATGGACTGGGCAGGACTCCTGATCTCCATGATCGGGAAGCCTGCCCGGTTGCGTTTTTCAGTTGCAGTCGTTGCGGTCCCGTGGCACTCAGTCATCCCACAACGCCCGGCCCATCCGCGCCGCCGCCTCACTGGCCAGGGTCTCCGTGATGTGGGTGTAGCGCTTGGTCGTGGTCAGCTGCGAATGGCCGAGCACCGCCTGCACCACCCGGATGTCCACCCCTGTTCCAGCAGGAGCGTTGCCGCCGTGTGGCGCGCGTCGTGGACGCGGGCGTCCTTGTCGATGTCGGCGAGGTCGAGGATCGCCTTCCACTCGTCCCAGTCGTCGCCGGCATCGATCGGAGTGCCGTCCGGCATGCACCACGCCAGGTCCCAGCTCTGCCACTTGTCCCCGGCCGCCTCGCGTTCGGCGTCTTGGGTCTCGCGGTGGAGCTTGAGGAGCTTCACCGGCGGTGGCGGCAGGGCGATCGACCGTCTGCCCTTGCCCTTCGGCTTGACGAGCGCCAGGGCCATCGACCAGCGAGTGCCGTTGCGGCGCTCCTTGACCACGTCGAGGATGGCTTGCGCCTCCTCACGCAGCAGCGGCTCTATCTCCTTGTCCTCACCGATCGGCGCGTCGATCATCTGACAGACGTTGCGCCCGATCAGTTCCCGCCGGACAGCGAGCTTGAGCGCCCGCGACGAGATCCGGTGAATCTGCACGATCGTGTTGGGCGCCAGGGTCTCCTTGACCAGCCCGGCATAGAAGGCGTCCAGGTGCTCCGGCCGGAGTCGATCCAGCCGGTGCGCCCCGAGCCGGGGAATGATCCACCACTCCGCTTTCGGCCGATACGTGCTGTCGAGCGTGAGCTGACTGACCCGCATCGGCGCGATCTCATCAAGGGCGGCGCCGCGGCCCTACGTCGCGGCCCCCGGCCGCGCATGCGGCCTGGGGGCCGGTCAGCCGGGACCGCACTCGGGCCGTCCAGCGTCCGCCGGCCGCGCCGTACCCAACCACTCGCCATACGGGAGCCACGCCGCAGCCCAGGCGGGATCCGCGCCCTCGCTCAGGCGTCAACGCGATGGCGACGGATGACCGGCGCCGGCCTCCCCGCCGGCCGAACCCTGTAAGGCCTGCTCCACGGTCTCAGTTACCTCAAACAGCTCGATCAGACCGGTCGTGGTCAGCATGCCCCGCAGATACGCCGGAGGAGCTGCCAGCACCAGGCGAACACCACGCTCCCGGCACCCGTTGAGCAGCTCGATCAACGTACCGACCCCCGTGGAGTCGCAAAAACTCATCGGACCCAGGTCCAGAACCAAGCATCCGCCGCGCAGGGAATCCCACAGGCGCTCCACATTGGCCTTCAACGGCGGAGACGTGACCCAGTCGAACGCCCCATGAATGTGGACCACCGTGCACTCACCGGGTTCTCCGAGAACGACTTCAAAGGCCGTGTCATCCGGAGGCACCACAACCCCACCGTCCCTCCCCTACCGGCACTGCTGTCCTGTCGGGTAAAGCCTAAGTTGCAAAAGACGGCAATACCCACCCCGGCCATGTCACATCCCCACGCGGCGGCCGTAGGCAGCTTTGCCTACCGCGCCTGCCCGTCAGTCCACTGTTGGGATTGCTGTCGACGCGCCTCGAAATGAGCTGCCCGCTCCGCCAGCCTCTCGCGCCTCTCTTGCAGCTCAACACCCCGCATCGCAGCCTTGGCCGCCATCAGGCTTGCCGTGTGCGCCAGTTCCTTCGCCGACTCCGCCCGCGCTCTCGCCACCAGCGCCCAGACCGCCATACAGGTCGGACAGCAGCCATCGTTCATCCGTCGATGGTTCCATCGGCAGCGTGACCGCAACAACCCCTATGCAGCCTCCGGCGGGGGCCTCAGCTCCGGGATGATCGCACTTGCCGGCCCGAGGATCGTAGCCGGCTGAGGGGGAGCCTGATCGTCTCGCCTGCCGCGTCCCAGGCACAGCCCAGCAGCCCGGCAGCCCGGCTCTTGCGGCTCAAGCCCGTCTGTGCTCGCCGGCGTCCGATGATCGAGGAACGGCGGCCGGTCGAGGCACACGCGAAGACGGGCGTGATCCTCCGTCGCCGGCCCGCTGTCCTACGGATGGGACGAGGCAGACGGGACGATCAGTCAGGGGAAGCCGTGCGTGTCCGCGCAGGACACAATCGGGGCGCCCGATGTGCAGAGCCAGCGAAAACACCGGGATCGATCAAAGGGACAAGACCCAGGCCACGGCGATACCACCGGACAACCGTGCTGATCTACCCGGTGCTCTAGTTCTTGCGACGCAGCCATTTACGCTTGGCTTGCCGGGCATACCGTCGGTGATGGTGTTTCCCCGCGGGAGGTCGCAACGATGTTCGACGAGCAAGAGACTCACGCGATCGCGACGCTATTGGAAGCGATGGCCGGCCGACTGGAGAATGATCCGCTGGCCGCCGATGCCCAGCGCATAGCCGCGGTGATGCGCGAGCGCCTTGACCCGGCCCGCCGCAACGGCCGACCGGTCCCACCGCAGGAAAGCACCCACGCTCACACAGAGGCGGCCTTCGCCCGGGATGAGGCCGCCGCGCAGCGCGATCTGGCCGCCCGCCGGCGCGACGATGAGGCAGCCCGCCGTGACGAGGCCGCCGTGACACGCCACCAGGAGCAGCAGCGGGCCCAGGATGCGACCGATGCCACCGATCGTGACTTCCATGACATGCTGTGGGCGGCCGAACAGCGCGACCGGGCGGCCGGGGAGACTGACTGCCCAGCCGACACCGATTCACAGGCACAGGCGCTGAGCCGACAGCTACGCGCCGTCGACCGCGAGCACAACCAGTGGGACCGCGCCGCGCTGCGCAACGCCTGGATACAGATGCGCAAAGATCAGACGGCGGCCCAGACGGACGCAGCCGCGGCCCAGCAGGATCGGCTGCAGGCGCAACGCGACCGTCAGGCAAGTGCAGACGATCGGACCGCTGCTCAAGCCGACCGGCTGGCGGCCCAGGCCGATCGCGAACAGGCCATCGTCGAAGACCAGCAGCGCCAGCCGCCATGGCGCGATGAGATCGCCCACGACGACCTCCCCAGCAGCGCCCGGACCAGCCAGCGCAACCGGGCAGTGCACGACATGCGGCAACAGGCCGAAGAGGCCGTCCGGCGAGGCGAACAGGCCCACCATGACGCTGTGGCGGCCCACCACCGGGTCGAGCAGATGGCCCAGCGTCTATCGGATATCCAAGCCCGCTGGCAACGCACGATCGACAGCGATGAGCAGGCCACATCGCAACGCCCGGCAGACGACGAGCCGGAACACTTCCAGTGACGACGCACTGACAGCGATCCGGCCGCTGTCGCGGAACACGATGAGACCGGCACCACGCCGGCCCACCGGGATACCGTGGCCGTACCAGGTGACAGCCCCAAGGCACGGAGGCCCGAGGACCATCTTTCTGCTGAGCCTCGCCTCGGTTGCAGTCCCCGTTGCAGTCCAGGGCCGTTCACAGCCGTTCAGGATGGACCGCCCATAGCCTCTGGCCTGCGATGAACCCTTTTAATCCGTAGGTTCTGGGTTCGAGTCCCAGGCGCCCTACCACCCTGGCTTGCGGGTTCTCCCGACCGGGAGAACCCGCGGTCACGACCTGGGACATGCCTGGGTCACAGCTGGGTCATGCGAGCCCGCCGCCCGTTGCGGATCGTCCGCGCCGTGGTGCAGGTCGTGCAGCCGCGCCGGCGGCAGCCCGCTGGCCGCTACCAGCCTCGGAAGCGGACCCCGAGGTAGTCCGGCGCCACCGGAGCCCCGTCGCGGCTGGTGAAGACGTATCCCGTCTCATCCCAACCGGATCCGCAGATCAGGAGATCGCCTCGGCGGGGCGGGTACGGAGGACGAACCGCACGGGAAGGGCGGTGGCGGTCAGGGTCAGGGCGGCCACCGAGGCGACCAGGGCCAGGTAGGCCGACGGCGGTACGTGCGGCCGGGCCGAACCGGTCATGCCCAGGCTGAAGGCCGTGAGCGTGACCAGCGAGATCACTGTGCCGACGGCCACCGAGACCAGCACCGCGGTCAGCGTCTCCAGACGGGCCATCCGCAGCACCTGCCGGCGCGTGGTGCCGACGAGACGGAGCAGGGCGAACTCGCGGGAGCGGTCCGAGGCGGACATCGCCAGCGTGTTGACCGCGGCGATCGCAGTGAACGCGATGATCAGACCCATCGTCACGTAGTTGACCTCGGCGGTCGGCGTTCCCGCCGCGGCGGCCCGGGCCCTGTCGAGCACCGCGACGCCGGGCACCGCCCGCTCCAGGGCCGCGCGGGAGAGCGACGGCGCCGAGACCAGGGCGGTGGAGAACGGGTCGTCCACGCGCGTACGCACCAGTTCGTGCGCCAGGAGGAGCTCGCCGTACCCGAGACCCCGCTCGTAGAGGGCGACGACGCGGAGCGTCACGGGAGTGCCGTCGCCGAGGGTGAGCCGGAGCGGCGAGCCGACCGACACTCCGAGGCGGGATGCGGCGGTGCGGCTGACGGCGACCGTCGCCGGGCCGAGCTCATGCAGCGACCCGGCGACCACCCCGGGGTCGAGCGTCAGCGAGAGCCCCGCGGGCGTGACGGCCTGCGCGCCGTACTTCTCCAGGCCGACCCGGACCGAGGTGTGCAGCACCTCGGTGACCGCCTCCACGCCCGGCACCCCGCGTACGGCCTCGGCCGCGGCGGAGGAAACCCGCGTGCCGAGCACGTAGTCGGCGCGGTCGCCCGCCGCCACCTCCTCCTGGGCGGCGTGCCCCATCGTGGTCTGCACGAACAGGATCGTGCACGTCATCGCGACCATCAGGCTGAGCGGAGTGATCACCAAGGCCAGCCGGTGCGATCCGGCCCGCAGGTTCGCGGCGGCGAGGTACCCGCTCACCCGGGAGGCGCGCAGTACCACTCCGAGCAGCGCGACGACCACCCGGGCGATCACCGGGCCGAGCAGGGCGACCGCGACCGTCCACACCAGTGCGGTCAGCATCGTCACCGGGCCGGACGCCGCCTCGGTGGACAGCCCCGACAGCACCGACGTCAGCACGGCGCCACCCGCGGCGCACAACAGCCCGGCGAGCATCCGTCCCCGGGGCAGGCGCGCGGTCGGCATCGCCGCCTCACCGAGAGCCTCGACCGGGCGGATGCGGGCGGTACGGCGGGCGGAGACGCGCGCGGCGGTCCGGGCGGCCAGGACGGTCGCCGCGAGCGCGGCGAGTACCGGGAACGGGCTCACCACGAGCCGCAGGTTCTCCGGCATCACACCCAGCGCGACGAACCGGGAGCGCAGCCAGAACCCCAGGCCGACTCCCAGAGCGGACCCCAGGATTCCGGCGACGACGCCGAGCACGAGCGCCTCGCCGCCGAGCAGCCGACGTACCTGCCGGGGTGTCGCCGCGACCGCTCTCAGCAGGGCGAGCTCCCGATGGCGCTGCTGGACGGAGAGCGCGAACGTGCCGACCACGACGAGGACCGCGACCAGCAGCGCGGTACCGCCGAGGGCGCCGCCCATGCTGATCAGCTTCAGCCGTGCCTGCTCCGCGTCGAGGAACTCGGCCGCGCCGCGCTCGTCGCCGGTGTGGACGACCGCACCGCCGAGCACCGGGGTCAGATCGATCCGAGGTGCGCCGGACCGGGGGAAGACGCCGATCGCGCTGACCAGACCGGGGCGGCCGGCCAGGCGGCGGGCCTCGGAGGCGGCGAAGAACAGCGTGTCCTGGCTGGGCAGGGCCTCGGCCGTGAGGCCCGTCACCCGGTAGACCCGTGATCCCGCCGATGACTCCACGGTCACCTCGGCGCCCACGTCCAGCCCCGCCCGCGCGTCCGCCACCAGTTCGTTCCCGTCCCTGGGCGCGCGTCCGGCGCGCAGGGTGAACGGGGTGAGCGGGGCCGACTCCCAGCCGTGCCCCCAGAAGGACCGGCCCGCGACCAGGACGGGGAACGTCACCTCGGTGACGACCCGCTCGACCCCGGGGAGCCGGCCCAGCTCCCCGGCGAGGGAGGCGGGGATCCACCGGCGCTCCGACAGGGCCTTGGCCTTCGTCTTGGTCTTCTCCTCCGACTTGCGGATCGTCTCGCGGACGTACCGGTCGCCCGCGACGAGCATCGGGGCGCCCGCGTAGCGCTCGGGGGCGACGCCGCCGCGCAACCCGGTCTCCAGCAGCATCCCGCAGGCGCAGACCAGGGCCGCCGCGCACATCAGGGCGATGAAGGCGCCCGCGAAGCCGGCCTTGCGGTGCCGGATCGCCCGCAACGCGAAGAAGATCATTACGCCCACGCTCCCAGTCTGGTCATCCGCTCGGCCACCCGGTCGGAGGTCGGCGCGGTCATCGCGTCCACGATCCGGCCGTCGGCCAGGAACAGGACGGTGTCGGCGTAGGAGGCCGCCACCGGGTCGTGGGTGACCATCACCACGGTCTGGCCCATGCCGTCCACCACCTCGCGGAGCAGCCTCAGCACGTCACGGGCGGTCATCGTGTCGAGCGCGCCGGTGGGCTCGTCGCCGAAGACCACCTCGGGCCGGATCACCAGCGCCCGGGCGATGGCCACCCGCTGCTGCTGCCCGCCGGAGAGCTGGGCGGGCCGGTGCCCGGTCCGCCCGTCCAGGCCGACCCGCGAGACGATCTCGCGGAACCAGGCCCGATCCACCCGCTTGCCCGAGAGCCGGAGCGGCAACGTGATGTTCTCGGCCACGGTCAGCGAGGGCACCAGGTTGAACGCCTGGAACACGAATCCGATCCGCCGCCTGCGCAGCTTCGTCAGCCGCGTCTCGTCCATCCCGGTCAGCTCGGTGCCGCCCAGCCGTACCGAGCCCGAGGACGGTGAGTCCAGCCCGGCCGCGCAGTGCAGAAACGTGCTCTTCCCCGACCCCGACGGTCCCATCACCGCGGTGAAGCTCCCCTGCGGGATGCCCGCCGTCACCTCGCGCAGGGCCGCCACCGCACCCTGGCCCGTGCCGTACACCTTGCTCACCGCGTCCAAACGCACCACGTCTGTCATGCCTGCCAGCCTGCTGGTCTGCGGTCCCCTGGGCCAGAGATGTGATCACCGGCGGATCATGACATCGTCATGATCCGGGCACTGGTAGACATGTCCCGTGATCCGTGTGCTGTTGGCCGAGGACCAGTACGTCGTCCGGGGCGCCCTGGCGGCGCTGCTGGGCCTGGAGGAGGACCTGGAGGTCGTCGCCGCCGTCGAGTCGGGCGACGCCGTGGTGCCCGCCGCGCTCCTGCACCGGCCCGACGTCGCGGTGCTCGACATCGACATGCCCGGCGGCGCGCTCGACGGTCTCGCCGCCGCGGGGGAGCTCCGCTCGCGACTGCCCGCCTGCCGGACGCTCATCCTCACCGGGTACGGCAAGCCGGGCCATCTCCGCCGGGCGCTCGGCGCGCAGGTGGACGGGTTCCTGCTGAAGACCGCACCGCCGGAGGAACTGGTGGCCGCCATCCGCGCGGTGGCCGGCGGCGAGCGGGTGCTCGACCCCTCGCTGGCGGTGACGGCCTGGGATCTGGCGGACAACCCGCTCACTCCCCGCGAGGCCGACGTGCTCCGGCTGGTGGCCGAGGGGATCGACGCCGCCGAGATCGCCGGGCGTCTCTTCCTGAGCGCGGGGACCGTGCGCAACTACATCACCGCGATCGTCGCCAAGCTCAACGCCCGCAACCGGGTCGACGCCGTGCGCATCGCGAGAGAGGCGGGCTGGATCTGATCACACCGCGCCCACACAGCCCGGCCTCCCGGGGGCGGGGCCGCCGGGGAGGGACCGCGGCGCCTTGCCGTCCGAGGCGCGGGTAGCCTCAGCCGGCGGGTACGGACATCGCGAGGGATGCGGTGGGGACACGGGCCTCGATCTCGAACCGCTCGCCGTCGCGGGTGGTGGCGAGACTGCCGCCGAGGGCGGCCAGCCGCGTGGTCAGGTTGCCGACTCCCGCCGAGCCGCGGCGCCCCGCGGTCCGGTCCGGGGCGGGGCCCTCGGCGGGAACCGCGGCCGGGCGCACGCCGTCGTTGCGCAGGCGGAGCCGTACCTCGCCCCGCTCGCAGTCCGTCGCGATCGTGCAGCAGCGTGCGGCGCTGTGCCGGAGCACGTTGGTCACCGCCTCACGCAGCACCGTGCTCAGCACGGTCTCGACCTCCGCGGTGACCCGGCCGTGGCCCAGCTCGACCGTGACATCGATGCCGGCGGCGCCCAGGAGCGACCGCGCCGACTCCGTCTCGACGGCCAGCGACATCTCGTGCCGTTCCCCGGAGACGGAGCGCATGTCGGCCTCGGCCTTCTCCACCATCTCGAGCACGTCCTCGATCTCGACGCGGGCCCGGACGGGGTCGAGCCTCCTGGCCAGCTCGCACTTGAGGAGGATCGCCGCCATGCTGTGGCCGAGCAGGTCGTGCAGGTCCCGGGCGGCGCGCAGGCGCTCCTCGACCACCGCGGAGCGGGCCAGCTCCTCCTTGATCGCCTGGATCTCTTTCACCAGCAGGGCCAGGCGGAGGAGCCCGTGGACGACCAGGCCGGTCACCAGCGTGCTCACGGTGTAGTTCACCGTCACGGCGGGCTCCAGCCCGAGGGCGACGCCGATGACCGCGGCACTCGCCGTCACGGAGGCGACGAGCGGCCAGGCGAGCACCGCGGGGAAGGCCAGCAGGAGCGGACCGGAGAGGAAACCGGCGACGCCCAGCCAGACCGCGCCGAAGGCGGGGATCGGGAGATAGGTGAGCAGGGCCATGACCGCCAGTGACCGCAGGTGGCGGCCGGACACCAGGCGGAGCTGCAGGAGGAGGATCGACCCGAGACAGGCGGCCGCCGGGAGCAGCGAGCCCGCCGGGAGCTGGAGCAGCGCCTTGGCGCTGAACCCGGCCAGGACGACGGCCAGCAGGGTGGAGGAGAGAACGGAGGCGTGCCGGTCGTCCGGCGGGAGCGACGGAGCGGATCCGGTGCCGGGAAGCACGGCGGAGACGGTGAAACGGCCGGTGGAGGACAGGCCCGTCGTGAGCGATCCGCCCGCCTCGGCGACCCGGCCGGGAAGGTCGCCCAGGCTCTCGTCCTCCGCGGTCCTGGCTCCGTCGTTGGAGACGCGGAGCCGGACTCCGCCCTCGGACGTGCCGGTCTCGATCTCGCACGTCGTCGCTGTGCCGCGCCGTACGACCTCGGTCACCGCCTCCCGGAGCACGGCCGCGAGCAGTGCGCCCGCGGGCCCCAGCGGTTCGGCGTGGCCGACGCGCACGTGCGCGGTCACGCCCGCGGCCGCCAGCATCGCGCGGGCGGTGGTGATCTCGGGCGCCAGGGACATGGCGCGGTACCCGGAGGCGGCGGCCCGCGCCTCGGCCAGGGCGCGCCGTGCCGTGCCCGCGACCTGTCCGAGGATCTCGGCCGTGCGTTCCGGCTCGGCCAGGGCGCGCCTGCCGCCTTCGGCGATCATGGCGAGGCCTCGCCCGAGACCGTCGCTCAGTTCGGCGGCGATGCGCAGCCGCTCCTCGGCGACGGCGGACACGGCGAGGGCGAGCCTGGCCGAGTGCAGCTGGTCGACCCGCTCGGTGAGCCGGGTCAGCCCGTAGACCACCAGCGCGATCAGGACCATCGTGATCGTGGCGTCGGCCGTGGCGGACGCTTCGCCGTACCGGACGGAGCCGATAACCGCCGCCGCCACGGCGACCGCCGGAGCGAGCGACCACAGCGGCGACAGCAGCAGTGACCCGGCCAGGAAGCCGAGCATGCCGACGGACGCGCCGGAGGCGAGAACGCCCCAGAACCCGGCTCCGGCCTGTACGGCGAACAGCATCGGCCCCCGGAACCGCCTGAGCGCCGGAAGGACGTGAACGAGCTGCAGCGCGAACACGACGATCGCGATCGGCACCCCGGCCAGCAGGTACACACTCGCGAACGCGCCCAGAACGGCGAGGACGATCCCCCGGGCCAGGTAGGGCGCCTCACGGACGATCCGCCGCCACTGCATGACGCGAAGCTATCGCTTCAACCGATCATGCGGCGTCTGCCCACGGTCGGACATCCGCCTCCGCCCAAGGTCGCACCACCCGCTCACACCCGCCGATCAAAATGCGACCCGGGCCAGACGCGCTCCCCC
>NZ_BOOJ01000109.1 GCF_016863175.1 Paraplanobispora siamensis
GCCGCGCCGTACCCCCTCTTTCGCATGTGCCCGCCGCGCTCCGGTCAGGAGGCGTACTGCGGGTAGCCGTAGCCCACGACCTGGGACTTCGGGCGCACGCGCTGCTCGACCTTGCCGTTGCCGGTGTTGCCCTCGATCGTGGTGATCGTGCCGTCGCCGTTGTCCTTCTTGACCAGGCCGACGTGATCGATGCCGGAGATGTCGTCGCTCCGGTCCCAGTCGAAGAAGACGACCGAGCCGGGCGTGGCCTTGGTGCCGAAGCGCCCGTTGTCCTTGAACCACTGGGCGTAGGTGACGGTGTAGGCGTCCCAGCCGACGCTCGGGCGCAGGCCGACCTGCTCGCCGACCCAGGAGACGAACATCGCGCACCAGGGGGCGTTGGCGTAGGCCTTGACGTTGCCGCCGTCGCGGGCGACGGTCTCCTTGGCCCGCTGGGAGCCCATGTACCAGGAGTGGAACTTGGTGCCGCCGCCGGCGCCGTTCTCCTCGACGCCGATCTGCTCCTGGGCCACCTTCAGCAGCTGCTCGGCGCTCACCTTGGCCAGGCTGTCCGCCGGGGGCCGCTGCGCCGGGGCGGAGTCGGCGTGGGCGGCGCCGCCGGTGGCCAGGGTGGCCGCGGCGGTGGCGGCGAGGCCGAGGGTGGCGGTCAGGACACGGGCGCGGGTGGTGAGGCGAGCGGCGAAAGTCACGAAGGCGATCCCTTGTTCGGCGATAGGACGTCGGCCTGGTGGCATCGCACGGGGCGGAAGCCGGCCGGTGAAGAACCCTGTGCCAGCGGCCTTCGTCATCCAGTAAGCCGTCCGGGCGTAGCGGGAGAAGTGCGCTAAAGGTGCCGTACGGGTGCAGGCTTCTGCGAACCCTCACATCCCACCGGAACACTAGAAAAATCCGCGTTCCACGACAGGAAACAACGGAGCAGGGAGTGATCCGGGCACGCGGCATCCGGAGAGCGGGAAAAGCCCCTCACAAATCCCCATCGGCGCGGCGCATGGGAAATTCGTGGCATTAACCAAAGATTCCCTTTAACCAGACAAGCCCGACAGCGCCGACTCTCCGAATATTTTCGCGACGCGCCGAGGACGCACTGGATCGCTGATTCGTCAATTCGATATAACGGGCTGCATGAGTGGTAGCAAGCGCGGACCTGACCCCAAGTGGGGGCCGGTGAAGCAGCACCCCCTACGGGTGCCCGTTGAGCTTCTCGGCGACATCAAGACATTCGCCCAGCAGCGCGGATGCTCTGTGAACGAGTACATCGTCACGGTGCTGGCACGCGAGCATGACTTCGTTCTGGCTCCGCCGCCACGTCCGGCGGCGCAGGACCAGCTCCCGCTCATCGAGGGGCGTCAGGAGGCGGCGGCATGAATATCTTGATTCACCTCCGAAAGAGGAGGCGCGAGCGCTAACGTAAACCGCCGCTAAAAAAAGCGGTGCCCATAAACGCGGAAGCCCCCGCGCTGCGGCCTCACAAACCATGCGCGAGGGACTCCCCCACAAACACCTGAACCAGGAACCGCAGACGTCCAGAAGATCTCTGGACCGGAACTTCCGAGATCCTCTGTTGCCCGACAGCCAGAGCCTCAGAAGAGCCTCAAGCCCGAAGCTTCCGAAGTCTTATCGGCGGTCGGAGCTTTTGCGTGCCTGGAACAGGGTCTAACACCTGTGGAGTCCACCATAGACGATTGGCCCCCGGGTCGGCCACTCGTACGCGGAAACGGTCCCTTCCGCGTGTCCCGACCTGTCTCACGCAATGTCGGTCCCCGCCCAATTCCTTCTACTTTGAGCAAAGTCCCCCCCATGAAACATATGCATAAGGAAATCCCCCCCGCCCTCACCAGGGCCCAGTCACTCGTGCTCTGGTGCGAGGTCATCGCCATGTGCCCGGACGCGGCCCACCGCCGCGCCGACTGGTGGCGCAACACGATGCACGTGGTGTGGGTGCTGATGCGCTACGCCGACTCCGACATGATCACCAAGCCGTGGAGCGGCGCCACCTGGGACAGGCTCGCCCAGGAGGCCGGCGTCTCGCGCTCGACCCTCGCCGACCGGATCCGCTGGCTGCGCATCCACGGCTTCCTGTTCGTCCTGATGTCCGGCTCCACCCCGCAGCTGCGCGGACGACGCAGGCGCGGTGCCGGCGACCGCCTGGGCAACCTCGCCGCCCAGTACGCCCTGACCGTCCCCGTGGCGGTCCTGGAGGCCATGGACCCCGAGGAGCTCGAGCGCCTGGTCCCGCCGGTCCCCGAGGTCGTCCCCGAGCGATGGGAGGACGTGCCCTGGCCTGTGGAAACGCTTCCTGTGGACGTAACTCGGACCCCAAGGGTTTCTCCTTACGTAGGAGAAAGATCTATGAGCCCCGTACACGCGCGCGCGAGCGATCAAGATCACGCGCCGCGAAAAGATCACAAGCCCGCACCGGCGAGCTCCGCGCCCGCGACACCCGAGCCTGCGTGGTCGGGCACCGTCACGCCGGTCACCAAATCCCAGCGGCTGCAGGCCTGCCGGCGGCTGCGCGAGGACGACCCGGTGCTGCGCAAGCTGCCGGAGAAGCACCTGCGACACCTGCTGCGCCCGCTGTTCCAGGCCGGCGCCACCGTCAACGACGTCAAGTACGCCTTCAACCTCCAGCCGGACGGCCGGCCGTGGCCCTACACCGACGACCCGCGCTGGATGCCCGGCTGGGTCCGCTGGCGGGTGGCGGCCTGGGCCGACGACGACGGGACGCTCCGCGCGCCGCTGCCCTCGCAGGTGCGGGCGGAGGCGAACCGGGTGCGGCTGCTGGAACAGGCCCAGCGGGCCGAGCGTACGGCCAGGGAGCGGGAGAACCGGGGGGCGCCCGATCCGGAGGTCATGGCGCAGCTGAGGGTGCGGCTGTGCGAGGCGGCCAGTGGTGCGAGGCGTTCCCGTACGGCCGTAGGGTGAGTCTCCGGCTGAGAGGTGTCCGATCTACCCGTCTTTACATTGTAAAGGCGTATGGATCGCACAACTCACCCATAAAGGGAGTCCACCACCGAGCTCGCCCAGCGCATCCGCTCGCAGGCCAGTTCCGGGTGCTCGCCGAACTCCTGGGCGAAGGCGGCCACGCAGCCGGCCTCGCCGCCGTGCTGGTCGATCACCTGCAGGATCGCGGTGTCGGCCGTCTCGCGGTCCAGGAGGGCGGTCGCCGAAACGGGCGCCAGGGCCAGCGCTTCGGCTCGGACGGTCTTGCTGATCTCGGTGCTCATCGGGATGTCATCTCCTTGTCCGGTTCTGCAGGATTCGGTGCTACGGGTCGGTCGTACGTGACGTCTGATCCCATTACGTGTGATGTGGGTCTCATAGGGGGTTGCCCTACGGGTGCCGAAGGGTTGCGCCCGGTGCCTGCGGCGGGGCATCGCCACAGGCACCGGGCACGATCAGGGACGCGCCGGTCGCTAGAACCTGACGCTCCACGAGTCGAGGTAGCCGTTGTTGCGCAGCGGCAGCAGGGTGCGCAGGCGCAGTTTCCAGGTGCCGTCGAGGGCGCGTCCGGCCACGGGGACGGTGTAGACGGCGTTCAGGTCGGCGCCGCGGTCGCGCAGGCTGAGCTTGCGCAGCGGGATCGTCTTGCCGTCGGGCAGGACCAGGTCGATCACGAGGTCGGCCCGGCTGGCCCGCTTGACCGCCACGGTGACGGTCGCGGTGTCGGCGCCGTCGGCCATGCCGCGCACGGTCAGGCTCGCCTGGCTGCCGTACCACGACTTCGACAGCGGCACGTCGATGTCGTTGACGAAGTGGGTCTCGGCGGGCGGCTCGGGTTCGGGCGCCGGGGGCGCCGGGACCTCCTCGGTGCCGCTGTAGGCCAGCAGGTTGGGCGAGCCGGTTCCGGCGTTGCCCACGATGCCCGGGGTGGCCTCCTCGGTGAGGGCCTGGGCGACCTGCCGCGGGGTCGCGGCGGGGTCGGCCGCCAGGTGCAGGGCGGCCAGGCCGGCCACGTGCGGGGCGGCCATGGAGGTGCCGCTGATGGTCCTGGTGGCGGTGTCGCCGGTGCTCCAGGCGGAGGTGATGTTCACGCCGGGGGCGAACAGGTCCAGGCAGCGGCCGTAGTTGGAGAAGGAGGCGCGGCTGTCGGCGGCGGAGGTCGCTCCGACGGTGACGGCCTCGGAGACCCTGGCGGGCGAGGCCGCGCAGGCGTCGGTCGCGCTGTTGCCGGCGGCGACGACGTAGGTGACGCCGGCGGCGACGGAGCGGCGGACCGCGTCGTCCAGGGCGGTGCTGGCCGATCCGCCCAGGCTCATGTTGGCCACCGACGGGCCGGTGGCGTTCTGGGTCACCCAGTCCACTCCGGCGATCACGCCGGAGACGGTGCCGCTGCCGTCGCAGCCGAGCACGCGGACGGGGTGCAGGTCGGCGCCCTTGGCCACGCCCCAGGTCTGTCCGCCGACGGTGGCGGCCACGTGGGTGCCGTGCCCGTTGCAGTCGGCGGTGCCGTATCCGTCGCCGACGGTGTCCACGCCGCCCGTCACCCGGCCGCCGAAGTCGGTGTGGCCGGACCTGATGCCGGTGTCGATGACGTAGACGCCGACGCCGGAGGCGGTGCTGTCGTAGGTGTAGGAGCCGTCGAGGCCGCGGGTGCGCTGGTCGAGGCGGTCCAGGCCCCAGGTGGGGCCGGTCTGGGTGTCGGTGGCGCGTACCCGGGTGTCCTGCTCGACGTAGGCGACCGCGGGGTCTCCGGCGAGCATGCGGGCCTGGGCCTCGGAGGCCCGTACGGTGAAGCCCTTGATGCCGCCGGTGAAGGTGCGGGCGACCTTGCCGCCGCGGCGGGTGGTCAGTTTGCCGGCCTGCTGGCGTACCGCGGTCGAGGAGACGGCGGTGCCGTTCTTCAGTACGACGATGTACTGGCCGGAGACGAGCTGTCCCGCCGGTTTGCGGACGGTGCCGGGTTTGTCGGCGGCGTGGGCCGCGGTGGCCATGCCCGTCCCGCTCAGGAGCGCGACGGCGAGCAGGCCCGCGGTCGTCATCGTGCGCATGGTTCGGTGCGCGTGACGCATGCCTGTGCGGCGCATCTGTGTCCCTTCCATGGCGCCCGGGGTCTCCCACCGCGTGCGGCGTCCCTGCCGCTGCGGGCGACGGGCGCCGAGGCGTCGTCGCGGGCTCAGACCAGAAGTTCTCTGGTACCTCCGCATCGGCACTCGGCCTGACGCCTTAAGAGAAAGCAGGAAAAAGAGCCCGAAAGCAGACAACCGAGGTTTTCAGGACTTCCTCAGGTGCCGTCCGGGGCCGCCGATGAAAGGGCTGGCTTATAAGAGAGGGAGAGGACCATCGTGGACGAGTTGGGCGACATCATCCAGGAGTTCCTGGTTGAGAGTCACGAGAACCTGGACCAGCTGGACCGGGACCTGGTGGCGCTGGAGCAGGACCCCGGCTCCCGGGAGATGCTTTCCAGCATTTTTCGGACAATCCACACCATCAAGGGCACCAGTGGCTTCCTGGCGTTCCACCGCCTGGAGACGCTGACCCACGCAGGTGAGTCGCTGCTGTCGCGTCTTCGTGACGGCGCCCAGCAGATGAACCCGGCCAGTGCGGACGCCCTGCTGGCCATGGTGGACACCGTGCGCACGCTGCTCGGCTCGATCGAGGAGACCGGCGGCGAGGGCGACGTCGACGTCGAGTCGGTCATCGCCCAGGTGCAGGAGTGCATCGAGGACCCCTCGGCGCCCAAGGCCAAGCCCGCCGCCAAGGCGAAGAAGGCGGCCGCGCCCAAGGCGCCCGCCGCCGAGAAGGCCCAGGTGGAGGCTGAGACTGAGGTCGAGGCGGAGCCCGAGCCCGTCGCGGAGGCCGAGCCCGAGCCGGAGCCCGTCAAGGCCGTCAAGGCCGCGGAGCCCTCCCCCACCGCCCCGCCGGCGGCCGCACACCCGGCCGAGGAGACCGGCCAGAACGCCCGGCGCAGCATCGCCGAGAGCTCCATCCGCGTGGACGTCGACCTGCTCGACACGCTCATGCGGCTGGTCGGTGAGCTCGTGCTCACCCGCAACCAGATCGTCCGCGGCGTCAGCGAGGTCTCCGACCCGGCGCTGGTGCGCACCACCCAGCGGCTGAACCTGATCACCAGTGAGCTGCAGGAGAGCGTCATGAAGACGCGTATGCAGCCCATCGACCACATCTGGTCGAAGCTGCCCCGCGTCGTGCGCGACCTCAGCGGCTCCCTGGGCAAGCAGGTCAAGCTGGCCATGGAGGGCAAGGAGACCGAGCTCGACCGCAGCCTCCTGGAGGCGGTCAAGGACCCGCTGACCCACCTGGTGCGCAACGCCGTCGACCACGGCATCGAGACCGTCGAGGAGCGCGTCGCCAAGGGCAAGCCCGGCCAGGGCACCCTGACGCTGCGCGCCTACCACGAGGGCGGCCACGTCATCGTGGAGATCAAGGACGACGGCGCGGGCATCGACGTCGAGCGGGTGGCGCAGACGGCGCTGGACCGCGGCGTGGTCACCCGTGACCAGCTCGCCCGGATGGAGTCGCGCGAGATCATCGCTCTGGTCTTCCAGCCCGGCTTCTCCACCGCCAAGAAGGTCACCAACGTCTCCGGCCGCGGTGTCGGCATGGACGTGGTCAAGACCAACATCGAGCAGATCGGCGGCGCCGTCGATGTGGACTCGACGCTGGGCAAGGGCACGACGTGGCGGCTGACCATCCCGCTCACCCTGGCGATCATCCAGGCCCTCACCGTCGAGTGCGGCGCCGAGCGCTACGCCATCCCGCAGGTCGGCGTCGACGAGCTGGTGTTCGTCGACGGCCAGTCCGGCCAGGCGATCGAGCACGTGTCGGGTGCGCCGGTCTACCGGCTGCGCGGCAAGCTGCTCCCGCTGGTCCGCCTGGACGAGACGCTGGGCCTGCCGGTGCGCAACAGCGACCGCGACGTCTACATCGCGGTGCTGCAGGCCGACGGCCGCCGCTTCGGCCTGGTCGTCGATCGGGTCCTGAACACCGAGGAGATCGTGGTCAAGCCGCTGACCGGCCGGATGAAGGACGTGGGCGTGTACGCCGGCGCCACCATCGTCGGCGACGGCAAGGTCGCGCTGATCCTCGACATCCCGTCGCTGGCCCGCCGCTCGCACCTGGCCGCCGAGGCCGCCGAGCGCGCGCAGCTCGACCACGCCGACACCCGCCCGCGCGGCGGCAGCATCGAGCGCCTGCTCATCGCCGGCATCGGCGAGCGCCGCGTGGCGATCCCGCTGGACATGGTCACCCGTCTGGAGGAGTTCCCGGTCGAGCGCATCGAGCGGGTCGGCAGCCGGGAGGTGGTCCAGTACCGCGACCACATCCTGCCGGTGATCCGCCTGGCCTCGCTGCTGGGCTGCTACGACGTCTCCGAGGGCGAGACCGTGCCCGCGGTCGTCTACACCGAGCGCGGCCGCAGCGTGGCCCTGGTCGTCGAGCAGATCGTCGACATCGTCGAGGACCACATCGAGTCCCGCAGCGACCTCGACGACGACGGCCTGACCGGTTCGGCCGTCATCCAGCAGCGCGTCACCGAGCTGCTGGACGTGCGGCGGGCGATCCTCGCCGCCGACCCCCGCTTCTACGCGGAAATGTCCGAAATCACCAACTCGATGGTCGGAGCCTGACAATGCCCAGCCGCCAGTACGCCACCTTCGAGGTGGCTGACCAGCTCTTCGGGGTGGACGTGGCCCAGGTGCAGGAGGTCCTGCGCTTCCACGAGTACACCCGCGTCCCGCTGGCGCCGACCTCGGTCGGCGGCCTGTTCAACCTCCGCGGTCAGGTCATCGCCGCGGTGGACCTGAGGGTCCAGCTCGGCCTGCCGCCGAGGGACCTGAACGTCCCGGCGATGAACGTGATCGTCTCGGTCGACGACGAGTGGGTCAGCCTGCTCGTGGACCGGATCGGTGAGGTCATCGAGCTCGACGACGACGCCTTCGAGCCGCCGCCGGACACCCTGGCGGGCGCCTACCGCAACCTCATCGTGGGCACCTTCAAGCTTCAGGACCGCCTGATGCTCGCCCTCGACGCGCGGCGCGCGGCCGACACGACCGTTCCGGTCCCGGCCCAGCACTCCGCCTGACGCGCGGGCCGGTACCGCGGCCGGGCAGGGCCGCGGCACCGGGAGGAGGAAGGGGTGCGGGGCATCCGTACGGGTGCCCCGCACCCCTTTTCCCGTGTCCGCGGGCCGGTCCCCCGCCCGGGGGCGCCGGCTTCGCAAAAGAGTATCGATACGCAGAGGATTGACCTCATCTCACAGGGTCATCGGCCGATCACATGAACATGACCGTTCTCCGTACCCGATGGCTGATAGCGACGGCCGTGCTCGCCGCCGCCGTCGTCTCGGTGACGGCCGGCAATCTGATCGCCGAGATCGCGTACCAGGCCGTCTACATGCTGATATGTGCCGCCGCCTGGTGGGCGGCGCTGCGCCCCGGCGACGCCGTCACGCGGCGTCCGTGGGTGCTGATCGCCGTGGGGCAGACGCTCCTGCTCATCGGCGACACGACGGCGACGGTCTTCTACTACTTCCTGCCGGAGACCGACCCGACCGGGTGGATCGACGCGCCCTGGCTCAGCGGGTACGCGGCCATCGGCGTCGCCATCATGATCATGGCCCGGCGGCGGTCCGGCCGGCGGCTGCGCGAGCCGCTGCTGGACATGCTGACCCTCACCAGCGCCGCGGCGCTGGGCATGTGGCGGCTCATCGTCGCCCCCGCGCTGGAGGAGACCGACGGCCAGTACACCCTGGGCATCATCCTGGAGGCCTCCTACACGGTCGGCGACGTGGTCATCATGGCGGCGGTGCTGCTGCTGGTGCTGTCGTCGGGGACGCGCGGCGCCCCCACCCGCCTGATGATCGCCGCAGGGTTCTTCCGCCTGGTCGCCGACATCGGGCTCGCCCTGGCCGTCTCCACGGAGACGTTCCTGCCGGTCAACGGGGTCGTCCTGCTCGCCAACGCGCTCATGGTGATCACCGCGCTGCGTCCCGACCGCGACGAGTTGACCCGGCCCGCCCGCCAGACCCGCACCCTGCACCCGGCCCGCGTCGTCTTCCTCGGCCTGGCCCTGCTGACCGCCCCGGTCATCGCGGTGGTCGAGGGATCGGTCCCGGGCGGCCAGCGCATGGCGCTGCTGCTGGCCACGGTCACGGCCAGCGGCTTCGTCCTGACCCGGTTCGCGGTGGCGGTGCGCCAGCAGGAGCGCGCCGAGCAGCAGCTGATCCGCCAGGCGGCCTACGACCCGCTCACCGGGCTGGCCAACCGGCGCACCCTGCACACCAGGATGGAGGAGTGC
This sequence comes from Paraplanobispora siamensis, assembly GCF_016863175.1. Taxonomy (GTDB): domain Bacteria; phylum Actinomycetota; class Actinomycetes; order Streptosporangiales; family Streptosporangiaceae; genus Planobispora; species Planobispora siamensis. The sequence goes on from NZ_BOOJ01000109.1 coordinate 9,253, forward strand.
GCCACCGGCGACGTGCTGCTGTATCTGGACCTGGACGGCTTCAAGGCGGTCAACGACACCCACGGCCACGAGGCCGGGGACGCCCTGCTCATCGAGATCGGGCGCCGGCTGAGCGCCGCCGTACGCGAGGAGGACCTCGTGGTACGGCTCGGCGGCGACGAGTTCGCCCTGCTGTGCCCGCAGAGCGCCGCCGGCACCGACCTGGTCCCGCTGGCCGAGCGGATCCTGGCGTCCATCGCCGAGCCCGTCGTCTACGGCGACCACGAGCTGCGGGTGGGGACCAGCATCGGCGTCGCCGTCTTCCGGGAGGGCGTCACCACCCCCGGCGACCTGATCCGCGACGCCGACGCCGCCATGTACCAGGCCAAACGCGGCGGCCGCGGCCGCTGGGTGCTGGCCGAGTCCTCCGGTGAGAGCGCGCTGAGCCTGGTCGGCTGACGGCTGCCGAGTCTGCGGTTCCCGGCTCAGAAGTCGGTTCAGAAGTCGGTGATGATGCGCTTCAGGGTGCCGTGCAGGCCGGTGAGGCCGTCCTCGCCCAGCATGTCCGCCAGGCGGCGTTCGATCTCGTCGATCACGGCGTATTCCTTCGTCAGCGCCCGGTCGCCCTCCTCGGTGAAGACGATGAGCTTGGCCCGGCGGTCGGCGGGGTCGGGGACGCGGCGCAGGTAGCCGAGCTCCTGCAGGTCGTCGATCAGCTCCCCCATCGCCTGTGGCGTCATCTGGGCCTTCTCCGCCAGCCGGCTCAGCCGGATGCCTTCGTGCTCCATGTGGAAGAAGACCGCCGAGTGGGCGGGCCGGAGGCGGGGGTCGAACTCCTTGCTCGCCTCGAACGTGAAGTCCGACAGGCGCATGTAGGCCTCGTACAGCAGGGCGGTGACGTGCGGCGGATGAGTCGCGGCCAAGGGGGTTCCCCTCTTTACTAAGGTAGCCTTATATTAAGGGTACCTTAGTAGGAGGCGCGTGATGAACCAGCAGGAAATCTGGGCCGCCCTCGAAATCGAACGACGCGGTCTGGCCGACATGCTCGACGGGTTGTCCCCCGAGGACTGGGACCGGCCCTCCCTGTGCGAGGGCTGGCGGGTCCGCGAAGTGGCCGCCCACCTCGCGATGTCCGTCGAGGTCAAGGTGGGACGGGTGCTGGTGGAATTCGTCAGGGCGCGCGGCAGCTTCAACCGCGTGGTCCGCGACACGGCCGTGCGGCACGCGCGACGGCAGTCGACCGGCGACATCGTCGAGGAGATCCGCAAGACGGCCGTCTCCCACAGCCGGGCGTTCGGCACCAAGCCGCTCGACCCGCTGTTCGACGCCCTGGTGCACGGCCAGGACATCGCCGTGCCGCTGCGCATCGGGCGCACCATGCCGCTGGAGGCGGCCCGCGTCTGCGCCACCCACATCTGGGAGCGCGGCTTCCTCTTCCACCCCCAGCGGCGGCTGCGCGGCCTGCGGCTGGTCGCCACCGACACCGACTGGGCGGTCGGCGAGGGAGAGGTCGTGCAGGGCCCGGTGCAGGCCCTGCTCCTGCTGATGAGCGGCCGGTCCACCGCCGCCCTGCCGGACCTCGACGGCGCCGGTATGCCCGCGCCGAGCTCGCGCATCTCCTGACCGGGGACCACGCCAGGAGGGCGGACGCACACCTCCCCACCCCGCGGGCCCGGTACGGCGCCGCCGGGCGGAGAAACCCGCGGCCGCCGGTCAGACGGGAGGACCGGGGCCGGGTCCTGCCAT
>NZ_BOOJ01000110.1 GCF_016863175.1 Paraplanobispora siamensis
TTGGCTGGTAGTGCAGGGCGAACTCCCGGCCCGCCACCGCCCGGCGGAGCCCCGCGGTCAGGCGGGTGCGCTCCAGGCGGGCGTGGCGCAGGGCCGGGTCGAAGAAGGTGATGTGGTTCTTGCCGGCGTTCTTGGCCGCGTACAGCGCCAGGTCGGCATCGCGCAGCGCCTCCGACGGGGTGGCCACCGGCAGTCCGGCCAGCACGCCGATGCTGGTGGTCAGGTACAGCTCGCGGGAGTCGAGCCGGTAGGGCGCCTGCAGCGCGGTCAGGATGTGCTCGGCGACGGCGAGCGCGTCGTCGACGGTGGCGTGGGGCAGCACCAGCGCGAACTCGTCGCCGCCCAGGCGGGCCAGGAGCCGGCCGTCGGAGACGATGGGCTGCAGGCGCGCGGCCACGTGGGTGAGCAGCTCGTCGCCCACGGGGTGGCCGTAGCTGTCGTTGACGTCCTTGAATCCGTCCAGGTCCAGCAGGAGCAACGCGGGCGGGGGCGCGTCCGGGGTCGTGGCGGTGATGGCGTGCTGCAGGGCCTCGCCGAGCAGGGTGCGGTTGGCCAGCCCGGTCAGCGGGTCGTGCGAGGCGCTGTAGGAAAGGCTGCGCTGCAGGACCTCCTGGCGGCGCAGGGCGACGCCCAGCTCGGCGGCGTGGTCCTCGGCCAGGCGGGCGGCGATGCTCAGCCGTACGGTCAGCAGGACCGCCAGGAGCACGGTCAGCCCCATGACCACCAGCGCGGCGTGCGTCTCGGCCGTGGCGTCGCCGATCACGCCGAGGCCCGCCAGTGAGACCAGCGGGCTGAACACGGCCAGCGTCAGGAACGTCAGCACCTGCGTGCGGGTGCTGACCTCGGAGACCGGGACGGAGGCCCCCGCGAGGCTGGGGTGCAGCGCGGCGCTGCCGATCGCGGTCGACCAGAGCAGCTGGCCGATCGTGAACAGCGCGCTGGAGGACAGCCCGTCGGCCGGGGTCAGCAGGGAGGCCCCGTGGGTGACGAACGCCGTCGCGTAGGCCAGGCACAGCAGGACGAGCCAGGGCGCCCGGCCCCTGGACAGGGCCAGCCGCGCAGTCAGGCCGAGCATGAACAGGTCGATGGCGGGGGTGAGGAGGGCGAAGACGGTCTCGGCGTCGAGGCTGGGGACTCCCCGGATCAGGGGGTGGACCATGAAGACCCAGAAGGGCATGCCCACGCCGACGGTGATGATGCCCGCGTCCAGCAGTACCGCCCGCGGTGAGCCGTTGGCGAGCCGGACCAGCATCACCAGCGCGATCAACCCGAGCAGGTAGGCGAAGACGAGCAGAAGATGGGGGAGCACGTGGAACAGGGGAACGCGCAGCCAGGACGGGGCGACGACCTGTCCCAGCATGATCGCCAGCCAGGCGGTCAGACCGGCGACGATGATCAGCCGCCACGCCCGCAGCCGGGCCAGGCGGTGCCGGCGGATCGCGGCCGCCATGGCCAGCGCCGTCGCGCCCTGCAGGCCCACCCACGACATCACGGCCGGCGGGTCGGGCAGCAGCGGGGTGACCGCGGCCAGCAGGCCGCCGAACAGGAGATAGACGAGCCACCCGCGCGCCATGAGGTCGCGGCGCGGGCGCACGGCCGGCAACGCCGTAGGCAAGACCGCCGCACCCCCTTCCCGCATCCCCGTCACCGGATCGGACACGACCGGCCAGAGCGCCTATCGGCCGGTCACAGCGGTTCATGAGTCTTTTCCGCCCCGAATTCGCACGGTTCGCTCCGGCCTTCCCGGCCGCGGCCGTGCGGGCCGGTTCTTACCTGTCGAGCGGGCGCCGCGGTCATGAGGGCTGGTCGTCGTCCGCCGCGGGACCGCGGGTCGATCCCTGCCTGTCGAGCGGGCGCCGCGGTCACAGGAGCCGGTCGTCGTCCGCCGTGGGGGCGCGCAGCGGCAGCCGTACCGTCACCTGCCACTGACCGCCTTCGGTTCCCGCCTCGAACCGGCCGCCCAGCAGCGCCACCCGCTCCCGCATGCCGGCCACCCCCCGGCCCGTCCCGGGACCGCGCGGACGGCCCTGCACGGGGTTGCGCACCTCCAGCGCCAGATGCCCCTCCCGTACGGCCGCCGCCAGCCTGACCGGCCGGCCGCCGTGCCGGACGGCGTTGGTCAGGGCCTCCTGGGCGATCCGGTAGGCCTCCCTGGACACCAGGGCCGGCACCGCGTCCAGGTCGCCGGAGATCTCGGCCTCCGCTCCGGTCACCCGCAGGAGGCCCGGCAGGTCGGCGAGGGTCCTGGTGGGGAGACCGGCGGGGGAGTGCTCGCCGTCATCCCGCGCATGCTCGTCATCGTGCGTGTGCCCGCTGTCGTAGACGTGCCGGTCATCGAGCGCGTGCCCGTCGCGCGGGCGCCGGTCGCCGGCCTGCCTGTCGTGCGGGCGCCGGTCGACAGCCTGTACGCGCCTGCCGTCGCGCGTGCGCCGGTCGTCGTCCTGGGCGCGCAGTACGCCGAGCACGTGGTCGAGGTCCTCCAGCGCCGCCCGTGCGGACTCCTCGATCGCGGTGAGCGCGGCCCGCGCCGCCTGGGGGTCGCGTTCGAGCACCTTGCCCGCGGCGCCCGCCTGGAGGGTCACCACGCTGAGCGCGTGCCCGACGGAGTCGTGCAGCTCCCTGGCCAGCCGGTTGCGCTCGGCCAGCCGTCGGGTGCGTTCCTCCAGTACCGCCAGGCGGTCGGCGGGGGAGGGGCCGAGCAGCGCCGGGGCCAGCCGCGCCAGCAGGGTGCCCGCGCCCGACACCGCGTGGACCAGCAGCAACAGGGTCACCATCGCCGCCGGAGGCCCCCACGCGGTGGCCCATCCGGCTTCGAACCTGCCACCCATCAGGCCGAACGGGTCTCCGTACAGGGGAAGGACGCACAACCAGATCGTGAACGGGACCACCGCCAGCGTGACGCCCGCCATCACCGCGCCGACCGTCAGGTGCAGGGTGAACCAGGCCGCGGTACGGCCCCGCTCGGCCCAGGTCCGCCTCCCGGCGGGCGGCGGCGGATCGACGGAGGCGCCCAGCAGGCCGCGCGCGGCGGTCAGCTCCAGGCCGCGCACCGGCAGGAACAGCCCGGACAACGCGATCACCGGCAGCATGGCCGAGAAGATCAACGGGTCCCTGGTCAGCAGCGGATATCCGGCCGGGTCCGGCATGCGCAGCAGCCCGTCGATCACCGATCCCGCCATCACGTACGGCATGGCAAGAGCGCCGCCCAGGATCAGGCACGTCCACCGGAGGTAGGTGGCCGGGCTGGTCACAGGGGCCAGGAGGCGTCTGCGGAGAAGGCTCACGAGGGGTCCCACACGGCCGATCCTGCCAGGAGGCGGCCACGGACGCCTTCCAGCCGTGAAGAGACCGCTCGCGGGGGAGGACAGGCCGTTCGGAGAGGTTCTCCCGCGGAGGAGCCCCACCCGAGGGAGGTTCCGCTCGGAGAAGTCTCGCCTGGAGAAGTCCCACCCGCAGGAGCCCGGCCCGGGGAAGTCTGCTCGGGGAAGTCTGCCCGGAGGGACTCCTCCGTGGAGCCCGCTCCCTCTCGCGGGGTGGCGGGCGGGTACGCTCTGCCGGGCGATAGGTGATTTTCGGGGGCTTTTACATGGATACGGCGGAGATCGTGCTGCTGCTGGTGGCCGCGGCAGGGGCGGGATGGGTCGACGCCGTGGTCGGCGGGGGCGGGCTGCTGCAGCTTCCCGCGTTGTTCGTGGCGGGCGTGCCGCCGGTTCAGGCGCTGGCCACCAACAAGTTCGCCTCCGTCTTCGGCACGGCCTCGGCCGCCGTCACCTACGCCGCCACCACGAAGATCGACAAGCGGGTCGCGGTCTCGACGGGACTGACCGCGCTGCTGTTCTCCGGGCTCGGAGCCTCGGCCGCGGCGGCGATCTCCACCGACGCGTTGATTCCCCTGGTGATGGTCGTCCTGGTGACGGTGGCGCTGTTCGTCACCTTCCGGCCCTCCCTGGGCACCCACTCTCACCCGCATCTGCGCACCCGGGCCCGGACCCTGGCCGCGATCGGGGTCACCGGTGTCGGGATCGCCTTCTATGACGGCATCATCGGCCCCGGCACCGGGACGTTCCTCATCATCGCGTTCACCGCCATCCTCGGCATGGACTTCGTGAGCGGCTCGGCCCACTCGAAGATCGTCAACTCCTGCACCAACCTCGGCGCCCTGGCGGTCTTCGCCTACCAGGGACACGTGCTGTGGCTGCTGGGCCTGGCCATGGCCGTGTGCAACATCGCCGGGGCCCAGCTGGGCGCCCGGATGGCCATCAGCAAGGGCTCGGGGTTCGTGCGGATCGTGCTGCTGTGCGTGGTGGTCGCGATGGTGGCCCGCCTGGGCTGCGGCCGTTTCTGGATGTGTCCCATCTGATCTACTTAGTAAAGGCAGCAGATTAGAAGATCATCCAATACAACTCTCCAAAAGCAGTCGCCGGATCGCCATGACGTGCGATCACCCGATCCACGCCCTTCTTGCCCATAGGAAAAATATTGACAAAACACCATAAATCTCCCCGTAGGGTGATGCGATGTTCTCGCGTTCCCTTCGGTGTCAAGGAACTCAGTGCGCAGGTATGTGATCAGAAGTGTGCTGTCCGCATGGGTGGCGGCAGCCGTACTCCTCTCCGCCACAGCGGCCCTGGCCGAGGACCGTCTCGCCGGGCCCGCCACCTCCGGAACCAGCCGGATGACGGAAGCGGGGACGTCCGCTAACGGGCTGGAAAGCGGGCAGACCTCCGGCCTCGCTGGCACACCCATCGTCGACCAGGTCACGGCGTACCCCACGGCGGTCCACCCCGGGCAGAAGATCAGCGTCATGGCCCAGGTGATCCTCGCCTCCACCTCCGTACAGCCGGAGGTCCAGGTCGTATTCGGCGGTCAGAGCACGAGGATGGGTTATTCGGGCGGTAGCGGCAGGCAGCAGTACTACCGGGCCGTCTTCGCGGCTCCGCACACCGACGAGGAGAAGACCGCCGCGGCGGTGATCACCGTCCGCGTTCCCGGAGGACCGGTCGTCGAGGCGCGGACGGATCCGATCACGCTGTCGCCCGGCGCCGCCGCTCCTCCCAGGTCAAAGGTGCCGCGACAGTTCAGAAGTTCAACGTGACCCCCGAACCGGTCAGGAGGAAGGCACCGCTGACGGTCAAGGGCGTGCTGTACGGGCGTGTTTCCACCGCCCGCCCCGCCGCCGTGCTGGCCGGCCAGCGGATCACGATTCAGTTCCGCTCACGGGGATCTTCCGTCTACTGGACTGTCACGACGGTGACCACCACCCGCACCGGCTCGTTCTCCAAGCAGATCGCCGCCGCTGCCGACGGCTACTGGCGTGTGGTCTATCCGGGTTCTTCCGCCTACGCCGCGGTCACCGGCCCTGCCGACTACGTGGACGTGCGATGAGAGTTCTCCTTGGTCGACCTCACACCCTGGCGTCGAACTCGGCATCGGGGGCGGGAGAGGGGCCGGAGCCGGGGACGCGCAGGGCGGGGGCGGCCAGGGCGACGAAGAACGCCAGGACCGCGGGGACGGCCAGGGCGCGTGGCAGGCTGAGCAGTTCGGCGGCTCCGCCGATCAGGACCGGGCCGGTGAGGAAGCCCGCGTAGCCGAGGCTGGCCACCCGGGCCAGGGCCCGGCCCGCGCGGGCCGGGTCGCGGCGTCCGGCGGCGGAGAAGACCTGGGGGACGATGCACGACAGGCCCGCGCCGAAGCAGGCGAAGCCGATCACTCCGGCGATCGGCCGGTCGATCAGCAGGGCGGTGCCGAGCCCGCCGGCGGCCAGCAGGCCGCAGGCGCGGACCAGGGCGACCGGGCCGAAGCGGGCGGTGAGCCGGTCACCGGCCAGGCGCCCGGCGGTCATCATGATGGAGAAGGCGGCGTACGCGGCGGCGGCGAGCCCTTCGGAGCCGCTCAGGTTCTCCAGGTAGACGGAGCTCCAGTCGGCCGCCGCGCCCTCGCCGATCATGCAGCAGAACGCCAGGACCCCCAGCAGCAGCACGCCGCCGGCTCCGCCCGCCGAGGTCGTGCCGCCCTCGGCGTGGACGGCCTCGGCCCGCCGGGTGAAGGCCCAGCGGGAGGCCCACAGCGCCATGGCCGCGATCGCGACGGCGACCAGGAGGAAGGTGACGGCGGGGGTGAGGGCCGCGGTCGCGAGCAGGCCGCCGGTCACCGCGCCCAGGAACCCGCCGATGCTGAACACCGCGTGGAACGAGGACATGATCGGCCGGTTCATGGCCTGCTCGACCTCGACCGCGTTGGCGTTCATCGCCACGTCGAGGGTGCCGTGGACCGCCCCGAAGGCGAACAGGGCGAGGGTGAGGGTGACCAGGTTCGGGGCCAGGGCGGGCAGGACCAGCACGACGCCCTGGGCGAAGGCCATCGGGAGCATCACCTTGACGCTGCCGAAACGGTCGACGAGACGGCCCACCACCTGCATGCCGGTGATCGCCCCGGCCGCGATGCCGAGCAGGCCGATGCTGAGCTGGCCGTCCCCGAGGCCGAGATCCTGCTTGATCGTCGGAATGCGGGCCGTCCATGTGCCGATCGCCGTGCCGGAGAGCAGGAACAGCAGGTAGACCGCGACCCGGCCGCGCCGTACGGCGGCCCGGTCGTCGTGGATGAGGGTCAAGGAGATCTCCAGAAGTCGTCGGGGACCGAACCGGAGACGCGCGTCAGCGCGCCACTCGGCGGGAGGGGAAGGGCTCTGCGCCCGGCAGGGGGGAGGGCCAACGGAAAGGGCCCTGCCTTCGGCGGGAGCGGGGGAGGGGCCGGCCGGAAGGGGGTCCTGCGAAAGGGCGGCCACCCTCCTCATCCGGGGAGGTCGTTCCGCCGTTCCGCGCTCCTCCCCGCTCGCCCCGCTCCGCCGTACCTCCCGAAGCCGTACGGCGGAGCGGTGTCAGACGGTGCGGACGGTGACGCCGGCGGCGGTCAGGGCGTCGTGTTCGGACGGGGGGAGGGCGGTGTCGGTGACGACGACGTCGAGCCGGTCGGCGGGGCAGACGGCGCCGAACGCGGTGCGGGTGGACTTGCCGGAGTCGGCGGCGGCGATGACGCGGCGGGCCGAGGCGATCGCCGCCTGCTTGACGGCCACCTCCGCCAGGTCGTGGGTGGTCAGGCCGTGCTCGGCGGACAGGCCGCAGCAGCCGATCACGGCGGTGTCGAAGCGCAGGGACCGGATGGTGCCCTCGGTCAGCGGGCCGGTGAAGTTGAGCTCGCCGGGGCGGACCTCGCCGCCGGGCAGGACCAGGCGGATCCGGGGGGCCGCGCTGAGCTCGTGAGCCGACTGCAGGGACAGCGGCAGGACCGTCAGGCGGCGGTCCCGGATCACGCGGGCGATCTCCAGGCAGGTGGTGCCGGAGTCGAGCAGGACGGCCTCGCCGTCGGCGAGCAGGGCCGCGACCTCCGCGGCGATCCGGCGCTTGGCCTCCACCGACTCGTGTTCGCGCACGCCGAAGGGCGGTTCCTCCCCCCGCAGCAGCAGGCTCACCGCGCCGCCGCGGACCCGCCGGACCACGCCCTGCTGGGCGAGCTCGTCGAGGTCTCGGCGGATGGTCATCTCGGAGACCGCGTGCCGGACCGCCAGCTCCGCCACGGAGACGGAGTCGCCCACGCGCAGTGCGGACATGATGGCCCTGAGCCGGTCTGAACTCTCCATGTGTTCATTTGAACATCGATCGTGTTCGCAACGCAAGTGCGGGACACTTGGGGCATGCGCGCGAGCCGTCTGCTGTCACTTCTGCTGCTTCTGCAGACCCGGGGGCGGGTGACCGCCACGGAGCTGGCGCGGGAGCTGGAGGTCTCGGTCCGGACGGTCTACCGCGACGTGGAGGCGCTGTCGGCCGCGGGGGTCCCGGTCTACGCCGACCGGGGGCCCGCCGGGGGTTACCGCCTGCTGGACGGCTACCGCACCCGGCTCAACGGGCTGACCGCCGAGGAGGCCTCCTCGCTGTTCCTGGCGGCCCTGCCCGGCCCGGCGGCCGAGCTCGGCCTGGGGGAGGTCGCCGCCAACGCCGAGCTGAAGCTGCTGGCCGCGCTGCCGCCCGAGCCGCGTTCCCACGCCGCCCGGATGCGCGAGCGCTTCCACCTCGACATCCCGAGCTGGTACCGCGGCGCCGACGAGGTGCCCCACCTCGCGGAGGTGACCCAGGCGGTGTGGGAGCAGCGGCCGCTGCGCATGACCTACCGCCGCTGGGGTCCGAAGGACGTGGAGCGCCTCGTCCACCCGTACGGCCTGGTCCTCAAGGGCGGGTCGTGGTACATGGTGGCCTCCGCCGGAGAGGGCGGGCCGCGCACCTACCGGGTGTCGCGGATCATCACCGCCGAGCTCGCCGAGGGGCGCTTCGACCGGCCCGAGGACTTCGATCTGGCCGATTTCTGGGAGAAGTACGCCGCGGAGTTCCGCGAGCGCATGTACACCGCGGAGGCGCTCATCCGGCTGGCCCCCGGCCGCGAGGGGCTGCTGAGCTACACGGTCGGGTCCGACGTCGTCGAGGCCGCCCTGGCCGCGGCGGGCCCGCCCGACGCCCGGGGCTGGAGGGTCCTGCGCCTGCCGATCGAGTCGGTCCCGCACGCCCGGTGGCTGCTGCTGCGCATGGGCACCGACGTCGAGGTCCTGGAGCCGCCCGAGCTGCGCGCCCTGATGGCCGAGACGGTCGCCGAGCTCGCCGAGCTGTACGGCCCCGCCCCGTCCCGCCCGGCGGAGGTCACCGACCGCGCCGGCCCCGGGTGATCGTCACGACAGCGCCCGCGCCACGATCACCCCGAACCCGGCCGCCGCCAGGCCGCCGACGACGCTCACGACGACGTTGAGCACCGCCCGCAGCCGGGCGCCGGATCCGGCCAGCCGTACCGTCTCGTAGGCGAAGGTGGAGTAGGTGCTCAGCGCGCCGCACAGGCCGGTCCCGGCCAGCGTCATGACCCATCCCGGGACGGGCAGAGCGAGCAGCGCCCCCAGCAGGGCCGATCCGATCATGTTGACGGCGAGGGTCCCCCAGGGGAACGCCGCGCCGCGGCGGGACTGCACGGCCAGGTCGGTCAGATAACGCAGGGGAGCGCCGACGGCCGCGCCCAGGGCGACCAGCAGCGCGCTCACCCCGCCTCCCCGGACGGGCCGGTACGGCGGAGCCCGGCGAGCGCGCGGGTGGCCTGCGCGGCCAGGTGGGTGGCCGTCACCGCGGCGGTCACGGTGGCGGACAGATAGACCAGCGCGACCTGCGGGGCGCCGCCGGCGGCGAGCCCGCCGATGTCGGCGACATAGGCGGAGAACGTGGTGAACCCGCCCAGCACCCCCGGCCCGAGGAACGGGCGCGCCAGCGGATGACCGCGCCCGGCTTCGGTGAGGAGCACCATCAGCACGCCGATCAGCGCGCACCCGATCACGTTGGTCGCGAACGTGACCCAGGGGAACCCGCCCGGCGGGTGTGGGAAGGCGGTCGCCAGCCCGTGGCGGGCCAGCGCGCCGATCACCCCGCCGGCCGCGACCGCCGCCAGCGTCACCGGCGGCACTCGCCGGGTTCCGGCCTGCTGTGCGGGAACGCCGGCGGGACCGCCGGAACGCGGCGGCGGGGAGGACGGACCGCCCGGAGGGCGCGCGGAACGGCGGGCGGGTGTGTCGGGCACGGCATGCTCCTACCAGCACGAGAGGACGCATCTGGCAGGGACCGTCGGCGGCTGCCGCCGCGGTTCGCCCGCGTCGCGCGCGGGACCGGCGGGCCCCACCGCCGTCGCCCTCCCCGGAGGGCCGCCGTCAGCTTACCGGCCGTTCCTGCGCGGACCGTTCCCCGAGGTCCCGGTACGGAGGCGGGAACCGGGCGCAGGGGACGGGGAAATGCGATTGCGAGGGCGGTGGGCGGTGGTGACGATGTCGAGATGTTCCTCATCGCCTTCATCGGCTCCTGTTTCCTGCTCGCGATGATCCCCGGTGCCAGCACCGCCGTCATCCTCCGCCAGACCCTGCGCGCCGGGCGCGGTCCCGGCATGGCCGCCACCCTCGGCAACGAGACCGGGATCCTGCTGTGGGCGCTGGCCGCGGCCTTCGGTCTGTCGGCGCTGGTCCTGGCCTCCGAGGTCGCCTACGACATCATGCGGATCGTCGGGGCGGTCTTCCTCGTCGTGATGGGCGCCCAGTCGATCTGGCAGGCGCGCGCGGGCCGTGAGGCGGAGCGGCCGCAGGAGGAGCCGGTCGCCGAGACGCCCCGGGGGTGGCGCCGGTCCTACCTGCTGGGGCTCAGCACCTGCCTGGCCAACCCCAAGGCCGCGGTGTTCGCCATGTCGTTCCTGCCGCAGTTCGTGCCGGAAGGGGCGAACGTGCCGCTCACTCTGGTCGCGCTGGCGGTGATCTGGGTGCTGGTGGACACCGTCTGGTACGGGTTGTTCATCTGGATGGTGGGACGGGCCAAGACGGTCTTCGGCCGGCCGGCTGTCCGCCGCCGTCTGGAGCGGATCTCCGGTGTCGTGCTGATCGGCCTGGGCGTGCGGCTGGCGGTGGAGGCGCGCTGAGGGCCGAGGGCGGCCGCCGGCCGGCGCGGTCTCCGGCGGGACGGAAGTCCCATCCAAGGC
>NZ_BOOJ01000111.1 GCF_016863175.1 Paraplanobispora siamensis
TAGCTGGCCCTGCCCGGCCAGCAAATGCACCAACCGACGCGTAGCAGACCTATCACCGGCACCGGCCCGGACCCGCAACTCCTCTACCTGGCCCTGTCCGGCCAGCAGTTCCGCCAACCAGTCGGCGGCGTACTCATTACCGGTATCGGCCTGCACCCGTAACTTCTCCACCTGGCTCTGTCCGGCCAGCAAATGCACCAGTCGGTACGCAGCAGGCCCATTACCGGCATCGACTGCGCGGTGCAGCACCGTGATCGCCTCTTCCACCTGGCCCTGTCCGGCCAGTAGCTCCGCCAACCAGTCGGCAGCGTACTCATCCCTGGCATTGGCCCAAGCCCGCAACTGCTCCGCCCGGCCCTGTCCCGCCAACCAGTCGCTGGCGATTCCACCACCGGTATCGGCTTGCCCCTGTAGCACTGCGATCGCCTCCTCTACCCGCCCCTGCCTGGCCAACAGCTCCACGAGGCGGTCGGCGGCGGACCAATTCCCGGCATCACTTGCGCGGTGTAACAGAGGCTCGGCATAGCGGTATAGAAGGCGGTAGTAGGCGTTTGCCCCGACGCGAGCTTGATCGCCTGGGTCGATCAGGTAGTCGATCAGGGCCTGCCAGGTGACGGCAGGCACTTTGGCCATGCGACGCTCAGCGCTGGCGTGCTGGAGTAGATAGTCGGCCACGATATACCCGGTGATCTGCCCCATCTGTGCCGCGACAGGAGTCAGGGCGGCGGCCGCGCCATGCAAGGTTTCGGTGGCATAAGCCAGACCGGTTTCGAACCAGTTCGATGAGACGGCCGCTTTCTGGCGCGGGGTGCAGTAGCCGGGGGCGGCCGCGCGCAGCAGCTCGGCGCTCAACGGTGCCTGCGCGCCCAAGCGGGCGGCATCGATAGCCGCGGTCATGATGGCTTTGGCGTACGGGCCGGCATCGCACCAGCGGGAGAGAAGCTGGGGCGCGGCGGCAATCACCTGGGTCATGCCGTAGTCGGTCGATTCCAGCGCCACGGCGATGCGCCGGTCGGTTACCGCAGCCTGGCGGGCGCGCTCGTGCTCGGCCGGGCTGAGTTCGGATGCGATGCGTACGATCTCGGCCAGCTTCAGTACCTCACGCTCAATCGGGTAGAGGTCGGGGCCGTCGGCAGGTGGCCGAGTGATGTAAGTGCTGTAGCGCTCCGGCCACAGCGTGGCCACCAGCACCGCGCCGGCATCCAGCAGGGAGCGCACCAGAGCGGCGGTCAGGCCGCGCTCGCCGGCCAGATAGGTCTGCAGCTCATCCAGCCATACCACGGTGTGAGTCACCGGCTGGGTGGTCAGTGCCTGCAGGGCGGCGGCATCGGCCGGGTGGATCAGCCACCAGGCCGGCATCAAGGCCTGAATCGCTTCGAACGCGCAGCGGGTCTTGCCCACGGAGGATTCACCGACCAGTACCACCAGGCCGCCACGGTCCATGGCTTGGCGGATCTGGTGCCGCACTCCACTGGGCGCGGTGTCGATGTCACGCTCCACATAGAGCGACAGCGCTCCGGTGGCACCTTCCACCTCGATCGCCGCGTGCACACCCAGTCGGCGTGCGATCGCCTTATTCACCCGGACTGCTCCGGCCGCGGGCGGGTGCTGGGTCAATGCCCGCTGTCGGGCCTGCTGCCAGGCCTCCCGCTCGGCTTTGGGAACGTCGCAGGCGCGCAGGAACAACTCCAACGTCTCGCGGGTGGGCCGGCCTTTGGCGCACATGTCGCTGATAGTCGTGGACGGCAACCGCTCCGGCCGTACCTTCTTGTCCAGCTCTCCATAGGACAGACCGCGTGCCCGGCGTAGGGCCGTCAGCGCCGCGGCAAGCTGGTCGGGAGTGTCGATCGTCTCCAGGTTGGGGATCGACTCGTGATCGGTGGGGGGCATCAGCTCTCCGGCAAGGTCGACGACCTCAGCGTGCGGGTGTTCGGCCGAACCACCGGACAGCGGCGAATACCCCCGCACCTCACCACTGCGCAATCCGGTGTTCGTCCTGACCAGCGTCCCCCTATTCGGCCCGATGCGCACCGGATCCATCCGGTGCGCATCGTATCGGCTGCCGGAGTTGGCGGCGTGCGCTGCTGTGGAGGGTGTCACCACGGTCCGGCCGGCCACCCCACCTCGATCCTCGCCAGGAGTCGACCATGCATCACCTCGCCGAGTGGCTTCCGCTGATCACTGCGGTCGTCAACATGACTGCGGCCACCCTCCGCTTCACCACCACCCGCCGCCAGCAGGCTCACATCACCGATCCTGCTCCCGGTGCTCCAGCGTCCGGATCGGCGCCGTGCCGCTGTACCCAGCCGGGCCACCAGTAAGAACAAGTGGGGGAGCCGGAGCTCCGGCTCCCCCACTAACAACCAGCCGGGTTTATCGCAAGTCAGCGTGGCGGCCAGCAGGCCGATATTTCGTGCTCCGCTCTGTCACGATTCGTCATCACCAGCGCCTGACACCACCTCGGCGCACTCTCGGCCCGGCAGCGTAGATCTGTGACGATTTGGGGTGTGCTCCTGCGCCGTATGCGGACTTATCCGATGGCTCGGAGCATCGGGATAATGCTCATCCTGGCGCTAGTGATCATTCTGGCCTGGGTCTTAGGCCCGGGCGCAGTCTGGGTCTTGGAGCACATCGACGGCGTCACCTCCTTTACCGGCCAAAGTGCTGCCAAGGATCGGGCCGCCGCCTTGGACGCGGTGCGCGGTCGAGCTTTGGCCATCGCCACCGGTCTGATCGCTCTAGGGGCGGTGTACTACACCGCCCGCAATGCCGACACCGCGCGCCAGGGCCACATCACCGACCGCTACACCAAAGCCATCGACCAGCTCGGCTCCGACAAGCTCGACATCCGCCTGGGCGGCATCTATGCCCTGGAACGCATCGCCCGTGACTCTCGCCGCGACCATCCCACAATCATGGAAGTTCTGGCTGCCTTCATCCGTGAGCACTCCCGAAATGCGCCAACGCCAGTCCCGGCAGCCGACCCTGCACCTGCCTCCGCACACCCGCCGCTCTCCTCACCGAGGAAAGTGATTTTGTTGGTGAATAGCAGCAGCGTTTGTCGGTCAGTTTCGACAGCACTTGAGGGCTGATCGGGCCCGGAATGTCGATGACAAGTAGCAGCACCTGGAGGCTCGACTACTCACCTTGCGCGTCTGGCTGGTCAGCCGCGATTGAAGGTCGTTAAGGCGTGTCTGGCAAGCAGACGGCGCCGACATCAGCTGTGGCGGGCCATCTTGATGGCTGAGATCAGCAAGACGATGGCCAGGACAGGGATGAGGACCAGGTCCGGGATGACGCCGACCAGTAGACCGCCCGCCAGCGCGCCGGTGATCGAGCCCGCAGTCATGACCGCGACGAAGCGCAGATTGGCGCGCAGCACGGCGAAGCTGCCGTCGCGGCTGTAGCGGGCGAAGGCGACCAGCATGGTGGGCAGGGAGACCACCAAGGACAGGCTGCCGGCGGTCTTGATGTCGACGGAGTAGAGCAGCACGATCGTGGGGATCAGGAGTTCGCCGCCAGCGACGCCCATGATGGCCGCGACCACGCCAATGCCGAACCCGGCCATGACCCCGGCGACGGCCTGCGCCGAGCCGGGCAGGGTCAGCGTGCCCAGGGCGGTGGTGTGAGTGAGCACCAGGGCGGCGGCCATGAGCACCATCAGCGCCGCGAGCACCTTGTAGAGGGTGGCGGTGCGCATCCGGACCGCCCAGGAAGCGCCCGCCCAGGCCCCGAGGAGACTTCCGGCCAGCAGGTTGGCCGCAACGGTCCAGTGCGCGGCCAGCTCGGCGAGCGAGACGGCGGCCAGTCGGGCGGGCAGCGCGGTGAGCACCACGATCAGGCTCATTGCCTTGTTCATGATGACCGCCGCCAGGGCGACAAAGCCGAACAGGCTGATCAGTAGCGGAAGCCGGAACTCCGCGCCGCCCAGGCCGATCATCCCGCCCAACACGCCCACCGCCGCGCCGGCGGCGAAGGCCAGTGGCAACGAGCGCACCCCATGGGCGGGCACGGCATCTTCGTCCAGGGCCATGCCGATCACGCTCCCCACCAGCCTTGGTCATGCCTCGGGAGGTCATTGTTGCGGAGCCGATAGCCGTGACCGACGGGCAGGGGTGTCTTCAGGCCAGGGGACTCGGCGATAGTGGCGTCCTCACTGAGATCAAGCCTGATGACGATCTCCTGAGGGCTTTGGCAAGGGTGCATCGAGCGTGGTCATGGTGAGGGCTCCTGGCTGGTCGTTGGGGCTCTTCCTCGACGCGGCGACGATCGCCGCTGCTCGTCCCGCGTCAAGATCGTTCGTCCTCGGCTTCGCCTGCGGGCGCTGCATCTTGACCCGCTCCTCCCCGCGGCGGGCCAGGCGTTGTCGAGGACGAGCCAGGAAAAGGATCAGCCGGCGGCCTTGCTCGCGGCGGGGGCGGCATCAGCTTGGGCACGAGTCTGAGCCAGCCGGTAGGACTCGGTTCCGGTCTCGATGATGTTGCCGCCGTAGGTCAGCCGGTCGACGATGGCCGCGCAGAGCCGCGGCTCGGTAAATGTCTTAGTCCATCCCGAAAATGACTCATTTGAGGCGATTGCAACACTATTGGTCTCCTCGCGCTCGGTGAGAACTTGGAACAGCAGTTCGGCTCCGTGCCGGTCCAGCTCCATGTAGCCCAGCTCGTCGATGCATAAAAGGTCGACGCGGCCGTAGCGGGCGATGGTCTTGGTCAGCAACTTCTCATCGGCGGCCTCGACCAGCTCGTTGACCAGCTTGGCGGCCAGGGTGTATTTGACCTTGAACCCGGCCATCGCGGCCTCGGTGCCCAGCGCGATCAGCAGGTGTGACTTGCCGGTGCCCGAGTCGCCGATCAGACACAGCGGCAGGTGCTTGCGCACCCAGTCGCAGGTGGCCAGGGTGTGGATGACGGCCGGATCGACGTTGGAGTTGGCCTCGAAGTCGAACTCGCGCAGCGATTTCTGCCGTGGGAAGCTCGCCAGCTTGATCCGCCGCTCGGAGGCCTTGCGGGCGCGGTAGTCGCATTCGGCCATCAACAGCTCGGCCAAGAAGCCCAGATAGCTCATCTGGTTGCGGGGGGCGGTGGCGGCCAGCTCGACGAACTGGCCGCGGATGGTCGGCAGGTGCAGCCGCTGGCAGGCCTGATAAATCGAGGCCTCGGCCGCTTCCTCGGTCAGCGCGCGGCGGTGAAAGGTGGTCATGGCAGCTCTTCCTCGGAGGCGGGCCGGCCGCCGGGTCGGCGGCGCAATAGTTGGTCATAGACGGCCACCGACGGCAGCGGCCGGGGGTCGGGCGGCAGCTGAGCCAGCCGCCGGGTGGTCAGCGAGATGACCGCGGGCTCATCCAGCCAGGCCAGGTGCTCGGGCCGATCCGGTGACGGCTCGACGGCGGAGGCATCGTCGGCTTGGGCGATCTTGCGGGCTTCCAGCGCGACGACATCGGCGCTGAGCGCGCCCACCGTCAGCGCGGCGGCGATGCCGGCGACCACATGGGCATGGGCCATGTGCCGGTGCAGCAGCAGCACCTCGATCAGCTCCCGGGTGCCGGCGGCCTCGCCATGGGCCTTGCGCGCCGCGGCCCACCAAGCCTCGTGCGTGGCGGTGAAGGTGCCGGCGGCCCGGGCCTGTTCCAGCGCGCTGGACCCGGCCAGCGCGCCGGGCTTGCGCACCAGGGCCTCCAGGTAGTGATCCAGCACCAGCCGAGACCCGCCCTTGGCGATAAGGCGCTCATGCCGGGCGACCTCGACGCCCTTGTGGTAGACGACCAGATGGGAGGCGAACAGCATCACCCGCACCTGCTGACCGGCCAACCTGACGGGCACCGAGTAGCAGTTGGTGCGCACGTTGATCTGGCTGTGCAGATTGACCCGCGGGGTGAACAGCCGGCCGATCTCGAACGGCTCGGTGGGTAGCGGCTTGAGCAGCGGTTGTTCGATGGCGAAGCGCTCACCGATGGTCTGGGTGCGCATGCGGATCCGGCGCCGCTCATCTTGCCGATCCCAGCTATCGATCTGGGCGTTGAGTTCGGCGATCGAGGCGATCTCGGGGACGGGGGTCAGGTGATTTCTGCGGAAGTAGCCGATCTGCCCCTCCACGCCGCCTTTTTCATGGGCGCCTTCCAGACCCGGGCGGCAGTAGAAGGGCTCGATCCCGGCCCAGCTGCGAAAAGCGACCCAGCGTTCGCTTTCCACCCGGGCGCGGGAAAAGCCCAGCACCTTGGCGACGGCGGGCTTGAGGTTGTCATAGCGCACATGGCCGAACGGCAGCCCGCCCAGCAGCGTCATGGCGTGCACGTGGCCCTCGAAGAAGGCCTCTTGCGAGCAGGTCAGGAACGCGCGGTGGATGGCCTTGCCCGACCACGACAGGCGGAAGGAAAACAGGAAGCACTTGGTCATCTCGCCGGCCAGGCGAATCCACACCGCCCCGAAGTCCACCTCGGCCTCGGCGCCCGGGCGATGGCTTTGCTCGATGAAGACCTGGGGCGGGTCCCGGCCGGCTTCTAAGCGGATTTCCGGGCGGCGCAGGCGGACGTAGTCTCGAACCATCCCGTACGACACCTGGTCGGCCTGATGCTCTTCCAGCAGCCGGTCGAAGATGCGCTGGGCGGTGTGCCGTTGCTTGCGCGGGGCGTCCAGATCGGCCCGCAGCATCTGATCGATCAGCGGTTTGAACGGATCCAGCCGTGAGGAACGAGGCGGTATCGGCTTACGCGGTGCTGGCCAAACCGAGGCCAGGGCCTTTTCGATCGTGCGAAAGCCCACCCCGTACTTGCGCTGCAGGGCCCGAGTGGCCAGGCCCGCGCGGGAGTCGCGGCGGATCGCCGCATACAACTCGACCTTGGTCTTTGGTTGCATCAGCGCCCCCTCACCTGCGGAGCACACTCATCGTCTCACCGCAAGCCCAAGAGCGCTGCTATTTCTCACCGACATCGACTCTCGGCCTAAGCGATCGCTGTCGCAACTGACCGACAAACGCTGTCGTCATACACCGTCATAACCAGAGGAAAGTGGCCACCGATATTCAGGCCGCGCTTACCGTCATCGGCCGCCGCGTCATCGACCACGACCGACCGTTCTCACAGATCGACTTGTCATACGCGAGCCTGGCTGGCGCGCACCTGAGCGGCGCGAATCTGACCGGAGCAGATCTGAGCGGGGCGGACCTGAGCGAAGCGAACATGTTCAGCGTGAACTTGACCGATGCGCACCTGCGTGGCACGCACTTGGCGGAGGCAAGGCTCGTCGTTGCCCGATTGAGCCGTGCATTCCTGGCTGAGGCGGACCTGACCAAGGCGGACCTGACCGGCGCGCGCCTGACCCGCGCGTTTCTGATCAACACGAACCTGGCCGAGGCGGACCTGACTCGCGCGGACTTCACCAAGGCAGACTTGACCGGCGCGAACCTGAAAGGCGCCATCCTGACCGATATTCGTGCTTTTGACATCCGCCCCAAGAACGCGACTCTCATCCGCGGGATCGTTTCACCAACGCCCGCCACCTCTCCGGTATCAGGCGGCTCAACCGACAACTCGGATCGGGAGGCCTCCGGTCTGTCCGCGGCCGAGGAAGATCACACTTAGGAGGGGTCGGCTCCGAGCCCCAGGCCTTGTTATACCTCAGATCTCGAGAATTTTGATCTTGTACGTTTAGGGACGTACTCGTGTGAGGAAGATCACGTCCGGTGCACGGTCGTGGCCGTACACAAGCCCCCTCCCTCCCCCATCATCCGGCTCGGCAATTACCGAACAAGGGAGGCGGCCATGGTGCCGGACCGGATCGTATTGGCGTTGTTGGCTGCTGCCGTTGCGGCAGCCATCGGGGTAGGGCTGATGCTGGCCACCGGAGCGAGCTGGCCAGCTGCGCTGCTGACCGGCCTGCCGTGGGGGGCCGGGGCGTTCCTGGTATGCGTAGTGCGGCGGCCGTAGGGCGTAGATGATCTTGCCGTAGCCGGCTCCAGACGATGGCAACACGGAGCCGGCGAGGGGCGTCATGGTGGGCCGATGCCCTAGTGGTGGCATGATCCTAGGTCCTCAAATCCGGCTGGCTATGAGGAAGATCGCGACATGACGAGAGTGCCTTTACTATGTAGATTTGCAGTTTCGCCGCATCACGACACGGTAGCCGTGCGGGCTAGCGACGGTCTTTCCGCATGCGCCTATTTCTCTATGCAGAGAGGCTGTTATGGGGCTTCTGGCCTATGGAGGTGGCCGCCAGCGGACGGATGGCCCAGCACTTTGTGATCACCTCGATCGCTGCTCCGCATGGTATTACCCTGAACCCCTACCTTCGGTATGACCATGTGGGTACGCTTCGGGTATGGCGAAAGAGAAGACGTCCGTGAGTATCGCCCCTTGGATCTTGGAGGCGGTGCGCCGACACGCTGAAGCCCAGGGCGTCAGCGTCTCGACCATTCTGGAGCGCGGCGCGCTGCGCGAGATCGCCGCAACCCACTCGGCGGCCGCGCGCGCCGCGGTGTACGGGGCCGGCGCGGTGGCCACTCAGGAGGCCGAGGAGCGCGCCGCCGCCGAGGACATCGCGTGCGCCGCCGAGCAGCGGCGCTCGGGTGAGGCGGCGTGAGCCATCGCTTCGGCGAGCTGTGGACGGTCCAGCTCGGCGATCGCGAAGAGGTCCGGCTGATCGTGACCGGCGATTTCTACCACACCTTGTACGGCGACAACGTGTTGACCGCGTTCGTGGTGGAAGCCGACATGGCCCATGCGCTGACGGCGTTCGTGGTCGACGTCGGCGCGGGCCGGGCGGCGATGGTGGATCGCATTTCCACCGTGGCGGCCTCCCGGTTGAAGGACAAGGTCGGCGATCTGCCCGAGGGGCAGCTGGCCGCGGTGCGCGGCATGCTGGCCACGATCTTCGGGCTGACCGGCTGAACAGTGTCGGCCGTCGACCGCTATACGTCCCAAGATCGAAGGCCTCACCTATCCCCGGTCTGCCGGGTCATGCGGCGTGGTACGGCCAGGAGGACCCTCGCCTGCTGGCATACGTGCATTTCTACATAAATATATGTGGTCAGGTAGAGGCCTGACCTGCAGCAGGAAGCACCACCAGGGGCGAGTGTTGGCGCGGCTCGGTGGCGTGTACGGCGTCCAATCGATCGCTACAGCGTCGAGACCACAAATCCGGCACAGTCCTGGGATGATTGCAGGTCGCGCAGATGATCCCGGCACAGAAATCGGGTGCGATCCCTATGCCGTTGCTGTCTTCTTTCTTGAAGATGTTTCCGGCTTCCGCTGCAGCCGTTACCGTCCCAGTATGTGGGAGTTCGCGTTATGGGGGTTAGGTGGAGGCCTAGCCGTTGAGATCTTGGATTTTGTTAAGGCGGTTCGTCGCGTCGGTGGTTGGCCGTGGAAGGGTAAAGGGGAGCCCGGCTTAGGGCCTTACTCGCTTTCGGTGTTCGGACGCTGCGGGGCGAGTGCCCTACTGGCTGGGGCAGCTGGCGCATCGGTGTTCGGCATGAGCGCGATCGTTGCGGTGGCCCTGGGTGCCGGGGCGCCACTCATTATCGAAAGACTCAGCCAGCAAGTTCCCCTAGCAGGAAATATCGGTATGGATATACCACCGGCTTCCCCTCTGGAGGCGCCGCCAACCGGTGCAGAAGCTCCCATGGAGAGCCGCCCTCTACAGGTGGAACGAGATGAGAGAGATGCGAGCTGACTCGTTAGCTGGACGAATCGTGATCGCCTTTGCCCGGACGTCGCCAGCTTTTGCTCCCGATTCTGCCCTGCCTGATCATCTCCGGCCATGGACACGTTGGCTCTTGGCATGGAGGCGGACAACACCTGCGTTTCGTGGTTTGGCCTTATCGCCTGATGCGGCTTCCTACAAAAGCACGGTCCCCGTTGCTGAACCGTCAGCGGACTCTAGGAACCTAACTAGTGGGAATTTGAGCGGC
>NZ_BOOJ01000112.1 GCF_016863175.1 Paraplanobispora siamensis
ATTCGAGTGTTTGAACGTCGCCAGCCGATAGGTCGTCCTCGTGGCGTCATCGTTGGAGATCGTGACGTAGTCGGCGCAGACCTCCTCGACCACACCCGCCTTCCCGGCGATGACCATGTCGCCCGTGTCGGTGGCGGCGCGGTACTCCATGCCGGTGCCGACCAGCGGCGCCTCGCTTCGGAGCAGGGGCACCGCCTGGCGCATCATGTTCGCGCCCATGAGTGCGCGGTTGGCGTCGTCGTGCTCCAGGAACGGGATCATCGCCGTGGCCACCGACACCATCTGGCGTGGTGAGACGTCCATGTAGTGCACTTCGTTCGCGCGGACGTACTCGAACTCGCCGCCCCTGGTGCGGACCAGCACCCGCCGCTCGGCGAAGCCGCCGTCCGCCAAGAGCGGGGAGTTCGCCTGGGCGATGACGTACCGGTCCTCCTCGTCGGCGGTGAGGTAGTCGACCTGGTCGGTCACCTTGCCGTCGACGATCTTGCGGTAGGGCGTCTCGATGAAGCCGAAGGAGTTGAGCCGGGCGAAGCAGGCGAGATAGCCGATGAGGCCGATGTTCGGGCCCTCGGGGGTCTCGATCGGGCACATCCGGCCGTAGTGCGAGGGGTGCACGTCACGCATCTCGACGCCGGCCCGCTCACGGGACAGACCACCGGGACCCAGAGCCGACAGCCGCCGCCTGTTCGTCAGCCCGGACAGCGGGTTGACCTGGTCCATGAACACCGACAGCTGCGAGGTGCCGAAGAACTCCTTGATCGACGCCACGACCGGGCGGATGTTGATCAGGGTCTGCGGCGTGATCGCCTCGACGTCCTGGGTGGTCATCCGCTCACGGACGACGCGCTCCATGCGGGCCAGGCCCAGGCGGACCTGGTTCTGGATCAGCTCGCCGACGTTGCGCACCCGCCGGTTGCCGAAGTGGTCGATGTCGTCGACCTCCAGGGGCGGGTCACCCGACTGGTCACCGGCGTGCAGCCGTACCAGGTATTCGACGATCGCGACGATGTCGTCCTCGGTCAGGACGGTGACGTCGATGTCCGCGGCCGAACCGAGCTTCTTGTTGATCTTGTAGCGGCCGACCTTGGCGAGGTCGTAGCGCTTGGGGTTGAAGTACAGGTTCTCCAGCAGCGTCTGCGCCGACTCGCGGGTCGGGGGCTCACCCGGGCGCAGCTTGCGGTAGATGTCGAGCAGGGCGTCGTCCTGGCCGGCGGTGTGGTCCTTCTCCAGGGTGGCGCGCATCGACTCGTACCGGCCGAAACGCTCCAGGATCCGCTCGTTGGTCCAGCCCAGCGCCTTGAGCAGGACGGTGACCGGTTGCTTGCGCTTGCGGTCGACGCGCACCCCGACGCTGTCGCGCTTGTCGATCTCGAACTCCAGCCAGGCGCCCCGCGACGGGATGACCTTGCAGCCGTACAGGTCCTTGTCGGAGGTCTTGTCGGCGTTGCGCTCGAAGTACACGCCCGGGGACCGGACGAGTTGCGACACCACGACGCGCTCGGTGCCGTTGACGATGAAGCTGCCCTTCGGCGTCATGAGCGGGAAGTCGCCCATGAACACGGTCTGGCTCTTGATCTCACCGGTGGTGTTGTTGATGAACTCCGCCGTGACGAACATCGGAGCGGAGTAGGTCATGTCCTTGTCCTTGCACTCATCGACTGAGTACTTCGGCGGTTCGAACCGGGGGTCGCGGAACGACAGGGACATGGTTCCGGAGAAGTCCTCGATGGGACTGATCTCTTCGAGGATCTCCTCGAGGCCCGACTGGGTCCGGACGTTCCTGTGCCCGGCCTGGCGGGCCGCCTCGACCCGGGTCCTCCACCTGTCGTTGCCCACCAGCCAGTCGTAGGACTCGGTCTGCAGGGCGAGAAGATCGGGGACTTCCAGAGGCTCGTGGATGCGGGAGAAGGAGATACGACGGGGAGCGGCGGATACGGCGGAGACGTTGCGCGAGGCTGCCAACAGATGTCCTTCCGAGGGTTCGCGGCGGACTGGCTCCACGCACGCCGAACGACCTCGCAACTGAGCGAGCGGAGCGGGGCGTCAAAAGGGAGCGTGGAAGCGCGAGCGTACTCGCTTTATCTGAACTTGTCCACGCTAACGCAGACCCATCTATCCGGTCGCATTTACAGGATGCCGTACGTCGCTCCGCTTGTCAATCCCCAATGCGGCCTGCGGCATCCTCGCGCCGCAGGCGGCACCGGTCACCTCCACCCCGGCGGGTGCGCCGACGTCCAGTTCGGGGCCCTCGGGGCGGTAGGCGCGTACCGAGTAGTTGCGCAGGACGGGGCGCGAACTCTTGGGGATGGTGAGGTACCTGGCGTAGGACAGCGTGGTCGGCTTGCCGGGCAGACGTGTCAGGGAGTCGCCGGAGACCGGGAGGAACAGCCGGAACCACTGCTCGTAGCCCATCGTGGTGAAACGGCCGATCTCCCCTCCCCGAGCGTGACGCGCATGAAGTTGGCGGAGATCCGCTCGCTCCGCAGTACGCGCAGGGTGAGCAGTTCGGAGACGGCGGGCTTGATGCGGGACGCGGTCATGTTGGACTTCGCCATGGACGCTCCTCGGTCCTCCAGCGGTGTCGTCAGCCGAAGCCGACCTTGGGTTCGAACGTGACGGGCGTGCCCGGGCCCGGCCCGGTCAGCCGTCCGCGCGGGCTCGTGAGCGCCACAGCAACCAGACGAAGTACGGCGTGCCGAGCAGGGCGGTGACGATGCCGGCGGGGACCTGGGCCGGGGCGATGACGGTGCGTCCGAGGGTGTCGGCCAGGCTCACCAGCAGGGCGCCGAGGAGCACGGCCACGGGAAGGACGCGGGCGTGACCGGCGCCGACCAGGGCGCGGGCGGCGTGCGGGGCGATCAGGCCGACGAAGCCGACCACGCCCACGGCGGAGACCGCGGTGGCGGTCAGCAGCACCGCGCCGCCCAGGGCGGCCAGCCGTACCGGTTCCAGGGGGACGCCGAGGACGCGGGGGCTGTCCTCGTCCAGGGCGAGCAGGTCCAGGTCGCGGCGGAGCCAGGCGATCAGCGGGACCACCAGGACCAGGGCCAGCGTGACCGGGATGAGCTGGACCGGGACGCGGCCGTAGGTGGAGCCGGACAGCCAGGTCAGCGCCATGGCGGTGTTCCAGGGATCCGCCTTGACGATGATCATGACGGTGAGGGCGGTGCACGCCGCCTGCACTCCGACGCCGATCAGCACCAGACGGTCGGAGCTCAGCCCGCCGCGCCACGACAGCAGGTACACCACGGCGGAGGCGACCAGCGCCCCGGCCATGGCCGCGGCGGACATCGGCCAGATCCCGGCCAGCGGCGCCAGGGCCAGCAGGGAGATCGCGCCCACGCCCGCACCGGCGGTGACGCCGAGCATGCCGGGCTCGGCCAGCGGGTTGCGGCACACGGCCTGCACGGCCGTGCCCGCGGCGGCCAGCGCGGCGCCGGCGAGCACCGCGGCCAGGACGCGGGGGTAACGCTGGTCGAGCACGTAGGTGAGGCCGCGGCCGGTCCGCCCGCTCAGCCAGTTGACCAGATCGCCGCCCAGGACCCAGGTGTCACCGCCGAGCATGCCGAGGAAGACCGCTCCGGCGAGCAGGATCGCGCAGGCCGCCGTCACGACCAGGAAGGCGGCGCGCGAGCGGGCCGCCACACGCACGATCGGCGGCTGACGGGTCGGTCCGGCGTCCCGGTAGCGGCGGGCCAGCCACACCATCACGGCGGCGCCGAACAGCGAGGTCACCACTCCGGGCGGCACCTCCACGCCCGCCTGCCCGCCGAAGACGGCGCGCAGCGCGATGTCGGAGCCGAGGACGACGAGCACGCCGACGAGGCCCGCCAGCGGCAGCGTCGTCCGGTAGCGGTGCGTGCCCGGGAGCAGCCTGACGATCACCGGCGCGCACAGGCCCACGAACCCGATGGGGCCCGCGACGGTCACCGCGGCGGCGGACAGCACGACGGCCAGGAGTGTGAGCCACAGGCGCAGCCGCCTGACGTTGACGCCGAGCACCGTGGCGGTGTCGTCGCCCAGGCCGAGGATGTCGAGCCGCGGCCCGGCCAGTACGGCGGCGCCGACGACCAGCAGGATCAGCGGGCCCATCTGGGAGACGGCGTCCAGGTCGCTCTGCACGAGCGAGCCGCTGCCCCAGGCGAACAGCCCGGTGGTCTCCTCCTCGAAGAGGATCATCAGCAGGTTGGTGAGCGAGTGGAGCGCCAGCGCGGTCGCCGAGCCCGCCAGGATCAGTCTGGTGGTGCCGGTACGGCCGCCCGCGGCCAGCGCCAGCACGAGAGCGGCCGCCGCCAGTCCGCCCAGCAGGGCGAGCATGCCGGACAGGAAGAGCGGCAGCGTCAGGCCGAAGGCCGCCGCCGCGGCGACCGCGAAGTAGGCGCCGGCGCTGACCGCCAGCGTGTCGGGCGAGGCCATGGGGTTGCGGGAGATGGCCTGCAGCAGCGCGCCCGCCACGCCCAGGGCGATGCCGACGGTGACCCCGGCCAGCAGCCGGGGCAGCCGGGAGGCCAGCAGGATCCGGGCGGCCTCGCCGTCCCCGCCGCCGAACGGCAGCCGGAGCAGGTCGAGGGCGCCGATCGAGGAGGTGCCCTGCGTCACGTGGACCGCGGAGACCAGGACGGCCACCGCCAGCGTCAGGAGGACCGCACCGGCGCCCCCCAGCCGCCGCAGCGGCGTGGTGGGCGCCGGCGGCGCGGTCTGGACCGGAGTGCTCAACCGGTGTAGGCCTTCACGAGGGCCTCGGCGTACTGCTTGGAGGACAGCGGCCCGCCGAAGGTCCAGATGCCGTCGGGCAGCTTGCTGACCTGGCCCTTCTCGACGAAGGGCAGCTTCTTCCAGATGGCGTTGGAGGCCAGGCCTTCGGCGAAGACGTCGACGCCGTCGGAGGCGTTGTAGAAGAAGCGGGTGTCGGGGTCCTTCAGCGCGGTCAGACCCTCGACGTCGGTGGTGCCCAGGCCCCACATCGGGTCCACCTCACCCGTCCAGCCGTTGACCAGCCCGAGCTGGGTGGCGATGTCGGAGACCAGCGCGCCCTTGCCGAACAGGCGGATGGAGATCTTGCTGCCGTCCTTCCAGCCGTCGGCCATGACGAACGGCTTGCCGGCGACGCCCGCGGAGGTGAGCTGCTCCTTGCCCGCGGCCAGCGCGGAGTCCAGGTCGGCCAGAAGCTTGTCCGCCTCGGCGGTCTTGCCCAGCGCGGTGGCGATCATCTTGAGGTCGTCGCGCATCCGGCCCAGGTTGTCGCTCGCGTCACTGCCCTTGGTGACGATGACGGGGACGAACTTCTCCAGCTGCGGCACCAGCGCGGAGTCGCGCTCGGCCTCCATGACAACCAGGTCGGGCTGGAGGGCGGCGATGGAGTCGACGCTCGGCTCCTGGCGGGTGCCGACATCCTTGACCGAGGGGTCGAGCTTGGCCGCGGTCACCCAGGTGCCGTAGCCCTTCGTGTCGGCCACGCCGATCGGCATGACGCCGAGGCTGACCACCATCTCGGCCTCGCCCCACTCCAGGGCGACCACCTTGGTGGCGGGACGGTCGAGGGTGACCTGCTTGCCGCGGCTGTCGGTCACGGTGACGGGGGAGGCGGAGGCGGAGGCCGTACCTCCGGAGGCGGCCGGTTCGGGGGCGGCGGCCTCGGTGGTGCCGCAGGCGGCGAGCATGGCGATGGAGGCCACGGCCACGAGGGCGGTGCGCAGGGGGATCATGGTGTTCCTGTCAGGTTGTGGCGGGGATGCTTCTGGTGTGCCGCCCGATCGGGCGAGTGGTCACCGTCCCCGTCCTCGGGTCGTGCGTGACCTCGATGCGGATGCCGTACACCTCGGTGAGCAGGTCCTCGGTGAGGACCTCGGCGGGCGGCCCGTCGGCCCGGACGCGGCCGCCGTGCAGCAGGACGACGTGGTCGGCAAGCTCGGCGGCCTGGTTCAGGTCGTGCAGGACGACCCCGACGGCCACCTCGTGGTGGTCGGCCAGGTCGCGCACCAGCTCCAGCAGCTCGATCTGGTAGCGCAGGTCCAGGAAGGTGGTGGGCTCGTCCAGGAGCAGGACGCCGGTGTCCTGCGCCAGGCAGGTGGCCAGCCACACACGCTGAAGCTCGCCGCCCGACAGCTCGTCCGCCGGGCGGGCGGCCATCCCCGCGACACCGGTCAGCTCCATCGCCCTGGCGACCGCGGCCTCCCCCTCGGGGTCGCCCGCCCGCCACCGGCCCCGGTAGGGGTGCCTGCCGTAGCCGACGACGTCCCGGACCCGCACGCCGGACGGCGTGGGACGGCTCTGGGACAGCAGGGTGACCTGCTTGGCGAAGTCGCGGGCCGACATGTCCAGCGCGGACAGGTCGCCGGCCAGCGTCACCGTGCCCGCCTCCGGCCTGTGCAGCCGGGCCAGCGCGCGCAGCAGGGTCGACTTGCCGCTGCCGTTCGGGCCGACCAGGGCCGTCACGTGCCCTTGCCTCAAGGTGATGTGGCCGTTCTCGACGGCGGTGGTGCCGTGGTAGCTGAGACGCAGGTCGGCTCCACGCAACGAGATCTTCTCGGTCACGCTGATTAGGTTAGGCTTACCTAGCTAAATGTTCAACTTTCATTTATTGATCATCTCCGCTGGGGGAGGATCATGGTCACGCCCGGCACCGATCCGATCCCGGCCAGCGCCTCGCCCGCCTCCTCCAGCCCGATCGTCCGGGTGACGAGCCGGTCGGGGCGCAGGGCGCCCGATCCGATGAGCTCCAGCATCGGCGCGTAGGCGTGGGCGGCCATGCCGTGGCTGCCCAGCACGTGCAGTTCGTAGGCGATCACCCGGTCCATCGGGACCGGTGTCCGGCCGTCCGGCAGGAGGCCCACCTGCACGTGACGGCCCCTGCGCCGCAGGCCCAGGATCGACGCCGCGCAGGTCGGCGCGCTGCCCAGCGCGTCGATCGAGACGTGGGCCCCGCCCCCGGTCAACTCCATGATCCGCGCGGCGGTGTCCCCTCCGGCGGTGTCCCCTCCGGTGTCCGCCCCGGTGGCGTCGACCATGTGGGCGGCGCCCGCCTGCTCGGCCAGCCGCAGCGCCTCGGCGCTCACGTCCACGGCGACCACCCGTGCCCCGGCCGCCGCGGCGATCATCACGGCGGACAGGCCCACCCCGCCGCACCCGTGCACCGCCACCCACTCGCCGGGCCGTACCCCGCCCACCTGGACGACGGCCCGGAAGGCGGTGGCGAACCGGCAGCCGAGGGAGGCGGCCGTGGTGAAGGACATGTCGGCGGGCAGCGCGACCAGGTTGACGTCCGCGTTCTCGATGGCCACGTACTCGGCGAACGATCCCCAGTGGGTGAAGCCCGGCTGGGTCTGGCGTTCGCACACCTGCTGGTCGCCGGTGGCGCACGCCGCGCAGGAACCGCACGCGGACACGAAGGGGACCGTGACCCTGTCTCCCGGACGCCGGCCGCGGACCTCGGCGCCGACCGCCTCCACCACGCCCGCGAGCTCATGCCCCGGCACGTGCGGCAGGCGGGTGATGTCGGCGTCGTGCCCCTGCCAGCCGTGCCAGTCGCTGCGGCACAGTCCCGTCGCCCCGACGCGGATGACCACTCCGCGCGGGGAGGCGGTGGGGGTGGGAACATCGCGGACGTCGAAAGGACCACCAAAGCGGTCAAAAAGGACAGCGCGCATGGGATGAGGGTACGGCATGCGCCGCCGGAGTGATCTCCGGCGAGGAGGCCCGCTGCGTGGTTCCGGCCCGGCCGGGCCGGTGCCCTCGCGGGGCGCCCCGGCCCTCACCGCCTCGCGGGCCGTCCCCGGCCTTCACCGCCGTGCGGCCACCCCGGTCCTCATCGTCTTGCGGCCGCCGCGGGCACGGAGAGGGGTACCGGGGCCGTGCTGTTGCGCACGACGAGTTCGGGACGGTAGAGCAGCTCGGTGCGGGTGCCGCGGGTGCCGCCGATCTCG
>NZ_BOOJ01000113.1 GCF_016863175.1 Paraplanobispora siamensis
GGTGCCGGAGACGCCCTTGACCTCGGCCCGGCCGCCGAGCTGGCCCTCGGTGCCGACCTCGCGGGCCACCCGGGTCACCTCGTCGGCGAAGGCCGACAGCTGGTCCACCATCGTGTTGATCGTGTCCTTGAGCTGGAGGATCTCCCCCTTGACCTCGACGGTGATCTTCCGTCCCAGGTCGCCCTTGGCCACCGCGGTGGCCACCTGGGCGATGTCGCGGACCTGGGTGGTCAGGTTGGAGGCCATGAAGTTGACGTTGTCGGTGAGGTCCTTCCACACCCCGGACACGCCCCGCACCTGCGCCTGACCGCCCAGCCGCCCCTCGGTGCCGACCTCGCGGGCCACCCGGGTCACCTCGTCGGCGAAGGCCGACAGCTGGTCCACCATCGTGTTCACGGTCAGCTTGAGCTCCAGCAGCTCACCGGTGGCCTCGACGGTCACCTGCCGGGTGAGGTCCCCGCGGGCCACCGCGGTCGTCACCACCGCGATGTCGCGGACCTGGGCGGTGAGCCGGGCGGCCATGGTGTTGACGGCCTCGGTGACGTCGCGCCAGCTGCCCGACATGCCCTGGGCCTTGGCCCGGCCGCCGAGGCGGCCCTCGGTGCCGACCTCGCGGGCGACCCGGGTGACCTCCCCGGTGAAGAGCGCGAGCTGGTCCACCATGCGGTTGACGGCCTTGCCGGTGCGCCGCAGGCCCCCGCGCAGGGGGCGGTTGTTCTCCTCCAGGTCGACCCGCTGGCTCAGGTCGCCGTCGGCCACGGCGTCGAGCACGCGGGCGGCGTTGGCCATGGGGATGACCAGGGCGTCTATGAGGGAGTTAGCCGACTCCACGCAGGTCACCCACCCCCCGGTGCCGGGACTGGCGGTGAGCCTCTCGTCGAGGTGCCCCTGCCGGGCGACCTCGCGGCGGACCCGTACGAGCTCGTCGGCCAGGTGCCTGTTGCGATCGGCCACCTGGTTGAACAGGGTCATGATCTCGGCGAGCAGGCCGTCCCCTCGGGGGGCCAGCCGGGTGCGGAAATCGCCGTCGCGAAGCCCGGCGAGACCGACGAGGAGGGGACGCAGATCGGATTCGGGCAGCCAGTGCCGATCCGGAGACGAGCCATGGCCCGCCGGGTCCGGATGGGGGGACTGCCCGGCTGTTATGAGTTCCATGAGGTCTTCTCGATAACTCAGCGCACGTGAACCTCGTCAGTCTGTCACTGTGTCAGTGAACATGTGTGCACATCGAGTGATGTTCTAGGGAGGAGAAGTGGAGGACCCACTTGTCGCACGCGCCCTGTTCGATCACGGTTCAGGTGCGCCGTCCGATGCCCGGCGCTTCGTCGCGCATGCGTTGACCCGGTGGAACGTCACAGAGAAGATCGACGACGCGGTCCTGCTGACCAGCGAGCTCGTGACCAACGCCGTGATCCACGCCGGGACCGGGGCGGAGGTCGTCTGCCGGCTGGACGGGGCGCGCACCTCCGTGCAGGTGGAGGTCGAGGACCTCCATCCCGGGCGGCCCGTCTCCGACGCCCCGCCGCAGGACCTGCCGCCGCAGGACCGGGTCAGGGGGCGCGGGCTGGCCCTGACCCGGCTGATCTCCGACTCCTGGGGCGTGACGTACACCCGCACCGCCAAGCGCGTCTGGTTCCGGCTGGACCTGATGCGCGGCGGGGTCGACGCCGGGGTGCGCTCGGCCGGGACCGTGCCGGCGGACCTCACCGCTCCCCTGAACACGCTGCGGATCGCCGTGGCCGCCGTCGGGCCCGACCGCACGATCATCCACTGGGACGACGCCGCGCACGCCCTCCTGGGGTGGAGCGCGCAGGAGGTGCTGGGCCGGGACTTCGAGGACCTGATCGAGTGGCCCGACGACCACGCGCTCTCCTTCGGCGAGGCGCTCGCGGTGGGACGCTGGCAGGGATGGTGCGCCGTGCGCGACCGCTCCGGCCGGACGGTTCCCCTGTTCGTCTCCCACCTGCGCGCCGAGGGGGCCGCCCACGGTCCGCGGACCGTCTGGCTGATGGTCCCCCGGCAGCACGAGTACGTGCTCACCGCCCCCGCCGCGCGACCGCGCCACCCCGCCGCCGCGGACGAGCTTCCCGGCCACCGGGCGCTGCAGGACGTCCTGGCCGACATCGGGCACACCGACGCCCTTCTCGACCGGGTGGCCGAGATCGTGCTGGGCATGGCCGACGGGGACGCCTGCCACGTCCTGCTGCCGCACCAGGAGACCGGCCGCCTCGGGGTCGCGGCCATGGCCGGCTCGGCGCCGCGGCCGTCCGCGGACCTGCCCTCCGAGGGCCTGTTCGACACCGCCAGGGCGGCCGTGCGCCCCTTCGTCCTCGACGACGCCCAGCCCGGCCAGACCGGCCTGGACGGCGACTTCCGGAGCCTGGTGTCGGTCCCCCTGGTGACGGACGAGCGGGTTCTGGGCTTCGTCGTGGTGACCGCCTCGCGTGCCGGGGCCTTCGACGACCGCGTCGCGGCGGGGCTGCAGCGCGCCGCCCACCGGATCGCGGCGGCCGTGGACCGCGCGCAGCTGGCGGAGGCCGAGCGGGCCAGGCGCGGGTGGCTGACGTTCCTGGCCGAGGCCAGCGACCTGCTGACGGGCATCCTCGACGAGAACCTGGTGGCGGTCCTGGCCACGCAGCTGCTCGTCCCCCGGATCGCGACGTGGGCCGCCGTCTATCTCGTCGACGACTTCGACCTCCGGCTGGCGCACGCCTGGCACGCCGACGAGGAGCACAACGAGATCCTGGGCACGCTGCTGGCCAAGCAGTCCCCGCCCCGGGCGCAGGGCAGGTGGGAGTGGCCGGCCGGGCTGGAGGGGTCGGGCGCCGTGCTGGTGTTCCCGATCACGGTCGGCACCACCGGGATCGGCCGGCTGGTGCTGGGCCGGCGCGACGCCGACGGCCTCACCGGGGAGATCGTGCGCCTGACCGAGGACCTGTGCCGCCGCCTCGCCCTGGCCGTCCACATCGCCCGGCAGTACAGCAGGGTGGCCTCGACCTCGCACATCCTGCAGCGGAGCCTGATGCCGGTCGAGATGACCGAGATCCCGGGCGTCAGCTGCGCCGTCGTCTACGAGCCCGCCGGGGAGGGCAGCGAGGTCGGCGGGGACTTCTACGACGTCTACGCGGCGGGCGAGGACCGGTGGGTCTTCGCGCTCGGCGACGTGTGCGGCAAGGGGCCCGAGGCGGCCGCGGTCACCGGCCTGGCCCGGCACGCCCTGCGTCTGCTAGCACGTGACGGGTACGGCCCAGCGGCGATCCTGAACCGCCTCAACTCCCTCATCCTGGAGGACGACGGCCGCAACCGGTTCCTCAGCATGGTCTGCGGGGAGGTGCGCGCCCGGCCCGGCGGCGGGGTCAGCTGCATCCTGTGCTGCGCGGGGCATCCGCCGCCGCTCATGATGCTGCCCGACGGCATCGTGCGCGTCCCGGCGTCCTCACAGCTGCTGGTCGGCCTGCTCGACGGCGAGGAGTTCTTCGAGGAGGGCTTCGACCTCGAACCGGGCAGCACGCTGCTGTGCGTTACCGACGGCGTCACCGAGCGGCGCTCGAGCGGCCGGCTGCTCGACGACGACGACGGGCTGACCCGGATGCTCTCCCGGTGCGCGTCCATGCCCGCCCGGGCGATCGCCGAGCGGCTGCGTCAGGCGACCCTGGACTTCTCTCCCGACCCCCCGCAGGACGACTTCGCCCTGCTCATCCTGCAGGCCGTCACGCCGCGTCGTTGAGCCGCCGGGCGCGCCGGGCGTCGGGGGCGTATCTGACCGGCTCGGGGACCAGCCCGATCCCCGTGTGCAGGGTCTTGAGCGTGGCCGTCGCCCACAGGTCGCCCAGGGGCGTGGCGGGCAGGCCGTACATCCTGCGCGCCCATCGCGGCAGGGTGGCGAAGGCCAGCAGGGTGAGCGCGGGGAAGATCGGCTTGAGCGGGATGAGATAGGCCGGCAGCGGGGCGTTGAGCGACTGGCGCAGCGGGTGGGTCGCCTCGGGCACCAGGCGCAGCCCGGGACGGCACGCCTCTATGTAGTCGCGCATCTCCCCGACCGAGCCGGGGACGTCCTCGGGCGCGAGGCCGACGACCTCGGCGGCGCGGCGCCACTCGGCCACGAACCGGTCGGCCTCGGCGTCGGTCAGGCGCACCCCGGCGCGCCGGGCGACCGACAGGTAGGAGTCGACCTCGCCGACGTGCACCCAGCGCAGCGCGTCGGGTTCGTCCAGCCGGAAGCGCTCCCCGGTGTCGGGGTCGAACGCGGTGAGCTTGGAGTGGATCTTCCGGACCCGGGCGCCGGCCCGCGCGACCTCCGCGCTCGTGCCGTAGGTGCGCACCCGGACGAACTCGGTGGTGCGCGTGAAGCGGGCCCATGCCTCCGACGGGTCCATCAGCGCGGAGTTCTGGATGACCCCGCGCATCGCCCGCGGGTGCAGCCCCTGCATCAGCAGCGCCCGGAAGCCTCCCACCAGCAGGATCGGCTCCCCCATCACCCGCCACGTCACCGAACCCGGCCCGAACAGCCCGTGGTCCATCGGCCACCTCCTCGTAAGTGGGTAATTACCCTACCGAGGCGTACTCACACCCACGTGCTCTCCGTTTCCCTGTCGCGGACCGAAGGTTTGCCCAGGTCCAGACCGGATCGATCCAGCTCCTGCGCCCACGGCCCGCGGGAGCCTGCGGCTCAGACCTTGGCGGCCAGCTTGCGCAGCTCCTCCACGGCGCGGGCGGGCTCGTCGGCCCCGTAGACCGCGTTGCCGGCGACGAAGACGTCGGCCCCCGCCTCGGCGCAGCGTTCGATGGTGTCGGCCGCCACACCGCCGTCGACCTGGAGCCAGATCTGCCCGCCGTGCCGCTCGATGAGCGCCCGCGCCCGGCGAATCTTGGGCAGCACCACGTCGAGGAACTTCTGACCGCCGAATCCGGGCTCGACCGTCATCAGCAGCAGCATGTCGATCTCACCGAGCAGGTCCTCGTACGGCTCGACGGCCGTGGCCGGGTTCAGCGCGAACCCCGCCCGCGCCCCGGCCGCGCGGATCTGCCGCAACGTCCGGACCGGGGCCTTGGCGGCCTCGGCGTGGACGGTCACGCTCCCGGCTCCCGCCTCGGCGTAGGCGGGGGCCCAGCGGTCCGGGTCCTCGATCATGAGATGACAGTCCAGCGGCAGGGACGTCGCCTTGAGAAGGGACTCCACGACCGGCAGGCCGAGCGTCAGGTTCGGCACGAAGTGGTTGTCCATGACGTCCACGTGCAGCCAGTCGGCGTTGGACACCGCCGCGGCCGCCTCGGCGAGGCGGGCGAAGTCGGCGGACAGGATGCTGGGCGAGATCTGTACGGCCATGATGGTCCGAGTCTATTGGTCGCCCCGTCCCGGGGCCGGAGCCGGGTACGGCGCGGGTCCGAGCCGGGGCGCGGTCGTGCCGGACACGGGTCCTGCGGCGGGCGGCCGGTCAGGGCTGTCCGCGCAGACCAGGTCCGTCAGTGGCCGCCGGACAGTTGACCGGCGAGGGTGCCGTGGAGCCGTGCGCTGGGTTCGTTGAGGCCGATCACGGTGACCGTCTTGCCGCGGGCGGCGTACTTGGTCGTGACGGCGTCCAGGGCCGCCACCGAGGAGGCGTCCCAGATGTGGGCGTCGGACAGGTCGATGACGATCTCGTCGGGGTCGCCGACGTAGTCGAACTGGTAGACCAGGTCGTTGCTGGAGGCGAAGAACAGCTCGCCGGTGACGGTGTAGACGGCCCGGGTGCGGTCGGGGCCGGCGACGGCGGTGACCTCGGCCAGGTGGGCGACGCGGCGGGCGAAGATGACCATGGCGGTGATGGAGCCGACGACCACGCCGATGGCCAGGTTGTGGGTGACGACCACGACGGCGACGGTGACGGTCATGACGATGGTCTCGCCGTACGGCATGCGCCTGAGGGTGGCCGGGGCGATGGAGTGCCAGTCGAAGGTGGCGAAGGAGACCAGGATCATGACGGCGACCAGGGCGGCCATCGGGATCTGGGAGACCCAGGGGCCGAAGACGATGCACAGGATCATCAGGAAGACGCTGGCGGTGAAGGTCGACAGCCGGGTGCGGGCGCCGTTCTTGACGTTGATCATCGTCTGGCCGATCATGGCGCAGCCGCCCATGCCGCCGAACAGGCCGGTGACGATGTTGGCGATGCCCTGGCCGATGGACTCGCGCGTCTTGTTGGAGTGGGTGTCGGTCAGATCGTCGACCAGCTTGGCGGTCATCAGCGATTCCATCAGCCCGACCAGCGCCAGCGCCAGGGCGTAGGGCGCGACGAGGGACAGGGTGTCCAGGGTGAAGGGCACCTGCGGCAGGCCGAAGCCCGGTAGCGCCGAGGGCAGGGCGCCCCGGTCGCCCACCGTCGGCACGGCCAGGCCCGCGCCCAGGGTGATGGCGGTCAGGATCGCGATCGACACCAGCGGGGCGGGCACCACCGTGGTGATGCGGGGGAAGAACACCATCAGGGCCAGGCCGCCGGCCACCAGCGGATAGACCACCCAGGGAACGTCGAGCAGTTCGGGCACCTGGGCCATGAAGATCAGAATCGCGAGGGCGTTGACGAAGCCGACCATCACGCTGCGCGGCACGAACCGCATCAGTTTCGCCACGCCCAGGGCGCCCAGGGCGATCTGGATGAGACCGCCGAGGATGACCGCGGCGATGAGATAGGCCAGGCCGTGCTCGCGGACCAGCGGGGCGACCACCAGGGCGATCGCACCGGTGGCCGCGGAGATCATCGCGGGGCGGCCGCCCACGACGGCGATGACCACGGCCATGGTGAAGGAGGCGAACAGCCCGACGCCGGGGTCGACCCCGGCGATGATGGAGAACGAGATCGCCTCGGGGATCAGGGCGAGCGCGACCACCAGGCCGGACAGGACCTCGGTGCGGGCGACCTTCGGCGACAGCCAGGCCGGCCGGGAGGCGGGCAGCAGACGGGCGGCGGACAACGGACTCGGCACGACAACGTCCTT
>NZ_BOOJ01000114.1 GCF_016863175.1 Paraplanobispora siamensis
ACTCACTTATCGACAGGGACCGGGGGCGCTGAAGGTTTCTCAGCGGCTTTTTCAGAATTTCTTCGGGTGGGGTGGTCTCAGGCGACGTGGGCGACGGGGGCGCCCAGAGCGTCGGTCATGGACAGGCGGCTGCGCAGGTCGCCCTTGGCGGAGATCTCGGCGTAGTAGGCGGCGCGGCGCTTGGCGACGCAGCCGTCGGGGCGCTGCGGCGCCTCGACCAGCTCGGGGGCGAGCTGGGAGTTCATGCCGTCGCGCAGCAGGACCAGGGCCTCGGCGCGCAGCTGGGAGACGCGCGACTCGGTCACGCCGAGCTCGGCGGCGATCTCGGCCATCGGGCGCTCCTCGAGGAAGTAGCGGGTGACGACCAGGCGCAGGCGCTCCGGCAGGGACTCGATGGCGTGGGTGAGGTAGCCCAGGCGCTCGCGGTGCAGGATGAGCTCCTCGGGACCGGCGGTCCGCTCCTGGACCATGTCCTCGGCGGTGCCGGGGGCGAAGCCCTGCAGGCTCAGGACGACGGCGCGCTGCACGTCCTCCTCGATGGACTCGATCTCCTCCTCGGCGACGCCCAGGGCGACGGCGAGCTCACGGTTGGTGGGGGTACGGCCCAGCGAGCCGCTGAGCTCCTGGCGGACCGAGTCGAGCTGGCGGGCGCGGCTGCGCACCGAGCGGCTGGCCCAGTCGAGGCCGCGCAGCTCGTCGACCAGGGCGCCGCGGATACGGACGGCGGCGAAGCGGCCGAACGGCGTGCCGCGCTCCGGGTCGAAGGAGCGGGCGGCGGCGGCCAGGGCGGCCAGTCCGGCGGAGGTGAGGTCGTCGCGGTTCACGTGCGAGGGAACTCGCATGAGCGTCTCGCGGACGATGTGACCGACGAGAGGCAGGTGCTCGCGGACAAGGTTCTCGATGTCGCGGTTGACAGCGGTCGTGTCCAGAGTCCTCACAGCGCGGCCCTTTCGGTGTTTCGGGAAGGTCCTGCCGGCTCCCCCGTGGTGCCGACAGGAACTAGAAAACCGTCACAAAGAGGTAGGAACCGGTTGCTTTCGGTTGCCGTACGGTTGCGGGAAATGACTTCTCGTCATGCCTTGAGCACGGGGAGTCATAGTTCGCGCGCCGCGCGGGAAGTTCTCAGGCCTGGCGCCGAGCTGCCGAAGGTGCTGGAGAAGCGCGCCGTCAGGCGCATCCACGAGTGAGAAGGCGGGACGGATGAGCTTGGCCGATCTGTCGAGCACCCTGTGGCGGATCCGAGAGATGATGGATCTGCTGCTGTTCAAGCTCGAAGAGGAGCAACTCGTACTGGCCGCAGGCAAGACGCGCTGGCTGCCGCACGCCACCCGTGAGGTGGAGATGGTGCTCGAGCAGATCCGCAAGTCCGAGGTGCTCCGGGCGGCGCAGGTCGACGCCGTGGCCGCCGAGTTCGGACTGGCGCCCGCGCCCAGCCTGCAGGCCCTCGCCGCGGCGGTCGACGAGCCGTGGAGCGAGATCTTCCAGCAGCACCGGGTGGCCTTCCTGACGCTCACCGCGGAGATCACCGCGATGGCCGAGGCCAACCGCGAGCTGCTCACCGTCGGAGCGCGCGCCGTTCACGAGGCGCTGATGAACGTCACCGGCTCGGTGACGACTTACGGCCGTTCCGGCGAGACCGTCGGTGCCGGCCGTTCCTCCCGACTCGTCAACGAGGCCATGTGATGAGCACCTTCTCCGGAATCTCGACCTCCCTCAGCGCCCTGTACGCCCAGCGGCAGGCGCTGGACGTGGCCGGGCAGAACGTCGCCAACGCCAACACCGAGGGCTACACCCGTCAGCGGGTCGAGCTGAACTCCGTGGGCGGCGTGGTGACCCCGGCCATGTACACCACCACCGACGGCCTGGGCAACGGCGTCACCACCGCGGGCGTCACCCGCATGCGCGACGACTTCCTCGAGGCGCGCGGGCAGATCGAGCACGCCAAGTTCGCGTACCTGTCCGGGCAGGAGGAGATCTACACCCGCGTGGAGGAGGTCTTCGCCGAGCCCAGCGACACCGGCATCCAGTCACAGCTGTCCGGGTACTGGAACGCCTGGGGCGACGTCGTCAACCAGCCCGGCGGCCCGACCGGCAACGCCGCCCGCTCGCAGCTGCTGCAGGAGGGCGCCACCGTCGCCGACACCCTGCGCAGCGCGAACGACACCCTCGAGTCGCTGTGGAACACCACCGTCGACCAGCTCGACTCGCTGGTCACCGAGGTCAACACCGCGGCCGACGCCGTGGCGCAGCTCAACCAGGCGATCGTGCGCGCCACCGCGGCGGGCCTGCCGGCCAGCGAACTGCAGGACAAGCGCGACGGCCTGGTACTGCGGCTGTCCGAGCTCGCCGGCGCCACCTCCAAGCAGCTCGACAACGGCGCGGTGGACGTCTCCGTCGGCGGCGCCAAGCTGGTGGAGGGGCCGACCGCCAGGAAGCTGGAGGTCGGCGGCGCCGGCACGCTGCGGGAGGCGACGGGCAACCCGGTCGCCCTCAGGTGGCAGGGCACCACCACCGACGCCGGCATCACCTCCGGTGAGCTCGCCTCGTCGCTGGAATCCCTCAACAAGGTCCTGCCGGAGTACGCCGCCAAGCTGGACGGCGTGGCGCAGCGGCTGGCCAGCACGGTCAACAACCAGCACACCCAGGGCTACGACCTCAACGGCGCCCAGGGCGGAGCCTTCTTCGTCGCCGACGACGGCGGCGCGATCACCGCCGCGAACATCAAGGTCGGCATCACCGACCCTGCGAAGATCGCGGCCTCGTCCGTGGCTCCGAGGATCGACCCGCAGACCGGTAACCCGATCGGCAACCTCGACGCCGGCAACGCCATCAAGCTGGCCCGCTTCGCCAACACCGAGGGCGGACCCGACACCTTCTACCGGGAGACGGTGACCGCGCTCGGTGTGGCCTCGCAGGCCGCGCAGCGCCGTACGGCCATCCAGAACGTCATCTCCCAGAACAACGACGCCCAGCGCATCGCCCAGTCGGGCGTCAGCCTGGACGAGGAGATGGCGAACATGATCCTCTACCAGCGCGCCTACCAGGCCGCCACGAAGATGATCTCCACCATCGACGAGACCTTCGACTCCCTCTTCGGCATGATCCGAGGCTGATGACATGACCTACATGCGTGTGACCGAGAGCTCCATCTCCACCCGGGTGCTCAACAACCTGCAGGGCAACATCAACCGGCTCGGCGACATCCAGAACCGGCTCTCCGGCGGCAAGCAGCTGGCCCGGCCGTCGGACTCGCCCGCCGGCACCTCATCGGCCCTGTCCCTGCGCAGCGACGTGCGCACCCAGGAGCAGTACATCCGCAACGCCGACGACGGCCTCGGCTGGCTCGGCGCCATCGACACCGCGCTCACCAGCGCGAGCACCCAGGTGAACCGTGCCAGGGAGCTGGTGCTGCAGGGTATGACGACCGGCGTCGCCGGTTCGACGAGCGCGCGCAACGCGCTGGCCACCGAGGTCGAGAACATCCGGGACTCGCTGATCAGCGTCGCGAACAGCACCTACCTCGGCCGCCCGGTCTTCGCCGGCGCCGCCTCCGGCACGGCCGCCTACAACGCCGACGGCACCTACGCCGGCCAGGGCGGCGAGGTGATGCGCATCATCGGCGACAACACCCAGGTCGCCGCCAACTCCAACGGCGAGAAGGTCTTCGGCACCGGAGACGACCAGCTGTTCAAGGTGCTGGACGACATCGCCAGGCATCTCAGGAATGACCCGGCCGCCTTGAGCGACGACATCAGCCACCTCGACACGGCAATCGGAAACATGCAGACCGAGATCGCCGACGTCGGTGCCCGTTACAATCGCGTGACACAGATGCGTGACACAGCCGACGCCAAGATCGTAAGTCTCAAGAACCAGCTGTCGGACATCGAGGACATCGACCTGCCCAAGACCATCACCGAGCTGACCCTGCAGCAGACCGCCTACCAGGCGGCGCTCGCGGCGACGGCCAAGGTGGTCCAGCCCTCACTTGTGGACTTCCTGAAATGATCACTCTTAAGGATCGCCCGATGAACGCAGAGGCCACGGCCCCGACGACCGTCGGCAGCGAGGAGCTGCCCACGATCGAGCTCGTCTGCCCGATGCCCGGCTTCGCCGGAAACCGCCGTTTCGTCCTCGTTCGGATGGACGACAGCGGCGTGCTCTACTCCCTGCGCTCACTGGACGATCCGGACCTGCGCTTCCTGGTCATCTCGCCGAACCCGTTCTTCCCGGACTACGAGCCCGAGATCGACGACGCGACTCTGGCGATGCTCGGCACCGACGAGACCGCGGAACTGCTCGTGCTGCTCATCGTCACCGCGCCGGGCTCCATCACCGAGGCGACGGCCAACCTGCTGGCGCCCATCGTGGTGGACACCGCCACCCGCCGGGCGGTCCAGACCGTGCTCACCGGTTCCGACCTTCCGGTCCGGGCTCCCCTGGTATCCGCCTGACGTCGGTTAGGCTGCCGGTACGTCCCCCCGGACATGAAGGAGCTGGACGTTGCTGGTGCTGACCCGTCGTTCGGGGGAGAGTCTGATGATCGGTGACGACGTCGTCGTCACCGTTCTCGATGTGCGAGGGGACGTGGTCCGGATCGGCATCCGCGCCCCGCGCTCGGTCCCCGTTCACCGCGAGGAGATCTTCCGCGAGCTGCAGGCCGCGAACCGCGAGGCCGCCTCGACGAACGAGAGCGCCCTGGACGAGCTGCGCCGCATGCTGCAGCCGGGCGGATCGGAGACCTGAGCCTCTGACCGGCCCACGGTCACCCCGCCCCGCGTGGGGGTTTCGCCTGTCCGCCGGACACCGAATTCATACCATCCCCGAATACAGGGCTGATGGTCCCAATTGACGTGCCCGTTTGCGGGGATCATCTCTGAGTGACCGGCCGTCCCACGGTGGCGCGCGCCGATCCCGACCGGCTTTTCGTAAAGCACGGCCCGTTTCTGACGATCTGTGAGGCGGAAGTGACCAGGCGGCTGCCGGACCCGTCCGGCGACCGGAGCGCGACCGATCGCCCGTCCGGGCGGTCCCGCTCCGGCGGTTCGCCGTCCCCGCCGTGCCCGACGAGGTGGGGACCGGCGTCTCCCCAGTCCAGGCCGAGCAAGAGAAAAGCATGAACCAGACACCCCCTGGAACGATCCCGGCCGTCGGCTCCCGCTCTGAGCGCGGGCCGCGCGGCTGGCTGGCGTTCCTCGCGGGAGGTGGCCTGCTCGTCGCCCTCGCCCCGCTCCTGATCACCTCCTCTCCCCTCGCCAGCAACCTGGTCTGGTCCCTGGTGCAGGGAGTGTCGGCCGTGGCCGTGGCCGTCGGCATCCGCCGCAACCGCCTGGAGCACCTGTGGTACTGGCGGCTGATGAGCGTGGCCGTCGTGCTGGCCTGGGTCTCGAACACGCTGGGCTGGATGATCGGCTGGAACTGGCTGGGGATCGAGTCCATGCGCGTCTTCTACGACGTCAGCACCCTCATCTCCTACGGCCTGGGCCTGGTGGGCCTGTTCGTGCTGGGCAACCGGCCCGGCACCGCCCGGT
Organism: Paraplanobispora siamensis; assembly: GCF_016863175.1. Classification (GTDB taxonomy): domain Bacteria; phylum Actinomycetota; class Actinomycetes; order Streptosporangiales; family Streptosporangiaceae; genus Planobispora; species Planobispora siamensis. Next base: position 5,532 of record NZ_BOOJ01000114.1, read on the forward strand.
GGGCGGGGCTGCTGGACGCGGGCATCATCACCGTGGGCGTGGCCATGCCGTTCTGGACGTTCGTCGTCCACCCGGCGATCGACCGCGGCGCCCACACCGGCGCCGACCTCACCTTCGTGCTGGCCATGCCCGTCATCGACCTCTTCGTGCTCGGCATGGTCGCCCGCCTGCTCTTCGACAGCCGGCGGGCTCCCTGGCTGGTCCTGCTGGGCGCGGCCTACGTCACCATGTTCGTGGCCGACAGCGCCTTCCTGCTCGACCTGGCGGCGGGCCGGCCGATGGGCGTCCTCGCGGTGATGTCCTGGCTGAGCTGGTCGGTCCTGGTGGGAGGCGCGGCGCTGCACCCGAGCGTGGGGCAGTCCGGAGAGATCGGGGCCCCCGCCGTCTCCAGCCGGGCCCGGGTGACGATGTTCCTCGTCCTGGCCCTGCTCGGCCCGCTGGTCTCCAGCCTGGGCCGGGTCTTCCTGTACGCCGACGTGGCCCGGCGGCCCTTCGACGACCTGATGATCACCGGGCTGACGGTCCTGCTGGCCGTGCTGCTGGTCCTGCGGCTGAACACCGTGGCCCGGCTGGCCGAGACCCACGCCGCCGAGCTGAACCGCCAGGCCGCCCGGCTCACCGCGCAGACCGCCGAGCTCAGCGACGCCCTGCGCACCCAGGAGCGCCTGCAGCGCAGCCTGTCACACCGGGCCTCGCACGACCCCCTGACCGGCCTGGCCAACCGCGTCCTGCTGGGACAGGCCCTGCACCACGCCCTGACCCCGCATGGAGGCGGGAGCGCCGCGGCCGGGCGGCAGTGGAGTCCGCCGGCCCTGCTGCTGATGGACCTGGACGGCTTCAAGGACGTCAACGACACCTTCGGCCACCCGGCCGGCGACGCCCTGCTCATCCAGGTGGCCCAGCGACTGCGCGCCCTGGTCCTGCCCGAGCACACCCTGGCCCGCCTGGGCGGCGACGAGTTCGCGCTGCTGATGCCCGACACGCCCGGCCCCGCGGCGCTGGAGCTGGCCGGGCGGATCCGTGAGACCCTGCAGGCCCCGTACTTCCTGGCCGGGCAGGAGGTGCACGTGAGCGCCAGCGTCGGCGTGCTGGCCGACACCGGATCCGCCACCGCCGCCGACGCGCTGCGTGATGCCGACCTGGCGCTGTACGCGGCCAAGAACGCCGGAAAGAACCAGGTCACCGCCTTCGACCCGGCCCTGCGCACCGCCCGGATGGAGCAGGCCCGGCTGACCGCCGGCATGCGCCAGGCCCTGGAACGCGGGGAGATGGAGCTGCAGTACCAGCCCA
>NZ_BOOJ01000115.1 GCF_016863175.1 Paraplanobispora siamensis
CGAGGGATGCGCATGCCGGTAGAGGCGTCGTACAACAGCTCCTATGGAGACCTTCGACGTCCTGGTAACGGCGCACTCCAACCGCGACCTGCCCGCAGAGCAGTTCGAGCGCCAGGTGACGACGCTGCGGCCGATGATGGACTGGGATCCCCCACCAGCGCCTGGCACGTGCGCCTGAGCGGAGCTCATCCCGACCACCTCAGCCGCGTGCTCACCACCTTGTTCGAGGCCGCCCGCACCTACGGCACCGCCATCCGGGTGCAGCTGGTGCCGGGCGAGGCCGCTGATGCGGCCGGGGCCTCCGGCTGAGCAGACCACCCACCGGCTCACCCCCGGGGGATCTCGCCGGTTGCAGCCGGGCGGTGGCCGCCGCCCGGCCACCACCTGGTGGCCCGAGCGCCTCCGGCCGCACCAGGGCCGCACCGCACCCGGGGGGCGGCGCACCGCAGGGATCACCTGCCGCCGATGTGTCGCATGCCGCCCGTCGTGGCGGTCATCCCACTGGTGTGGGCGGCCATGCCGCCGGTCGTCGCGATGATGCTCGCATCGATGTGCATGCACCGGATTCGATCACATGAGCGGCCCGCGTCACCATCGCCTGCCGGCCACCGGGTTTCACCGGGGCCGGAGGTGATGGGCTGCTGACATTCGGGTAAAGGGTGCCGATGTCCGGTCTGCCCCGGCCCCTGCCACCATTATCTGCCGCCATCATCGCCGGTGGCAGACTGCTGCCCGCACCATCGACAATCACCATCCGAGGGATCCATCTATGCAGATCGCGCGATCGGCGATCTAGTACTCCAGCATCACTTTGTGATCTCTGGTTGTCTTCGGCGGTAGTGGCTGATCTTGGCGGTGTGTTGATGGCGGCGGCGCCAGTACGACCATCCACGGATTTGATCAAGGCCGGGTGGGCGTGTGATCATGTATGCCAGCAGACGCCGGACCTCTCCCATCGAGAGGCGGACAAGGCCGTCCCGATCCGTTTCGACCGGCTGTTTGCCGCGGTCACGGCCAGGTAGGCGTGGGCGAGCATCGCCAAGGTGATGTGCCGATACCAGGCCTCATAGCGGCGCACCTGATACTGATCCAACCCCACCTCGGTCTTGGCGCTTTGGAAGCACTCCTCAATCGCCCAGCGGCTCCCGGCGACCTTCACCAGCTCGTCGATCGTGGTGTCGACCGGCCCAAAGCCCAGATAGAAGGCCACCTGTTCAGGCCGGGCGATGCTGCGGCGAAGGAGGATCCACCGCGCATAGCCCTCCTAGGGGTCGCGGATGATCGGCAATGTGGCCATCGCCCAGTCATATAACCGCGGCCCCTTGGCGCCCTGGCCGGCCGACAGGCGCCGCCAGGCGGATGCGGGCACCTGGGCCACCAGGCTGTCGGCGCGCGCTCGCGGCCCCAAGCCGCCGCTGATCGCCTGACTACGTGGCACCACCACCACATAGCCGATGCGGTACTGCTCCAAAAAGACCCGGAACTTGTAGTCCTGACCGTAGACCTCATCGGCACTCACCCATGAGGCCGGCACGCCGGCCTCGATCGCCCGCCTCAGCATCCGGCGCGCCAGCACCTGCTTGGTGGCGAACTCCACCCCGGGACCGATGCCCGCCGCGGCGCACCGGTCCCGGTCCCCGATCCACGACTTGGGCAGATACCGCTCCCGATCGAGGAAGGTGCGCCCGGCGCTGGTGGCATAGCCCAAAAACACCCCCAGCTGGCAGTTCTCGATCCGGCCGGCCGTGCCGGAGTACTGACGCTGCACCCCGGCGGACTTGTCGCCCTTCTTGAGGAACCCGGTCTCATCCACAATCAGCACGCCATCACGTGCACCCAGGTGCTCGATCACATAGCTGCGCAGGTCATCGCGTACCGCATCAGCGTCCCACCGGGCCGCATTCAGCAGCCGCTGCATCCCCAACGGGCTGGCCTCGCCGGCCGCCTCGGCCAGCGTCCAGCCGTTCTTGCCCGCAATCGGCGCCAGCAGCCCCCGCACATAGGCTCGCGCCCGCCGCCGCGGCTCACAGCGACACTGGCCGTCCGAACCGGCCGGCTACCCGCGCGAACAGGTCATCCAACCCCGCCATCCAGGCCGCCACATCATGATCCATCACAAGAGCGGCACGCTACACACCAGAGATCACAAAGTGATGCTGGAGTACTAGGGCGCGGACCCCTGGCTTCAGCCATGGGGGTGAGCCCTTCAATCGAATCTTTGAGCGGTAGACAGCGGAAAGCTGCATAATGATCGTTGTGGCCGTGACCCTCCGCACGAACAGCAACATCGCGTTCCAGTGCGCGTTCCACGTCGTGTGGTGCCCCAAGTACCGGCGGCGAGTTCTCGGCGGGCAGATCGAGGCGCGGCTGAAGGAACTGATCCGCGAGGTGATCACCGACAAGCAGGCGTGGCTGATCGAGCTGGAGGTCATGCCCGACCATGTCCACCTGCTGGTCGAGGTGGACCCCCAGTACGGCATCCACCGTCTGGTCAAAGCCATCAAGGGCCGCTCCTCGCGGGTGCTGCGACAGGAGTTCCCCAGCTTGACCTCGAAACTGCCGACCCTGTGGACCAACTCCTACTTCGTCGCCACCGTCGGCGGTGCGCCAGTGGACGTGGTCAAGCGGTATGTCGAGAACCAGAAGAACCGGTGAGCGGCCATGCTGAGCGGACGTAAGTACCGCCTGGACCTCACCGCCGGGCAGGTCATCTTTGCCGAACGAATCGGTGGCGCGTGTCGCAGCGTGTGGAACACGGCCCTGGAACAGCGCCGTAGCTACCGCAGCCGGCAGGGGTGGATCGGCTACCACGAGCAGGCCCGCCAGTTGGTGGCGGCCAAGGCGGAGTTCGGCTGGCTGGCCGAGGTGCCCGGCCACTGCCTCCAGCAGAGCCTCATTGACCTGGACCAAGCCTGCTCGCGGCACGGGGTGTGGAAAGTCCGGTGGAAGTCGCGGGCACGCACCGCGCCGTCGTTCCGGTTCCCCGAAGGCGGCAAAATCGCTGTGGAGCGGCTTAACCGGCGCTGGGCGCGGGCCAAACTGCCCAAACTCGGCTGGGTGCGGTTTCGGATGACCCGGCCCCTGGGCGGGACGGTGAAGAACGCCACTGTCAGCCGCGACGGCGCGCACTGGCACATCAGCTTCCTCGTCGAAGACGACAGCACCCCGCCCGAGCGGCACAGCCATCCCGGCAGCGAGGTCGGGATCGACCGGGGCGTGGCCAAGATCGTCACCCGCTCGGACGGGGTGTTCCACCATCAGGTGTTCGCCACTGAGCGGGAAGTCGAGCACGCCGCTGTCCTGCAGCGGCGCCTGGCCCGCACCCGCAAGGGCTCGGCCCGCCGCAAGAAGGCCGTCGCCACGTTGGGCCGGGCGTTGGCCAAGGTCCGGCGACGCCGGGCGGACTTCGCCGCCAAGACCGCGTGTGTGCTGGCCACCGGCTTCGAGCTGATCGTTTTCGAGAAGCTCGCCACCCGCAACCTGACCGCCACCGCCAAGCCCAAGCCGGACCCCGACCAGCCGGGCGGCTACCTGCCCAACGGGGCGGCGGCTAAGTCCGGCCTGAACAAGGCCATCGTGGACAAGGGCTGGCATCGGATTGAGCTGGCCGTCCGCAGCAAGGCCCGCTACACCGGCAGTCACGTCATCACCGTCAACCCGGCGTACACGAGCATCACGTGCCGCGTGTGCAGCGTGGTGGACCCGAAGTCCCGCGAGAGCCAAGCGGTCTTCCGGTGCACCTCCTGCGGACATCGCGAGCACGCCGACGTGCACGCCGCCGGTAACATCCTCACCGCCGGGAGGGCGGAGTTCGCGCAACCCAGACCGGGTGTGCGAGCTGGGGCGCGCACACCACGCAACCGCGTGGGCCGGAAGGCGAACCGCCAAGCAACAGCAGCTCAGGCCACCGCGCAGACGGAGCCCGAGCTGGCTGGAATCCCCCGGCTTTAGCCGTGGGGAGCGCTTCAATCCAGCAGTTCGTGATCGATGCGATCCGGGCCCACCCGGCCGAGGTGATCACGAGCGTGGAGTCGTTCGCCGCCGCCGGCATCACCGACAAGCCCGTCGGCGCGCACATCGAGTTCGCCAGCGGCGCGCAGCTGCTGGTGCAGATGGTGGGCACCGCCCCCTCCGGTGGCCGCGCCGCGGCCGAGCAGATCGTCGAAGGCCCGGCCCCCGACCCGCTGCCGCCCGTGCCGCTGGTCGCTGACGGCGAGCGCATCCGGCTGGCCGATGTGCAGGCCTGGCTGATCGCCACGCTGACCAACGCCGGCAACACCGAGATCGCCACCATCACCGCGACCACGGGCCAGGCCCACCGCTACGGCATCAGCGTGCGCTGCCACAGCGGCGCCACCTGCGTGGCCTACTTCCTGGCCGGTCTGCGGCCCGGCCAGCGCCTGGGCGCGCACGCCGACTACCAGGTGCCCGACGTGATCTAAGGCGCCTTTGGCCGGCTGCTGGGCACGGCCGCAGGATCGCCGCTCAAGGCACCACGGAGGCACTGATGCGGACACACCCTGCGATATCGAACGTGTGCTCGGGAAAACGATAGGGTCAGCGGCATGGCCACCTCTGTCCTGCTCCCGGTGCCGCTATTGGCGTGGCACGGCGCCCGGCCGGTGTTCCTGCGCGGCCGGGAGCTGGTCGAGGGCCAGCCGTGGGCGCACATCTGCTGGATCCTGCCGGGTGAACCGATCACCGCCGCGCCGTCCGTCATCGAGGAGCGCCTGCCCGACAGCGATCTGGTCGAGCTCGACGGCCAGGACTACGACTTTCTGCCCCGCCGCCCGGGCGCGCTGCTGGCGCTGCCGCCGCTGGTGGCCTACGCCGGCCAGGTGGTGCTGCTGCGCGGCTGGCGCCAGGCCGCATCGAACGGCGGCTCCTGGTGGGCGCACCTGGCCCGGCTGAACCTGGGCGAGCGCGACGGCCGGCGCCGCGCGGCTCTGGTCGACCTACAGGTGGCCGCCGCCGAGATCACCCCGCTGCCCGGCCAGGACTACGCACGCGTGCCGCGCGTTCGCGACGGGCAGCAGTGATCGCCCGGCCGTCCCGGGCCGTCGTGCGCAAGGGTGGGTGAGGCTGGCGGCGGAGCCTGCCGCCACCGCCCTACCCAGCGAGGAAGGCGGCCGCAGACTCCGCAAGCGCGGGCCGGAGGCGTGCATCCGGCACCTGCCTTCGCGCTACTCCCAGCTGGGCTCGGCTATCGCGCCATGTCTATCAGGGCGGCGCCCGGGCACAGATACTCCCGATCAAGGTCGGCCACGCCTGCGGGGAGTCCCATGCTCACTCATACCCACCGTCGTAAAGGCGCGCCCACCTTGGGCGCGACCCGCCCGGGACAGGCGGGCCCGTTCGGCCTCTACGGCGCCACCGACCATGATGATCACGACGCCGCTCCCCTACCTTTTGGTGATTGGGCCGCCGGACAGGGCCGAGGTGGCGGCAGCCCTGTGCCGGATACAGGCCCCTCCGCTGCAGAAGAGGATCCCTCACCCCGAGGCTCCACGGCCGCCGGGAGCCGGTGAGTCGATGTCCTGAGAGGGAAGATTCGTGGCAATCGACAAGCCTGGCCACGACGACCAGGCCGGGCGGTGCCGCCGGTCAAATCTCCCCACGCATGACCGCGACGGCCAGCGCAACAGGGAAGGGCATCACCACCACACACGCCCAGATGATCACTTTCTTGGAGCGTGTTATGAAAGCACCGAAGAGCACCATGGCCGCCAGTCCGCAGGCGATACCGAGCGGCACGATGGCCGCCTTCCACCGGCCGGCTTCCCCGGTGGGCAGCACCCGGTCTCCGTCGGGCGTCAGCGCGGCAGGGAAGACGTCGCCCACCTCCGCTTCGGGGACCGTGCCGATGGTGATCGGCTGCTTCGACGGGTCGTCGAACACGAAGTGCGCTTTGCAGTCGTAATACGTTCTGCGTTTCCCGCTGGGCCCTTTGACGATGGGCTGGCACGACACGACGGTCGCGGTGCCGGGCGTGCCCTCGTAACCGAAAGCCACTCTCCACTCCGATGTGATGGATCCGACCATGGTGACCACCAGCACCACGAACAGGATCGTCACGGTGATCGTGGACAGCCTCAGCGCGATTCTCCTCCCGCGGCTGAGCGGCTCCGCCGGTGCAACCTGCGCCGGTGCCGGTGTGCGGGCCGTGGCCTTCCTCGGCGATCGGCTGGCTGCGGCGTGCGGACGGCGGCGTGCAGGGGTCTTCCTCGTGCGGGTCACGGCGCCACCTTGCACCCCGGCGCTTGGAAACCACCTGTGATCGGCTGGTGCAGCCGGAGGGACACTCTTCCCGGCCCCTGGGCAGGGGCGGCCTAGCCGGACACCTCACGCGGCACGTGGGTGAGGAACGGCCCCTGGCGCGGACGCGCGGGGGTGCCCGCTGGGTTACTTCCGGAGTGGTTTCTCAAGGGGGCTGCGAATATGCGCTTCAGCTCGGAGACCTCGTTGCGCCGCTGTTTCAGGGCTGCCCGTAGGGCGGCCGCCACGTATTGGTGCAGCCACGGCGGCGGAGGATCATTAGGGTCAGGGGCAGGGTCGTCACGGGGTCACCGTGTCCGCCTCCAGGCGGCAGTCTGCCGGCGCACCTCGATGGAGCGGTCCCGTTCGGCC
>NZ_BOOJ01000116.1 GCF_016863175.1 Paraplanobispora siamensis
TCTCCCACAAGCCCTTCGGGACGATCCAGTCCCATTGCCTGCTGTCCATAGGAGTTCAACGACGCATTCACCATGTAGGACACGCTGTAAGCAGGCAGGACGCTTGCGAGGCCGGCCGCGCCGGCCCCGTACCGGCGGGATCGCCTTGATCAACGGCAACAGCTGAGTGACGTCGTTGCGGTTGCCGCCGGTCAGCGACAGCGCGAGCGGGATGCCGTGCCCTTCGGTGATGACGTGGTGTTTCGAGCCCGGCTTGGCGCGGTCGACCGGGCTCGGCCCGGTTTTGGGCCGCCCTTGAGCGCCCGCACGTGCGAGCTGTCGATCACCGCCTTGGACCAGTCCAGCTGGCCGGCGGCGTGCAACTCGGCCAACAGCAGCTCGTGCAGCCTGGTCCAGACACCGGCGTGATGCCAGTCCCGCAGCCGCCGCCAGCACGTCATGCCGGAGCCAAAGCCCAGCTCCTGCGGCAGGAACTCCCACGGGATCGCGGTGTAGAGCACGAACAAGATCCCGCACAACGCCTTACGATCATCGAGCGGCTTGCGCCCCGGATGACGGGTGCGCCGCCGCACCTTCGGCAACAGCGGCTCGATCCGCTCCCACAAGCTGTCCGAGACGATCCACGGCAGCTGCTCACCTTTCCTCACATCTCACCCAACGACAATCATCACCGTGAGGATGCGGGTCATCTCATTCTGTTAGGACCTCTAAGCGGCGCTTGCGGCAAGGACTTGCTCGCTTCTCTATCGAGGCGTATAAGTCGCATTGAAGGGGGCATCATGAACGTTTCCGCGCAACCAACCCCGACCCCTTTACCCACGCCATCCCCTGCCGTCGGAGCATACCTCGAAGCTGGACCGTGGTGGTGGCTACCTCTTTCTTTGAGCACCTTAATCGCCGCGGCAGTTGCCGTAATCGGCTTATATTTGTTTGCTGGTAGAGTCGAAAAGGGGTTAAGTGTTACGCGGTCCATGCTGGCGCTGGTTCTTGTGGGTAGTTTAGTGCTGGTCACGGGGGCGGCTATGAGTGGATCCAACACGCAGCTGGCGAACCTGCTCGTTGGGGGCGTGGTGGCAAGCGCAGCTGGCGCAGTGTCGTTCTACTTCGCCTCGCGAGGTGCCGAGGAAGCACGGAAGGACATGCTCCACGCGGCACTAGGCACCGAGATGGTGCCAGACCTAAAAGGCCATAAGGTCGCTGAAGCTCAGGCCATCATAAGTGCCATGTCATTAAAATTAGCGCTCCCGACTCCAGCGCCAGCCGCTGACGATAAAATCAGCAATCAGGACCCAAGTCCTGGCACTTCCGTTCCCAGAGGCGCAGCAGTCACGATAGAGACTAGAAACCCGGTCCCGTAGCCGGGGTCTTGAACACTCTGACCGCCACAACTCGCAGCCGCGACATCGACATCCATCGCAACCGGGTCCGGATGAACGCGGTGATGGAGCAGTTGGTGCACTCGTGCCGCTGTGAGCTTTGGATCGGTGCCTGCGCTGGAATGAACGCCACCTCCGGCACGCCCGGCGCGAGGATGAGGAGTTCTGCAACGCGCCGCGCCCATCAAGCCCTGTCCCAGGCGGTTCCGCTCCGCGCCGTCTCCGATCCCAGCAGATCCGGCCACGCTGGCCAAGCTCGGCGTACACCGACGAGACCGGCTCGGCGGAGTCCTCACGACTATCAACAGACCGCTTGAACTGCATGGATGTGTTCGGCGGGACTGTACGGTCACTGGTGTAACTCCTGATCAAGGAGGACACACCTGATGAGTACTGTGATCCAGGCATCGACGGAGATCGACCTGGAGGACGCCGCGGTGGCGCGCAAGAAGCCCGAGAACTCGACGGACCGGGAACTGGTGGCCAAGCTGGTCGATCAAGCCCGGGCCGAGGGCATGGAGTTGGTCGGGGAGAACGGGCTGCTGGGCCGACTGACCAAGCTGGTGCTGGAGTCCGCGCTGGAAGGTGAGATCACCGACCATCTCGGCTACGACAAGCACCAGCGAGGCGGTGGCGAGACGACCAACAGCCGCAACGGCGCCCGGTCCAAGACCGTCATCACCGATGTCGGCCCGGTGGAGATCACCGTGCCGCGCGATCGGGACGGCAGCTTCGAGCCGAAGATCGTGCGCAAGAGGCAGCGGCGCCTGTCCGGCGTGGATGAGATGGTCATCTCGCTGGCCGCCAAGGGCCTGACCACCGGCGAGATCTCCGCGCACCTGGCCGAGGTCTACGGCGCCGAGGTGTCCAAGCAGACCATCTCGACCATCACCGACAAGGTGCTGGACGGCATGGCCGAGTGGCAGAACCGGCCGCTCGACCCGGTATACCCGGTGATCTTCATCGACGCCATCCACGTGAAGCTCCGCGACGGCCAGGTCGCCAACCGGCCCATCTACGTGGCGCTGGCCGTCACGGTCGACGGCGAGCGCGACATTCTCGGCCTGTGGGCCGGCGACGGCGGCGAGGGAGCCAAGTTCTGGCTGCACGTGCTGACCGAGATCAAAAACCGCGGCGTGGCCGATGCGCTGATGGTGGTCTGCGACGGCCTCAAGGGCCTGCCGCAGGCCATCGAGACCGTCTGGCCCCAGGCCGTCGTGCAAACGTGCGTCGTTCACCTGCTGCGCGCCTCATTCCGGTACGCCGCCCGCCAGCACTGGGACGCCATCGCCAGGGCTCTTAAGCCCGTCTACACCGCCCCGACCGAGGCCGCCGCCCTCGAACGCTTCATAGAGTTCGCCGAGCTCTGGGGTGGTAAGTATCCGGCGATCGTGAAGTTGTGGGAGGACGCCTGGGCCGAGTTCGTGCCCTTCCTCAACTTTGCCCCCGAGATCCGCCGGGTGATCTGCTCGACCAACGCCATCGAGTCCGTGAACGCCCGGATCCGGCGGGCGGTCAAGGCCCGTGGCCACTTCCCGAACGAGCAGGCCGCGCTCAAGTGCGTCTACATGGCGATCATGAGCCTGGATCCGACCGGCAAGGGCCGCAAACGCTGGATCACCCGCTGGAAGGCCGCCCTGAACGCCTTCGCCATCACCTTCGAAGGGCGCCTGACGCCGACCACCCGATAACGAATCAAGATCGAGAAACACCGTTATCTAGACAGTCCCAGCGGTTGCGCACCGTGCGGGCCGAGTGCACCGACCGCATGCTGATCTACGGCGAACGGCATCTGCGGTCGGTGCTCGGTGAGTATGCCGCTCACTACAACGGGCATCGGCCGCACCAGTCCCGCGCGCAGCGGCCACCCGATCATGATGAGCGGACCGTCGTACCGCTGGAAGGCCGGATCGAACGTCGGAGAGTGCTCGGCGGGGTGATCAACGAGTACTACCGAGCCGCGTAGCCACTTCGGAGAACTTCCAGATCAAGCACTACGCGATGGATTTTGAAGCGGTACAAGCGCGAGCGCACCCGGCAAGGGCGGGATCCCACCCCGAGTGCCGGCATCATCGACAGCCAAAGCGTGCGCGGTACCGAGCGCGGTGGGCTGCATGGCTATGACGGCGCCAAGAAGGTGCTGGGCGTCAAGCGTCACCTGCTGGTCGGCACCCTCGGCCTGGTGCTGGGCGCGTGTGTCAGCCCGGCCAATGCCGGAGACCGGGACGGGGCGATGGTGCTGCTGTCGCGGACGATCGAGCGCTTTCCCCGGCTGGTGCATCTGTGGGCCGATCAGGGTTATCGCGGGGAGCGCTTCATTGGCTGGGCTCGCGAGGCGCTCAGGGTGAGGGTGCAGATCGTGGTGCGCCGCGACGGCGGCATGCACACCACCTGGGCACCTAACGACGCGCCGCCGCGGGAGGTGCCGCGGATCGCGGTGATCCCGCGACGTTGGGTGGCCGAGCGCACCTTCGCCTGGCTGGGCCGCTACCGCCGCCTGTCACGCGACTACGAGTACCTGATCACAACGTCGGAGAGCGTCATCTACGCCGCGATGTGCATGCTGATCTTGCACCGCCTCGGCGCATCTCGATCATGACTTTTCAGACACCCTCTAAAAGCCGCACTGTATCAGGACACACGAGCAACCACCGAGCAAACATCGGGGCCCTTGACCATTATTCACTAGCGGTCGGCGCGAGCAACCTGATCCGCCGAATCACTGAGTAAAGCCTCGTAAGAGGGGTGCTGAAGCGGCACATGCCCCGCTCCGACCCCTACCTGATGCGAGTGTCCGCGTGCAAGCCCGAATCGCCCGGCTCGACGTCCGCCGATGTGATCGACTCGGTGGTATCCTCAGGGAGTACCGGCATGCGGCTTGACCTGGACGGATGAATTCTCGGCACCCGCACGTCGTACCGCTGGAAGGCCGGATCGAACGCCGAAAGGTGCTCGACAGGCTGATCAACGAGTACCACGGAGCCGCGTAGCCACCCCGAAGAACTCCCAGCTCAAACCCTATGCAATGAATTTTGAAGCGGTAAAAGGAATCCGCTCGTGCTCGGTTAATTATTTCGACGTTTGGGCCTCTTCCTTCGTCGTTTGCGCGATCCAGGCGCGCCTAGACGAGGCTGTGCGGTGATTCTCCTGCGGTCCGAGGGCTTGTCCAGCAAGGACCGAAGCCGGTCCTTAGCGGTCGCTAGCACGAATGCCAAAACAGCAAGAACTACCAGCCAGATCCAGTGAGATGCTCCGGCTGTCACGACCTCTGCAACCGTACTTTGTCTATAGGTTGTCGCTAGCACATCTGCTGTGATCTCGAGGTCATCCAGAAGATCCGGATTTCCGATCTTTATCGTGCGCTCGGCTCGGCCGTCGGCGATTGCGCGGGCATCGGATGCGGGAGTGGTGGCCATCACCGCCAGGCGTGGATAGCGCAAGGTTATTGATGACTCCTTGTCCACGTCCAGGCCGATGTCTAGCTGGCCCTGCCTCTCTGCCATTTTGATTCCTTCGATGGAAAGCCAGGACAAGTTGCTTTTCTTCTTGCATTTTTCGAAATAATCTGCGTCAATCAAGCGCCCTGCGAACGCGAGGACTTCGCGACCGGAACTTTCCTTGAATGGCCTTAAGCATTTCGCGAGGAAGTTTTCGAGCTGTAGATCATCGGAGCTGAGGTACCCTGCGACGGCTTCGGTTTGAAACAGGCGTCGGGGGGGTTCTATTCGGTGCGAGGTGGTAACTGGCCAGAGCTTCGCTGTCGAAATTAATGGGGTGAGCCTTTCTCGGAAAAATTGTAATTCATGGCTTCCTGAATCCACCCTTTGAATCGTGCCTGAATTCCATCCTTCGGAATGAAGTGTGCGTGTAAGCCCACGCCTAAGAATAGGTGAATCGGCTGGTATTCTGAAATATAGTCGTTCTTTGCCGAGCCAGCTCTCACAGCGATTTTCGCAGGCGAATAATCCATCATAATTGACGTGAAGTACGAGGGGGAGGAAGGTGGTTCTGAACCCCTCTGGGGGTGTGCAGGAAGAGATCCCAACGCATACTAGGAGCGGTAAGAGTATGGCGACTCGAAAAGGTCTGCGTGTGTACAAGGGGTCACCTGTGTTCTATTCATTCCAACCTCTTTGTGTTGCCTTATAGCATCTCTCCGTTGTTGCCGCTATAAGATGGAGGGACTCAAAGTCCTTACTGCTGATTCCCGGGAAACGGGATCAACTACTCCGGTTGAACTCGTAGGGTCCGGCCGTATGATCACCACGGTTCGATGACCAAGCCGGTTGCGGCCAGGCAGCCATCGAGCAGATGCGGCCGATACTGGATCTTCTTCAGCTTGCGCTTGATGATCCGGACCAGGCCATCCAGGTCGGCGGCGACGAAGTTGGTGATGGCGCGCTTGAGCAATGACCAGGCTCCTTCGGCCCCGCGTTCCGCGTAATTCAGCGGCCTGGAGGCTCGAATATGGGCTGTGAGCTGGGCTGACATGGGTGTGACCGCCTGGAGGGCGTTTCTCTAGGCGGTGCTATCCGGGCTGGTCAGCGGCCTGCGGGCTCGAGGTCGATGACCTGCTTGGGGACAGGGACGGCGAGCTTGGCCAGCAGATCCTGCTGGGGCTTGATCAAAGCGGTGACCTGCCGGAACAACCCGGCGGGGCCGGTGAAGGTGCCCAGATGGAGCCGTTCCAGCTCGCGGCGGCAGGCGGGCCAGGTGCTGCCGGTGGTGGTCTCGATGATCCGGATGAGCAGCAGCGCCAGCCAGCAGAGGACGACGTGGGCGCGGATGCGTTCTTCGAGCCGGTGATAGACCGGCCGCAGGTCGATGATCTGCTTCATGTCCCGCCAGCCGCGCTCGACCTCCAACAGTTGCTTGTAGCCCAAGGCGATGTCTTCGGCGCTCAGGTGAGGGTCGCTGCAGCGCAGCAGATACTTGCCGTCCAGGTTCTCCTCGGCTTTGATCTTCGCGGTGTCGATGCGGAGCTTGCCGGCCGGGGTGGTGCGCAGGTAGCGGTTCAGGCCGGGCTTGACGACGATCTTCCCGCGCAGCTCACCGCGCTTGAACTCGCTCAACGCATCGGATGCGTCGATCAAGTCGGCCAACTGGGCCAGCAGTTGCTCGCGCGTGTGTGCATCGCGCTCGGCGGCTTCGGGGTTGTGGCAGATGACGAACCGTGC
>NZ_BOOJ01000117.1 GCF_016863175.1 Paraplanobispora siamensis
TGGTGGACGATGAGGACGTGATCTTCGAGGATGAGGCTATCGAGACGTCGACTCGGCGGGGACGGTTGCGGCGTATCGGGCACAGTGGCCGCCTTCCTGGGTCCAGGCGGTGGCGGTCTCGGGGCTGATTCCCAAGAGCCCCGTGGGAACCGCAGCGGGCAGTTGCGTGGAGAGTCCCATCAGGGCGGAAGCCCGGCGAACCGGTCCTCGATCGCGAGGTCGTCGTCGTGCGTCAGGCGACGGCTGACCGTCCGGCGTTCGTCTTCGTCTGTCGGCCGGACACGGCTCAGCTTCTCGCGGGCCGGGATCTCCAGGCCCTTGCCGATGTGACGGTTCCTGCGGCACCGCTCGAGGAAACCGCGCGCGCCGTAGCGGGTCGTGGACCCGCCGGCGATCCACTCGTCCGGGTGGACCTCGGTGCAGTACTGGAGTCCGGTGCCGTGTTCGCGCAGCCGGATGAGCAGGGCGACGGCGGCGCGGACGCTGGCCCGGACCGTCGTCCCGGCAGGTGGACGCCGACCCCGCGTACCTCGTCGGTGGCGAGGTCGAGGACCTCCTCGTCGGGTGCCGTCCGGTCGAAGGAGCCGTCCTCGGCCTTGGCTGCGTGCCACGGGCGATATTTGATCGGGTGGTCGTGCGGACCGAACAGGACGCGGAGTTCCAGATCGAGCCGAGTGGTGGGGGTCAGAACTCCTCCGCCACGCCGTCAGTCCTGGTAGCCCCTCGCCACCCGCGGAAGGATTGACGACCATGACCGACGCCAGACTGCCAGGCGACGACGGGGCCGCGTTCATCGCGGCGGCCCGCTCGAAGGACGCAGCACGGTTCGCGTTCATCACGGAGCGCTACCGGCGTGAGCTGCAGGTGCACTGCTACCGGATGCTCGCCAACTATGAGGACGCCCAGGACATGACGCAGGAGACGTTCCTGCGGGCGTGGAACAAGCGGGAGTCGTTCAAGGGCCACGCTGCGCTGCGGACCTGGCTGTACCGGATCGCGACGAACGCCTGCCTCGACTTCCTGGAGAAGCGCAACGACCGCACACCCGTGCCTGCCGAGCTGCCCGGCGGGGGCTCGGAAGTGCACTATCTGCAGCCCTACCCGGACCCGATGCTCCCGGAGGACCCGCAGGAATCGGTGGTGGCGCGGGAGACGATCGAGCTGGCGTTCGTCGTCGCCGTGCAGCATCTGCCGCCGCGGCAGCGGGCGGTGTTCATCTTGCGCGACGTCCTCGGCTGGCCGGCGTCGAAGGCCGCCGAGGCCCTCGAGCTGACCGTCGCGTCGGTGACCAGCGCACTGCAGCGGGCGCGCGCGACGATGCGCGAGCAGCTGCCCGACCGCCGCCTCGACTGGCGGAGCCCTGCCACGCACGAGCTGTCGGATGACGAGCGCAGCGTGGTGAAGTCGTATATGGACGCCCATGAGCGCAACGACCTCGACGGGCTGATGGCCCTGCTACGCGACGACCTGCGCTTCACGATGCTGCCCGATCCGGGCACCTTGGTCGTCACGGCCAGGGACGCGGTGGACGGCTGGGTCTCCAATGGGCTCTTCCAGCGCGGCTACGACGACTGGCGCTGCATCGCCACGACGGTCAACCGCATGCCTGCCGCCGCGCTGTACCTCCGCACCCCCGACGACCCGGAATACCGTTTGTTCACCATCGCGGTCCTGCACATCGTCGACGGGAAGATCGCCGGGCTCACCGGATTCGACGCCACCGACAAACCATGGCTGGACCTGCCCGCGACGCTGTGATCAGATGAGTCCCCGTCGTCGACGAGTCCAGCGCACGGGCAGACGCCACCGGCGTCCTCATCTTCAGCGAGTCGGTCGACAGCTCACTCGCAACGTGAGGAAGGGCCGGGAAAGGCTCCCTCATCGCCGAGGGTCACGGTGAGTCAGGCCAGGGAGGATTGCGACCTGGCCCGACGAACCGAGCATTCGGCCCCGTGCTCATCGCCTCGTCTCGTATCGGGTCATCACCACGCCGCCGGGAAACGTCCGCGTCCCGACCAGGTTCAGGTTCACCCAGCTGTCCAGCGCGGTGAAGAACGGTGTGCCGCCGCCCACCAGGACCGGCGCGGTGACCAGCACGTACTCGTCGATCAGCCCGGCCCGCATGGCCGCCCCGGCGAGCGTCGCGCCGCCGATGTCCATCGGGCCGCCGTCCTCGGCTCTGAGCCGGGCGATCTCGGCGACCGCGTCGCCGGTGACCAGGCGGGTGTTCCAGTCGACCTCGTCGATCGTCGATGAGAACACCACCTTCGGCATGTCCCGCCAGCGGCGCGCGAACTCGATCTCCGCCGGTGTGACACCCGGCCGCTGGTCGGCGGTCGGCCAGTGGGAGCTCATCGCTTCCCACAACTTGCGTCCGTACAGCGCCAAGCCCGTCGCGTCCACCCGGTCGGACCACCACTGGAACAGCTCGGCGCTCGGCGAGGAGTCCGGTCCCTCCCCGCCACTCCAGCCGAGGTCGTCGCCGGTCGCGGCGATGTAACCGTCCAGGGTCACATTCATGGCGAAGATCAGTTTCCGCATCGTGCCAGCCTCCTGTGAGTCGATCTCACTCGTACGGACGGTCGCGGCACGGAAACCTAATCGGTGCGCCATCCGCGCCCACCGATAGTCCCCGCGCCCGTGGGGGCCGAAGATGGCAGGTGGCGACGGGAGCAGACGACGCAAGAGCGAGCTCGGCACGGCGGCTCGGGGGCACCTGCAAGTTGCTTGGACCTGGCATCTCCTCCCGTGCAACAAGCGGGGTGCTGCTCTCATGACCGAGGGGTGGTGTGCCGAAAGGGCTGTCATCTATGGATCTTTGACGGCTTCGCCGCCGGCAGGGAGCGTGATCGTGGATCTTCGAGACCGTGTCACAATTCCTGGGTCGCGGGTTCGAGTCCCGCCGGCCGCCGCATCCGCCGCAGCCTTCACCGGACTCGGGTTCGGCCCACGCCCCGGGTGCCGCCGCGCCCCTCGGTCACCGGGTCCGCCACAGCGCGGGACGGTCCACACGACCGCAGTGATGCGTACCCAGCGCGTAGACCTCACGAGTACCGGGACGTAACACCAGATCCGTCACATTCACCGACGACCCCACGCAACCGTCGAAGCCGGGAAGCCGCCCGCGAGTCCAGCGTCCGCCCGACAGATGCCACAGCTCCTCGGTGTCGTTCACCAGCCACATCCCGCCCGCGCCATCGGACTCGATGTGATTGAACCGTTCGTTCCCGCCCTTCGCGGCCGGGCCGAGACCCCAATGACAGCTCCAGGCAACCCCGTCCCAGTGCAGCGCCACCGGACGGAAATCCACCACCTCATCCTCGCCGGTCTCCGCCAGCATCGCCGCGGCGCCGACCACCCACACGTCGTCGGCGCCCAGCACCGCCATGTCATTGACCTTCAAAGAGGTCTCAACAAGCCTCTCGCCGGCGGGCAGGACACCCCTGCCCGGGTCGCCCATGCGGGGCAGCCCGATCTCCCGCCAGCCCGTCCCCTCCCAGCGCAGCAACCCCACACGCCGGCCGTTCCCGTCATCCCGGCTCCCGGTGACTCCCCACATCTCCCCGTTCGGCCCCTGGAACATCGAGCCGGTCTCCGGGGTGCTGTACGACGGGACTCCCGAGCGCGCGGCCGGAAACCGGTAGGACCGCCAGACCGAACCCGTCCAGCGCAGCGCCCGCTCGCCGTACCTCACCCATGGCCCATGGGCGTCCATCGCGACAGGGGACGCGGTGGCGGTGAGGGGGAAGACCTCGCTGCGCCACCGCTCCTTGTCCAAGGTGTGAACGAACAGCGCGGGACCGGAAGATTTATGCGCGTACGGCGGGCTGCCGAAGACCCGTACCCGCCCATCCGGTCCCACGGCCACATCCTGCACGGTGTGCGGGTTGGAGTGAGGAGCGAACGGCCCGCTGAACGGCACCGCCGGAATGTCGAAAGTCCGCCAGGCCGAACCGTCCCAGCGGCGAAGGTAACCGGGCTTGAACCCTCTGCCGCTGCTGTCGTGCACGGTCCAGATCGTCCCGTCCGCGGAGGCCTCCACCCCGATCGGCTCGGCGTGGGCGTCATCCTTGTCGAGCGCGAGCCCTTCCCACGCCGGTGCCTTGCCCGCGACGCGGAAATCATCGGCACGCCCCGGCGGCTGGGCGCACGTGGCGGGCCGGGCCCGGACGGGTTCGAGGACCGCGGCCTTGGCCGATCGCAGTCGCAGGGTCGGAGCCGCCACCGGCTGCGGGGGCGCGGTCGTAAACCTATCCGTCGGAGAGGAGGCGGTGGCGCGCGCCTTGCCGGGGGAGCGGCGCGCGGCGGGCGAGTGCTCATCCGCGGACGATCCCTCTTCGGGCGGCGGGGCCGAACACCCGCCCAGGGCCAGCACCAGCGCGCCCAGCACCAGCGATGGACCCGTCACGGGTTTCCTGCCGCGGGAGGAGAACATTCTCCGGATCTTCGCATACAGGGAGGGGGAAATCGCCTGAATCCATGCCGAATAAAAACGAGCTTTCTGTCCTGTATCGATACTGGAATCCCCTATGGGTGCCTAGCTGGCATCGGCCTGAGGACACACCTCGGGCGGCCGGGCTAGGGTGCCGGACTAGGGTGACTGTCTGGACGCGGTGCAGGTGATCCACGAGCTGCGCCTGACATTTCGGGGAACGCTTCACCTTCTAACGCATAAGGTGATCAGTCGGTCGAGCATGTCGTGCGAGATCTTGACGAGGACCGGTTCCTCGCGGTGATGCGAGTGGTGCGTCGGGTGGCTCTCGCCTTGGGGGCATGTGTGCCCTGCGAGCGTACGTACCTGCTGTCCTTGGGCAGCCGGCAGGCAAGCGCCCACCTGCATTGGCGCATCGCCGCCCTGCCGCCTGGCGTCCCCTATGAACGGCAGCAGTACCGCGCGCTCATGGCGGAGAACGGGGTCGTCGCGGGCTTCCTGGTTGATCAGGTCGGGGGAGGAGGCCACTGAAGCGATCGACCGTATCGAGCGAGAGGGCTGGCGGCTTGACCGTGTTCTTGAGGCAGCCGCTCCAAACGGGTTCAAGTTCGGCCGGGCTCTCACATACGTATAACAAGTCGCGGGTTCGAGTCCCGCCCTGACGGTTGATCGTGCCGGATACGCGCCGAAGCTTCGCCGGAGCGGGGCCGGGGTGGACAACGACCGAGGGGACCCTCTGCGGAGCTCCAGGGCGAGTGCCCGGAGCCGGGCCTCGGAGAAGGCCGGTCACGCCCAGAGCCGACCAGGTCGTGCAGGCGAGGGACGGCATCCACGGAGACCGGCTGCGTTCGTACGCGGTCAGGGCGAGCAATCCGATGCCGACGGCCGGCAGTCCGAAGTTCTCGCCGATGAAGAGGGCCACAGGATCCACAGCGGACCCACCCCGATCATCTGCCAGGCGAGCGGGAGCAGGCCCGGCACTATCCAGAGCACGAACGGTGCCCGCGGAGCCGAGCCGCCGTCTCGCCGATATCGGCACCGGGCCAGGAGCGCACCGATGATCAGCGCCGCGGCCCACAGCGCGGACGGCGATCCGGATCCGTCACTCACCAGTGAAATCACGGCAGATGGGATGAAAGGTGCGAACAATCAACATCACCTATACGCTGTCCCAGATTTCCCAGCCATACCGATAAACCCCGCAGAAGGACCGTTTCTACATGAGCTCCCCCCTCCGGCGGCGCATCGCCGTCTTGGCCACCACGACGCTCATCGCCACAGGCCTCAGTGTCATCACGGCCGGGCCGGCAGCGGCCAGCGGCTGCTCGACCCCACCCTGCGGCCGGGTGGAGAACAAGACCAGCACCTACATCAGGGTGCGCTGGAAGAATGACGACAGCGACCCGTGGTCTTATGCCAGCCTCGCCCCCGGCAAGGGCATGGGCGGGTGGTGGCACAGTCCCAAGCGCGACATCGACGGCTTCTACGCCCCCAAGAACTGCCGTACCGCCTACTCCGTCACCGCCGGCAGCCAGTACCACGTCTACGGCGGCTGGGTGAAGGTCAGCTCCAACCAGACCGCCAAGGTGGTCTCGGTCACCTGCCCGGGCTGAGCAGTTCCGGCAACGGCCGTGGCCGCCGGTCCGGTGGATCGGCGGCCACGGCCGCAGGATGCCGCGGCTCACGGCCGGGACGGGGCGGTTCTGGGGCAGAACCCGCCCCGGAACCGCCTCAGAGCCGTCCCGGACGGTGACCGCGGCTAGATC
>NZ_BOOJ01000118.1 GCF_016863175.1 Paraplanobispora siamensis
CCCAGGCCACGCGAGGCGCCGACGCGCAGGTCGATCTGAGCGGTGTGCGCCGAGGACTCCAGCGTCCCTGGAACGTCCCGTTCGCCTGGCAGACCTACAACTGCCTGGAAAACCACGATCTCGTCCTGGACGCCGACGATCACCGCGAGCCCCGGATCGCCGCACTGGCCGACGGGAGCAACCCCCGCTCCTGGTATGCTCGCAGCCGAGCCCGTGCCGCCATGGCACTGCTGTTGACCGCTCCCGGCGTACCCTTGGTCTTCATGGGGCAGGAGTTCCTGGAAGACAAGCTCTGGTCCGATAACCCTCACCGCGCCGACCGGCTGATCTGGTGGGACGGCTTGGAGGGCGAAGATCGCCACATGGTCGACTACCACCGCTGCACCCGCGACCTGATCCAGCTCCGGCGCCATCACCCCGCGCTACGCGCCGAGCCGATCACCGTGTATCCGCTGGACGACCGTGCCCGGGTCGGGGCCTTCCAGCGGTGGGTGCCGGGCGAGGGGCACGACGTGGTGGTCGTCGTCAGCTTCGCCGAGACGACCTTCAACGACTACGTTCTCGGCTTCCCGGCGGAGGGTCGCTGGCGGGAGATCTTCAACAGCGACTTCTACGACCACTATCCCAATGACTGGGTTCGCGGCAACCAGGGCGGTATTACCGCCGACGGACCCGCCCGCCACGGCATGCCGTCTTCGGCACGCATCACCCTTCCCGCCAACAGTGCCCTGGTGTTCGCACGATGACCGTCAAGGCGCTGCCGGACGCCGTGAGGTGCCGCTTCAAAAGTCGTCTTAAGGCGCTTGAGCTGCAGATCGGCCTGCAGCAGCGGTTCAGGCAAGATCGGTTCTTGTGCCTCTTCGTCTCCTCTACCTGATCGTGATCCGGGTGTTCGGCTGGCTGGCGTTGTTGGGCCGAAGCCAGGCGGCCAAGGACGTCGAGATCATGGTGCTGCGACATGAGGTGGCGGTGTTGCGGCGTCAGGTCGCGCGGCCGAGGCCGGACTGGGCCGATCGAGCGGTCCTGGCCGCGCTGGCGCGGTTCTTGCCATCTGCCCTGCGCGCGCATCGACTGGTGACGCCGGGCACCCTGCTGGCCTGGCACCGCCGCCTGGTCCGACGCCGATGGACGTACCCGAGCCGGTCTGGTCGGCCTCGGATGAGCAGGGAGATCCGGGAGCTGGTGGTGCGCCTGGCGCGGGAGAACCCGGCCTGGGGATATCGCCGGGTGCACGGTGAACTGGTCCGGCTCGGCTACCAGGTCAGCGAGGCGACCGTACGCCGGATCCTGCGGAGCCGGCGCATCGGCCCGGCTCCCCGAGACGCCGACACCTCATGGAGGATCTTCCTACGCGTCCAGGAGCAAGGGCTGTTGGCCGTCGACTTCTTCCACGTCGACACGGTCTCCTTGAAGCGTCTGTACGTGCTGTTCGCCATGGAAGTCGCCACCCGGCGCGTGCACATCCTCGGGTTGACCGCCCACCCGACCAGTGTCTGGACGGCCCAGCAGGCCCGCAACCTGTTCATGGGCCTGGGGACCCAGATCGGCTCGTTTCGCTTCCTCATCCGCGACCGAGATACCAAGTTCACCGGTGCCTTCGACAAAGTCTTCGCCGGCGCGGGCGCAGGCGGTGGTCAAGACCCCGCCGCGCACACCACGGGCCAACTGCTACGCCGAACGATGGGTGCGCACCGTACGGGCCGAGTGCACCGACCGCATGCTGATCTACGGCGAACGGCACCTGCGCTCGGCGCTCACCGAGTATGCCGCTCACTACAACGGGCATCGGCCGCACCAGTCCCGCGCGCAGCGACCACCCGATCATGACGAGCAGGCCGTCGTACCGCCGCTGGAAGGCCGGGTCGAACGTCGGAGGGTGCTCGGCGGGCTGATCAACGAGTACCACCGAGCCGCGTAGCCACTTCGGAGAACTTCCAGCTCAAGCCCTACGCGATGGATTTTGAAGCGGTACAGGTCGTGCCGCCGCGAGCTGCTCGATCGCTACCTGCTGTGGAACGAGCGCCATCTGCGCCACGCTCTACGGGAGTACGAGCGGTTCTACAACGAGCACCGCGCCCATCAGGCCCTGGCCCAAGCGGCCCCGCTACGTGCCGTCCCGGACCCGATCACGGATCCGGCGTGGATCACCGAGCTGAGCGTACGTCGGCGGGACCGGCTCGGCGGGGTCCTCCGCGAGTACTCACATGCCGCTTGTGAACTGCATGGATGGAGTTTTCGGCAGGCGCAGGCCGATGAGGGCGAGCTGACCGCAGCCATGCACGCTGGCACGCGCCAGCCGCAAAAGCGTCCCGACATCGTCCGGGCCTTCTTCGCCGATCCTCGTCTGGCCTACATCACCGGGTAGGGCTGATAGTCCCAAAACTTATGATTGGAGTTGCCCCGGTTCGGTAGACACATCAGGGCTTGCGGCTACGCGGCAGCATAGCCGTCTTGGTGGACGTTCTTGAGGGCCTGTCGGCGCTCGTATTCGGCTGGGCTGAGCTGACCGTTGGCCGAATGACGGCGCCGGGGGTTGTAGAACCCCTCGATGTAGGCGAACACGGCCCGCTCGGCCTCCGACCGGGTGCGGAAGGTCCGCCGGTCGAGCAGCTCGCATTCCAGCGAGGCGAAGAAGCTCTCGGTGATCGCGTTATCGAAGCAGGTCCCGGTTCTCCCCGTCGAGGGACGGACCCCGGCCTGGGCGCACCGCTGGCCGAAGGCGACTGACGTATATTGACCGCCCTTGTCGCTGTGATGGATCACTCCGGCACTGGGCTGACGCTGGTGGATCGCCATCGCCAGCGCGTCGGTGACCAGTTCGGTGCGCATGTGCTCGGCCATCGCCCAGCCGACGATCCGCCGGGAGAACACGTCCAAGACCACGGCCAGATACAAGAAGCCCTGCCCGGTCGGCACGTAGGTGATGTCAGCGGTCTGCAGGCGGTTCGGTTCCTCGGCGGTAAACTGGCGCTTGACCAGGTCGGACGCGGCCACAGTCCGCCGATCGGCGATCGTGGTGCGACAGCCTTTACGGCGGGTCACGCCCGACAGTCCTGCTGCGCGCATCAGCCGGGCCACCCGCTTGCGGCCGATCCGGATGCCGTCGATCTCGCGCAGGTCGGCGTGGATGCGCGGCGCTTCGTAGATGCCGTCCGAGGCGGCGTGGTGCGCGCGGATCTTCTCGGTGAGTTCGGCGTCGCGGCGGGCGCGCGCCGATGGGCCGTGCTCCCGGCGCCTGCGCCAGGCGTAGTAGCCCTGGCGCGACACACCGAGCACCCGGGCCAGCAGGGAGACGTCGTGGTGGTCGTTGTCCGCATCGATCAGCCGGAATCTCATCTCGGCCGATCCGTCTCCCGTGCGAAGAAAACCGCGGCCTTGCGTAGGATCTCCTTCTCCTCGCGGAGAAGCTTGACCTCGCGCCGCAGCCGGGCCAGCTCGTCTTTTTCGGCGCTGGTCAGGCCGTCGGCACGGCGGCCGTCATCCAGATCGGCCTGGCGCACCCAGGTACGGATCGACTGAGCGGAGGGCTCGAACTCCCGAGCCAGTTCCTCCGGCGACCGTCCGGCGCGCACCAGCTCCACCATCTGCCGGCGAAACTCCGGCGGATAGTTGTTCGGCACAGCAGACTCCTTCTTCCGGGAACCAGGGTTCCCCAGAGGTCAGGTGTCCACCAAACCGGGTCAACTCCATGATCGGCTCAATAGGGAACCAGTCGTACGCTGCTTCGCCCGGTGGCCAGAAGCGGCCAACTTGCGGTGAGCCCTATAAATGATCAGGACATTGTGGAACGTTAAAGAGTATCAGAATTGAGATCAAAAGGTACTTCACATCAAGGCGGTTGATATCGCGTGACCGGAGATGCATGCTCAGCCAAATCATCCAAGGAGGTCTTACTGCATGCCGATTATCGTGGACAAATGGATGACTGTCGGCGAATGGCAGCAAGATGTGGACACCAACATCATGCTGCGCGATCATGACTGGATCGACATCAGCGCAAGCGGATCGATTTGGGCGGGTGTCTGGTTCACCGGCGAGAACGGCCCTCAGGGCTGGACAACCTACACCGCTGGGGGGGACTCGCCTCTACCAGGGGCCCCACCCTTCAGCCTCCTCGGCAGGACCGCTGAGGATGGATACTTCTACGTCGGAGCTGGCCTGCGGCGTACGTACCTGAACGAATCCATCGGACCGGGGGAGACAAGACTCTTCCTTCGGATCAACGACAACAAGCCGGCCAACGGCTCGGGCGCTTTCAACGTCCGAATTCAAGTTTGGCGGTAACAGTCCCGAAAACCAAGGCACCAACGACTTGAATGTGGTCTGCGACACGGCTGTACCCGTGCCGCAGGCCACCATTTTGGAACGCCTATAACAAACAGGGCCGCCAGAGCGGTCTAACCTCGATCTTTCGTGATCTTCGTGTGGTCGGCTGGTGCATTCGGCTGAGGGTTGATTTCGCGGCCAGCTCAGCGTGGTGGCCCGGCTGTCGCGCCGGATGAGCGGGGTTCCACGGGCCCGGGTATCTCCTTTCTTGATTGTTGGGGTGACTGGCCCTACTCTGTTGTGATCGTTGATCGTTGTCTGGGCTCTCAGGCGGGCGCAGGGTGGAAGGACATCTCCTTCTGCCTGGAGGTCGAGATGGCGCAGCGGCTTGCGGTCGATCCCGCGCCGGGCCCGTTAGAGGCATTCCTTGCGCAATTCGACAGTCTGCTCGTCTCACGAGCGCAGCGGCAAGCGATCCGCGACTACGTCACCGCCCTGCTCCAGCCCCGGGACCGGAACAAGACCCTGACCGCGCTGGCCGAGGCCGAACCCGGCCGGGAAGGATCGCTGCACCGCCAGGTCCAGCGACTGCAGTGGTTCTTATCGGAATCGGCCTGGGACCATGAGCCGATCAACGAACGGCGGATCACGCTACTGGCCACGAACGAGAACACCGCGGCCCACCCGGGAGGGGCGCTCCTGCTGGACGACTCCGGTAATCGCAAACGCGGGCATGCCAGCGCCTACGTCTCCCGGCAGTACATCGGCTCGCGCGCGCAGATCGAGAACGGCATTGTCGCGGTGACCACCTGCTGGACCGACGAGCGGATCTACTACCCGCTGCACACGCTGCCCTACCAGCCCGCCGCCACCCTGCCGCAGGGCAAACGCGATCCACAGTTCCGCACCAAGGGACAACTCGCCGGTGAGCTGGTGGCCCAGGCGCAGACAGCGGGGATCGACTTTCGCGCGCTGGTGGCCGACTGCTTCTACGGTCCCAGCGAAAGCCCGCACTTCATCGCCGAGTTGGAGGCCGCCGCCATCCCGTACGTGGTGGCCGTCAAGCCGAATACCCCGATCAAGGTCGACACCGGCGGCACGCTGACCCCGGCCCAGCGGGTCCGGCAGGCCGGATGGTCCTCGCGATCCCACCCGGGCCGCTGGCGTCCGGTCCAGCGCCGCTTCCGCGATGGTCATACCGAGGCGTGGTGGGCCATCGAACTCACCCTGGGCCGCTACGGTCCCGAATGCGCCCATCGGCTCATCGTGACCACCGCCAGCCCCGCCACGCTACC
>NZ_BOOJ01000119.1 GCF_016863175.1 Paraplanobispora siamensis
AACCCCGGCCTGGACGGCGATGTCGGCCAGCCGGGTGCCCGTCCCCTCAGGGCGGGACCGGGAGATCTGCGTCACTTCACCGTCCATCAGAAGTACCTCACCATGGTGCCGGGTGAGGTGCAAGCCGAACGGACACCGGCCGGCCTGCGCGAACCTCGCCGCGAAATTTCTTTCAGAAACTTTCCGAAAACTCTAACATCCCGTGCTCGCCGACGCAGCGAATGCCCGAAAAAAGGGGATGTGACAGGGGGGCGAACACGGAGAGACACAGATGTAACCAGGAGATTTGTAATTTCTAACGACATCTATGGACACATGGGCAAGCGGCACGATGTACTACCTCATCAATCACAGGGTCGATCCGGGCATCGCCGTCCGGGAGGAACGAGCGCGCATGAGTACCGTCGTGCTGGACAACGTGACCAAGGTGTACCCGGGAGGGTACCTTGCGGTCGATCGTATGAACCTGCGCGCCGATGACGGAGAGCTTCTCGTCCTATTGGGGCCCTCCGGCTGCGGGAAGTCCACCCTGCTGCGGATGATCGCAGGGCTGGAGGAGGTCACCTCCGGCGACCTCTGGCTTGGCGGCGAGCTCGCCAACGACCTGGCGCCGCGCGACCGCGACGTCGCCATGGTCTTCCAGAACGGCGCGCTCTACCCGCACCGCACGGTGCGCGGCAACCTCGCCTTCCCGCTGGAGATCTCCAAGACGGATCCCGCGGTGGTCAGGGACCGCGTCACCGAGCTCTCCAAGGCGCTGCACATCGACGAGACGCTCGACCGCCGTCCTGGAACGCTCTCAGGCGGCCAGCGGCAGCGCGTCGCGATGGGCCGCGCGATCGTCCGCCAGCCCTCGCTGTTCCTGATGGACGAGCCGCTGTCGAACCTGGACGCCGGCATGCGCACCGAGCTGCGCATGGAGATCTCCGCGCTGGTCCGCGCCCTCGGTGTCACCACGATCTACGTGACGCACGACCAGGTCGAGGCGCTGACCCTGGCCGACCGGATCGCCATCATGAACCGGGGCGTGCTCCAGGACGTCGGCACCCCCGGCCAGGTCTACAACGACCCGGCCACCGCCTTCACCGCCGCCTTCCTCAACTCCCAGCAGCTCAACCTGCTCTCGGCGACCGTGCGCACGCCGCAGAACCAGTTCATCCTGCTGGACTTCGGGCCGCACCAGATCATGATCCCGTGGACCGACCCGCGCGCCTACGCGATCTCCCAGCACGTCGGCAACCAGATCATCGTCGGACTGCGCCCCGACTGCCTCGCCCCGGTCCCGGACACCTTCGAGGGCCCGACCTTCCTCGGGCGCGTGCGGACTCTGGAGTACCACGGCCACGAGTGGCTCGCCTACGTCGAGACCGGGATCACCTCCGTCGCCGTCCCCGAGCCCCCGGACCCGCGGCTGCACGCCCGCAACGGCGGCGACTCCTCCCAGGGCAGCAGGATCCGCTCGATGATGCGCCGGCTGTTCCCCGGCTCGGAGGAGGAGACGAGCCCCCAGTACGAGAGCCAGGAGCAGCCCGGAGGCACCCACCGCCGGGCCGACCTGATCGTGCGCGTCGGCTCCCGCCCGATCTGGCGGGCCGGCGAGCCGGCCCGGGTCGGCGTCGACGCCACCCGCCTGCTGCTGTTCACCGTCGACGGCTCCCGCATCGACCCGCCACACCGCTGAGACCCGCCGGGACCTCGGAGACGGGCCTCAGGAGGCCGTCCCGTCTCAGGAGGCGATGGTGGAGACGATCTCCAGTACCCGGTTGGCACGGTCCACCTCGGCGCGGTGGAACGGCGGGCCCTCGGTGCGGGCCAGCACCACGTGCAGGGACGCGCCGGGGACCGGCAGGCTCATCAGCCGGTAGGGACCCGAGGCCAGCACCGCCGGGCGCAGGGGGGTGAGGTCGCCGATCTTGACGCCGACGAGACCGCCGCTCTCGTCGAGGTCCTGCGGCGCCTGCCAGCTGCGGTGGACCAGGTGGCCGTCGCCGGAGGACAGGGCGACGGCCCACTCGGCCTCGACCAGGTCGGGCACGGCGTCCACGAACGTGGCGTAGGCCCTGGAGGGCTCGGCGGCCACATGGCGCAACAGGTCGTAGTCGGGAGCGGTCCCCGGGGTCTCCCTGGTGGGCCACACACCCTCGACGCGCATCCCGGGGATCACCGACAGGCGGTCGCGGACGGTCTCCGCGGACGGGGTCCCGGGCCAGGAGACGATGAAGTCGTCCACCGCCCGTCCGGTCTCCCGCTCGAGAACCGTCACCTGGAGAATGTCCGCGCCGAGCGTGCCGAGCACCCGGGCGACCTGGCCCAGTGCACCCGGCCTGTCGGGGAAGGACACCCGTAGCCGCAGTATCATCGCCGATCACCTCTCTTCGGGCACAAGGGTGTCCTGCGCAGGTTTCGCGGATGTTCTCAAGTGATGTCCAGGATATGTCGTGAGATATGGCGTTTCCTGGCGGGGACCTCGGAGGCCACGACCGGCCGTCCCGAAGCGGAGAGGGGCGGCGGGGGTGATGAGGGCCGACGTGCGGCCGACGATCTCACCGCCCTCCGGACCGCACCGCGGGCCGGGCTCGGCGACCGGCCCGCCGCAGCAGGCGCACCCACAACGACCAGCGCGCGGGGCGGCGGCTGAGCCGGCCGGTCGCGGCGCGCTCGGCGTTGTCGAAGAGGTCCTGCATCAGCGCCTCGTGCAGCCAGCGGATCAGCAACGGCCACAGGATCCTCATGCGTCCCCGGGTGGTGCCCGCGATCGTGTGCGTGAGGCGGGAGCGCTCCGGTCCCTCCTCCGTGACGACGAGTTCGTGGTGGCCGTCGAGGCCCAGCTCCGGGTCGAAGGAGAACCGGATACGGCGGCCGGGCTCGTACTCTGCGACGCTGTAGCGGATCGGGCCGTGGCCGCCGCGCGATCCGGGGGTCAGCCCCGCGTCGAGGACGAGCGGCGGCCATGCCGGGGCGGGCCAGAGGCGGTCGTCGGCGGTGGCCACCCGGTCCAGCAACGCGCCGATCCTGTCCGCCGACGCGCTGATCGACCGCTGCTGGACGTTCCGCATGCCGTTCTCCCCTTCGCCGTGTCCGGTGGAACCGTACGGCATCAGGCGGACCACGGAGGGAGGCGGGGCAGGCTTTCCGGGGAGGCGCCCGGCTAGTTCTGGTAGGCGCCGGCGTCGGGGTCGGCGGGCAGGGGCTTGCCGGCGATGTCGCGGGCCAGGGAGGCGCCGCCGAACCAGGCGGCGCTGAGCTTCTGGCCGCGGCCCCGGGCCGGTGAGCCGGGCTCGAGGCGCAGGCTCTTGGTGCTGCTGAAGCGCGGCCTGGCCACGATGGAGCGGGGGCCGAGCTTGAACTTCATCGAGCGGCCGTAGTAGAGGCTTCCGGCCTCGTCGGCGCCCTTGCCGTCCTCGAAGCCCATCTCCCCGCCGACCACGATGACGTTGTTGCGGAGCCTGAGGATCGAGGGCGAGCAGCCGTCGTGGCAGGACCAGCCGATGGTGTCGCGCTGGGGCAGGTAGACCGAGTTGTGCACCGCGATCGTGCCCTTGACCGGGCCGACGACGTGCCGGGCGCCCCGGGTGACCAGGAAGGAGCCGCGCTTGCGAGTGGAGGTCACCACGTTGTGGGCGAAGATGTTGCCGGTGGCGGTCTTGCCCTTCTTCGCGCCGAGCTCGACGAAGGTCTCGTTGTTGCGGGCGATGTTGTGGGTGACGCGGTTGCGATCGCCGTTGAACACCTCGACGGCGGCGCCGTCGGTGCCGTAGTCGTGGCTGCTGGCGTAGCTGCCGGTGATCAGGTTGCCGGTGACGAGGTTGTCGTCCCCGTTGAGCAGCACGCCGAAGGCGCCGGAGTCGTCGTCGCCGCCGCTGTCGTTGACGCTCATCCGGTTGTTGTCGGTCAGGATGCTGTCCTCGACGGTGTTGCGGGATCCGGTGATCTGCACGCCGGTCACGTTGCGGTCGGCGTAGACGGAGTCGAGCAGGTTGCTGTCACCGCTGACCTCGAAGCCGGCCCACCCGCACTTGCTGGTGCGCAGCCCGGTGATCCGGATGTTGGACCCGCTGACCACCACGCAGCTGCCCTCCGTGCTGGTGATCTTCGGGGAGATGCCCCCGCCGTACGTCGCCACGATGATCGGAGAGGCGGCGGTGCCCTTGCCGCTCAGCGTGAGCGTGCCCGTCCAGGTGTTCCCGCGCTTGAACCGGACGGTGTCACCGGGGCCCAGGTCGGCGGAGTTGACGGCGTCCAGGGACTGCCACGCCGTGGCGGCGGAGGTGCCGGCGGCGGAGTCGTCGCCCTTGCGGGCGTCGACGTAGTAGGTCCTCCCCGCCGCGTAGGCGCCCCTCTCCCTGTGGGCCGTCTCCGCGGCCCCGGCAGTCCCCGCCGTCCCGCCGGTCACCGCCGACGCGGCCGGAGCGGGCACGAGCAGCCCGGCGGCCACCATCGCCCCCACCATAGGAACGGTCCACCGGCTGCTCGGCACCATCCGGGCACACTCCATCATGATCACGGAATTACGGTCACGGACGCGAAAGGGTCTGCATGGATCCTTTCACACGGATTGCCGTAATCACCGTTTTGAGACCCGACCCCCAGCCAACCGTTACCGCACCCCAAAGCGGCTTTTTGCATGAAGCGCGAAGTCTTGGAGGGAAACGGGCCGGGTCTCCGCTCAGCGCACGATCTTCGGGCCGGAACCCGTCGAGCCGCGCACGATGAACTCCGGCTGGAAGATGAGCTCGGAGTGCTGTGCCGGGGTGCCGGCGATGGCCTCCAGCAGCGTGTGCACCGCCGCGGTCACCATGGACTGCACGGGCTGGCGCACGGTGGTCAGCGGCGGATCGGTGAACGC
>NZ_BOOJ01000120.1 GCF_016863175.1 Paraplanobispora siamensis
GTCGCGGAGCCTGTCCTCTGTTCTCATCGATCGGCCCTTCCCGTCACAGTTCGTTGTCGATGAGCGCGAAGATCTCCTCGTCCGAGGCTGAGCCGATCTTCTCCATCACGGTGTCGGCGTCGCTCTTGGGCTGCGCGCCGAACATGGCCAGCCCGCTCTGCAGCACGGCGACGAGCTTGCCGCGGATCACCTCGCCGTCGCCCTTGGCGCTGATGAGCATGGATCCCACCCGTTCCAGCGCGCCGCGCAGGGTTTCCTCCGGGGAGGGCGCGGCGGGGGCGAGCGTGTCGAACAGGTACTCGGCCAGGGAGCTGACCGTGGGGTGGTCGAACACGAGCGTGGCGGGCAGGCGCAGGCCGGTGTCGGCGTTGAGCCGGTTGCGCAGTTCGACGGCGGTCAGGGAGTCGAAGCCCAGCTGGGTGAACGCCCGGTCGACGCTGATCTTCTCCGCGCTGCCGTGGGCGAGGACGACGGCGACGTGGCCGCGTACCCGGTCGGTGAGCACGCGCAGGCCCTCCTCCCTGGTCAGCTCGGCCAGGCGGGACATGAGCGCGGTGAGGCTCGTGCCCTGCTCGCCGCCCACCGACCGGCGCGGCGCGCGCACCAGGCCGCGCAGCATGGGGGGCAGGTCGCCGTTCTCGGCGCCGGCCCGCAGCCCTGCGGTGTCCCAGCGGGCCGCCACGATGGCGGGCTCGGCCGCCGCCAGGGCCGCGTCGAACAGCTCCAGGCCTTGCCCGACGGCCAGCGGGGCGATCCCGGCCCGGGCCAGGCGGGCCACGTCGGCCCGGCTCAGCCCGCCGGCCATGTCGGACGCGACCGCGTCCCACAGGCCCCAGGCCACCGACACCCCCGGCAGCCCCTGCTCACGGCGGTGCGCCGCCAGCGCGTCCAGGAAGGCGTTGGCCGCGGCGTAGTTGCCCTGCCCGGCATTGCCCAGCACCCCGGCCAGCGAGGAGAACAACACGAACGCGGTCAGCGGGTGCCCTTGGGTCAGCTCGTGCAGATGCCAGGCCGCCTCCGCCTTGGGCGCCAGCACCCCGGCCAAACGCTCCGGCGTCAGATTCTCGACCAGCGCATCATCCAGCACACCCGCGGTGTGGATCACCGCGCCCAGCCGCACCCCGGCCAGCACCGCGGCCAGCGCATCGCGATCGGAGACATCACACGCGGCCACCGCCACCCGCGCTCCCAGACCTTCCAGCTCGGCCACCAGCTCCCCGGCGCCCGGCGCCCGCGCACCGCGCCGCGACACCAGCAGCAGATCACGCACCCCCTGCCGCTCCACCAGGTGCCGGGCCACCAGCGCGCCCAGACCGCCGGTGCCCCCGGTCACCAGCACCGTCCCCCACAGGGTGGGGGCGGGCTCGGCCGGGACCTCACGGCGGACCAGGCGGGGCACCAGGATCCGGCCGTCCTCGACGCGGACCTGCGGTTCGCCGACGGCCGCGATGCGCGACCAGTCGGTGTAGCCGTCGGGGACCTCGGCCAGGACCAGGCGGCCCGGCTGTTCGTTCTGCGCCGAGCGCACCAGGCCCCACACCGCCGCGCCCGCCATGTCACCGGGCCGGGTGACGAACATCAGCCGGGACTCGGCCAGCCGGGGGTCCCGGATGGCGTCCAGCGCCTGGGCGGTGAGCCGCCGCAGCGCGGCGGGAACGTCCTCGTTCCCGCTGACGCAGGGGATCACGACGGGCTCGGCGTCACCTGGTTCGGCGGCCACCTCCACCCAGTCCACCCGGTAGGACACCGGCCCCGGCGTCACGGCGCCACCCGGCACGGGCCGCGTGCGGACCGAGGCCAGCGCGAACACCAGCCGCCCCGAGTCGTCGGCGGCCTCGATCGCGCAGCCGTCGTCGCCGGTCCTGGCCAGCCGCACCCGCAGGGACCTGGCCTCGGTGGCGAGCAGCCGTACCCCGCGCAGCTCGAACGGCACCCGCAGGCCGTCGGCGTCGCCGCCGGTGACCAGCAGCGGGTGGAACATGGAGTCCAGCAGGGCCGGGTGGATGCCGAACCCGGTCACCTCCACGTGCTCGGGCACCGCCACGTCGGCGTAGAGCTCCTCGCCGTGCCGCCACACGGCCCGCAGTCCCTGGAAGGCGGGGCCGTACTCGTATCCCTGCTCGGCCAGCCGCTCGTAGCCGCCCTCGACGTCGACGGGTACGGCCCCGGCGGGCGGCCACGCGGCGGCCCACCCCGAGTGGGCCTGTCCGTCCCGGTCCTCGGCGACGGCGCCGGACAGATGGCGGGTCCACCCTGCCTCGTGGTCGTCGGCGGGGCGGGAGTGCACGCGTACGGGCCGGGCGCCGGAGCCGTCCGGAGCCTCGACGACGACCTGCACCGCCACGCCCCCGCGCTCGGGCAGGACCAGCGGCGCCTCGAACATCAGCTCCTCGATCAGGCCGGACCCGGCCCGCGAGCCCGCCTCCAGCACCAGGTCCGCCAGCGCGGCCCCCGGCAGGACGACGGCCCCGCCCACGGTGTGGTCGGCGAGCCAGGGCGCGTCGGCGACGGACAGCACACCGGTGAGCACGGTCGGGCCGTTGTCGGCCAGCTCGACGGCCGCGCCCAGCAGCGGGTGGCCGGTGTCGCGCAGTCCGGTGGCGGACAGGTCGGCGCCCCGGACGGGCGGGCCGAGCCAGTAGCGTTCGCGCTCGAACGGGTACGGCGGCAGGTCGACCGGGCAGCCGTGGGGGGACAGCGCGGCCCAGTCCACAGCCGCTCCCGCCGCCCACGCGGCCGCCAGGCCGGCGACCAGCGCGTCGGTCTCGCCGCGGTCGCGCCGGTGCAGGGCGACGATCGTCGTGTCGTCGCCGCTCACGCAGTCGTGCGCCATGCCGGAGAGCACGGCCTGCGGACCCACCTCCACGAGGACGCGGGCGCCGGACTCCTCCAGCGTGCCGATCGCCGCGTGGAACAGCACGGGCCGCCTGATCTGCTCCAGCCAGTAGCCGGGGTCGGTCCAGTCGCCGGGGATGCCGGTGACGAAGGGCACGCGCCGCGTCCCGAACGTCACCTTCTCCAGCTCTGCGGCGAACGCGGTCAGCATCGGCTCCATGAGCGGCGAGTGGAAGGCGTGGCTGACCGGCAGCCTGCGGGTCCGCCGCCCCTGAGCCTTCCAGTGCGCGGCCACGGCCAGGCAGGGCTCCTCCGCCCCCGAGATCACCACGCTGGCGGGGCCGTTGACGGCGGCGACGCCGACCCGGTCCTCCAGCCCGGCCAGGGTGGAGGCGACCTCGTCGGGGGTGGCGTTCACCGCGACCATCGCGCCCGGCTCGCACAGCTCGCGCATCAGCCGGCCGCGGGCGGCGATCAGCCGGGCGGCGTCCGGCAGGGTCCAGATCCCGGCGACGTGGGCGGCGGCGTACTCGCCGACCGAGTGCCCGGCCACCACCGAGGGCGTCAGGCCGAGCGACTCCAGCAGCCGGTACGCGGCCACCTCGAAGGCGAACAGCGCGGGCTGGGTGTAGGCGGTGTCGTTGAGCAGCTCGGACTCGGGGGTGCCGGGCCCGGCCTGCATCACCTGCCGGATCGGCCGGTCGAGGTGGGGGTCGAGGGCCGCGCAGACCTCGTCGAGCGCGGCGGCGAACACCGGTGAGTCCGCGGCCAGCTCGCGTCCCATGCCGGGCCGCTGTCCGCCCTGCCCGGTGAACAGGAACGCCACGCGGGGCGGCTCGCCCACGGCGCCCTCGATCACCTCGGCCGTCTCGCCCCGCGCGTGGCGGGCCAGGGCGTCGGCCAGGGCGGCGCGGTCGCGGCCGAGCACGACGGCGCGGTGCGGCAGGAGCGGCTGCCCGGCCAGCGTGCGCGCCACGTCGGCCGGCTCCTCCCGCAGCTCGGCCAGTTGCCCGGCCCTGGCCGCCAGCGACCGTGAGCTGTGTGCACTGACCGGCCAGGCGATCGGGCCGGTGAGGACGGCGGCGGCCGGCGGCTCGGGCTCGGGGGCGTACTCCTCGATGATCGCGTGCGCGTTGGTGCCGCTGATGCCGAAGGAGGAGACGCCGGCCCGGCGCGGCCGCTCGCCGCGCGGCCACCCGGTCTCCTCGGTCAGCAGCCGCACCTCGCCCACCGACCAGTCGACGTGCGGGTTGGGCTCGTCGACGTGCAGGGTGCGGGGCAGCACGCCGTGCCGCATGGCCATG
>NZ_BOOJ01000121.1 GCF_016863175.1 Paraplanobispora siamensis
CCTCGGCCGCTCCTCCGGTCCTGCTGCCGCCCGTCTGCCTTTGGGGGCGGCGAGGCGCTCAGGTGAGGCCGGGCCCTGGGCCCACCTGCTGCCAGGTGTAGCTATCCCGCAGGGATGCCAGTCGCCCCACCAAGCGGCATAAGCCTGCATCGCGCATCCCCAGCGCGCGGCGGCGAAGGCCTCGATCGATGCCTGGACGTCGGCTTACTTCAGCCGGGCGTAGACGATCATGTTGTCGGTGTAGCTGTGGGCACGGGACTCGAAGTCGCCGTCGCAGGTGATCAGCCGCAGGCCCGGATAGTCCAGCGGGCCATACACCCGGCTGGTCGGGAAGTGCTTTTTGGCCACCGTGGTGATGCGTTCGATGGTGAAGGTGGCCGTGCGGCCGTCTTTGCGGGTGACGGAGATGGCATCGCCGACTTTGAGTTCGCGCAGCCGGGCAAAGACCGCCGGGCCGGTGGTGGTGTCGACATGGCCCAAAATCACCGCCGGGCCGATCTCACCGGGGGTGGGGCCGTGCCGGTACCAGCCGGCCTGCTGGGGCCGGTTCAGCGGCGGCACCTGCACCACACCCTCATCGTCCACGCCGACCGAGATGATCGGCGCCGACAGCTTGATCTTCGGGATCTTCACCCGGACCGGCACCGAGCGCGCCAGCGCCACCGAAGGCGTGGCGTGCGTGGCCGCAGCCTTGTCGGGGGCGTGATCGCGGATGGCCGCGGCAGTGAGCGGCTCCAGCACCGTCGGGGCGGAGGGATTCTCCAGTGCTGGGCTCGCGCTGCCGACCGGGTTGAGCACCCGCACGGCCATGGCCACCGGGATGACCAGCACCGCGATGGCGGCGGTGGTCAGCAGCAGCCAGCTCAGCGGGCGCGCTCGCGGGCTGCGGTCAGTAGCCATGGATGCGCTTGCGGCGGATCTCCCAGCCCAGCCCGGCGGCAAACAGCACCCCGACTCCGAGCCCGGCATAGGGCCACATGCTGGCTGCGGCCAGGGCGCCACCGCCGGTGGGCGCGCCGCCCTTGGGCGTGACGGCCGTTTGCGGAGCAGGCGTGCTCTTCTTCTTTTTCGGCTGAGAGGTGGCGGTCACCGTCACCGTCACGGTCGGGGCCGGCGCGGCCGCGGGCACGCCCCCGGCGGCGCCGCCTGCGCTGACGGTCAGGCTCGCCAGCGGGGCGGCGGCCGGATCGGCGCTGCAGCGGCTTTGCTCGGTGATGCCGTTGCGGGTCAGCACGATGGTGACATCGCCGGGGGTGATGGCTAGCGTGCCGGCCTGGGTGGGGGTGTAGCTGGCCTGCATAGCCGGCAGTTGCAGCGCTTGGCCCTTGCCGATGACGGCTGAATTGGCGGCCGAGCTGGTCTCCAGGCTGACCGGGGCAGAGCCGGTGAGCTTCAGGGTGCCTTTCTGCAGAGCGGTGCCGGCGGCCAGCGCATCGGGGGCCAGCAGGCCGGTGGCCAGGTTCCATTGCACTGTCACCGGCTGGCCGAGCGCAGCAGTGGCCGGGAGGCTGGCCGTCACCTGCGCTGGGATGGCGGCCCCGGTGCCGGCCGGGGCGGTGCAGGTGTAGGTGATGACCGCTTGCTGGATGGCCGCCGCAGAGGCCGCAGGGCTGAGCGTGGGGGAGGGTGCGGGTACCGGCATGGCAGCAGCGGCAAGGGCCGGGCCGGCCCCCACAGTGAAGGCAGCAGCGGCGGCGGTGAGCGTCAGCAGGCAGGCAGGGGTGTTCACGAGAGGTCAGAGCTTCTTTCCAGCGGTGGGAGGTCAGGCGGGCATCTGGTGCGGCGCACCAGCCGGCACACCTGGCCGGGCGGGGCGCCGACGGGTGCGGCCATCAACGAAGACCAGTCCAGCGATCACGGACAGGATCAGCAGCAGCGCCGGGCCGATCAAGGCCAGGCCGATCACCTGATCGGGGCCGGGGGCAGCGAGCGGGGCGCTGTGGGCGACCGGCACCAGGGGAGCCGGCTCAGCTGTGGCGCCAGGGGAGGCCGAGACGCTGGGGACGGCCACCGCCGCACTCGGGTCGGCGGTGGGGAAGATGACCGGCGGCTGCGCCGTGGCCGTCGCCGGGATCGGCGCGCTGACCGCTGGCAGGCCACCACCTGGAGGCGCCGCGGCCACCGGCGGCAGCACCGGCGCAGAGGTCACCACCGCGGCCGGTGCCGGGGGTGCGGTGACGGTGACGGTGGGGGCCGGCTCCGGGGGCGCGGTGACGGTGACGGTCCGGGTGGCGGTCACGGTGATGGTGACGGTGGGCACTGCCGAGGCGGCCGGTGCCGCAGCCGTGGTCGGCTTGGGTTTGGGCGTGGCGCTGCTGGTCGGCTTCGGGCTGAAGGTCGGGGCGATCTCGTCACTTGGCGCGATGCTGAGCGCGGCGGCGGCCATCGCCGCAGGGGCCGGGGCGGGCGCGGCGAGCACCACACCGGTCGCTCCGGCGGCAAGGCTGAGCAGCAGGCGGCGGAAAGGGAGGTGTCTCATGAGCAAATGCGATCGGGAAAGAGGGCGGTGTGCAGGGCGAGGGCGGCAGCGGCGGGAGCGATCGAGCCTTCGTGGCCATCGGTGCTGACCGCACTCCTGGCCGATCCGGCCACCCAGTACCCGGTCGTGGTTGACCCCACCACCACCCTGGGCATGAGCTTCGACATCTACGTGCGCAGCGACCAGGCCGCCTCCACCGGCGGCGACTACCTCAAGGTCGGCTCGCCCAACGGCGGGGTGAGTAAGATGCGCTCGCTCCTGAAGTTCAACGTCGCCTCGCTGGCCGACAAGCACATCACCGCTGCCCAGTTGCGGCTGTGGAGCCAGGACTCGGGCTCGTGTGACCAGAACGGGCCCGGCGTGCTGGTGCGCCGACTGACCGTGCCCTGGGAGCAGACCAGCGTCACTTGGGCCAACCAGCCGGCTTGGACCACCGCCGGGGAGACCGTCGTCAAGACCTCTCCGGGGTATTCCAGCGCCTGCCCGGCCACGCTGATGCGCTTTCCCATCACCGCCATGACCCAGGCCTGGGCCGATGGCGCGGCCAACCACGGCGTGCAGGTGCGCGGGGTCAGCGAAAACGACGTGCGCTCCTATCGCATGTTTCACTCCACCGACTTCGATGTGCCCGGCATCACCCCGAACCCGCCGGTGCTGGTGGCCATCTACAACTCCTATCCCGACACCGCCACTATCAGCACCGACGGGGAAGTCGCCGGCACCGATGACGTCGCCTACACCGGTGCCACCCCGACGCTGTATGCCGCGGCCACCGATGCCGACGGCGGCACCATGCGCCTGGACTTTGAGGTCTCCACCGCCACCGGCACCATCGTGTGGACCGGCAGCAGCGCCGCGGTGAACGCCGGCGCCCAGGCCAGCGTGGCTATCCCGGCCGGGAAGCTGGCCGACGGCCAGGCCTGGCGCTGGCGCGCCCGCGGCTTCGACGGCACCGACTACGGCCCCTGGTCGGCCTACAAATCTCACACCGTTGATGCCCAAGCTCCCGCCGCGCCGGCCATCGACTGCCCGGAGTACCCGGCCGGTGCCTGGAGCGCCACGGCCGATGATGCGGTGACCTGCACCCTGGACACCACCAGCACGGACGGCTCGGGCTATTACTGGGCGCTGGATGACGCCAATCCCACCACGCTGGCGGCTGATTCCAACGGCAAGGGCGGCGACCCGCTGACCGTCACCCTCACCCCCGGCGAGGGCTGGCACACCCTGTATGCCAAGAGCCGCGATGCGGCGCTGCACACCTCGGCGGTGAGCGCTTATGCCTTCGGCGTGGGCCGGGGCCGCCTGCTCAAGCCCGCCGATGAAGAGCGCACCCAGCAGGCCGTGCCGCTGGTGGCGGCCGCGCCCAGTGCCCGCACCGGCGTGCGCTACGAATACCGCGCCGATGCCACAGGTGCTTGGGCGCCGCTTCCGCTCGCGCACGTCACTCCCGCTGGCTCGGCTACCCCGATCGCCAGTTGGCCGCAGACCCGCACCGACACCGGTGCCGACTTTGCCGAGCTGAGCTGGAACCTCGCCGCCACCATGACCGCGATCGGCCGCAGGGACGGT
>NZ_BOOJ01000122.1 GCF_016863175.1 Paraplanobispora siamensis
GGGTCAGTGGGTCGGCGGCCGGGCCGGTGGGGGGCCGGGAGGCGTTGTTGTGCGGGTTGTTCGCCGAGGTGCTGGGGATGGCCTCGGTCGGGGTCGAGGACGGGTTCTTCGATCTCGGCGGGGACAGCATTCTGGCGATCCAGCTGGTGGCGCGGGCGCGGGCGGCGGGTCTGATGTTCGCCCCGAAGGATGTGTTCCGTCACCAGAGTGTGCGTGAGCTGGCGCTGGTGGCGACGGAGGAGGAAGGCGTCCAGGCCGAGCCGGAGGGCGCCGGGGTCGGGCCGGTGCGTCCGACGCCGATCATGCAGTGGCTGGCCGAGCGGGAGGGCCCTGCCGACGGGTTCAACCAGACCGTGGTGTTGCGGGTGCCGCCGGATCTGGGATCGGACCATCTGACCGCCGCGCTGCAGGCCGTACTGGACCGCCATGACGCCCTGCGGCTGAGCCGGCACGGCGCCGGAGGCTTGGAGGTGCTGCCGGTCGGGTCGGTGCGGGCGGATGAGTGCGTACGGCGGGTGGAGGTCGGCGATGCCCTGATCGCGGCGACGGCATCCGATGAGGGGTGGGCGGGGGTGGTGGCCGAGCAGGCGGCGTGGTCGCGTACCCGGCTGGATCCGGCCGGTGGGCGGATGGTGCAGGTGGCGTGGTTGGATGCCGGGCCGCGGGTTTCGGGGCGGCTGGTGGTGACGGTTCATCATCTGTGCGTGGACGGGGTGTCGTGGCGGATCCTGTTGCCGGATCTGTTCGCGGCCTGGACGGCGGTACGGCAGGGGCGGAAGCCGCAGCTGGCGCCGGTGGTGACGTCGTTGCGGACCTGGGCGCGGCGCCTGCACGACGAGGCCCGCCACAGGACCGGTGAACTCGACGCCTGGGCGGAGATCCTCGACGGTCCCAACCCGCGCATCGGCCACCGGTCCCTGAACCCGCACAAGGACACCGCGGCGACCGTCCGCACGCTGCGGCGGACACTGCCGCCCGGCCGTACGGAACCGCTGCTCACCGGCGTTCCCGCGGCCTTCCACGGGCGGGCCGACGACGTGCTGCTCACCGGTCTCACGCTGGCGGTGGCCGCCTGGCGCAGGAGGCACGGCGGCCGAGGCACCTCGGTCCTGCTCGACCTCGAAGGCCACGGGCGGGAGGAGATCTTCCCCGAGGTGGACCTGTCCAGGACGGTCGGCTGGTTCACGGCCATGTACCCGGTCCGGCTCGACGCGGGGAGCAGCGACTGGAACGGTGAGCGGGCCGCGGGCCAGGCGATCAAACGGGTCAAGGAACAGCTGCGGGCCGTACCCGACCCCCTGACCTACGGCCTGCTGCGCCACCTCGACCCCGACACCGCGGCCGAGCTGGCGGACCTGCCCCGGCCGCAGATCCTGTTCAACTACCTGGGCCGGGTGACGGTCGCCGACGGTGACTGGAACCTCGTGCCCGCGGACGTGGGCGGGCACGACCCCGACATGCCGGTGTCCCACGTACTGGAGATCAACGCAACCGTGTACGACCGGCCGGACGGCCCGCACCTGGAAGCCGCCTGGTCGTGGCCGGACGGGGTGCTCGCCGAGGCCGAGGTCGAGGAGCTGGCCGAGACCTGGTTCGAGGCCCTCGGCGGGCTGGCCGAGCACGGCGCAGGGGGCTACACGCCCAGTGACCTCCTGGTCGACCTGGACCAGAAGGAGATCGACCGCATCCAGGCCGCGTGGGAGAGACGATGACGCAGGTCCAGGACATCCTTCCGCTGTCTCCGCTGCAGCAGGGACTGTTCTTCCACGCCCTCCACGACGAGCACGACGTCTACACCGCCCAGGTCACCCTCGACCTCGACGGGCCCCTCGATCCCGCCAGGCTCGCGGGCGCGGCCGCCCGGCTGCTCGAACGCCACCCCAACCTGCGCGCGGCCTTCTGGCACGAGGAGCTCAGCCGGCCGGTCCAGGTCATCCCCGAGCGGGTCGAGGTGCCCTGGCGTGAGGTCTCCGGGGAGGACCCGGAGGCGGTGGCGGCCGGGGAGCGGGCGCGGGGCTTCGATCTGGCCGCGCCGCCGTTGCTGCGGTTCGTGCTGGTACGGCTGGCGCCGGGCCGGCACCGGCTGATCCTCACCAACCATCACATCCTGCTGGACGGCTGGTCCACCCCGCTGCTGATCACTGAACTGCTCGCCCTCTATCTGGGCGTGGAGGCCGCGCCCGCTCCGCCGTACAAGAGCTATCTGGCCTGG
Organism: Paraplanobispora siamensis; assembly: GCF_016863175.1. GTDB lineage: Bacteria > Actinomycetota > Actinomycetes > Streptosporangiales > Streptosporangiaceae > Planobispora > Planobispora siamensis. The sequence continues at coordinate 2,213 of NZ_BOOJ01000122.1, forward strand.
CTCGCCCGGCAGGACCGCACGGCGGCCAGGCAGGCGTGGGACCGGGCGCTGGACGGCCTCGACGAGCCCACCCTGGTGGCCCCGAACGCCCCCGCCGTGCCCACCCCGCCGGACAAGGCCCGCATCAAGCTGGACGCCGAGCTGACCGGCGCCCTCACCAGGCTCGCCCGCCGCCGTGGGGTCACGGTCAACACGGTGGTACAGGCGTTGTGGGCGATCCTGCTCTCCCGGCTGACCGGCCGCGACGACGTGGTCTTCGGCGCGATCGTGTCGGGACGGCCGCCGGAGCTGCCCGGCGTGGAGCGGATGGTCGGGTTGTTCATCAACACGATTCCGGTGCGGGTACGGCTGCGCCCCGACGAGCCCCTGGGCGAGCTGCTCGAACGCCTCCAGGACGAGCAGGCCGAACTGCTGCCCCACCACCACCTCGGCCTGACCGAGATCCGGCGCGGCACCCTGTTCGACACCGTGACCGTGCTGGAGAACTATCCGTTCGACCCGTCCGGGGCGGAGGCGGACCTCGGCGACCTGCGGCTGACCGGGTTCGGCTCGGCCGACGCGCACCACTATCCCCTGGCCCTGGCGGTCATCCCCGGGGACCGGCTCACCCTGCGCCTGGACCACCGGCCCGATCTGTTCACCGGGCCCGAGGCCGAACGGCTGCTGGGCCGCATGCGCTCCCTGCTCACCACACTCGTCGACACTCCCGACATCCCGGTCGGCCACCTGGGGATCCTGGACCCGGACGAGCACCGCCTGATCGTCGAGGAGTGGAACGACACCGGCGCGCCCGTGCCCGGCCGTACGCTGCCCGCCCTCTTCGAGGCCGCGGCCCGGCGCGACCCCGGCGCCACCGCGCTGGTGGAGGGCGGGACGGAGCTGACGTACGGTGAGCTGAACGCCCTGGCCGACCGGCTGGCCCGGCAGCTGCGCAGGCACGGCGTGGGGCCCGAGCGCCTGGTGGCGCTGCTGCTGCCGCGCTCGGCCCGGCTGGTCGTCGCGGCGCTGGCGGTGGCCAAGGCGGGAGGCGCCTACCTGCCGGTGGACCCGGGCTACCCGGCCGAGCGCATCGCGTACATGCTCGACGACGCCGCTCCGATGCTGGTGATCGACGAGGCGTTCCTGGCCGGAGCCGGGGACGGGTCCGCGGGCGGGGACGGCGAGCCGACGGCCGGGACGGACTCCGGTGAGCGGAAGCCCGGGACGGACGACCGGACCTCGCTGCGGCACCCGGCTTACGTGATCTACACCTCGGGCTCGACCGGCCGTCCCAAGGGCGTGGTCGTGACCCACGAGGGCATCGCCGCGTTCGCCGAGTCCCAGCGGGACCGGCTCGAGGCCGGACCGGACAGCAGGGTGCTGCAGTTCGCCTCGCCGAGCTTCGACGCCTCGGTGATGGAGATGCTCATCGCCTTCGCCGCCGGAGCCGCTCTCGTCATCCCGCCCGAAGGGGTGTACGGCGGAGCGGAGCTGGCCGGAGTCCTGGAGAACGGGCGGATCACCCACGCGCTGATCCCTCCGGCCGCGCTGGCCGGTGTGCCGCAGACGCCGCTGCCGGACCTGCGGACCCTGGTGGTCGGCGGCGACGCCTGCGGTCCCGACCTGGTGGACCGCTGGGCCCCCGGCCGTCTGATGGTCAACGCCTACGGCCCCACCGAGGCGACCATCGCCGCGACCATGAGCGGCCCGCTGTCACCGGGCGAGATCCCGCCGATCGGCTCTCCCATCCGGGACG
>NZ_BOOJ01000123.1 GCF_016863175.1 Paraplanobispora siamensis
GTCGTCGAAGAGCAGTTCGTCCTTGTTGGAGGGGGTGAGCCGCTTGAGCGAGAGCTCGGGCTTGTGCAGGATGACCTGCCGGAGCCGACCGACCTCGGAGTCGACGTGGAACCTCATCGCAGCTCTCCCTTGACCCGTGCGATTTCCTTCGGCCCGTACTCACCGCGCGAGGCCTTGACCCAGATGTAGACGGGGATCCCCGCCAGGAGCATGAGCGTCCCCTGGAAGACCGCGTCGCTGCCGGCGCCGAAGATCATCCAGAAGGTGAACAGCAGGGCCACGGCGGCCAGCGTCATGTTCCAGCCCAGCCCCTTCCTGCTTGCCTGCCGCTCCCCGGTGACCAGCCAGAACAGCTGGGCGGCGGCGGAGAACAGGTAGGGCACGACCGTGGTGAAGGTGGCCAGCAGCAGGATGGTGTTGAAGGCGTTCTCCGCAGCGAAGGCCGTGATGAAGGTGATCGAGGTGAGGACCGTGCCGACGACGATGCCGACCCACGGCACGTTGCCGGCGCGCATCCGGGTGAACGCCTTCGGGAACAGTCCGTCGCGCGCGGCGGCCATCGGCATCTCCGCGACCAGGAGGGTCCAGCCGTTCAGCGCGCCGATGCCGGAGATGATCGCGAAGGCGGCCATCACCATGCCCCACGCGCTGCCGCCGAACATCGCGTTGATCGCGTCGGCGAAGGGGGCGGTGGAGTCCACCAGCTTCTCGTGGGGGACGGTGCCGAAGACCGCGACGGTGCCGAGCATGTACAGCGCCGCGCAGGCCAGGGTGCCGTAGACGCTGGCGCGGCCGATGTTGCGCTCGGGGTCCTTGACCTTCTCAGCCGCGATGCTGGCGCTCTCCACGCCGGAGTAGGCGAACAGCACCAGGGCCGCGGCCACCGAGATCGCGCCGATCCACGAGCCTTCGGTGGCGTTGAACGGGCCGAAGTTGTCCGACTGGACGAAGAACAGGCCGACGATCGCCACGAAGATCAGCGGGGCGAACTTCAGGATGGTCGTCACCAGCTGGAACAGACCCATCTTGGTGACGCCCGCCAGGTTGATCAGCGCCGGGATCCACAGGCCGATCAGTCCGATGACCACCTGGGCGCCGGTGCCGCTCCAGTCCAGGCCGAATGCGGCCTCGGCGAAGTAGACGACGTAACCGACCCACGCGACCGCGATGCCGGCGTTGCCGGCCCAGGCGGTGATCCAGAACGACCAGGCGTTGAGGAATCCCGGGAACTCTCCGAAGGAGTCGCGGGCGTATGCGTACGGCCCGCCCGAGGCGGGGATGCGCCGGCCGAGCCGCCCGAAGACGACGGCGAGGGCGAGCGAGCCGAGGGTGACGATGCCGAATGCCAGGATGCTGACCGTTCCGAAGGCCGCCAGCGAGGCCGGGAGCAGGAAGATCCCGGTGCCCACGATGTTGCCGACGACCAGCGCGGTGGCCTGGAGCAGCCCCAGCCGGGGCCCCTTCCCCGCGTCTGTGGCCGTTCCGCCGGATCCGGTGGCGCGATCAGCGACGGCCGCTTCGGTGAGCGGACCGCCTTCTCTCTCTTTCATGGTGTTTCCCGTTGGTGATGGCACGACCACCCGCCGGTCGGCGGTGGCCCATCTCGGCATGGACGGCGCGGTGGCCGGTGACCGTCCCGGGTCTCATGTGACCCGTGGTGCGTCTGCCCAACAGCCGGGAATCTGTCATCATTTGACCGCTTTTGCGGCCCCTTAGCCGTAGGAAAACAGCCTTTACACGCGGGACTTTCGTCCCATGCTTCTCACTTCACTGGTCCTTCACCAGCAGTGGACCTTTACCGGCGGTGGAGGAGGGGCGGCCGGCCCGAGGCCGGCGGAGGGGCAGGTCAGCCGCCGTACTGGGCCTGCGTGGCGGCGGCGGGACGGTGGCCGGCCGCGCCGAGGGCGGGGAGCGCCACGGCCATGACGGCCATGAGCACCGCCAGGAGCGCGACGGCGAGCATGTGCCGCCGGGAGGGCAGGGTCTCCATGGTGATCGCGCCGGCCGCGAAAGAGCTGAGGGAATGGGCCAGTTCCGGCTCGTCCGTCTGAAGTCGCCCGGCGATCGCGGCAAGGGCGCGCCTTTCACGGAGAGACAGACCCATACGTGCTTCCTCCACGGCAAACAGAGTTTTGATGATTTTTATCCCATTTGTAGGGATACGCCAACACCGGGGAGGTAGATCTTTCCGGTCGGCCCGCCCGGGCCGGGGCGCTTCAGTCTCTGTTCGAGGCCGCGAGCGCGGCGGCACCGCCGACGATCTCCGTGAGCTCGGTGGTGATCTCCGCCTGCCGGGCCTCGTTGGCCTGCCGGGTCAGCGCGCCGATCAGTTGCCGGGCGTTGTCGGTGGCCGCCGTCATGGCCGTGCGCCGGGCCGCGTGCTCGGCCGCCGCCGAGATCAGCAGGATGTGCCAGATGCGGGCGTCGACGTACTTGTTCAGCAGGACGTCCAGGACGGCGCCCGCGGACGGCTCGAAGGTGAACGGCGCCGGCACGGACGGCTCATGCCCCTGCGGGGCCTCGCGCTCCTCGACCTCGATGGGCAGGAGCCTGCGGACCACCGTCCGCTGGGTCAGCATCGAGACGAACTCGGTGAAGACCACGTGCACCTCGCCGACTCCGCCCTCCGCGGTCGGCATGTCGTAGGCCTCCACGAGCGTCCGGCCGATCTCGGCCGCGACGTCATAGGCGGGGGCGCCCGAGAAGCCCTGCCACTCGCGGACCGTCGGCCGGCCGCGGAAGCGGTACCACTCGATGCCCTTGCGCCCGGTCACGTAGAAGACCGGCTCCTTGCCCTGCCGGCGCAGCAGGGCGGCCAGCGCCTCTCCCTGCCGGAGCACATTGTGGTTGTAGCCGCCGCAGAACCCGCGGTCGCTGGTGACCAGCAGCACCGCCACCCGGGAGGTGTCGGGACGGCGGTTGAGCAGCGCGTGGTCGGCGTGCGGGTGATGGGTGAGCAGGGTCGAGGCCGCCCGGGTGATCTCACGGGCGTACGGCTCGGCGTCATGCGCCCGGTCACGGGCCTTGGAGACCCGGGAGGTGGCGATGAGTTCCTGCGCCCTGGTGATCTTCGCTATGGACCGGACGGACTTGATCTTCTGTCGAATCGCCCGAAGCTGCCCGGCCATGCCATGTCCCCCGAACTATCTGCAGATGGTTACGATACGCAGCATTTCAACTACCCGCCGAGTGAGTGCGGCACCCTTCATTCTCGATCCCGGCGAGCCTGCGCTCACAGGAACGGCATGGGAGCGGCGACGAGGTCGTCGACCGTGAAGGTCACGGCGTCCTCCACGCCCGTCACGCCGTCGACGCTCTCGACCGCCGCCACGAGCGGGGCGATCTGCGAGCACAGCGCCACCCGCCCGCCCAGGGTGATCACACCGTCCTCGACGGCGACGGTGACCCCGTCGGTGGCGAAGTCGAGGCCCGCCAGCGCGCGGACGACCTCCCGGCGAAGGTCGGCAGCCGAA
>NZ_BOOJ01000124.1 GCF_016863175.1 Paraplanobispora siamensis
GTGGTTGTTTTTGAACGGTGATCTTGAATCGAGAGCGTCGTCGAGCTAGCGGACAGACCTGGTCAGGAGCAGTCTGGGATCGTGGCCACGAGTGCATCAACGCGGCGGGTCTGCCCCGGGTGCGGCCAGGAGTTGCCGGGCCGGGCGCGGCGGGATGCGATCTACTGCAGCTCGGCCTGTCGGGCCCGGCATTGGCGCTGGGTCCGACGCACCCGCCGCGCTGTGATGACCGTGGTCGATGCCTCGCCGGCCAGCCGGTCGAGCTGTCTGGAGTGCGGGGCGATCTGGGTGACAGGAATCGATCACCGCTTTGGGGCGGTGTTTTGCTCACGACGGTGTAAGACCCGGGCCCGTCGGCGGCGTCAAGCCGCGGGGGAAGCCGTTCGCTCACAGGGCACCGTGCCCGCTCCGCGAACGGCTCAGTGATCGACGAGGCGCTGATTGGCGGGACCGGAAAAGACCTTGGCGCAGGGGATTGTCACATGATGTGATCAAGCGCACACTGGCGGCACCGCACCGATGTTCTGTCCCTTCCTATGCGAGGAGGCGGGGAACATGGGCGCGACCATGGTCGGGCATGTGGCCCTGGAGCGGTATCAGGAACTGGTCGAGCGCACGCGGCAGCTGGTGGAGACCGTCGGCCGGGCCCAGTTCGAGATCGGCGACAACGCGCTGGAGATCGCTCCGATGCAGGAGCGGGGCGGATCCCATCCGCTGGCGGGCATTGATGACACGTACGACATCTCCGAGATCCTGGCGACGTTCGCCGACGACGTGGGCCTGGCGGCCGCCACCATCAAGGAGTACCGGTGGACCTCATCGCGCTGGCCGGCCCAATACCGGCAGGTCGGGGTATCACACAAGGTGCATCGCATCCTGGCGGCGATCAGCGATGAGCAGGCGCGCTGGCGGCAGATCACCCGGCCGCCGCTCGATGAGCGCACCGGCCACTGCCGCTGGACGCCCGATGCCGCCAGTCGCATCGTCGGCTACCAGGTCGAACGCCCGGTGTCGGTGAAGGAGAAGGTCCGCGCCATCCACGATCTGGCCGGCGATGAGGAAGTCGCCGCAACCGTGGCCACCGATCTGCTGCGCCGGCCCGCGGTCGCGCACCAGGCCATGGCCGATGACACCGCCAAGCACATGGTCAACCGCGCCCAATATAACCAGGCGCACCAGGCCGCCGAGCCGGCGCGCCGGGCGGCCGCCCCGGCGCTGCGGCGGGTGGAGCACACGCTGGGGTTCATCGATCTGGTCGGGGCGTGCGCGGCGTTCGTGGCCGCGGGCGGCCGGATCGTGCCGGCCTTGCGCGGGCGCTCCTTCACCGATACCGAGCGCGCCAGCGTGCACAAGAACCTGGCCCGGGTCCGCTCCACCGCCGATTGGATCGAAACGGCCATCGACACCGGGGACACCACGCTCGATGAAGGGCTGGCCGCGCTGCTGCGCGACCGGTAACCGCAACGGGCACCCCTGATGAGCCGGTCCGGCGGCCGGCTGGCCGCCAACGTCTGTGCCGAGCGCGTGCTTCTGGCCCTGAGCGAGGCCCGGCCCGCCGGGCTGAGCACCAAGCAGCTGGTGGCCGCCACCGCTCTGAGCCCCTACCAGGTGCGCAAGGGCCTGCTCTACATCCGCGAGATCGCCGCCATGGCGAACCTGACCCCGATCACCTGGACTGCCGGGCAGGGCTGGAAGCTGTCGGCCGATCCAGCCGAATGGACTGCTTATGCCATCGCGGTCTTCCACCAGCTGCTGACCCGCACCTCCCGGCTGATCACCTCCACCATCGCGCCGCACGCCGCCGCGCTGCCCGGCGATGACAACGCGCAGATGGTGCTGGATCAGATCACCGGGATCAAGGCCACGCTGACCTTGCTGACCCGGGGACGCTGAGCCGATGCGCCGGCGCCGCTACCCCTCCGATGCCACCGATGCCGAGTGGGCCCTGCTGGAGCCGCTGCTGCCGGTGCCGGCCTGTCAGAGCGAGCGCGGCGGCCGCCCCGAGAAACACGATCGCCGCACCGTCGTCGATGCCATCCGCTACGTGGTCGACAACGGATGCAAGTGGCGCGCCCTGCCGCACGACTACGGCATTCCCTGGCAGACGGTCTACGGTTTTTTCGCCCGCTGGGCCCGCGCCGGCGTGGTCAGCTCCATCCTTGTCCAGCTGCGCCGGGCCATCCGGCTGCGCGCCGGGCGCTGCCCCAACCCGGTGGCCGCGATCCTGGACTCCCAAAGCATCAAAGCCGCAGAAACGGTGAGCAAGGCGACCCGAGGCTACGACGCCGGCAAGAAGATCAACGGACGCAAGCGATCAGTCCTGGTCGACACCATGGGACTGGTGCTGCTGGTCATGGTCACCCCCGCCGATCGGAGCGACCGGGACTGCGCCCGCGACCTGCTGGCCCGAGTGCGGATGCTGCATCCGCAGCTCACCTTGGTCTGGGCCGATGGCGCCTACGCCGGGGTCTTGGTGGAGTGGGCCCGTCGCTTCCTGAACCTCACCTTGAAGATCGTCTCCAAGGTCGCCGGCCAGGTCGGCTTCACGGTGCTGCCGCGCCGGTGGATCGTGGAGCGGTCACTGAGCTGGTTCCTGCGCGCCTGGCGCAACGTCCGCGACTACGAACGCACGCCCGCCCACAGCGAGGCCCATCTGTGCTGGGCCGCCATCACCTTGATGACGCGACGGCTGACCAGGAAAAACGCCCGGTCATGGAAGCGTGCGCCGGCTTCCTCGCTCCAGGCCGCCTGATCGGTCGGTCGCGTCCTGGATGACGGGCTCGGCCCTGTGACCGGTCACGGCCGTGGCGCAGAGCCAGGTTCGCCGTCGGCGTCACCGCGAGCACCGGCGGCTGACTGCCGAGCAGGGGAAGCCTGTCGATCGTTGTCGAGTGCTTCTTGACGCTCGTGCGCCGCCCGTTGCCGATGCCAGGCCACGTCCCCGATCCCGGCCTGCGCCACCTGCTCATGCACGGTGGCGTTGTCTCGATGCGCCCGGGCGGCGCGCCGATGACCCGCACGAGCCTCGACCTCGGCCTGCGCTGCCGTCTGCGCGGCCTGCTCGACCCGCTTGGCTGCCTGCTGTGGGCTGGCCACCGGCGGCCACTCCTGCGCCTGCAGTTCTTTAATCCGCTGCCGGACCTGCTCGACCCGCTTATCGGCACGCCGCACGCGATCCCGCGACTCCTCATTGCGATCAGATAAATACTCGACCATCGCGATCCTCTACCCATCCACCGCATGATCGATCAAGGGATTACAAACAACCTCT
>NZ_BOOJ01000125.1 GCF_016863175.1 Paraplanobispora siamensis
ACGACGGTGCTGGGACCCGGTCCGCGTCCCACCGGCCAGCCGCCCACCTACGCCTTCCAGCGCGAGCGTTACTGGCTCGACCCGGTGGCGGCCCCCGCCCCCTCTCCGCACCCGCTGCTCGACCGGGTCGTCCCGCTCGCCGCCGACGACGGCTTCCTGCTGACCGGGCGGCTGTCCGCGGCCACGACCCCGTGGCTGGCCGACCACGCCGTGGACGGCGCGGCGCTGCTGCCCGGCACGGCCTTCGCCGAACTGGCGCTGGAGGCCGCCGCACACGCCGGCTGCGACCTGGTGGAGGAGCTGACCCTGGACGCGCCGCTGTTCCTGCCCGAATCCGGGTCCGTACAGGTGCAGGTGGCCGTGGGCGGGCCGGACGACCAGGGCCGCCGCACGGTCGGCGTCCACGCCCGGCGGTCAGACGACGACCCCTGGACCGCGCACGCGGGCGGCCTGCTCGGCACGGCCCCGGCGGCCGCCCCCGAGCGGCTGACGTCCTGGCCGCCGGAGGGGACGGCGGTCGACCTGACCGACGTCTACGGCCGGCTGGCCGTACGCGGCTACGACTACGGCCCCGCCTTCCAGGGACTGCGCACCGCCTGGCACGCGGACGGCCACGCCTACGCCGAGATCGCTCTGCCCGACCGGGTACGCGAGGACGCCGGCCGGTTCACCCTCCATCCCGCCCTCCTGGACGCCGCCCTGCACCTGGTCGTCCACGAGTCGGGCCACGACGGGGACACGCTGCTGCTGCCGTTCTCCTGGAGCGGCATCCGGGTGACCGCCCGCGGCGCGGACACCCTCCGCGTACGGATCACCGAGAAGGGCGGCGGCCGGATCGCGCTGGCGCTCTTCGACGGCACGGGCGAGCGGATCGCCGGCGTCGAGACCCTGGCGCTGCGCGAGACCCCGAGGAACGTCGCCCGCCCCTCCACCGGGACCGTCCCCTACGCGCTCGAATGGGTCGAGACCGCCGCGACCGGCGACCCGGAGGACCGGCGGTGGGCGGTGGTCGGGTTCGACGCGCTCACCGACGAGATCGAGGCCGACCTGACGGCGGCCGGGACGTCCGTGCCGCGCTACTACGACCTGTTCTCGCTCGCCGACATGAGCGCGGGCGAGGTGCCCGGCCTGGTGCTGGCGCCCTGCCGGGCAGACGCCGACGACCTGCCGTACTCGGCCCACGACGGGCTGCGCCAGGTGCTCGACCTCGTACAGGGCTGGCTCGGCGACGAGCGGTTCGCGAGCTCGCGGCTCGTCTTCGTCACCCGGCCCGGCGACGTGGCGGGCGCGGCGGTGTGGGGCCTGGTGCGCTCGGCGCAGACCGAGCATCCGGGCCGGTTCGCGCTGGCCGAGGTGCCGGAGGGCTTCCGCGGCTGGGACCGGGTGGCCGCGGCCGTCGCGGCGGGCGAGACCCAGCTCGCGGTCACGGACGACACCCTGCTGACTCCCCGTCTGGCCCGGCGTGCGTCTGTGGGCGAGCCGGTTGCGGTGATCGAGGGGACGGTGCTGGTGACCGGGGGCACCGGTGGTCTGGGCGCGCTGGTGGCCCGGCACCTGGTGGTCCGGTACGGGGTGCGTGATCTGCTGCTGGTGTCGCGGCGCGGTGCGCGGGCGCCGGGCGCCGGGGAGCTGGTGGCCGAGCTGGAGGGCCTGGGCGCCCGCGTCGTGGTGGCCGCGTGTGATGTCTCCGATCGCGATGCGCTGGCCGCGGTGCTGGCCGGGGTGCGGCTGGGCGCGGTGATCCACACCGCGGGTGTGCTGGATGATGCGCTGGTCGAGAATCTGACGCCGGAGCGTTTGGCCGGGGTGCTGGCGCCCAAGGCGGAGGCGGCCTGGCATCTGCACGAGCTGACCCAAGGGCACCCGCTGACCGCGTTCGTGTTGTTCTCCTCGCTGGCCGGGGTGCTGGGCAATGCCGGGCAGGGCAACTACGCCGCGGCCAACGCCTTCCTGGACGCGCTGGCGGCGCACCGCCGTGAGCAGGGGCTGCCGGGGGTGTCGGTGGCCTGGGGGTTGTGGGATACGGCGGCCTCGGGGATGGCCGGGGAGCTGGGGGCGGTCGAGGTGGCCCGGTTGGCCAGGGCCGGGATCGCTGCGCTGGGTGTCGGACAGGGGCTGGAGTTGTTCGATGCGGCTTTGGTGGCGGCCGAGCCCGTCATCGTGGCGGCTCGTTGGGATGCGGCGGGGTTGCGGGCCAGGGCCGAGAACGGCGACCTGCCCCCCATACTGCGCGGCTTCGTCCGCGCCGCGCCGCGCCGGGCCGTGGTGAGCCCCACGACACCGGCCGCCGCGAGCGGTCCGGAGCTGGGGGAGCGACTGGCGCTCATGAGCGAGGCCGACGCGCGAACCCACCTCACCCAGCTCGTACGGGCCCACGTGGCGACCGTGCTCGCCTACCCCGGCCCCCGCTCCGTGGACGTGGACCGGGCCTTCAACGAGCTGGGCTTCGACTCCCTGACCGCCGTCGAGCTGCGCAACCGGCTCAACGCCGACACCGGCCTGAGCCTGCCCGCCACGGTCGTCTTCGACCATCCCACCGTCACCACGCTCGCCCAGCACCTGTTCACCGCTCTGGCCTCGGACGGTCCTTCACCCGAGGACGCGCTGCGCACGGCGGTGGACCAGGCCGAGGCGGCTCTGCTGGCCGCCAACGGTGCGGGGGACGCCGTGCGCGGCCAGCTCATCGCCATCCTGCAGAGCGCCCTGTCCAGGATCGGCAACGCCGGGGCCGCCACCGCGGTCGCTTCGGGGAACGGCGCCAACGGGGCCGAAGAAGAGATCGTTTCCGCGTCGGACGAGGAGATCTTCGCCTTGATCGACAACCGGGCCATGACATCACCACTGAGGACTTCGATGGAAGGGCTTGACCATGGCGAATGAGGCCGAGCTGCGCGCG
>NZ_BOOJ01000126.1 GCF_016863175.1 Paraplanobispora siamensis
GGAGGGCTTTTCCGCCGGGGCGGAAGGGGCCGGGCCGGTGAAGAGCCCTGCGGTAGCGGCCTTCGTCATCCAGTAAGCCGGGCGGGTGTAGCGGGAGAAGTGCCTCAAAGGTGCAGAAAAGTTGCCAGGGATAGAAAGTCCTAAAGTGCAAGATCCACCGCGAATCACGCGCTCGCACGGAGCCGAACCCGACCCCGTACATGCCTGAGCCGCGGGGAGTGTTTACGCCGTAAACACTCCCCGCGGCTCAGAAGGCCGATTCGCAGGCACCGTCGCCGGTGCCCAGGTGGGCCGCGAACCCGATCGGCCGGGGTACGGCCTCCGCCGTTCTGTCGTCCGGGGAGCCGACCCGCAAAAGCGGGCCGGCACGACCGGCGGAGATGCCGTAGCTCTTACATGCTATAATTTATTTGAATAGCTATTCAAGCAATATGTCAAGCAGCGCAGTTGACATAGACGGGTCGTTGGCCACCGTCATCGCCGGACTCGACGCGGGCGAGCATGGCGACCTGGCGGCGGTTGCCGACCATGGCCATGGCGAGGGCCTGGGCGGCGGCGAGCTGCCGGGCGAGGATGGCGTCGGCGCGGGGACGCAGGTCGAGCGGCAGTGGACCGAGGTTCTCGGGAGGCGACCAGGCGGCCGTGGGCGGGAGCTCGCGGCTGCGGTGGTCGCCGGCGAGCAGCTCCTCGGCGGCGGCGACGTCCATCTCCAGGGAGTCCAGCGCGGCGGACCAGGCGGCGTGCCAGTTGCCGGCCCCGGCCGGCTGCGCGCCCACCTCACGCCACCCGGGTGGCGGAGGCGAGGGTCCCGGCCTCGGTGACGGCGGTGCGCCAGGCGTCCCGCAGCGGCTCGACCAGGGACCTGCACGAGGCCACGATCTTCACGTCGGCGCGCACGTTGGCCTGGATGAGCTGGGTGAGCAGGAAGCCGTAGAGCTCGGCGAGGCCCGCCGCGCCGTCCCAGACGTCCGTCTTCAACGAGGAACGCAGCTCGATGATGATGTCCTGGGCGTGCATGAGCTGCTTGGCGGCGTTCTCGCGGTCGCCGGTGCCCAGCGCCTCCTCCGCCCTGACCAGGTCGAGGACGAGCCGGTCGTAGAGCATGACGAGCAGCTGACCGGGTGAGGCGGTGTTGACCGTGTCGGCGATGTACCGGGCTCGCATCGAAGGGTTGTTCATGGCGGCTATCCGTTGCTCGAGGGCGTGGGCAGGCTGGAGATCTGGCCGGCGAGCCAGGTGGACTGCTGGTTCAACTTGCCGAGTGAGACCTCAAGGTTGGCGAACTGCTTGCGCAACGCGGCTTCGCGGTTCTCCAGGCGCAGGTCCCAGGCGTCGATCCGCTTGTTGAGGTCGGTGACCATGCTCTCGCTGCCTTTGATGGCTTTGGTGATGGTCGTCTTGCTGTTGTTGGCGGCGATCGAGATCCGCTCGGCGAGTCCCATGACGGCGGTCAGCTTGGACTTGGGGACCTGCGTCCCGTCGGGCGCCGTGGTGATCTGGACCGCGGGATCCTCGGCCGTCACCGCGTTCACGACCTTGGCCGGGTCGGCCGCGTAGGCCTTGAGGAACTTCTCACGGTCGAAGGTGAGCTTGCCGTACCGGTCGAGCTCGACGCCGAACTGCGAGAAGCTGCCGGACCCGCTCTGGCCGGTGCCGACCTGCCCGAGCATGGTCTGGGAGATCTGACGGACGGTGGAGTTGCCGGAGAGTGGCTGCTTCGTCTTGGCCCCGGCGGTGTAGGCGGTCTGGGTGCCGATCTCGCTCAGCACGGCGTTCGTCGCGTCGACGAAGGCCTTCATCTTGTCGGCGACGGCCTCGTTGTCCGCGTCGACCGTGACGGTGACGTTGTTCTCCAGCTTGGTCACGTTGATGGTCGTGCCGGTCAGGACGCCGGTGATGGCGTTGCTGGCACTGGTGACGGTGTAGCCGGAGCCGTTCGGGTCGCCCACCTCGATCGTGGCGTTGGCGGCGGGGACGATGTCGTCGGGGGCGCCGCCGGCCAGGCCGGTGATGGTGAAACCGTTGGCCGTGCCGGTCTTGGTGGAGTTGAGCTGGAGCACGGGGCCCTGGTCGGTGTTCAGGACCGAGGCGCGCACGTTCAGGCCCGCGGAGTTGATCGCCTCCGCGACGCCCTGCGGGGTGTTCGTGGTGACGTTGATCTCCACCGCGGCGGCGCCGCCGATGGAGATGCCGACCTTCGAGACGCCGGCCGCCAGCGCCGGGTCGGTGGCCGAGGCGTACTTGGCGGTGCTCACCTGCGACTTGGCGACGCTGGTGACGTTGAAGCTGACGCTTCCGGGAACGGCGCCGGCCGTCGTGGTCGCGGTGACCGTGGACGAGGAGGACGACGCCTTGCCGATCTGCCAGGAGGTGGTCTTCAGCATGTCGTCGGCGGCGCTCTTGAGCGAGGCCAGCTTGGTGTTGATCGCCTGGTAGGCGGTCTGCACCTTCTGCTGGGTTGTGACCTTGCTCTGGAGCTGGGTCTGTGGAGCCCGCTCGATCTGCATGAGCTGGGAGATCAGGGAACTGGTGCTCAGGCCACTGACAAGGCCGTCGACGGTACTGCCAGCCACGTATGTGCGTCCTCTCTGTGCTGCCCGCTCCCGGGCGGGCGTTCACGCCACCCCGGGAGTGACGTGCCGTACGTCCCCGCGGGAGGAGACGTGCCGAAAAAGGCGGAGGGGCGGCCGGCGGTTCACGCCGGCCGCCCCTTCGTTGATGCGTTGCCGCTCATCAGCGGGCGCGGTTAGCGCCTGCCGATGATTAACCCAGGAGCTTCAGGACACCCTGCGGGGCCTGG
>NZ_BOOJ01000127.1 GCF_016863175.1 Paraplanobispora siamensis
CGGCCGGGTGGAAGAGCTGATTGCGGTACTGCGGGTGCGGGCCGATACCGGCGATGAACATGCTGCGCAGCGATGGCTTGCGCTGCTGGAGCGGACCAACCCGCAGGAGGCCGAGCGAGTGCGCCGATTCGGGCTGGATGTTCAAGAGTAAGGCGGCTGACGCTATCGCATGACGGCGACAGCTTCGGAGGCGGTAGCTGAGTTGCGATAATCCCGGCTTACCGCAACCCAGAAACCGGACATATCGCCCGCCTGGGTCCGGCTGCCCACGCCATGCCTTGGCCTTTGGACACCGCCGGCCGGGCCGGGCGATCACGCCGCTCGCCACGGTCGCACCGTCCGGTATCCGACCCCGCCTTTCACCGGGAGGCAGAAGCCGCCTGCTGCCCGTTGCTTCCGGTCGCGCGTGCCGGGGCGCCGTCCTCGGGCAGGTCGTGCTGGGTGAACAGGTCCAGCAGCAGCCGCACCGGCAGGTCGGCCTCGGTCGGATAGCGGAAGCCGCGCTCGGCATTGAGGGTGTAGTGGTTGCGCCGGCCGACCTTGTGCAGGGTCAGGTAACCCTCCTGGTGCAGGTCGGAGACGATGCTTTGGACGGCGCGCTCGGTGATGCCGATGCGGGCGGCCATATCGCGGATGCGCGCTTGCGGATCGCGGGCGATCTCCACCAGCACTCGGGCATGGTGGGTGAGGAACGTCCAGGTGGAGGCGGGCTGGCCAGCGTTGGTCGAAGCCATGGCACCTCTCTTGTGAGCCGGGGGTGATCCGGCCCGGCAGTGACGGCGGAATACCTTTGCCCTAAGCTTAATGCCTGAAATTTCTTTCCGGTATGACTCTTCACGAAGCGAGGTGCAGGTGAGATGATGCCAGCCAACCGGTCTCCCTCGCCTGGTGGGGGTCTGCATGGATGTGCTTCTGCTCTGGCGCCCGCGCCCGCGCCCACGCATCCGCACGCGGCCCAGGCGCGCAGCCGGCCCTTTTTCGCCGTTGCCCGCAGCGCTGTGACACTCCCGCACGATGACGCTGGCGCCCCCGACGGCGCCGCCTGCCACGGCGTCATCGGCGCGGTGCTGTATGCCGATCGCCATTTGCGCCTGATCTACCACCCCCATCCCGGCGCGACGCTGATCCATCTGATCGACGAAGTCGACGCCGGCAACTGCGCCGCGCTGGCCGAGACGCTGGCCCGTGCCGGGCACGGCGACGATTGCCTCCTGATCGACGTCCAGCGCTTGCGCTTCATCGACGCCGGCGGGATGCGCGTGCTGGCGAAACTGTGCGCCACGGGCGCGGCCCAGTTAATCAACGTGCCGCCCTACCTGCAGCGCCTGGCCGATCTGCTGGAGTTGCCCTTGCGCATCAGCGGCCCGGACGGCGGCACGACGCATGATTCTCACTGAGTGCGACCGGGGCAGATCACCATGGCGGCGCCGGCGGGCGGCCGGCTCCTGCTGCAGCAGGCCCTTGCGATCGCCCATCGCAGGCAAGGGCCTGGCCGCGGGCTCACCCGTTGCCGGGCGCGCCGCCCCACACCGCTGCCCCGAGGCCGGAGCGGTCACCGCCCTGCGCGCGGCACCGGCCCGTGCCAAAGCCCAGGCATACAGGGGCGGCCGGATCGCGTGCCCGGGCCCTGCCACCAGCGAAAAGTGCCGGCTGCGGCGGGTATCGGCCGCTGGCCGAGGCCGCCAGGCAGCGGCGGACCTCGTGGCCACCGTCATGATCGCGATGTGCCGGTCGGTGGCCTACGGTGGACACCGGTGGCCACCTTCGGCCGGAGACAGCCATCCTCACGGAGGCCACGTGCATCCTCAAGGAGGCCACGTGAGGAGACAGGCGGTGGCGCATGCTGCCCCACCCTGAGCCTGCCTTGCAGACCACCACCTGGCAGCTGGATGACCTGGCCGTGCTGCGCCTGGCCGGAGAGCTGGATGCGCTCACCGCGCCGCTGGCCCTCAGCAGCGCGCAGCAGATGCTCCTCGGCCGCGCGCCGATGCTGGTGGTGGATGCCAGCCAGGTCAGCTTCATCGCCTCGGCCGGCATCGGCGTGCTGATCGCGCTGCGCCGGCAGGTCGAAGAGCGCGCCGGCCGCCTGGTGCTGGTCGCGCCGGCCGACGGCCGGGTCTGGCATCTGCTGGCGTTGATGCGATTGCTGGAGCATTTTGCGGTCTGCCCCGACCTGGAGGCCGCGGTGCGGGTGCTGCGCACCCGGCCGCTCCTGCCCGGCCGGCAGGCGGCCCCGCCCTCGGGCACGGCCTGAGCCTGCCTTTTTTACCCGCAGAGGAGGGGAGGAGCCGGCCAGAGTGGGGTAGCCCAGCACATGGCGGCGCCGCTTGAGGGCCAAACAGCGTGCTCACCGTGAGCGGCCGGCAGTCCAAGGCCAGCCTGTCCCTTTGGCTGCCCGTGATCAGCCGGTGGCCGCGCCTTCGCGGCCTGCCGGCGCTCATCCCGTCGCGCTGGTGGTGCCGTACAGCGGGCACCGGATGGCGCGAAGGCCGCCGTGCCCATCACGCCCCTTTCCTGGCTCCACCCCAATCGGGGCGCACCGATGAAGGCAAAGGCGCCTGCCCCCTTGGCTGGGCTCTCACCCCCGCCCGGGGGCAGGCGTCCGTGCCGCCGCGGCCCCGGTGATCCTACGAACCGAATTCGGTACCGACTTCGAACGAGCGTCGGCACCACTGCCCTGAGACGGCTTCATCCTCAGCGAGTTCTGGTACCGCCCCCTGGGGCTCGAACGGTGGGGCCAAAAGTCGTTCCCGAAATCATCACATCGGCCCC
>NZ_BOOJ01000128.1 GCF_016863175.1 Paraplanobispora siamensis
TGTCAATTCCGACTCGATCGTGACCCGTCTGTTCCGGGCGAACCTTGACCCACCCAGATATCTGATCTTCAGTTGTCGGTCTTGGCCGCGGGGACACGACCAAGGTCACGGTCCTTGAGCCGGTAGCTGTCTCCCTTCAACGAGACGACCTCGGCATGATGCACCAAACGGTCGATCATCGCCGCGGCCACCACGTCATCGCCGAAGACCTCGCCCCACCGGCCGAACGGCTTGTTACTGGTCACGATCAAGCTCGCCCGCTCGTAGCGAGACGACACCAACTGGAAGAACAAGTTGGCCGCCTCAGCCTCGAACGGGATGTAACCCACCTCGTCGACGATCAGCAACGGGATGCGGCCCAGCTTGACGAGCTCGCTCTGCAACCGCCCGGCCTGATGGGCCTCGGCCAGACGCGCCACCCACTCGGCGGCGGTGGCGAACGCGACCCGGTGCCCGGCCTGACAAGCCCGCATCCCCAGCCCGATCGACAGGTGGGTCTTGCCGGTGCCGGGCGGGCCGAGGAACACCACGTTCTCCTTGGCCGTGATGAAGTCCAAGGTGCCCAGATGGGTGATGACCTCGCGTTTGAGGGAGCGCTGATGATCGAAGTCGAACTCCTCGAGGGATTTGCGGGACGGGAAGCGGGCGGCGCGGATGCGGCCCTCACCGCCGTGGGCCTCGCGGGCGGCGACCTCGCGTTGCAGGCAGGCGGCCAGGAACTCCTCATGGCTCCAGGACTCGGCGCGGGCGCGTTCGGCCAGCCGCGCAACGGCCGCGGCCAGCGAGGGAGCCTTCAGCGCCCGGGTGAGGTAGGCGATCTCAGCGCTCACGTTCCGGCCGGTGCCCGTGCCGCCGGTGCGGGCGCTCATCCGGCGATCTCCTCATCGTTCAGGCCGAACAACCGGTCGTAGTCCGACAGCGGCCGCTGCTGCACCGCGGTCTCCACCGGGCGCAGCGAGCTGTTGTGCCGCATCCGGCGCAACTGCGCGGCGGCGGCCTGATGGGCCGGATCGGTGATGGTCTGGCGATCGGCCCAGCAGCGCGCATGCCGGGCCACCTGAGCGCCGTCGCAGGTGACCACCACCTGCTCCAGGTCCGCGGTCACCTGGACGCGCCGGCCGATCACCGACGGGTGCACCGAGTAGTCGTTGGAGTCCAGCCGCACGTAGTGGTCGCGCGGCAGGCGGGTGCTCAAGCACCAGCCACTGGCCGGCGCCACCGGCGGCAGGGGCAGCATCGCCGCCCGATCCGCCTCCCACCGGTCGACCGGCCGGCAGCCCAGCCGACGGTGGTGGCGATTGTTGGCCCGCACCAGCCACTCGCTCAGCTGGGCGGTGAAGTCGGCCGGGCCGGTGAAGACCCGCCCCGGCAGAAACGAGGTCTCCAGGTAGCCGTTGGCGCGTTCGACCAGGCCCTTGGCCTCCGGATCGGCCGGACGGCATTGGATGACCTTGATGCCGAGCGTTCCGCGGAAGGCGGTCATCGCCTCGCTCAGCTGCGGTCTGCCGGCTCGCCACTGGCCGATGGCGGCCTCGTTGTCCCAGACCAGTGCCTTGGGCACCCGGCCCCACTGGCTGAGCAGCCTCCAGTGCCCGGCCAGCAGGTCCGGCGCCCGGCGCGAGGGCAGCATGACCGCGCCGATCATCCGCGAGTAGCCGCTGACCATGACCAGCACCGGCGGGCGGCCCGTCTGCCCGAATCCCAGCGGCACGTCCACCGCGGGAAACCATAGATCGCATTGGGCCAGCTCACCGGCCTGGTACTCGGTGCGAGAAGCCGGATCGACCGGCCGATACAGCGGCCGCAGCTGCTGCACCCGCGCAAAGAACACGCTCTTGCCGCGGCTCCAGCCGACCCGTTCCATGATGACCGAGGTCGGCATGTCCGGGAACTCCGCCAGAAGCCCTCTGATCTGTGGTTCCACCGCATCCACGATCGATCCTTTGCCGGCTCGCACGTACCGGGGCGGTTCGTGCGAGGCCAGTGCTTTGCGCACCGTGTTCCTTGCGATCCCGAGCCTGCGGGCGATTGCTCGGATCGCCAGTCCTTCGGCCCGGTGCAGTCGGCGGATCTCCGCCCAGTCCTCCACCTTCAACACCTCACCAGCGTCGGGGGTGGGTCACGATTCCGCCGGAATCACAGGGTCAGTCTTCAGCCGGAACCGACA
>NZ_BOOJ01000129.1 GCF_016863175.1 Paraplanobispora siamensis
GGTGTGTGGATGGGTAGGGGAGCGTCGTGCGGCCGGCGAAGCATCCGAGGAATCGAGGTGTGGAGGCCGTGCGAGTGAGAATGCAGGCATGAGTAGCGAATCAGAAGTGAGAAACTTCTGCGCCGGATGACCAAGGGTTCCTGGGCCAGGCTAATCCGCCCAGGGTAAGTCGGGACCTAAGGCGAGGCCGACAGGCGTAGTCGATGGACAACGGGTTGATATTCCCGTACCCGCTGTGCGCCGTCCATATCGAACCCAGTGATACTAAGGGTCCTTAACCCCTCCGAGCCTTCGGGCTTGGGGTGAGGGTGAACGCCCGGCCTGATCTGGTAGTAGGTAAGCGATGGGGTGACGCAGGAAGGTAGCCCATCCCAGGCGGTGGTTGTCCTGGGGTAAGCATGTAGAGGGAGTGGTAGGTAAATCCGCCGCTCATGAACCTTGAGATGTGATGCCGAGCCGATTGTGGCGAAGTGGGTGATCCTATGCTGCCGAGAAAAGCCTCTAGCGAGGAGCATGGCGGCCCGTACCCGAAACCGACTCAGGTGGTCAGGTAGAGAATACCAAGGCGATCGGGTGAACTGCGGTTAAGGAACTCGGCAAATTGCCCCCGTAACTTCGGGAGAAGGGGGACCTCGACTGGTGAAGGCACTTGCTGCCGGAGCTGGTGGGGGTCGCAGAGGCCAGGGGGAAGCGACTGTTTACTAAAAACACAGGTCCGTGCGAAGTCGTAAGACGATGTATACGGACTGACGCCTGCCCGGTGCTGGAACGTTAAGGGGACCGGTTAGCTCATTTCGGTGGGCGACGCTGAGAACTTAAGCGCCAGTAAACGGCGGTGGTAACTATAACCATCCTAAGGTAGCGAAATTCCTTGTCGGGTAAGTTCCGACCTGCACGAATGGCGTAACGACTTCCCCGCTGTCTCAACCGCAGACCCGGCGAAATTGCACTACGAGTAAAGATGCTCGTTACGCGCAGCAGGACGGAAAGACCCCGGGACCTTCACTACAGCTTGACATTGGCGTTTGGAGCGTCTTGTGTAGGATAGGTGGGAGACTGGGAAGCCGCCACGCTAGTGGCGGTGGAGTCATTGGTGAAATACCACTCTGGTCGTTTTGAACGTCTAACCTGGGTCCGTGATCCGGATCAGGGACAGTGTCTGGTGGGTAGTTTAACTGGGGCGGTTGCCTCCTAAAGGGTAACGGAGGCGCCCAAAGGTTCCCTCAGCCTGGTTGGCAATCAGGTGTCGAGTGTAAGTGCACAAGGGAGCTTGACTGTGAGACCGACGGGTCGAGCAGGAGCGAAAGCTGGGACTAGTGATCCGGCGGTGGCATGTGGAAGCGCCGTCGCTCAACGGCTAAAAGGTACCCCGGGGATAACAGGCTGATCTTCCCCAAGAGTCCATATCGACGGGATGGTTTGGCACCTCGATGTCGGCTCGTCGCATCCTGGGGCTGGAGTAGGTCCCAAGGGTTGGGCTGTTCGCCCATTAAAGCGGTACGCGAGCTGGGTTTAGAACGTCGCGAGACAGTTCGGTCCCTATCCGCTGCGCGCGCAGGAGACTTGAAAGGGGCTGTCCCTAGTACGAGAGGACCGGGACGGACGAACCTCTGGTGTGCCAGTTGTTCCGCCAGGAGCACGGCTGGTTGGCTACGTTCGGAAGGGATAACCGCTGAAAGCATCTAAGCGGGAAGCTCGCCTTGAGATGAGGTCTCCCACCCGTGAGGGGTAAGGCTCCCGGTAGACGACCGGGTTGATAGGCTGGAAGTGGAAGCGCGGTAACGTGTGGAGCTGACCGGTACTAATAGGCCGAGGACTTGACCACAAAGCA
>NZ_BOOJ01000130.1 GCF_016863175.1 Paraplanobispora siamensis
CCAGGGCACCTGTTTCAACCAGAAGCCGATCGTGGCCGAGGGCGACCGCATCGAGACCGGCCAGGTCATCGCCGACGGGCCGTGCACCGATGACGGTGAGATGGCGCTGGGCAAGAACCTGCTGGTGGCCTTCATGCCCTGGGAGGGCCACAACTACGAAGACGCCATCATCTTGTCCCAGCGCCTGGTCCAAGACGATGTGCTGTCTTCGATCCACATCGAAGAGCACGAGGTCGACGCCCGCGACACCAAGCTGGGCCCCGAGGAGATCACCCGGGACATCCCGAATGTGTCCGAGGAGGTGCTGGCCGATCTGGACGAGCGCGGCATCATCCGGATCGGCGCCGAGGTGGTGCCCGGTGACATCCTGGTGGGCAAGGTCACTCCCAAGGGCGAGACCGAGCTGACGCCCGAGGAGCGGCTGCTGCGTGCGATCTTCGGGGAGAAGGCCCGGGAGGTGCGTGACACCTCGCTGAAGGTGCCGCACGGCGAGCAGGGCAAGGTCATCGGGGTGCGGGTGTTCTCCCGTGAGGAGGGCGATGAGCTGCCGCCGGGGGTCAATGAGCTGGTGCGCGTGTACGTGGCGCAAAAGCGGAAGATCACCGATGGGGACAAGCTGGCGGGCCGGCACGGCAACAAGGGCGTCATCTCCAAGATCCTCCCGGTGGAGGACATGCCGTTCCTGGAGGACGGCACCCCGGTCGACATCATCCTCAACCCGCTGGGGGTGCCCGGCCGGATGAACGTCGGGCAGGTGCTGGAGACCCATCTGGGGTGGATCGCCGCGCGTGGCTGGGACATCTCCGGCATTGCCGAGGCCTGGGCCGAGCGGCTGCGTGACAAGGGCTTTGGTGAGGTGGCGCCGCGTACCAATGTGGCCACCCCGGTCTTCGACGGCGCGCACGAGGAGGAGATCGTCGGGCTGCTGGACAACACCCTGGTCAATCGGGACGGCGGGCGCATGGTCGGGCCCAACGGCAAGGCGCAGCTGTTTGACGGCCGCTCGGGTGAGCCGTTCCCGCATCCGATCTCGGTGGGCTACATCTACATCCTGAAGCTGCTGCACCTGGTGGATGACAAGATCCATGCTCGGTCCACCGGCCCGTACTCGATGATCACGCAGCAGCCGCTGGGTGGTAAGGCGCAGTTCGGCGGGCAGCGCTTTGGTGAGATGGAGGTCTGGGCGCTGGAGGCCTATGGTGCGGCCTATGCGCTGCAGGAGCTGCTGACCATCAAGTCCGACGATGTGCTGGGCCGGGTGAAGGTCTATGAGGCCATCGTCAAGGGCGAGAACATCCCCGAGCCGGGCATTCCCGAGTCGTTCAAGGTGTTGATCAAGGAGATGCAGTCGCTGTGCCTGAATGTCGAGGTGCTCTCCAGCGACGGCATGTCGATCGAGATGCGCGACACCGACGAGGATGTCTTCCGCGCCGCCGAAGAGCTCGGCATCGACCTGTCCCGGCGCGAGCCGAGCAGCGTCGAAGA
>NZ_BOOJ01000132.1 GCF_016863175.1 Paraplanobispora siamensis
CGGTGGCTGTTTGTTGTTTGAGATTTGCATAGTGGACGCGAGCATCTTTGTGGCCAAGTTTTTAAGGGCACACGGTGGATGCCTTGGCATCAGGAGCCGATGAAGGACGTGGGAGGCTGCGTTAAGCCCCGGGGAGTCGCCAACCAGACTGTGATCCGGGGATGTCCGAATGGGGAAACCTAGCATCCGTCATGGGGTGTTGCCTCCGCCTGAATGTATAGGGCGGTTGGTGGTAACGCGGGGAAGTGAAACATCTCAGTACCCGTAGGAAGAGAAAACAATAGTGATTCCGTGAGTAGTGGTGAGCGAAAGCGGATCAGGCTAAACCGCAGGCGTGGAAAAGCCGGCAGGCGTTGCGTGTGCGGGGTTGCGGGACCTTCTGACGGTTTCTGCCGGAACCGTAAGCAGTGAGAAATCCAATGGATAGTCGAAAGCTCTGGGAAGGGCTGCCGGAGACCGTGAGAGCCGGGTAGGCGAAATCGGTTGGACTGCTGGAGGGGATCCCAAGTAGCACGGGGCCCGAGAAATCCTGTGTGAATCGGCCAGGACCACCTGGTAAGCCTAAATACTCCCTGATGACCGATAGTGGACCAGTACCGTGAGGGAAAGGTGAAAAGCGCCCCGGTGAGGGGTCGTGAAATAGTACCTGAAACCGTGTGCCTACAAGCCGTAGGAGCGTAGGTCGTCTTCGGGCGGCCTGTGATGTGACTGCGTGCCTTTTGAAGAATGAGCCTGCGAGTTATGGTGTGTGGCGAGGTTAACCCGTGGGGGGAAGCCGTAGCGAAAGCGAGTCTGAATAGGGCGTTTTGAGTCGCATGCTGTAGACCCGAAGCGGAGTGATCTAGGCATGGGCAGGTTGAAGCGCGGGTAAGACCGCGTGGAGGACCGAACCCACCAGGGTTGAAAACCTGGGGGATGACCTGTGTTTAGGGGTGAAAGGCCAATCAAACTCCGTGATAGCTGGTTCTCCCCGAAATGCATTTAGGTGCAGCGTCGCGTGTTTCTTGCCGGAGGTAGAGCACTGGATGGCCGATGGGCCCGACAAGGTTACTGACGTCAGCCAAACTCCGAATGCCGGTAAGTGAGAGCGTGGCAGTGAGACTGCGGGGGATAAGCTCCGTAGTCGAGAGGGAAACAGCCCAGACCACCGACTAAGGCCCCTAAGCGTGTGCTAAGTGGGAAAGGATGTGGAGTCGCAGTGACAACCAGGAGGTTGGCTTAGAAGCAGCCACCCTTGAAAGAGTGCGTAATAGCTCACTGGTCAAGTGATTCCGCGCCGACAATGTAGCGGGGCTCAAGTACACCGCCGAAGTCGTGGCATTCACACATTACGCC
>NZ_BOOJ01000133.1 GCF_016863175.1 Paraplanobispora siamensis
ACCTTCAGAGGACAGCGACGGCTGTCCCCCGACGAGGTGGCGCGCTACCTGTTCCGCCGGGTCGTCTCCTGGGGACGATCGAGCAACGTCTTCCTGCGCAACGGCGCCCGCCTGTACCTCGACGTCGGCAGCCATCCGGAGTACGCCACCCCCGAATGCGACAACGTCGTGGAGCTCGTCACCCACGACAAGGCCGGCGAGCGCATCCTGGAGGGCCTGCTCGTCGACGCCGAAAAGCGCCTTCGCGAAGAGGGCATCGCCGGCGACATCTACCTGTTCAAGAACAACACCGACTCGGCCGGCAACTCCTACGGCTGCCACGAGAACTACCTGGTCGGACGGCACGGGGAGTTCGGCCGGCTGGCCGATGTGCTGATTCCGTTCCTGGTCACCCGGCAGATCATCTGCGGCGCGGGCAAGGTGCTGCAGACCCCGCGCGGAGCGGTCTACTGCGTCTCCCAGCGGGCTGAGCACATCTGGGAGGGCGTGTCCTCGGCGACCACCCGCTCCCGGCCGATCATCAACACCCGCGACGAGCCGCACGGCGACGCCGAACGCTTCCGCCGGTTGCACGTCATCGTCGGCGACTCCAACATGAGCGAGACCACGATGCTGCTCAAGGTCGGCGCCACCGACCTGGTGCTGCGCATGATCGAGGCGGGCACCGTGATGCGCGACCTGTCGCTGGAGAACCCGATCCGGGCCATCCGCGAGGTCTCCCACGACATGACCGGGCGCCGCCGGGTGCGCCTGGCCAACGGGCGGGAGGCCTCCTCGCTGGAGATCCAGCAGGAGTACCTGGGCAGAGTCAAGGATTTCGTGGATCGGCGCGGCGGCGACGAGATCAGCCACCGGGTGCTGGAGCTGTGGGAGCGCACGCTCACCGCGGTGGAGACCGGCAATCTAGACCTGGTCTCCCGGGAGATCGACTGGGTGACCAAATACCAGCTGATCGAGCGCTACCGCAAGAAGTACGATCTGCCGCTGTCCAGTCCCCGGGTGGCCCAGCTGGATCTGGCCTACCACGATGTGCACCGCCGGCGTGGGCTGTTCTATCTGCTGCAGAAGCGGGGTGCGGTGGAGCGGGTGGCCTCGGATCTGAAGATCTTCGAGGCCAAGTCGGTGCCGCCGCAGACGACCCGGGCGCGGTTGCGCGGGGAGTTCATCCGGCGGGCGCAGGAGAAGCGGCGTGACTTCACCGTCGACTGGGTGCATCTGAAGCTCAACGATCAGGCGCAGCGCACCGTGTTGTGCAAGGATCCGTTCCGCAGCGTGGACGAGCGGGTGGACAAGCTCATCGCC
>NZ_BOOJ01000134.1 GCF_016863175.1 Paraplanobispora siamensis
GGGGTATCGGGCTGGGGGGCCGCCCATGGGGAGGGAGGCATCTGCGACGGGGGATGGTCATGAAGGCAGTGGTGTACGAGGGGCCGCGGCAGGTCAGTGTCAAGGAGGTGCCGGACGCGCGGATCGAGCGGCCGACCGATGTCCTGGTGCGGATCACGTCGGCGAACATCTGCGGCTCGGACCTGCATATGTACGAGGGGCGGACCGACTTCGAGCCCGGCCGCTGGTTCGGGCACGAGAACCTGGGCCAGGTGGTCGAGGTCGGCGCCGGGGTCGACAAGGTCCAGGTGGGCGACTGGGTCGTCCTGCCGTTCAACATCTCGTGCGGGCACTGCAAGAACTGCGAACGTCAGCTGACGAACTACTGCCTGACCGCCCAGCCTGAGCCGAAGATGGCCGGCGCCGCCTACGGCTTCGCCGACATGGGCCCCTACGGCGGCGGGCAGGCCGAGCTGTTGCGCGTGCCCTGGGGCGACTTCAACTGCCTGCGGCTGGGCGAGGACGCCGAGCAGCGCCAGACCGACTACGTGATGCTCGCCGACATCTTCCCGACCGGCTACCACGCCACCGAGATGGCCGGCGTGCAGCCCGGCGACCAGACGGTCATCTACGGTGCGGGCCCGGTCGGGCTGATGGCCGCCCTCTCGGCGACCATCCGAGGGGCGAGCAAGGTGATGGTCGTCGACCGCCATCCCGACCGGCTGCGGCTGGCCGAATCGATCGGTGCGATCGCCATCGACGACTCCAAGGTCGACCCGGTGCAGGTCGTGCTGGACGAGACGATGGGGCTGGGCGCGGACAACGGCTGCGAGTGCGTCGGCTATCAGGCGCACGAGCCCGACGGCCGGGAACAGCCCAACCTGACGATGAACCGGCTGGTCGCCTCGGTACGGTTCACCGGGAAGATCGGCTGTGTCGGCGTCTTCGTCCCGCAGGACCCCGGGGCCGGCGACGAGCTGGCCAAGCAGGGCAAACTGGCCTTCGACTACGGCATGTTCTGGTTCAAGGGCCAGCGCATCGGCAGCGGCCAGGCCCCGGTCAAGAAGTACAACCGGCAGCTGCGCGACCTGATCGCCGGGGGCAAGGCCGAACCGTCCTTCATCGTCAGCCATGAGCTGTCCCTCGACCGCGCGCCGGAGGCGTATGAGCACTTCGACAAGCGAGACGAGGGCTGGACGAAGGTCGTCCTGCACCCGGCGATGGCGGGGGCGGGTGCCTGACATGGCCGGAGAGCTGAACGGACGCCGCATCGCCATCCTCGCGGCCGACGGGGTGGAGCGAGTCGAGCTGGAGC
>NZ_BOOJ01000135.1 GCF_016863175.1 Paraplanobispora siamensis
GAGGGGCCTCGGAGATTCCAGACAGCCGTCTTACGGTCGTAGAGCCTATGCGGCTGCTTGCTGTGAAAGGGCCTCGTTCAATACCTCCAGGGGTGGCCGGTAGCCGAGCGCCGAGTGCAGGCGCCGCCGGTTGTAGAACCCTTCGATGTAGCGGATGACCTGCCGTCGTGCTTTGGCTCGGGTGGCAAAGACGAAGCGGTGCAGCCATTCGTTCTTGATCGCGGAGAAGAACGATTCGGCCATCGCGTTGTCCCAGCAGACCCCGGTGCGGCCGACCGATCGGCGAATGTCCAAGCCGGCCAGGACGCGGCCGAACTCCTGTGAGGTGTAGTTCGAGCCGCGGTCGGCGTGGAAGATGGCGCCGGGCTGGAGCAGGCCGGTGCCGGCGGCCATCCGGATCGCGTCGATGATCAGCTCGGTGCGGTAGTGATCGGCCATCGCCCAGCCCAGCACCGCCTTGCTGTGGCAGTCGATCACCGTGGCCAGGTAGAGGAAGCCCTCCCAGGTGCGGATGTAGGTGATATCGCCGACCAGCTTGATGCCCGGCCGCTCGGCGGTGAAGTTCCGGCCGACCAGGTCGGGGATGCCCCGATAGTCACCCTGGACGGTGGTGGCCGGACGGAACTTCCTGACCTGGGCCGGGATGAGGCCTTGCTCGCGCATCAGGGCGCGGACCAGTTCGGCCGAGCAGTGCTCGCCGCGGCGGACCAGGGCAGCGTGCACGCGCCGATATCCGTAGGTCTCATGGGAGTCGGTGAAGATCTCGGCGATGAGGGCGGCCAGCAACGTGCGGCGTTGCGCGGTGGCCGAGGCCGGCCGGGTGCGCCACTCGTAGTAGCCCGAGCGCGACACGCCCAGCCAGGCGCACATCTTGGCGATCTTATGGTGCGCCTTCTCCGCATCGATCAGCTCGTACGTGGCGAGCGTCATCGATTCTCGGACGCGAAGAAGGCGGCCGCTTTTTTCAGGAAGATCAGCTTCTCGCGCAGCTCGGCGTTCTCCCGCTCCAGCTCCCGGATCCGGGCCCGCTCCGGCCCCGAGACCGGCCGCTGCTCGCCTTGAGCGCTCACGATCCGATGCCGGTTCACCCAGCTGCCCAGGGTGCTGGCGTTGATGTCGAACTCGCGCGCTACCGACGCGACCGTCCGCTCGCCCTCCAGCACCATTCGGATGGCTTCTTCTTTGAACTCCGGCGAGAACTGCCTACGACGCCTCGTCACGTACCTACCTCTTCCAGACTTCTGTCAGCTTATGTAGCCGACTGTCCGGAATCTGTAGGGCACCTCA
>NZ_BOOJ01000136.1 GCF_016863175.1 Paraplanobispora siamensis
CGGACGTCCTCGCCTCCGGCCCGCGCCCCACCGGCCAGCCGCCCACCTACGCCTTCCAGCGCGAGCGCTACTGGCTCGGCGACGGCCTGGCGGCGGTCGGCCCGACCGGCGCGGGAGTCGACGGCTCGCGGCACCCGCTGCTCGGCGCCGTCGTGTCCGTGGCCGACGACCGGTACGTCCTCACCGGCCGGCTCTCCCGCCGGGTGGCGCCCTGGCTCGCCGATCACGCGGTGGAGGGCGGCATCCTGCTGCCCGGCGCCGCCTTCGCCGAACTGGCGCTGGAGGCCGCCGCCCACGCGGGCGGCGACCGCCTCGACGAACTGATCATCGAGGCCCCGCTGTACCTGCCCGAGACGGGCGCGGTCACCGTGCAGGTCACCCTCGACCCGCCGGACGCCGAGGGGCGCCGTGCCGTCGCCGTGTTCTCCCGCCACGCGGATGCCGACATCTGGCAGCGGCACGCCTCGGGCGCCGTCGCCGAGGAGCCCGCGCCCGCCGCCGGTCACGGCTGGGCCGCCGCCTGGCCCCCGCCCGCCGCCGTCCCCGTGGAGATCGCGGACGGCTACGAGCGGCTGGCCGAGCAGGGCTACGAGTACGGCCCCGCCTTCCAGGGGCTGCGGGCCGTGTGGCGGGCGGGCCAGGAGCTCTACGCGGAGGTCGTCGCGCCCGAAGGGGTGGACGTGACCGGGTTCGGCATCCACCCCGCCCTCCTCGACGCCGCCTTCCACCCGCTGCTGCTGGCCGGTGACGACGGGGAGCTGCGCCTGCCGTTCGCCTTCCGGGGCGTGCGCCTGCACGCCGCCCAGGCCCGGGCCCTGCGCGTACGGCTGGCCGTGACCGGCGAGGACGTCGCCGTGCAGGTCGCCGACGCCACCGGTACCCCCGTGCTCTCGATCGACGCCCTGCGCGCGAGGACCGCCGCGCCCCGCGCCGCCACCTCCACCCCGTACGGCGTGAACTGGGTGGAGGCGGCGCTC
This sequence comes from Paraplanobispora siamensis, assembly GCF_016863175.1. Taxonomy (GTDB): domain Bacteria; phylum Actinomycetota; class Actinomycetes; order Streptosporangiales; family Streptosporangiaceae; genus Planobispora; species Planobispora siamensis. The sequence goes on from NZ_BOOJ01000136.1 coordinate 978, forward strand.
GCGGCGGCCGGAGCCCCCGAGCCGGTCGTGATCCCCTGTGTGAGCCGGGAGCCGGACGTGCCCGCCGCCGTCAGGGACCTGACCGCCCGCGTCCTGACCGCCATCGCCTCCCACCCGGAGGACGGCGCCCCGCTGCTGTTCACGACCCGGCCCGGCGACGTGGCGGGCGCGGCGGTGTGGGGCCTGGTGCGCTCGGCGCAGACCGAACATCCGGGCCGGTTCCTCCTGGCCGAGGTCCCCGGCGGCTACACCGACTGGACCGGGATCGCCGCCGTAGGCGAGCCGCAGGTCCGCGTCGAGGGCGACCGGC
>NZ_BOOJ01000137.1 GCF_016863175.1 Paraplanobispora siamensis
AAGCCCGCCAAGAAGCCGGCCGCCGACAAGGCCGCCGCGGGCAAGCCCGCCACCGGCGCGACGACCGCCGAGCTCCCGGCCAAGACCGTCACCGCGGCCGCCGCGACCACCACCGCCGAGAAGGCGAACAGCATGCCCCTCGCGGGCATCCTCGCCCTCATCCTCGTGGCGGGCGGCGGGGCGTTCGCCGCCAGCCGGGTCCTGAGCCGGCGCCTGCTCCGCACCGGCGCCTGACCTTCCCGGGCTCCCAGCCTCTCAGGCACCTTCCGACGACAGCGCGACGAGGCCGCCACCGGACATCACCGGTGGCGGCCTCGTCGCGTCCGGGCCTGTCCCCCGGGCCCGTTTGCCGGCACCCGCTTCCTCAGGCGGGCGGCCGTATCGGGCCGGTTCCGTGCCTGCCCCACAGGGTCCGGCGGAAGTTGCTCCAGAAACGGGAGCTGTCGTTGGCCCGGGGGAACGGGGTGCCGGGCACGGGGACGCCGAGGAAGTCGCACAGCGGCTCCCACCCCTGCCCCACCCGGTAGATCAGCAGCCGTTCCGGCGGCACGGACGCCCGCACCTCGGCGTTGTGCCGCTCGTAGTACTTCAGGGCGCTGGCGCGGTCGAAGACGATGTCGCGCCTGTCCTGGTTGACGGCGCTCAGCATGCGGGTGAACGCGGTCAGCCTGGCCTGCGCGGGAAGGACCGTGCGCAGCGCGGGACCGAGCACGGGATGGCGCAGCACACGGGGCAGCCGGAAGATCGTCTTACGGGCGCTCTCGTACCAGGCGTCGGGGTCGCGCAGGGTGAGGATCACCTTGGCCTCGGGATAGTGATCGGCCAGCTCCCGCCAGTACGCGGCCGCGGGGAAGTCCACGCACGCCCGGTATCCGTGGAAGATCGCCTCCCAGTCGGGCGCGGCGCCCTGCGCCACGGCGGTCCACTGCCGCATCCGCTCGATATCGCCCAGGACCTCGAACATGTGATAGCAGGGCGCGAAACCCAGGTGTTCCAGCGCGATCTTGAGTGAACTGGTGCCGGTACGGCCCAGCCCGGCCCCGATGACCTGCAGCATTACCCCAACCTGCCCTCGCACGCCGGGTTTATGACACCGGGTGGCCTTCCGCGGGAGCATTCCGCGCCCCGGAAGACCATCCGGTGAGGCATCCGCGACGCTCCCCCGGCCGCCCGCTCAGGCGGCCGGGGGAGCGGTCAGACGGTGAATCGGCTGGATTCCCAGTCAGGCGGTGGAGCGGCCCACCGGCTCGTGGGCCGGGTCAGACGGTGAAGTGGC
>NZ_BOOJ01000138.1 GCF_016863175.1 Paraplanobispora siamensis
GGGCGCCCGCCGTAGGGCGCCGGCCGCGCTCAGCTGGGGACGGGCAGGCCCAGCACGGACAGGCACGGGTCGAGCAGCTGCTCCATCAGGGCCGCATCCAGCAGGTCGGAGACGGTCAGGGCGTGCACGGCGCCGCTGAGCAGGTTCCACACGCCGCCCGCGCGGTCGGCGACCGGGATCCCGGCGCCGTCGACGGCCTGGACGAGTTCGAACTGGGCGGCCGCGGCGGCGCGCACGCGGTCGGAGGTGTGCACCGCCCAGGAGGCGGCGTGCACGGCCTGCGACCAGGAGGCGGTGCCGGGCCGGTTGCGCTCGGCGAGCCCGGACAGGCGGTCCACGTCGGCGGCGCTGAGGGTCTCGATGCGGCGGCACAGCGCCATGACGGCCTCGTGCTGGGGGCCGGTGTCGACCGGCCGGTCGGTCAGCTCGCGGGTGCCGGCGAGCCAGCCCACGGCCAGCCGGCGGCGGGTGTCGGCCGGCAGCAGCTCCCGCAGATAGGTGGCCATCACCGCGTCGCACACGACCGAGGTGGCGCGGGCCGCCACGTCGTCCTGGACGCGGACGCCGTCCTCCCGGTGCCAGGTCCAGTCGAGCACGTCGTTCCGGACGCAGTGCAGCAGCGCGTCGGGCGTGCCGATGGGGGCGCGCTCCAGCAGGGCCAGGGCGCCCTCGGCGTTCTGGCTGGCCAGGCCGCGGACGGTCGGCTGCAGGACGATCGCGGCGTCGATGTCCTGCCAGAGCTGGGCGCGGACGCCGTCGTCGGGGAGCCTTCTGGCCAGTGCCGGCAGGTCGCCGGAATCGAGGCGCAAGGCGCGGGAGAGCACTGCGACGGTCGCCGCTCCGCCGTCCAACCGCGTGAGATCGAAACCGAGCACAGGGGCGCTGACCAGGGAATACATTAAAACAGTGTTACACCATGAAGGCTTTGCATCCAATTGATCACGGTTTTTATTACCAATTATCACGATGTGCTCATGGTGCAACACATTTAGTTGATAAAAATACGCGTTTTGCATGAAAAAAAGACCAGGCCGCCCGCGGGTTCGCGGGCGGCCCGTGCCGCACGGTCCCGACGGGTCGGGACCGTGGTGGAGCAGTCGGTGGA
>NZ_BOOJ01000139.1 GCF_016863175.1 Paraplanobispora siamensis
TAGACGAGTAAGTCCGAAGTCCGGTCAGTGGTCGTAGGCGATCAGTGACCGGGTGACGGGCTGTCCAGTGGCCCGGTTGTGCCAGATCGCTGCGGTCAACGCCAGGATCCTCTGGGCGACGCGGACCGCGACGCCCAGCGGGCTGCGCCCGCCGTGCAGTTCCAGATCAAGCTGGCCCTTGAGGGTGTCGTTGACCGACTCGATCAGCTGACGAACCGGTTTGAGGAACTGCTCGCCGGGCCGGGGCGCCAGGTTGCGGTAGGAGGGCCGCAGCAGCCGCACGCCTCGCTGGGCCAGGTAGGCATCAAGCTCGGCCGACACATACCCCTTGTCGGCGATGATCAGCAGACCGGGGCGTTCGGCCGTCAGACGCGGATCGTGGTCGAGCATGGCCATCAGCACCTGGCGCTCATCCAGCTTGGGGGTGGCCAGGGCCCAGGTGATCGGTAGCCCGGCGGGGGTGCACACCAGGTGCAGGCGCAGCCCCAGAAGTAGCGTGAGTGGGAGCGGCAGTAGCCGTAGCCGGCCCACCCGGCCAGGTTCGAGCGCTGCGCGGTAGGGCGGGAGCGGCCGCATTCGACGGGGGTGGAGTCGACGACCCCCAGCGGGTCGGCCCACAGGTCGGTGTCGCGGGCCAGGGCGGTGATGGCGCGCTGGAGCAGGGGCAGGGCCGCGCGCAGGCGCTTGTTGTAGCCGGACTGGCCGGGCAGGTAGGGGAAGGCGCCGGGCAGATGCGCGGGCAGGAAGCGCAGCCAGCGGGTCTCGGAGCGGATGCCCAGCAGGGCTTGGGCGATGGCCACGGTGAGCAGTTCGGCGTCGGTCAGCCGGGGTAGGCGGCCCAGGCGGGGCGGGGTGCCGGGAGCACCGAGCCAATCGTCGATCTTGACGTACAGTGCGGTGAGAAGGGTGTTGAGGTCTGTTGTCACAAACCGATCCTCAGCACCCTTCGTCGCCGTTGTCCTGGCGTCGAGGTCAGACTCCTCTGCCGTGAGGCGCAGCCTGGGTGGGCAACGCCCGGCCCACCACCGACGCGCCTCACGGGCGGGTCCATCAGCCGGTACGCACGCCGTACCCGCTCTCAGCTTTAGGACTTACTCGTCTAG
>NZ_BOOJ01000140.1 GCF_016863175.1 Paraplanobispora siamensis
GCTGTCGTGCACGCCTTCGACGTACTCGGTGACCCCGTGCGCCGACGCATTCTGGAGCTGCTCGCCGACGGTGAGCAGACCTCCGGGGCGATCACGGAGATCATCCGGGCGGAGTTCGCCATCTCCCAGCCGGCTGTCTCCCAGCATCTGCGCGTGCTGCGTGACAGCGGGTTCGCGTCGGTGCGGGCTGAGGGTACGCGCCGGTTCTACGCCGTCGAGCCCGAGCCCTTGAGCGAGGTCGACGCATGGCTGGATCGGTTTCGCCGGTTCTGGGAACAACGCCTCGACGCCCTGGGAACCGAGCTGGCCCGGGGCAGGCGTGCACGCCGCCTGGCCGGTGGGGAACCCGTCCGACCTGCCGGGTCCGGCGCCGGCACGGGCACGACCGACACGCCACCGAAAGAGACGTGACATGAAAGATGTTCTCGAGGAGCTGGCTGCCGTGCGCCGGACGATGGGCACCGCCAGCGTGCCCGCCGGCGAGGCGTACACCGTCGAGCTGCGGCGTCGATACGACGCGGAGATCGATGACGTCTGGGACGCCATCACCAGCCCCGAGCGGTTGCAGCGCTGGTTCAAGCCGGTCACCGGGGACCTTCGGCTTGGCGGAAAGTTCGCGTTGGACGGTGGTGAGCACGGCCAGATCCTCCGGTGCGAGCCGCCGCGTCTGCTGAAGGTGTCCTGGCTCTATGGACCGGACGCCGATGCCTGGCCCGGCACCAGCGAGGTGGAAGTGCGCCTGGCCGCGGGCCCGGCCGGCGACACCGAGTTCGAGCTGATCCACGCGGCGGTCGTCGGGGAGCCCCTGCTCCCGACCTACGGCCCCGGCGCCGGAGGCGTCGGCTGGGATCTGGTCCTCCTCGCCCTGGGGCGGTTCCTGGCCGGCAGCGAGATCACCGGTCACGAGGAGTTCGAGAAGTCGCCCGAAGGGCGCGAGTTCGGCCGCCGCAGCGCCGCAGCCTGGGGCCAGGCCCACCTGGCCGCCGGTGGCGAACCGGAGCACGTCGCGGCCGCAGTCGAGGCCACCACCAAGTTCTACGTACCCGACCCGACCTGACACTCCTGCTGCGGTGGACTGCCTGGCCTCCTCGGCGCCCACG
>NZ_BOOJ01000141.1 GCF_016863175.1 Paraplanobispora siamensis
CAGCTCGACCGGCTCGCCGGTCAGGTTGACGGTGCACACCAGCCCGTCGCCGCGCCGGAAGGCCAGCGTGCCCTCCGGAGAAGACAGCCAGGTCAGCGGCTCCTCAGCCAAGGAGCGGCGCTCGCGCCGCAGCCGCAGCGCCTTGCGATACAGCTGCAGCGTGGAGGCGGGATCGCGCAGCTGGGACTGCACGCTCAACGGGCCCCAAGAGCCCGGCATGGGCAGCCACGTCTGCTCGATGCCCGGCATGCTGAAGCCGAAGTGCGGCCCGGCATCGACCCACGGGATCGGCACCCGGCAGCCGTCGCGGCCGTCGTCGGGGTTGCGCAGCCGCTGCGGGTCTTGCAGGTACTCCTCCGGCAGGTCGAGCACCTCCGGCAGGCCCAGCTCCTCGCCCTGGTAGATGTAGGTGGAGCCGGGCAGGGCCAGCGTCATCAACGCCGCCGCGCGGGCCCGGCGCAGGCCGAGCTCGCCGTGGCCGTAGCGGGTGACGTGCCGCTTGACGTCGTGGTTGGACAGCACCCAGGTGGCCGGCGCGCCGACCGAGCCGGCGCTGGCGAGGGACTCGTCGATCACCGACCGGAAGGCCGCGGCCTGCCACGGGGTGGTCAGGAAGTGGAAGTTGAACGCCTGGTGCATCTCATCGGGGCGCACATAGTTGGCCAGCCGCTGCAGGGTCGGCACCCAGGCCTCGGCCACCCCGATCCGCTCGCCGGGGTAGGAGTCCAGCAGCCGGCGCCAGGCACGGTGGATGGCGTGCACGCCGTCTTGGTCGAAGAACGGCACCACCTCGGTGCCGATCATCTTGACCTGGTCGGGGTGGCCGACGTCGGGCAGGCCCTCGGCCTTGACCATGCCGTGGGAGACGTCGATGCGGAAGCCGTCGACGCCCAGGTCGAGCCAGAAGCGCAGGATCGATTCGAACTCGGCGTGGACTTCGGGGTTGTCCCAGTTCAGGTCGGGCTGTTCGGGGGCGAACAGGTGCAGGTACCACTGCCCGTCGGGCAGCCGGGTCCAGGCCGGCCC
>NZ_BOOJ01000142.1 GCF_016863175.1 Paraplanobispora siamensis
GCCTGCCGATAATGTCATCCGGCCAGGTCATGGGCTTGCTGAGGGTCGCCTGATGTGCGTGATCCCCAGCCGCTCGGAGTGCGGCATGATGATCGTTCGTGCTCTTTCGTCTGGCCTATCTCGCCGTCACGAATGCCTTCGCCGCGCTGCGGCTGCTGCCGATGAGCGATCGGGACAAGGACGTCGAGATCCTCACCCTGCGCCACCAGATCACCGTTCTCGAACGGCAGCTCGGTGCCGACACCAGGGTGCGGTTCGTCTCCGAGGACCGTGCCTTCCTCGCCGCCCTGCTGACGTCGCTGCCCCGCGAGGTCCTGCGCCGGGTGCGGCTTCTCGTCCGCCCGGACACCGTCCTGCGCTGGCACCGCGATCTGATGAGACGGCGGCACGCCCACATCAGTAAGTCCAGGCGGCTGGGACGCCCACCCACGGTCCGCTCCATCCGCGCGCTCATCCTGCGCCTGGTCCGCGAGAACCCGTCCTGGGGATATCGGCGGGTACATGGCGAGCTGGCCATGCTCGGCATCACAGTCGCGCCCTGCACCGTGTGGGAGATCCTCAAGCAGGAAGGCGTTGATCCGGCACCTGAGCGGGCGTCTGTCACCTGGGCCGGCTTCCTGCGCTCGCAAGCCGAGGCGCTGCTGGCCTGCGACTTCATCGAGACCGTCACCCTCACCGGGCAGCGCCAGTACATCCTGGCCGTTATCGAGCACGCCAGCCGGCGCGTCCGCGTGCTGGGCACCACCGCCCATCCGACCGCGGTCTGGGTGGTCCAGGCGATGAAGAACCTCGTGATGGATCTGGAGGAGGCCGGCTGCCGGGCCCGCTATCTGATCCGGGACCGGGATGGGAAGTTCCCTGCCCTCATGGACGAGATCCTCACCGAGGCCGGGATCTGGACCGTGCTCACCGGTGTCCGCGTGCCGCGGATGAACGCGATCATGGAGCGGTGGGTGCAGTCATGCCGCCGAGAGCTGCTCGACCGCTGCCTGCTGTGGAATGAGCGCCATCTGCGCCA
>NZ_BOOJ01000143.1 GCF_016863175.1 Paraplanobispora siamensis
GGTCTGGCCGCCGGGATCGCCCTGGCCTGGCTGGTGGCCCGCGGCATCGCCGGACCGCTGCGCCGCGTCACCGCCGTGCTGGACGCCCTCGCGCACGGCGATCTGACCCAGCGCGCCGAGCTCGATCGGCGCGACGAGGTCGGCACCATGGCCGCCGCCTTGAACCGGGCCACCGCCACCATGCGCCAGACCATCGGCGTCATCCACACCAACGCCACCGCCCTGGACACCTCCTCGGCCGACCTGAAGGCTGTCAGCGAGCAGCTGGCCGGCACCGCCGCAGGCACCGCCACCCAGGCCGGCGGCGCCCGCGAGGCGACCCGCGAGATCACCGAACACGTCAGCACCCTGGCCGCGGCCTCCGAACAGATGGGCGCCTCCATCCGGGAAATCTCCGCAGGCGCCTCCGACGCCGCCGGCGTGGCCGGTCAGGCGGTCACCACCGCCCAGCAGACCACCGCCGTGGTCGGCAAGCTGGGCACCTCCTCGGCCGAGATCGGCAACATCCTCAAGGTCATCACCTCCATCGCCGAGCAGACCAACCTGCTGGCCCTGAACGCCACCATCGAGGCCGCCCGCGCCGGGGACGCCGGCAAGGGCTTCGCCGTGGTCGCCTCCGAGGTCAAGGAACTGGCCCAGGAGACCGCCAAGGCCACCGAGGACATCGCCAAGCGGATCGAGACCATCCAGTCCGACACCGCGGCCGCGGTGAGCGCGATCGATGACATCTCCACCATCATCGGCACGATCAGCGATTACCAGACCACCATCGCCGCGGCGGTCGAAGAGCAGACCGCCACCACCGGCGAGATCAGCCGCAGCGTCTCCAGCGCCGCCCAGGGCGTGCACGACATCGCCGACACCATGACCGCGGTGGCCGGCGCCGCCCAGCAGACCACCGAGGGGGTGGCCACCTCCCGGCAGGCGTCGGAGCACCTGGCCGCCATGGC
>NZ_BOOJ01000144.1 GCF_016863175.1 Paraplanobispora siamensis
GCCCAGGTTGGGAGAGCCGTTCCACAGGGCGTCGACGAGCAACTGCGCGTCGTGGACCTCCCTGGCGTAGGCGTTCGGGAGCGCCGAGACCTGCACCTTCTGGCAGATGGCGCCGATGTCGCCGCTCATCCAGCTGTTGTTGGGGAACTTCCGCAGCATGGCGTTGAGGAAGGCGTTGGTGGCGTACACCGGGTCGACCAGCTGGGCCGGGGTGCCCCAGCCCTGTGACGGGCGCTGCTGGAACAGGCCCAGGCTGTCGTGGTCGACGGCCACCGTGTAGTTGTGCAGGGTGCTCTCGGTGATCGCGGTGGTCACTGCGATCACGGCGGCCCGCTTGTCGAGCCCCCGGCCCTTGGTCGTGCTGGTGATGATCCGGGCGCACGAGACGTTGTAAGCGTTGACGGCCCGCCCCATGCGCGGGCCGTTCATGTGGGGCCGTACCTGGTTGGCCACGGCGGTGTCCGCCGCGGTCGGTCCGCCCGGCACGCAGGCCGCGTAGGCCAGCGCCGCCGCCAGCTCGGGCGGCACCGGAGGACCGGCCGGGCCGGGGATGCGGCCCGTGGGCGCGGGACTGGGGTCCTGTGCCGTGCCGGTGGCCGGGGCCGGGTCGGGATCCTGCGCGGCGGCGGTACCGGTGCCGCCGGCGAGGAGACCGCCGACCAGGGCGGCCAGTGTGATGAGGGGACGGACGCGGGGCGCGCCCGGACGGCTGCGGGGGTGTTCGGTGTTCATGGTCGTCTCCTGGGGAGTGTCGCTCGGGGATGGCGGAGATACGGCGGAGCCGTGGCGAGACCGGCCTGGGGAGGGCCGTGAGGTGACCGGAGTGGGGGCCGCGGGGACGGCCGTGCCGGATGCCGGCGCGGTGTACCGGCAGAGATCGTCGTGCCGGATGTCAGCGGACGATGCCTTGGGTGTCGATGCCGTCGCCGTTCCAGTCGCCGAC
>NZ_BOOJ01000145.1 GCF_016863175.1 Paraplanobispora siamensis
GGCCCCGGCCGCGGGCGCCCTCAGCGGCGCCCGCGGCCCGGTCCCTGGTCGTGTCGCTCACACGTCCAGTGGAGGTCGCCACGGATCAGCTCCAGTCCTTGAAGATGCCGCGGTACTTCTCATCGACCGTCGTGAGCATCTCCTCGGGGGTCGTCTTGCCACCGACGAGGGCCTGGTAGCCCTCCAGCAGCGGCTGGAAGAGCTGGCCGCCCTCGGGAATCCACGGCCGGGCGGTCGCGGTGTCGATGATCGGCTTGAAGACCGCGACGTCGGCGTTGCCCTGCACATCGGGATTGTCATAAGCGGAGGTGCGGGTCGGCAGCAGGCTGATCTCCTTGGCGATCTTGGCCTGTGCCTCGGGAGTGCTCATGAAGCGGAGGAACTCATACGAGGCCTCGATGTTCTTGGAACCGGCGTAGATGGCGTAGTTCCAGCCACCGGTGGGAGCACCGGCCTTGACCGAACCGGCCGGCACCGGGGCGATGCCCAGGTTCTCCTTGTCCTTGAACTCCTTGCCCTGATAGATCTCCGACAACGCCCACGGACCGTTGTAGATCATCGCGGTCTTGCCGTCCTTCAGGGCGGTCATCGCATTGGCGTAGCTGTCCTGGATGGCCGGCTTGGGCGCGGCCCCCGAGGCGATCAGATCGGAGACGATGCCCATCGCCTTGACGTTCTCGGGAGAGTTGATGGTGATCTTCTTGTTCTGCACATCGAGCATGTCGCCGCCCTCGCCGTACATGAACGGCAGCAGGAAGTAGGCATCGACGTTCAGCGCCAGGCCGTTGACGCCGGTCTTGTCCTTGACCTCCAGCGCGGCCTTCTTCAGCTCCTCCACCGTGGCCGGGGGCTTGTCCCAGCCGGCCTCCTTGAGCAGCCTCTTGTTGTAGATCAGCGCCAGGGTGTCGGTGACCTGCGGCACGGC
>NZ_BOOJ01000146.1 GCF_016863175.1 Paraplanobispora siamensis
CTGCTCATGACATGGGCAGGCGGTTTGAACTGACTGATGAGGAATGGCAGGTGATCGCACCGCTGCTGCCGCCAATGGATCCCCGGCGTGGCGGTCGCTGGCGTGATCACCGGCAGGTGCTCAACGGCATCGTGTGGCGGGTACGCACCGGCGTGCCGTGGCGGGATGTGCCCGAGCGGTACGGTCCCTGGCAGACGTTGTACAAGCGCTTCGCCCGCTGGGAGGTCGACGGCACCTGGGCCCGGATCGAGGAGTATCTGCAGATCCGTGCCGATGCGGCGGGCGATCTGGACTATCACGGCCAGATCGACTCCACGGTGGTGCGAGCTCACCAGCACGCGGCGGGTGCGCGAAAAGCGGGTGCCCGCCGGCGCAGGCGGCCCGGGCACAAGCGCTCGGGCGGTCGCGGGGCGGGCTGAGCACCAAGATTCACACGATCGGCGACGGGCAGGGCCGCAACCTGGCCACCGTCCTGACACCGGGCCAAGACGCCGATACCCGGCAGTTGCCGGTACTGCTGGAGCGCATCCGGGTGCCCCGGCCGGGCGGCATCGGCCGACCACGCAAACGGCTGGACAGCCTGACCGGCGACAAGGCCTACAGTTCGGCCACCAACCGCATGCTGCTGCGCCGCCGGCACATCCAGGCCACCATTGCCCAGCCCCGCGACCAGGTCGCCCACCGCCGGGCCAAAGGACGCCACGGCGGCAGGCCGCCCGCCTTCGACCGCACCCGCTACCGCCGCCGCAACCACATCGAACGCCTGATGAACCGGCGCAAGCAGTACCGCGCCGTGGCCATCCGCTACGACAAACTCGCCCGCCGCTACCGCGCCACCATCCAGATCGCCGACATCATGATCTGGCTACGCGCCCGGCCGGATCGGCCTCACCCTGCCTGATCGAGGAAACACACCCTAG
>NZ_BOOJ01000147.1 GCF_016863175.1 Paraplanobispora siamensis
ACGTCGTCGGCGGGGGCGTGCACGGTGGCGTCCTTGGCGCCGCCCGCCGCGGCGACCCGGGCGGCGTGGGTGGGCGCGTCGGGGACGTGGGCGGGCTTGAGCGCGGCGAACTCCTTGCGCAGCACCGGCACGACCTCCTCGCCCAGGAGGTCGAGCTGCTCCAGCACGCTCTTCAGCGGCAGGCCGGCGTGGTCGATGAGAAACAGCTGGCGCTGGTAGTCGCCCACATAGTCACGAAAACCCAGGGTGCGGTCGATGACCTGCTGCGGGCTGCCCACCGTCAGCGGGGTCTCGGCCATGAAGTCCTCCAGGGCGGGGCCGTGGCCGTAGACCGGGGCGTTGTCGAAGTAGGGGCGGAACTCCCGGATGGCGTCTTGGCTGTTTTCGCGGATGAACACCTGTCCGCCCAGGCCGACGATGGCCTGCTCGGCCGTGCCGTGGCCGTAGTGCTCAAAGCGCTGCCGGTACAGGGCGACCATCTGCTGGGTGTGCTCTTTGGGCCAGAAGATGTGGTTGGCGAAGAAGCCGTCGCCGTAGTAGGCGGCCTGTTCGGCGATCTCGGGGCTGCGGATGGAGCCGTGCCAGACGAAGGGGGGTATGCCGTCCAGGGGGCGGGGGGTGGCGGTGAAGCCCTGCAGGGGGGTGCGGAAGCGGCCCTGCCAGTCGATGACGTCTTGGCGCCACAGCTGGTGCAGCAGGGCGTAGTTCTCGATGGCCAGGGCGATGCCGTTGCGGATGTCCTGGCCGAACCAGGGGTAGACCGGGCCGGTGTTGCCGCGGCCCATCATCAGGTCGATGCGGCCGTCGGCCAGGTGCTGCAGCATGGCGTAGTCCTCGGCGATCTTCACCGGGTCGTTGGTGGTGATCAGCGTGGTCGCGGTGGACAGGATCAGCCGCTCGGTCCGCGCCGCGATGTAA
>NZ_BOOJ01000148.1 GCF_016863175.1 Paraplanobispora siamensis
TCACCAGACCTCCCCTTGCTTGCGCAGCGCGCGGCGGTAGACGACGGCCATCACGATCAGGAGCAGCAAGATGAGCACGCCCCAGGCCGCCGAGCCGGAGTAGTTGCGGATGCCGGTGAAGGCCTCGCGGTAGGCGTAGGTGACCAGGATCTCGGTGGAACTGCCCGGGCCTCCACCGGTGATCAGGAAGATCAGCGGGAACATGTTGAACGTCCAGATCGTGCCCAGCAGCAACACGGTGCTGGAGACCGTGCGCAGGCCCGGCACGGTGACGAAGCGGAAACGCTGCCAGGGCGAGGCGCCGTCCACCTCGGCCGCCTCATACAGCTCCCGGGGGATCGACTGCAGGCCGCCCAGCAGGGCCAGCATCATGAACGGGATGCCGATCCAGACGTTGACCGCGATGACGGCGATCTTCGCCGTGGTCGGGTCGTCCAGCCAGCCGACGCCGCCCAGGCCGACGCTGCGCAGCATGGCGTTGATCACGCCGTAGTCGCTGTTGTACAGATAGCGCCAGATGAACGCGGCGACGAACGGCGGGATCGCCCACGGCAGGATCAGCATCAGCCGGTAGGCCGACCGAAAGCGCATGTTCCGGTTGAGCATCAACGCCAGGCCAAGCCCGATGCCGTAGTGCAGCGTGACGCAGGCCACCGTCCACAGCACCGTCCAGGTGAGCTTCTCCCAGAACAGGCCGCTGCCCAGGATGGACAGGTAGTTGTCCAGCCCGGTGAACTCATACGTCGAGGGGATGACGTTGACGCCGATCGTGCGGCCCATGTTGGCCTCGGTGGCGTCGGTCATCGACAGGTAGACGCCCCGCACCAGCGGCCAGCCGATCAGTACGGCGGTGACCACCACGACCGGGGTCACCATCGCCCAGGCATACC
>NZ_BOOJ01000149.1 GCF_016863175.1 Paraplanobispora siamensis
ACCCCGACCAGCACCATTTCGCTGTGCCCCGGCAAACCGGCCCGGGCCCCCCACCACGGACACGACGGGCAGCACCTCCCATGAGCATCGACCTTCACCGACGCCTCACCGGATGGCGGCAGAACAGCACAGAGCGACAGGCCGCCAACACCACCGCCAACCGCAACCACCCCCCCGCCTTCCCCGGCCGATGGATCAGCGGCATCTCCCTGATCGCCGGCCCCACCCTGATCATGACCGGCACCATCCTGCGCTCACAGTTCTACTACTTCGTGCCCTACCAGCTACGCGCCTACAGCCAGCACCCCACCCTCATCACCGCCGCCTACGCCTGCTTCGCCCTCGGCTTCGTACTGCTGTGGCCGGCCGTGCTCACCCTGGCCCAGCGCATCAGCGCCACCAACCCGCTATGGGGCATGTGGGGCGGCGCCCTGGTGATGACCGGCCTGTTCACCCGCACCTTCCAATTCGGCATCGACCACCTGTCCTTCCACCTGACCGACACCCTGGGCCTGCAAGCCATGCTGGAGGGCATCACCGGCTACTACGACGCCTGGCGCGAGACCCTGTGGCACCCGTTCAAGACCATGTCCGGACCCGCCTTCTTCGGCTGGATCGTGCTGGCCATCGGCGCCTGGCGCTCCGGCGCCCTGAACCTGAGCCGCTCCATCGCCCTGGGATTGATGTCCGCCCTGGCCCTGGGCCCCCTCAAGGGCACCGAACCCCAGTCCTTCCTCGCCGTGGGCGGCCTGTGCCTGGCCTTCATCCCCCTGGGCATCTCCCTGCTGCGCACCGGCCCCGCCCCCACCCGCCGCGCCATCATCTGGACCATCGCCCTGATCGCCATCCACCTCCTGATGACCGGCTTCGGCCCCCGAGGATGA
>NZ_BOOJ01000150.1 GCF_016863175.1 Paraplanobispora siamensis
GACCGTGTCCTACGTGGTGAGTCGGATGAGCCGCTTGTAGCAGCACAGAGCAGCAGCGAGGCCGAGAAAGGCCAGGTAGTTGCCGCAGTAGCGTTCGTAGCGGATGGTGAGTCGTCGATAGCCGGTCAGCCAGGACATGGTCCGCTCGATCACCCAGCGATGCCGGCCCAGGCGCCGGCTGGACTCGATGCCCTTGCGGGCGATACGCACGGCGATGCGCTTGCCGCGCAGCCACCGGCGCAGGTCATCGCGGTCATAGGCCTTGTCCGCGTGGAGCTTGCCGGGCTTGACGGTACAGCCCTGACGAGGGTCGCGTCTCATTTGGAGCTCGAGCACCATGGGCTTGAGGCCCTCGCTGTCATGGGTGTTACCAGAGGAGACACCGACCACGAGAGGCAGCCCGGACCGATCGGACAAGATGTGCATCTTCGAACCCGGTTTTCCCCGGTCCACGGGGCTCGGACCTGTATAGTCGCCCCTTTTTTCGCCCGCACGTGGGCGGAGTCCAGCACGACGCGAGACAGATCGAGCAGATCGGCCACGGCCAGGTGGTCGAGCACCGCCTGGTGCAGCTTGCTCCATACCCCGGCCCGCGACCAGATCAGAAACCGACGGTGCGCGGTGGACTTCGAGATCCCGAAACACGGCGGCAGCGCCCGCCACGCACACCCGCTCACCAAGACGTAGACGATGGCCGCGAACACCGCCTCATCAGGTGTGTTCTGCGTCCCGCCACCCTGCGGACGCATCCGCGTCGGCGGCAGCAGCGGCCGGGCGATCTCCCATAATCCGTCCGGGACGATCCACCCCCAGGCGTTCCTTCCCATGTCTGGCTAACGTCCGAC
>NZ_BOOJ01000151.1 GCF_016863175.1 Paraplanobispora siamensis
GTCACAGCTTCGTGGCGCCGGCGGTCAGCCCGGCCACGAGGTTGCGCTGGACCAGCAGGAAGACGACCGCCGCGGGCACCGCGATCAGCACGGCCGCGGCCGTCATCAGGCCCCAGTCGGCCCAGAACTGCCCGACGAACTGCTGCAGGCCGGCCGCCAGGGTGCGCTTGTCGTCTCCGGTCATGAACACGGTGGCGTAGGCGACCTCGCCCCAGGCGGTCATGAAGGAGTAGAACGCGGTGACCGCGATGCTGGGGCGGGCCAGCGGCAGGATGACCCGCCAGAAGGTGCCGAACGGGGTCAGCCCGTCCACCAGGCCGGCCTGGTCAATCTCCCGCGGGATGGAGTCGAAGTAGCCCTTCATCATCCACGCGCAGAACGGCACCGCCACGGTCATGTAGGCGATGACCAGACCCGGGATCTGGTTGAGCAGTCCCAGACCCGCCATCAGGTTGTACAACGGCACGATCAAGATCGCCACCGGGAACATCTGGGTGATCAGCAGCATCCACATGACGCCGCGGTAGCCCGGGAAGCGGAAACGGCTGATCGCGTACCCGGTCGTGGAGGCCAGGAACACCCCGATGACCGTGGTCAGTCCCGCGATGATGACGGAGTTGAGCAGCCAGGTCGGAAACTGCGTCTCGGTGAGCACCCGGGTGTAGTTGTCCAGCGAGGAGTCGTCGAAGAACGTCAGCTCGGTCGACAGCCAGCCGTCGCGCGGCTTGAGCGAGGTCAAGATGAGCCAGACGACCGGGAAGAGCGAGATGAGGGACGCGACGACGAGCGTGCCGTGCAGCAGGATCGAACTGCCGA
>NZ_BOOJ01000152.1 GCF_016863175.1 Paraplanobispora siamensis
TCGCGGTCAAGGCGCCGGGCTTCGGTGACCGCCGCAAGGCCATGCTCGGCGACATCGGCACCCTGACCGGCGCCCAGGTCGTCAGCGAGGACCTCGGCCTGAAGCTGGAGTCCACCACCCTGGACATGCTGGGCCGGGCCCGCCAGGTCATCGTCACCAAGGACGAGACCACCATCGTCGACGGCGCCGGCGACGCCGAGCAGATCGCCGGCCGGGTCAACCAGATCCGCGCCGAGATCGAGAACACCGACTCCGACTACGACCGCGAGAAGCTGCAGGAGCGCCTGGCCAAGCTGGCCGGCGGCGTGGCCGTGATCAAGGCCGGTGCGGCCACCGAGGTCGAGCTCAAGGAGCGCAAGCACCGCATCGAGGACGCGGTGCGCAACGCCAAGGCCGCCGTCGAGGAGGGCATCGTGCCCGGCGGTGGCGTGGCGCTGCTGCAGGCCGGCGCCAAGGCCTTCGACAAGCTCGAGCTGCAGGGCGATGAGGCCACCGGTGCCGCCATCGTGCGCAAGGCGCTGGAGGAGCCGCTCAAGCAGATCGCGGTCAACGCCGGTCTCGAGGGCGGCGTCGTGGTGGAGAAGGTCCGCAACCTCACCCCGGGCGAGGGCCTGAACGCCGCCACCGGCGAGTACGTCAACATGTTCGAGGCGGGCATCATCGACCCGGCCAAGGTGACCCGTTCCGCCCTGCAGAACGCGGCGTCCATCGCGGCGCTGTTCCTGACCACCGAGGCCGTCATCGCCGAGAAGCCCGAGAAGGCCGCTGCCGCTCCGGCCATGCCGGGCGGCGGCGACATGGACTTCT
>NZ_BOOJ01000153.1 GCF_016863175.1 Paraplanobispora siamensis
CGATAGGTTGACGGCCATGACGACGCGTATCGCCGACATCGCGGCCCACTCCGGGGTCAGCGAGGCCACCGTGAGCCGTGTGCTGAACGGCAAGCCCGGTGTCTCACCGGCCACCCGGCAGGCCGTCCTCAGCGCCCTGGACATCCTCGGCTACGAACGCCCCGCCCGGCTGCGCCAGCAACGCGCCGGACTCGTCGGCCTGATCGTGCCCGAGCTGTCCAACCCCGTCTTCCCGGCCTTCACCGGAGTCATCGAGGGCGCGCTGGCGATGCGCGGCTACGCCGCCGTGCTGTGCACCCAGGTGCCCGGCGGCATGCACGAAGACGACTGCATCGAACTGCTGATGGAACGGGGCGTGGGCGGCATCATCTTCGTCAGCGGCCTGCACGCCGACTCCACGGCCGACCGCAGCCGCTATCTGCGGCTCATCGAGAGCAGACTGCCCATCGTCATGGTCAACGGCTACCGGCCCGACATCGAGGCGCCGCACATCTCCACCGACGACGCAGCGGCCATGGAGATGGCCGTCGACCACCTGGCGGCGCTGGGCCACCGGCGCATCGGCCTGGCCATCGGCCAAAGCCGCTTCGTGCCCTCGATCCGCAAGACCGAGGGCTTTCGCCGGGCCCTGGCCCGCCACCTGGACGACGCCGTCCCCGACGAGCTGATCGTCAACACGCTGTTCACCATCGAGGGCGGCCAGGCCGCCGCCCAGAGCCTGCTGGAGCAGGGCTGCACCGCGATCTGCTGCGGCAGCGACGTGATGGCGATCGGCGCGATCCGGGCGGTCCGCCAGCGGGGG
>NZ_BOOJ01000154.1 GCF_016863175.1 Paraplanobispora siamensis
GGCAGGGTGTCGATGTGCCGTCCGGTCGCCTGCCGCACCCATTGGCGCGGGACGAGCTGGTGGTCGCCCCAGCGGCCCTCGTCCAGCAGCAGCCGGCCGAAGGCGGCCACGGCCTCGGTGGTCAGATGCAGGCCGTGAAAGCCGAAGACGGCGCCGCCGGCCACCCGGTCCCATTCGGCGTGCGCGATGCCCATCGGCGTGAACAGCCGCTCCTGCAGCCACTGGGGCAGGCCGCGGCCGGTGACCCGCTCCACCATCCGGGCCAGGATGAAGGTGGTGGGGTTGTCATAGGCGTGCCGGGTGCCCTCGGGCGCGGTGAAGGGCACCCGCAGGAAGCCCTTGACCAGGTCATCCGGTTCCAGCTGCCAGGCCTGGGTGAGGCTGTCGGTGCGGTGGCCGGTGGTCATGGACAGCAGGTGGTGCACGCTCAGCCGGCGGCCCTGGGCGCAGATGTCGGCCGGCACGTGCTCGGGCAGCACCTGTGCGATCCGGTCCTGCAGGGTCAGCAGGCCGTCGGCGATCGCCAGGCCGACGGCGAGGGCGGTGAAGGACTTGGTCAGGGAGTACAGCAGGTGCGGGCGCTCAGCCGAGTACGGTGCCCACCAGCCCTCGGCGACGATGTGGCCGTGGCGCACGATCATGAGGGAGTGGCACTCGACGGCGTGGGCGTCGAGCCGGTCCAGCAGCGCGGTGATCGCGCGGGACGAGATCCCTGCGGCGGCCGGGGTGGAGCGCGGCAGCAGGGGACGCGGGGAGGGCATGCGGGCACCCTAGTGAGCGTTAACAGACCCGGACAATC
>NZ_BOOJ01000155.1 GCF_016863175.1 Paraplanobispora siamensis
TTGAGCCGCATCTCGAGTATCTCGTTGGCCGAATCGGCGCGCAATCGGCCGCACCTCAGCATCGGCCGATGTCCGCCGATGGGAACAGCGGCCCTTGTCGGCCGGTAGTCGTTTTCCTGCCCTCTTCACCGCGAAGGAATACCCATGTCCTCGGCTCTGCCCGTATCGGGCGCGTCGGCGCGGCGGTCGCTGGCCGCCCGCGGTCGTGACCTGCCGCTGACCGCCAAGATCTTCGCCGCCGTCGCCGCGGTGGCCACCGCCGGCCTGCTGGTGATCGGGGTGAGCATCAGCGGCCTGACCACCGCCGACGAGGAGGCCTCGGCCATCTACACCGGCGGCGTGCGCCCGGTGGAGGCGCTGGCCGAGGTGCACACCGATCTGCTGCAGATGCGCAACCTGGTGCTGAACTACTACCTGTCGGATGCCGAGCACCGCAGGACCAACGCGGCCGACATGGACGCGCTGGACGCCGAGATCGCCCAGGATGCCCCGGTGCTGGCGGCCATGGTGGCCGACAAGGCCGCCTGGGAGCGCATCTACACCGACTGGCGCGCCTACACCGCCCTGCGGGACGGGAAGATCATGCCGGCCGCCGACGCCGGTGACCTGGACGCCTTCTGGGAGGGCTTCAACGCGGCCCAGGCGCTCAATGAGCGCATCGATGAAGGCTTCGAGGACCTGCGCGCGGCCCAGTCCAATGCCGCCGCGGCCAGCGCCGCCACCGCTCACGACACCGTCGGCCAGGTCGTCACCCAGGTCGGCGTCATCGGTGGGGCC
>NZ_BOOJ01000156.1 GCF_016863175.1 Paraplanobispora siamensis
AGGAGTTGACCGCCACCAGTGCGCGGATTGCCTCCACCGCCCAGGAGGCCAGTGACCAGGCCGGAAATGCGGCCGGTGCGGCGGAGCAGGTTTCGGGTAACGTGCAGAGCGTTTCGGCGGGTGCTGAGCAGATGGGGGCGGCGATCCGGGAGATTGCGCATTCCTCCAGTGAGGCGGCCAAGGTGGCCTCCCAGGCGGTGGGTGCGGCGACCTCGACCAATCAGATCGTGGCCAAGCTGGGTGCCTCCAGTGCGGAGATCGGCAGTGTGATCAAGACGATCACCAGCATTGCCGAGCAGACCAACTTGCTGGCGTTGAATGCCACCATCGAGGCGGCTCGGGCCGGGGATGCCGGTAAGGGTTTTGCGGTGGTGGCCGGGGAGGTCAAGGATCTGGCTCAGGAGACGGCCAAGGCGACCGAGGACATTGCGGCGCGGGTGGAGGCGATTCAGGCCGATACCGAGCAGGCGGTGGCGGCGATTGCGGAGATTTCGGCGATCATTGCGCGGATCAATGACTATCAGCTGACGATCGCGAGTGCGGTGGAGGAGCAGACGGCCACCACGAACGAGATGAATCGCAGTGTGGCTGAGGCGGCGGCCGGGTCGGGGCAGATCGCGGGCAATATCGCGGCGGTGGCGCAGGCGGCGCAGTTGACCAGTGCGTCGGTGGGGCAGACGCAGCAGGCCGCGGCCGAGTTGGCCGGGATGTCGGCGGAGCTGCGGGCGTTGGTGGGCCGTTTCTCCATCTGACCGGAGTCCGG
>NZ_BOOJ01000157.1 GCF_016863175.1 Paraplanobispora siamensis
GGCCGCGGCAAGCGCTGGACGACGCCGGCGCCCGCACTGTCGTGGTCTCCATTGCCGACGGCGAGATCCAGGCGCGCGACCACGACCTCGAAGACGCCGGCACCTTCACGGTGGACCGGCTGGTCGGCGAGGTGTCGGTCGACGACTATGAGGCGCTGCTCCTGCCGGGCGGGACGGTGAACCCGGACAAGTTGCGCATGGAACCCGCTGCGGTGCGCTTCGTCCGGGACTTCGTCCAGTCGGGCAAGCCGGTCGCTTCGATCTGCCACGGCCCGTGGAACTTCGTCGAGGCCGACGTCGCGCGGGGCCGCCGGCTGACCTCGTGGCCGAGCGTGCGCACCGACCTGCGCAACGCCGGGGCCGAGGTGGTCGACGAGCCGGTCGTCACCGACGGCAACATCACCACGAGCCGGTCGCCCGACGACCTGCCGGCCTTCTGCGAGCGCATCGTGCAGGAGTTCGCCAAAGGCCCGCACGCCGGCGCCGCTGCACACCGGGCCTGACCTCGCCCAGGCGCCGTCGCACCCCGCCTGGCGTCGTCCGGCCGTCAGCAGGTCCGGTGCGGCAGGTGAAGCCCGTCGTGGACGGCCATCCAGACCACGTACACCTTTCATGCCTGAATGCGCTGGCGTCATCGGTTTCGTCAGGGGCAAGGGACGGAGGAGGCGGGGGGCGTCAGCAGACCGGGGGCCGCCTGCGGCGTACGCACATATCACCCCAACCTGTGTTAGTAAGACGGTGTCCTAGATGGTGAGCTTGAGG
>NZ_BOOJ01000158.1 GCF_016863175.1 Paraplanobispora siamensis
CCCGAGATCCGCGGAGCCACCGCAGTTGCGACTGGTGATCGTGGTCACCATCGGGTTGCCGCTCTCGCCGAGGTGGTACTCGACCCCGTTGAACCGCGGGTAGACGAGCTCGGCGACCTGCCCTCTCTTGTCGCCGTTGGTGTCCCGGAACACCTCGTAGTGCAGGTGGTACCCGCCGCCGGAGTTGCTGCCGGTGTTGCCCAGCGTGCCGATCTGCTGCCCGGGCCTCACGGTCTGCCCCTCGGAGACGCTCCTGGTGTCCAGGTGCATGTAGAACGTGTAGTAGTTGTCACCGTGGTGGATCCTGACGAGGTGCCCGGCGCCGCTGTCGTAGTACGAGGCGGTGACCACTCCCCCGGCCGCGGCCAGGATCGGCGTCCCCCGCTGGATCTGGCTGTTCCTCCAGGGTGAGCGGAACATGTCGAGCAACTTGCCCCGGGCGCGGTCGTGCGTGGGGCCGGTCATCAGGTCGACCGCCGTCCCGCAGGCGAAGGGCGCCTGGAAGGCGGGCATCGCGGCGGCGTGTCCGGGCAGGCCCGTCAGGCTGACGGCGAGTACGGCGAGCACGGCCGTCATCGCCGCTCTCGCCCCGGCCGGGCGGATTGCGCCCCGGCGGCGCGGGCGGGGGGAAAGGAACGTAAGCATGATCGTGGATCTCCTCGATGATTCGGAAGGACGGTTTTCGGGGCGGGGGCGTCGCCCGGGGATGGGGCGGAGGGTGGGACGGAGCGGAGGGCGGGAAGGGTCGTGCCGGATGT
>NZ_BOOJ01000159.1 GCF_016863175.1 Paraplanobispora siamensis
TTCGAGGCGCAGGTGGCGGCCTCGCCGGGGGCGGTGGCGGTGGTGTGCGGGCCGGTGGAGCTGACGTACGGGCAGCTTGATGGGCGGGCCGGGGCGCTGGCCGGGGTGCTGGCCGATCTTGGGGTGGGGCCGGAGCGGTGTGTGGCGGTGCTGGTGCCGCGCTCGGTGGCGCTGGTGGTGGCGCTGGTGGGGGTGGTCAAGGCCGCGGGCGTCTATGTGCCGATCGATCCGGCCTATCCGGCTGAGCGGGTGGGCTTCATCGTGGAGGATGCCGCGCCGATGGCGGTGGTGACCGTCGCGGAGCTGGCCGATCGGGTGCCGGTGGGTCTGCCGGTGGTGGTGCTGGACGACGACGGCCACCTGAGCTCGGCACCATCGGAGAGCACGGCGAAGTCGGCTCCTGCGGAGGCTTCCTCGGCCGCGCCACTGCCTTCGCTGGTCCCACCTGCCGGGTCCCTGCCCGGCGCCGGTACGCCGGGTACGCCATCGGCCGCGCCGCACTCGCTTGCGGGGAAATCGGATGCGTTGCCATCTGGCGCCGGTACGGCGGGCAGTGGGGACGGTGAGGGTCGGCGCCGGGGTACGGCGGGTGCCGGGGTGGCCGGGCGGGTGTTGCCGGAGCATCCGGCGTATGTGATCTTCACGTCGGGGTCGACCGGGCGGCCCAAGGGTGTGGTGGTCTCGCATGCCA
>NZ_BOOJ01000160.1 GCF_016863175.1 Paraplanobispora siamensis
GGCAGCATCGGCACATCCTGCTCAGCCGCTGGTGGGGCGCTCGCCGGATAAGGCCTTGGCGAGCTCTTCGGGATGTACGGTGACCGGCGAAGGGGGAAGTTCGTCGCTGTCACGGGCCTCAACGGGGAAGCCGAGCGCGGTGAGTTCCGCGGCCAGGTCGGCGAACTCCTCGAAGGCGTAGGCACCGTCGGGCAGGCCGGAGGCGGCCAGCACCTCAGCCAACGTCCTGCCGTTCGGCACGAAGAAGACGCCCTCGCTGTCGACCCCGACGACCGCGGGCGGATCGGCGTGCTCGTCCGGGTGGACCCAGTAGCCGTACAGGCCCGAGCCGAAGGTGACCGGACTGTCGACGCTCACGGCCGGAAGCAGGTACCTCATCACCTCCCACTCGCCCGCGTCCAATGCGGTGGTCAGTGCGTGCAGCAGCGAATCGTCCACGCCGGGAGCCAGGACGGTGATGGTCATCCTCCTGAGCCGGTCGGCCCCGGGCAGCAGGCCGTTTTGTATGGCGAGCAGACGCAGGAGCTCATGCGGGATCGGGCGATCACCCAGCCACCGCCGGGCCCAGGCGGTGTACTCCTCATCGGCCGGCGGTGCGCTGCCTTCTCCCTCAGGGGCTGCCTGATTCATCTCTCAGCCGTCCTTTCGCATATCGC
>NZ_BOOJ01000161.1 GCF_016863175.1 Paraplanobispora siamensis
TCGAAGCCTTCGCCGTCGTCGCGTACGTCCAGGGCGACCTCGTGCTCCAGATAGGACAACGTCACCCCGACCCGGGTCGCGTGCGCGTGTTTGGCCACGTTGGCCAGGGCCTCCTGGGCGGTGCGCAGCAGCGCGGACTCGGCCTGCGAACTCATCGGCCGGGCCGTGCCGGTGGTGGTGACCTGAACCGCGATGCCGTGCAGCCGCGACCACTGCCCGGCCACCTGGGCCAGGGCCTCGCTCAGCCGGGCGCCGTCCAGCGACTCGGGCCGCAGCGCCTCCACCGAGCGCCGGGCCTCGGTCAGGCTCTCCCGGGCCAGGCTCTTGACCGCGGCGAAGGGCCGCGCCCACGCCGCCGGCACCTCGTGCATCTGCTCGGCCGCCTGCAACTGCGCGATGATCCCGGTCAGCCCCTGGGCCAACGTGTCGTGGATCTCGCGCGCCATACGCTGGCGCTCATCCAAAACCCCCGCCTCCCGCGCCTGGGCCAGCAACTGCGCCTGCAGCCCCGCGTTCTCCGCCAGCGACGCCTCCAGCAACCGGTTGGCCCGGCTCAACTCGGCCAGCGTCTGCTCGCGCTGCTCTTTCTCCTTCT
>NZ_BOOJ01000162.1 GCF_016863175.1 Paraplanobispora siamensis
GGCCGTATCGACGTCGGGTGACGGCTCGGGGCCGTTGGCCCTACCGGAACCGGGTGTCCCCTCCGGGGGGCCATCTTTGACGCCTGATGTCCCTTCCGGGCCGTCGGCCGTACCGGCGCCGGGCAATCCCTCCCGGGCGCTGGCCGTATCGGCGTCGTCGGACGGCGGCGTGAGCGCGGGGACCGGGACGCCGACGCCGGAGGAGATCCGGGCGCTGGTGCGGGAGACGCTGCCGGAGTACATGGTGCCCTCGGCCGTGGTGGTGCTGGACGGGCTGCCGGTGACCCGGAGCGGGAAGCTGGACCGGGCGGCGCTGCCCGCGCCGGAGGTGACGGCCTCGGGACGGGGGCCGCGCACGCCGGTGGAGGAGATCCTGTGCGGGGTGTTCTGCGAGGTCCTCGGGATCGACGCGGCCGGGATCGACGACTCGTTCTTCGACCTGGGCGGGGACTCGCTGCTGGCGACGCGGCTGGTGGGCCGGGTGCGGTCGGCGCTGGGGGTCGAGCTGCCGGTGCGGGCGGTCTTCGAGGCGCCGACCGTGGCGGAGCTCGCGGAGCGGGCCGGACGGGCCGGTGGCGGGACCCGGCCCGTGC
>NZ_BOOJ01000163.1 GCF_016863175.1 Paraplanobispora siamensis
ACTGCAGCAAGTTGTCCCACACCGACAAGGAAAAGAGCGACCCCCATGAAGTACACCGCCTCGATCGAGATCGCCCTGCCGCGGGAGAGGGTGGCCCAGCTCCTCGCCGACCCGGCACACCTACCGAAGTGGCTGCGGGGTCTGGTGTCGCACGAGCCGCTGAATGGGAAGCACGGGCAGCTCGGCACCAAGTCGCGCGTCGTGATGCAGATGGGGAAGCAGAAGTTCGAGGGCATCGAGACCATCACCCGCCGGGAACCGGCAGACCTGCACGAGATACCGAAAGGCAGCGTCGTTCACTTCGACCGCGAGATCGTCGTCGAGGGCATGTGGAGCGTCGGGCGCGAACGGCTGACCGAAGCCGGTCCGGAGACGACACTCTGGGAAAGCGAGAACGAATACCGGTTCAGCGGCGTGATGATGCGGCTGGTGGGACTTCTGATGCCCGGTGCCTTCCGCAAGCAGTCGCTACAGCACATGCAGGACTTCAAGGCGTTCGCCGAGCAGGGCAAGGACGTCCGCGAAGAGACGGACTGACATGCCGTCACGCTCGGCGATGGGCATGTAGGCGGGTTCTG
>NZ_BOOJ01000164.1 GCF_016863175.1 Paraplanobispora siamensis
GGAGGACGCCCGTCGCGGTCTTGAGCGCGGCATGAACCAGCTCGCCGACGCGGTCAAGGTGACCCTGGGCCCCAAGGGCCGCAACGTCGTGCTGGAGAAGAAGTGGGGCGCCCCCACCATCACCAACGACGGTGTCTCCATCGCCAAGGAGATCGAGCTGGAGGACCCGTGGGAGAAGATCGGGGCCGAGCTCGTCAAGGAAGTCGCCAAGAAGACCGATGACGTCGCCGGTGACGGCACCACCACCGCCACGGTGCTGGCCCAGGCGCTGGTGCGCGAGGGTCTGCGCAACGTGGCGGCCGGGGCCAACCCGATGTCGCTGAAGAAGGGCATCGAGGCCGCGGTCGAGCGGGTCTCGGAGGAGCTGTCCAAGCTGGCCAAGGATGTGGAGACGAAGGCGCAGATCGCCTCCACCGCCTCCATCTCCGCGGGCGACGCCCAGATCGGCGAGATGATCGCCGAGGCGATGGACAAGGTCGGCAAGGAAGGCGTCATCACCGTCGAGGAGAGCAACACCTTCGGCCTGGAGCTCGAGCTCACCGAGGGCATGCGCTTCGACAA
>NZ_BOOJ01000165.1 GCF_016863175.1 Paraplanobispora siamensis
AGGAAGATTTGAGGGCCGGTTCGGCTGAGGGTTTTACGAGACACGCCTCGGGAAGCCGGACTGAGTGCCTGCCTTGCTCGGTCAGGGGCAGGGCACGAGGGTACGAGGCCGGCGGTTGCGGGATAGGCCTGGGAACTTTGAGTGTCTTGCTAGGCTGAGGAGGCCGGGCCACCCCTGCTGCGGGTGGCCTTCGTCGCGCCACACCACGATAGGCCGGGGCAGCGATAGCGAACGGGGCGCATCCCGCGGCCGGAGACCGCCCGCACAGCGAATCGTCCCAGGGATCGAGACACGGGACGCGCTCGCGGAGTGAGCAAACGAAATGGACCAGAAGTGAACAGTGACAACGGGCGGGACGGCGCAGGCCGCCGCGAAGAAGGCGAGAACCGCGGATCGGGAGGCCAGGGAGGCTACCGGGCCGGCGGTGGCAGGGGACGGCCGGGTGACGGCCCCCGGTATGGCGAACGCCGCGAAGGGCGTTCCGGAGATTCGTACGGGTCGCGAGACCGCGGCGACCGCCCGTATGGCC